>QDFQ01000056.1 GCA_003075315.1 Arthrobacter sp. TPD3018 | reverse complement strand
TGCCCGCGGTGCTCAGCCGGTTGGTATAGCTGCCATAGCTATGGTCGCCCGGCACCGCGCGCCCGTCCCAATTGCCCGCATCGGGGCCGGCGAGCAGCTTGCCGCCGGCGTCGAAGTAATTCTTCACCGGCTGCCACCATTTGGCGGAATTGCGCGTGCGGCTCTGGTAGCGCGCCGACAGCAGGATGCCGAACTGGCCGTGCGATCCGAAGCGGTCGGCGAACACGCCCTTGGCCCCGCCGCCCCAATGCTGCGCGCTGCCGCCGATCGTGTTGCGCCCGTCGGGCCCGCGGAACGACTGGTAGCTGCCATAGCCGTCGAGCATCGTGTAGCGGCGCTTCAGGTCGAGCGGGCTGCGCGTCACGATATCGACGATGCCGCCGATCGCGCCGCCATCCTGTTCGGCGGTGAAGGTCTTGTAGGGGTGACTACACGAAAGTGACGTATCTGCACGCTAAGGGCGAACAAATCCGGTACGATGCCAGCAGATGCTATTCGCAGGCTTTCCTGCCCCTTTTATGTGGTGCCGCCCTACGGGCGCCGATATGGGAGGGCGGCAATCCGATTGACCAACGATCGAGGTAGAACCCTGCTCGCCAAATATGTGAGCTGGTTGCCCATCCCCGGTATGGCGAAGGATTGCCGATAAACCAGAGCGTGGACTGCA
>QDFQ01000055.1 GCA_003075315.1 Arthrobacter sp. TPD3018 | reverse complement strand
GTATGACAATTACAACGGCATGCTGCCGGAGCGGAAGCGCAGCCGAAACCCCAATACTCCCTTCTGGCGCTAAGCAGACCCGAAAAGCCCCGGCATCGCTGCCGGGGCCGTTCATCGCTCGGAGTGGACGACGCCGCGTCGAGTCAGTCGGCCATGCCGGAGCGAGTCAGTTAGCTTGCCACCATCAGTCATCAGCACCCACGCGTCCGGGCAGGTTGGTAACTTTGCACCCCCAAGAGGGTTAAGCGATCGTCAGCATCTTGCTGCTAGGTGGTCAATATGCCCCAAGCGACACTCCAGGCCTGGCTCTCCCTCTATGCCGCCGTCGGCGTCATGGTCGCGATGTGCGCCGTCTTCGCGGTCATCAAGACCGCCTATGACTATCGCACGGGAAACAGCCGGCTGCCTACCACGACCATGCTCGACAAGGTCCTCGTCGCGCCGCGGCTGTGGGTTCGTTGGCAGCTCAACTACCTCTTGGGTGCACCGGCTATACTCGGGATCGCGATCTACTTTGCCCATTACCTCGGGTTCGGCACGCTCGTCGACGTGTAAGCCAGCAGCTGGACCCCCCTGCCCCGCCAGCCTGCCGCACTCGGCATCGCGGCGGTTTGCACGGATGCGGCTCGATAGGCACCGCTGCTCCACCCCTTGGTGATCGCCGCAACGTAATCGATCGTCTCCCTGAAGGGTGGGATCCTTCCCAAGGTTCGTACCCTGCCAGGGCCGGCGTTGTAGGCCGCCAGTGCGAGATCGACGCGCTTGAACTCGTCCAGGTGAGACCGAAGGTATCTGGC
>QDFQ01000054.1 GCA_003075315.1 Arthrobacter sp. TPD3018 | reverse complement strand
GTGCCTCCGGTAATCTTCAGCGACGGCACAACGATGCAGACGGGGGATGTCATGCGAAGCGCGCCCGCAGCAATTTTACTTGGTTGAGCAGCCGCAATGTGAGCCAGCGTGCGCCACGGGCATGCTTGTCGATGAAGATGCTGTCTGCGCGATATTTCCGCGCCGACGACTGCGCTCGCGACCAGCGATCGCTTGCGGAGGCACCGCCCAGATGTGTCAAGGAAAAGCGCGGATCGTATATCACTGGAACGCCGTGAAGGTTTGCGCGATGACTCCAGTCCATATCTTCGCCGTATAGCGGATAATCACAGTCCAACAGTCCAACCTTGGCGAATACCGCACGTGTCGTCAGCATGAAGGCCATGATGCCTGCGCCGACAGTAGTGGGCTCGATCATGCTAGCATAATCCGGTTGGCGGCGCAGCGCACGACCCAGCCCAACTGGGCTGCCGACGCAGTCTTGGTGCGTTCCATCAGCATTGAGCAGTTTGATGAAAAGAACACGATCTTCGGCTAACTGAGACTTCAGTCTCTCCCAAAAAGATGGAGTGAGACCGAAGATGTCGGGATTGAGGAGCAATATCGCCTTGTGCCTTGCCCGCAGGATCAACTGGTTGTTGGCGTAAGAGAAACCAGGATTAGACGGATCGTGCGTGTAATCGTCATTTCCGGCTAGTGCCCGTAGCTCGTCGGTCGGTGAATTATCATAAAATAGCAGCTCAACGTTCGAGAA
>QDFQ01000053.1 GCA_003075315.1 Arthrobacter sp. TPD3018 | reverse complement strand
AAGCGAACCAAGATGAGCGGCTACCGCTGAGCCGCCAAAAGATGCGATGGCGTTGGCGATCAAGCGAGCGTCCGCCTTTCCGAGTTTCCTGATTTTCACGCGATCCAGCGCCGCAAGAAGCGTGGGACGGCCTGCATCTCGCTCTTCCTCCTCGACCTCCTTAGCCTGAACATCGAGCTCCGCAATCTGTGCGAGAAGGCGGTCTTTCTGTGCCTGGATCGATGCTAGGTCATTCGGCTTCGATGATGTGCGGGCCACGGCGATTCCTCCGTTTTTCGATTGAGGGGTGAGTTAGTTCATGTCGGATTACATGCGACATTGCTAGGCTTGGTCACACCCTATCGCCGTATGGGGCTGCAACTTGGACGCATGAGACCGGACCGGTTGGGCAGGGGCACCACCCGGGCTGCGATCGTCTGACGGGTCGATTGGGGACTGCCCCATCCACATACACCCCACTCCGCGTCGTTGAGATTGGTTCGATTGCAGAGTTAGTCATTTAGGGGTATATGGATAAAGGAAGAGGGATGGCAGGATATGCCTCATGGCACCAATGTCGGACACTGGTTTATGAGGCGCCGCTGCACGGGGCTTGAGTGATGAAGGTAACAGTCAGGCTTGGTGATGATCTTACGTCAGAGATCGACCGCATCGCTGCTGCCAATGGGCAGACTCGAAGCGCCTGGATCTCCAACACGCTGCTCCGCTCCGTGATGTCAGATTCCAGCCAAGACGTGCCCATCCTG
>QDFQ01000052.1 GCA_003075315.1 Arthrobacter sp. TPD3018 | reverse complement strand
ACGCTGGAGCGGGTGATCGCCGATCCGCGCATGACCGTGAAGCAGGTCGACGATCGCGGGCCCGCGGCCGTGCCCCCGCCGCTCGACCCGAAGATTGTCCAGCCTGCCGAACGGCTGCTCGCGCGTTATTATCCGGGCGTGCCGCTCGCCCCGATGATGTCGACCGGCGCGACCGACGGCATCTATCTGGAAGCGATCGGCATCCCGTCCTACGGCCCGCCGGGCCTGTACGGGGATCCCGACGGCAACGGCACGCACGGCCTCAACGAACGCGCGATCGTGAAGGCGGTCTATACCGGCCGCGATTACCTGTACGACCTGGTCAAGGCCTATGCCGGCTGACACCTCGACGTGTCGACAATCCTACAGGCCTAGCTCCGCCTTCACCTTCGCCCAGCTGACGTATTTGAAATTCTGCGTGTCGGGCGCGTTGTCGCCGTCCTGCGCGACGAAGAGGCCTTGGCGGTAAGCCGGGCCGAAGTCGCCCAAGGCCAGCTCGATGCCATCGGTGTCGCTGGTGCCGTCGATCGTGCCTCCCCCGATGCGGAAGCGGCCGGCATAGGTCACGCCGGGCAGGCGGTAGACCGTATAGGCGCTGTCGCCCTGGCTCGAGACGATCAGATAGCCGCCGGTGCGTCCCTTGGGGGCGAGCGCCAGGCCCTCGGCGTCGGCGACGAGCGTCTTGCCGTCGACGCGCGCGATCGGGGTGGCGGTTGCGGGGGCGGCGGGGTCCGCGGCGAAGCGCCACAGGCCGACGTCTTCCTCGGCGACGTAGAGCGTGCCCGTCCGGTCGTCGACGACGCAGCCTTCCGCCTGCGTGCCGAGCTTCATGCTGCGCACCGTCGTCACGACGGGGGAGGGGCCCGACAGGTCGA
>QDFQ01000051.1 GCA_003075315.1 Arthrobacter sp. TPD3018 | reverse complement strand
GCGTTTAGCTTCAGATCGAATTGATGAACGTAGCTGGAGTTCGGCGATGCGTCCGAGCTGTTGAAGTAGACATAGCCGCCATCGAGGGAAAACAATGGCTTTGAGAGGTTGGCGAGGTTGCGGGCATAATCGCCATCCCATTTGGATACGAGCAGCCGACGTTTGAGGTTGCTCTTGGTGCTGTAGAGAACCAGCGCCTCCGCGCCCGAGCCATTCTCATCCCCCGCGCCGTTGGGAACGATCGAGACCGTGTACAGTCCGTCCGGCGATTTGGACGTATCCTGCGCCTGCGCCGATGCAGGAAGGCTCGCCGCAAGCAATGCGATCAGAACGAGTGTCTTCATGGTGCTCCCCAGTCGAACCCATCATTCAGAACGTCGGGGAAGTTTCAATCCACGTTCGGCTGAAACGATCGCGAAGGGGGGGGGTAAATGTCACCGCGAGACACGGTTTGGCGAAATCGCCGCGCCCTTCACGGCCGCAACCTCGGTCCGTTGGCAAGCGGGGGCATGGAAAAGGGGGGGTAAATGTCACTGGCATGAGACATGCCGAGAGCGGGGCGGCTGCGCCGCCCCGTCGCCTCATTCTTCCCAGAGCGGCTTGAGCTTGCGGGTCCGCTTGCGAGCGGGCCGGGGTGCCGCGGGCATACCGTGCGCTTCGATTTCTGCCTGAATGCTGGCCAGTTCCGCGAGCCAAACCTGGGTGCGTGCGGTCTGAATATGCATGTGAACCTCCTGTTCGTTTACGACAGGGGCGGGCTGACGAGCCGAATGGGCCGGGGT
>QDFQ01000050.1 GCA_003075315.1 Arthrobacter sp. TPD3018 | reverse complement strand
RCGAAATCCGATTCCCGGAACGCACACGCCAGATGGTGGAGAAGGTGCGCGACATGGTTCGGGATGGCGCGCGCGGCATGTTCGCGGGGTTCCGGCCGAAGCCTGCGGTCGAGCGTGACGGAGCGGCGATCGGCACCGACCGTCCTGACCAAGCCAAGGCAATCCGTGACTATGCCCGCGTTGCGGCCGACGTGCGGCGGATGCAGGCACGGGACCTGCCGGTGCTGCCGCATCAGGACACTGCGGTACGGCGCGCGATTGCGGCATTGGATGCGATCCGCCCCTATGCCGCTCGCGACCTTGCGTCCGCGATGCAGCGCGAGCCTGGGCTGATCGATCAGGCGGTGAGCGGCCATACGGATGGGGCGGTGCGGGCGATGGCCGAGGAACAGCGTGTGCGGCTCGATCCTGAGGCACGCGCTGATCGGTTCGTCGCCGGCTGGCAGGCGATGCAGCGGCAGCGTGCCGGGCTCGAGCGAAGCGGCGACAGCGCCGGCGCCGAACGGGTGCAGGCGCGGATGGAGACAGAAGCGGCCGGGCTCGCCCGCGATCCGCAGCTCGAATCCGCGCTGCGCCGTCGCGCATCGGAGCTGGAGCTGGACATGCAACGCGAGCGCTCGATCGGTGACGCGCTGATGCGATCGATCGAACCGGGCCGGAACCGCGACCGGGGTATGAGCCGGTAGGGTTTCGTGCCGTCGTGCGGAAAGAGGGGGCAACATGGACGAGGGCGAATACGAACGGGATGCCGCGGCGGAAGCGTTCGAAGGCGTACGCGGCGAACTGGCGTTGCTCCGGCGCGCGATCGAAGGGATCGCGGCGCGTGACGATCGGCCTGAACCGCCCGACTATAGCGAGACGCTGGGGCAGATCACGAAGCTTGCGACCGCCACCTACCAGCGCGCGGAAATCTTGCGGAAGGCAACGGAGGAAGAGACGGTCGCACGTCAGGTCGCCGCCCGGATCACCGGGGCTGTCGCCGAGGACCGGCAGGCAGTGAAGACCGCAGCCGGCGAGCTACGCGATGCGACGCGTGCCTTGCAAGCCGTCACCGTCTCGGCACGGCGCAGTGACGAGCAGAACCGCTGGCTCGCGTGGACCGCGATCGGCGGGATCGTCGTCGGCATGATCGTATGGGCGGTATTCGCCGGCATCGTCGCGCGTGCCGTCCCCGCGGGCTGGCAATGGCCCGAGAAGATGGCGGCGCGCACGCTCGCCATGCCGATGTGGGAGGGCGGACAGCGCATGATGCGGAGCGCCGGGCCCAAGGCGTTCGCGAATATCGCGGCGGGCGACCGGATCGTCACCGCTAATCGGAACACTCTGGAGGCATGCCGCAAGCGCGCGGACAAGGCGCGTAAGCCCCTGCCCTGCACGATCACCATGTCGCCCGCCCTGCCTGCTGATACGCAGCGCTAGGCCTGTGATCAGCGGGCGGGCGGTCATCGCTAGTGTTTCAGGCTGCCCCCGTTCAGTCGCAGGCGCGATGCCGGGCGGACGAGGCGTCCCCAGCGTAGTTGCGTGGCACCGGTGAGCGTGTCGGCAAGGCGCGCGCGGGCTGGCGCGGACAGTCGTGCCCACGCCGTCTGCTCGCGTCGCGTCAGCGCGTAGAGTCGCCAGCCGCGGTTGCTCATGCAGGTTTCGATCGGGTCGTCC
>QDFQ01000049.1 GCA_003075315.1 Arthrobacter sp. TPD3018 | reverse complement strand
GTCACCAGCAGCGATACGATCGAGCCACCGATGTTGCTGGTCACGAAACGGCGCACTTCCTTCTTGCCGTTCATGATGGCGAGCAGCAGCGCGTTGCCCGCGATAAGAGGGAGGCAGGCTGCCAGCCAGACGAACACGCCGGCATAGCCGGGGTCGTGCAGAAACGCGGACGCGAGCTGATCGCGGAACGCCAAGATGAGCGCAGCGCCGACGATAGAAGCGCCCAAAACAAGCAATCCTGCGGTACGCCACATCCGCCGTTGCCGCTCACCATCCGTGACATATTCGGCGGTCAGCTTTACCACGCCATTGCCTGTCGCACCGGTCGCAAAGGTGATCGCCATCGTCAGGGCGTTCTGAAACTGACCGATCAGAGCATAGCCGGCCGGGCCGACATAGATTGCAAGCACCTTGTTGAGCACGAGCGCCGTGCCGGTACGAACAACGACCGCAACGCCGTTTAGAGCGCTGGTCTTCAATAGCGACATGCGATCAGCTCAGGCGCTGTGTCGTACCGCGGCGATGACCCGTTCGACCTCATCGTCCGAAAGGGTCGGCCCCATTGGTAGGCTAAGCACTTCCCGATGGATGCGTTCGCTCAGCGGCAAGCTGCCTTCGAGGATCCCTGCCTCACGATAAGCGGGCTGTAAATGCGGCGGTACGGGATAATGGATCATGGTCGCAACACCGTCGCGCTTCAGCCGTTCCGCAAGGCCATCCCTGTTGGCATGACGAATGACGAACAGGTGCCACACCGGATCTGCCCAGTCAGGTACTGTGGGCAAGATGATGTCTGCGCCGCGCAGGCCGTCAAGATAACGCGCAGCAATCTCTTTGCGCCGTGCATTTTCCGCGTCGAGTGCCCGCAGCTTGACCCGCAGCATAGCCGCCTGCAGCTCGTCGAGACGACTGTTATAGCCAATCACCTCATTGTGATATTTTACGCGAGAGCCGTAGTTGCGCAGCATCGCAAGCCGGTCGGCAAGCGCCGGATTACCGGTCGTCACGCTGCCTCCGTCGCCGATCGCGCCCAGATTCTTACCTGGATAGAAGCTCCATGCGACCAGCGCATCGCCCGCACCGATTC
>QDFQ01000048.1 GCA_003075315.1 Arthrobacter sp. TPD3018 | reverse complement strand
GGATAGGATGGGGCATTCACAATTTGCGTCAGCGGCAGCGAATACGACAGCCGGGCTAACGCGTAGCGGCCCGGCGCAAAGGGATTCAAGCAGAAAGTGGGTTCGTATGCCTGGATATAGTAAAAGCGGGCACGTCGCGGCACTCCGGCCAGTGCTACTGCCCACGCGGTGAGATTGTGGTTGGCGAGGACTACGTCGTAGCGGTCGCCAATCCGCGCCAGGCCGGCACGCAGCGCGAAATTGTTATGTAGTCCAGAGCGTTCAAGGCCCTCTCCCAACGGCATGACTTCGACTGCGCCGTGCAAATTGGTACGCAGGATACGCGCCCTGGTCGGGAAATAGGGTTGCCCCGCGGCGCGTGGCACCAAGACATCAACGTCATGGCCTGCGTCAATCCAAGCATCGGCGAGCCGTGACAAGACCCGCGCGCCACCGGACGTTCCAAACGCCGCCATCGGAATGAGGATCTTCATGCCGTGTCCTGTGTGTCGGGAGGGAACATGACGGTGCGTCGCCGCGAGGTAGAGATGGTGAGTGTGGCAACGAGCAGGGCATAGACGGTATAGGTCAGGAGATGTGCGATCGCGACTCCTTGGAACCCGAAAAGGCGCGTGCAGACGATTGTCGCCATCCAGAACATGAGGCCTGCTACGATCTCGCTCACGACAAAGCTTTTCACCAGTCCACGTCCGATCATCAGAAATGCGAGCAGCCAAGACGCAATTTTCACAACGTCCCCAGCCATCTGCCAGGCGAAAAGGACGCGCATAGGCCGGAAATCATCGGCAAATAAGAGTGAAACGATAAGATCGCGGGCGATAAAGATCGCGGCGGAAGCGGCAATCACCAATGGCAATACGGTACGGTATACCAGCAGCAGCTCGCGGCGCATCTCCGGCCAGTGCCGGATTTCGGCAATGCGTGGGAGATAATATAGTGACAGGGTCGTCGTGATAAGCGTTAGGTAAAGCGTGCTGATGCGCCACATGGCATCCCAGTAACCGGCGTAGGTCAGGCCAAACCGGTCAACCAGCGTGCTGCGCACGAGGATTTGGCTAAGCGGTGATACGATTGCGGTGGTGGCGGCCATGACCACGAAACCCGATAACCGACGCGCCTCGGCGAGATCGATGCTGCCAACGAACGCGCGCCAGCCGAACCAAGTGGTGCGGAGTGCCTGCTGCAGCGTGACCAGTAAGAGAATCCCCTGATTAAGGCTCAAAGCAACCAGAGC
>QDFQ01000047.1 GCA_003075315.1 Arthrobacter sp. TPD3018 | reverse complement strand
AGCCCGAGGCGCCCAAATCGAACCATGCGGTGACCGGCCTCTATTTCTACGACAACCGCGTCGTCGAATACGCCCGCAACCTGAAGCCTTCGGCGCGTGGCGAACTCGAGATCACGGACCTCAATCGCCTCTACATGGAAGCGGGCGACCTCTACGTCGAACAGATGGGCCGCGGCTACGCCTGGCTCGACACCGGCACGCACGACAGCCTGCTCGAGGCGGGCGAGTTCGTCCGCACGCTCCAGCACCGCCAGGGGGTGCAGGTCGCCTGCCTCGAAGAGATCGCCTTCGAGAAGGGCTTCATCGACGCCGACCAGGCGCGAACCGCCGGCGAGCGGTTCAAGAAGACGGCTTATGGGCGTGCCATCCTGAACGCTATCAACAACACCTGAGACCGCTTCCCTTGTGAGGGTCAAGCTCGGCTATCGAGTGCTATCATCGGCGTCTTGTTGCTGAGGCGGCGCAATGACCGGCGTGGCCCTGGTCTTATCGTTCATGGTCGTTCGGAAGGCCGCACCGGGATCGGCAGTAGCCTCGGGTCGATAACGTTCGATCCGCAGGTTGAGCCTATTGTCGATCCGCGATGCCACACGACTGTTGATCCGGGCCGGATTGATATTGGCAGGCTGACCCTTTGCATTAAGGCGGGCGCCATACGCGGTTGCCGTATCCCTAACCGAGCGCGTCTGAGCAACGCCTGATCCAGATACGACAACCACTGTCGACAAGACGACCGTCAGCAAGACCCGCCTTCGAAACAATCTACCGCGCATGAGGGTATGATAGCCGTCTTTGTGTGCGCACCATACCCCTTAATCCCCAATCGGGCTTTCACCATGCTTCCTCAGCACGTCGTTGAACGCCTCGGCCATCAACGCCTGGAGACTCCGCCCCTGCCGGCGCGCGAGCGTGTGCATCGCGAAGGACATTTCCGGGCTGAAGAAGCCGGCGATCTGTTTGCGGCCCTGGCGGCTCGCTGGCGTTGCCGTCTGCGTCGGGGCGGTCGCGGCCGGCGTTGCGACGGGAGCGACCGCAGGCGTCGGCGCGGCACTGCGCAGATTGGCGAAGCTGGGTTTGCGGCTCATTCGGCGGCTTTCTTTGCGGATTTGCGGGGGGTAGGCAGGCCGAGCTGTCGACATGTCCACGTGTAGATTTGTCGAATGTCGTCGGCGGCCTTGCCCGCGGGCTCGTATTCCATGACGGTGCGCCCTTCCCCGCTGGCGTGGCGATAGGCAGCGCGGTCGGGGATCTGGACGGGACAGGGCGGTGTGCCGAAGCCTTCGACCAGCTCGCCGGCCTCTTCATAGACGCGGGGCGCGTTGGGGTTGCCGGCGGTGAAGACGACATAGGCCGGCTTCTTCAGCAGCTGGACGAGCTTCGCGGTGGTCTGGATCGCCGAAAGGTCGAAGGCGCTCGGGCGGCACGGGATCAGCACCAGGTCTGCGACCTCGACCGCAGCGCGGGCCGCGCTGTCGGCATGGGGCGGTGTGTCGATGACGATGAGCTCGGCCCCCTGGCTCTGTGCCGCGGCGACCTTGGCGGCGAGGCGCGGGGGCGGGCTGTCGATCACCTCAGGCGGTGCGTCGCCGCGCCAGGCGGCCCATTGGCTCGCGGTCGCCTGCGGGTCGGTATCGATGATGAGCGCGACGCGCCCCGCATCCTGCGCCGCGGCGGCAAGGTGGATGGCGAGCGTCGTCTTCCCCGCCCCCCCCTTCTGGCTGATGATCGCGATGACTGGCATAGCCACTGCCCTACATGTCGA
>QDFQ01000046.1 GCA_003075315.1 Arthrobacter sp. TPD3018 | reverse complement strand
CCTACATGCGCGACGAACTGAAGGACAATCTACTGCCGCTTTCGCTTGAAATTGAAGACGTCTTGGAGCGCGCTGTCACGCTGAGCCTCGACGAAGTGCGCCTTACACGCCTGCAACCGGTTGCCCGCCGAATATTCGAAGATGGATTGGAACAGGTCGCGCAGCGACCGGCCGATCTCGCCGCCAGTGGAATCCTGTCATGACGCCGCTCGTCACCATTTCGATTGTGAGCCACGGTCAGGGTGCCCTGATCAGCCATTTGTTGCACGACCTAGCACGCACTGACCTGTCGCGAACGGCTATTGTTCTTGTCATCAACATACCGGAATCAATGGATTTTCTTGACGAGTTCGCAGACCTTCCGATCACGCTTGTCGTCAACGACGCGCCTGCCGGATTTGGTGCGAATCACAACCGTGCCTTTTCCCATTGTGCCTCACCCTATTTCTGTATCGTCAATCCCGACATCCGGCTGGACGGCGACCCGACAAGCGATCTGATTGCGGCATTCGACGAACGAACCGGCGCATGCGGCCCGTTGGTTGTCGACAGCCATGGTCAAACACAGGATAGTGCCCGCCGCGCGCCGACCTTCGCGCGCCTTTTTGCCCGTGCGATTTTGCGGCGCCGCGATCCTGATTACCGTCTGCAATCGCATCCGATGCTGGTCGATTGGCTCGCCGGTATGTTCATCGTGTTCCGCAGCGAGGTGTTTCGCGCCATCGGCGGCTTTGACGAACGCTTTTTCATGTACATGGAAGATGCCGACATCGGCCGTCGGCTTCGGCGACACGGCTGGGCGGTCCGGCTGGTATCGCAAGTCCGCGTCATCCACGATGCGCAACGCGCCAGTCATCGCAGCTTCGCCCATTTGCGCTGGCACGTCAGGAGCGTCACCCGATACCTGACTGGTATCTGATCGCTACCTCAGGCATGGCGCGCGGCATGTGGCGTACATTGATCGGCCGACGCCAAGCGCTGGCCAGCCTATCTCTTGTGGGAACCGTTTCCGCCGCCACGGCAGCCCCGGCCGGCTGCTCACCCACCGTTGATTTATCGCCAGACAGCGGCGAACGCCTCAACGTCATGACATACATGACGCAAGCGATGCGCGACGATGTACGTGATGGAAAGCTCTTGGTGGATTGTGCACCGGCGTTCCAGGCTGCGATCGACGCGGCATCTGCGCGCGATCAATCGACGCTGACCACGGGGCGGCGCCTCTACATCCCCGGCGGAAGATACCTTATCGGAAGTCCATTGAACTACGTCTGGCGAGACGAACAGAAGATTGCCGACGATGGCGACATGCGCCGACTGACCATTGAGGGCGAAGGTAGCGCCAATGTCGTGCTATTTTATGCAGGACCGGCAGCCCAGCCAGCGTTCGAGACGCGCGCGCATAAGGCAGCGCGCGGCGATGGCCCTTCGTTGCGGCTCGTCATTTCCGGCCTGCGTCTGCGACGACGCCAGGATAAACACCGCACTGGAACCGGGCTACGACTGAATGGGGTGGAGGGAATTAGCCTCATCGACGTGGAGATTGCTGGCTTCGAGACCAACATCGATGCGATCGACACGTTGCGATTCGATGCCCGCGACGTCTACATTCTGGGCGGAGTGATCGGGCTTAGCGCCCGCGGCGACAGCTTTTCGAGTCCTAATGTCTATACGTTCACTACGTGCAATCTGAGCGGTAATGGTGAGATTGCGGCTCGCTTTGAGGGTGGATGCAACATAGCATTTCGTTCATGCTGCTTCGAAGGCAATGGGACGGTAACAGGAAAAGGCGCCGGTATCCTTTTTCGAGATGGACCGGCGCAGGGTGGAGCCGCGGCGCACATCGATAGCTGCTATTTTGAGAATAATATTGTCGCCGCTGATGTTCTGTTCGACTGGACCACAGCGGATGGCGGCACCGTAAAGTTGACGGCCTGCTCCTTCCAGCGGAACGATCCCATTCAGGTTGGGCCCCACGTCATGTTCCGGTCCACAAAGGGATCATTGCTGGCTCATGTTGACAGCTGTGCCTTCAAGAGCTTCGGTGCATATCGCCCTTCCGCG
>QDFQ01000045.1 GCA_003075315.1 Arthrobacter sp. TPD3018 | reverse complement strand
AGCTTGCCCTGATCGGCAAAGTCGTCGCGGCCGTAATGGAGCTGCACGCCCTCGCGATGCCGCGACAGTCCGACATAGCCGCTGTGCCGGTCCATCCCGGGTGTCGCAAGAACATGCGCACAATCGACCGTCACGCCCTGCGATTTGTGGAAGGTCGCGGCATAGCCGTGATCGACCGCCGCATAATCCTTCGCCGCGAACGTCACCTCGCGCCCGCCGTCGAGCCGCACTGTCATGCCCTCCGGCGTGACGTGCGCGATCGTCCCCAGCGTGCCGTTCTTCACGCCCAGCGATCGCTCGTTGCGCAGGAACATGCACCGGTCGCCCGCGGCGAAGTCGCGATGCCCGCGGTCGGTCGCGAACGCCACGTCCTCGCCCAGCTCGCCGGTCATGCGAAGCCGGTCTCTCGCCTCCACGTTCAGCTGTCGGACCTCGGCATTGGTGTGGGTGAGGATGATGCGGGTCTGGTCGGGATCGGCCCGGCGTTGGCGATCCCAACTGTCGACCAGTTCGGCACGTGCAGCGTCGCGAGTGTCCACGGCATGGACCATGCCGTGCGCGGCATAGGCATTCAGCGCTTGCGGAGTACGGCCGGTCGCCAGCGCCCGCGTCGCTTCCTTCTGCCAGTCCTCGCGCTGCCGGCGAACCTGGGTGATCTCGGCTGCGCCATGCCGCTCGGCGATCGACCGGAACGCCGCGCCCGCCTCGATCGCCTGCAGCTGCTCGGGGTCACCGACCAGCACGACTTTCGCGCCTGCATCCCGGACATGGGACAGCACTCGCTCCATCTGGCGGGTGCCGATCATGCCGGCCTCGTCGACCACCAGCACGTCACGGGGTCCAAGCTGGTCACGCCCCTGCGCCCAGCCATGCTCCAGGCTGGCGATGGTGCGCGACGCAATGCCCGATCCGCCTTCCAGATTCTCGGCCGCGATCCCGGACAGCGCCGCACCGCGCACCTGATAGCCCTCGCGCTCCCACGCCTCGCGCGCGACGCCCAGCATCGCTGACTTACCGGTGCCGGCATAGCCGACGACCGACGCCAGCCCTTGCCTGGCCGTAATATGGTCGAAGGCGTCACGCTGCTCACCGGACAGCGTAAGCCCCCGCCGCTCCGCCGCCTCCAGCGCGCCGGCCCGCTGCCGCTCGGACACGCCATGCTCGCCACGCCGCGCCAGGTCATCGCCCACCTTTTCCAGCCGCGCCTCGGTCGCGATCATATCTCGGCTGGTGAACCGTTCCTGGTCGCGTCCGTCCTTGCCCAACGCCACCAGCTCGGAGCTGGCGCGTACCGCCGCCATCACCTGATCGAACTGCTCCTTGCCATCCGAATGCCGAAACACGAATGTCGCGAGGTCGCGGTTCGTAAAGGTCGACTGCTGCCTCGTGATGCCGTCCAGCGCATGGCGCGGATCGGCAATGATCTTCTCACCATTCTCCCGCGCGATGCGCCGGTGATCCTCAGCACGCTCGGCATCCTCGCCGCGATCCAGGCGACGCTTTCCTGCGGGTCCGATCTTGTGCTGCGGTTCCAGCTCAATGCCCTGATCGGCATAGGAG
>QDFQ01000044.1 GCA_003075315.1 Arthrobacter sp. TPD3018 | reverse complement strand
CCCGGATACTCCGGCCGCAACCGGATGCACGAGCCATCGTTCAGCCATAACCGGCCGCGTTTCGGCTGGCGCTGCGGCACCTTCAGCCCCTCGCGTCGCCAGATCCGTTCCACCCGTTTATGGTTCACCGACCAACCCGCCGCATGCAGCAGCGCCGTCACCCGGCGATAGCCGTAGCGCCCGTACTGCCTGGCAAGGGCGATGATATCCTCGGTGAGCGCCAGCTCGTCATCTGCCCCGAACGGCACCTTGCGCTGCGTCGACCGGTGCTGGCCGAGCACGCGGCACACCCGCCGCTCGGATACATCCAGCACCTCCCGGACCTGGTCGATGCAGCGCCGACGCCGTGCGGGGCTCAGAAGTTTCCCTTGGCTGCCTCCTGCAGGATGAGCTTGTCCAGCGTCAGATCCGAGATCGCCCGGCGCAGCCGCAGGTTCTCCTTTTCCAGATCCTTCATCCGCCGAGTCTGATCGGTCTTCAGGCCACCATATTCCTTGCGCCAGCGGTATTAGGTCTGCTCGCTGACCGCGATGCGCCGACAGGCCTCGGCGGTCGTGCCGCCCTGACCCAGCATGATCTCAACCTCACGTAGCTTCCCGATAATCTCCTCGGGCTTGTGCTTCTTCGCAGGCATTCGTCGTCCCTTCCTTGGTCCAGACTGTAATAGTCGATGGACCACTCAGAAGGGGGCAGCTCAGACGGCCATGATCGGCGCGCGGCGCGCCAGCAATGACGGCTAGTAAGATGATGGCGAGTAGAACGAGATGATGAGGCCCGATGATAGCAGGCGCTCCCACGAGGCGATCCGCGCCGCTGCCTACGCACTTCGTGACTGCGTCAGGGCTGGACCTCCGCTTACCGACCTCGGCCGGCTACGAATGAACCTGGCCAATGCGGTACGGGAGCATCTGCCTACACAGCAGGGCTGGAACAAGGAGGCTCGAGGCTATTTCGCCGACCAGATGCCGACTTACGAGCGGATCATGGAAGAGGATCGCGAGCTTCGGCTACGCTACTCCGACCACATACGGCGTTGGAGCAGCAACGCGATAGCTTCGAACGTCCCAGCCTATGCTGCGGACGTCGCAACACTGGTAGAGCGCCTCGACCGCTACCTGCGGTCGCTTGAGCACGAGCTCTATAAGCCGATGCACCAGGCAGGGATCGAGGCGTGATCGGTGATCAATTGCCCCTGTAGGTGGAGTAGCCGAAGGGGCTGACCACGACCGGCACATGGTAGTGCGCGGCAGGGTCGGTGACGCGGAACACGGGATCGATCTCGGGGAAGAATGGCACCGCCTTCGCATCCGGGTAGCCTGCCATGTCGAACAGCAGCTTGTAGGTGCGCGGCGCGAACTTCGACGGCTACCTACCCGACGCCGATATCTCGGTTGAAACCGGGCAAACCTATAGTCCTGCATGACGATCTGGCATCTTGCATCACCGCGAGCAGCTATCGAAACCGGCGTTTATCACCTACAGTCCTGCAAGGCAGGGTCGCCGGTCCTGCGAAACCGATGGTGGGGGTGCCGTTGCGACCTGTGTCAGCTGCGATCTGTGTTCCGGTCCGCAACGAGGAGACTGCGTTACCGAAGTTGCTGGAGGCGATCGAGCGACTGGACCTGGGCGACGTCGAGGCTGCCGTGTTCTTCCTCCTTGATAATTGCTCGGATGCGAGCGAGCAGGTAATACTCGAGCATGCTGGTCGCATGGCCCTTCCGTTCACGGTGGCTCAGGGAGACCCGTCCCCTGATGCCAATGCCGGTCGTGCACGCCGGGCCGCCATCGCCCTCGGCCTGCATCATGCGGCGAGCACGCCCCACGGTATTCTCCTGACGACCGACGCCGACAGCCAGCCCCGTGCCGATTGGGTCAGGGCGGCACTGCAGGGCCTGGCCTCGGCCGACCTTGTCGCCGGGCGAATCGTCCGGATCGCAGCGGAGCGGGATCCGGTGCAGGGGAGGGTCGAGCGCTACCTCGATCGGCTTCACGCCTACCGACGATCGGTCGACCCCGTTCCGTGGGACAGTC
>QDFQ01000043.1 GCA_003075315.1 Arthrobacter sp. TPD3018 | reverse complement strand
GTCCTGATACTCTGCATGCATGGAACGCGCATGCGGCGCGGCATGCGAGCCCTCTTGGCGTCTTCGCGTCTTCGCGCGAACCAAAACTACTGCGGCGTCAGCTCCACTAGCGCACCGTTGTCGCCGTCGCGCAGCACCCAGAGCGAGCCGTTCGGCCCCTCCTCCACCTCGCGCGTACGGCTGCCCAACCCGATGCGGGCGACCTCGCGTGCGGTGTCGCCGGTGACGCGGACACGGACTAGGCCCTGTTGTGCGAGACCGGCGAGGAGGAAGTCGCTGGTCCAGCCTGCGAATGCGTTACCGCGATACTGGATCATCCCGCCCGGCGCGATTACCGGCGTCCAGCTGACCAAGGGCGCGGTATAAGCGGTGTTGGTGCTGTGGCGCGGGATGGGCGTGCCGTCGTAATTGTCGCCCTCCGACACCTTGGGCCAGCCGTAGTTCCTGCCCGCCTGGATCAGGTTGAACTCGTCGCCGCCCGCCGGCCCCATTTCGGATTCGAACAATCGCCCGTCGCTGGCGAAGACGAGGCCGTAGGGGTCGCGATGGCCGAGCGTCCAAATCTCCGGCTTCGGACCCGAAGCGAAGGGATTGCCCGACGCGGCGCTGCCGTCGAGGTTGATCCGCACGATCTTGCCGAGCGTCCCCGCCGGGTCCTGCGCGGGGGTGAATTGCTGGCGCTCGCCGGTGCTGACGAACATCGTGCGCCCGTCGGGTGCGAAGGCGATCCGCCCGCCCAATTGCCCGCCCGTCGTCGCCGGCGT
The DNA here is from genome assembly GCA_003075315.1 of Arthrobacter sp. TPD3018. GTDB lineage: Bacteria > Pseudomonadota > Alphaproteobacteria > Sphingomonadales > Sphingomonadaceae > Sphingomonas. Next base: position 780 of record QDFQ01000043.1, on the reverse strand, counting down.
CGCGCGCCACACCACCGTCACGTCGTCGAGCCGCGGCGTGCTGCCGGACACCAACGTCGCGCGCGCGACGGCGAGCTGCTGCCCGCCGGTCGCCGGCTCGGCATAGGTCAGCCAGATCCGCGCATTGTTGGCGAAGTCGGGGTCGAGCACGACGTCCTGCAACCCCAATTGTCCCTGATAGGTGACGCGCGGCACGCCCGACACCTGCGTCTTCGCGCCGGCCTGCGTGACGAGCTGCAACCGCCCCGGCTTTTCGGTGACGAGCGCGCGCCCGTCGGGCAGGAACGCCATCGCCCAGGGGTTGTCGAAGCTGGCGACGACGCGCTGGTTCACCGCCGTCACGGTGGGTGTCGGCGTCGGCGTGGCGGTTGCGGTGGGTGTCGGGGTCGGTGTGGGCGCGCTGCCGCTCTGCCCGCCGTTGCCGCCATCTTCGCCGCAGCCCAGCACCAGTGCGGCAAGCGCGACCGGCAACAGATGATATGTCCGCATGGGGTTCGTATCCTCTCCCGCGTCCCTGCCCTGTCCGAACGCATGGGCCCCCACGGGGTGCCCGGCCTGCGGTGAAGCGAGGCCACGATCGGCCCGGTGTCTTCGTTCTGTTTCCGAAATGTAACTCAGTCGTCTTCGGACATGTCTAGCGCGCCGCCCGACGAACACGGGGGGACATCATGGTATCGCGTATGGGTATGTTGTTGCGGTCGGCTGCGGCGATCGCACTGATCGGCATGGGCGCCGGGACGGCCTGGGGGCAGACGGCCGGCAGCACCGCGGCGGGCGCAG
>QDFQ01000042.1 GCA_003075315.1 Arthrobacter sp. TPD3018 | reverse complement strand
GCTCGGGATGCGTGCGACCTGGGCCGAGGGGCCGCCGCGTTCCGCCGACTGGCGGAAGATCTCGATCGCGAAATCCGCCCAGCTGATATCGCCGGCGTTGCTGAAGTGGAAGGTGCCGGTCGGCGCGTCCGCATCGTCGGCGAGGCGGACGGCGATCGTCATCAGTGCCTGCGCCAGATCGGCTGCGCTCGTCGGGCTGCCGCGCTGGTCGTCGACCACGGTCAGCAGGTCGCGGCTCTCGGCGACGCGCAGCATCGTCTTGACGAAGTTGTTGCCGTGCGCGCTCACCACCCAGGCGGTGCGCACGATCGCATGGCGCGCGCCGCTGGTGCGGACCGCGAGCTCGCTGCCCAGCTTGGACGCGCCATAAACCCCTAAGGGTGCGACGGGATCGTCGACGTCCCATGCGCCCGTCTTGTCGCCGGCGAAGACGTAATCGGTCGACACTTGGACGAGCGGGATGCCCGCCTTGGCGCAGCCTTCCGCAAAGGCCGCGGGCGCCATGGCATTGACCGCCCAGGCAGTGACGAGGTCGGTTTCTGCCTTGTCGACCGCAGTATAGGCCGCGCCGTTGATCACCGCCGCCCAGGGGCGGGACGCGACCATGCCGATGATCGCTGCGGTATTGCGCAGGTCGAGATCGGCGATGTCGAGTGCGGTCACCTGCCAGCCCGCCGGCCAGGCGCAACGCTGCAATTCGGTGCCGAGTTGTCCGCCCGCACCGGTGACAAGGACGTGGCGCGTCGCCTCGCTCATCGCGCGACCTTCATGTCGACACGCAGACACGTCGTCATGTCAGGCGATCCCGCGGCGTTCGGACGCCTTGGCGGCGACGAGTGGGCGCCACCAGCTTTCGTTGGCGAGATACCAGTCGATCGTCTTGGCGATGCCGGTCTCGAACGTCTCGGCAGGCGTCCAGCCGAGCTCATCGCCGATTCGGCTGGCGTCGATCGCATAGCGCTTATCGTGACCAGGACGATCGGCAACCTCGGTCATCTGCTCGGCGTAGGATTTGCCGTCAGCCCGCGGACGGCGGTCGTCGAGGATTGCGCAGAGCGTCTTCACTACCTCGATATTCTGCCGCTCGTTATGACCGCCGACATTGTAGGTGCGCCCCGGCTCACCCCGCTCGAAAACCGCCTGCAGTGCGCAGACGTGATCCTCGACGTACAGCCAGTCGCGCACCTGGTCGCCCTTGCCGTAGATCGGCAGCGGCTCGCCATCCAGCGCTTTGGCGATCATCAGCGGAATGAGCTTTTCGGGGAAGTGATAGGGCCCATAATTGTTCGAGCAGTTGGTGATCAGCACCGGCAGCCCGAAGGTATGGCCCCATGCCGATACCAGATGGTCGCTGCCGGCTTTCGACGCCGAATAGGGCGAGCGCGGATCGTAGGGCGTCTCTTCGGTGAACAGGCCGGTGTCCCCGAGGCTGCCATAGACCTCGTCGGTCGAGATATGGTGGAAGCGGAACGCTTTGCGGGCATCCTCGTCTAGCTCCAGCCAATAAGCACGCGCCTCGGCGAGCATCGTATAGGTGCCGACGACGTTGGTCTGCACGAACGCGCCGGGGCCATCGATTGAACGGTCGACATGGCTTTCAGCAGCCAGATGCGTGATGACGTCGGGCTGGAACTCTGTGATCGCGGCGCGCACCGCTTCGGCATCGCAGATGTCGCCCTGGACGAAGCGATAGCGATTGCTCTCCGCGACGCGCTCGACCGTCGACAGCGTGCCAGCATAGGTCAGCTTGTCGAAGTTCAGGACCTCGTGGGTTGTATTCTCGATCAGGTGTCGGACGAGGGCCGAGCCGATGAAGCCGGCCCCGCCGGTGACGAAGATGCGCATTGCGTGTGGGTCCTCAGGCGAGCGGTTCGAGCGGATGGCCGTCATAGGGAAAGGGGCTGTCGAAGTCGGCCAAGGTGGGCTGCACCTTGTCCTTGTCCGAGAGTTCGGGGGTGGCGTCGGCTGGGATCGGCCAGTCGATGCCGATGCTGTCCCAGCGGATACCGCCGTCTGCCTCGGGCGCGTAGGTATCCGAGCATTTGTACGTCACCTCGCAATCAGGCTCGAGCGTGACAAAGCCGTGCGCGAACCCGGTTGAGATAAAAAGCTGATGGCCGTTCTCGGCACTAAGTTTGGTGCCGACCCACTGGCCATACGTCGGCGATCCCTTGCGTATGTCGACCGCGACGTCCCAAATGCAACCGCGAATGCAACGCACGAGCTTGTCCTGCCCGCGCGGGGGCGTCTGGAAATGCAGCCCGCGCAG
>QDFQ01000041.1 GCA_003075315.1 Arthrobacter sp. TPD3018 | reverse complement strand
GCTTACCTATGATCACGCGACCGTCTCGATCGAGGTGCGTCCTTCGGCGAGCGGCGTCGCGACGATCTACGACAAGGAAATCGTGCTCTACATTGCCAGCCTGATGGCGGCGAAGCTGGAGGCGGGCGATCGGGTCGAGCAGGATTTCGTCTTCACGGCGCACGACCTGTTCTCGGCGACCGGCTCGAACCATTCAGCGCGTAGCTATGGCCGGCTGTCCGAGGCGCTGGAACGGCTGCAGGGTACGCAGATCAAGACCAATATCGAAGCGGGTGGAGAAGGGGAGGAGGGGTTCTTCTCCTGGTTGTCCGAAGCAAAGCTACACTATAGCAAGACGAAGAGCGGCGAACGGCGCCTCAAGGCCGTCAAGGTGCGGCTGTGTGACTGGCTGTATCGCGCGATCCTGCTCGATCGTCATGTGCTCGACTATGCCGCTGCCTATTTCCAACTAGGGCCGATCGAACGACGCATCTACGAAGTCGCGCGCTCGACCTGCGAAGAGGGGAATGTGCTCGACATCGATCTTGCCACCTTCCGGCTCCAGATCGGCTATCAGAACCCGCTGTCGAACTTCAAGGCGGCGCTGAAGCAGATCGTCGCGACCGACGGCATCCCCGATTACCACCTCGAGCTGGTCGAGGAGACCGAGGCCGCGCGCCCCGCCGGCGATGCTCCTCCGCGCCGCGGCCGGCGTGCGCCCCAGGCCCGCGTCGTCATCACCCCGCGCGGGCCTGCGCTGACTGCGGACGCACCGCGCGAGGGGTAAGGCGGGTCGACCTCGAAGGGTTTGCGAAGAAGGGTGTTTTCACGCGGAGGCGCGGAGGACGCAGAGGTGTTGCGCCTGCCGCGCCAGCGGCCTGTCTATCATGGCCGGGAGGAAGGGATGCGCTGCCGCGCGCGCTACCCCTCCGCGTCTCCGCGTGACCCCCTTTTTCGCGTCTTTGCGCGAATCAGCGGCCGAATCACGCACCCCCGATCGGGGCATGACGGCGCATCGATCCGCCCGATTGTCGCCAATTGTTACCCGATAGCACGAAGTCGAGCCGCACTTATTCTACTCGAAAGCACGAATGGAACGGCAATTCCTATCCGAAAGCACGAACTTTTTCTGGTTTAAATACTCGAAAGCACGAATCTTGGTCGCTTCCGTTGTTGGATCATTGCTGCAACAAGATCGGCGATGCGCGTCATGTCGACGCAGCGGAAAGCAGGAAGCGGCCGTGACCACATAAAGGAAAGCCCGGCACGAAGGCCGGGCATCCCAGAGGGGGTATTGAAGAGCGGCGTCGCCAAACGTCACTCCACGTGAAAGCATCACCACTTCACGGGCTCTTCCTACCGTCCCGCCCCATCGGGTGCAAGGATGCGCGTTTCGCGCCACGGTCTTTTTCGTCCCCGGTCCCGGCCCCCAAGGGGGAAGGAAGATGACGGCATTTGCCCTCAGCGCGGCGAGTGCGCGCGTACTCGAGCGTGCGGCCGGCGGGCGTGCGGCCCACACCGCGGCGGTCACGCCACGTGCGCGATCGGGCGGGCTACACCGCACCGGCGCGCCCGTGCGCCGCGGCAGTATCGAGGCGGGGACGTTCGAAGAGGCGTTCTTCGCCGTCCCCGCGCCCGGCGAGACCGACCGCATGCTCACCGCCTGCCGTCGCGCGCGCGACGCCGGCCGCCGCCTGGCGCGCGAGGCGCGCGCTGGCACGCGTACACTTTCGGCCACCGAACGCCGCCTCGCTGCGCTGACCGCCGGCGCGGTGCGCGTGTTCGAGGAAATCTGCACGCTTGCCCGCCTCAACCGTGGCCGTGTCTTCCCGAGCTACGACTGGCTCGCCGAGGCGACGGGCCTCGGCCGCGCAACGATCGCCCGCGCGCTGGTGCTGCTCGAGGCGGCTGGCTTCCTCGTCCGCCAGCGTCGCTTCACCCGCGACGAGGGCCAGGGGATGGGGGCAGGGGAGGGGCCCCGCTATCGCCAGACCTCCAACGCCTATCGTGCGCTACTGCCGGCGAGCGTGCGCGCTTATCTGCCGCGCTGGATGCGACCGGCGCCGCTGCCCGACGATGTCATCCAGCAAGAGGCCGACCGACAAGAAGGGGACGCGGCGATGCGCGCGAGCCTCAGCTGCCGCGAACTCGCGCGGGTAACGGTGGGCGGGGCGCTTGGTCGCATGCTCGCGCGTCTCGGTGCGCGGATCGATGCAACCTGCGAGTCTCAAAACGAGCCTCAACCGCTTACCGATTCAATCTGATCATGGTGCATAAAGCGTTGGCCTAGCCGGCCAACACATCCCGCCTGACGGCGAAGACAC
>QDFQ01000040.1 GCA_003075315.1 Arthrobacter sp. TPD3018 | reverse complement strand
TCAGCGCCCGGAAGAACAGATGCTGTTCGTTGAAGAGGTTGCGCGCCCAGATCGACACGCCCAGCGTCGCGCCGGTGCCGTTCAGCCGGATGTCGGTCAGCGCCAGGCGGCCGTTGACGACGAACGCACCGTCGCCCTTGGGCTGGCGCACGCCCGTCTGCGGATCGTTGTAATTGGCGTAGAAGCCGTCGTCGTAATTGCCGTCGAGGTGCACGCGGAAGGTGCTGCCGGTCAGCGGCAGTTCGTAATCGATCGCGCCGCTCGCCGCGTTGCGCGGGGTATAGACCGGATAGATGCGGATCGGCGTCGTCACCACCACGCCGTTGGTCTGCGGGAAGGGGTTCGACGTCGGCGGGATGTGGACATAGGTGAAGGCGTAGCTGGCGGTCAGCGTCAGGCCGTCCACCGGCAGCAGCGTGAAGTCGCCCTCCCAGCCCTTCAGGCGGCCGGTGCCGGGCGCGTTGGTCGTCTCGGTCGTGGTGCGCGTGGTGTTGAGCAGCACCCGCTCGCCTTTGTCATTGGTGACATATTGCTGGTAATTGGCGCTGAAATCGATCTGGATGTCCTTATAGTCGCCGACATAGGCGGCGACGTTGAAGCGCGCCCGCCGATCCCAGAATTCCATCTTCGCGCCGGCTTCGAACATCGACACGGTTTCCGGATTGAACGGCGCATAGGTGAGCGAGCGCGAATTGGCGCCGCCCGACTTATAGCCGGTGCTCCACTTGCCATAGACATGGACGTCGCGCGTCAGGTCGGCGGCCAGCGTCACCATCGGGTCGATGCGCGACCAATGCGCGTTGAGGGCCCGCGGCGCCGACACGCCGTTGACGCTCGGCAGCGCGCCGTTGACGATGGTCAGTTCGCCATGCTTGGCATCGCGCGTCCAGCGCGCACCGCCCGTCAGATGCAGCCGGTCTTCGGCGAAATCGGGGGTCCAGGTCGCCTGGCCGAACACGCCGACGCTCTCGGTCGTCACATGGCTCGCGCGGTCGATGCGCTGGTCGGCGATGACGAGCGGGATCACACTCGCCGCGGTGCCGTCGGCGTTCCAGCGCATCGTGTTGAACGCCTGTGCATTGTCCTCCACCTTCTCGCGATAATAGAGCGCGCCGGCGAGGTAATGGAGCTGCGCCGTCTCGCCGATCGCCTGCACCTCTTCGCTGAACTGGTGCTGCTTGAAATAGGCGAGGCTGTATCGCGAGAAGGCGCCGTTCGGCGCATAGACCGAGGTGTTGGCGCTGCCATTGTCGAACTGCGACTGCGTCATCGCGCGATAGGCAGTGATCGACTTCAGCTCGAGGCCCGGCATGGCCTGCCAGTCGAGCGTCAGGCGATGGCCGTGCGTCTTGCCGATGCTGGGCTGCTGCGGCACGCCGACGGTCGCGGTACGCGCACGGGTCGGCTGCAGCGGCTGGGCGGGCGCGCGCGGCAGCGTGCCGGCGGTGATCGACTGGAGGTAGAGCGGCGTCGACGCGTCGTAGGACGTGTCGAACGCATAGTCCGCGCTGAAGCCCGTCACCGGCTTCCACAGCGCCTCGCCATGGAAGCCGCGGCGGTCGAAGGCGTTGAAGTCCGCCTGGCCCGACATCGGGTTCTTGACCAGCCCGCCGCGGCTGGTGACGATGCCGTCCAGCTTCACCGCGATATTGGCGAAGGCGGGCAGGTCGAGATGCGCCTCGCCCTTGTAACTGCCGTAATTGCCGATGCCGGCAGTGCCGTTGAAGCCGAATTCCCCCGTCGGCTTCTTGGTGACGATGTTGAGCGCGCCGCCTTCGGTGTTGCGGCCGAACAGCGTGCCCTGCGGGCCTTTCAGCACCTCGATGCTCTGTACGTCGTACAGCGCCGTACCCAGGCCCTGCGCACGGCCCAGATACACGCCGTCGATATAGACGCCAACGCCCTGGTCGCGCGCGGGCTGGTTGCTGTCGGCGAGCACGCCGACGCCGCGGATGTTCACGATCAGCGCCGAATTGCGCGAATAGAAGGGCGCGACCCGCAGGCTCGGGATCGCGCCGTCCTGCAGGTCGACCAGCGACTGGACGTGGCGGTTGCGCAGCGCGCTGTCATCGAGCACCGAAATCGCGATCGGCGTGTCCTGCAGGTTCGTCTT
>QDFQ01000039.1 GCA_003075315.1 Arthrobacter sp. TPD3018 | reverse complement strand
CATCTGCAACGGGAAGTCATAGGCGCGCAGCCGGCCGAGCGCGTCGGACAGTTCGTAGATGGCATTGTCGCGCACCGGCGCCGAGCTGTGGCCGCCGGGGTTGGTCGCCTCGATCCGGTAATTGACCGCGGCCTTCTCGCCGACATGGATGTTGGCGATCGCGAGGTTGCCCTTGCCGTCCGACCGCCCGCCCCCGCCTTCGTTGAGCGCGAACTCCGCCGCGATCAGCTCGGGCCGGTTCTGCGCCAGCCACTTCATGCCGTTGAACGCCCAGCTCGTCTCCTCGCCGCAGGTCAGCGCCAGCTTGATCGTGCGCTTCGGGCGATAGCCGCTCTCCTTGAACCGGATCATCGTATCGACCCAGATCGCGTCCATCGCCTTCATGTCGGCGGTGCCGCGGCCGTAGAAATAGCCGTTTTCCTCGACCATCTTATAGGGATCGCGTGTCCAGTCCTTGGGGTTGGCGACGACGACGTCGAGATGGCCGATCAGCAGCATCGGCTTCACCGTGCGGCTGGTGCCCGGCAGCGTCACGACCAGCCCGCCCTCCTTGGGATGATCGGGCACCGCAAAGCGCGTGATCGCCGACGCGGGATAGCCCGCCGCTAACAGCCGTGCCTCGATCGTACCGGCGAGCGCGGTGCAGCTGCCCGTCGTGATGCTGGTGTCGGTCTCCACCATTGCTTGGTAGAGCGCGCGGAAGCGGGCCTGGTCGGGCCGCAGCGGCGTCGCGGGCTGCTGTGCCGCCCCGCTGCCCGACAGCGTCAGCAGCATCGCGCCGATCGTCGCCCCAAGGATTCCCTGCGTCCGTCCCGCCATCGCCGCCCCCATTCGTTGTGCGGACACTATGCATTACGTCCGCCGGCGAGAAAGGAAAATCCGGCAACCACCGCCGCTTACGGCTCACGACATCAACACGTTACTCGGCCGGCCGCGATCGGTCGACGTGTCGACATGTCGGCGCGTCGGCACTACGGGGCGATAGGCGACCCCGATCCGCCGCACCGCCCTCCCCCGCCGCGCGAGCAGCCCGCGCACATAGGCGCAGGCTGCCGCCTCATCGGCAAAGCTGCGCACCAGTTCGCGCCCCTGCGTCCCGATCCGCCCCCAGCGCGTCTCGATCATCACCTGCCCGAACAGATCCCGATACGCCGCCACCCGCCAGCGCCGACGCACGTTGCGCGCGGCATCGATGGCGACGAGATCAATGGGCGTGAACGGCAGCTCGTCCATGCCGGCGAGTCTAGGCGACGCCGCCCGCCCTGTCCGACGGATTTCCTGAATCAGTGGCGAGGGTGTGATTCACGCGTTGAATCATCGGGTAGGCCCGCCCCCTGCGCCGAGCCGATGAACCCGGCCCCGCCGGTGACGAAGATACGCATGGTCACACCTCGTACCATGCGAAGGTTAAGACCCATAGGCGGGGGTTATGACCGATATGACCATTCGACATCGGTCGCTAACCTGCTGACGGATCGTCGCAAATTCGACGAAAAGGACAGCGTGGCGGCGCGGATCGCAAAAGTGTCATGATATGACAGTCTTGCTGTAACGTTTGCTGCCTAGCAGCCCCCCACGGCGCGGGCGGGTCCGATGTGATCGGAGGCGGGCGCCGCGTCGGTCGTGCGGGCCGGGTTTCGGTCGCGCGTCGCCAAGGGGGATAATCCATGTC
>QDFQ01000038.1 GCA_003075315.1 Arthrobacter sp. TPD3018 | reverse complement strand
GTGCTGGGCCGCAAGGTCGATCCCTTCTTCAACGTGACCTTGCTCGATGGGCAGATGCACGTGACGGGCGAGGAAACGGGCACGCGCACGGTCGACCGGCTGATGTACCAGCCGCGCGTCACGCTCGGTGCCGGCGCGACGGTGCGCCTGCCCGAGATCGCGGGTGCGATCCGCGGCACCGTCAGCCATCGTTCGGCATCGCTGACCGCGCTGGGGGTCACGCCCAAGGACGATACCGGCCGCGCGCCGCTGACGGTCGTCAACGCGGCGCTGTGGCACCGCGTGCTGCCGCACGTGACCTTCAAGTACGAGATCAACAACCTGTTCAACGACCAGCCGAAATTCCTGGCCGGCAACCGTCTCCAATATGTCAACGAAATCGACGATTATGGGCGCGCCGCCTTCTTCCACATCGTGCTGAACTGACCGGCAAGGGACCTGACCATGATCGATCGCCGCCACCTGCTTGCCGCCTTTCCGATGCTGTGGATGGCGGCGCGCGCCGGTGCGCTGCCGACGAACCCGCGCAACCTGATCGACGCGCCGGGGTTCCTGACGACGCCCTTCACGCTCGGCGTCGCGGCGGGCGATCCCGATGCGGACGGCTTCGTCGCCTGGACGCGGATCGTCCCCGAACCCGCGCAGCCCGATGGCGGCATGGTCGCGGCGCCCGTCCGCGTCGGCTGGGAAGTGGCGCGCGATCCCGATTTCCGCCAGATCGTCCGCCATGGCGAGGCGATCGCCCACCCCGAGCTCGCGCATGCGGTGCATGTCGAGGTGACGGGGCTCGAGCCGGCGAGGCCCTATTGGTATCGCTTCACCTGCGGCGGCCATCGCAGCCCGGTCGGACGCGGGGCGACGCTCCCCCTGCCCCAGGCGCGGCTCGACCGGCTGCGCTTCGCGGTCGCCGGCTGCCAGAATTACGAGGAAGGCCTGTACACCGCGTGCCGGAAGATCGCCGAGGAGCCGGTCGACTTCGTCTTCCATTACGGCGATTACATCTACGAGGGCGCCGACCGCGGCCCTGCCCCGCGCCGCGTTGCCGGTCGGGTGGTGACGCCGATCCGCCGCCACACGCATGGCGAGATCCAGTCGATCACCGATTATCGCCTGCGCTACGGCCTGTACAAGTCGGACGCCGATCTGCAGGCCGCCCATGCCGCCGCACCCTGGTTCGTCAGCTTCGACGATCACGAGGTCGACAACGATTGGGCGGGCGACTACGACCAGGACGGCACGCCGCCCGAACTGTTCCTGATGCGCCGGGCGATGGCGATGCAGGCCTATTACGAACATATGCCGCTGCGCCGGCGCTCGATGCCGGTCGGCGCCCAGATGCGCATGTATCGCGATGCCCGCTTCGGCGACCTGATGCAGGGCTTCTTCCTCGACACCCGCCAGTATCGGTCCGATCAGGCCTATGGCGACGACGATGTCGTGCAGGGGCCGGACGTCTACTCTCCCGACCGCACGATGATGGGCGATGCGCAGGAAGGCTGGCTGTTCGACGGTCTCACCCGATCGACCGCGCGCTGGAACCTCGTCGCGCAGCAGGTGCGGCTGATGAACATGCACTATACCAAGCCGGGCAAGGACGTGCCCATCGCCTCAATGGATCAATGGTCGGGCTATATGTACAGCCAGCGCCGCCTGCTCAGCCACATCGCCGATCACTGCCCGGGCAATGTCATGACGGTCAGCGGCGACGCGCATCGCCATTATGCCGGCGATCTCGTTCACGACCAGCGCGGCACAATCGTCTCCAGCGAATTCCTCGCCACCTCGATCACCTCAGGCGCGGATGGTGTCGGCGACGACGACGACTTCACCCGCTCGGCCAAGGCGCACACGCCCGAACTGATGGCGATGACCGATCGCCGCGGCTACGTGCTGTGCGAGGTCGGCCGCGATACCTTCCGTGGCGACCTCAAGATCCTCGATACCGTCGCGGTGCCGGACGCCCGCCTGTCGACCTATGCGAGCTTCGTGTCGGAACGCGGCAAGCCTGGGCTGCACCGGGTGTGATGCGGGTGGCGGGGCAGCCCGGCGTTAGTTGAATCTTGTCCCGGACGGTTGTATATATCCGTCTGCAAACGTCATGAGGCTAACGCCTTATGAGATCGGACCCCCGGCCATGCCAGTGGCTGGGGGTCAATCGTTTGGGGGCCGGGTGCCAGCCCGACCCCCGCCCGTGCCCTACTTGGAGCGAGCCACCTCGACGACCTTGAGAATCAAGGTCGCAAAGGCGAACAGCACGCCAAGAAACAGGCAGATGTGTGCAAACGTCATCTGCTTCTTCCTTAGAGGGCGGCGAACTTGCCGCCGTCGCGGGATATGGCGGGACGTGCCAATGCGGACAACCAACATTCACGGCAACCGCCGGCAACCACATGATCAGCTCTCACAGTGGGGCACGAGATCATGCTCCATCGGCACCGGGACTGGTAATGGCTGGACATTGAGCAGGTCTGCTCAATCCACGTCACTGTCTATGTGTAGACACGCCGACATATAGACACGTCAACATTCCACCACGTTGACCGCCAGCCCGCCGAGGCTGGTTTCCTTATATTGCGAGCGCATGTCTTCGCCGGTCTGGCGCATCGTCTCGATCACCGCGTCCAGGCTGACGACGTGGCTGCCGTCGCCGCGCAGCGCGAGATAGGCGGCGTTGATCGCCTTGACCGCGCCCATCGTGTTGCGTTCGATGCAGGGGATCTGCACCAACCCGCCGATGGGGTCGCAGGTGAGGCCGAGATTGTGCTCCATGCCGATCTCGGCAGCATTTTCGATCTGCGCGTTGCTGCCGCCCAGCACCGCGGCGAGCGCGCCCGCCGCCATCGAGCAGGCGACACCGACCTCCCCCTGGCAGCCCATCTCGGCGGCCGAGATCGACGCGCGCTTCTTGTACAGCATGCCGATCGCCGCGGCGGTGAGCAGGAA
>QDFQ01000037.1 GCA_003075315.1 Arthrobacter sp. TPD3018 | reverse complement strand
ACAGGTGGCATCGACATCTRGAGCAACAACATCCAGGACGCGCGCGACCGCTATTCGGCCGAAGTGCTGGCGAGCTTCCCTGCTGACATCGGCGGCCTCACCAAGCGCGGCGGGGGCGAGCTGATCCTGACGGGCAGCAACAGCTACAGCGGCGCGACCCGCGTCGAACAGGGCACGCTGACCGTCAACGGCGCGCTGACGCGTTCGGCGCTGACCGCGATCGGGGGCGGCACCATCGGCGGCACCGGCAGCCTCGCCTCGCTGACCGCGGCGAGCGGCGGCATCGTCGCGCCGGGCAACGTCGGCGCGATCGGCACGCTCACCGTCACGGGCACCACCACCTTCGCGGCCGGCAGCCAGTATCTGGTCGACGTCGGCCTGCCTGGCACGTCGGACCTGATCGCCACCAACCGCGCGGTGCTGAGCGGCGGCACGGTGACGCTGCGGCCGACCGCACGCGATCCGCGCTTCGGCGACAGCTACACGATCCTGATCGCCAGCAACGGCGTCACCGGCACGTTCGGCGACACCACGTCGTTCAGCGCGATCCTGTACCCGCTGCTCAGCTACAGCTCGACCGCGGTCACCGCGAGCGTCGCGGCGCGCCCGTACACCAGCGTCGTCGCCAACACGCCGGTGCAGATGGCCTATGCCCGCCTGCTCGATGGCAACCGCTCGGCCGCGTACAATTCGCTGCTGGGCATCTACGGCGGCCTCGACCTCCAGTCGGCATCGACGATCCAGGCGACGCTGGAAAGCCTGGCGCCGCGCGCCGAGACGACCAAGCGCGCGATCGGCACCGTCGCGACCGACAATATGGCGCGCTTCTATCGCGAGCGCATCTCGGCGATGGCGCCCGAGACGTTCCAGGGCGGTTCGATCGCGATGATCGGCAAGCCGATGGAATTCGCCGCCAACGAGATCGCGATGCCGGGCCAGGCCGCGATGGTCAGCGACACGCCGGCGACGACGCTGCAGGAAAACGTCCTGCCGGAAAACGCCGCAGTCTATCTGGCGGGCGGCTATCTCGACGGGTCGAGCGCATCGATGCCCGGCACGGTGCCGCAGACCGGGCGTGACCGGTTCGACGGCTTCTACGTCGCGGCGGGGATCGAGGCAAAGGTCGACGACACCAGCATGCTGGGCTTCGGCTTCTCCTACACCAAGATCGACGGCAAGCCGAACGCCGGCCAGACCGCGCGCGGCGAGCTGATCCAGGGCACGCTGTACGGCCGCATCGGTGGCTCGCTCGGCCCCTCGCTCGACGTGCAGACCAGCGCCGGCGTCTATCAGTCGCGCACCCGCCGCACCGGCACGTTCCTGGGCACCGCATTCGACCTGCGCGCCCGCGACAACGCGCTGGCGCTGTCGAGCGAAATCGGCGCGACCTACAACGCCGGCAGCGAGGCGCTGCGCTTCGGCCCGCGCGTCGCGGTGCGCACCAACCGCATCGACTTCACGCCGACCGCGGAAACCGGCACCGGCCCGGCGCTCGCCACGTCGAAGGACAGCTATCGCAGCATCCAGGCCCGCGCCGGCCTGCAGCTCGACGGCAATGCCCAGGGCCTGCGCCCGTTCGCTTCGGCCTATTACGTCCACGACTTCCAGGACCGGTCGAACGTATTCCTGGCGGGCTTCGCCGGCGGCACTCCGCTGCGCACCCCCTTCGCGGTCGCGAACCAGGACCGCGACTGGGGCGAAGTGTCGGCGGGCCTGTCGTACCGCACCGGCAACGCGACGCTGTCGCTGTCGGCCGATACGACCTTCGAACGCAGCGACGTCCGCAATCAAGCCTATCGCGGCGGCCTGAAGCTGTCGTTCTGATCGAACGCGACACGGCATGACAGGGGCGGCGGATCGACGGATCCGCCGCCCTTTGTCGTTTGGGGCCTGCCGCGACACCCGCCTTGGAATGGCATAAAATCAGAACGTCGCCGTCGTTCGACGCACTGACTTGCTGCCATCACGCGCGATGCCTATCATTTTGCCGGTTACAATCCGGCAAAATGCGGAGCACAGGCATGAGTGCGGTAGAACGGATACAGACTCTGCTGGGGGGCGAGGCGAACACGGGGCCGCTGCACAGCGAGCGCGACGTGATGCGGCTGGTCCGTCGCGGCCTGCCGACTCAGGCCGTCGATCATTTCCTGCGCGCCTCCCGGCTGACGTTCAGCGTGCTCGACCCGCAGATCCTCAACCGGCGGACCTTTAAGCGACGCCAGGACGCGGCCCAGCCGCTCGATCCGGCAGAGTCCGACCGGATCGTGCGCGTGGTGAGCGTAGTCGCCGCGGCCGAGGAGACGTTCGCCGACCCGGACAAGGCGCATGCCTGGCTGACGCGCGAAAATCGCGCGCTCGACGGCGAAACGCCGCTCGCGATGACCGACACGGATCAGGGCGCGCGCGCCGTGGAGGCGCTGCTGGGGCAGATCGCGCACGGCCTCGCAGCGTGATCGTCCATCGCCTGTGCAAGGCAGCGCATGCCGCGCTGGACGGCGAGGGCGCGCGTATGTGGGGCGGACGGTGGAATTCGCCGGGACGGGCGATGGTCTATACCGCCGCCACGCCGAGCCTCGCGGTTCTGGAGGTGCTGGTCCACCTCGACCTGCCGCCCGATCTCATCCCCGACGACATGGTGTTGCTGGCGATCGACGTCCCAGATGACGCGACGCTCCACAGCTTGGACAGCACGCCGACGGATGCCGATGCCTGTCGGCAGGCGGGGGACGCCTTCCTCGACGCCAGCCAGGCGCTGGGCCTGCGTGTGCGCAGCGTCGTCGTGCCGCAAGAGGCGAACCTGCTGCTGAACGTGCGCCACGCGGACATG
>QDFQ01000036.1 GCA_003075315.1 Arthrobacter sp. TPD3018 | reverse complement strand
MCTCGCCCGAAGTCAGTCCAGGTKCGCGTCGTACGAACAGGATGGTCGACGCCGATCCTGCCAGCCAGCGCGCGATGGAGATCCTGGGCATCAGCCGGTCGTGGTCGGCGAAAGCGTGGGTCGCTCGTCGCACGCCGGCCAGCACGGTCATTCCCCAACGCAGGGCGTGACCGTTTCCAGAATCGTGTCCCGCCGCCTCTGCGACGGCTTCCGGCGGGAGATCCCGTATCAGATCGCGGACGGCCGAAAGGGTCGCACCAGGTTCATCGCCGGCATGCTGGATCGCGCGGAGCAGCACATAGCGCGAAGCGCAGGTGTAGCCCGAGCAAACGTCAGGATCGTCGGGAAGGAACGCTTCGATCGCGGACGAGCGTGCATAGTCGCTCGGATGGTCTGCGAAGAAGTCCCAGTTGCCGCGCGCGGGGTCGATCAGCTGGTCGCGGACCTGGTCGGCGAGTTCGGCGATCGCGTCGCCATCGCCGAATACCGCGAGCCGGCCCCCGTCACCGGCGCGGACCGCTTCAAGCGCCGCTGCCGTCAGATCCGCGGTTTCGGCGATCGTGAGGGTCGCGTGCGTCGGCTCGGGTTGGCGCCGGAAGCGAAAAGGGAAACTACCGTCCACCGGGCGTACCTTGGGTTGCGGGCGGAACGAAAATTCCACCATCGGTGTGGAGCGACGCGCTGACGATTCCGCATCCGACCGCCCAGGCGAAGGTGAAAGCCGCCACCACGGCCGCCAGGAGCCCCGCCTGACGCAGCCGGCGCGTCAGGGGGACGAGCACGCGCGGCGCGGTTGACCGTGGCTCCACGGGCTTCCTGCGGGCCTGTTGGAGATGCTCGGACGCGCCCTCGATCGCATCGCAGGGCGGCGTGTCGAGCCGCGAGGTCCGGCCGATGCGGGGAGCCCCGTGCATATAGTCGCGGTCGGCGAGGCTCATCGTGCTGGCTCGGGCCGGACCCGGAGGGCACGCAGCGGGCGGGTGAGCGGCAGGAGTAAGACGTAGGTCAGGCCGAATATCGCGGCCATCGCGAGCGTTTCGCCGCCCCAGTCGAGCGCATCGTCGCGCCGCGCGAGCTGGCTGCATTGCGCGAGCGTATGGGTGTCGAGATCGCAGGCGTGCCAATGTTTC
Source organism: Arthrobacter sp. TPD3018 (assembly GCA_003075315.1). GTDB lineage: Bacteria > Pseudomonadota > Alphaproteobacteria > Sphingomonadales > Sphingomonadaceae > Sphingomonas. The sequence continues at coordinate 1,130 of QDFQ01000036.1, read as the reverse complement.
GTGGCGATCACCTGATCCCAGGTCGGTGGCGACGTGGTCATGCTCATAGCTCCAGTCCGATGTCCTTTTCGGGGTAGGGAAGTTCGATTTCCGGCTTCTCGACGCCGATCCGCAGCGATGCGGCTGCAAGGGAGGGATCGTTCTTGAAATCGGGCGGCTGCCGCTCGACGGTTTGGCTGACGTCGGCGCTCGGCTCGCCCCCAACTTTCTCCGGTCCGCGATCGAGGTCGGGCGGCAGCGAGGGGTTGAACGTCTCGCCCGCGCCTGCTTTCGCCGCTGTGCCGGCAGCGCCGCGATCGGGATCGATCGTCAGCGCGCCGGTGGTTTCGAGCGCCGAGGTCTTGTTGCCCTCGTTGCGCTCGATCGCGGCGGTCAGCTTCTCGCGGTCGTCGGTGAACAGCTGGATGTCGTCGCGGACGCGCGTAACGGTGACGTTGAACAGGCGCTGGTTGGAGAGGTTAGATTCCTTGTGGCTCATCACCGCGATCGCGGTATCGGTGGTGATGCCCTGCGCCGCGTGCATGTTGAGCGCGTAGGCGAGGCTGATCCGCTCCATCATCGGATCGCCCGCCTTCAGCTCGTGGAGCGTGCCGTCGCTCGCCTCGACCCTGATCCCCGACGGGTCGGCCGAGACGACGCGGGCGATGTCGTTGTTGTTGAGGCCGCGGTCCTTGTCGTTCTGCGTCCAGCGGATCCTGTCGCCTTCGTGCAGCCGGATCTCCTCGCGCTGCGCGAGCTGCATCGCATCGGTCTTGTCGACCGGCGATATCTTCTGCGGATCGAAGGTCCGAACCCGGTTGCCGATCTGGACCTGGACGCGGCCCTTCGCGTCGACGCCGAGCACGTCATAGGTGCCGGGGCTGAGGCCGAGTTCGCGCATGGCATGGCGCAGGTCGATCACCTGGCCCGGCTTGTAGGTATGCGCGTAGCGCAGTTCCTCACGCGTGACGTTGACCTTGTCGAGGACGGGCGTAACGACGCCCTCGCCCTTCAGCGCCCCCTCTGCGGCGAGGCCGTCCTGGATGCGCACGTTGAGCTCGGCGCGGGCGACGCGGCCCGAGGAGAACATCGCGGTGGTCTCGCGCTGTTCGGTGGTTAGGCCCAGCCAGTGTTCGGCCGCGGCCTTCACA
>QDFQ01000035.1 GCA_003075315.1 Arthrobacter sp. TPD3018 | reverse complement strand
CGTAGCGCGGCGCGCGCGGGTTGGYGGACTGCACCGGCTTCAGCGCGATCGTCATCGCAACCGCGAGCGTCGAGATGCGGCCCATGAAGATGCCGGCGTCGTTCTGCTTGATCTGACCGATGTTCATCGTAACGTCTCCTGTGTCGGCTGGACCCCATGTCCTCGACACCATCTTTAATCCCTCTCTCCTCCCCGGCCCTTCGGCCGGGCAGGGCGCGCAAGCGCCCCTCACCGACGCGCTTATCGCGCGGCGGTGGTGGACCGCAGGAGACGATTCATGACTGTTCCAAGGGGACGCGCTGCAGCTCCCTTGAGTAAATCGAGTTTGGGGAGTCGCTCGCATAAGCAGCCGTACCACGCACGTTCCGGCCTACAATTTATGTGGAGGATGTGGCGACGTCCTCTATAGTAACGTTGCTGAGCGGGTCGCAGCACGTTCGGCAAGCCGAAAGCGGAGTCTGCCGATGTACTCTCGTATCTTTCGTGGAGCGCTTATAGTTGCCGCGGTGGTTGCAGCGGGTGCTGCATTCGCGGTCTGGTCTATTGGTCTAGTGCGGTCGACCATTCCGCCGAGCGTTGAGCCAGTGGGTGTCGCGATCGTTACCGTCCTGTCGCTGGTGGTTGTCGGGTGGGTGATTGACGCAGCCCAGAGCGTCACCGGACGGTGGATTGAGGCAGCGATGCCGATCGGCGCGCGCGAGGCGTAGCAAGTGATAGGCCCTCGCAGGGCCTTCACGCAGCGAGCGAGCCGTGCCGACAGCGAGGGATCGTCACCCGGCAGGGCGGAGACCCGCGAGGGGCTCCGGGCGGCGAAGCCGGCTAGAGCCCGGTCCCGCCCGTAGGGCGGGCGCCCTGAAAAGGCTTGAAGGTCACCGATGTAGCTGCGGTGCCGGGCACGTTCTGGCGGCCAACTCGCCGACTCGTTATGGCCGGACGATCTTGGCCGACACGATTGGGGGGAAGCGACATGAGAAACGCGATGCTGGCGATCATCGGCGCATTTGCTCTGGCGGGCTGCAGCAAGTCGGTCGAGGGCACGTACAACATGGTCAACGGCCCCGTGCCGGGCGTGGTCGCGACCTTTGGTGACAAGACCTTCTCGCTGTCGAGCGGCGCGAGCGGTAGCTACGAGGTCAGTGGAGACACCGTCATCTTGAGCGGCAACTCGCTCGGCGGGACCTATAAGATCGACGGCGGGAAGCTGGTCGGCGATCGCTTCTCGTTCGTTCCTCGTGACCCGAACGACAAGTCGCCGATCAACCGCGGACCGCGTTCGTCGGGCAGCATGCCGACGACTGGTGGGAAAGCCTTCTAGGGCCGAGAGTGAGTCTTCTCGCCGTTCGGGGCGGTTAGGCCGAACTCGGCGTCTATGTCGCGACCTGCCGCCTCCCGGATAGCGGACAACTCGGTGTGGGTGATCCGACCATCGACCATGGCTGTCCGGTAGGCCTGCGCTCCGAGGGGTCCGGCTCGGGACAGGACGATCGCGTCGCGCTCGCCCGTCGCGCTCACAGGCCCGAAGGGCCAAAGTGCGATGGAGACTGCACCTAGGCCTGCGGCGAGGATCACAAAGCTGAAGGGCACTCGTCGTCGTGCGAACAAGAAGAGCGCGCCTGCCAGAAACAGGATCAGCACCGCGATGGGAATGAGGTTGAGCATGATCGGGCCTCTCGGATGAGCCATCGTATGGGCAGGCGACCGCAGCCGCCAGAGCTACTGGTCAGGTGACGCGAATGGCGATCGTCTCGTCGTCGCCGTTATCGATGACGAGGACGGTGCGGCCATCGCGTGCGGCAGCTGCTGCCGCGTCCGCGGGCCAGTCGCCGTACTCGCGCAACGTCTTGGCCATGTGTGCCTCGGCACTGGCGCGATCTGGGTGATCCTTGATGATCGTGTCGAACGATAGCGACTGGTGAAGGGTTTGAATGGGCATGGTGATTTCCAGCGAAGGCCGGCACATGCGAGGCGTAGCAAGTGGGCGACCCACAGGGTTCGCCACGACGCGAGCGAGCAGTGCCTGGCGAGCCATCGTGACCGACAGCGACCGACGCGCGACAGACGAGGCGGTGCGATCCGATCAGGTGAGGCGTGATTTTACCCTGCGGTTGTGGGAACCAGCACGAAGGGTGGCGGAAGGTACGCGCCAGTGGCGAAATGCTCCCGCAGGTCGTCGAGGGTCGCGATCTCGCCGGCTTCGTCGGATGTCAGGACGGGGCGGCCGTCTTCGTCGGCGGTGAAGGCGCGACGCTCGCCCACGCCCTTCCAGATGACGATCTCGGCGGGGAAGGAACCCGGCGCGCCGCCCGACCAGCGCCAGAACGGCAGGTCGTTCGTGCAGCAGAAGTCCTCGATCTCGTCGATCTTGCCGTTTGCGATCTCGTGGCCGCGCAGCACGAGTGGTTCACCGTCGGGTAGGTCGTTGGCGGTGAAAGGCTCGCCGTCCCACTCGGTGGAAAGGTTTTCGGCGTTAGCCTTTTCGATGAGCTCGCCGAGAAGATCAGCGGAAAGTCTTCCACCGATCGAAATTGAGACAGATACGCGGTCAGCCATGGTGGCACCTCGTGGATATCGTGGCGCGCTGGTCTTGAGCGGTCCTTCGGCACCATTCGTCCAGCTATCCACCGCCACCCCCCTTCCCTTCGGCTAAAAGGTTGAAAGACTGTTTCTATTAAGGGTCATTGATGCAGCAGAATCTAGTTATGCCGAAGATGCAAGACGGTTTTGGGTCCGTTTCGATGCCTGTCTCCCTTTGAGCAAAAAAAGGGCGATGCCGGGGGAGGCATCGCCCGAGTGACGCGCAGGGAGTGGGGGGAGCCTGCGACGTCTGCCGGTGCCGCGAGGGAGCGAGCGGCACCGGGAGGGGATCAGGCGTTCTCGGTGACGCGCTTGCCGCGGCTGCGGCGCGTGGTTTCCTCGACGGGGGCGGTGGTCTCGCCGAGGCCGTCGTCGCCGGCGCCGGCGCTGCCGCTCATCCCGGCGTCGTCGCTCGAGCCGTCGGCGCCGAACGGCGGAGCGGGATCCTCGTCCGACTTGATGCCGAGCGCGCTGGTCACGTCGCGACGCTTCTGCGCGCGCTGCCAGACGATGTTGTAC
>QDFQ01000034.1 GCA_003075315.1 Arthrobacter sp. TPD3018 | reverse complement strand
CACCGGTGCGCGACACGCTCGGCGCGCTCGACTGGAAGTTGGTCGTCTCGACGCGCAGGCCCGCGACCAATGTCGTGCCGCCGTTGACGTATTTCGTCATGCCGAACAGGCCGAGGATGCTTTCCTCCGCGGTGTAATCGGCGGTCAGCGACTGCGGCAGGCGGCGTTCCGACGTCGCCTTGGCCGCGTCGAAATAGGCATCGGCGAGGCCGGTGTCGAAGCGCTTGCCGAGATCATAGTCGAAGTTGCGCGACTCCTGATCAGACAACAGCCCGGCGAGCGTCTGGCTCGGCGCGGCGCTGCTGCGCCGATCGCGGAAGCGCTCCTCGTCGGCGCTGATGTGACGCTCGCGATATTTGCCGCCCGTCGACAGCGTGACATACTCGGCGATCGGCAGGTCGGTGCGGATGGCGACCGTCAGCTCGTCGTTCTTCGTCGTGTTGGACCGGAAGGCGTTCTCGCGGAAGGCGAAGGTGCCGGTCTGGAGATACTCTTTGCTGGTGAACAGCGAATAGCTCGGCAGATCGGCGTCGGCGAAATTGTACGAGAGCGTGGGGCGCAACGTCGAGCGGAACAGCAGCTCGTCGCGGCGCGGATAGGTCTGCGAAGTCTCGCTATACGCCACGTCGGCGCGGATCGTGCCGTCGCCCAGCCGCTGTTCCAGGCCGCCGGTAACGGTCCAGATCTCGTTCACCTGCTTCCTGTGGCGCACCTGCTTTTCGATACGCGTGTTGGTGTAGGTCGCGGTGCGATCGGTCGACCCCGCCTGCAACGTGCCCTCGCTCCACAGGATGCCGAGGCGGTCGCGGAATTCATCGTCCTGGAAGCGGGCATAGGTGCCGCGCACCCAGGCGTGCGTCGCGTCGGACGGGCGCCATTCGAACGCACCGGTGCCGGCGATGCGCTGGCGCTTGGTGTCGTAATCCTTGAACAGGGTTTCGGTGACGCGCAGGCCGGCGGGCGTCTGGCTCCACGTATTCTCGACATTGTCGGGGCGGCGGTGGGTCGAGGAATAGCTGCCCGACAGCAGCACGCCGAACTGGCGATCCTGGCCGAACGTGTCGCTGACCGCGGCCGATCCGCGATAGTCGTGGCCTTTGCCGAACTGGTTGTAGCTCATGCCGCCCATGCCGGTCAGCGCGAAGCCCTTGCGATCGAACGGCGAGCGCGTCGTGATGTTGACCGCACCCGCGATCGAATCCGCGTCTTGATAGGGGAGGAGCGACTTGGTCACTTCGAGGTTGGCGACGATGTCCGACGGGATCGTGTCGAGATCGACGGCGCGCGTCGTCGGGTCGACCGAGGGGATCTGGATGCCGTCGACCGAAATCGCCGACCATTCCGACGGCGCGCCGCGGACGTTGATGTAGCGGCCCTCGCCCTGGTCACGCTCGATGCCGACGCCCGGCGCGCGCTGCAGCGCCTCGGCGATATTGGGATCGGGGAAGCGGCCGATCGCATCCGCCGAGATGACGGTGATCGTATTGTCGGCGGTGCGCTGCTGGTTGAGCGCCCGCGCCGTATTGTCGACCAGCGACGCGCCGACGACGATGATGTCGCCCTCCCCGCCGCTCGCCGCTGGCAACGTGAACGACACGGCGCGACCGCGTTCGGCCGCAAGAACCGTGCGCGTCACCGGCGGACGGCCGAGATAGTCGATCAGCAAGGTGACGTCGCCGCTCGCATCCGGCGTCGCAACGGTGAACTCACCCTGCAAATTGGTCGTCGCCTGCGCGCCCGTGCCCTCGACGACGATGCGCGCGCCGGGCAGCGCGAGGCCGCTCGCGTCATAGATGCGGCCCGACACGATCGGCCCCTCGATCGGCGCCCCCGCCGGCGTGGCGGCGGGCGCATCGACCGAGGCGGCGAGCGTCGGCTGCGCGGCGAAACCGAGTGCGACAAGCGAAACCCCCGCAAGCGCGCGGACGGCCGGACGAATGGCGTGCATGATGCTCCCCCTGAGCGTGATGGCGCCGATGCTCCCCGCACCGGTCGTGTCGCCGCAGCCCGTGGCGGGGGATTGTTACGTGGGGATGGAGCCGGTGTTACGCTATCGTGACACTCCTCCTCACCGCGTCAGGTACATCGCGCGCAGCCGGCGGATCGTCGCGGCGTCGAGGCCGAGCTGATCGCGTTGATAGGCCGCCATGCCGCCGGGTTTGGCCGCGATCGCGGCGAAGGCGGCGTCGAGATAGGCGGGATCGACGCCCATCAGCGCGCTTACCACGTCGGCGGGCAGGGCTTTCGTCCAGGCGGCCGCGTTCGGATCCTGGCGGGCGGCGCGGGCGGGATCGAAATAGCGGTTGGAGAGCATATAATCCTGCATCACGGTCGCGCGCGGCACGCCCAGCACGGTGAGCAGCAGCGCCGCGGCGACGCCGGTGCGATCCTTGCCCGCCGAACAGTTGAACGCGAGCGGTGCGTGGTCCGCGGCGAGCTCGGCGAACATGCGGCGATAGGCGCCGGCGAAGCGGAAGGGCAGCTCCGCATAGGTGTGCGTCATGATGCTGCGCGCCTTGGCACCGTCGAGCTTCGGGTCGGCGAGGGCACGCATGTCGCCGGTCATGTCGTAATCGTCGGCGAAGACCGCGGGCTTATGCGCCTCGGGCCAGGCGACCGGCGCCTTGGCGCGCTCGCGCGTGTCGCGCAGGTCGCAGACGGTGACGAGGCCGCGCTTGGCCAGCGCCGCAAAGTCCGCCGGGGTCAGCGCGTTCATCGCGCCCGAGCGGTAG
>QDFQ01000033.1 GCA_003075315.1 Arthrobacter sp. TPD3018 | reverse complement strand
GCCTTGCAATGCTCGTCCTGTTCGTCGGTGCGCCGCTGGAACGCCGCATCCGCGAGCGGGCTCGCCTGACGCCGGCCGAGGCCGACAGGAAGGACGTCGAGCGCAAGCCGTGATCCCGCTGGATCGCCCGGTGCCTGTCGGCGTCGGGAAGCGGCAAGGTGCAATCAGGACACCAGCGCCGCATCGGCCTGGCGCCGGACCTCGTCGGCGATCGGATGCGGCTCGGAAGCGGGGCGCTCGCCCACCACTGTGGATCGGCGTGCAAAAGGGACCCCGGTAGCGGGGTGATCGGCGTCGAAAAAGGACCCCTCATCCTGGGGGTCTAGGCTGCTTGCTTGGCGGTGTGTCAAGCGGCGAGATCGGGATGGGGAACGGTGAGAGAAGGGCCGAAAACGTACGCTAAGAAGTCTTTGGAGAGCAGCGATACAGCCAAGCTCCCGGCCGTATTCGGCAGGTTACGTCAACAGGCAGCGCAACGCTGTGGAACACCGTCTATCTCGACCAGGCCGTCCGGCACCTGCGCGGCAGCGGCGTCGACGTACCCGACGAACTGCTCGCCCATGTCGCGCCGCTGGGCTGGGAGCATGTCGGCCTCACCGGCGACTATCTATGGGGTGAGATCGACAAGCCCCGCGGGCGATTCAGGCCGCTCCGCCTTCACCAGCAGGGTCGCGACGCTTAGCGTACGTTTTCGACCATCCTCTCACCGCCCCCGATTCGAGTCGGCATGCACCAGCTTTGCGTAGCGCTCTGCCATATTCAGGTGAATTGCTGCAATTGCTGGGTCGGCCGCAGACGCGGCCAGCTCGCGTTCTTGCTGCTCGCGCTTCACGTAATAGTCAGTCGTGGCCTGATCCATTATCGCAGCTCCTTGAATCAGCGCCATGCGCCATGTCCCGGTGCGTGCGCCCCCGCTCGCATCCACGACAATAGCACATGATTGTTGCGGAAGCGAGTCGACTCCAAAACCCTTGGAGCGTGTGTGTTAGCGGTTTGGTATCGATTCGCCGGCTAGGTCCGGGGCGAAGAGGCACGGATCGTGAAACAGAACGAAGAAGCGCGACTTGACGCGCTGTACCAGTTGAACCTGCTCGACACGCCTCCGAGCGCGAGCTTCGATCGCATCACGCGCATGGCGAGCCAGATCTTCAATCTGCCTATTTCGGCGGTATCACTGACCGATCGGGACCGGCAGTGGTTCAAATCGCGTGTCGGGGTCGAACATAGCTCCATACCGCGCGACAAGGCACCGTGCGCGCAGGTGGCGGAGACCACCGAGGTGCTGGTCATCCCCGACCTTCTCGCCGACAACTGCTATGCGACGAGCCTCCTGGCGGAAACAGGAGTTCGCTTCTACGCTGGCGTTCCGCTCGTTACCCGCGAAGGATTCGGCCTCGGCTCGCTTTGTGTGCTCGGCACGGAGCCGCGAACGGTGTCTGAGGTGGAGATGACCGGCCTGAGCGATCTGGCCGATATGGTCATGGTGCAGATCGAGATGCAGCACGCGTTCGGGCGCATCGATCCCCTCAGCGGCCTTCCCAACCGCACCCAGTTTCTCGACGATCTTGAAGACCTTGGTCGGGATGCGCCTGGCGAGCGGCGATATGCCGTGCTGCTCGACCTTGCCCGTAACGACCAGCTCAACAACGGCCTGCGCGTGAGGGGGCCTTCGTTCGTCGATGACATGGTGCAGGATGCCGCCAGGTCGCTCCGGGCAGCACTCGGCCCCGGACGAACGGCCTACCATGTCGCTGCAACGCAGTTTGCGTTCCTGTCCCCGCCTGAGCCGGAGCGGGACGCATATCTGGCGTTGCTCGGCTCGATGCTGGCGACAGCCCAGAATGCTTCCGTCGTTCGGTTCGCCATGACCACCGCGATTGGCGTCACGTCCGTCATTCTTGGTGAGGCGGACCCGCGCGATGTGCTGCGCACCGCCTATAGCGCCGCCCAGGACGCCCGTGCGTCAGAGAACGCCGTTAGCCTCTACTCACCCGACGAGGACCGCGTTCACGGTCGCAGGTTCACGCTCCTCAACGATTTTGGTGCCGCGCTCGACCAGCCGGGTCAGCTCAGGCTCGTATTTCAGCCGCGGGTCGATGTCGCCTCGGGGCAGTGCGTCGGGGCGGAGGCGCTGCTCCGCTGGAAGCATCCTCGCTTGGGGGAAGTGTCACCCGGAGAGTTCATTCCGATCATCGAGCAGACCTCGCTTGCGAAGCCCACTACCGCATGGGTGCTTGATACGGCCATGCGACAGCTTGCAGCCTGGCGGAAAGAGGGGCTCGACCTTCAGCTTTCGATCAACGTCTCTGCGGCCAATCTCGAAGAAAGCGACTTCGCCGGACGCGTGCAGCTCTATCTCCTGAAGCACCGCTGCGCCCGGATGCGATCGAGCTGGAGGTGACGGAAAGTGCCGTGATGGAGAATGGCGGTCGCGCCATGACGCAGCTTCGCGAGCTGAAAGCCGCCGGGGTGCCGCTGGCAATCGACGATTTCGGCACGGGCTATAGCAGCCTTGCCTATCTCCAGCGCCTACCGGCGCGGGTGGTCAAGATCGACCAGTCATTCATCCGGCACCTGGCGGAGGAAGAGCGGGAGCAAGCCCTTGTTCGTTCAATGATCACCCTCTCGCACGATCTGGGCTACCGCGTCGTTGCCGAAGGCGTTGAGAGCGCCGCCGCTGCGACGATGCTGGCCGGGATGGGGTGCGAGGAAGCACAGGGCTACCACTTCGCACGACCAATGGAGGCGGAGGATTTCCGGCAGTGGTTGGTTGCTTCGCGCAGTTTGCCGCTGAGGACCGCCACCGCATCCGAAGCAGCAGCAGGCGGACATCCTGGCCCGAGCCGGGTGCAACGCGATCCAGGGCTATCTTTTCGCAAAGCCGCTCTCGCCGGCTCAGGCCACCGATCTACTCGACCAGGCGGCACGCTCGGCTAAAGGCAGCTGCCTAGGTCCGTCGACATACTTGGTCTCAAGCTGATCGACACCGCCGCTGAACATAATCCACAGCGGCGGTGKCGATCGGCATCGATAAGCGTCCTGTTCCCGGTTRTTCCGCCAATCARCCGTGCGGSCGCATRACAACCTTGATYACACCTTCTTCCTTGTCGCGGAATTTAGCGTACATTTCTGGCGCGTCTTCAAGACTGGCCGGRTGSGTGATCACGAAGCTGGGRTCGATCGCGCCCGCGACGATYTTWTCCAGYARCGGYYTRGTRTARCGCTTGCACGTGGGTYTGSCCRAGCTTGATCGTYAGYCCYTTGTTCATCGCTGCACCGATCGGAAGCTTGTCACCCATCCCGACGTAGACGCCGGGCACGGAGACCGTGCCGCCCTTGCGGCAGCTCATGATCGCCTGCCGCAGGACGTGGACGCGATCAGTGGCGAGCATCATGCTTGCCTTCACCTTGTCCATGACCGCGTCCGCCGCCCCGTGCGCGGCCGCCTCGCAGCCGACAGCATCGATGCAGCTGTCGGGGCCCCGGCCCTTGGTTCGCGCCTGCAGCTCGTCATAGACATCGGTTTCGGCGAAGTTAATCGTCTCAGCGCCACCGGCCTCCGCCATGGCGAGTCGCTCGGGCACCTCGTCGATCGCGATCACGCGGCCGGCGCCCATCATCAGCGCGGAGCGGATGGCGAACTGGCCGACCGGACCGCAGCCCCAGATCGCGACGGTGTCGCCATGCTCGATCTGCGCATTCTCGGCGGCCATGTAGCCGGTCGGGAAGATATCCGATAGGAAGAGGGCCTGCTCATCGGTTACGTTGTCGGGAATCTTGATCGGACCGACATCCGCCATCGGCACCCGGAGATACTCCGCCTGGCCGCCGCAGTAGCCGCCCAGCATGTGGCTGAAGCCGAACAGCCCGGCGGGCGAATGGCCCATCGCCTTGGCGGCCATCTCGGCGTTCGGATTGGTCCGATCGCAGGCCGCAAACAGACCCTTCTTGCAGAACCAGCAATCGCCGCAGCTGATCGTGAACGGCACCACCACCCGGTCCCCGATCTTGAGGTTGGTGACCTCGGACCCGAGCGCCACGACCTCGCCCATGTTCTCGTGGCCGAGGATGTCGCCGGCCTCCATGGTGGGCTGGTAGCCATCCAGCA
>QDFQ01000032.1 GCA_003075315.1 Arthrobacter sp. TPD3018 | reverse complement strand
GTACAACATCGTCTGGCAGCRCGCGCAGAAGCGCCGCGACGTGACCAGCGCGCTCGGCATCAAGTCGGACGAGGACCCCGCTCCGCCGTTCGGCGCCGACGGCTCGGCCTCCGGCCTGCCTGCCGGCGACGGCCTCGGCGAGAGCACCGCCCCGGTCGAGGAGGTCGCCTGATCGAACACCGGGCGGCGCGCACGCGTCGCCCCCGCACTCCCTCGACTGGGATCGCTTCGACACCCGGAGCGGTCCCCGTCGACGTGCCGGATGCTTCGCGCATTTCGGGCTGCGCTCGCCCTTTCCAACATTGGGCCAGCGCGGCACTTCAATCGTTCACTGTTCCACGCTATATGGAGGCTACCATGGCGACCGTCGCACCAGATCCGCAACTCGATATCCGCGAGCAGCTCGCGCGGATCGACAAGATGCAGGTCGAGATCCAGAAGACGCAGGCGGACCTCGCCAAGACCAAGCTCGAGGTGCGCTTCTTCCCCGGGACCCTGTTCTTTCAGGCGACCTTGGCTGCTGCCGCCCTCCTGACGGCCGGCGCCGCGATCGGCAAGCTCTTCGGCTGATCGCCAGGACCGACGCTGCCGCGTCGGTCCCTGTCTCGATCGCCCTCGCTCCTCCCGGGATAGCCCCGCAAGCACTACCCGAACCCAGCGGACCAGCGAAGACGCGTCGATCAGGCTGCTCCCGCCTCATCCGCGGCCGACCTTCGCCGGCCAGCCAAAGTCGCATCGCGCACCTCGAGCGCTCACAGATCGACCTTCACCTCAGCGTGTCCCGACGGCTCCGGCGAGGCGCCCAATCGACGGCGACCTTGTGATATTCGGCCTCCCTATCGGCGACGTCCTCGGCTGTGTGGTCCACTCATGCCCAGCTCGGGGCAGTCATGGGCGCTGCCGCGCCCGACGCTGGTGGCGAGCTTCACCGCGTGCCGATTCGTCCGGGCAGGCGGATCAGGCGGCCAATCCTGCCGGTCCACGGAGCCTGTTCATGGCGTCCGCTCCGACATCTTGGCTGCTACCAGGCGTCTCATCCGCCGGGTCGTGTCACCTGCGAGCCGGCCCGGCACCGCGCAACCCCTTTGGCAGGGCCGTGTTGCCGCGCTGAAGCGCGGCTGCCCGCACCACCCCTGCAAAAGAGGTTTCCCTCCAGGTCGACCGCGCTCGTCGCCTGCGCGACGATCCCGGCCGCCCCTCCGGTGCGCAGCACCGCGCCAGCTCGCTCATCGGTGACACCGGCGGACGATCCGCCCGACATCACCCGAGGGAGCTATCGCCATGAACAACGTGAACCTGATCGGCCGCCTGACCCGCACCCCAGAACTGCGCGCGGTGAACCCCACCACCAACGTCGCCACGATCTTCGTCGCGACCGACCGCCCCAAGCTGAACAAGGATGGCCACACCTACAAGGGCGAGGACGGCTTCACCGTCAAGGAGACCGAATACCACAAGGTCACCTGCTTCAACGGCCTCGCCAAGGCTGTCGCCGGCAACCGCAAGAAGGGCGACCTGATCGCGATCGAGGGTCGCCTCCACTACACCCGCTGGCAGGACGCCGAGGGCAACGACCGCTACGGCTGCGAGATCATCGCCGACCGCGCCGAGTTCTACTGACCCGCCGGGTTCGGGCGGCGCCTCGCGGCGCCGCCCTTTTCGCGTGCTCACGCCTCAACCGGCGAGCCCCCCCTTCGCACCTGTCCCAAGATTCCGGAGGAAACCCGCGATGCGCGCGCAGCACGACATGTTCGATCCTCAGCCCGACAGTGGCTCCGTTGCTTTGGCCGAGAACCAACCTGACGACGGCCCCGAGGCACCTCGACAGGAGCCGCTTGCTGCACCCTGCGGCTTCCGCGATCGGAGCAACCAGCCCTGCGCACGGCTCGCCACCAAGCCGCTCTCTATCGACGGCGTCCAGCTGGTCTGCCGCGGCATCCCCATGCTGCTCTGCGACCCGGCGTGCTTCCGTGGCTCCTCGCAAGCCGACGACCATCGCGAGAGCGAGCCCGGTGACCCAGCCAGCTCGGGTGACGATCCCAACATGGGGCTCGATCCGGATGATCCGGGCTACGACGAAACATGGGGTGAGGGCGCGTGGGAGCGCGACGACGGGCAGGATGCCCAATAGAGCGGCAGGGAAGGGGTTGGCGGGGCGTCCCGCCTTGTGGGCGGGACCGGGCTCTCATCGGCCCTGACGGGCCTTACGGAGCCCCCTGAAGGGGTCTCCGCCCTCCGGGTATCGATCCCTTTGCCGACGCCGGGGCGTCCTGCGCGCGAGCGACGGCAGCAGAGCTGCCTAGCGGTGCTGCGGCCTGGCGGCCACAGCACCGCCGCTCGTGCTCGGATCACCCCGGCGCACCCGCCCCAAACCAATATTTTCTCTCTCTGTGATGTGGAAGTTTGGCATGCGGGGTTGGCGAACCGTCAAGGACGAGCGGTGCCCCCAATTTTCACGACCCCCGCCACTCCGCTTCGCTCCATTCTGGGGGCCGAGAAAATCGGCTCCCCCACTCGCGAGCGTTAACCGGGGTCCACGCCCGATGGGCGCGGCTTCCCGGTTAACGTCCCTGACGGCCCTGACCGCCGCATGCCGAGTGAGATTCCTCACCGAGAAGAAGGTGAGATTTTCAACTCATGGAGGCTATCATGACCAACACTTTCCGCAGCTTCTCCGACGCCGCCCGCGCGATGAACGAGGTCCGGATGAACGACAGCGTCTTGAACATCGACGCTGAGACGCAGCAGACCTACGACGGCGCCTTCGTGGAGAGCAGCGAGATGGCCAAGCTGACCGTCTTCAACGCCCCCGAGAAGCTGGACATGCCCGACCCGGAGATGGCCGCCGCAGCCGTCGACCTCATGCTGCGGACGGTGTTCGACGTCACGCGCGACACCCGCATGGAAGAGTTTGCCGCCGACATCGCATGGGGCATCGTCAACTCCTTCCACATGGTGACCAAGCGCATCGAGGGACGCGAGGACGACGCCGCCCGCAAGCTGAAGGACATGGTGGAAGCGTACGACCCCAGCGAGATCTACGCCGTCGAACTCGAGGACACGCAGCTCCTCTGCCAGACGCTGGAGGGTTGCGCCGAAGCGATGCGGTGCATGCGAGACCACGCCGGGGAGGTGTTCCGCGTGGAGACGGGTCGCCCCTTCAACACGATCCGCGGCAGCCGGGTCTCCTCCAAGCTCACCGCGTCGGTCATCGACGGGAAGGATTACCTCGCCGCCCGCGCCGCCAAACGCCGGGAAGAGCACGCCCCGACCGGCCCGATTGTCGCCTTCTCGGGTGGACAGGTCTGGCACGACCACGAGCAGCTCTTCGACCGCCTCGACCAGATCAAGCGTCGGATCCCGGCGATGGTCCTGATGACCACCGGCATGAACAAGGGTGCGGACGCCGTCGCAGCCGCGTGGGCGTCGTCGCGGCAGGTCAAGCTGGTGCGCATGATGCTGGAGACGCGGTACGGTCCGAAGGCGGCTTTCCTCCGCAACGACCGCATCGCCAACCAGCGCCCGGTTGAAGCGATCGTCTGCGAAGGCTCGGGCGTCCAGTCCGACTTCGCCCGGAAGATGCGGACCGCCGGCGTGCCGCTCCACGTCTTCCGTCTCGCCGAGCAGGCCCCGATGGC
>QDFQ01000031.1 GCA_003075315.1 Arthrobacter sp. TPD3018 | reverse complement strand
CCGCTGCGCGCTCTCGATCATGCCGGATTCGATCTCGACCATTTCGCGGGTGGAATAGCGAGCAAGCTCGATCTCGCCCGTTGCCGGGTCCGCGCGCTCGGGCTGCAACTCGACCAGCGCCGGCGAGGCCATCACCTTCGCAAAGGCGCTCTGGAACTCCTGCGGGTCGTCGTTGATGTAGCGATGCAGCGCCCGCGCAACGTCGTGGCGATCGAACACGCTCTTTTCCCCGGTGATGAGGGTTAGAACCTGCTCGGGCTTCTCCCGGATCAGCTCGGCATTGCGCCGGGCCGCATCCTCGTCCAGCCGCGACCGCGACACGTCGAGGCCGCGCCGTTCCATCTGCGAGGCATGGACGCCCATATGCTCGGTCGGCGCGATCTCAAGCCCGCGCTCCATGTGCGAACGATGGTCGATCCGAATATCAAGCCCGGCCATTGCAAGCCGCTCGTTGGCGATCCCCTCCCACCTCTGGCGAAGGTCGCGGAGCTGCATATCGGTCGTCGGCAGGTCGTGCGCCAGCAGCCATTTGTTTTCGCGCTCAAGATAGGTCTTGTCGCCTAGCCCGTTCTCCGTCACCTGCCGCGTGGTCATAAGGATATGGGCATGGTGATTGCGAACGTCGCTCGCCTCGTGCGGTGCATGAATGGCGAAATCCACGGCCGCGCCGTAGCGGTCGGCCAGCTCCTGCGCCATCTCCCGCGCCGCCTCTAGCCGTTCCTCGGCCGAAAGCTCATGCGGCAAGGCAACCTCGAACTCGCGGGCAACGCGGGCATCCTTCCGCTTCTCGGCAAACTCGGCGGCGTTCCAGAGCGTCGAGCGATCCCGCGCCCAATCGGCGTTGACGCCTTCCGGCAAGACGATCTCGGCATGTTCGACGCCCTGCTTTGCCGTGTAGTCGTGCGTGATGCCGTCGCGCTCGTTGGTCAACTTCTCCCCGGCACGATAAGCCATAGAGGCGACGGCGCTACGGCCCTTCGCCCGCGAAACTGGCTTCATGCTGAAATGGTAGATCGCCAACCCGTTGCCTCGATCCCGTTTCCGCCTTTCCCGTCAGCTTTCTAGCTGACAGCGCGCTGAGTTACGCAGTAACTCGTAAGTGCGCCCTTCTCAACTCAATTGCTTCGCTCTTTCGCTGTTCGGTGTGGCGCTGCGGCTAGGTCGATGCAATGAAACTGAGGCCCGGATTGTGCTGCAAAACCGCCGAAAACTCAAGCGCAACAGGCAAACACTGGAAAAGACGGCCGGGAATGATAGTCTAGGCGAACAACCGGAAAAGGAGATTTGAGGAATGGCGCGCAAATCCATTGAAGAACGTCTAGCCCAACTGGATGCGCAGCGCGCCGCCCTCAAGGCACGGCTCGGCAAGCAGGAACGCGCCAACGACACGCGCCGCAAGGTGCTGCTCGGCGCGCTCGTCCTGCATCGCCTCGAACACGGCAAGGATGAAGAATTTGCCCGGCGCTTGGGCGAATGGCTCAAGCGTGAGCTGCCCGACTTCCTGACGCGCCCCGGTGACAAGGAACTGTTTGCCGATCTGATCGGCAACGCGCCGGCCGGGGAAACGACAGGTAGCGCCGGGGGGACGGCCGCATGAGTCAGGCGAGACTTGCTTGGGGTGCGTTCAAGAACATGATGCGGCAGGCCGCGCGTGATCCGCTATGGGCGTTCGTCGCTCTGCTCGCCGCACCTTTCCGCATCTGGAAACCGCTTCTCGGGCTTCTGTTCCTCCTTGTTATCGTCCTGTTCGTCCTCGGCTTCGGCGGCCGCTTCGCTCTCGAACAAATCGGCTTTCGCGTCGGCTCGGTTCCGGTTCTCCTGCTCGATCTCGTCACGCTGCTGGTGCTGCTGGCGCTCGCCTTCCGCTTCCTCACCAATCCGCTGATTATCCATTTCGGGGATATGGACGGCGAAACCCACGGCTCAGCCCGCTTCGCCACCGACAAGGAAACCGCCGCCCTCGCCCGCGCCGATTCCGGCCTGCTGATCGGCCGCGACGGCAAGACCGGGAAGCTCCTGCGCTATGACGGCCCGGCCCATCTGCTGACGATGGCACCGACACGCACCGGCAAGGGGGTGGGAACCATCATCCCCAACCTGCTCACCGCCGACCGCTCCGTGATCTGCATCGACCCCAAGGGCGAAAATGCCAAGATCGCCGGCCGCGCCCGCCAGCAGTTCGGCCCGGTCCATGTCCTCGACCCCTTCGGCGTCACCGGCCAGCCCTCGGCCGCCTTCAATCCGCTGGAAGGGCTCGACCCGGCCGGCCTCGATGTCGCGGAAGATGCAAGCACCTTGGCCGACGCCCTCGTGTTCGATGAACCGGGCATGGCGGGCGAGGCGCATTGGAACGAGGAAGCCAAGGCGCTCATTGCCGGCCTGATCCTCCATATTGCCGCCAGCGAGCCGCGCGACAGGCGAAACCTCGCCACCCTGCGCGAATATCTCACCCTCGCCCCTGAAACCTTCGCCGCGCTCCTGAAGGACATGCAGGCGTCAATGGCCGCCTCCGGCCTGATCGCCCGCGCCGCAAACCGCCACCTCGGCAAATCCGACCGCGAGGCGGCCGGCGTCCTCTCGGCCGCGCAGCGCCATACCCATTTCCTCGACAGCCCGCGCATGGTCGCGGTCCTCGGCCGATCCGATTTCGGCTTTGCTGATCTCAAGCGCCGCAACGTCTCTGTGTTCCTCGTCCTGCCGCCCGATCGCCTCGCCACCTATTCGCGATGGCTGCGCCTGCTCGTCGCGCAAAGCCTCACCGACATGGCCCGCGATCCCGCCAAGCCGGCCGTGCCGGTCCTCTATCTGCTCGATGAGTTCGCCGCCCTCGGCCATCTGGCCCCCGTCGAGCGCGCTATGGGCCTCATGGCCGGCTACGGCGTCCAGCTCTGGCCCATCCTGCAGGACGTTCACCAGCTCCGCGCCACCTACGGGCAGCGCGCCGGCACCTTCCTGTCAAACGCCGGCGTCCTACAGGTGTTCGGCGTCAACGATCACGATAGCGCCCGCCTTGTCTCCGATCTGCTCGGGCAGGAAACCGTGGTGTTCCAGACCATGAGCCGGGCGCTCGATTCCGACAAATCCGGCATTTCCTACGGCGAGCAGCACACGGCCCGCCCGCTGCTGACCCCCGATGAGGTCCGCAACCTGCCGCAGCATGTCGAATTGCTGTTCCTCGCCGGGCAACGCCCGATCGTCGCCGGCAAGCTCGCCTATTACGCCGATGCAGAGTTCCGGGGGCTGTTCGACCAAGCATGAAGGATGAAGCCATGACCGACACCGATGCGCCCGAATGGCCCGATCCCGCCGACAAGGCCCATGCCGTCGAGCAAGCCAAGTGGCTCCGCAACCAGGTCGCAGAGGGTGGATTG
>QDFQ01000030.1 GCA_003075315.1 Arthrobacter sp. TPD3018 | reverse complement strand
TTGCTGGCGACGTCTCGTTCCTCAATTTGCCCGATGGCCAGTTGCCCTCGATCCCGGGACGCTGTTATCGCGCGCTGCGCCGCCAGGTCGCACGATGCCGGGATCTCGATCTCATCGTCGGACCGGCCTGCGATGACGACCATCCCGATCACCGCGCCGTAGCAGCGGCCGTCGCCCGATGCCCGGGTGGCGCCGGTCGGCTGACCTACCGCGTGTGGCCGCCTCGCCCGGACAGGTCCGGACCGGCATGGCGCATCGCTGTGCCCGGAGGAGTTCCGGTTAAGCGGTCGCTGATCCACGTCTACCGGACGCAGCTCGGCGCCGTTTCCGATGATCCAGCAGGTTTCACGATCGCGAGACACGAGCTTGCGGCCTTTGCTCGTCCGGTCGAGCGCTACCGGCCGGGTTCGARGTGACGAGCCCGATCGATCTTGCSGGGTTCGCCGCCAAGTTYGCCGGCGACGACGATCCCTGGCGCACCTTCACCGCCCGTGACGAGGCGGTGAAGCGTRCCGCGATCCTGCRCGCRATAGGTSACCGACCGGTCGGACGGGTGCTGGAGCTGGCCAGCGGCAACGGMTCCAACAGTGCCGCGATCGCGAGGAWGGCGTTGYGCCTCGATGCGACCGAGGGCACGAGGGAGGGGGTCGACCTGACGGCACGYGCCGTCGCKGCCTGGCCTCGYGCGTGCGCATCGCTGCTCGTGCTCCCCGGTCGACCGCCACGTSYCGTCTATGACGTGATCGTGATCGCCGAGRTMCTGTATTACCTCTCAGCGCGAGAGATGGCCCGGGTTGCGCGTGAGATGGCCGCYCGCCTGMSGSSAGRCGGCACCATCGTGCTCGCGCACCACAGGATCGACTWCTACGACTTCGCCCAGCACKCGGCAGGRATCCACGCCCGGTTCCTCGCAGAGACCGGGCGTCGTTGGACGGTTCGCACCGTGCGCCGCACCCGCCGCTGGGTCGTCACCGCGGCYCGCSCCGACGRTGTGCCCCGATCCCSTTGAACGCGAGCGAGGCAGCRCGTMCCRCGTCCGKGCGATATGARGYTYGCSGKTAAGTGGAGCGGCAGGACGTCCACCTGCCGCTCCCGCCAGGGTCGTCAGGCCGCCGCGTCGAGATCGACCTTCATYTCCCGAGCCCAGAACCTGAGGTCACGACAGGTCGTGACGAACGCCTTGACGTCCTTGCTCTTGCTTAGGGCTACGAAGCCATYGTCAAGCTCCGGCACCCGAGAAGCGTCGAACAACGTGGCGGCTGCATCGGTGTAGCCGATGAACTTGCAGTGGCCGAACGCGTCCGCCACGAAGTCCTTGGAGGCCGCATCCTTGGCGAGCATCGCAACCCCCTCCTCGGACGGGAGCACCGCGACGGCATCGAACAGGACCGAAGGTCCGCCGTCGATCTTCTGCTTGGCCGCGACCTTGGTGCCGTCGTCGAGCGTGACCCCGCCGATCTTCGGCGCGACCACCTCCCAGACCGCGCCTTCGGCTTCCAGCGCCTTGGTCAGCGCATTGAACAGCTCGGCGCTCGACCCATCGGTCAGCAGCAGGCCCATCTTTCGCCCGGCGAAATTCGCCGGGCCGTTGGCGACGATCGAGAGCGCCGACGATGTCGGCAGGTCTAGCGTCGGCTTGGCCGCCTTGGCGGCGTCCGGCAGGTCRAGGCCGAGCCCGTYCGCAACGGTAGCGGCGAGATYCTCGTCGATGTTGCGCAGGTGGCTGACCGCCCGGGYCCGGATGTCGACACGATCTACCTTCGACAGCTCGAACACCAGCGCGTCGCCGATGTGCTTCTGCTCGATCGGCTGCTGGCTGAGATAGAACTGCCGYGCCTGGCTGTAATGATCGGCAAAGGTTTCGGACCGAATYCGCTGYTTGGTCCCCTGAACCTCRGCGGGGAAGCTGGTGAAGCCGATCTCCGGGTTCTCGCGMGGACCGCCTTCCGCGCCCCAGCTGTTCGGCTCATAGTTCACGCGCCCCTTCGGATTGCGCATCGCCATGTGGCCGTCCTGCTGGAAGTTCATCACCGGACAGCGCGGGGCATTGATCGGCAGGTGGGTGAAGTTCGGGCTGCCGAGCCGCTTCAGCTGGGTATCGAGATAGGAGAAGTTGCGGCCGTGCAGCAGCGGGTCGTCACTGAAGTCGATGCCCGGCACGATGTTCTGCGTGCAATAAGCGACCTGCTCGGTTTCGGCGAAGAAGTTGTCGACGTTGCGATTGAGCGTGAGCGTACCGACGATGCGGACCGGCACGTCCTCCTCGGGGATSAGCTTGGTCGAGTCGAGATGGYCGAAGGGAAGCTTGTCGGCGGTTTCCTGATCGAACAGCTGGACGCCGAGATCCCATTGCGGGAAGTCACCGCWCTCGATCGCCTCCCAAAGATCGCGGCGATGATAGTCGGGATCGGCGCCGCTGATCTTGACCGCCTCGTTCCACAGCACCGACTGGAGCCCCTGGCGCGGCTTCCAGTGGAACTTGACGAAGGTCGACCTGCCTTCCGCGTTCACCAGGCGGAAGCTRTGGACGCCGAAGCCCTCCATCGTSCGGAAGGAGCGGGGGATCGTGCGATCGGACATGATCCACATGATCATGTGCCAGGCTTCCGGGGTGAGGCTGGCGAAATCCCAGAAATTGTCGTGTGCGGTTTGCGCCTGGGGGAACGCCCGGTCGGGCTCCTGCTTGGCCGCATGGACCAGATCGGGGAACTTGATGGCATCCTGGATGAAGAACACCGGGATGTTGTTGCCGACGATGTCCCAGTTGCCCTGCTTCGTGTACATCTTGACGGCGAAGCCGCGCACGTCGCGCGCCAGATCGCGCGAGCCCTTGTTGCCCGCTACCGTTGAGAAGCGGACGAACACCTCCGTCTGCTGCCCGACCGTGCTCAGCACGTCGGCGCGGGTGTAGTCGGCCAGACTGTCGGTCAGYTCGAACACGCCGTGCGCGCCATAGCCGCGYGCGTGGACGACGCGCTCCGGGATGCGCTCGTGATCGAAATGGAAGATCTTTTCGCGGAGGATGAAGTCCTCGAGCAGCGTGGGGCCCCGCAGACCCGCCTTSAGACTGTTCTGGGCGTCCGCGATCGGGATGCCCTGCTGCGTGGTCATGGTAAGTGCCGCGTCCGARGTCGTCTGGCGGGTTTCGCCGCCATGGCCCTGCTGCTCGGCATARTTCGTCGGCTGGTCGGCACCCGCCGGCAGCGGCGGTGCCTTCYTGGCCGTCTCGCCCTTGAGTTTYACCGCGTCGCTTTTGATGCTCTTGCGTGCCATGGACGTAATCCTCCGATCAYGCCCTTAATGCCACCAGCGCCACGGCGRTGCGAGGCATAAATCTTTGTAGCGACTGGGAACCRACCCGGAGGAGCGAAATCAAGTTATGTCAGTCGAGCATGGTAGCCGGTTCGGACGACAGGCGCGGGCTCGGCAACGTAAGTGTTCATGGCTGCGCAGAACCCGACTGCGGCTTCCTCGGTCCTGGATCACAGCCAGGGAAAGCCGATATGAACCGGTTGGGGATGTCTTGAAGCCTTGCCGTTAGCCGAGCATGATGTACTCCCAGGTCGTACAGGTTTTCGACCGCGTCCGGCACGACCATGATCCGTGGTTGGTGCTGCTCGCCGGCCTGGTTTGCCTCTGCGGAATCTATGCGTCGTTCGCCCTGGCCGCCCATGCCATACGCTCAGGGCGGAAGACGCGCAGCCTGTGAGAACCTATCACCATCGTGTCGGCCGGCTGCACGGCCTGGGCGACCCACTTCATTATCTTGCTGGCTTTCAAGCCGGGCATGCCGTCTGCGTTCAACCCGCTGGCCGTACGGCCGTTTTACGGCCGCTCGTTGATGTAAACGAATCAAATGGACAGGGACCCATGCCGCGGCTCAAGGCGTTGAGCGTCATAGACATGGCCCTGACGACAGGGACATGCACTCAGAWGAGGAAACGACATGCGCGCACTATGCTGGCACGGTAAAGGCGATGTCCGCGTCGACACCGTTGCGGATCCCGAGATCAAGCACGCGCGCGATGCGATCAGCAAAGTAACCGCCTGCGCGATCTGCG
>QDFQ01000029.1 GCA_003075315.1 Arthrobacter sp. TPD3018 | reverse complement strand
GACAACCACCGTCAGCCCACATCGCCAAAGGGCGGCTTCGATATCGGACTTACCTGCGGACTGCTTGGCGTGTTTCTCTCAGCGGCGAACTTCATGACATCGCAGTTCGCCGAACTCGGAAACGGCGTTGGCGCGGATCCCGCGAGTCCGCTGCAGCAGATAGCCGATCTGCTCAGCGGCAATGTCGTGAAGTTGCTCGCCGTTGTGCTCATCCTCGTAGGCGGAATGCTTTACGCGACAGGTATGGGATACATCGAGCTGGCTGGACCTTCCGACGGGACCGCCCCGCGACCGAATCCTCTGGCTGCTACCCTGCCGATGAACATCGACGCGCGAATGGCAGAGGCACGGATTGCCGGGCTGCTCGCTCGCCTCAAGGCCGTACCTGAAGAGTTGCGCGAGGAAGCCACCATCGAGCTCGAAGGTATCGAACAGCGCCACATGCCCGCGTTGACCCGGGCTCACCGAAAGGCACGGGCCACGGTCTCACCGACATCGCAGCAGGCCGACGAGCTCGACACCGATTACGCCGCGTCGCTCAACCGCCTGAGCGCCACTCTTGAGCAGATGCTCGATCGGTCCACAGCGCTTGGACGTGACCGTCTGCAATGGCAGTCACTCGTGATCGAAGAACGCTTTCCGACGGCTAGTGTCGAGAAGGACCAGGCTTAGGCACGCTTCCGGCTCGAGCGGCAGGGCGCCGCTTTAAGACGCACGCTGACGACTAGAGCGCGAAGGAAGGGGGAGGAGACAGACGGTCAAGACAGGACCGTTGGAGATCCCCATGCCCTACTTCGTCGACATCGGCGGTACGCCCGCCAACGAACCGTGCGCGCAGCTCGGGCAAACGCCCAATTTCGACGTTCTCAACAAGCTCGAGGTGCTCGCCTACAAATACGCGATCATCGCACGCTACGGTTCGCCGCCAGCAGGATGCCGGCTGACCGGCTTGTCAAATCGGCACGACTTCGGCCGCTATGTGTCGCTCGTCCTCCACGTCGAGAACGAGCTGGACGAAGCGGTCAGCGCCTATGCCGAGGCCGTCGAAGAGGGCCTCGGAACCTGGCTTGAAGCCGGCTTTCGCGCGCCTGTCGAGTACGACGACGCCACGGCAACGATCGTCCAGAGCGATCCGCTCGAGATCCTGGTCAGCGCCTTTCACGTCACGCGACCCAGCCCAGATGGAAGCTTTCCTATCGCCGACTTTGAGACGTTGCACCGGAACCTGGCCGCCGCCTTCCCCGACGAGGCCGCGGTCGCCAGCGCGCGCCTCACCGAGGCCGCGACCGCCTGACGGCGATGCCGCTGCCCTCCTGGGCGGACCACCAGCAAGAACGAGGCCGACGATGTCAGATGCCTTCGATCCCGCAGATCCCGCGGCCTGGCAGTCGCGCGGACGTTCACCCGAGCACGCCGCGGCGATCGCCGCGGCGTGGCGCACCTTTCCCGATCTGCCGAGCGACGCGCCCCTCTCCGACCGAATGACCCGAGGCCGCGAACGGATCGCCGCGATGCGGAGCGTAAACGACGCGATCGCGGCCGAGGCCGCTTCGCAACGCGAGGCCACCAACTTCGCCTTCACCGAGGATCAGATCCGCCGAGGACTCGGCAGCGACCGTGACATCGCGATCATGCGGGGGCACGAGGACCACGCATTGAGCTGGGATCTCGCCAATCGATACGCCGACGGTTGGTACGCAGCGCATGTCGGATGGCCCCATCACTACTCCGACGCGATCCCCTGTTCGGCTCCTCTCGCCGAGCGCCACGCAGCCTACGACCAGGGCTTCAGCGACGGCGGTGGTGATCGAACCGACCTGTTCGACGCGGCGCGACGCAGCCTCATCGCTGACATGCGCCGCGACAACCTGCCGAAAGACCCTCAGATCATCCTCGCCGGACGCCCGGTGCCGAGCAGTTATCCCAAGCCCTCAGACCACCACCGACCTGCCCGGTGGTCGCGCCGACTGCTGATCGTTGGCGCCGACCACATCGACAGCGACCCCGCGTGGGACTTCCTCGCCCTGACCCTCGCACGCCCGGGCGCCGACGCCGCGACGATCGTCGTGCTCACCCGGGGCGGCTTCGTCGCTGCCGAGGCACTCGGCGACGCGAACGTCGCTACGCCGTCCGTGGATCACGTCGCAGCTGCCAACCAGCTAGCCGCACTTCTGCAAAATCGTGAATACGACGATGTTCTTGTCGCGCTGCAGGGGGCCGATCTCGACCTGATCGACACCATCGGCCACATTCTGCCGCTCGCGCGCACGATGGAGCGGACCCGCAACTCACGTCTCCAACAGCGGACCCACCTTCGCACCTGGCTCGATCGTGGTTTCAGCGGGACTGATGCTGCCGCCCAAGGCCACATTCGCTGGGGCAAAGCGATCACCTCGCTCTACGGCAGTCTCGGCGAGTTCACCGCGCGTCACGTCGGACCGGCGCCGGGGCGGGGGCACCTCGTCCGCGTCGAGACACGCAGCGGCCTTGCCTGCGGCTTCGCGACGGCAGACGGCACGCCGCTCGACCCGGAAATCGCCGTCTCGAGCAAAGCCAAGCTGCGCGGTACGATCGCTAAGACGCTGCGCACGTTCGGCGCCGCAACCCGCCTGATGGCAGCCGCCGATCGCCGCGCCGCCTAGGACCGGAAACCGGACTGGGCACGTAAGGGTGCTCCTGCCGGATGATTGCTTCGGCTTTCTCGATCGCCTCGATCTGACGCGCCGACCCCTGCGGCGCGATCGACCAATTCGAGCGCGGATGGAACACGACCGGCAGCGCCGTCACCGGCCCAACCGCCTTGCGCCACGACGCATCGCTGCCGCCCGCTACGCCGACCAACAGCGTCACGAACAGGTCCTCGATGTCGCCAGTCGTCATCGAGCCTCAACGCACGGCTCGGTTGGCCGTGCCGCTGCAGCCCTTTCCCATGAAAACCGGAGGAGCCCCTTTATGGCCGACATCGCCGATCTTCCCGTCATGAGCCGCGCCGACGCCGTTTCGCTCGGCTTCGCCGGCTTCAACGACGTGCCACACAAGGCGATCGACGTGCCCGACGGCGCCTTTACCATCACGGCAAAGACCAGCGAGAACCGGCGCGTCACCTTCTGCTTCATGGGCAAGAGCTACGACGGCCCCGCGCGCTTCGTCGACATCCAGTTCCATGACCGGGGCACCACGATCCCCAATGCCAGTGACGGGGTATCACCCACCTTCAACGCCTTCGCCGTGACCGGCCGCGGCCGCCATGTGACCGACAGCCGTCCGCTCGACGAGGCTCACAAGCCGTCCATCCTCGTGCTCCTCATGGACGAGGCCGGGGACGAACCGGCGCATCCCGCACCCTCGCAACGGCCCATGAACGATCGCGAGCTCTCAAGCCTGCTGCGGCGAGCCGCGACCGTGATCGCCGCCCCGGACAGCGAGGTCCGGTCGGGCCGCGAGAGCTTGATCGACATCCTCCAGGCCGAGGCCGCGAAGCGTGACCCACGGGGACAGGAGTCATGACCCGCTCGCGCAGCGACGGCATGCACGTCGCTCACACCGCCGCAGGCTGGATCGTCTTCGACAACAGCAGCACACGACACGGCCGCCTATCGGCACCATGTCCGACGCGGGCCGACGCCATCGCGCGCAAGAAAGCGCTCGCGCGCGCCTTGCGCCACCAACGACACGATGATCCCCGGGACGCCTGACCGAAGGGGAGGGGGATGACGGTGGCTGAACGCTGGCGGTGATCGAGCCGCCCGCAGCCGACGGGAGCCCAACATGCGCAGCATCCTCGCTTTCTACGAGATCGACCGAACCTATGGCGGCCCCGAAGAAGGTGGCTGGTGGTACGATAGCGGCACCTTCGTGCGCGCGATCGCCATCCACTTCGACGACGAGGCCGCGATCGCGGCGCAGCGTCGCGCAAACCGCCTCCTCGAGCGCCTGCAGCGACACAAGCCGGAGGTCTCGTCGGTGATCTACGACGGCGGACGCTACCGCGCCTACACCTTCTCGGGCCTGCCGCCCGAGCGCTTCCCGGCCCAGCGCCCGCTTTATTCCTGACCGCGACCGCGGTCGCCTTCCCCGAACCTGAAGGAAACGGTCATGCACCGCGTCCACTATTACGACACCAGCGCAGCCGCCTACGAAGCGTGCCTCGACGAGAGCCCCTGCATCGTGGAGGGCGATGTCCTCGCCGTCATTTCCGAAGGCGTCATCGGCCTGGCATCGAGCGACCCGCTCGCGGTTACCATCGGCGCCGGAGCGCTGCGCTCGCTCGCGCCCATGTCGTCTGCGGCGATCCTGCGGGAGACGGTCCACGACGCCGACCAGTGGCGGCACGCCGTCGAGCTCGCGCTTGC
>QDFQ01000028.1 GCA_003075315.1 Arthrobacter sp. TPD3018 | reverse complement strand
GCCCAGGGCGACGTAAAAAAGGGGAGAGGCTCCGGGCAACCGGAGCCTCTCCCCTTTTTTACGTCGCCCTGGGCGGCGCTCAGGGGCATCGAGCCCCCTCGCGCCGCGGGGACTGACCTAGCGGTCGAGACTTCACCACGGATGGCCGCACCGGCTCGCTCGCATCGCGGCCGCGCCGTCGCTCGTCACGCTCGCTACGCCTCGGCCGGTGCGGCTCGGAGCTAGCTTCCGCCCGGTCTCCCGGCACGGCTCGCTGGCGGGCGTGGCGATGCCGTCGCATCGCCAACGCTGCCGCTGCGCATCGCGCCGTGCCGATCGCCCCAGCGGACGCCGCACCGGCACTGCTCGCTCGCGTCACGGCGACCCCGTCGGGTCGCCAGTTCGCTACGCCTCGCGCGCCGGCGATCCGACCCCTCGCGGCAGACCCGCACCGGCTCGCTCGCATCGCGGCCGCGCCGTCGCGCGTCACGCTCGCTACGCCTCGACCGGTGCGGGAGCCGACTTCAAGCGCATTCCGTTAAGACCTGCACGCTAGCGGGCTGTCGTCCACGGCCGACCGGGGGATGACGGCCCGGCCAGCTGGCAAGGGGCACCCGGGATCTGCCGCTGCCACATTGGCGACCGCATCCGCGCTGAAAGGGGCTTCGGGTCGGCCGTGGACACGCACGCCTGCTCCGCCTCCCGGCACGGCTCGCTGGCGGGCGTGGCGATGCCGTCGCATCGCCAACGCTACCGCTGCGCATCGCGCCGTGCCGATCGCCCCAGCGGACGCCGCACCGGCACTGCTCGCTCGCGTCACGGCGACCCCGTCGGGTCGCCAGTTCGCTACGCCTCGCGCGCCGGCGATCCGACCCCTCGCGGCCGCGCCGTCGCGCGTCACGCTCGCTACGCCTCGACCGGTGCGGGTCGGGGCGAGCTCCCGCCCAGCCTCCCGGCACGGCTCGCTGGCGAGCGTGGCGATGCCGTCGCATCGCCAACGCTACCGCTGCGCATCGCGCCGTGCCGATCGCCCCAAAGGACGCCGCACCGGCACTGCTCGCTCGCGTCACGGCGACCCCGTCGGGTCGCCAGTTCGCTACGCCTCGCGCGCCGGCAATCGGACCCCTCGCGGCGGACCCGCACCGGCTCGCTCGCATCGCGGCCGCGCCGACGCGCGTCACGCTCGCTACGCCTCGGCCGGTGCGGCTTGGGGCGAGCTTCCACCCGGCCTCCCGGCACGGCTCATTGGCGGGCGTGGCGATGCCGTCGCATCGCCAACGCTACCGCTGCGCATCGCGCCGTGCCGATCGCTCCAGCGGAGGCCGCGCCGGCACTGCTCGCTCGCGTCACGGCGACCCCGTCGGGTCGCCGGTTCGCTACGCCTCGCGCGCCGGCAATCCGAGTCCTCACGGCAGACCCGCACCGGCTCGCTCGCTACGCCTCGGCCGGTGCGGCTTGGGGCGAGCTTCCACCCGGCCTCCCGGCACGGCTCGCTGGCGGGCGTGGCGATGCCGTCGCATCGCCAACGCTACCGCTGCGCATCGCGCCGTGCCGATCGCTCAGCGGAGCCCGCGCCGGCACTGCTCGCTCGCGTCACGGCGACCCCGTCGGGTTGCCGGTTCGCTACGCCTCGCGCGCCGCTACCAGCGCCACTCGACGCACGACCTTGCTGCGCCATCGTGACGATCAATCCCGGTCCTTTGGACCGACGATCCCGGCGACGTCCGGGCGACCCTAACGGGTCGAGGGAAGGAGGCTTTGCGCCGGTGATTCCACTCGGGAGGCAAAGCCATGTCGATCACCTTCTTCCTCAGCGCCGGCGCCCAGCGCGACGCGAAGCCCGCGACGGTCACCGCACGCCAGCTCGCCGCCTTTCGGGCCTTCGCTCGCGAACGCGGCGAACTCCTCGATCACGACGATGAAGACCCGCTAGTCGCATGCAGCTTCGAGGCTCGCGTTTGCCCCTGGTCGCTGGCCAGCATTTGCGCGCTCTTCGACTACGACGAGGGCGTGATCGCGGTTGTCGAGGAGGCACAGTTTCGTGGTCTCAACGTGCGCTTCGACCGCGACGACGCCACCCGATCGATCTCGCTTTGCGTCGCCAGCACGCCCGATGGAAGCGACCGACAATCACGAGCTGCGCGTGGTCTGGGGATAGCCTCCACCTAGATCATCGCAGGGGGAGGGCGGGACGTACCCGCTCTCCCTTTTTTTGCCTGCGGGGCTTCAGTTCTCGATCACGAAAAAGGGGAGGGCCTTACGGCCTCTCCCCTCTTCTTTTGCCCGACAGGCTTCAGCCTGCCAGCGCATCGGTCCTGCTACGCTGCAAGCCGCTTCGCGACCTCAGCGACACCCATCGACTTTACCGCCCCGAGGATAGACCGAATCTGCTCGGCGTCGCCCTTGAGCAACCCCGATTTCTCGACCTCCTTCAGAAGCTCAGAGCGCTCCCTCTCGGCAAGCTGACGACGCCGCTCTTCCAGCTTCCGTCCTTCTGCCGCCAGCTGCTCGCGTTCCTGCTCGATTGTACGTGCCATTGCCGTCCCTTTTTCTGATCGGTTGACAGCCTCCGACACCCACGATGACAGGCCGCACGACCGACCGCAAGCGAGAGCTATTCAGACGGGCTTTGGCCGTCAGGATCGGCACCGATGATCCGAGCTATGCCGGATCATCGGATAGGCTGCGACGGACCTCGCCTGCGGCGGGTGCGTCGTGGGTCGGGATCGCTTCGCATGTTCGCCGGAGACACGCCTTGGATCAGTCCGCCTCCGGCGATTGCCCCTCAGGACTCCGATCGAACATGGAGACGAAGAGCGATGATGCCCTCAACCCCACGACAGTCCCTAGGATTAGCACACCGTACGCGGCACGCCGCAGGTTAAGTGCCTGAAATACGGTCTGTTCACAGGGTGTGTCGTGTTCTCATGGTGGAAAAGCCTAGCCGGAGTTCGCTAACCCGTTGAAATAGCGTCTAGTTCGACGTTCTCGGCATGTAATACGTTTTCTATGGCGATGTCTGAAATCGCGTGTTAAACCTCCGGCTCCGAAATCCCCACCATCCACCAGTTGAGTGGATGGATCATGACTACACACCACGTCGGCTTCAGGCTTTCGAGTCAGGCTGTTGCGACCCTGGACAGCTTCGCGAAAGAGCGTGGATGCTCTCGCTCGGAGGCGTCCCGTTTAGTCTTTCATTTCGGACTTCCACTGGCGGTCGCGAGCCATTCATTCAACGTCAGTCGCGTCCTGCTCATCCTAGAGCAACTGTCGGCTTCGATGGACCTCATCGTTACCCGCGAGCATCCCGACTACGCGGAGAAGATCATCGACATCGCCCAGGAGCGCGTGGAGGTTCACCATGCGCAGCGGTGATATCCGGTTCAACGGTCAGGCGGCGACGGTAAAGCACCATTCAGCGCGGGGGCGGATCACCCGCAACTCCGGCAATTTCACCCGCGGTTCGCAGCTGCTTGCCAGCCAGTACAAGATGACCTGGGCGGGCCTCCAGGTGCCGATCTGGATCTGGCTCGGGACGTTCATCGTCCTGTTCAATATCTTCGTCTGGCTGGGCCTCGCCGAGCATGAGTTCCAGCTCGACCTGATGAAGCTCTACTCGGCGATCTGGACATGGGTCGGCGCGGACAGATTCCACCTTATCAACCTGACCCTGCCCAACGGCGTCGTGACGAAAGTTCCGATCGGTTACGTTCCCTACGAGCCCCATGTCGTTCACGCCTGGGCTAAAACCGTCAAAATCTTCCTGACGACGCTCGTCATGTCGGCTTTCATCGCCGCTCCGCTCATCATGTGGTTCATCATGTGGGCCAACAAGCGCGGCAGCGACATGCTCCAGGAACGCCATAACCGCGGCGCCCTGCTGGTCGAGCGAGATGTCCTCGTCAAAACCGTCAGCGGCCACAACCGGCGCAGGTTCCGAACCGAGTGCGCCGAGCACGAGCCCCCATACGTCCCGGAGCTGGTCGCCAAGGCTCCAATCCTCGATCGCATCGACCGGGGCATCCACGTTCCCTATACGATCGCCGGCATCCCCTATCCGTGGCGGCTCGAACAGAGCCATACCATGCTCATCGGCACCACCGGCACCGGCAAGACGACGCAGCTGCGCAGCCACGTCTCGCAGCTTCGTGCGCGCGGGCATCGCGCCGTCATCTTCGACCTTACCGGGGTGTTCGTGGAGACATTCTACAACCCCGAAACCGACGTTATCCTCAACCCGATGGACGAGCGTTGCGCGCCGTGGACGCTGTTCGACGAGTGCCGCAACTATGCCGACTTCGTGTCGGCCGCCTCGGCCCTCATCCCCTCGCATCCCGACGACAAGGAGCCGTTCTGGCAGAACGCCGCACGCATGCTGTTCATCGAGATGTGCCTGAAGCTTCAGGAGATGGGCGAGGCCAACAATGCCGCCATCGCGCATCACCTGATGCAGGCTGACCTGAAGTCGATCAACGCCAAGCTGGACGACACGATCGCGGCCCCGCTGACGACGGAGAAAGCGGCCCGCATGGCGGAGTCGATCCGATCAGTCCTGAACGTCAACGGACAGGCGCTGCGCTTCATGCCGGACCCCGTCCCGGGCGGCCCGCCCGCCTTCTCGATCCGCGACTGGATCGCGACCGACAATCGTGACGGCTCGATCATGTTCATTACCGGCTCGTACAATGACCTGGAGATGACCCGCGGCCTGTTCACGCTGTGGATCGACCTCGCGGTCAACAACCTCATGCGCCTGCCCAAGACGCGCGATCTGCGCACCTGGTATCTGTTCGACGAGGTACACGCGCTCCACGCGCTGCCCGGCATCGAGCATGGCCTCCAGTCGGCGCGCAACTTCGGAGGCGCGTTCGTCCTCGGCATCCACTCGTTCGACAAGCTGGTCGCGACCTATGGCCTGCAGAACGCGACCGCGCTCACCGGCCTCGCGCGCACCAAGCTGATCCTCGCCACCGCCGATCGCACGACGGCCGAGAAATGCTCCGAGTTCATCGGCAGCCGGGAAGTCCGTCAGATGGATGAGGCATACAGCTACGGCTACAACAATACCCGCGACGCCTCGACGCTCACACCGCGTACCGCGATCGAACCGCTGGTCATCCCCGACGACATCAACAACCTGCCGTCGCTCCACGGCTTCGTGAAGTTTCCCGACGGTTTCCCCGCTGCGCGGATCGAACTCAAGTACCGGTCCTATGCCGAGGTCGCGCCGGGGGCGGTTCCCCGCAAGAACTTCAAGCCGACCGAATACGTCTCGCCGGAAGACCGGCGTCGTCAGACCGCCCGGAACAAGGTCGCGGATGAGGGGGGTGAGGGCGGCCGGGAACATACCCCCACGCGGCCCGTGGGAGGCGTAGACGCAAGGGAACGAGAACAGCCGGACCTGACCGCCGCTCAGCCCGAGAAGCCCCGTAGCGAGGCGGAGAAGGCGGCTGCGGCGATGGAGGTCACCGGGTCGCTGCCGGTGGTTATCGATCAGGTAACCGGGAAGGGCGTCACGACCAGCCCAACCGGCGCCGATGCCGTCCGCGCAGCGGAGCCAGCGGTTCCCGTCGCGTCCGAAAAGGTGCGCGACGCGCGGATCGGTCTGAGGCTTCCCGATCCGGGGGCGTCGCCAACGCTCACGGCAGGCCCGAACGCGCAACGATCGGACGCCGAACGACCAATGAACGGCTCTGATCTCGGTCGGCAAGATGGCAACCGCCATGAGGACCAAGCGACCCGTGAGTTGCGCGATGGGTTTGCGACGCAGCGCGATCCCGATCACCACCATCGTCATCATGGCCCGGATCATTCGCCGGAGATCGATGACGACATGGACATGGGGATGTAGCCGATGCTGTCGGTCGCCTCCGTCAAATCCGCCTCCGGCGCGGCGCAGTATTTCGCCAAGGACGATTACTACACCGCCGAGCATTCGTCCGAGGCGACCGCCTGGGGCGGGGTGGGCGCGGCCGATCTTGGCCTCAAGGGCGAGGTGACCAAGGAGGACTTCGAGAAGATCCTCAACGGCGAGATGCCCGATGGCGAGAAGGTCGGGCAGGTCGAGGGTCGGCGGTTAGGCGTCGACCTGACATTCTCGATGCCGAAATCGGCGAGCGTCATGGCCTATGTCGCCGGCGACGCCCGTGTGCTCACCGCGCATATGAACGCGGTAAAGGCGACGATGGGCTGGGTCGAGAAGACCTTCGCCGAAGGCCGCACCTACGATCAGTCCAGGTCAGGGGATGCGGTGCGTACCGGCAACCTCGTCTATGCGCTGTTCCAGCACGACACGAGCCGCGCTCTCGATCCGCAGGGCCACATCCACGTCCTTATCGCCAACATGACCAAGATGGCGAACGGGGCATGGCAGGCGCTCCACAACCAGCAGCTCTGGAAGAACAACACCACGATCGGCGCGGCCTATCACGCCCAGTTTCGCGCCGAGCTGGCAAAGATCGGCTACGAAACAAGCGTCACCGGCAAGCACGGCCAGTTCGAGATCGCCGGCGTGCCTAAGGAGG
>QDFQ01000027.1 GCA_003075315.1 Arthrobacter sp. TPD3018 | reverse complement strand
GTCTTCGGCCACGTCAATCGGCCGCTGTCGATCAGCCTCGCTCAGCTGCTGCGCCTTCCACGGGTCGAGATGGCGGCGGTGAACCAGTGCTCGGGCAACAGCCGCGGGCTGTTCCAGCCGCGCGTCGCCGGCGCGCAATGGGGCAATGGCGCGATGGGCAACGCCAAGTGGCTCGGCGTTCGCCTGCGCGACGTGCTCGACCTCGCCGGGGTCAAGGCAGGCGCGGTGCAGGTGCGCTTCGGCGCYCTCGATCAGCCGGTCGTGGCGGGCGCTCCTGACTTCGAGAAGGCACTCGACATCGACCATGCCCGCGACGGCGAGGTCATGATCGCCTTCGGCATGAACGGCGAGCAACTGCCGCTCCTCAACGGCTTTCCCTGCCGGCTGATCGTGCCGGGCTGGTACTCGACCTATTGGGTCAAGATGCTGAACGCGATCGAGGTACTGCCCGGCCCTGACGACCAGTATTGGATGGCCAAGGCCTACAAGATCCCCGCGACACCCGGCGCGAATGTCGCGCCCGGTGCCAAGGACTTCCCGACCGTACCGATCAATCGCATGATCCCGCGTAGCTGGATGACCAGCCTGCCCGATGGTCAGGCGATCGCCTATGAAGCGTCGATCCCGGTCGGCGGCATCGCAATGGGCGGCGATTGCGGCGTCGCCAAGGTCGATGTGTCGTCGGACGGWGGCCGCACCTGGTACAGGACGACGCTCGGAGCGGACGAGGGCAGGTACAGCTTCCGKCGSTGGGAYGGKCGSGTGCCGCTGMGACGCGGTGCCTAACCCSATCATGGTGCGCTGCTGGAACACCAACGGTGTCGCYCAGCCGATGAAGCCGATCTGGAAYCCSGGCGGGTTCATGCGCGGCAAYATYGARACCACCACCATCATCGCGGCCTGAGGAGCGAGCAWAKCATGAAGACYCCGTCTCCCGGCATSATGGCYGCTGGCCTGATCGGCCTGACCGGCATYATCCTCGTCTCGATCGGSGCGCCGAGCAGCCGCAAGGCGCCYGYYCCGATCTCCGAGAWRTCYGAGCCGGCRCCGSCCRCCAGCGTSTCAGCSCGCGGCTTCTCGCTTGCCTCGACCAGCGTCGACCTGCCGGCCGACGACGCGACCTACCCCGACGGTCCGCACGCCGACGTCATCAATGCCAATTGCACCTCGTGCCACTCAGCCAGCATGGCGCTGACCCAGCCTGCGCTATCGGCGGATCAGTGGAAGGCGACCGTCACCAAGATGCGTGAGGTGTATAAGGCGCCAGTGGCCGAGAAGGACGTCGATGCGATCGTTGCTTATCTCACCGCTATGCCGAGCCAGAAGGTGGCACCCGCGACCGGCAAGGCGCAGGACCCGGACCCCAAAGTGGCTCCTGATGTCTCAGGTGGAACCGGCTAACCGATCTACTTCCATAATCCCGAAATACCATCCCAATTGGGACGCTAAACGGCGCGCTGACGTGGCGTTAGCGTATATTCGGGTCCACTATATGTGACGCCCCCTCCTTGGATCGCGCGAATGGCTAAGGGCAGCGCATCGGCGACGACCACGATCTGCGGTCCCATCCAAGACGCGCGATCGTTCTCGGGGCACGTTGCCGTCCGCTGGCTGACTGATTTCTGACAGGAACCTTCCCGGGCAGGTCTCGAACGCACGAGCGGGATGCCGTCACGTCGCATCTACTGTGTGCGTCATCTCGGTCGTCCTGTTCCATCGAAGTGGAGGAGAGGGAGCCTTCGGCTTGGTGGGCCTGAGGTTCAGGCTCGCGCGACGTCGTCGACGGCGCGCCAACTCCGGATGGAGACGACCGATGATCAAGTCCGTGAAGGTCAAAAACCTTTCGCTCTCGAACGACAATGTGCGCAAGCGTGGCCGGGAGGTCGGCCTGGAGGAGCTCGCCGCCAGCATCGCTGCCAACGGCCTCCTCCAAAATCTGGTGGTGACGCCGCTCAAGAAGGCCGGCACCTTCACCGTCAAGGCCGGCGGTCGACGGCTGCGCGCCATTCAGCTGCTCATCGGGCGCGGCGCACTTGCGGCTGATCACGAGGTTCCCGTGCTCGTCCTGTCGGTTGATGATGCCGCTTCGGTCGGCGCCAGCTTGGCGGAAAACCGGCAGCGCGTACCGATGAACCCGGCTGACGACTGTCTCGCGTTCAAGCATCTCATCGATCAGCTTGGCATGACCGTCGAACAGGTCGCGATCCAGCAGGCCGTCACCGTTCGTTTCGTCGAGCAGCGCATGCGGCTCGCCGACCTCGCGCCGGCCATCTTCGAGGCCCTTGGATCGGACGAAATCGATCTCGGCGTGGCGCAGGCGTACGCCGTGACCGCCGACGTCGATCGCCAGGCGCGGGTCTTCGAGCAGATGAAGCATTCCTATTACGGCAAGCAGCCCGACAACATTCGCCGCGCGATCCTCAACGGTACCGTGCGGCCAAACGATGCCAAGGCGCGCTTCGTTGGGCGGGAAGCCTATGTCGCCGCGGGCGGCCGTATCGACGGCGATCTATTCGCGCTCGACACCGACGACGAGAACTGGACCGACGTCGACCTCCTCGAGGACTTGGCGACCAAGAAGCTCGAGGCAGCCGCGGCGGAACTCGCAGCCGCGCAGGGTCTGGCGTTCGTGACCCCGATCGCTGCCACCCACGTCCCCTATGATGTCGAGCGGCAGCTCCACGAATTCCACCCGGTTGCTCGGCCCCTCACCGACGAAGAGCAAGCCCGGATCGAGGCGCTGGGCCTCGAGAACGATGCGCTGATCGAGGCGCTGGAAACCGATCTGGCCGAGGGCACTCCCGAGGCGAACGCGGCGAACGACCGCGTTGAGACGATCGAGCGCGAAATCGCGGAGATCGACACCGCCCGCAAGACGATCGATCCGGGCGTGAAAGCGAATTTGGGCACCTTCGTCTATATCGGCGGTGACGGCGAGGCCCGCGTTCACACGCGTCTGTTCAGCGAAAAGCCGCTGGCTGACCCCCGGGCGGGTGGCGCTGCGAGCGGCAATGGCGCTGGACCAGGCGAAACCGGCAGCGGTGACGACGCCGTGGCGGACCCGTCCCCGCGGCTCAGCGCCACGCTGATCGAGGAGCTAGCCACCCAGCGTCGCCAGATCCTCGTTGCGCACGTCGCGAGCGATCCGATGATCGCGCTCGATCTGACCATCTTCCTCATGGCCCAGAGCCTCGTCTTCACGACCAGCTATGTGCGCGATCACTCGACCCTGCGTGCCGATCCCGCGCAATTTCCGATCTTCGCCTTTCGTGACGAAGCATCGATGGCCTCACAGACGATCGAGGATCAGCGTCAGCATCTCGACACGACCTGGGTCGGGCACACCACGATGTCGGAGAGGTTCGATGCTTTTCGAACGCTGCCGGACGATGCTCGTGGCGCGTGGGTGGCGTTTGCCGTGGCGCAGACCCTCGAGGCGACGCTCAACGTTGCCGATGGCGCACGCGCGAACGGTTTCCACGATCATCTTGGCCGTCTGCTCGATATCCAGGTCGCGTGCTTGTGGCGTCCCACGGCCGAGAATTACTTCGGCCGGGTGAAGAAGGACGTCATGCTCGACGCGCTGGAGGAGATCGGCGGCCCGATCCTGCGCGGGCGCTACAAGGATGCCAAGAAGGGCGAATTGGCGGCCACCTGCGCGGCACTCTGCAACGGACAGGGGATCGTCGAGGCGGAGATCCGCGAGAAGGCGACGGTCTGGCTTCCGGAGGCGATGCGCTTCGACAACGTCGAACGGCCGGAACGCGTACCCGCGCGCTCGACCTTCGTTGACGACGGTGACGCCGTCGGATCGGACGGTGACGAGCTGGACGGTGACGATCTGGATGGAAGCGAGCTGGACAGCGGTGCGAACCCGCTTGGTGACGCGCCGACACAGGAACCGGTCGACGACGATTATCCCCAGGCCGCCTGACGCCTGACAGCATGTTCGAGGAGCCTCAGGGCGGTGCTCTCTCGGGAGTACCGCCCTCCTTTTCGTGCCTCTGCGTCGTGCCGGATGCGAACCCCCGCCGACGCTCGAGCGCCCCTTTTCCAAGCCAAGGAGCCCACCCGTGGCCAAGACCACCGATGCCCCCTCCCCCGCCGAGATCATCACGGCGGCCATCATCGATCGCCTGGACGCTGGCGTGAGACCTTGGGTGAAGCCCTGGCGCCCAGGCCTTGGCGGTCGTCCTCTCCGGGTCACCGGCGAGCCTTACCGCGGGATCAATTGCTTCTGGCTGTGGCTTGTCGCGGAAGGTGCCGGATACCATTCGCGCACGTGGATGACCTTCAAACAGGCCGATGCTCTCGGCGGTAAGGTTCGGCAGGGCGAGCGATCCGAAATCGCGATCTTCTACAAGTCCTACAGCAAAGCGGTGGCCTCGAGCGTGACGGGTGTCACGACGGACGAGTTGCGACGTGTCCTTCGCAGCTATGCTGTCTTCAACGCCGATCAGATCGAAGGTGCGCTGTGAAAGCGTGAGTAATGGAGTATCTCGAATGAGATTAGGATAGCTGGAAATGTCCTATGCCTACCAGTCTTACTCTGGCCTGCAAGGGCTTGATCCTCGAAAGGGGCAGGGAAACATAGCATGGCTGGAAAAGGCCGGAAGTCGCGAAACCATTGTAGCGGCGGACGGTCAAGGCAAGACTTGTATGGTCAAAGCTACACTGCCTGAACCCAAATCCCGAGCGGTATATCTGGTGCCA
>QDFQ01000026.1 GCA_003075315.1 Arthrobacter sp. TPD3018 | reverse complement strand
GCCGCGCGCGGTCTGCACCTGGTTCTCGACCTGACCCTTCTCCCAGCCCGACGCCGGTGAGCAGGCGGTCGGCTCGACCATGTAATGGTTGGCCATGACCAGGAAGCGCCGGTTGAAGACCCGCTCCTTGCCCGTGAACACGCTCGTCACCGCCGTCTTCATGTTGTCGTAGATGCCGCGCGTCGGCACGCCTCCGAAGAAGGCGAATGCCCGCGCATGCGCGTCGAACAGCATCTCCTGTGTCTCGCGGGGATAGGCGCGCACATACATCACCCGTGATGCGCACAGCCGCACATGCGCGACCTTTACACGCATCGGCTTGCCCGAGATCTCGACGTCCTCATGGCTCCAGTCGAACTGATACGCCTCGCCCGGCCGGAACAGCAGCGGGATGAACGCCGGCGCATCCATCACATCGCGACGCCGCGCCTGCCGCCAGCGAGCCGCATAACGCCGCACCGCGTCGTACGAGCCGTCGAACCCCTCGCGTAGCAGCAGGTCGTGGATGCGCGTGAGGCGCAGCTTCTCGCGCCGCGGTCGTGCCTCGTCTTCCTCCAGCAACGCATCCAGTCGCGCCTGAAACGGCCCCAGCTTCGGCAGCGGCTGCACCTCCCGCCGGTAGCCCATGTCCGCCTCCGGCGCCCGGATCGCCTTGCGCACCACCTTGCGCGACAGGTGCAAGTCCCGCGCTATCGCCTTGATGGCCTTCCCCGACGCGTGCTCGCGCCGGATCCTCAACACCGTCTCCAATACCAGCATCCCGATCTCGCCGCCTGACACACGCCAAGCGAACAGCCTAGACCACCGGGATGAGGGGTCCCTTTTCGACGCCGATCACCCCGCTACCGGGGTCCCTTTTCCACGCCGATCCACAAGCATGGAGTGGCCGAAGCACTGTTCCTTAGGACATATTCCGAGGACATCACGTTGGTGGCGAACGAGACCGCCGAACTTGACGACAACGATCGCGGCGCGCTGGATAAGGCCGGGGTCACACTTGCTGCTGCCCCACTCGCTTCGATCGATTTCGGCTCGGGCGACGAGGTTTCGATCACTCTCGAAAAAGGTGCCGGCACCATCGTAGTGGATACCGTCTATCCGGCGCTCGGTTCTGACATCAACACCGAACTGGCGGTCGCGGTCGGCGTTGCGTTAAGTGACTGTCGGTGCATCGCTGTAGACGACGATCAGCTGACCAACATCACGGGTTGTTACGCTGCCGGTGATGTCGTTGCCGGCCTCGACCAGATCAGCGTTGCAACCGGGCACGGTGCTAAGGCAGCAACCGCCATTCATAATGCTCTGCGGACGATCGACGGCGAGACGGCGAAGCAACTGTCGACGTGAAACGCATTTTTAGAAAGACGTACCCCAAGCGCCTTCGTCCGCATATCGCCGATCCGTCACCGGGACGTCAGCCCTCGCATTCACTACTCGGAGGCTGCGTGAACAGCTTCGATATCTCGCCACGGATGAGCGTATAGCATTCGCAGGACTCTTCCCTGAGCAATTCGGGATTGATGACCGAAATCTTTCCGCGCTTGTATTCTATCGCGCCGATCGCAAGAAACTCTCGAGCCACGATATTGACGGCGTTACGCTTCACCCCCAGCATTTCGGCCAAAAACTCCTGCTTTAGCGGCAGTCTGTCGGTTTCGGTCCGATCGTGAGTGGTCAGGATCCAACGCGCAAGCCGCTGCCGAACGGTATGGAGCGCGTTGCAGGCGACCGATTGCAACGACATCCGGATCATGACCTCGCGCCAGCGCGTGACCGCGGAACAGAATTCGACGCTTTCATCGACCAGGTCTTCGAAGTCCTCGGCTTTGACCCGGTAACCGCTGCCGGGCAGCTGCACCACGTAGCGATTGAAAGCATCGTCCACATAGCCGCTTGCACTGAGGGCAGCGGCGCCCTCGCGGCCGATCGTCATCCCTTCTGCGGTCCGACCATCGCTCATGACCGCGACCAGCGATATCATGCCGGTCAAAGGCAAAAAGACGTGGGTCAGCGGTTGGCCCGGCTCGTACAGCACTTGTCCTGCGACAAGAAGGACGGGTTCAAGGCAGCTGTCCATACGAGCGCGCTCGTCGGGCGGCACCCGATCAAGAAGGTGATTGCTGCTGGACTGAGCGGCGCCGTTCTCGCGATCTTCCCGGTCGTCAGGCAATGCAAAACTCCTTCATATGTCGAGGCTCAACGCTCGGCTCTACACCTCGATCAATCGCGGCAAAAGAAACGCATCCGGTGGGAACACGGATGCTGAACAGCCGTTAAGACCGGTTGAATACATAGCAGGGTGTCGATGCATGATTGAGACGAGGCGAAGCAGGCTAGCCGGAATGGCGCTGCTCGTTGTCGCCTCGGCGTTGACCGCGTCGTGTGCCAGCCCGTCCGCGCGGATCGCCCAGGGACTGGGCCGCTACGGACTGAGCGAAGGGCCGGCGCGATGCATGGGTGATCGACTGCAGTCTAACCTGTCGCTGGGCCAGCTCCGGCAGCTAGGCCGTGTCGCGCAGAGCGTGCAGCAGACGCGGGGTCAAAGGCTAACGGCGAGCGATCTTATTCGGGCTGGCACCCGTATCGATGACGTGAAGATACCCTTGGAAGTGACGAAGGCGGCTGCGTCGTGCGGTGCGTTGAGCGAAGCGGTCGGGGTTCAGGGAGGTTGATATGAACGATGTCCAATATGCGGGAGGAACCGTCATCAACGGGACCCGCGATTTCACCAACCAGGCCTGGCTTTATGCGCAGGAGTGGGGGCCTCGCATCATCGGCGCCCTGGTTATCC
Source organism: Arthrobacter sp. TPD3018 (assembly GCA_003075315.1). Lineage (GTDB taxonomy): Bacteria > Pseudomonadota > Alphaproteobacteria > Sphingomonadales > Sphingomonadaceae > Sphingomonas. The sequence continues at coordinate 1,784 of QDFQ01000026.1, read as the reverse complement.
TCCTGATCGGATGGCTGGTTGCTCGCGCGGTCAAGTGGGGAGTGGCAAACCTCCTCAACAAGACACCGCTCGCCCGGCGGGCAAATCAGCCCAACCATCCGCCGCGCGACAAGTCTACCATCGGCGCACAGGTCGGCGATGCGGCTTTCTGGGTCGTGCTACTGGTCGCGTTCTTTCTCGCTGCACAACCGCTCGGCCTTGCCAGCGCGACAGGCCCTCTGGCGGACATGCTGAACGGCTTCGGCAATGCGGTCCCCCGGATTATCGGTGCCGGCCTGATCCTCTTCCTCGGTTACATTCTCGCCAGCGTAGCGAAGAAGGCCGTCGAGGCGGTAATCACCGCGAGCCATGTGGAGCGCTTGTCGGCGCACGTGGGCAGCACGCCCCCGACCGACCCCAGCGCGCTGCCGCGGGCGGTGGGTAGCGTCGTCTTCGCTCTGATCATCATCCCCGTGGCGATTGCCGCCCTGGACACGCTCAACATCGCGGCGATTTCGCAGCCAGCGACTGCCATGCTGCGGATCATCCTTGATGCGATCCCGCATGTGATCGCGGCAGGCATTATTATCACGCTTGCTTACTACATCGGCAAATTTGCCTCGCAGCTCATTACCTCGTTCCTGGGCTCGACCGGCGTCGACAAGGCAATTGAGTCCCTCGGCCTGTTCCCGCAGTCGGGAGCCGCTGATCCGATTTCCGGGACCGATCGACCTTCGCCTGCGACGACGGCCGCGTCGCTAACGCCGTCGAAGCTGATCGGGTCAGGTGTCTTCATCGCGATCGTCATTTTCGGTCTGATGGAGGCATTCCGCCAGCTCAACTTTGCCTATGGTTCGCGGATCATGGCCGAAGTGCTGACACTCTTCGGCCAGGTGGTATTCGGCGCGATTATCATCGCCGCGGCCGTCGCGATCGCACGCCTGATCTCGACTACGATCAAAGCGACCGGGGGTGCCGGAGCAGAGTTCACCGCGTCGCTTACCAAGGTCGCCATCATCGTCCTGGGAACGGCGATTGGATTGCGGTTCATGGGTCTTGCCGATGACATCATCAACCTCGCTTTTGGTCTGATCCTCGGCGCTATAGCGGTGGCATTTGCCCTCGCGTTCGGCCTTGGCGGGCGTGAGCAGGCGGGCCAGGTCGTGCAGCGACTGCTTGGCAAGGCCGAAGAGGAGGCCAACAAACCGGCATCGGCTGAGACCCCGACGGTCACCCCGACATCGCTAGGGGCTACTCGTGACGTGGATACGCAGGCATGACGCGGCGGCTCGGTAGCCTGGTATTGGTTGCGAGCCTGCTGCTCGCGGGCTGTGATGGGCCGCGGGAGAACGCCGGCGAACAGGCGGACGCCAACGCGGGCGTCGTGTCGAGCGAGGACACGCTGGCGAGCGGTCCGGCCGAGACGGCCGGCGAGGCACAGGATCGTGCCGCCGAAAGCGCCAATGCGGCGATCGAGGCGCGTGCCGATGCTGCAGAGGACCGTGCGGACGCCTTGCGCAGTACGGCCGACGAGAAGGCCGACGCTCTTGAAGAGCAGGCCAGGCAGGTTCGACGCGATGCCGAGCAGAAGGCCGATGTAGCCGAAGACAGGGCCGACGCCATTCGCGGCAAGTAGGGTTCGTGGGCTGACATGCCCGCGGCTGTACCCAAAGGCCCGCAGAGGTCGCGCGTAGCAACTTTGGGCGGGGCCTTGGTGCGGTTGCGTGCCCGGGCCCCTTCTTTTCGCACCACTTACCTACGGATCGATGGCTGCACGATTATGGAAAACCCGGAGGGTCTTGAGC
>QDFQ01000025.1 GCA_003075315.1 Arthrobacter sp. TPD3018 | reverse complement strand
CATCTGACCGAACCGCCCTAGCAAGGGCCGATGATTCCTACCTGGCGCCGCAAGGCAGCAAAGGAGGAATCGTGCGCGCAACGTTTCGCAATCTGTATCATGAGTTCAACGTGGCGGCGTTCTTTCGCGACCGCCACGACCATGCCATGTCGGTGGTTCGCTGGACGCTGATCCTGCTGCCGATGGCGGCGCTGGTCGGGACATTGTGCGCGGCTTTTCTGTGGAGCCTCGATGCCGCCACACAGGCCCGCTTCGATTATCCCTGGCTGCTGTACCTTCTGCCCGTGGGCGGGGCAGCGATCGCGCTTCTCTATCATCATGCAGGGCGTTCGGTCGAAGCCGGCAATAACCTGATCGTTGAACAGATACATGAACCTGGGGGCGGCGTGCCGCTCCGTATGGCGCCGCTGGTTTTCCTCGGCACGATCGCGACGCATCTGTTCGGCGGCTCGGCGGGACGCGAGGGAACCGCCGTGCAGCTCGGCGGCAGTCTCGCCAGTGCCATCGCCGGCCTGTTCCGTCTCGATGCATCCGGTATTCGCATCCTGCTGATGGCCGGCGTCGCGGCGGGCTTCGGCGCGGTGTTCGGCACGCCCTTGGCAGGCGCGGTGTTTGCTCTTGAAGTGCTGGCGCTCGGCCGCGTCGAATATGGCGGCATCATACCGTGCCTGCTCGCCGCGCTGGTTGGGGACTGGACGTGTCATGCCTGGGGCATCCACCACACGCCCTATCACATCGCCTATGCCGGCCCCGCCACGGGCGCACTGCTGGTCGAGCCGTTGATGCTCCTCAAAGCGACGATCGCGGGCGTCGCCTTCGGGCTGGCCGGCCTCGTCTTCGCCGAAGCGAACCACGCATTCGGCGGCTTCCTCAAGCGCCGCATACCTTACGGACCGGCCCGTGCCGCCCTGGGCGGAGTCCTGGTCATCGCGCTCGTCTGGATCGTCGGCACCCGCGCCTATCTTGGCCTGGGCGTATGGTCTGCCATCCCCGGTGATCCGACGATCGCGGGCTTCTTCAGCGGCCCGGTCGATTGGTGGAGTTGGGCGCTCAAGATGCTGTTCACCGTCGTGACGCTGAGCGCGGGCTTCAAGGGCGGCGAGGTGACGCCGCTGTTCTTCATCGGTGCCGCGCTCGGCAACGCGCTGGGGTGGCTGCTCGGTGCGCCGCTCGACCTGTTCGCAGCGCTCGGCTTCGTCGCCGTGTTCGCCGGGGCGGCCAACACGCCGCTGGCCTGTACGATCATGGGGATCGAGCTGTTCGGCGCCACCCATGCCGTGCCGATCGCGGCGGCCTGCTTCGTTGCCTACATCTGCTCGGGCCATAACGGCATTTACCTGTCGCAGCGGATCGCCGTGCCCAAGCGTCCCGCCCGCGCTCATACCGGCACCTTAACGCTGCGCGACGCCCGCGCATCCCGCCGTAGCCGGCGTCCTTCCAACACCGTCAAGGAGCATAACTGATGCCCCACAAGGTCACGCCCGGCGAGATCGGGATGATCCGCATCTACATGAAGCCGTCCGACAAGGCTGCGGGAGCGCGAAGTTTCTGGTCGCGCAAACCGCTGTACCGGGAGCTGGTCGCGCAGGCGAAGCGCGACGGCATCATGAACGCCGTCGCGCATCACACCCACTACGGCTACAGCAATCACGGTCCGATCCGGGAAAACGGCTCCGAGATTTCCGATCCGCACCTGACCATGTGTGTCGAGCTGATCGGCCAGCGCGGCGAACTGGAACGCTTCTGCGAGGGACATGGCGACCTGCTCGCGGGCAAGGTGATCGTCTACAAGCATCTGGAACATTGGAGCATCGGATCGGCGGGGCTGACGCACGAGGATGCGGTGCCCGAGCATATCGCGCCCTGACGCTCACGGGCTACGCTGTGACCTTCCCACAAACGAAGGTCGCGTGGGACGGCTGACGGCGGGAAGGCGCGCTCGATGGCAACGAGGGCGCCATTTTCCCGAAATGTGTTCCCGATTGGCTTTTCCCGAAACTGCCCGGTGCAGATGGAGAAACGGGACAACCTATGGCCGTCTGATCGACCTCCCCTTGGCGGTCGAAGCTGTTGGCAGATAACGTGAGTGCGACGCCTCGTTTGCGAGCAGCGCCGGATGATGGCGAGCACATTGGCAGCTAATTCGAGCACGGTGCCACGCGCCAGTGGCAGATAGCGTGAGCAGGAAATAGCGCTGTTGGCGAGCAGACACCGCTACGATTGCAAGCCCCTACAAATATCCGTCCCAATCCGGGTGACATGCCCGAGAAGGCGACGTTCATCCCGAAGCCCTTCTCGGCTGCGATCGTCCACGAGCACCTCCGCAGGACGCTGCCTGACGGCAAGAAGCCCGCGCCGCTGAAGAATGCGGTGACGACGCCGGTTCAGCCGGGAGCCTGAGCCACCCCTGCCGAGGCGAGCAACTGCGCGTCGGTCGCGTCGCGGTTGTCGATCCACCATTTGGCGTCCGCGATGCCGAGCAGCGCCGCGCCGGTTTCGACGCTATCGAGAGGTTGATCCTTGCGCAGCAAGGCGATCCGTTTCGCGCGAATGGTCGTTGCCCAGCTGACCTGTCGTTCCGAGCCGTTGAGCGGCGCCAGCGACAGATGGGCAACGGCTTGTTGCGAGGCCGCGGCGTCGCGCTCGTTCTCTTCCTGGCGCTGCTTGCGGTAGCACGCGCCGCAGACCGTCGTGCGCAGCCAGGTGGCCTTGCGCTCCTGCTGCGACGCGAACCCGGCAATGAAATGGGTTTGCTCATGGCCGCAGGTGTGGGTGATGCGATGGTCCATGACGTTCAGCCTGTCATATGGGCCGGATTTGTTCCAGCGGGATTGAGTCGAGCCGTTCGGTTCCGGCGACCGATGCTCGCGGCATGAAGATGGCGATCACGACCCGAGTGGGCTGCTCATCACCAGCACGGTCGCGCGCGCGATCGGCGCCGGCGCTACGCCGGCTCTGAAGGGGGCGACCGCCCCCCACCGCAGCGACTTGGCGACGGGGCGATAGCTGACCGGATGGATGCCATCCCGGCTCGGTTGCGCCCGCAGCGGGATGACGGTGTCGCCGAAACGTGCCGCGATCGACGTGACAATGGATGACGCGCGCAGGTCGTAGGGGGCAAGCCAGGCCACCTTGACGGCGGTGGTTCGCCGCCTGAGCGCAAGAAGGTTGGTTGGGAGCGCCGGACTGGCGGCATCGTTCGACCCGAGTGCGATGAGGGCGACGGTGGCGGCCGAAGCGCCCCTCACCCGCCGCTCGATCTCGGCCGAACCGGCACCCACGCGCGCATGAACCTCGCAGCGTATGCCCTGTGCTGCCAATGCCTGCGCCGTGCCGACCGCGGTGCTGTCGCCCAGGATCAGGCAGAAGGGAATCATGGCCGACCAGCCTGATGGGCAAGCGGTTTTCGTGGAGTGGTCATGTCGCCGTAGGCAAGTAGCCCGAAGATGGCGACAGCACAGCCGGCGATGCCGAACGCTGCGCGTGCCAGCCCGATCAGCCGCGCCTTGCGACCCTTGCGAAGGTGGTTCCACCCTCGATCGAGCGAGGTACGCCAGGACAGCCAGCCATCGCCGATATCGCTCGCGCCGAACATCGCGATGGGGATCGCGACGGCCAGCATGATATGCCGGATGTCGGCGCGGGCGATCACGATGGCGAGAAAGGTCGCGACCAGAATGAACAGCGCGATGGCGTTGATGACGCTGTAGAGCGGGCGCAGCCGAAAGATCCGACGCGAGGGCGCAGCGAGGTAGCGCACGATCGGACGGCGGCAGGTGTCGCAGACCAGCATGTGCTGCCCCAGCGGCCAGCGGCGCATCGCCTCATGGCAATACGGGCATTCGGGCCGGGGCAGGCTGATCATATTCATGCGACGTGGCCGACCCTGATCGCATCGGGAAGTGCAGCCCGGATCACGTCGGCGACGTCGGGCACGCAGATCCAGTTGGAGAATCTCGGGTTCCAGATCGCCTTGCCCTTGCACAACGCGGAAAGAACCTCCCTGCCGATCTCATCGTCGCGCGCGGCCCGGAATGCGATGCGGCCATCTGGCAGTGTCCGCTCGACGATCCCGGCGCATACCTCGATAGGTGCGCCCGCCTTGACGGGAACCGCCTTGGCAGGGGGCGATACCTCCAAAACGGTGCATTCAACCGCTACCGATGTGGAGGGACTTTGCGCCGGATGAACAGTGACAGGCTCTGCCTCGACGTACGGCGGCAATTCCGGCACAGACGCGGCCTGGACGATGGGCATGTTGATCGGCCCAGACGGGTCGCCGGTATGAGACGTATCGGCGGCGTCCGTGCTGTCAGGAACGATGCCGAGGCGGGTATAGATATCGCCCTCCTGGACATGGTCGGCGATGAGCTGGTCGGCGATCTCGACCATCTGCGCGGCGGTGACGCCGGTCGAAAACATTCGTCCCAGGGGCGATGACCCGCCGAACGGCACCCAGGCTTTGTAAAGGTTGTCGCATTTGTAGATCGGCTCGTCGCTGCCGATTTTGGAACGGTCGATCATCGCGGTGGGCGGAACGGACACGAATACGCCGACCTCCGCGAACGCCCTGTCATGCCCTTTTCGCTTCAGCCACGCCTGCAGCACCTTGCGTTGTCGTTTGGCCTGTTCGACCGGATTGGGGATGTTCTGCGGCTGACGTTGCGAGCGATACCAGACCATCCATTCGCCATGCTCGTTCTTCGAGATCCGGCCAGAGTAGTTCTTGGATTCGAAGATCGAGGCGGTGCGCGACGCCCGCGACAGCAGGATATGATCGAACTGCGCGAACCCGCCCTGCCCGTCCGGCAGGCGCAGATCGTGGATAAGCAGGTTGCGGTCGTTGTCAGGCCCGAATTGGTGATCGAGCATATAGGCGGTCTCGCGCTCGCCCCGCATCCCCTGGCGATGGTTCCGCACCGTCGATCGCACGCGCTCGGGGAGAGCCGCGAACTCGTCGGACGCCATCACTTCGTCGGCAAATGCGATCTCGGCCGCGCGGGTCGATTTCTTGCGGATCATCGTTTCGGCGTTCCCGGATTTGGCTGCGGCAGCGGTTGAACCGCCTGCGCCGGTAGCGGCGCGGAGGCGGGAGGCACCATTGCGGGCGGCTTGGCCGGCACCAGCCTCGCCTCGAGCCGTGGCCGTGCATCCTCGATCAGCTTGCGGAACGCATCGAGCGTCGCCAGCGTGGTGATCTTGCCGATGTCGGTCGAGGCGTAGCTTCCACCGAGCGCACCCACGCCAAGGCCGAGCAACAGCCCACCGCCCACGACGCCGATATCCTTCTTGCGCGCCGACCCGCTGGCGACCGCTTCCTGGATGCCGGTGTTCACGTCGACCAGCGTCATCAGCACCTGGCTTTCGAGTGTCTTCGACTTGAGCCCGACCGCCCCGCCGAACACACCGCCGACCCCGCCCCCGCTCTCACGCGACTTGGCGTCGGAATAGACCACCTTCACCTCGATCAGATAATCCGCCTTGGTGACAGGCCGGGTTGTGGCAGTCCCGCCATTGATCGCGCGTTCGCGTTCGAGCGCGCTGAACGCCTCGCCGCGATCGGCGACGCGGAAGCAATTGGATCGCGCGATCATCAGCTTGACCAGTGGCAGCGCGTCGACGCGCGCGGTCGAACCGCCGTTCTGCATCTCCGCCATGCGCATGAGCGCCTGCAGTTGCGGCGACAGGCCATCGGCCGGGTTGGCGGCCTTCTCCTCAACCAGCGCGGCAACGCCGAGCGGCACCTGGCATTGCGGCACGGCGGTCGTCTCGTCGACGCCGGTGCCGCCCTGCCCCAGCTTCTGGGCGTGGGCCATTGAAGGTGTGACGGCCGCGAGCGCGGCCGTCACGACGAGCATGCGGGTGCGATCAAGCACCGGCGCCCGCCTTCTTCGCATGCGCTGCGGGATCGCAGATCCCGGCACGCTCCTCGTCCGCCGCAACTTTCTTCGCGGCTTCGTCACAGTCCTTGCAGTCGGGACAGTCCGCGCAGTCCTTGCATTTGCCGTTGTGAAGCGCGTGCGCGCGATAGCGCGCCTTCTTCGCCTCGACCTCGCGCGCGGCATCGGTGCCGGCATGACTTCCGGCGAAGCTCGCCATCGCGAGCAGGACCGGCGCCGACGACTGCGCGCTGGCGGCCGACGGCAAGGCCACGGAGAGGGCGGCAAGCCCCAGCGCGGCGATCATCTTCAGTTTCATCGTGTGTACTCCTTCCCTGGCCGTTTTCAGAAGAAACCGTTGCGTCGGCCGTCGCGACGGTCATCGTGGCGGGCGCTGCTGTCGCCCAGCGCCGAGCGCCGGACCTCCAGCTCAACCCCGTCCCCCTTGCGGCGAATGCGGACATCCTGCGGGGCGATGTTGTTGCGCTTCGCCCAGCGGTCTGCGTCGGCATCCGAGCCGAACTCGCCCATTTCCTCGAAATCCCAGTTGCTCATGTCTCCTGTCCCGGTTGATCGCCGTGCCGGCGCGCGGGGGCCGGTCCTGGCGGTGCGATGCGAAATCCCCGCGCGTGGATGAAGGACAGTGTCACTGGATCGAGGCCGGTTTGGCGGCGATGTGCCGGACCACGAGATTGCTGTCGGCCCCCAGACGAAGATCGAGCGTGTGCCCGACCCGTCGCGTGAACAGCATCACGCCGGCAACCTCGTCGTGCAGCGTGCCCTTGCCGAAGAAGGTCCGAGAATCTGCCCATTCGCGGCCGTGGATGAAGCGGACGCGATATTGGCCGAGCGGGGCTGGCACGGTGACACGCTCGAAGGCGCGGACATAGACCGACAGCCGGTTCTTCGCCGTCGCCGGATCGAGCAGCTGGACGATGCTATTGTCTGCCGCACCCTGAATGGTCAGGTGGCTTCTGACGGTTCGCAGGTCGACGCTGGAGGAGACGGCGACCGTTCCCGATTCCGGAAAACCGGTGTTCGTCCCCACGATTGACGCGAACAGGCTGGAGGTTGCGCGCTTGATCTGGCCCTGCCCGGCCCAGGCCGCAAGGACCAGTGCGATGGCAACACCGACGCCCAGCGCCTGCCAGTAAGGGGCCGGCGTGAAGCGCGGGCGGGGCCGCCATCGACCGCGCTGATAATCGTGGCCCCTGTTCCTGGCTTCGAACCACGACCCTTTCGATCCGCCAGATATCCAGCTCGCGCTCCCCAGCGGCACCGATTTCCTGAACCCGAAGCGGTTCAGCTCGACCCGTGCCTTGCGATCGTTCCATTGCGTCGCACCGGGATCGAGCCCCTGCCGCTTGCGGTAGCGATCGCGCATATAGTCGCGATCATCGATGCCCATCGACCACCTCCATCG
>QDFQ01000024.1 GCA_003075315.1 Arthrobacter sp. TPD3018 | reverse complement strand
CGATTGGGAACCGATCCCAGTCCATCTGGCCAGGTTCGTGGTTCAACATGGCCGCTCCTTCCTCAATCCGTGGCTGACCGTGCTGGTCAGAATTAGGCTTGCAAAGCCTAGCATATCGGATTGAGTTTGGCGAGGATTTTCACCCGTACTGACGGAGTGGGCACGGTGGAGCAGGACGGCGAAAACCCGCGCACGATCGAACGCTACGAGGCGCTGCTGCGCGAGCATCTGCTGTTCTACGATGCGCTGCGTCTGCGCGAGCGCCGGCCGAGGAGCGCGGCGCAGCGCCAGTTCCAGGACGTGGCGTGGGGGAAGGCCGCGCCGGTCACCGATCACGAGTGCGCCTATGTCTGGCACCTGAAGGCGCGCGGGATCGCGCCGTTCAACACGCCGGCGCCGGCACCGCATATCGACGACGTGATGGCCGGATTCGACGTCGGCGCGCGGCCGGTTAGTGGCGACGTCGGCACGAAATGGGATAATGCCTGGCGCGAGTATCGTGGTGGCCGGGAGTTCTTCTAACCTGGGCACGATGAAGGAGCCGATCGATCTGCAACCGATATCGCCTGAGCGCCAAACAGGCCGCGGTGATGCGGGCGGTCGGATTCGAGCCGCCTTATCCCGAGGACGAGACCTACCCGGTGCCGCGCGAGATCTTCCCGACGGGCAAGAAGACAGCGCGCTACGGACTGGTCGTCAGGCGGGCAGGGGAGGGTAACCGTCCGCTCGAACCGGTCGCGATGGAATGGGGCTTCCCGACCAAGGTAGCGAGCAAGCGCGACCCGGCGGTCAAGCTGGACAAGTTCGTCACCAATGCGCGGAATCTCGCATCGTCGATGTGGAAGCCGTCGATCGCGAATCCCGATCGGCGCTGCCTGGTCCCGTTCACGCACTTCGCCGAGCCGCATCCCGACGGCGGGACGGGCGACGATGGCAAACCCCGCCAGATGTGGTTTTCGCTGCCCGACCAGCCCATCGCCTTCTTCGCCGGTCTGTGGCGGCCGACCGAGCGCGGCGATGCCTATGCCTTCTGCACCACCTCTCCCAACGCCACCGTCGATCCCTGGCATCCCAAGGCAATGCCGGCGATCCTTCACCCTCGCGATTTCACGGCATGGCTCGACGGCAGCTATGAAGACGCCCTGAAGCTCGTCCGCCCCTATGAGGGCGAGATGAGCGCGCAGGAGGCAACTCCCGATGGCGGCGCGACGTGAACCGGGCTAAGGCCGGTCCAATCATTCACCACCGGGACGTGTTCATGACGACGACATCCGATCTGGCCGAACAGCTCTCCAATACCCATGGCCTCGCAAAGGCGGACGCCAGGAAGGTCATCGATGCGATCCTTGCGAACATCACCGCGGCTGTCGCGACCGGCGAGGAAGTCAGCCTCAACGGGTTCGGCAAGTTCAAGCTGAAGGACACCCCAGAGCGCCAGGGGCGCAACCCGTCGACGGGCGAGGCGATCACGATCGCGGCGTCACGCAAGCTGACGTTCGCGCCGGCGAAGGCGGTCCGCGATCGGATGAACGGCAAGTGATAAACGGGCCAGGGTTTTAGAACGCTGGCCTAAACTGAGGGGACTTCATGGCCGATACCGCAGCCGACTACCGCGCGAGGGCAGCGGCCGACCTTGCCGAGGCCCAGCAGCTCGTTCTGCCCCATGCTAGGGACCGTATGCTGCATTCGGCCGATCGCTGGTCGAAGATGGCTGATGCGGCCGATCGCCGTGTCCGGTAACGAAAGCACGACGGTCGCGCTCGACGTGGCTAACTGGTCAGCGGTCCAGGCAATGGTCGAGCGTCTCGACGACAGGGCTGTGATAGCGATCTACGAGCTGGCCGAAGGCGCTGGTCCGGTCGCGGACCTCGCGGCCGCACAGATGGAAAAACGCAACCTCGACTATTGAGCCAAGTTAAGAGTGCGGCCGCTGGTTAAGCCGCTGTTGCCAAGCCGGCACAAGCCACGTTCCTGTTTTGTTCGATAATATATCTTATGTTAAATCAATGGCTTAGCAGATTTCCGGCATCGTTCTTGCAGAGACTGACGTGGCTTTTTCGCAGCTAAGGCTTGCCAGTCAGTCGCGAGTTAGCCGCGCCGTCGTTCTCGCGCGCGAGCGTGTCGCGGATCTTCGTAAAGATCCTGCAGCGCGCGCAGCCGAAACGCATTCCACCAGCGTTGCCAGCGATGCTCCTCGGCATCGTGGAGCATGTGACATCGCTGGCATAGCGCGGCGAGATTGCGCGGCGCGCTATTGCCAGGATCATGATCCAGATGCGCGCAGGCCAGCACGACATAGGTGATCCGCACGACGTCGAGCGCGAAGAGGTCGCCGACCTTCACCCGTCGCCCCTCTCCCGATCGCCAGCATCGCGCTTCGCTATCCCACCAGCGCCCATCGCCCAGATGCGCGACGTGCCGAAGATGCGGTCGCCGGCAGCGTTCGCAGCGCCCTCCTGCCCGCACGAACCGGATCTGGTCCGACAGCAGCGGCCAGTCGATCGGGTACAGCCAGCGGTTTTCGGGGCGGATCGGCATCCATGACTCTATGAGTCATGCGAAATGAGAACAAAAGGAAAATCTCGTTCCCTTCATGTTCTTATCCAGCATATCATGCGCGCATGTCCGCGTGTGTGATTCCCCTGTCCCAACCGATGCCGATCGCCGATCTGCCGCCAGCGTTTCGCCTGAGGGTGGTGAGCGCGGCCGGCGCTGGCTTCCCCTCGCCTGCCCAGGACTGGGAGGAAACCGCGATCGATCTCGTGGCGCTGCTGCGCCTCGACCGCGCCGCCAGCTTCGTGTTCCGGGTCAGCGGACAGTCCATGATCGACGCTGGAATCAATGATGACGACGTGGTGGTGGTCGATCGCGACGCCACGCCGGTTAGCGGCCGCATCGTCATCGCCGTGGTCGACGGGGGCTTCGTGATCCGCCAGTTGGTCTGGCGCGACGGCAAGCCGGTCCTCGAGGCCCGCAACGCGCGGATGCGCTACGACGCGGTGATCGCGGATGAGAGTGTCGAAGTGTGGGGCGTCGTCCGCGCCTCCGTGCGCAACCTGCAGGGCTGACCGCCATGTGGGCGATCGCTGACGTCTCCAACTTCTATTGCTCGTCGGAGAGGGTATTCGACCCGTCGCTGCGCGATAAACCGCTCATCGTGCTGAGTAACGGGGACGGCTGCGCCATCGCGCGCTCCGAGGAGGCCAAGGCGCTGCACATCAAGATGGGTGCGCCGATGTTCAAGATTCGTGATATCGTCCGCGAGCATGGCATCCAATACCGCAGCAGTTCCTACGAATTGTATGCCGACATGAATCGTCGCTTCAATCAGGTCCTCGCCGAGCACAGTTGCACGGTCGAGGTGTACTCGATCGACGAATCGTTCTTTCGCCTGCCGGTGCTCCCGAACGGCCTGGGCGACGTGGCGGCCGCGCACCGCGTGATCGCGGCCGTCAAGCGTGCGACGGGCCTGCCGATCCGCATCGGGCTTGGCCCGACCCGGACGCTGAGCAAGGTTGCCAACGCCCTCGCCAAGGCGTCGGAGAAGGTCTGGAAGGGCGTGGTCGACCTGCACGACATCGAGCTGCGGCGGCGCCTGTTCGCGCAATGGCCGGTCGAGGAGGTCTGGGGCATCGCGCGAGCGATGACCGAGCGGCTGCGACCGCTCGGCGTCAGGACGACGGCCGATCTTGCCGCCCTCCCCCCGGAGGTCGCGCGCGACGTGGGGACGGTGGTGCTGGAGCGGCTCGTGCGCGAGCTGAACGGCGTCGAATGCACCGATTTCGAGCCGGAGCCGCCCCCGTCCAAGGCGACCGCGGTGACCCGCTGCTTCGGTGAGCCGGTGCGCGAGGTCGCGGCGCTGCGCGAGGCGATGGTGCGCCGCGCGGTCCGCGCGGCCGAGAAGATCCGCGCGCAGGATCTCGCTGCCACCCGCCTGATCGCCTTTGCCCACGGAAGCCGGTTCAAGCCCAACGCGCCGTCCGCCTCGCGCATAGCGCGGCTGTCGCCGGCGACCAATGATCCGCGCGTGATCGGCGGTATGGCGGGCCGCATGGCGGATGTCATGTACGAAACTGGCGGCGTCTACACCAAGTGCGGCGTCATGCTCGAGGGGCTGGAGCCGATGACCGCGCACCAGGCCGACCTGTTCGCGGTGCCCGATCCGCGATCCCCTGCCCTGCTCGCCGCGATCGACGGGCTCAACGGGCGGTTCGGCCGCAACACGATGCGGCTTGCCTCCGAGGGCTTTGGCCAGAAGAGCTACGACACCAAGCGTGCTTTCAAGAGCCCGTCCTGGACCACGCGGATCGATCAGGTGCCGATCGCGCGGTGAGATCAATAGCGATAGCCTGCCTGCCGGCAGGCCGCTGCCAGCTTCATCACTCGCCCATCCTTCGCGCCGTACTGGCGCAACCGTGCGGAATAGCTGTCGCAATAGCTTTTCGCGCGAGCGGACAGTGGCACCCCGTTCGGACCTCGCGCGGTCGCCGCCCCGCCCCGTTCGGCATAGCCACGAGCAGTCGCTGACTGAACCTGGGTGCGCGCTTGCGCGCCCAGATCGACTGCGCCGGGCATGTCCTGCGCGCCGGCAGGGGTCGCGATCGCGAATATCCCGACCGTGAACACAGCAACCAGGCTACGCATTCGATGTTCTCCCTCGAATTTCCGTCAGGCCATCAACGATTTGGCGGCAGCATCGTGCCGGTCGCGGGAGCGATTATGGATACAGGCGGTTGTAGAGGTGATGAACACGTCGACCGTACCTTTCGCGCTCGCGGTCGATGACGTCCCGATCATCCTGATGGACATGACGCTGATCCTGGAGGACGCCGGCTTTCGCTGTCATGAGGCGATGGACGGCGATACCGCGATCGTGCTGCTGGAGGAGCAGGCCGACAACACCATCCTGCTGTTCTCCGATGTCGAGATGCCGGGATCGATCAACGGCTTTGCGCTGGCGCGTCATGTCGCACAGCACTGGCCCTGGATCGAGATCGTGATCGCCAGCGGCAATATCTGTAGGCGCTTGCAATCATAACGGCGCCTGCTCGCAAACAGCCAGATTTTCTGCTCACGCTATCTGCCACTGGCGCGTGGCAACCTGCTCAAATTATCTGCCAGTGTGCTCGCCATTATCCGGCGCTGCTTGCAAACGAGGCGTCATGCTCACGCTTTCTACCAGTGGGTTCTCCAAACCCGTCGCCGGCAGACGCTTTTGCGAAGCACGTTTTCAGAACAGTTCTGACAAGCGGCGGGCAGCAGAAATGCGGTGCGGTCATGGCCCGCCGGCAAGGTCGTCAGAAAGGAAGGCTTTTGCGAACAGCGGGTGGCGCATAGAGCGGGCACAGATATACGTTTACGACTGAACCAGTCGAAGCGCGCTGGCCGCGACCGTCCCGAATGGGATCAATGGTCGGGATAGGATTCTCTTCATGCCCCAGCCGGTATAAAGGAACCGCCCCGATCGTAGCGGCTGCGTCGTTATCCCGCCTACCCAACCCGTGGGCTCGACCTTCGGCCCAGCCGGGCCCGCCTCAACGTGGCCCGTCGACTGCGATGACCGCGGCGTCGTCTAGCTGGAACCGGCCAAAGTCGTCGTCGCCCCATAACGAACGCTCCAGCCGGCCGACAAGCCGGATCGGCTTCCCGGTCGGCATTGACCCATAAGGCAGCGAGTATTCATGGTTTTGCGTCGAGGGAGCCGATCATAGGCAGGAATACGGCACAACCCGTTTCCTTGCAGGAAAGATCAAGCACCAGGTTCTTCCCCGATCCGTCGTTCCGCCCAGCAAACGTCCACAGAAGGCTGCGGCGCTCGGGATAGTTCGGGTCGGCGACACGGTAGGAAGCTACGCCTGCGGGGCGGCCGTCGAGCGTGAGCTGATCCGCTTTGTAGTTGGTCCCGGAGCTCGCGATCGGCAGCGCCGATCCTCGGCCTGTCACTGTGAACATGCCTTCGTAGCCCGGCCCGCGCAGCAGGAACACCGGATCGTCTACCGGGTCCTTTCCCGCCTTCAGAGTCGCATCTGATGGAATGGCGACCGTGCAGCACGAAGGGATCCCGACCGACTTCCAGCCGGCCGGGACCTCGGGTTGCGGTGCGTTCGGCGAGCAGGACACTAGCAGCAATCCCGCTACCGACCACACCGCGACCCTCATATCACCGCACTCCGTAGGCGTTGCGAAGCGCTGTCGTCTCCGTCGAGCACGGGGTGCGACGCACCACGCCCGCCGGCTGACTATAGTGCATGACGCACGCCGTGTTGTTGGCTTCACCGAAGCCCAAAGCATGGCCGAGCTCATGCGTCATGGTCGACTCATAATCAAACGAGCCGGAAGGAGGGCTCGACCGAGTAGACGGGCAATGGAACCGCCCACCCGACTCATCGCCATAATACCAGAGGTAATCGGCCTTCACGATCACGTCTGCCTGGGTGATGGTCGATCCGCTGGTCCACAGGTTGGTCGACGCGAGGGCGGTCGAGTTGGTGGGATAGCCGTCCTCCACGGTCACGATCTGAGCCGTGGTCTCGGTCCCTCGCGTGGTGGTCAGGTTATTCGCCGCGTCCCACTGATAGTAGAAGCGCGACCCTTGAGCGTTCCAGTTGCTGACCGCTCGCCCGAGGGCAGGGTCGCAGCCCGCCGGCATGGCGATGTGCAGGTACACCGACTTGGTAGGGACATGTTCGCGGGCTTCCGGCCCAAGCCTGCCGCCACGCCGGAGAAGGCACCTACCCCGGATCGTGCTGGCGCGGCGAGCGGCGGCAAGCCGGATCAGGCCAGGGCGATCGAACGCTATGCGCGGGCGTCGGCCGACATAGGCCGGATGCGCGCGCAGGAGCTGCCGGTGCTGCCGCATCAGGAGAGCGCGTTGCGCCGCGCCGGCGAGGCGCTGGACCAGGTGCGGCCCGATGCTGCGCGCGACCTCGCTTCCGCGTTCCGTCGCGATCCTGGGCTGATCGGGCAGGCGGCGGAGGGCAAGACCGGCGGCGCGGTGCGCGCGATGGCCGAGGAGCGCCGGGTGCGGCTCGACTCCGACGCGCGCGCCGACCGGTTTGTGGAGAGTTGGCGGGGACTGGCGCGCGAGCGGGCAGGCGGCGACCAGGTCCGGGCCGAGAAGGCTACCACGCGCATGGGCGCGATGGCCGAGGGCCTGCGCCGGGACCCTGAGCTGGCGAAGGCGCTGGAGCGCCGCGCGCCCGAGCTGGAGCTGAAACTGGAGCGCGGCCGGAGCATCGAGAAATCGCTGGAGCAGTCGATCGGGATCGGCCGCGAGCGCGACAGGGGCATGAGCCTATAAGGGGATGACGTGTGACGGATGAAGAAGGGCCGAATGAAGCCGCACAGGCGTTCGAAGAGCTGCGCGCCGAGGTGACGCTGATGCGCCGTGCCGTCGAGCGGCTGACGGCCGAGCGCATGGAGGTGCCGGAACCGCCCGACTATTCCGAGACGTTAGGCGTGATCGCCAACAACATCACCGCCACCGCGCAGCGCGTCGATATGCTGGTCAAAAGCCCGATGCTGGCGATGACGCCCGAGCTATTGGCGGGACGGATCACCGCGGCGGCAAGCACGGCGCGCCAGGAAGACCGGCAGACGATCGCTACGGCGCGCACCGGCCTGGAGGACGTGACGCGCCAGCTTCACAGCTATGTCGTGTCGGCGCGGCGTGGCGATGAGCAGAACCGCTGGCTGATGTGGAGCGCGATCGGCGGGATTGTGGTCGGCATGATCCTGTGGGCGGTGTTCGCCGGCATTGTCGCGCGCGCCGTGCCCGCGAGCTGGCAATGGCCGGAGAAGATGGCGGCACGCTCGCTCGACCTGCCGATGTGGGAAGGCGGCCAGCGCCTCATGCGGGCAAGCGCGCCCGACGCTTTCGCCAACATCGCCGCGGGTGATCGAATTGTGACCGCCAATCGTGAGGTGCTGGAGGCGTGTCAGAAGCGCGCCAACAAGACAGGAAAATCGGTGCAGTGCACCGGCACGGTCGAGCCAGTAGGCAAAGAGGCTCGTAAGTGAGGGTAATCGTCTTGCAATCCGTATTACAAGGCAATACCAGAACATACATGGTACGCCGGAGAGGCATATGGCAGACGATATCGTTGTAACAGTGCGGGTGCCGAAGAAGCTCGCGCAAAAGGCACGGCAAGTTGCTGATAGTCGTGACGAAACAGTGAGTCAGGTCATCCGGCGAGGCTTGCGTGGCTATGTGGGTCGCGCGCCAAAATCGATTAAGAATGAGGACGCAGCCTAATGTCAGAATCCAAGCGCAAGGCGTCCAAGAAGTCACCGGATTATAGTCCGGCAGCTATGGATCTGTTGAACGTCGCAGGGGGCGGCAATTTCAGAACAGTACTGGCGGATCCGCCGTGGCAGTTTCAAAACCGTACCGGGAAGGTGGCACCCGAGCACCGCCGCCTAAACCGCTACGGGACAATGACGCTGGACGAGATTTGCGAGCTACCGGTGCAGGAGTGCGTTGCGCCAACCGCCCACCTCTACCTGTGGGTGCCTAATGCGCTCTTGCCGGACGGCTTGCGTGTAATGCGGGAATGGGGCTTTGAGTATAAATCCAACATCGTATGGCGGAAGATCCGCAAGGATGGCGGATCTGATGGTCGGGGCGTGGGATTCTATTTCCGCAACGTTACAGAACTGATCCTATTTGGCGTCCGGGGCAAGAACGCCCGCACGCTTGATCCGGGTCGGACACAGGTGAACTATCTTGAGAGCCGCAAGCGGGAGCACAGCCGTAAGCCTGACGAGCAATATCCGCTGATTGAGGAATGCAGCCCCGGCCCGTTCTTGGAGATGTTCTCGCGTGGAACGCGGCCGGATTGGACCGTATGGGGCAACCAGGCGGACGAGGAATATACCCCTTCCTGGCCGACGTATGCCCATCACTCTAGGGCTGGGCTGGTGGCGGAAGCGGCTGAATAGGCTCAGCAAGGATCTCCTGCTCCTCCTCGCCCTCGGCGATGGCGCCCACGTCGAGATGCTCATCGAAAGTGACGATTGAGCTGGGTAGTCCAATGAGGAGGAGCGGGCATGGATTGCCGACGCCGCGGTGCACGCGATCTTCTAGCTTTCGCCAATGGGTCGTGGCGGCCCCATATTTATCCTTCACGAAACTAAGCGACCAAGCGTCTGCAAAGGTCGCGCCGCCTGCTCGCATACGCCGAGCAACATCGGCCTTCTGCCGGGGGGTGGGCGTCAGTCCCAAAGATCCAAGGTCATCACTCGACTCCAGACCCCGCTCGGTTGCAAACCGGCGG
>QDFQ01000023.1 GCA_003075315.1 Arthrobacter sp. TPD3018 | reverse complement strand
CGCTCAGTCAGRCGCTCGAGACGATGAACGTGCGCGTCATCGAGCGCCCGATCTCGGTGCTGGGAAGCCGCGAGATCGCCGACCAGGTGCTGTGCGCCCGCGATCGTCATGCGGCGGTCCGCGCGGCCTATGCGCAGAACCCGGTCCCGGCAGGCGCGAAGTGCGACACCAGCGGTCTCGATGAGAACGAGGCGTTCGCCAAGGCGCACGGCATCAACGGGACGCCCGTCATCGTCCGCTCGGACGGGGCGGTGATCGAGGGCTTCAAGCCCAAGGCACAGCTCGTCGAATGGTTGAAGGGAGCCAAGTCGTGACCCGATCCGTGATCCGCCTGCCGGCCTGCCCGGTTTCCGACTATCGCCCGCACGCCCGCGAGAAGCGTATTGCGGCGCTGGCGACGACCGCGAGCCTGGGACTGCTCGCCAGCTGCACCACGCTGGGGACCAACATCTCGGGCAAGTTCGCGTGCGGCGCGCCCGAGGGCGGCAGCTGCTCGCCGGCGACCGTCATCGATGACAAGGCGCTGGCCGAGATCACCGGCGACAGCGGCTATCATCCGGCAGGCCCGTACCAGGCACCCGCGCGCAACAGCGGGGGAACGCAGCGGATCGCCTATGCCTCGACGCCGGTGCCGGCGCAGGCGGCGGGGGTCGGGCCGCAGAAGGTGTTGCGGATCGTGTTCCCCTCGCATGTCGACGCGGCGGGGCGGTTCCACGAGACCGCGGTGGTGCAGGCGGTGGTCGACAACGGCCAGTGGCTCGCGGCGACCGATGGCCACGGCTCCGCGCTCGCCGCGACGCAGACGCTCAACGTCAGCCCCGAGATCCTCTCGCAGCTCGGCGCGCCGATCGCCCCGCTTCCCCCGGTGCCTGCCGAGGTCGCCCAGGTCGCCGCCCCGGCAGCGGCCGCAGGTGCGGCGAGCGCGGTCGGCGCACCGAGCGCGGCGGCGGTCGCGGCCGCGCGGGCCAAGGCGCGCGAGGCGGCTGCTGGCAAGGGTGTGCCGATCGCCGCGACGCAAAAGCCGGCTTCGCCCGAACTCGCGTCGAGCACGCCGGGTAACCGCCCAGCGACCTTCTCGCCGCGCGTGGAGGACTGATCGTCATGGCGAAGACCGGCTTCATAGCCCGCCTGCTCGGCGATACGCGCGCACCCGACCAGGGAACACCCTCGCATGGCGCGCCGATGCTGTCGCAGTGGCTGCCGTATCGCAGCTATGACGCGCGGCACGACCTGTTCTACCAGACCGACAGCATCGCGTTCGCGCTGGAACTCGCGCCATTGATGGGCGCGGACGAACGCACCGGCGAGATCATCGCGCAGATGCTGTCAGAGAGCGTCCCGCCCAGCGCGCGGGTTCAGCTGCTCGCATTCCAGAGCCCGCGCGTGGGCGCGCTGATCGCGCAATATGCGCTGCCGCGCTACAAGGCGGGCGGCATCCATCGCAAGATCGCCGAGCGGCGGTCGGCGTTCCTGCGTCACGGCGCATGGGTATCGATGTCGAAGGACGGACCGTTCCACGTCCGCAACCATCGCATCTTCCTGTCGGTCTCGATCCGTAGCGGGAAGGCGACACCGGAGGAGCTGACCGGCGTCCGCGACAGCATCGTCTCGACGCTGCAGTCGATCGACATGCCGGCAACCCGGCTGAAGCCGGTCGATCTGATCGCGCTGATCGACGACATCACCGCGCCGGCGTTCGACGTCTCCGACCACGTCTCGGAATATTCAGAACTCGATCCGATCGCCGACCAATGCGTGCGGCGCGACGTCCAGACCGTCGTCCAGGCCGACCGCCTGCTGGTATCGGTCGAGCCGCTGCGCGCGGTGACGAACCTGTCGGGCGAGACGCAGTATCAGGAGATCCGGCCCGACACGTTCGACTATCGCTTCTTCTCGGTCAGGAACCTGCCGAACCGCTGGGCGCCGTGGGACGTGCAGAAGCTGATCGGCGACATGTTCTCCGACAAGCTGCGCCCGGGGTGCCCGACTCTCACGTCGCTATGCCTGTGCTACCAGGACGAACAGGCCGCCTCGTCGAAGGCCGGCTACAAGTTCATGCGCACGTCGAGCCTGGCGGACTCGAAGTCGGCGCGGCTGCTCCCGCAGCTGAAGGATCAGAGCCGCGAATGGGAGCATGTCACCCAGGAGCTGCGTCTCGGCAAGAAGCTGGTGCAGGCCTATTATGCGGTAGGCATCATCAGCCCGAAGGGGCAGGGGGACGCTAACGAGCGCACCGTCAAGTCGATGTACAAGGCGGCCGGGTGGGACCTGCTCGACGAGCGGTTCCTCCAGATCATGGCGTTCATGTCGTGTCTGCCGATGACGCTCGGCAACGGGCTCGACAGCGACCTGAAGCGCATGAAGCGGCTGCGCACGATGCTGACCTCGACCGCGGCGAATATGCTGCCGATCCAGGGCGAGTATCTCGGCGGGCATCTGCCGCACCTGATGTTCATCGGGCGGCGCGGCCAGCCCTTCTTCTGGTCGCCGTTCGAGAACAAGGCCGGCAACCACAATGTCGCGGTGTTCGGCAAGTCCGGCTCGGGCAAGTCGGTCGCGCTGCAGGAGCTGTGCGCGGCGTTCGCCGGCGTGGGCGCCAAGATCATCGTGATCGATGACGGCCGCTCGTTCGAGCATATGGCCAAGAGCCTGGGCGGCAACTTCGTCGAGTTTCGCCTGCGCGACGGGTTCAGCCTCAATCCGTTCTCGATGATCGACGAGACGCTGGTGGCGCAGGACGAGGATTATCTCGTCGACGCGCTGGCGATGCTCAAGTCGATCATCGGGCAGATGGGCCGTCACATCGACAAGCTCAACGACACCGAGCGCGGTCTGATCGATCGTGCGGTCAACCAGGTGTGGGAGGCCAAGGGCAGGGGAGGGTGCGTCGACGACGTGATCGAGGCGCTCGGCTCCGACGGCTCTGTGCAGGGGACGGATCTCGCGATCGCGATGTTCCCGTTCTCGGGAAAGGGCACCTACGGCAGCTTCTTCACCGGTGAGGCGTCGGTGGACATGTCGAACGCGCTAACGGTGTTCGAACTCTCGGATCTGTCGAGCCGCGAGGAACTGCGCTCGGTCGTGCTGACCGCGATCATGTTCATGTCGTCGCAGACCATGCGCCGCATGGACCGCCAGATCCCCAAGGCGCTGCTGATCGACGAGGCGTGGCAGATGCTGCGCGGTGGGTCGATGGCCGATTTCGTCGAGACCTACAGCCGAACCTGCCGCAAATATGGCGCCTCGCTCATCACCGCGACGCAGAGCCTCAACGACTATTACAAGTCGGAAGGGAGCCTCGCGGCGCTGGAGAACTCCGACTGGTCGGTCATCCTGATGCAGAAGCCCGACACGATCTCGGACTTCCAGAAGCACGGCCGCTTCGACATGGACCCCTACACCGAAAGCCTGCTGCGTTCGCTGAAGCGCAACGGCGCGGAATATTCCGACATCCTCATCAAGGGGCCGGAATCGATGGCGGTCGGGCGGCTCGTCCTCGATAAATATTCGGCGACGCTCTATTCCTCCAGCCCGCAGACCTTCGCCGATATCGAGCATCTGATCGACCTCGGCTGTTCGATGGACGAGGCGATCGAACGCGTCGCCTTCCCCGAGGAATATCGCGACAATCCTCCGGGCGAGCCCTGGGTGGAGGCGGCGGAATGAACGCCTTCACGCACGAGCGCGACTGGCGTACGCCGACCGCGACCGACTGGAAACGCACGGGCACGCGCGCGATCGGCGACGCCTGCTACATCCTGTTGCGGGTGTCGGGCTGGATGGCGATGACGCTGCTCGCGACCTTCGGCGTCGCGATCCTGTTCTTCCTGATGCTAGGCGACTTCACCGCGCTCGGCTTCTTCTCGCAGGTCGCCAACCTCGGCACGCGCTTCGTCGCGGCCGACCAGGCACGCCGCGCGGCGTTCGGCGACCAGCTGTTCGTCGTGTGGCTGGTCGCGTTCGGCATCGTCGCCGTGACCCGCGTGCGCCTGCTCGGCGCGATCATCACTTCCACGAAAGGCCCCCGTCATGGTTGATGTTCTCGATCGTCCCGAGGTCGCGTCCGCGGCGGTGCAACCGTCCGCTCCGGCCCCGGCACCCCGTGATGACGCTGCCGGTGCGGCACCGCGCCGTCCGGTCGCGGACAAGGTGGATCGCCGCAAGCCGCAGGGCCTGCCCGTCATCGCCTATGTCGCGGTCGCGCTGGCGGTCGCGGTACTGCTCTGGGGGGCGTGGGTGACCAAGCATCTCCTTGCCCCGCCCGCGACCGTGCCGATGGCGAGCGTCCGGCTCGAAGGCATCGTCTCGGAATATGTCCAGGCGCAGAGCCACAGTAACGGCCAGCCCCAACAGGTGGCCGCGCAGACCCAGGCCTTCATGTCCGCGCTCGACGACGAGATGAAGAAGGTCGGCGCGAGCGGCACCACCGTCCTCGTCGGCGAGGCGGTCCTCTCGAAGAACGTCCCCGATATCACCGACCAGATCCGCCGCGCGGTCTTCGCGCGCGTGCCGCTCCCCGCGGCCGCGCCGAACACCCCGGCCGGTCCCGCGGTCGGTGCGATGCTTCCCCAAGCCTCCGGGAACGTCGCGCCGGCCGCGCCAGGGGCGGCGGTCCCGACCGCTTCGCCGTTCGGGCCTGCGCCGGTCTCGCCGGTCGAGGCGACGGTCACCCAGTCCGCGCCGGGAGGGGTCGATGGCAGCGGCAACTGAGGCGCTGGCGCGGGTCGGTCATGCGGCTCCCACGGCGGTTGACGTCGCCGGGGACCGCGCGGCCCGCAAGGCGCTGATCGTCAAGCGGGTCCGCCAGTGGAGCGCGGTCGCGCTGCTCGGGATCGTGTGGGGCGGCTACAACTCGATCGCCGCGTGGCGCGAGACGCACGTCTTCATGATAAACGCGAGCGAGAGCCTCCCCAACTGGGCGTTCTTCATCCAGCGCGGCCGCGTGCCCGCCAAGGGCGACTATGTGTTCTTCGCGCCGCCCGAGGGCGAGCTGGTGCGCCGCCACTTCGGACCGGATTCGGGACCGTTCGGCAAGCGCGTGATCGGCGAGGCCGGGGCGCTGGTCGAGCATCGCGGGAAATGGGTCTATGTCGACGGCGTCCGCGTCGCGCACATGAAGCCGCGCTCGCGCTTCGGCGAGGTGCTGACGCCGGGACCGGTCGGGCGCGTTCCCGAGGGCTGCTATTATGTCGGCACCGCACACCCCGACGGGTTCGACAGCCGCTACGGCGAGATCGGCTTTGCCTGCGCGAAGCAGATCATCGGCACCGGGACGCCGATCCTGTGATCCGGCGCGCGGGCCTTTTCGGCGGAACGCTGGGCGTGGCGCTGGTTGCCTCGTCGTCCTGGCCGATCGTGCAGGGCGCGCTCGCAAAGGATCACGGCGTGATGGGCCAGACCTGGGCGATCGCCGAGCCGGATCTGCTGGCGACGATCGATACCCGGCTGAAGACGCTGCAGGCCAATGGCGGCATCGAGCGCATGCAGACGGCGCTGCGTGAAAAAACCGAGGAACGTGTCCGCAACCCGATCCCCGTCGCCGGCATCGGCGCGGTGCGCGAGAGCCGCAGCTGGACGTTCGACCCGACGATCGTGCTCGATCAGGACATCCAGGACCAGAAGGGCCGGCTCGTCGCGCGCGCCGGGCAGCGGGTCAATCCGCTGTCGTTCGTCGCGATGAAGACCGACCTCGTGTTTATCGACGGCCGCGACGATGCGCAGGTCGACTGGGCGCTGAAGCGGTGGACCGCGCAGAATGCCAAGATCATCTTCGTCGCCGGCTCGCCGTTCAACCGCATGGGCGAGAAGAAGCGCCGCTTCTTCTTCGACCAGCAGGGCAAGCTCACCAGCCATTTCGGGATCGCGCGCGTCCCCGCCGTGGTCGAACCGGCGGGCCAGGTGCTCAAGATCAGCGAGATCGAGATGTCGGGAGCGGGCGCATGATGTGGCTCGATATTCTCAGGACGCCGATGGCCGCGCCCGAGACGCCGGCCCTCAAGGCGATGCGGCTCGCGATCCTGTGGTCGGCGATCGGGCTGGCGATCGCCATCTGCGCGTTGCAGCCGCTGCGCGCGGTGCTCGGCGCCGGGGCAGGGGGCGCGCTTGCCGGACTGGTGCTGGCGCTGGTCGTGCTGGTGCCGGTGTATGTGATCGCCAAGAACCGGGCCGATAACGCTTTCCTTGACGCAAGCCTCGCGGCGCCGCCGGACGGGGAGGGCAGGGCATGACGACTGAGCGCATCAGCCTGATCGCGCGCTACGCGCTTCTGTGTGTCGCGGCAGTCGGCTTCGGGTGGACATATGTTCTCGCCATATTCGCGCTGTTCCCGGCCTGGATGTTCTTTCCCGTCGTCGCCTTGTCGATGGTCGTATCGATCGCGACCGTGGCGTTGCTCTCGAGCGTCCCTGCGCTGCTGTTCCTGTCCCGCGTGCATTGCGAGATCGAGTCCCTCGTACGAAGGCTTCTCGGGGGCCGTGCCGATCCGGTGACCGCCGCGTCGATCGGAAACGAAATCGATGTCGTCCTTGCCGAAAGCGGGCGGACGATATCGGTTGGCAAACGCCGTGCGCTGGTGCGCGCGCTGGCCGATCAGTCGATAAGCTTCGATGGACGCGACCGCGCCCGGATGGTGCCCCTGGTCATCGCTTTCTCCGAGGAGCCCGGCGCATGATCCGCCGCCTGCTCACCCTGCTCGGCATGATCGCCGCGTTCGCGCTGCTGCCGGCGCCGGCGAGCGCGCTCCCGGCCAACTGCACCGGCAAGTTCGTCAACCCGATCACCGACGTCTGCTGGTCGTGCCTGTTCCCGCTGTCGGTAGGCGGCGCGCACATCTGGCCGGGGAGCCGACCCGATACCAAGAACCCAAGCCTGCCGGTCTGTGCGTGCGGTTCGCCGATCCCGCGCATCGGCATCTCGATCGGCTTCTGGGAACCGGCGCGGCTCGTCGATGTGACCACCAAGCCGTGGTGCTTCCCGAATCTCGGCGGACTTCGCCTCAATCCGGGGCTCGATATCGGGCAGGGGCAGTATACCGGCCCGCTCATCAAGGGCGGCGCGACCCAGGCCAGCGCCAACTGGCAGGCGCATTATTACGTCTATCCCTTGCTCTACTGGATGGAGATCCTGACCGACTTCCTGTGTTTCGAACAGGCGTCGTTCGACGTCGCCTATATGACCGAGATCGATCCCTTGTGGAACGACGACGTGCTGACCACGCTCATCAACCCCGAGGTCGCACTGTTCAACAATCCGATCGCGGTCGCCGCCTGCGCGGCCGACTGCGTCGCGGCGAGCGCGAAGCTGCCGATCGACCCGATGTTCTGGTGCTCGGGCTGCAACGGCTCGATGTTCCCGATGAACGGCAACATCGCGGCGCACAATTCGCCGGTCCAGTCGTCGCGTCTCGCGGCCGAGCGGCTCCTGTTCAAGAT
>QDFQ01000022.1 GCA_003075315.1 Arthrobacter sp. TPD3018 | reverse complement strand
GCTTGGTAGCGACGCGTCTAGAGGATTGCAATCGGGGCGCCGTTAAAGCGGTTTCGTTCGGATCACCCTTGGCATAGAGGCGATATCATATGCGTTTATCAGACCGTCCTGGGAAGTCATTTAGCATCGGTTTTCCGATAGCCGCGCTGGTGATACTGCTGATTGTCCTTTGGCTGGCAGGGGGCGGATCACGCGCAAACGTGCCCGGTCAGATTTTTGTCCGCGCAACGGCTTGGATGGTGCTGATCGCGGCGCTGCTTGCGATGAAACGGCCCAACATGCGCGCCGTAAGACCGGTACTGCTGCTGCTGCTTGCCTCATTGGGCCTAGCGCTGCTTCAGCTAGTCCCGCTTCCGCCGGGCATTTGGCAGGCATTGCCTGGGCGTGACGTCTTCGAGCGCGCGGCGGTGCTTGCAGGTGAGAGCCAGCCTTGGCGACCCTGGGCGATCGTACCCGCTGCGGCATATAACGCGGCCGCTTCGCTAGTCGTTCCTGGCGTGACTCTTGTGCTGCTTGCCGGACTAGACGAACGGCAGGCTACCTGGCTGCCGGGCATAATTCTCACCTTTATTGCCACCGCGACCTTGCCCGGCCTGGCGCAGTTTGCGGGTGCCGCCTTCGACAACCCGTTGTTCAACGATACGCCCGGGCAGGTGAGCGGCATTTTTGCTAACCGCAATCATTTCGCGTTGTTGATGGCGTTTGGCTGCCTGATGGCTCCGGTTTGGGCATTCGCAAACGGCTCAGGTGTTCTCTGGAAGATGCTGACGGCGCCGGGTTTGATGATGGTGTTCGCGTTGACCATCCTTGCTACCGGTTCACGCGCGGGCCTGCTGGTTGGCGTGTTGGCGGTGGTTATTGGCTTCGTCTTGACGTGGCGTCGTATCCGGCATGTTTTGCACCGCGCGCCTGGCTGGGTGTTTCCGACACTGATCGCAGGCGTGATCGCTGCTATGGCAATAGTCGTGTTGCTCAGCGTCGCGGCTGATCGTGCCGTATCAATCGACCGGGTAATGGCCATGGATGCTGGGCAGGACATGCGGCACCGTGGACTTCCCACCGTGATCGAGATGATCCGCAGCTATTTCCCGGTTGGTAGTGGCCTCGGCGGGTTCGATCCCCTATTCCGGATGCACGAACCTTTTGCCTTGCTAAAACCCACCTACTTCAACCACGCACACAACGACTTCCTCGAGATCGTACTCGATACCGGGCTAGTCGGCCTCTTGTTATTGATCACAGCGATTATCTGGTGGGGCTGGGCTAGCGTTCGGGTCTGGCGCGATCAGGGTGATCGGGTGGTGCTGTTGGCACGGCTTGGTTCTGCGATGATCCTGCTTGTCCTCCTCGCCAGTCTATTCGACTATCCTGCGCGCACTCCGACGATGATGGCATTGCTGGTTGTAGCGGCCGTGTGGTTGGCCAAGGGAGCCAATCGTGCGGCTGAAGTGGAAACCGCAGACGACCTTGGCTTTACCGCACGCAGGCACACATCTATAGCCGTCGACGCTCGTTGACGATTGGGAATTTTCCACACCGCATGCGTATTTTTTGTGCTGTCCTAACGCTGGCCCTGGCTTTGTCGGCGTGCGCGGGACGCGAGCCCTTGCAAACCTCCCAGCGACTCACCGTGGTTCAGGGCGACGTAACGTTGCCTGCGCCGACGCGTGGCGATCTTACCGCCAGCGACCGTCCTTCGCTGATCGGGCCGCTAGATACAATCCAGGTCGACGTGTTCAACGTGCCCGAATTGAGCCGCGAGATGCAGGTCGACGCAAGCGGGCGTATTTCGATGCCCCTCGTCGGCACGATTGACGCACGAGGCAAGACGGCGGGTGAGCTGGCCGGCGCAGTCGAGGCGGCATTGCGGGGCCGTTACGTTCGCGATCCCGACGTCACAGTTAATATCAAGAGTTCGGTCAGCCAAGTAGTTACAATCGACGGGCAAGTGATCGAACCTGGTCTTTATCCTGTTACGAATCAGATGACGCTGCTGCGCGCGATTGCCTCAGCCAAGGGATTGTCTGAATTTGCCAGGCAGGACGATGTCGTTATCTTACGCACCGTTGATGGACGCAAGATGGCGGGGCTCTATAATATCGGTGCCATCCGTAGCGGGGTGTATGACGATCCAGCAATCTATGCCAACGACGTGGTGGTGGTGGGCGACAGCCCGCAACGTCGCCTGTTCCGTGATTTCGTGTCGCTCGCACCGCTGCTCGCAGCACCGCTTATCGCGATCGTGAATTAAGATTGGTCGCCGAGATGAACATGCTTTCTTCCCAGCCGCGTCTTAAGGCGCCGGGTGCTGCTTCAATCCTCCCTGTTGCTGCATCGGGCGATCGGTTGCCGATCCTGCGGCAGTATCTACGCATTGCGTTGCGCTGGCGCTACGTCATCATCGGTGCGGTAGTCAGTTGCATTCTGTTAGGAACGGTCGTCACTTTGCTGATGACGCCTAAATACACAGCTACCGCAACGATCGAAATCTCACGAGAGGCGGACAAAGTCACCAACATTCCGGGCGTCGATCGCGAGGCTAGCGTCGCAGACCAAGAATTTTACCAGACACAGTACGGACTGCTCCAGTCTCGTTCGCTTTCGGAACGCGTAGCCAGACAATTACGTCTCGTCGACGATCCCAAATTTTATCAGATGTTTGGCGCAACAAGCAATGATCCGGCATTTCAGCTCGTCAACGGTCGCTATCCCGTATCTGGCCAGGCTATCCGGCAGCGGGCCGCGGGCGAAATTCTGTTAAAGCGTCTCAATGTTGATCCGACCCGCTTGTCGCGGTTGGTTGACTTACACTTTACAAGCCCAAATCCCGATTTCTCTGCCAGGATCGCGAATTCCTGGGCCGAGAATTTTATCGAGACCAACCTTGAGCGAAAGATCCAGGCGACATCCTATGGGCGTAACTTGCTCCAGCGCCAACTTGCAGATTACAAGCAGCGGCTCGATGCCTCGCAGCGTCAGCTCGTTGGCTACGCCTCCGCGGAGCAGATCATTAACTTGCCCTCCCAGACGGCCAGCGATAATCGCACTACGTCCGAGCGCTCGATCGTTGCCGACGATCTTGCGGCACTCAATACCGCGCTGAGCCAGGCCACCGCCGACCGTATTCAGGCCGAGGCGCGCTACGAGCAGGCCGGCCGTGCCGGCGCCTCTACCGAAGCGTTGCGCAACGTGGCGATCAACAACCTGCGCCAGCGTCGTGCCGAACTTGCGGCCGAATATCAGCAGCTGATGGTACGATTTGAGCCGGGCTATCCCGCAGCACAGGCCCTGAAATCTCAGATCGATCAGCTTGATCGTTCGATCGGGCGTGAAGAAGGACGCGTGTCGGGCTCGCTTCAGGCAGATTATCGCGAAGCACAGCAGCGCCAGAATGCGCTGCAGGCAAAGGTCAATCAGCTCAAGGCAAGCTATCTCGATCTCCGGCGCCGATCGATCCAGTACAATATTTACCAGCAGGAGGTGGACACTAACCGCGCACTTTACGATGGCCTGCTCCAGCGCTTCAAGGAGATCGGTGTTGCAGGCGGCGTCGGAGTTAACAATGTCGCCATCGTCGATCCAGCCGATGTGCCGCAGAAGCCGTCCAGTCCGCGCCTGCTGCTCAACATAGCTGCATCGATCCTTGCGGGTCTGGTCATTGGCGCAGCACTGGCGCTCGCGCTCGAACAGATCGATGAGGCGATTGCGGATCCGGCAGAGGTCGAACGTCGGCTGGGCTTACCGTTGCTGGGCTCGGTGCCCAAGGTCGAGGACCAGACGCCGAAGGAGGCGCTCAAGGATCGGAAGTCCGAACTCGTCGACGCCTATCTCGCCATACAGACCAATCTCGCCTTTACTACAGAGCATGGCGTGCCGCGCTCTTTTGCGGTCACCTCGACCCGGCCGGCTGAGGGCAAGTCGACCACGGCTCTTGCGCTTGCAACCACATTGGCGCGCGGCGGACGCCGTGTGATCCTGATCGACGGCGATATGCGCTCGCCCTCGGTGCACCATCTGGGAGGGGTGGATCACGATCGCGGGCTGAGCAATTTTCTTAGCGGCGATGACAATATAGGCGCCTTGACCTTCTCGATGAAGGACCTCGGCTTCACGGCGATGTCGGCGGGGCCGATCCCGCCCAATGCGGCCGAGTTGCTCACGGGTAACCGTCTGTCGCTGTTGATTGAGCGGCTGCTCGAGAGCTACGACCACGTCCTGATCGACAGCCCGCCGGTGATGGGTCTTGCCGACGCACCGCTGATCGCCGGCCGCGTCGAGGGCGTGATCTATGCTGTTGAAGCGCATGGCATCCGCGCGACGATGGTACAGATTGCCCTTGGCCGTCTTTCCAGCGCCAACGCGCATGTGCTGGGCGGCGTGCTGACCAAATTCGAGGCGCGCAAAGTGCATAGCGGCTACGGTTACGGCTATGGCTACGAATATGGTTATAGCTACGGTCGTGACCGCAGCGCTGCGAAGGCGTGAACTGGATGGTGGGGCGTGGCCTTTTGCCCCGTCGGTCGGGTATCGAATGGGGGACGCGTTGTGCGCTGGCGTTGCTGGCTTCGATGCTGGGCTATCAAACGGTCACGCACGGGATCGCGTTGGCAGTGCAGCGCACTGATGCCGTTCAGGCCTATCGTCTTGCCCCAAGCGACAGTCAGATCGCGGCAGCCTTGGCCGCATCAATCTTTACAACCGATCAATCACCGCGCGCTCAACCCCATATTACCGATCTTGCGCGACAGGCACTACGAGGGGATCCGACCGCCGAGCAGGCTGCCGCGACGCTAGGGCTTCAGGAGCAGTTGCGCGGTCACTCAGTAATGGCGCGTCGTTGGTTCGGCTACGCGCAGATGCTATCTCGGCGTGATCTGCAGGTACAATTGTGGGCAATTGAGGACGCGATAGGTCGGGGCGATATTCCGGCAGCGCTTCACCAATATGACACCGCACTGCGCACATCGAATGCTGCTTCTGAACTTTTGTTCCCGGTGCTTGGCGGTGCAATCGCCGAGCCCGATGTACGACGCGGGCTGGTTTCCACGCTTGTAAAAAAGCCTTCATGGGCAACCTCTTTCATAGAATATGCCGCCAATGCGGGTGTCGATCCTAAAGCGGTCGCGACATTGTTTGTTGATCTACGCCGTGCCGGCGTCGCCGTTTCAGGGGAGGCTACACGCGCGGTAATCACCCGACTTGTGCAAGCCGGTTCCCCGATGCTGGCGTGGCGATATTATGCGACCGTTCGCGCTTCGGTTGATCGATACAGGTCACGTGATCCCTCGTTTACGGCACAGCTCGACGTCCCGACCCCCTTCGACTGGGTGGTCGCTAACGAACCCGGTTTGTCGGCTTCAATCGAAGCGGGGCACCGTGGAGGTTTAGTAAATTTTAGCGCGCTGTCAGGCGTCGGCGGAGAAGTTGTACGACAGATGCAGTTTCTGCCACCGGGCCGCTACCGCATTGAGGGGCACGCCAAAGACACTGATCGATCGACACGTTCGACATCCTATTGGACCCTAAATTGCTGGCACGGGCGGGAGCTAGAACAGGTCGTCGTACCGGCAGACAAACGTTTCGCTGGCTTCTTCACCGTACCCGTCGATTGTCCTCTACAGATGCTGACGCTGGTAGCGCGTGCGTCCGATGCGATCACGGGCGTCTCGGGCCAGATCGACCGGGTCCAACTGGCGCCAGCGCCATGAGGCGCAACGCTTGCTGATGTTGTTTTGCGTCCAATAACAATGATTCCCGGACACAGCGCTGGCTCGTCCGAGTCAATCCTGTCATAACCAGATGATGGCGCGCCAACGGCTCATTCCCAATGCTATCGCCCCAGGCGTCGGTGACGACCGGCAAGTGCTCGCAATACCGATGCCTCTCCAGCCGGCGTTACCGGCGGTCCTCGATGCCAAGATCGAGCGGGCGGCGGCTTATGCCAAGGCGGCTCGATCGACCGCGACGCGGCGAGCGTATGATTCGGATTGGGCGATCTTTACTGTCTGGTGCGAGGAGAACGGGTTGGCGTCCTTGCCGGCCTCGCCTGATGTCGTGGCGGTATTCGCGAGTGACCAGGCCACGGCGGGGCTCAATCCCTCGACGATCAATCGGCGCGTCGCGGCGATCGGGCATCATCATCGGGCCGCGGGCTATCCCGCTCCGACCGCCTTGCCGACTGCGGGGCGCCTCGCCGAAGTGCTGGCTGGCATCCGCGCCGAGCATGGCGGGGCGAAGCGCCGCAAGGCGCCGGCGGACGCGACGGCGTTACGGAACATGTTGGCCGCGATCGAGGGGGACGGTTTGCGCGCAGTCCGGGATCGGGCGATCCTGGCGATCGGGATGGCGGCGGCCCTGCGGCGGTCGGAGATCGTGGCGCTGGAGGTGGGGCATGTCGGGATCGTGCCCGAGGGTCTGAGGCTGACGATCGCGCGCTCGAAGACTGATCGGGCCGGCGAAGGCGCAGTGATCGCGATCCCCGAAGGCACGCGAATCCGTCCCAAGGCGTTGCTGCTCGCCTGGATGGCGGCGGCCGGGCATGGCGAGGGGGCGCTGTTCCGACGGCTGTCGCGCAAGGATGCGTTGACCGACGCGGCCATGTCCGACCGAGCGATCGCGCGATTGGTGCAGACCCATGCCGCCGCGGCGGGATATGATCCGACGCAGTTCGGCGGGCACTCGCTCCGGGCGGGGTTCATCACCGAAGGCGCGGCGCAGGGCGCGACGATCTTCAAGCTGCAGGAGGTCAGCCGGCATAAATCGGTGCAGGTCCTGTCCGATTATGTGCGCAACGCCGAGCTGTTCAAGGATCATGCCGGACAAAGGTTTCTCTGACTCGCATGTGTCTATGTGTCGACAGTCCGACATGGCGACGCAGCGATCGGTGATGCGGACGCCCGGCGGGCGGCCTTACTGCGTTGCCATCGGCGTGATCGGCAGCGAGCGATCGGCGTCGGGATGGTCGAGCAGCCGGAGCAGGATTTGCGAGACGAGGGACGGCGGCACGCCTTCGTCGAGCATCATGGCGAAAAACGCATCGTCGTTGGGCGTCGGGATCATGCCCTCGATCACGAGATTGGCGCGGGAGTCCGCCATGTCTTCCTGCCATAGGGCGATTTGCGCCGGCGTGCCGCGGACGAATTCTATCGTTCGCACCTCGGCGCGGATCGCCTCGATATCGAAATCGCTCATGGCGCCTCTCCTTCCAGTCGAAGCAAGGTCTGCGGATAGATCATCGCTTGCCCGGATGCCGCCCTGCCCGTTGGGGAAGCACAAGGATAAGCAGCGCGATCGTGACGCCCAGTACGATGGTGGCGACCGGGCGGCTGAACGCAAGCCCACCCTTGGTGACTGGCTTGTCGAGAAAATCGCCGACCGTCGCCCCCAGTGGCCGCGTCAGGATGAAGGCCGCCCAGAACAGGATCACGCGGGAAACCTGAGTGCGCAGATAGAGCACGGCGATTACAATCAGCGCCCCGCCGAAGACCAGCGCAGCGCCGGAATAGCCGAGGCTGCCGTCAGCGATCCAGTCGCCGAGCGCGGTGCCGAGGGTCTGCGACAGGGTGATGGTGATCCAGTAGAAGGTTTCCGCGCGCGGTCCGACAACGGTATCGACCGCGACGCTGCCCAGCGTTCGATACCAAGAAAGGAGCGAGGCAAGCACGCAGCCCAGCAGCAGGAGCGAGCCGCCCGGATAGCCGATGCCAAGCGAACGGGTGGCGAAGTCGGCGAGCGTGGTGCCGGCGGTCGTTGAGGCGATGATCGTGGCCCAATAGAGCCAGGGGTTGAACCGTCGCGCCCTGATCTGCAGCCAGACCAGCCCGACGAGCAACAGCCCGAAGATTGCCGTGCCGAGAAGATAACCGTTTAACCCTGATTGACCGGCATCCGGTGTCGTCTCGCCGAGCCAGCTCATCGATGCGGTATCGCCGCCCGTTTCACCGAGGGGCGTGGCAAGTTCTTGATGACCCAGAAGCCAAGCGTCACCGTCGGAACCTTGGTCGCCGCGTCCGTAAGATCGTCACGCGTCATAGAGACTCACCCCCGGGCGTATCGTCCGCATCCTGTTCGGCATCGAACGCCCGTTTCCCGCGCCGCTTCCACAATGCCAGAACAGAGCTGCCATCATCGCTCCGGCCCCGCGCCGCAACGTCGAGCAGTGCGCCATAGATCGTCGCGCGATCGTCGTCGGTGAGATCGACCAGTCCGGCCTTTTGGACGAGGCCACCCAGTTCGATCAGGTGACGGGTGCGTTCGCGACGCGCCAGGACCCAGCCCCTGCTATCCGTTCGCCGGTGTGCTGCTTCTGTCCGCAGCGTTGCTGAGTGGTTCAGCCTCAGCGCCCGATCCGTCGCTTGTAGCAGCGCCACCACCCTTGCGCCCGCGTCGTTGAAAGAAGGCGGCGCCCTTTGCGCGCCATGCCTCCTTTACGTCCGCATCCTTCGATCCGATCGCATCGAGCAACACGCCAGCGAGGATTTCGGCATCGAGGGCATCGGCACCGGTTGCGGTCACGAGCTGACCAAGCTGTTCGATCCGCTTCGCCTTCAGCGCACGAGCCTTGTCGCCCAGCGCCTTAAGCTCGGCATCATAGTCACGAACCTTCCGCATCGCCTCACCCTTCCGCGTAACGATCGGCAATATCCTACCGTCCCGGGCGTGAGGGTAAAGCCGGACGCATTGGAAAGAGCCAGCAAGTCAGTCAGGAGATGCGAAGCAGATCGTGAGTGCGCGCTTATACGTCGTTGCCGACGTGCGCTGAAGCGTGCATCATGATAGCCGCGATGGCGATCTATCATTTCAGCGCCAAGGTCATCAGCCGCGCCAATGGTTCCAGCGCCGTGGCGTCTGCCGCCTATCGTTCCGCTTCCGTGCTGCCCGATCAGCGACTGGGACGATCGCACGATTTCTCGAACAAGACCGGCGTCATTCATTCCGAGGTGATGTTGCCGCAGGGCGCACCGGAGCGTTTGCGCGACCGTGTCACGCTGTGGAACGAGGT
>QDFQ01000021.1 GCA_003075315.1 Arthrobacter sp. TPD3018 | reverse complement strand
ACCTCGTTCATCCGMGCGCGATCGGCCAAGTCCGAACAGGACGCGACCGCGCTGGTGAACGAGGTAGAGCGGCGCGGCGACGCGTTCCGCAAGGATGCGCAGACCGTCCAGGCGGTCGCGCTGGAACAGATGCGCACGATCGACAAGGCGAGCCTGCCCACGGGGCCGGCGGGTGCGGTCGACTTCGACGAGATGATCCAGGCCGCCTCGGCCAACCTCAAGGAGAACCAGGGCACCGCGCCGCAGTTCATGGTGTTCGTGTCCACCTCGATGCCCGAACAGGCGCTGAAGCGGATCATCGCCGATACCTCGGCCGCGGGCGGCGTCGTGGTGTTCCGCGGCTTCCCCGGCAATTCGGGCAAGGCGTTCATCGCCGCGCTCTCCAAGGTGGTCGAGAAGGACCAGCAGTTCGCCTCGATCGGGATCGACCCGCGCCTGTTCCGCGCGTTCGACGTTACCGCGGTCCCGACGATGGTGGTCTCGTCGAGCGACTTCACGCCGTGCGACGGCCTCACCTGCAAGACGACGCCGCCTCCGTTCGACCGCATCGAAGGCAACGTCACAGTGCGCTACGCGCTGGAGACGTTCGCGGGCGAGAACGGACCGGGCGCTCTGGTCGCGCGGACCGCCCTCGCCAATCTCGGCCGGAATCCCTGAGCCGTGCGGGGGGGCCGCCTCCTGATCGGTCTCCTCGCGCCGGTCCTGGCAGCGCAGGCGCTCGCCCAGGCCCAGTCCACTCAGCAGGGCCAGCAGGGCGTCGGCGACTTCTACGGCCTGGGCGACTACACCTACTTCAGCGACACGACCCCCAAGCCCACCCCGACCCCCACACCCACATCCGCGCCGGTCGCCAGGACGACGGTGACCAGCGTCGCCGAGCCGAGCGCGGCTCCCGCGCGGACCACTGCCAGCACGGCCCGCACGGTTCAGCCCGCAGCGTCGAGCAATGCTGTCGCGGCCGAGCCGAGCGCGCAGTCGAGCAGTTCGACCTACACCTATCCCAAAGGGGACATGGCGGCGGCACGCGCCGCGGCGAAGGCACTGGCGACGCCGGCACGCCAGGCTTCGGGCGGCATCATCTCCTCTACCGATCTGCCCTCGACCATCCCGGGCTTCAGCAGCGGCACGCAGCCCGGCGAAGCGTATGCCGATGATCCCGATGCGCTGATCGCGGCCGGCGGGTCGGCCGCTGGCGCGAACGAGGCGTGGCAGCTCGTCACCGATCCGGGCCGCAAGGTCGTGACCGTACCTGCCGGCGATCTCACGCGCGCGCAGGACGTCGAGAAGGACCCGAACAGCTATCTCGCCGGTCAGTCGGTGGGCGGCGCCGACGGTAGCTGCAAGCCGCTGCCTCCCAACGGCACCACCGATTATTACGAGGCGACCTGCAACAAGGGCGCGAAGCTCGAGGAAACGCCTGCGACCTGCACCGGCAGGATGGACCCGGTAATCGTCGATACGCTCAGGTACTTCTACTACGGCGTGCGCGACCAGAACGAGGGCCAGGGGTTCGCGCGCAACAGCGTCATGCAGGCCAAGGTCAGCGCCGGCCTGTGCCGGGTCGAGGCGGGGACGCCGCATATCTGCGATGCGCAGATCGAACTGGGGGCGGGCGGCGGCAACGTCGAGTCCTATCGCAAATGGTGCAAGAAGCAGTCGTCGATGCGCACCAACGCGCAGCTCTATTCCTGCTCGGCCGAAATACCCCAGGCCGAGATCCCGGCCCACCAGAATTACGCGACCGGCACGGTGTATCTCAGGAAGGAAGGCACGCGCGAGGTCACGCTGACGCGCAATGAGGGAAGCTGTCCGGCGCTGGTGTCCGACACCGCCTGCACCGCGACCGGCCCGGAGGTCTGCACCGAGGGGCCTGAGACGCGGATCATCGACGGTGTGTCGGTCACGGCATCGTGCTGGGCGTGGTCGCGGCCGTTCACCTGTCAGCGCATCACCCAGGCGTCCGATTGCAGCGATCTGGAGAACGGCGGGAAATGCACCTTCCTGCGTGACGAGTGCCTCGACGATCCGCAGTCCGGTCCGTGCCAGGTCACGACGAAGGTCTACAAATGCCCGGTCCCGACGCCGCCTTCGACCGGTCCCAAGCAATATATCTGCGGTGATGACGTCTATTGCATCGACGGCGAATGCGAACCGGTCGAGCGCGAGGCGTCGACTGAGTTCAAGGACGCCGTGGTCGGGCTGCACGCGCTGGGCCAGGCCAATGCCGAGTTCGATCCCGATACGCTGACGCTGTTCTCGGGCAAGCGGCAGACCTGCCACAAGCCGGTGTTCGGACTGGTCAACTGCTGCGCGGGCAAGGCCTCGGGCCTCATCACGACCGCTGCCGGCGCGGCCGCGATCGCGGGCGGGCCGGTGGCGATCGCCGCGCTCGCGACGCCGTTCCTGACGATGTTCATGTGCTCGAACGACGAGAAGCTGCTCGACGTGCAGGACCGGATGGGGATGTGCCACAAGCTGGGCGAATATTGCTCGGACAAGGTGCTGGGCATCTGCACCTCCAAGAAGACGGCCTATTGCTGCTTCGAGAGCAAGCTGTCGCGCATCCTGCAGGAACAGGGTCGCCCGCAGATCAACAAGCCGTGGGGCAGCGCCAAGAAGGAAACCTGCAAGGGGTTCACGCTCGACGAATTCTCGCGCCTCGATCTGTCGGTGATGGATTTCACCGAGGTCTATGCCGAGTTCGTCGACGCCGCGAAGCTGCCCGACGAGATCGAAACCTCACGCCAGATCCAGGAGCGGATCAAGGCCTATTACGAGGCGAAGAAGAACCAATGACCGGCGTGACGCATCTGTCGGACCATCGTCCGTTTCCCGACCTTTCGGTCGCGGAATTCGCGGTGCTGATCGCACTCCTGCGCGCCGGACCGCACCCGGCCGGGTTCCTCATCCCGACGCTCGACAGCTGGTTCGATACGAAGCTGTGCGTCGCCGACCTCGAACCGACGATCGCGCGGCTGATCCGCGCCAACCTCATCCTGCGCCGGGGCGAGACGCTGTATCCCCGCCGGCACGCCCGCAACCTCATCATCGGGGTGTACGGCAACCTGTTCCGCATCCTCGCAGACGACATGGCGCAGCTCGTGTCGCTTCAGGAGCCGTCGCTCCTCGGGACGCTCAAATCCTACCTCACCCGCCGCGAACAGGAAGATCGCGAAAAGCAGAAGAAGAAGGACGACTGACATGCGCAAGGCCCTGACCCTCGCTCTCATCCTCTCGGTCGCGTCGCCCGTGCTGACGCCGGCGACGGCGCAGGACCTGACGCCGCTGCCGGATTCGGTGTCGTCCACCCGCGATGTCGGTGACGACGGCCGCGATGGCGGCCAGGACAGCTACGGCGGCGCGGACGATCTCGGCTCGGCCGACCGCGTCGCGGCGCAGACCGGCGACGACTTCTACTGCCGCGAGCGGCGGCTCGGCACCTGGTTCTATTGCGACAAGCCGAAGGCCAAGCCCGCCGAGCAGCGGTCGGCGCAGCCTACGCGGTCGTCGGCCGAGCAACTGGCGGCGATCTCCAAACAGCTCGAGGAACTGAAGGCGCGGGCGATCCTCGAGCCGACGCCCGAGAATATCAGCCACTATATCGCCTTCCAGCGCGAGCAGCTCGACCGCGCCTCGTCGTTCGCCGACATGTGGCAGCGCACGGTGTGGCAGAACCCTGACCTCGACTACACGCTCCAGCGCCCCGTCAGCCAGCTGGGCAAGCGGACCTGGCTCGATACGCGTAACGCCGATCGCGAGCGCGTCCTGTCGCAGATCTCGCAGCGGTACGGCGTGTTCTATTTCTATTCGTCGGCGTGTGCCGCCTGCGAGACCTTCGGGCCGATCATGCGCAGCGTCTCGGACCGTTTCGGCCTGACCGTCATGGCGATCTCGCTCGATGGCGGGCCGACCCGCGCCTTCCCGAACTACACGGTCGACACCGGCCAGTACAAGGCGATGGGGATGCGCGGCCAGCAGGTGCCCGCGCTCGTCCTGTTCGACACCGTCACCAAGCAGCCGATGCCGATCGGCTACGGCGTGATGGCGGCCGACGAGGTGATGAACCGCATCTTCACACTGACCAGCGTCAAGCCCGGGAGTGACTTCTGATGGTCCGCTCGATCGTCCGCTTCTGCGCCGCGGTTCTCGCGCAGGCCAGCATGATCCTCGCATTGGGCGGTCTCGTCGCGACGCCGGCGATGGCCGACGTCCAGGGCGAGATGAACA
Organism: Arthrobacter sp. TPD3018; assembly: GCA_003075315.1. Classification (GTDB taxonomy): domain Bacteria; phylum Pseudomonadota; class Alphaproteobacteria; order Sphingomonadales; family Sphingomonadaceae; genus Sphingomonas. The sequence goes on along the minus strand of QDFQ01000021.1, from coordinate 4,779 downwards.
GCTATTTCAACAAGTCGGGCGCGGCCGCCAACGTGACCGGCCCGACCGCCTTTCAGGGGCAGTCGGCGGGTTATTACTCGGGTGGTTCGCTGTGGAGCCGCTTTCCGCAGAAGTCGATCAACCCGGTCAGCGTCGCGCTCCCCAGCGCGCGTGGCGGCTGCGGTGGCATCGACCTGTTCGCGGGGTCGTTCTCGTTCATCAACGCCGACGAGATCGTGGCGATGCTCAAGGCGACCGCCAACAACGCGATCGGCTTCGCCTTCCAGCTCGCGATCGACAGCATCTCCGCGCAGATCGGCGGGGTGATGAAGGACATGAGCCAGCGCGTGCAGCAGCTGAACGCGTTCAACATGTCCTCGTGCGAAGCGGCGCAGCAGGCGGTCGGCTCGCTGTGGCCGGCGATGGACGGGGCGTCCTCGACGATCTGCCAGCAGGKCGGCGGGGCGAAGGGGTTCTTCTCCGACGCGGCTGCGGCGCGCCACGGCTGCACCAACAAGGGCGAGCGTGAGGATACGATCGCGCGTGCCGGCGACGATGCCGAGCTGGTCCAGTCGAAGAATTACACCTGGTATGCGCTGAACGCCAAAAGCGCGACCAAGCCGTCCCGCGAATATGCCGAGTTCCTCATGACGATGGTCGGCACGATCATCTATGACGCGACCAAGGCCAAGGACAGCATGGGCGCGTTCCAGTTCATCGCGCCGGCCAGCTGGGACACCTATCAGGCGCTGCTCGACGGCACCGCCTCGGCACCGACCGATGTGTGGCAGTGCGACACGACCGACGACAAGGGGTGTCTGAAGCCCACGCCCACCAAGCTGAGCATCTCGACCAACGAGGCGCTGCGTACGCGCGTCCTGAAGGCGATGGACAGCATGTCGGGCAAGATCCGCTCCAACGCCGCGCTGTCGGGTGACGAGATCGCGCTGCTGGGCATGACGTCGATCCCGCTCTACAAGATCCTCGTCGTCAACGAGGCGGCGCACATGGGCCTCTCGGGCGGCGATCGCGCGACGCTCGCCGAGATGGTCGCGATCGACATGCTGATGTCGATGCTCGACCGGATGCTGGACACGATCTCGCAGGCGCAGGCGGGCGCGAAGTTCGTCTCGACCGACGAGTTCAAGGCGTGGCGCGCCCAGGTCGACAGCGTGAAGACCGAGCTGTCGCGGCGCAGCGAGAAGATGGCCGGGCAGATCTCCAATACCTACCGGGTGATCCAGTACACCCAGTTCATGGAATCCACCCTCAAGAACACCATGAGCCCGCAGTTGTCGGCTTCGCTCCGGTTCGGACGCGGCCTCAGCGCGCAGGGCTTGCGGTAAACGGCGGCAAGGGAGCGACGGCGATGGGCGGGCTCGAAGTCTTCACGATCGGCGGGGGCGAATATATCGTCAACGTCTTCAACGCGGTCGCGGCATGGACCGGGGGCGGGGGCTACCGCTCGATGCTCCAGGTCGTGATGGTGATGGGCTTCATCTACTCGCTGTTCGTCGTCGCCTTCTCGCTCGACTGGCGGGCGTGGTTCAACTGGTTCCTCCAGTCGACGCTCATCTACATGATGCTGATGGTCCCGACCGTCACGGTGAAGGTGACCGACCGGATCAACCCCGCGCTCGCGCCCTCGGTGGTCGACAACGTGCCGCTGGGCCTGGGCGTGATGGCCTCGTTTACGAGCCAGGTCGGCGACTGGATGACGCGCTCGGCCGAGACCGTGTTCGTCATGCCCAACGCGCTCGCGCTGACCAACAACGGCATGATCTACGGCGCGCGGCTGATGGACAAGGCACGCACGTTCCAGATCACCGACAGCGTGTTCCGCGCCAACCTCGATGAGCATCTGAAGCAATGCACCTTCTATGACGTGCTGCTCGGCTTCAAGGCGATGGACGACCTGACCAAGACCAGCAACCTGTGGGAGTCGATCGGGCCGGGGTCGCCGGCGCGCAGCCAGCGCTGGATCAGTTCGACCGGTCCCGGCACCACCGAAAATTCGATAATCCCGTGCAACGAAGCCTATTCGCGCATGGATGCCCAGTGGCAGACGGCCTACGACAAGGATCTGATCCCGTTCGCCAGGAACGCCTATCCTGGCATCGCCGACACGATCGCGGCGCAGCGCATTCGCGATGACCTGCCGGTGGTCGCGGCGCAGATGCACGGCACCTCGACCGATGCCTATTCGTACCTGAAACAGATCTCGATGATTGACGCGTTCCTGGCCGCGCGCGAGAGCTTCTCAGACGCCGGGTGGGACGCCTATGCGTCGCAGCGCGCGGACGCCCAGGCCAAGAACACCTACACCTCGATCGCTACGCAGGCGATGACCTGGGTGCCGCTTCTCGGCATCGTCCTGACGGTCGTATTCTACGCGATGTTCCCGGTGCTTTTCCCGCTGTTCCTGTTCCCCAGGACCGGCCTGCAGACGCTCAAGGGCTATGCGACCGGGTTCTTCTACCTCGCCTCCTGGGGGCCGCTCTACGTCATCCTGCACATGTTCGTGATGAGCAGGGCGGCGAGCCTCTATCACGCGGCGGCGCCGATCGGGCCGACGCTGCTGGTTTCGGACGGCATGGCGAGCGTCAATGAATCGATCTCGACGCTCGCCGGCTTCCTGATGATGAGCGTGCCGTTCATCGCCGGCGGGATGGCGCGCGGCGCGATGGCGATCGCGGGGCATGCGACCTCGATGTTGCAACCGGCGCACAGCGCGGCCGAACAGGCCGCGACCGAGCGCACCACCGGCAACTACTCGTACGGCAATACCTCATTCCAGAACCTGACGTCGGGCATGACCCAGGCGAACAAGTTCGACGATCAGCCCAAGTTCAATTCGGGCTATTCGGTCGGCACGTTCACCAACGCCGACGGTGGCGTGACGTACGGCTTCGCGGACGGGACCAACGCGTTCGATACCCGCCAGGGCATCTCGAACCTCGCATTCACGCCGACGCGGACCGCCGGGTTCGACAGCAGCATGAGCCGGGCGCTCTCGGACGGGCAGACGCACACCCAGTCGCTCCGCAGCGCGGCATCGCAATCCTGGAACGCGACGGCGACGACGGCGACGGATCTGTTGACGGCCGCTGAGCATCGGCGTGGTAGTTCGACCGAGACGGGGTCGGGGTTCAATAACAGCATCACCAGAATGACGGAGGCATCTCGGAGCCTTTCCACCGGACTGAGCAATCGCTTTGGTCTTAGTGAGTCCGATGCACAGCAAGTCGCCCGTGCTTCGCAGACCACAGGCGACGCGAACGCCGGCATAGAAGTTCTTAAGAAGTTGTGGGGCGTCACCGGAAGGGCTGGCCTCAGCGGTAAAATCGCATCGATCGCGACCGAAAATACGAACAGGACGCTGTCGGCCGATAACGCCTACGGGGAATTACAAGACTACATTACAAAGGAAACTAACTCGACGCAGGCCCGGGCAGCACGCGACGAATTCATGCGTGAATCTAGCACGAGCGGAGATAGCGAGGTTCGGTCGCTGTCGCAGAAGCTGGGCGTCAGCGTCGGGGAATCGCGGTCGGCGTCGTTGGAAGCAACTCGAGCCGAAGAGACGTTCCAGCGGGTCAGCAACGATGTCAGGGAGGCCTCGGCGCGGGGCTGGTCGCTCAATCGGAACGAGAGCCAGGAGTTTGTCGTGTATGCCCAGGAGCGGCTTCTCGGCGACGACACGCTGTCGCAGTTCGGGTGGACGCCAGGCATGGTCATGCCGCGCACGCCGCAACAGGAACAGGTGCGCGATATCCTGCTTGGCGAATTCATGGAGCGCCGCGTCGCATCGGTCCGCGACGAACTGGGTGTAAGCGTGCCTGAGCGTCTGTCGGGGCAGTTGCATGGCCCCGCATCGGCGACCCCGGGTGCGGTAAACCAATGGGGCAACCAGCGCGCAGCCGGTGTCAGGGCACAAGGACCGGACGTGTCGATCCGCGAAAGTTCGCGCGATCTCGACTTGGCCGGCAATGTCGCAGACGCGATCCCGAATGCGTCAGCGCGCATCACCCGTGGTGCATTCGAGGTCGGCAACGGTGTCGACGAGGCGAGAGGGACGGCGGGTCAGCTAGGTGACCATGTCCAAGAGCGCAATGATGCGTGGATCACGACGACACTTCCCGGTGTTGAGGGCGCGCGCAACTGGGTCCGTGACAATCTCGGGATCGGAGCTGGCACCAGCCATGTTTACGAAGTCCCGCGCGGTGAACGTGCGATGCTGCCGATTTCGGGGCGGCTGAGTTCGGGAATGGGTGGTCGGATCGACCCGGTCACTGGCGAGCCCGGACGGCATCACCGAGGGGTGGATATTGCCGCGCCAGCAGGGACGGAGATCCGCGCACCTGCATCGGGCCAGGTCATCCGAAACGACTTCCAGGCCAACGGGGCCGGCAATTATGTGGTCCTGCAGCACGGCGACGGGTCGCAGAGCAAATACTTCCACATGCAGGATCGGTCTGGCTTCCAGGTCGGCAGCACGGTCGAAGCTGGGGCGGTGATCGGGCGTGTTGGCAGCACCGGGAAATCGACCGGTTCGCACCTTCATTATGAATTATGGAAGGATGGCGCTCCGGTCGATCCGAGGCGGTTCCAGCTTAGGAATGGCCGGGAGTGAAGATGAAGGCGAAAGCCATTACTATTGCAATAAACACAAAGAAAAGCTTTGCATGTGAGTTGTCGCTCACTTCGGGTGGCTCAAATTCATCGTGTCTAGTGGCTTCAGCCAATGCCTCCCGGCCTACATGCGTCATTTGATCGTACATGTTGCTAGGATTGATATAT
>QDFQ01000020.1 GCA_003075315.1 Arthrobacter sp. TPD3018 | reverse complement strand
CGGCAACGAGGATCATCCGCTCGGACGGGAGCGCCCCGTCAAACGTTACCCAATGCCCTGTCGCGTGCGCCAACACATGGATCGGTGCATCGGGATCGGATTTCTCGGGCGTATCGTGGCTATGCTCGATCACTGACGCATGGATCGCATCGTCGTCATGGACGATCGCATTGTGCCACCCCGACAGGCCGATCAGGCCGAGCATGGCGACGAGCGCCAGCACGGCGCCCAGCAGCGCGGATCGAGGATGACGCATAGGCATTCTGCCGAAACTACGCTGACCGCCTGTAACGGACAAGCGCATCACCGGTTCGGCCACTTCGGATGACGGCGATCGATCACGAAAGCATGATCGCCCTTGGCGTGCTCTGCGTGGTGGGGATCGTCGGCGGGTAGATCGGCATGGTCATGCGGAATGACGTCCGGATCATGCGCCGGCCATAGGCGAAGCGCCGCGACGACGCCGATCGCGGACAGCGCCGCCATGCCGACGAAGGCCGCGCTCATGCTGACGCGAGCGCCCAACTGTCCGACGAGCGGATAGCAGATCAGCCAGCACACATGGCTGAGTGCGAACTGCGCCGCGAACAGGGCGGGCCGGTCCTCGGCATTGGCCGATCGGCGAAGAAGTCGTCCGGACGGCGTGAGGCTTGCGGAGTAGGCGACGCCCATGACCAGCCAGCCCGCCAGCAGGACGTGCCAATAGGCAGCGCCCGGCGTCATCGTCGCGCTGATCGCGGCGAGCGCCGCGAGCGTGATCGTCAGCACGGCAGCGGCGACGATCATCACCGTGCGATCGGCGATCCTGTCCAATACCCGCGGCAGGGTCAGCGCCGCGGTGATCGAGCCGCCTCCGAAGGCGGCGAGCGTCAGTGCGACATCGCGCTGGCTCAGGCCCAGGCCCTTCACGATGACGACGGTGTTGACGATGACCATCGCGCTCGCGGCAGCGGCGCTGAGCGTCAGGGCCAGCAGTCCGCGCAGGCGCGGCGTCCTGAGGTAGATGCGCGTTCCCCGCGTCGTTTTGTCGTAAATGCCGCCCTGATCCTCGACTGGTGCGGGCCGGGGCAGGACCGTCGAGACGACGAGCAGCGCCGAAGCGATGAAGCCGATCGCCGTGCCCGAGAACAACCAGTGATAGCTCATCACCGTCAGCAGGCCGGCCGCAAGGATGGGGCTGGTCAGGCTCTCCATGTCATAGGCGAGACGCGACAGCGACAGGGCGCGGGTATAGTCACGCTCATCCGGCAAAACGTCCGCGATGGTCGCCTGAAACGTCGGCGTGAACGCGGCCGACGCCGATTGCAGGACGAAGATCAGGACATAGACCTGCCAGACCTGGTTCACGAACGGCAGGCAGATCGCCACGGCCGCGCGGATCGCATCCATGCTGACAAGCAACGCCCGCCGGGGTACGCGGTTGGCGAACGCTCCGGCGATCGGGGCGACGCCGATATAGGCGACCATCTTGATCGCGAGCGCCGTGCCCAGCACGGCCCCGGCGCTGCCACCAGCGATGTCATAAGCCAGCAGTCCCAGCGCAACGGTCGCAAGTCCCGTCCCGATCAATGCGATGATCTGGGCGAGAAACAGATGACGGTAAGTCCGGTTTGCCAGGACGCTGAGCATGGACGCCTCATATCCCCCTAGGGGGATGCCGTCTATCCCCCTGGGGGGATACTCGACAACATCGGTGCCGGCATCCTACATTGAGGGCATGTCTCATAACGCGCACTCCAGCCACCCGGCGATCATCAAGCGCCTGAACCGCGCAGCGGGTCATCTGCGCAGCATCGTCGGGATGATCGAGGAAGAGCGGCCATGCGTCGACATCGCCCAGCAGCTCCAGGCCGTCGAAAGCGCGATTGCCAGCGCCAAGCGCGCGCTCATCAACGACCATATTGACCACTGCCTCGTTCATGCCGAGGAAGGTGAAGGGACGAAGGTTGCGGTCGAGCAGTTTCGGGCGATTTCGAAATACTGGTGACGCGGCACTCCGCTTTCCCGATTGGGAACGAGCAGCGAGACTGATCATTCTTTCGGCCGAGTAGGACTACCCCGTAGGAGAGGCTTTCTCGAAACCTGTTCCCAATTGATCTTTCTCGAAATGACGTCGGGTCGACGGGAAAATGGGACACCTTTAAGCGTCTCGGAATAAGTGAAGGAGAGAGGGAGGGACCTGTCCGATCCATAAGGGAGACGACAGATGACCCGCTTCCAGCCGAGCCCCCGGCCCGACACAACGCCATGGGGCACACCCGATCGCGCCGACCAGGTTCTTCACGGCATCTGGCGCGTCTCGACGCCGAGCCATGGCGGCTACGTCCTCTCCGATGAACGTCAAGCCGCGATGCCCGAGGCACTTCGTCGAGCGGACCCATTCTACGAGGAGGACGTCGACTATGCGCTGGTTCTCTACGGTTTCGCGAGCGAGTTCCGCCGCTTGCCCGTGCCCGGCATCGCTCTTCAGGTCGAGAACGCCCGTCGGTCGGTGCGATGCTGGCATCCGGATCGCTGGACGGCCTTGACCGGCGAGGAGGTGACGATCGGAGAAAGCCACGTCGTCCGCCGTCGCGCCGCCTACACCGCCATCATTGGGCAGTACGAGAGCGTCTCGGCGTCCGGGTCATGGGCGGACTGGGTTCCTGACGGCAAGGTCGGATGCGTCTTTCGCCGTGTCGCCAGCGTGGATGCGCTCGGCTTCGCGCGCCACGAGGGCGAGCCCATCTACGGCCTCGTCGACAAGGCACGCTACGACGCTCGGGTCATGCCCGAAACCTTCGACACGCTCTCGGCAGAGCGGGTCGCAAGTACGGCGCCGATCACCAAGCAGGTCGCCGCCCTGACCTGACACCCCAAACCATACGACGCCAGAACAAGGATGCCGCTATGACCTGCGTCACCCCCATCAGGCCGCTCCCCGAGGCCGCAGACAATCGCGTACCGCTGGGCCACCATTCGAGCGGCGCACTCCACCTTGATCTCGATCGACTTCTTGCCGGGCGCCTGCTCATCCAGGGCAGCTCGGGTGCGGGAAAGAGCCGAACGCTGCGCCGGATCATTGAAGAAGCGTTCGACTACACGACGATCGCGATCGTCGACCCCGAGGGCGAGTTCGAGAACCTCGCCCGTCACATCGGTGCCACCACGATCCGGGCGGTCGAACTGACCGCGGATGGCCTAACCGCAGCGGCCGCGCGGAGCCGACATCATCGGCTGTCGATCCACATCGACCTGACCGACCTGGATCCCGATCAGCGCATCATCAAGGCGGCAGCCTTCTTCGCCGGTCTCATCGGTGCGCCGCGCGAGGACTGGGATCACACCGTCCTTGTCTGCATCGACGAGGGACACCTCCTCGCGCCACACGTCGCCGGGTCCGCTCGAGACGCGGAGGCGCGACGCCTCGGCGTCGCGACACTCACCGATCTGTGCGCTCGCGGCCGTAAGCGTGGCCTGGCACCCGTGATCGCCACCCAGCGGCTCGCCAAGCTGTCGACCTCCGTGGTTTCCGAGCTGCAGAACGTCCTCGTGGGCCTCAACGTCTTCGATCGCGACATCGCGCGAGCAGCCGATCTTCTCGGCTTCTCAGCCAAGGAGGCCGATGCGCTTCGCACGCTCGTCCCTGGCGACTTCTTCGCGATGGGACCGGCCCTTTCGGCGACACCCTGCCTCGCCCACATCGATCCGACGATCACCGAGCATATCGGAAAGACCCCAGAGCTGCGCGCCGCGGCCTCTGTCGACGCGACCGAGGCGGCTCGGTTGCTCGACCTCGCCGGGCTTGCCGAGGTGGCAGACCATGGCCCTGCGATCGCGCTCAAGGGCACGCGCGCGCTCGACGCCTTCCTCCTTGATCCCGCCGCGACCGATGCTGCCGCTATCGTCGAGGCACTCAAACGCATTTCCCCGAACGCCAGCACGGCGCGCGATCTCGCAAGACACCTGTCGCTCGATGCGGAGCGAACCGATCGGGCGCTCAACCTCCTGTCGGCGATCACTGCCGTCGACACGATGCCCAAGGGCGACGACCGCATTGCGCGTCTCCATGCGCGTCTACGTGCCCGCCTCAGCGACGTCGCAGTGGTGGCCCTATGACCGACCTAGCGCCCGATATCGTCGAGCTCGTCGCCTGTCCGGTACGAACGGCGCCGACTGGCCGGCTTCGCGAGATGGCGTACCGTGGCGATGCCTGGATGCCCGACGAGGTCGCAACGCTGGAGCGCCTGTTTCGCGACGACATAGCGATAGATGAAATCGCGTCAGCGATCGGTCGGCGCATCCACGGCGTCCGCGACAAGATCGCGACCTTGGGGTTGCGCCGAAACTCGCAGCGGAACTGGTCCGAGGCCGAGGACGCCTGGCTGACACGCGAGTACGGCTCACGTCCCGCATCCGCGCTCGCACAGGATCTCGGACGAGCCTGCACCGCCGTTTATGCTCGCGCCGGCCTTCTCGGCCTTACCGAAGGCAATGCCCCACGCTGGACCGAGTGGGAGGATGCTCAGCTGCGCGCCGGCTTCGAGCGCGCGATACCGGTCGCACAGATCGCAGTCCTGATCGGTCGCCCGCTCTCGGGCACGATCACGCACGCGAGCAACCTTGGCCTGCGACACCCGAACAACCCGCCAGGATGGACCGAGGCCGAGGCGGCACGCGCGCTGACACTCGCGGCTGAGGGCCATCGCTACCTCGATATCATAGAGATGATGGTCGCGGAGGGCTTTCCCCGACGCACGAAGGCGGGGTTTGGCCCGCACCTGCGCAAGCTCGGCTACGGCCGCGGTTGGGGCCGTCCATGGACTTCAGACGAGGACGCTTTGTTGATGCGCGTCTATGCCGACGGAACGAGCCGGACGCCGCTCATAGCGCGGCTCGGCCGTACCACCCACTCGATCAAGTGGCGGGCCGAATACCTTGGTCTGCGCGGTACTCACGCCAATCGGGATGGCTTCCGGAGCGGTCCCGTCTGGACCGAGGGCGACATCGCAACGCTGCGCGAACACTATGGCAAGATGCCGATGACGGATCTCGCCACCAAGATGGGCCGTACCAAGGCCTCCCTCTTCACTCGCGCAAATATCTTGGGATTGGTCCACGGCTACCAACGGCCTTGGAGCGATGACGAATGCCGCGCGCTCGCGCTCGCGCATGCTCATGGCATCGCCTTGCCCGACCTCGTCGTCGCCTTGGGGCGCAATTACGCGGGCGTCCACAAGTACGCCGAGAAGCAGGGCCTCAAGTTCAGCCGACGTCCGCGTCGCGAGTCTGCACCGACGCTGCAGGACATCCTCGCCCTTGCTCCGCAGCCATAGGCGCGGAACGACCCTGGATTGAAGGGGAGGGGGAGGGGCCGGGCGGGCGTGAAGGACACGCCAGCCACGAGGAGCGCATCATGATCCCCGCCACCATCGCGACCGCGGTCGCACCCGAGACGATCGCGAAGGTCACCCGGCTGTTCAACAACACCGCCTTCGACGTGGTGACCGAGCTCTTCCAGAACGCTCGGCGCGCCGGCGCTCTTGCGGTTGCCGTGCTGATCCAGTCGGGAGGTCCCGATACGCTCCTCCACATCATCGATGACGGGCATGGGATCGCCGACCCCACGTCGATTGTGACGCTGGGTCGTTCGGGATGGTCCGACGAGACGCGCCGCATGGAAGATCCTGCCGGTATGGGAGTTTTCAGCCTCGCCGGACGAGACGTAATGGTGCGTTCCTTCTCCCGTCCTGATCGCCAAGGATGGATGGCACACATCCCCGCCTCGGCCTGGGAAACGAGCCGGCCGATCGCGATCTCGCCCGACCCGATCTCGCGCGGCACCGCCATCACCATCAAGGTGCCGGACAGCTGGCTGAAGACGCTCGCTGACGACGTCGCCAAGGCGGCGAAACACTATCCGCTGCCGGTGACGCTCGACGGCAAGGCACTGCCGCGCGAGGACTGGCTGGCGGACGCAGTCCATATCGAGGAGTGGAACGGAACCCGCATCGGGGTCTTCCAGAAACATCCGTCATCCTACACGACCCACGACGGACGCTTGAACTTCCATGGGCTGACGATCCCCTGCAAGCTGCCGGACGTCCAGGAGGTCGACCGAGGCCATCATTGGATCGCGCGCGTCGACATCTTTGACGCGCCACAGATCCAGCTCGTGCTCCCGGCACGCAAGGAGGCGATCGAGAACAACGGCCTGACAGAACTGCGCCGGGCGGTGAGCATCGCTATCTACCGCGCGATCGCCGCGCAAGGATCGCACCGGCTGTCGGCCGAACGCTGGCGCGAGGCGATCGACCTCGGTGTCGATCTGCCGGAAGCGGCGGCATACCTCTTCGCATGGATCGCACCCGCGGCCGATAGCGGCCGCAACTATGCCTCGGGCGAGCGCACCACCGATCCTGCGATGGTGGTCATGTCCGACTTCGACGCGCTGGTCGCACAACCGGCAGCGGAGGCGATCGCCACCCACAACCCGTTCGGCGGGCCCCTTGTCATGGCTCAGGACGCCTTCATCGGCTATCGCTGGTACGACGTCCTCGCCCGCGTGGACGACCTGCGGTTCCGCATCGTGCAGGGCAACCTCGACTTCGTGGTTTCGGCTACGCTCGATGCGCCTGCTGAGGCCGAGGATGGCTGGGTCGACGCGATCACGCTGGAGGCCACCATCTCGCACGCGGGCGCGTCGATCGAGGCCTCGACCGCTGCCGATGTGGCCTTCGCGCCGGACAGATGGACCTGCAACTCGGTCGACGGGACGTCCATCTTCGTGTGCCGCGGTAGCAGCCGGCCCTCCCTCGCGGTCGCCGATCTGTTCGAGCGTGCCGCGTTCGAGCCGTCTTCCGACAGCGACGCTGACAGCTATGACACCCAGCTAGAGCGCTTCCAGGCGGATGCGGCCGAGCGGATCATCGGCCTTCTCGAGGGTGACAATGCAGCGCTCGAGAGCCGCATCCGCGACAAGCTGTCGGGACACTATTTCATGGTTCCCGCCGACCGAACCGTGACGGTCGTCATCAACCGCGAGCGTCTCGAGGTGAAGATCGTCGAGCGCGCCGCCCCGCCGACCGTCACCAACGAGGAGGGCGCGTGACATGCTGCCGCCCCCTCCGTCCGTGCTGTCGTACGGGATAGGCGTCGACAGCACAGCGCTGCTGATCGAGCTGCATGCCCGCGGGCAGGCTCCTGATCTCGTCCTCAGCGCGGACACCGGCAACGAGAAGCCGGAAACCTACGACTACCTCGACATCATCCGTCCCTGGATGCGCGACCGCGGCATCCGGTTCGAGCTCGTCTCCTACGTGCCCAAGCGGTTCAAGCACTGGCCGCCGTACTTCGGAATCCTCGAAATGTGCCTGACGAACGCGACCTTGCCGAGCAAATCGCTTGGCGGATCGTCATGCAGCCTCAAGTACAAGAAGGCCCCACAGGACGCTTTCCTCAAGACGTGGCAGCCTGCGGTCGAGGCATGGGACCGCGGCCAGCGGGTCATCCGACTGATCGGCTATGATGCTGGCCCCCGCGACACCGCGCGCGCCAACCATGCGCTGACGATCGACGACCCACTCTACGATTGTCGATCGCCGCTGCGTGACTGGCAATGGCACCGCCCGCGATGCGTGTCGCGCATCGAGGCCGAAGGCCTGCCCGTGCCACCCAAGTCGGCGTGCATCCTGTGCATCGCGAACAAGCCGGACGAGATCCGCAGCCTTCCACCATGGTGCCTCCGACTGATCGTCCTGGTGGAGGCACGCGCCGCGCCCCGGCTCCATACGGTCGAAGGGCTATGGCGCAAGTCGACCAGGACACGTCCCGGATCGATGACCGCGTTCATCCGGGCCGAGGGCCTACTGGGAGCCGATGAAGTCGATCGCATCGCCCGCGATGCTCCCACCGACCTCATCCGCTTCCAGGACGTCGCGGCTGCGATCCCCGTCGGCGAGCGCCCGAAGATGGGCGAATGGCTCGACCGCTTTCACCTGGCCTTCGCCGAACGAGGCCGCGGCCACCCGGACGCGCTGGCCGCCTGATCCCCCCCGCCCATCGAACGAACCGAGGATCGACCCATGATCGAGAATGCTGCCGAGACGCGCGTCGAAACGATCGCGCGTCTGAACGACCGATGCCGTCAGGGCCTCGATCGAACCGCGCGCATCACCGTCACGCGCACGTGCCTTGCCACCCTATCGACCGACTCGCTCGCGTCGGAGGCCGTGGCCCAAGCGCGCCTGCTGCAGGAGCTTCGCCGGCACAGCTTCGCTGCCGACTGCCCGGAGCGCGATCGCGGCTCCTTCATCATCGACGACACCGAGGTCTTCTTCCGCATCGACTATTATGATCCGGCGCTGGAATGGGGTTCGGAAGATCCTGCCGACGCCAACCGCACGACCCGCGTGCTAACCCTCATGCTGCGGGAGGATCTTTGATGCCTCGCTTCCGCCCCTCTGCGGCAGACATCGCGGCCATTCGCGACGCCGCACGGCGTGAGGCCAAGTTCGAACGGGTCGGGCAAGTGATGCTCGAGGTCGGGCGTCGGCAGAGCCTTGTGTCAGGCGAAACGTCGATCAACTTCGCGCTGATCAGCGACGATCCCGACTGGCAGGATACCGATCTCGACGACTATGAGCCGTGGACAGCCTTCACGCGCGGCGTCGAGTTAACGCCTGACGGGCGCGGCCTTCTCGACTTCTACATCCGCCGGCGCGGCGATCGCCACCTCGAGCTCCACGGCAACATCTCCGTCGCGATCGCCGGAGGCAAGCTGACGACGATCAGCGGCTATCCCGACATCTACCGGGGAGAGCCGTCATGACGATCGAGATCATCCTGGGCCTGCCGCACCTCGCCGATGGTGCGCTTCTCGCAACAGCGCGGCGCCTACAGGCACCGGTGCTGATCTCCGCCAACTGCTTGTCGCGCTGGCGCAAGGCCGATGGCTGGCGCGAATGGGCGGGGTGGCGCACGGCTACCCTCGACAACGCCCACGGCCTCGTCAGCCTCGACCTCGACAGCGCCGGTTACTCGATGATGGTGCGCTACGGCGGTCTGCCGTGGTCGATAGCCGACTACATGGCGCTTGCCGCCTCGTACCCGTTCCGGCGCGTGTCCTCGATCGACTATTGCTGCGAGGACGGCGTCGCGTCGCACCGCGAAGAGGTTCTCGACAGGATCTCCCGTACGATTGCGACCAACCACGAGTGTTTCGCCCGCGCTGGAGACCTTGGTATCCGGGATCGCTTCATGCCGGTCCTGCAGGGCCGAACGCCCGACGACTACGTCCGCTGCCTCGAGGCGATCGAGGGCATGCTCCTGCCGGGCACCGTTGTCGGCATCGGAAGCATGTGCCGACGCGTCATCCATGGCCCGGAGGGGCTCGTCGCCGTGGTTGAACGGCTCTCGCGCGTGCTCCCGGTAGGGGTCCGTGCCCACGCCTTCGGCGTCAAAGGGGACGCCTTGCCCTACCTGGCACCGTTCTCCCGCTGGATCGCCTCGATCGACAGCCAGGCCTTCGGCGTCGCGGCGCGACGAGACGCGCTTCGCCGTGGCGTTGCGAAGAGCGATCGCCTGGTCGCCTCGCACATGGAGCAATGGTATCAACGCCAGTGCGGCCGTGCGCTCGCCCCTCCGGTCACGCTGCCCGAGGCCGCCGACCACCAGGCGCGTTCCCTCGGCGACGATGATCCATGGGAGCGGGCCATCGCTGATGCACGCGCTCAGATCCGCGAACTCATCGAGACCGGCGAGCTCGATCATGACCAGATCACCGCCAACTGGGTCGAATCCTGGGCGGCCGATCTCTTCCACCAGCGCGCCGCCTGAGCGAGGCTCACCATGATTACCGACCGTTCACAACGCTGGCGCGACCGGCGCAGCCGCTTCGTGGCCGACGACACCGTCATCGACCCGAGGCGCTACGCAGTCGACGTCGTGGCGCACGACACCGCTCGCGCCTTCATCGCAGACCATCACTATCTCAATCGCTATCCCGCCGCACAGCTGGCCGTCGGGCTATTCGGCCCAGGCCGGGGCGGCGCTTCCTCTCTCGACGGTATCATTGTCTTCGGAGTGCCCGCGACGGGCGCGGTCATCACGCGCCATACCGGCTATGACGAGCCAACCCGCGGTTGCGTGCTGCAACGCCTGCTCTGCCTGCCCTCCGTCGCCGCCAATGGGGAAAGCTATTTCGCCGCCCGGGCCTTCCGGCTGCTGCGTCAGGCAAAGCCGGTGATCGAGTCCGTCGTCAGCTTCTCCGACCCTCAGGTCGGACACTGCGGCTGCGTCTACGCCTCGCTCTCCGGGGCGTATCGCGGGCGAACGAGGCCGCGGACGGTGCTCCGCATCGCCGGGGAAACGATCTCCGATCGCACCTTGTCCAAAATTCGAAACCTCGAGACAGGTCATGCGGGCGCCGTCGATCAACTGGTGAGGCTCGGCGCTCCGAGGCCGCAGGCGGACGAGCACCTTCGCGAATGGCTCGAACGATGCCGTCGCGCAGAAATCCTGGTCCCAGCGCGACAGGCATCCCTTTTCACCTACTGCTTCGAGCTCACCCGCGGCGCGCGGCGCGCGGGCCGAGGGCTACCGCGTCTCGCCTATCCGATCAGGTCCGACATCCTGCGTGAGCAGCTCGGAGCCTGACCCGTCGTGCCGACGGGAAGGGGAGGGGGAGCAGGAATCGTGTCCACAAGAGGAGACGAGCCATGCGCATTCAACAGGCGATCGCGATCGCCAAGGCCGACGAGAACCGCCTGATCCGCTTCATCAGCCGGCGGGACCGATTTCTTGACGCGCTCGACTGGGACGCCCTGCCTGAGCAGATGGCGCGCGAGGCCGCGATGATGGACGAGCTTCTCGCCACCGAACTCGCAGAGGCCGCGTGCTATGTCATCTGGCTCGAAGAGTGCCTCAGCTACGGCGTCGAAGACGTGATCGGCGCGCATCACCTGCAGCCCGTCTCGGTGATCCGAGCCGTTGCCTCGTTGGCTTAGTCGCCCAGTCGACATCGAGGGCCGCGGTTACGGCGACCAGGGCGTCTATCGCTGACTGGACGTGACCCGACCAACCCGAAATAACCTTCATTCGAGACATCATAGAGGTGACTATGATCAGCTTCCTCATCCGCCGACCTGTGTCGGCCCTCGCGATTGTCTTCTACCTCGCGGCGATGATCTGCGCTCGAAATATGTGGCTGCTGGGGAGTGATCCCGAGCCCGCGACGGTGACAAGCGACGCGCTGGTGAACACGGTCCTTTCGGTAAGCCATGCGACGGCGACGTGGGGGTTCATCGGCGGCTTCCTCGTTGTTGGCTTCCTGATCCAACTCCTCGCACTACGTCTCGACGCTTAATCACGTCGCCAGCAACGATGTGCCGCGACCGGACCAGCCCAGGAACACGCTCATGAGTCGACATACCTTTGTCGGGCCCGCCGGCGTCAG
Organism: Arthrobacter sp. TPD3018; assembly: GCA_003075315.1. Lineage (GTDB taxonomy): Bacteria > Pseudomonadota > Alphaproteobacteria > Sphingomonadales > Sphingomonadaceae > Sphingomonas. The sequence continues at coordinate 308 of QDFQ01000020.1, read as the reverse complement.
TGTCGCAATCGGGTGGGACCGCCCACTCGAGACCTTCTACGTGCAGGTGTCTCGCCCCGACCCCGAGGACCCGAGCGAACGCGACACCTTCGTGTGGAAAGGCCTCGCCCCCGGCGAACTGTCCACCGCGGCCGCAGCAATCGCGATCGCCACGCCGCACGCCGCGCTCCCCACCGATCTCGGAACAACACTCGAGACGGACCGCCTGCAGACGCTCGGCAGCTTCGATGGACCCGCGCAGGCGGCCATGAAGCGTCAGCGCTTTGATCGTGATCTGTAGCGGAGGGAGCTTCAACATGGACAACCAC
>QDFQ01000019.1 GCA_003075315.1 Arthrobacter sp. TPD3018 | reverse complement strand
ACACCCAAGCCGCGGGCCGTGTCGGGCATCAACTGTGTCAGGCCTACCGCGCCCTTATTGGAGACGATCAAAGGATCGTAGCGGCTTTCCTGGGCGACGAGCGCATCGAGTAGCCCGGTAGGCACGCCAGCCTCACAGGCGACGGCGGAGATGAGAGGGAAATAACGCGCTCGGCGTGCCTCCTGCCACGGAGCCAAATCTCCTCGCGGACGGTAAGGCGTCATCGAGCAAGCGGCCGGACTGTACATGTAAGGCGCGACGACGCTCTGAGCGACCTGAGCCGCACCCGTCATCACCCTCCCCGTCTGCATCCAAAGCGGAATCGCAATCGGCGGGCTTGGAACGTCCGTGGTCGTATGTGCTTGCTCGGCCAGGGCGATGCTCCGGAAGTCATCCTGTAAGGCTTCCGGCGAAACGCCCTGCTGCTCGCTTGATGGTGGAAGTGGCTTCGGCGCCGTGCGGCCTACATCAATCACCACACCGTCAGCCAAATCACGGAATGCGACCAGTTCAGCTTGCCGCTGGGACGCGTCGGCAGGGCCGAGGGCGACGGAAGCCGCGACCAATCCTGTGACTAATCTCAGCGCGCCGGGGTGCTTCATTTGTCGAAACAGCCATTGGACGGAGGCATGGTCAACGTGGAAAAAAATTACCCTGCCCGGGAGGAGAGCGCATCGGGAACCCGACTTTGCGCTTAAACAGATTTACGACGAAGCGCATCTGCTGAAATGCGGGCGACATCGCTGTCGAAGTGGCTATGCTCCGCCGTCCGCGAACATAGTGACGGAGGAAGGCTCGCCAGCGAGGATTGGGTTGGACCAAACCCCGGACGCGCCGTCATGCCAGACCCGAAAGGGCACGCCGGCGAAGATGGCGAGGACGGTCGAGCCGTTTGAGAGAGGAACGGTGCGTTCGATGCGTTGCCCCCCTGCCCGGCTCTTCTTCGTCGACGAGCCGCTTAGCTTTTCGCCAACTGTGGCTGTCCACGTCTCCCCGTTCGATCGGAAAGTGATTGAGCGGATGCGTTTGCCTGTCGGCGCCGGTGCACACCCGCAGGCCAGCGCGAGCTCATTATACGCTTGCTCTTGGTCCTTGGCCGGAACGCCCGGCACGAAGAAGGTGGACCCCTGCGCTGCTGCCACTCGCTTGAACCTTTCATCGAACCGGATGCTATTCCGCGATCGGAGGGAGGTGGGATCGCCCTAGCCGACACTGCAGCTGGCAAAACGCATTTACGGAAAGCCGGCGATACGGAAAGGCGCATTGCCGGCCTTGCGGCGACACGCCGATACGTAAAAGCGGAATTACGGCGCCTCGTATTTCTGTACCAGCAGGTCACGGACCTCGTCAGCGATTTTCGTGCCCCGCATCGCGCACTGGGACTTGATCGTTCGATGGAGGCTCTCCGGTATGTCGATCGTCAACCGCTTCATCTTGACGTCCGCGGCGGGAGGTTCGGCAAGCTTCTCTGCTCCCGCTCCCACCCAGGCATCGGCGCCAGCGGCGGGAGGCGCGCCAGCCGTTGGGCGTCGGCCTATCGTCACTTTCTTGGTCATGCCACAAGCTCCATCAGTTCGGCCCGTACGGCCTCGATTTCCGCTGCCGCCGCACTCTTGCCGTCGATCTCGAAAACAGCGCGCCCGGTGGCCGCTGCCTCGGCAAACACGACGCGCTGGACGATCTGCGCCGTCATGGTCGGGATCTGATATGCTGCCAAAGCCTCAACCACGTCGCGCCCAATTGCCGTTTTTGCGACTTTGCGATTTACCACAAATGTGGCCTTCAGGCTTTCCTTAAAAACGGACGCTTCGACGATAAGCTTGACCACCTCGTCCGCGGCCCAGATGTCGTAAGGCGAAGGCTGGACAGGGACCAGCACCACATCCGCCGCCATGATCGCCGATCGCGCCAGTTCGGTCACACGAGGCGGTCCGTCGATGACGACATGATCGTAGCCCTGGCCGATCTGGTCCAACTCCTTGTGGATGGTCGGTCGAGGGAAGCCGACCACCGAGATCATCGGCTGCTCCTCGCGAGCCGCGGCCCAGTCGAGCGAACTGCCCTGGGGGTCGGCGTCGATCAGCAACACGCGCGAGCCGTCGCGTGCGAGGCTTGAGGCCAGGTTCACGCTCAGGGTCGTCTTTCCGACGCCGCCTTTCTGGTTGAGCAACGCAACGATCATGAGAGGCACCTTCCGTGGAAACGTGTAATCGTAAAACCTGCAAAACGTAAAGCCGTCTTATCGGCTTGCCGCTTCGTCGTCTACTCGCAAACCCTGCGATGTGCTTTTCTGTAGGAGGGAAGAGGGCGGGAGGGGGTGAAAGGAGACGGGAATGTCCCTGATCGCTCTCAGACCCACCCAGCGCGTTGTCGATATCGTGGGTGCCCTTGGCGGCACCTGGCGGGGCTATATCGCTACCTGCCGCTGCCCAGCACACCAGGACAGCGATCCCAGCCTGTCCGTGCGCCAGGGGCACGACGGCATTCTCGTCCATTGTTTTGCCGGTTGCGATCCGGGAGACGTCCTGCGCGAAATCTCCCGCCTACGACCCTCCGGAAGCCATCAGCCACCGCCCGCCCGGCACCGCCCTGGCGGGAGCAACGTCGGACGGCTCTGGGAGGAGGCCCTTCCCGCGGACGGTACGGCAGCCGCTGAGTATCTCGACGGGCGGGGCCTGCGCCTGCCACTCGACGATATCCGCTTTCATCCACGCTGCCCGTGGGGTCCAAAGCCTTCCACGCGCTTTCTGCCCGCGCTCATCGTAGCGGTCCGAGAGGGCTCCCACCTCCGTGCGATCCAACGTATCTTCCTCGACACGACGAACGGTGGTTACCTGGACAAGGTGATGCTCGGCGCTCCCGCTGCCGGTGCCTGGCAGGGGGGCAGGGCGGGGGAGACCCTCGCCATTGCCGAAGGCTTCGAGACGGCTGCGGCGTTCACCCAGATCAATTGCATACCATGCTGGGCGACGTTGGGGGCGGCCCGCCTTGATCGCATCCAGATCCCGAGCAACGTCACACGACTGATTATCGCCGAAGACAACGATCCCGAAGGACGGCGCGCGCGCAGCAAGGCCTGGCGAGCCTATCGGGAGCGTGGGCTTGCGCTCGCCCGCATGCCACCGCCGGAACAGTACGGCGACTGGGCCGACGTGCTGAGGCCGAGGAGCTGAGAAGGGGAGGGGGAGCGGGGGAACTGAGCTGCAGCACGCAGACAGTTCTGGAGACCCACCCCATGACCGACCTGTTCGATCCCAAGCATGACCGCGCAACCGCCTGCACCGACGCTGCCCGCATGCTTTTGCCGCTACTCGGCGGACAGACGAAGCTCAGCCGACGCGACCTCAACGAGGCGATGGTCCACGCCTTCGGTGGTTCGGACGCAGAGGGGCGCTGGACGCAGCGCGAGAGCTTCGAGGTGCTCGAGCATGCGCTGGCGCTCCATCTGGTGAGCGGTTCGCAGCCGCTCCAGACTGCGGCCGACCTCCCACTCGCCCTCGGCTTGCTCGATCGCCTGCCGACGCAAACGGTGCGCAGCGAGGAACAGATCGACTGGCAGCAGTTCTCGACACCTGTCGACATCGCAGCCGTGGCCGTCCTGCTCGCGGCTGCACGACCGACGGATGTCGTGCTCGAGCCCAGCGCCGGAAACGGACTGCTTGTCGCTCAACTGTCGACGATCGCCGCCCTGCAGCTCAACGAGATCGATCCGGCGCGGCGGGCGCGGCTCTCCGCCACATTTCCCCATGCCGTCGTCTCCGGTCATGACGGGGCAACGATCGGCAGTACGCTCACAGCTTTGCAGCGCCCCAGCCTCATCCTCATGAATCCGCCCTTCTCGCGTTCGGTCGGTCGCGGTGCCGACGCGCTCGCCGCGGTCCGCCATCTTCAAGCCGCGCTGAAGCGGTTGCGGCCAGGCGGGCGCCTCGTTGCCATCATGCCGGACTGGTTCGCCCATTCCGCACGGATGGCCGATATCTGGACGACGACACTTGCGGGAACGGCCCTTCGCACCTCCATCCGCCTCACGAACGGCTACGGAAAGCACGGCACCGGCGTCGCGGTTCGGATCTACGTGATCGACAAGATCGTGGGCGACATCTCAGGGGTCACGATCGCTCGTCGGAACGTGGCTGAGCTGGTCGACCTGCTTGTCATTCCCGATCGCGCTGCCCTGCAGGAGGACAACGCATCCTCGGCGGTCAAGCGGGGAGGGGCGGTGTCGCTCCTGCGAGCGATGAAGTCGCGCCCGGCTGCCGCGCCGCGCATCTTCCGGGCGCCGACCCGCAACGAGGTGCTACCGGTCGGCTACAAGGTGCTCGACACGCCAGCGCCTATCGCCGAGCAGGTCGGGGTCTATCTGCCGTACCGGCCTAGCCGCATCGTCTTCGACGCGGCCGGCGAGCATCCGACCTCGCTGGTCGAGTCTGTGGCGATGGGCTCCATCCCGGCTCCCATCCCCTCGCACGTTCCGCACCTGCCGGAGCGCACCGTGTCGGACCGCCTCCTGTCGTCGTCGCAGCTCGAAACCGTCGTCTACGCGGGGCATGCCTGGACGCAGTTCATCCCGGGGATGTTCTCCTGCGACAAGGAAGGCGTGGGGCTCGTCCTCGACGCTGCCGGTCGGCAGTATCGCAAGGGCTTCTTCCTTGGCGATGGCACTGGGGCCGGCAAGGGGCGCCAAGTCGCTGCCATCATCCTCGACAACTGGCTCGCAGGGCGTCGCAAGGCGATCTGGGTGTCGAAGAACGAGGCGCTCCACGCAGATGCGGTTCGCGACTGGACGGCGTTAGGTGGGATGGCCGCTGACGTGCAGCCGCTGTCGCGCTGGAAGATCGATGAGCCGGTGACGATGAGCGAGGGCGTGTTGTTCGTCACCTATCCGACCCTCCGGTCGGGTCGGGGTGACGCAACGCGGCTCGATCAGATCATCGCCTGGGCGGCCGACGACTTCGACGGGGTGATCGCCTTTGACGAGGCACACGAGATGGGTGGCGTCGCCGGCGGGGAGGGTGCCATGGGCACCAAGGCGGGCTCACTCCAGGGTATCGCCGGCGTTCTCCTCCAGAACCGTCTCCCGGCCGCTCGCGTGCTGTACGCGTCTGCCACCGGTGCCTCAGAGGTCAACAACCTGGCCTATGCCGTCCGGCTCGGTCTGTGGGGACCCGAAACATCCTTCGCCGATCGCGAGGCATTCATCTCCGAGATCCGTCAAGGCGGCATCGCCGCCATGGAGCTCGTCGCCCGCGACCTCAAGGCGACTGGCCTCTACACGGCGCGCGCGCTGAGCTTCGCCGGCGTCGAGTATGACATCCTGCGACACGAACTGACCCCCGAACAGATCGACGTCTACGATCGATACGCCGATGCCTGGGGCATCATCCATCGCAACATGGAGAAGGCGCTCGAGATCACCGGCGTGGTCGACGCGATGGACGGTGCGACCAAGAATGCCGGCGCCAAGGCGGCAGCGCGCTCCCGGTTCGAGAGCTGCAAGCAGCGCTTCTTCGGCTCGCTGCTCCTCTCATGCAAGCTACCGACCGTGCTTTCGGCGGTTCGCCAGCATCTCGATGCCGGGCAATCCGTCGTCCTTCAACTGGTCAGCACCGCCGAGGCGATCCTCAACCGTCGCCTGGGTGAGCTCACTCCCGACGAGCGCGCCGAACTCGATATCGACTTGTCACCGCGCGAAGCGGTTATCGACTATCTGACGCGTGCGTTTCCCGTCCAGCAGATGCGGGACTACCGCGACGACACTGGCGAGGTGCGCTCGCGCCCGATGATCGACGTCGACGGTCACGCGGTCACCAATCCGGAGGCCGAAGCCGCGCGGGACGATCTCATCGAGCAGCTCTGCGCTCTCCCGCCGATCGCCGCGGTGCTCGATGGCGTCCTCACCTACTTCGGCCACGACGCCGTTGCCGAGGTGACGGGTCGAACCAAGCGCCTCGTCCCGGCCGCGAACGGCACCCAGAAACTCGAGACGCGATCGGGCAGATCGACCCAAGCCGACGCCGCAGCGTTCATGGCCGGCACCAAGCGCATCCTCGTATTCTCCGACGCGGGCGGAACCGGCCGGTCGTATCATGCCAGCCTCGACGCCCTGAACCAGGAGCAGCGTGTCCACCTCTTGCTCGAACCGGGCTGGCGCGCCGATCGCGCGATTCAGGGGCTCGGACGTACCCATCGCACGCATCAGGCCTGCTCCCCGCTGTTCCGCCCTGTCACCACCGACTGCAAGGGCGAACTGCGGTTCACCTCGACGATCGCGCGCCGGCTCGACAGCCTCGGTGCGCTCACCCGCGGCCAGCGCCAGACCGGTGGACAAAACCTGTTCGATCCTGCCGACAATCTCGAAAGCGAGTACGCCAAGGCCGCCCTGATCAGCTGGTATCACCTTCTCAAGAGCGGGAAGCTGAAAAGCACCAGCCTCCAGGATTTCACTCATCGCACCGGCCTCGAACTGACCGATCAGGATGGGGTCCTGAAGGAGGAACTCCCGCCCATTCAGCGCTGGCTCAACCGCTTGCTAGCCCTGCCGATCGGCCTGCAGAACGTCATCTTTGACGAGTTTCTCGCGCTGGTGGAGACACGCGTTGCGGCCGCTCGGGATGCCGGCACCCTCGATGTCGGGGTCGAGACCATGCTGGTGGAAACCGCGACCGTCCTCGATGATCGCATTCTGCGAACCGACACAGTTAGCGGTGCCACCTCGCATCTGCTGACGATCGAGGTCGCTCGTCGTCGCCATCCGGTCTCGCTCGACCGAGCGCTGCGTCTCGCCGACGCCGACGACACCGCGGTCTTCGTAAAGAACGCCAAGTCGGGGAAGGTCGCCCTTAAAACCCCGGCGCGTGCCGGAATGACGGAGGACGGCATGCCCGTGCTGCGCATCGAGCTGATGCGACCCACCCGCCGCGAGTACCTAGCTGCAGACGACCTCTATGAGACCGCCTGGGAGGAGTGCGCACGCGAGACCTTCGCCAAGGCGTGGGCGGAAGAGGAGGAGCAGGCGCGCAATCACGTCGACACAGAGACGATCCGACTTGCAACAGGGCTCCTCCTGCCGATCTGGTCCGCGCTGCCCAGCACACATCTGGCGGTCAGCCGTATCGTCGACGCCGAGGGGCGGTCGTGGCTTGGCCGCATCGTGTTCCCCGGCGACCTGCACCAGCTCTTCGGCAAGCTCGGGCTCTCGGAGGAGACCTCGCTCACACCCAGCGAGATCGCGCGGGCCGTTGAGAACGGCAATGTCATCCCGCTCAAGCGGCCGTTCGCCTGCGAGATCAAGCGGGCACGCGTGAACGGCCTCCCGCGGATCGAGATCGTCGGTGCGCCCGCCAGCCAGCTTGCCTGGCTCAAGTCCCTCGGCTGCTTCACCGAGGTGATCGCCTACAAGACACGCGTGTTCGTACCGGTGCCCGAGGCGACCGTGATCCTGCAGCGTGTGCTTGGCGATCGATGAGAGCGAAGCCTCTTTACCGCCAACGGCGTCCGGGATGCGCCGCCCGCGCATGAGCGCGGGCACCGGAGCGATCGGGACAAGGAAGGAAAGGGGGAGCGGGAAGGTGTCCGGTTTGGGTGCGGCGAGACGTCGCGCGGCCGGGCACCTGATGGAGACGACGATGACCCAGACCGTGCCACTCGCGAAGCTGAAGCGCTCCGAGAAGAACGTCCGTACCACCCCGCCCAGGAACATCGAGGCGATGGCCTCGAGCATCCGTGCGCGCGGCATCATGCAGAACCTGCTCGTTACCGCCGCACGGCCCAAGGGGACGTACGAGATCATCGCCGGCGATCGGCGTTATCTCGGCGCGATGATGCTCGCCGACGCTGGCGAGATCGACGCGGCGACCTACGGCGTGCCGGTCAAGATCGTCTCCGGCGACGACGCGGACCTGCGGGAGGTGTCGCTCACCGAGAACTTTCAGCGCGAGCCGATGACCGCAGCGGAGGAATGCGTCGCATTTCAGCATTTCCTTAAATCCGACGGTGACATCGACGCCGTCGCGAACCGGTTCGGCCAGACGCGACGCTTCATCGAGGGCCGGCTGCGGCTCGCCAATCTCGCCGAACCGATCTTCGAAGCGCTGAGCGAGGGACGCATCACGCTGGAGATGGCCAAGGCTTACGGCTCCACCGAGGATCAGGCCAAGCAGGAGCGCGTCTTCCAGCAGTACGCCCATTCTTCCTACGTGAACGCCGATCAAATCCGCCGCGCGATCGTGAACGACACGATGAAGGCGAGCGACCCGGTCGCGGTCCTCGTCGGCACCGACGCCTATGTGGCTGCAGGCGGCAAGGTCGAGTGCGACCTGTTCAGCGAGGACGGCGATCGCTGGTCGGATCCGGAGCTTGCGCGGACGCTCGCGGCCGCGATCATGGAGGCCGAGGCGAAGCGCGTCGGCGAGGAGCAGGGCCTCGCCTGGGTCCGGCCGATCGCGACCACCAGCCTGTACGGCGCCACCGCTGATCTGCACCGCGTCACGCTCGAGCCCGCGCCGCTCGGCGAGGATGAGGCGGCACGCTCCGACGCCATCGTCGCGCGCTGCGAGACGCTCGAGGAGCTGATGGCCGACGAGGAGATGGAGGAGACGGCGTACGCGGCTCTGGAGGAGGAGTTCGAGCGGCTCCGTGAGGAATATCAGACGCTGCACTCGCGACCGCCCGTTCTTTCCGACGAGATGAGGGGCAAGGTGGGCACCTTCCTGACCCTCGGCCGCGACGGCAAGATGACGCTGGAGACCACCTACTTCAGCGAAACGCCGCTCCAGGGCTCGGCCGGCGACGGCACGTCCGGCTTGACCCGCAGCGCTCGGGACACCTCGTCGCTTCCGCCCGAAGCGGTTGCTCCCGGCGGCAAGCCGCTGAGTGCACGCCTCCACGACGAGCTCGCGGTACAGCGTCGCGACATCCTGGCGGCATCGATCCTCGCCGACCCCGGCCTGGCCCTCGACTACATGCTGTTCGCGATGACGGACCAGAGCCGCAGCTACAGTCGCTATGGCACCACCGTCACTGCCGGTCGGCCGCAGGATCCTCAGATGCCCAAGGACCAGCCGGCGACCCAGGCGCAGCTCGCCATCGCCGAGGCGCGTGAATCGTTGAACAGCGATTGGACCACGTCGAGCAGCCCGGTCGAACGGTTCGAGGCGTTCCGGGCACTCGATGACGATGCCAAGGCATCCTGGTTGGCCCTCACGGTCGCGTCGTCGCTCGAGGCGAAGCCCGATTACAGCTCGGCGAAAACCAATCCGCTCCACGCCCGCCTCGCCTCGATCCTCGAGATCGACGTCGCCAAATGGTGGCGGCCGACCTCCGCAAACTTCTTCGACCGTGTGTCGAAGGGAACGCTACTCGCCCTTCTCACCGACGTTGGTGGGCCGGTGCTGGCGGCACGCTATGTCGGCTCCAAGAAGGGCGAGATCTCGACGTCGTGCGAGAAGCTGTTCGCCGGCGAGGCCATCACCGAGGCGGAGACCAAGGAAGCCGCCCTTGCGTGGGTGCCGGACGCGATGCGCTTCGACGTGGTGGTCGCGGTCGCTGACGCCGAGTTCGACGAGAGCGTCGATGATGAAACCTCCGAGACGGCGCAGGACGATGTCACCAGCGGCAATGACATCGAGGATCCCGCCGATGGCGATAGCGACGAGGCGGAGGGCGCGCTCGGCTCGGTCAACGACGACGACCACGCGCTGATCGCGGC
>QDFQ01000018.1 GCA_003075315.1 Arthrobacter sp. TPD3018 | reverse complement strand
GTGGAGGAGGCGACCGCCGACCTGAAGGTCGCTCGCGCCCTTGTCGGTGCCGGCAAGGAAGCACGGTTGCGCCAGCTTCAGGCGGAAACCGAACTCGCGACCCTCGAAGCCGATCTTGAAGTCGCGCGTGCCCAGAAGACAGCGGCGCTCGCGCGGCTTTCAGGCTTGGCAGGTTCCCCGACGACGTTCACCGGGGTTGGGGAATCCCTGCTCGATCGGATKAACGCGCGACCGTCGAGCGGACCGGTCGATCCGATGCAGGCAACGACGGTCAAGGTCGCGGAAGCGGAACGGGAGGCAGCTGCAAGAGCCGTTACGGTACAGCAACGGCTTGCTGTTCCCAACATCACGGCGCAGCTTGGCGTTCGCCAGCTTCGCGTCGCCAGCGGCCCCGCCGTCGTCGCCGGGGTATCGGTGCCGCTGCCGTTCTTCGATCGCAACCGGGGCAATATCGATGCAGCCCGTGCCGATCTTCAGGGAGCCGAAGCCCGCGCCGCAGCGGCGCGGCTCGAAGCGGAGACCGGCGCGCGGGCCGCTTTCGTCCTCGTGCAGGCCGCCGATACGCGCGCGGTAGCCGCACAGCGAACGATGCGGACCGCCGAGGAGGCGTATCGCCTTGCACGTATCGCCTATGAGGCGGGCAAGGCACCGCTGATCGAACTGCTTGCCGCCCGTCACAATCTCGGCGCCGCCCGAGGCGTCATCCTCGACGCCGACATCGCGCGTCTCGACGCCCGCGCCAACCTTGCCCGCCTGTCGGGCCTCAGCATCACCGGAGAAGCGGTCCAATGACCGGAAAACATCGTCTCTATGCCGGGGCCGCCATCGGGCTGGTCGCGGCTGCCGCGCTCGGTTTCGGCGTCGCACGCCTCACCCAGGCACCTGTTCCGACACCGGCCCCGACAGAAGCCGCCACACCGGCAGCGTCGAACGACAGGCTGGTCATCACGCCGCAAGCTATTGCGACGTCGCAGATCACCGTCGCCCCTGCCGCTTCAGGCGAGCTGGATGCTGCTGTCATCGCCTCCGCGACGGTTGAGGCCACACCGGACGCGGAAGCGTTGCTGACGGCCCGCGCACCGGGGACGATCACGCGCATCTTCTCGCGGATCGGCGATCCTGTCCGGGCAGGCCAGACACTCGCCCTGGTCGAAAGCCGGGACGCCTCGCAGATCGCGGCCGACCGTTCATCGGCATCGGCGCGCGTGACGCTCGCCCAGCGCCAGCTCGCGCGCGAACGGACCTTGCTCGCACAGGGCGTCAGTCCCCGTGCCGACTACGAGGCCGCACAGGCCAACCTCGCGGTGGCTCAGGCCGACGCGCGCCGTGCCAGCGCCGCGGCAGGCGCCGCGCGTGTTACCGGCGACGGACGCTCCGTGGCGATCATCAGCCCGATCGCCGGCCGTGTGACTGCTGCTGCTGCCAATCTCGGCCAGTATGTCGCGGCGGAAACCGAGCTGTTCCGGGTCGCCGATCCGCGTCGATTCCAGATCACCGCCAACGTGCCCCCGGCCGATGCCATGCGGGTCCGCACCGGCGATCGGGTCGAGCTGAGCACCAGTGATGGCCGCACCATTGAAGGCCGGGTCCGTGCCGCAACAGGCGTCGTTGATCCGCAGTCGCGCACCGCGACGATCGTGGTGACGCCGACCGCCGGCACCAGCACGCTCGCACCCGGACAGCTCGTCCAGGCGCGCATCCTGGCCAGCGGCGGTGCGACCAAGGGCGGCGTCATGGTCCCACAGGATGCCGTGCAGACGCTGGGCGATAGGACGGTGGTGTTTGTCCGGACGCCGCAGGGGTTCAAGGCGCAGCCTATCCGCATTGCCAACCGCTCTGGCGGCATGGTCGCCGTTGCCGAAGGTATTAGCGCGGGCACGCAGATCGCCACGACCAACGCCTTCCTCATCAAGGCCGAACTCGAAAAGAACGTGGGAGGCGAGGAATGATCGAGCGCATCCTTTCGACATCGGTTCGCCTCCGATGGCTGGTCGCGTTCCTGACCCTCGTCGTCGTCGCGTTCGGGGCATGGCAGATCACCAAGCTGCCGATCGACGCGGTGCCAGACGTCACCAACCGTCAGGTGCAGATCAGCACCTTCGTCCCCTCGCTCGGCCCGGTCGATGTCGAAAAGCAGGTGACGTTCCCCGTCGAGACGGCATTGGCGGGCATCCCCGGGCTGGAGATGACGCGCTCCTTCTCGCGCAACGGCTTCAGCCAGGTGACGGCGGTCTTCACCGACGCGACCAGCATCTACTTCGCGAGGGCGCAGGTCACGGAACGGCTCGCCCAGGCGAAGGACAGCCTGCCGGCAGGCGTGCAACCCAACCTCGCGCCGCTCAGCACCGGCCTCGGCGAGATCTTCTTCTACTCGATCGCCTTCCGTCACCCGGACGGCAAGGGCGTGAAGACGGTCGATGGTCAGCCGGGCTGGCAGTCGGACGGCAGCTATCTGACGCCGGAGGGCGAGCGGCTGACCACCGAACTCGCCAAGGCTGCCTATCTGCGCACGGTGCAGGACTGGATCATCCGGCCGCAGATGCGCAACGTGAAGGGCGTTGCCGGGGTCGATTCCAATGGCGGTTATGTCAAACAGTATCTGATCGAACCCAACCTCAATGCGCTCGCCTCCTACGGCATCTCGATCACCGAGCTGGCCGATGCGATGGAGCGGGCGAACGTCTCGGCAGGCTCGAACTATGTGCGCCGCGCCGGCGAGAGCTTTCTGGTTCGCGCCGATGCCCGCCTGAAGTCGATCGAGGACATCCAGGAGGCGGTCGTCGCCACCCGCAACGGCGTGCCCGTGCGGGTCAAGGACGTCGGGCAAGTGATGATCGGTGGTGCGGTCCGCACCGGGTCGGGCAGCCGCATGGGATCGGARGCGGTCATCTCGACCGTGCTGATGCKSGTMGGYGAGAACAGCCGCATCGTCGCSACSRCGGTCGSMGASAAGCTGRMMCAGRTCAACMRGRSGCTSCCGCCCGAYGTRTTCGCCGARCCSGTCTAYAACCGCTCSAARCTSGTCAACGCGACGATCGMGACGGTCRAGAARAACCTSAKCGARGGYGCGYTGCTCGTCATCGTCGTSCTGTTCCTGYTGCTCGGCAACRTCCGSGCSGCGCTCATCACCGCCGCGGTCATTCCGATCACGATGCTGATGACGGCATCGGGCATGAATGCGCTGGGCGTATCCGGCAATCTGATGAGCCTGGGCGCGCTCGACTTCGGCCTGATCGTCGACGGGGCGGTCATCATCGTCGAGAATGCGCTGCGCCACCTCGCCGAGCGCCAGCACGCCGAGAACCGCCTGCTGACGCTGGACGAGCGCCTTGAGACGACCGCCGCATCGGCGAAGGAGATGATCCGGCCGACCGTCTTCGGCCAGCTTATCATCTTCCTCGTCTTCGTCCCGCTGCTCACGTTCCAGGGCGTCGAGGGAAAGACGTTCTCGCCGATGGCGACGACGCTGATGATCGCGCTGGCCTGCGCCTTCGTCCTGTCGCTGACCTTCGTGCCGGCGATGATCGTGATCCTTATCAAGGGCCGGGTCAGCGAAACGGAGGTGAAGCCGATCCGCTGGTTCAAGGAGCGGTATGCGCCGCTGCTGGGCAAGGCGATCGCCCGACCGTTGCCCTTCATCACGGCCGGTGCCGGCGTGTTCGTCGCGGCGGTGTTCTGCTTCGGCTTCCTCGGCGAGGAGTTCATGCCGCAGCTCGACGAGAAGGACATCACCGTCACCAACTTCCGCGTGCCCTCGGCCTCGATCGACCAGTCGACGCAGATGCAGATGCGGATCGAGGATGCGTTGAAGACGCTGCCGGAGGTGGCGCTGGTCTTCTCCAAGAACGGCAACGCCGACCTCGGCACCGATCCCATGCCGCCCAACTCGTCGGACACCTATGTCATTCCCAAGCCGGAAAGCGAATGGCCGGCGGAGGTAAAGACCAAGGAGGATATCATCGCCCGCATCGAGGAGCGGATGAAGGGGGTCATCGGCAACCGGACCGAAATCCAGCAGCCGATCCAGATGCGCTTCAACGAGCTGATCGCCGGCGTCCGCGCCGACGTGGCGATCAAGCTCTATGGCGACGACCTCGATGCAATGACCGCACAGGCCCAGAAGATCGCCAATGCGGTGCGCACCATCCCGGGCGCGGGCGACGTCAGCGTCGAGCAGACGGACGGCGCCCCCACCTTCGACGTGCAGATCGACCGCCAGGCTGCCGGACGGCTTGGCCTCTCGGTCGAGGAGGTGGCGAACACCGTCTCGGCCGCGCTGGGCGGCCGGGAAGCCGGGCTGTTATTCGAGGGCGATCGGCGCTTCTCGGTGGTGGTGCGCCTGCCCGACGCGCAGCGTGACGACATCGATACGCTGGGCGCGATCCCGGTCATGCTGCCGACGCCCGAGGGACAGACCGCGCGCTCGATCCCGCTGCGCGAGGTGGCGCGGTTCAATTATACGCAAGGGTTGAATCAGATCAGCCGCGAGAACGGCAAGCGCATGATGACCGTTCAGGTCAATGTGCGTGGACGCGACCTTGGCGGCTTCGTCAAGGAAGCCGAAGCCCGCATTGATGCGATGCCGCTTCCTGCCGGCATGTATACCGGTTGGGGCGGCACCTTCGAGAGTCTGCAATCGGCGCGGCTTCGCCTGATGCTGGTGGTGCCGATCTGCTTCTTGGCGATCTATGCGCTGCTCTACATGGCGCTTGGCGGCTTCATCCCCGCGCTGATCGTCTTCTCCGCGGTGCCGATGGCGCTCGCGGGCGGCGTCTTCGCCCTGCTGCTGCGCGGCATTCCCTTCTCGATCACTGCCGCAGTCGGGTTCATCGCGTTGTCGGGCGTCGCGGTCCTCAACGGCCTCGTCATGATGGGCGCGATCCGCAAGCACCGCGAGGAAGGCGAGGACGATGATCGGGCTATCGCCGATGGTGCGATGGAGCGGGTTCGTCCGGTTCTGATGACGGCGCTGGTTGCGTCGCTCGGCTTCGTACCGATGGCGCTCGCCACCGGCACGGGTGCGGAGGTGCAGCGCCCGCTCGCCACGGTCGTCATCGGCGGCCTCATCACGTCGACCGCGCTGACGCTGCTGGTGCTGCCGGCGATCACCGCATGGGCGTCGCGTTTTCAGCGACGCCGCAAGGTGGCCGAACCAGTCCTTGCCTAGATCGGTGCCGCCAGTCGCTCGAACCGGCGACTGGCAGCATCCCAGCTCAGCACCTTCATGTACGTATCAACGTAATCGCCGGCCTTCGCGCCATAGTCGATCGCATAGGCGTGTTCGTACATGTCGAGCGCCAGAAGCGGCGTTCCCCCTGCCAGCGTCATCGTATGATCGGCAGCCCATTGGTTCGTCAGACGCCCGTCCCGTTCGCTCCAGGTGAGCAATACCCATCCCGACCCGGCAGCCAGCGCCTTGCCCATGCCGGTAAACTCGGCCGCCCAGCGCGCATGGCTGCCGAAGTCGCGTTCGATCGCCTGCGAAAGCCGTGCGCCCGGCCGCGAAGCACCGCCCAAGCCCGCGAAATAGATTTCGTGCAGGATCATCGAGTTCCAGGCGATCAGCTCCTCACGCTTCAGCCCGTTGAGCGTGAAGCCCGGTGCCGTCATCGGGTCGAGCCTGGCAAACTCGGCCTTGATCGCTCCGAGGCGCTTGACCGCACCAATATAGTTGTTGTCGTGGTGGCTGGTCAGCAGCTTGGCGGACAGCCCGGGAAGCGTTGCTGCATCGAACGGTAGCGGCCGGGGCGTGAAGGCTGGCGCCGGGTTGGCAGGAGCTTGTGCGGCCACAGGCCCGCCCAACGAGGCGGCACCCGCTGCGATCCCCAGACCCAGCGCCGCACGACGATCGATCGCATCCATCGACTTCTCTCCGCTATTCATCGGATTACCCCAAGCCCATAAAGCGCCAGCCCCACAGCCGACGTCGCCAGCAGGGTCGTGATGACCCCCGCCCGCGTCATGAAGATCGCGTAGGCTGCGCCCAGCGAGAGGACGAAGGCGGCCGGATCGATGCTGGTCAGCACCGGCGCATCGAAGCGGAACGGCCCTGCTGCCACCATCGTCGTTTCGCGAAACAGCGTATGCAGCGCGAACCACACCGCGAGGTTGAGTACGACGCCCACGACCGCCGCGGTGATCGCCGACAGCGCGCCCGCGACGGCAGCGTTACCGCGCAGTCGCTCGATGAAGGGCGCACCGAGGAAGATCCACAGGAAACACGGCACGAACGTTACCCAGGTCGCGAGCAGCCCGCCGAGCGTCCCAGCCAACAGCGGGGACAGCCCGGTGGACCCGCGATAGGCGCCGAGGAAGCCGACGAATTGCAGGACCATGATGAGCGGCCCAGGCGTCGTCTCCGCAATGCCAAGACCGTCCAGCATCTCCTTCGGCCCCAGCCAGCCATGATTCTCGACCGCCTGCTGCGCGACATAGGCGAGGACGGCATAGGCCCCGCCGAACGTCACCATCGCCATCGTCGAGAAGAAGGTCGCGATGCGGCTGAACACGTCATCGGGACCGAGCGCGATCAACAGCGCCGCGACCGGCACGAGCCAGAGAGCCAGCCAGACCAGCGCTGTGCGGACCGTCTCAGCCCATGTCGGCCGGGCATGGGCGGGCAGCTCTTCGCCGAGTAGTGTATCCGCGTCGGCTACGATCGTGCCCTTGGACGCGCCGTGCCCTCCGCCCCTGAAGGCCGTGCTGCCTTGCCGGGTCGACCACCATCCGATGAGGCCGGCACCCAGCACGATCAGCGGAAACGGCGCGCCGGCGAAGAAGATCAGGACGAACGCCAGCGCGGCAAGCGCCCTTGCCGGCGTCGACTTGAGCGCCCGTCCGCCGATCCGCACGACCGCCTGAAGCACGACGGCCAATACCGCGCACTTGAGGCCGAAGAACAGCGCCGAGACGATACCGACGCGACCGTAGAGGACATAGACCCAGCTCAGCGCCATGATCGCGACCGCGCCGGGAATAACGAACAGCACGCCGGCGACGATGCCGCCCTTCGTCCGGTGCATCAGCCAGCCGATGTATGTGGCGAGCTGTTGCGCCTCTGGCCCTGGCAGCAACATGCAATAGTTGAGGGCGTGCAGGAACCGCTGCTCCCCGATCCAGCGTTTTTCGTCGACGAGGATGCGGTGCATTACCGCGATCTGTCCGGCAGGACCGCCGAACGAGAGCATCGCGATGCGCAGCCAGACCCAGAAGGCCTGGCCGAGCGTGACCGGTTCCGGGCGCGTCGGCGTCGCGACGTCGGCTGTCACCGCGGTCATGACGACACCTTCCCGCGCGCCGGCTGATGCGAGGACCAGTTGTGCTTCTCGCCCTGCGCGTCACGGCACCAGCGATAGAGCGCATCGTATACCGCCATGCCGGCTTCGAGCTGGGCGTGATCGTCACTGTGGATACGCGACAGGCCAAGCGAGATGGCGAGCAGTCCAGCAGCCTCGGGCACAAGGTCGAGCCGATCGGTATCGGCGCCCCGCACGATCGTCGCGAGGCGGACCAGCGGTTCGTGCGCGTCGAGGCCGAAGGCCTCGACCATGATGTCGAAGGTGCAACGCTCGCCGCGATGGCTCCAGAATACGCCTTCGTCCGCGACGTCGAACGGCTCGGCCTGTTGTTGCTTGGCGACGGTCAGCACGTCACCGGGCGCGACGAACAAGAAGCGGGCCTGCGGATCGACGAACCGTCGGATCAGCCAGGGACAGGCGATGCGATCGACCTTGGGCCGCGCTCGTGTGACCCACCATGTTTGGCCATCGTCATGTCGTGGCGGCAGATGGACCAGGGAAACGGTAGGCAACCCGCTTGCCGCCCATGCGGCGAACCCGCCGTCCAAGACTTCGGCCGCTACACCCTCGCTGCGAAGAATGGCGGCCGCTGCAACTGCCAGACCACTACCATCGGTGTCGATGAGGACCGCTGATGACCCGGAGGCATATCCCCATTGGGTCGGATCAAGGAGAACTGGAAACAGTGATCCCGGAATGGCTTCTGTCGGTCTGTCGCGCAGATCGATGATACGCGGCGCGCTGGGCGATGCGACAAGGCGGGCAAGTTTGTCCGGTGTTATAGCGTTTGGAGCAGGCATGACGCGTCCCTTGCGTGTTCGTGCTGGACGCGATTCTCTGGCTGACGCCTCGTGGGGAGATCGCCATCCCCATACGCTTAATCAGCCATGCTCACCGTGCGATGTCAATCACCGTCGCCACTGTCCCAATTCTCGTAGCCGACGAGTTTCGAGAAGCGATTTCGATTCCCGCAATTCGATCCAAATCGGGATAGGTGACAGTCTCCTCGACAAAGCGGGTTACGCCAGCTCGCACGTACGTCCCTGCTAGGTACCATCACCCGATATGCAGCTGGTCGAGCACGGCCGCTTCGAGGGCGCCATCTTCCAGGTCCTCGGCATGGATCGTCACCACCGGAGCGATCTCGCGGAGCTTCTCCACCTGTCGCATCTTGAGGCCCAACGTGTCGGCGTCGTGCCCGGTGACCACCTCCAGCGCCGCTTCCATGACCTCTCCTGTTGTGAAGTCACGTAGATCGAGGAGCAGATCGGGGCGGACCTCGCCCGCACTCGTCGCGACGTCGAAGAGCAGCCTTTTGAACCCGATGCCGATGCCGCGCCGGCGGAGTCGGTATTGCAGATCGAGCAGACCCACGATGGTCTCGCGCTCCGCTGCATTATGCACGGCAATGAAGTTGGAGGGGCGAGCGA
Source organism: Arthrobacter sp. TPD3018 (assembly GCA_003075315.1). Classification (GTDB taxonomy): domain Bacteria; phylum Pseudomonadota; class Alphaproteobacteria; order Sphingomonadales; family Sphingomonadaceae; genus Sphingomonas. Next base: position 5,522 of record QDFQ01000018.1, on the reverse strand, counting down.
CAGGCTGCGCATACGCCCGAAGCGCAGCATAGCCCTCGCGCGGGTTATGTTCGCCGATCACTGCGAGGACCAGGAACGGAGGCCCGATCCGGCGCTGATGAACGCCGATGTGCCTGACGCGATTTTTCACGATGAGCTCGCGTCCGCCCGCCAGCGTCACCGTCGTTCCCGAAATATCGACGGCGTAGAGCAGGAGGAATGCCTGTGGCGCATGTTCGGCGGGCCAGTGGCGCGCCGCCTCGCGCAGCTTCGCGAAGACGATGCCGCGTTCGTAGGGGTCTATATGAGTGTAGAGGTGGCGTGCGAGCGGAATGCCGGGAGCTATCTCGACGCGCTCGGCCGCGCTGCGCAGCCGTCCGAACTCCAGCGCCATCGACGCCTCACGAGGTTCTCCCCTACCCAGCGGCTCGACAACGTTGACCCGAGCCATTTCCATTAGCTGCCAGAGCAGGCGCGCAAGGCGCGGTATCGCAACGCCGCGCGTGCGATCATCTGGCTCGTCGTCTTCAGGAAGCTGGGCGAGCTTCTCAGGCGCGAGCCGGTGCGCGGAGAAGAGACCGTCTGGCTCGTTGATGGTGCGCGGCGTCGCGGTCGCCTTCTCGCGGATGCGGGGAGGTGCCTGTTCGCGAAAGAACGGGCAGTCGACATGGTGCTCCGGTCGCCGCTGCCGGATGCTCGTAAGGCGCCTGAGGTAGTATGTCTCGGCCTCAGACAGATAGGCTGGCGATAGCAGTGGTGGGTCAGCCGCGTCCCCGAGGCAGTCGCATGCGATCCACTGATGATGATCGCGCGCTTTGACCACCATGATGACCGAAGCCCGATGATCGCTGTCTTCGCCATCGCCGCTGTACCAGCGCACCAACGCGCGTCGCACGACGTCAGGGACGCCGGTGCGTGACGTAAGCCCTCTGGTGTCGCGCGGTACGAGCCACATGAGCGGGATCATATCGGAAGATCAGAGGGTGAAAAGGTGCCGATGAACACTTGCAAGGTCGCAGATGTTCACGTTACGTTCGGAGGACAAGAGGATTAGGTCATGAAGCTTCAAGATTTCACCGGGCCGATCGATCTCGACCTCACGTTGCGCGACGCCTCGCTCAACCCCGATGTCCGACCGACCCGCCGCGCCATCGCCGCGGCCTCGATCGGTATCGAGCCGGAGGATGCCTACTATTCCGTGCGTGAGCTGCGGGAGGCATGCGAGTGGATCCACGAGGGCGACTCTGCCGGCAAGGCGAAGCTGGCGCAGATGCTCGGCAATCGCTGCGACGATTATCAGCGGTGCATCTACTACAATCTCGCGGGTCGTGGCGTGTGTGTGCTGATCGATGATCTGCTGTGGCTGGAGGCGCTGCTGCTCGGACGGGGACGCGTGGCAGGGTATCTGCATCGCACGAAGGCGCCGAAGCGGATCGCGCCGGCTCCCTACGTGGCGGCCGAGCCCGATGGCCCGGTTGGCCGTTTCGAGGCCGAGTTTGCGATCGGCGCCTCCTGGTCGCACGACCCGGGTCCCGACTACGATCCGATCGATCGTCCAGCAAAGCGTGATCGCCCGGCATAGGGCTGGAGCCTACCAAACAAAAAAAAAGCGGTCCGGCATCGTCAGCCGGACCGCTTTGTGTAGCGGGTACAGGCATCAGGCCCGCTCGCATGTGAGGCGTTCCCCGCGACGCCATTTCTCGGGATCGATCCAGGCGCCGGCATGGGCGCCGCGCTTGTTGGTCCTCGCATCCTCGTAAGCGCTCATATACCGCCCGGCGCGATCCGGATCGCTCCTGAGATACTTCGTGGCCGGCACCGCCCACCCCTGAGCGATCAGTTGCTCGCCCAGGTCAGAGCCGTTCACACTGACCACGGCAACCGGTCGACCGTAGCTGCTACTGCCAACCAAACGGATCGTCGCCTCCCCCGAGCGGAGCATGCGGGCGGTCGCGTCTTGCGCGAGCTTGCCGCAAGGATAGCAGCCGCTGGAGATCTGGCAGAGTTGCTTCCGCTCGAAGGCGTCCGCCCCTGAGAACCGGAAGTCGATGCTGATGGTGTCGCCGTCCAGCGCGCGGCCTCGTCCGGTGAGATCCTGTGCGGGCTCGTGCCCGGGCTCGGCTGCCCCGCAGGCCGCAAGTGCGACAAGGGCAAGGAGGATCGCCGTCTTCATGCGTAACGCAGCTCGAGCTCGACGTTCGGATCGTCGACGAGCGCCGGGATGACCCGGAAGGGCTGAAGGATATCTCCGGTACGCACGACCGAGACTTGGCGCGCCCCAGCGTCGAACATGCGGGCGGCGACCGCCTGCGCGTTGGCGCGGCTGCATAGATGCGATCGCTTGGGGCTGATCGGAGCGGTGAGGTCATCGTGACGAAGCATGGGATCGATCCTGATGCTGGACGGCTCGGCGATCAACCGAACACCGTCTTGTGGACGCGGGTCTGGGTCGGCGGGGGAACGATGGTCCACGGCATGTCGCGCAAGCCAGAAATACGATAACCCGGAAAATCGGAACCGAGCTTGGCGAGCGCGATCTTTCGGCCGCGCTTGTGGACGACGAAGTCAGTGCCCTCGTGCCCGTCAACGAACTTGATGGGGTGTGGCAGCCGGATGTGCATGCCGTGCTCGAGCGGCCGCTCGGATCGCTGGGCGAGGCGGTCGAGGCAGCGGCGCCGCCAGTTGAGCGCCGAGGCGTTGTGGGTGTCGCCGAGCAGGGAGAGGATACGCTCGGGGCACGCGGCCTCGTTCGGCCCCATCGTCTCGTCCATATCCTTGTAGGCGAAGACGAAGCCGTCCTTTGCGCGGGGGTTCCAGCTGACCAGGCACACGACGGCGATGGTGGGCTCGTCGATGCCGTCGGTGCTGGGCGTGACGGCGGCGTACCAGACCTTGTTTCGCAGGCACGACGAAGCGACGACGCGCAGCGCCCTGCCCTTCCCCTCCGCGTCGCGCCGGTCGTACGTGAATTGCGCGTCGAGATAACTTTTGGGCGTCGAATGAGGGGTCATCGACGACCGTGGCATGCTGAGCCAACCCATGGCGATGTTCCTTGCTTATAGGGGTCGAAGACGGACCCGATCAGTCCGCCAGGAGCGCCGGCGCCGGCGCTGACGTCGTCAGCCGCAGCTCTCGCTGCAGTCGTTCAGCGAAACGCTCGGTCGCGAGCAGCTCGCGTGCCATGGCGTAGCGGGCACGATCACCCAGATGGTCGTGACGGCCGCGAACACGACGATAGTTGACCTCGTGGCCGGGACCGAGTGCGGTCAGCGAGAGTTGCACGCGCACCTCGTCGGTGTGGAGCGTGATCTCGCCGGATTGAGACGCGTGGCCGCGGTTCGATCGAAGGTCGTAATCGCCCTCGCTCAGTCCGAGTGCGATAGCGAGGCGGTGCAGGGCCGCGTGTCCTTCGACATGGAAGAGATCCTTCGCAGCCGCATCGTAGGCGACGCCCCGGATAGCGAGCGTGGCGAGTGCCGGGTGCTTCTTCAGCTCGGCGATCTTGTCCTCGCAGCGGCGTCGCAGAAGAGAGTCATCGGATCCGGCTCCGGCGATGTGGCCGAGGTGACGCGCGAGGAGCAGCACGCCGGGATCTGCGTCGAACGGCACGCCGGCGTTGCGACAATCGTCGATCGCGGTGGTGACGGCGTGCAACGCAGCGACGATGGTCGTCAGCGCGCTTGGATCGAGTGCCTGCTGGTGGCGGAAGGCGACGTCGTAGGGCATCGTGGAGGTCTCCCGAGCGCCACATCGCGCTCGAAACCTCGCTCCCCCTTCCCTCTTCTCCCCCGGCTGGATCACGGTGCTCGGAGGTTAATGGCGCTCACGTCGACCGGAACGATCCACGCCCTAGTCGGAAGGCCCCCACGACGGTCCCGCCATCCCAGTGCCCGCCGAGGATCCCACGCCGTGGCACGCTTCCGACGGGGTAGCGCCGCGCCGCGAGCAGTCGGGCTCGTCGCGTGTCGCGGTCGACAGGCGTGTCGGTCATGAAGTGAGTCGCGAAACGAAGGGGAAGCATGGGTCACCTCCTATCGGGCAGCTGCAAGCAATGTCGGCTTCACAGCATGAGGCCAAGCGGGTCGCTGGAATGGGCCGCGGCATCGAAGCCACGATGCCAGGCACCTGCCAGTCGGCTGCCGCGGCGGTAGCAGCACGCGGAATTGCCCATCACCTGGGCGCGCCAGCCCGCCTTCTCTGCCTCCCATTCGGCATTCGAAGGACCGGGCGCCAGTAGGTCGAGGAGATGGTGCGTCACCTCCCGCCGGCCAACTCGTCGGCTGCGATCATGATGGTGATCGCTTCCTCGAGCGCGGCGTCATCGCCATTGACCACGCGCGCCGCGGGCTTTTGACGCTTGATCGCGGACGCCACGGTTTCGGCCTGTCGGCCCTTGAGCGGGTAGGACCAGACCTTTCCATCCTCGATGACGACGAGCTTGTTGCGGAAGGTGCGCCGGAGCCGCTTGGCTTCCTCGATCCGGGTCATCAGTGCGGCGACCTCGAACTCCAGCGTGTGCTTCAGCACAGTGTCTCCGAAGCGGGTTGGCGCGCGGTTGGCGGCGAGCCACACGTCGACGTCGGCTTCGCTGAGCGAGCCTACCGGATGGAACATGTCGGCCGCGCCGTGACCATGGTTGGACGCGAGGAAAGCGCGCCGCCCATCCACCCAGATCTCGGCGCTGTAGCAGGTCGTCTCCTCCGACAGCGCGGCGACGATCTTCAGCTTGCGCAGCTCGATGTGCATGGTCTGGGCTCCTGTGATGACGCGCGGTCATGCCGCGAGCGCTTGCATGTTGCGGGCTTGGGACCCCTCGTCAGCGGCGTCCCTGAGCCACGCGACGGCCTGCTCGGCCTTCGACGCGGCCTTGATGATCGCGCTCGAATCTCCCTTCAGGATGCGCAGCCAGTGATCGATGTAGCTGGCGTGGTTGTCGTGCAGTTCGCCCGGCAGGCCGAGGTCGGCGCAGATGAGGCACTGCCCGATCGAGGCGACGAGCTCCTCGAAAGCGTAGGCTTGATCGCCGAACTTCTTGCCGAACTCGCGATTGAGCCGCGACTGCGCGCCCGAATAATGAACGTATTCGTGGCCGAGGGTGCTGGCGTAATGATCGTCCGACCGGAACATCGTCCGGTGCGGCATCTGGATGTAATCTCCGATCGGCGAGAAAAACGCCTGGTCGCCACCATGCCGCACGGTAGCGGGCAGCGCGTCGAAGAAACCGTCGATAGCGGCACGATGCACGCTTTCGACCCGCGGTTCGGGCGGCGCGGCGACCGGATAGTAATAGACCGGCAGGCGTAGGGTAGGCCGGGTGGCGTCTCGTTGAGAACGTCCCTCGGCCCCCCTCCGAACCGGACTTGCACCTTTCAGCGCATCCGGCTCTCCACCTACGTCAGAGTTGCAATTGTCGCCTATCTGGTAGCCTGCCCGCATGGAGGTCCACGTGGCAGGGTTTGCACAGCACGATACGCTTGCGCGTCCGTGCCGAGATCATTTTCCGACCCAAAGGCGCGACCTTCATATCAGCCATCTTGTGGACG
>QDFQ01000017.1 GCA_003075315.1 Arthrobacter sp. TPD3018 | reverse complement strand
CAGATGCTTCAGCCGGCCGGCATTGCCGGGGAAGGTATCGAAGATGGCGAAGTCGGCGGGGCCAAAGCGCAGCGCGTACCAGTGCCGCGTGTCCTGCTCATGCTCGACCGGCTCCAGCGCACCCCGGAGGAATTCAGCGGCATCTTCCTGGTGGGTCGGCCCGGCTTCAATGCCTACGAACAGTGCCTTGTGCATCTTTTCTCTCCTTGTTCCGATGGTAGCGCCTCGAGCTCCACGGAAGGCGTTCTGGGCCTAAATCATGGGAAGTTCGCGCGGCCGGGCGCCGAGCGGGAACGCCGCATCGATCATGCCGAGTTCGGCGTCCGTCACCCAAGCGTGATCCATGCGGATGTGGGAGACGAGGTTGCCGCCCGCGTCGACCACGGCCACGTTGCTCGGCGACCCGATCTCGGCCGCCTTGACCTGACCGGCGGCGATCACGCGTTGAGCGTCTTCGAGCGACACGGACTCTTGCTTAATGGTCATGAGACTCTCCTTGGCTCGCTCGCAAGCGCCTTCTGCTTCGTGTCCATCAGCGGTGCCTTCAGGTCATTTGGAGGCGTGATCGATAGCGTCAACAAGCCGGTGAGCAGCCGGGTTCCTGAACATTCCTCATAACATAGCTTGGTACCTCATGCTCCATTTGGCCGCAGCCCGCTGTGGCCTGGTCCTAGCGCATTGGACACCTGCCAGCGCAGTTCCGGGAGCACGTTTTCCTCGAACCAAGGGTTCTTTGTCATCCACCCTCTCGACCTCCACGACGGGTGCGGCAAGGGAAAGTGGCGGGGAAGGTATCGATCGAAGTGACGCACGCGGTCGGCCATCCTTCCTGAACCGAGCACATGTTCCTGTGCGTAGGTCCCGACGAGTAGGGTGAGCTGCAGGTGGGGAAGCTGTGCGAGCAGCGGCTCCCGCCAAAGTGTCGAGCATTCAGGGCGAGGCGGCGCATCACCGCCGCCGCTGGCTCGCCCGGGGTAGCATAAGGCCATCGGAACGATGGCGACCCGTGCCGCGTCGTAGAACTGCTCGTCAGAGATGCCCATCCAGCGCCTCAGCTGGTCGCCGGACGCGTCAGAGAAGGGGATGCCACTCGCGTGTGCCTTGGTTCCTGGCGCCTGACTCGCGATCAGAAGGGTGGCACTCTTGGACAGCTGCAGGACGGGCCGCGGGCCGAGAGGGAGGTAATTGGCGCATGCGCTGCATGATCGCACCCTCTCTATCAAAGGCCCCAATTCGTCCGCAGTTCCTCCGTCCATAAGTTGTGAATGTCTCCCTGCTTGAGGTGTTCCCTGGCCAAAGCCCGATGTATCGCATTGCGATATACCAACGACATGGCTATAGGTTTTTGCACGCCCGTGGGGTGATACGATTTGTGTCTGCCCGGCTCGGACCGAATTGATGGAGAAGTGGCATGGCGCACGCGCAAGGCTCAGAATGGCCGGTGCTTGCAGCTTGTATCGGCAGAGATCGCCCACCGACGGCCGGTGAGATCGACAGACTTGCAAGCCGGATCTGGCACGAAACTCATCCAGGTGCACTCGGGTGGGACAGTGTGACGCGAGGCAGCGAGCTTCACAGGCAAACGTTCGAGGTCGCACTTGTGGCGGTGGGGATGCCCCAACGTGACGATGTGCACTCGTCGACGTTGCGCCAGCGAGCACTACGCGAAAGCCCGATCTCCGAGTCCATTGAACACAACGTGTCGCTTGCGCCCAGAACCCTGCCTCTACCGGAGGAAGGGGATACCGTTTCGGCGTCTGTGGCTCCGGAAATGAGAGCGGACATCGATCCGAGCGGCGAGCTTCTCGGCGATGACGATTATGCCACTTTAGCTGCGTTCCGCCAGAACCTCCGCAGCTTTCTCCGTTTCAGCGAAATTGCGGCCGAGGCAGCCGGCATCACTGCGCAGCAGTACCAAGCGCTCCTTGCGCTGCGAGCAGCCCCGGATTGCCAGCTTTCGGTAGGCGAGTTGGCAGACCAGATGCTGCTTCAGCCGCACAGTACGAGCGGTCTCCTTAATCGGCTCGAGGCTATCGGCATGGTTGAGCGGCTGAGGTCAGGGAGCGACCGGCGGCGGGTTGGGATCCGGCTCACCGCGGCGGGGCGGGCGCTACTGTCATCACTGGCGAATGCGCACCGTGCGGAGTTAGCACGGCTGCGTCCGATGCTTGACAACGTGGTTTCCCGGCTGTGACAGGTCGAGAGATGCCTTCCCTTGTGCTGCACTCTATGGGGCACACGGATGCCTGAGATGCTCCCGGTTTTCACAATCGGCCATTCGACCCGCTCAATCGTTGAGTTCGCCGCCTTGCTGCAGACTGGCGGCGTGCAGCTTGTCGTGGATATTCGCAGCGTCCCGAAATCGCGGACCAATCCACAATATAATCTGGACGCGCTTCCCGATGCCTTGGCCGAGTTCCAGGTGGCCCATATGCGGTTCGCGGAGCTCGGTGGGCTCCGGAAGAAGTCGGGAATGCCGGCGGACGCGAACGCCTTGTGGCGCAACCAGAGCTTCCACAATTATGCGGATTACGCCCTTTCAGAGCCGTTCCGTTCCGGTCTGGCCCATCTCCTCCAGGTGTCAGCGGAGCGCCGTACCGCCATCATGTGCGCGGAAGCCGTCTGGTGGCGGTGCCATCGCCGGATCGTAGCCGATTACCTCATCAAGGAGGGCAGACGCGTGTTCCACCTGATGTCGGAGACGACGGTGAGCGCTGCTTCAATGACCCCCGGGGCCATCGAAGCAGCAGACGGTCTTCACTACCCAGCTCAAGAGCTAGGCGCGGCAACCGAATAGCATCGTCATGCGGGCAGTTCGAAGCTATCCGCCCGCGCGAGATTCCAGGCGGCACTGTAGAAGTCACGGTTATGGGAGTTGGTGAGCAGCTCGCCTTCCTCAAGGAAGATGTGAAGCTGTGAGAACAGCCGGATCTCGGTTAGAGACACGCGCCGCACCAGATGATGGGGGCCAAGCAGCGAGGGATGGTCCAGGCCTGCCGCCGCGGTCATCTCAGCGAGCGCCTTCATGGTGTTTCGATGGAAGTTGTACAGTAAGCGTGTTCGGCAAGCCGCCTTGCGGTAGCGCCGGTAGGCGGGATGCTTTTCGCCTTTGATGAGGGCGCGGGCGGTGCGGGAAGTTGTGGGTTCTACGACTGGTCATACGAGCGCTCGTATGACCAGTCGTATGGAAGTCGTTGGCCGTGTATCGGGCCGACGGCGATGGTCGGATGCGGAGAAGCTGGAGATCCTGGCGGAAGCGTTCCGGCCGGGGGGCGGGTTTGCGACGTCATCGCCCGGCGTGAGGTGTCGAGCAGCCTGATCTACACGTGGCGCAAGCAATTGCGGGAGGTAAGCGTCCGGTGTTCCCCGCCTTGCTGACGAGGTGATGCGCAAGCCACAGGTGCGGCACTGTGGCAGGCACTGGTGCGGCATTATGGCGACGCGAATTATCGAGATGGTCGGGGCAGAGCCGCGGCGACGGTTCAGCGACGATGACAAGGCGCGGATCGTGTCGGAGGCGATGATGCCGGGGGCGAGCGTGCTGGACGTGGCGCGGCGTCACCGGGTGTGCACGTCGCTGGTGTACCGCTGGCGACGCACGCTGCTGCGCGATGGGGTGGCGACCGAAGCCTTGCCGTTGCCTGGGGCGGCGTTCGTGCCCGTCGAGGTGGCGGGCGCGCCCATGGCGCCGCAGCCGGAGCCGCTCGGACCGGGTATGGTGGAGGTGGCCGGCCCGGCCGGGCAGCGCATCCGCCTGGCGCCTCCCATCGACGCGCGGGTGCTCAAGACCGTGCTGGCCGGGTTCGCTTGATCGGGCCGCCGGGCGGCGTCCGGGTGTATCTGGCGGCCGGGGTCACGGATATGCGCAAGGGTTTCGACGGACTGGCGGCGCTGGTGCAGCAGCGGTTGCGCCAGGATCCGTTCGGGGGTGCGGTGTACGCCTTCCGGGGCAGGCGCGGCGATCTGGTCAAACTGCTGTGGTGGGACGGCCAAGGCCTCGTCCTCCATGCCAAGCGTCTGGAGCGGGGCCGGTTTACTTGGCCGGCGACCGCGGACGGCGTCGCGGTGCTGACCCCGGCGCAACTGTCGATGCTGCTCGAAGGGGTGGACTGGCGGCATCCGATCCGGTCCTCGCAGCCGACCCTGGCCTGGTAAAAAGCACGCTTTCCTGCGGCTTTCGCGTGTATCGGCACGCGTGTTCTGGTATAAGCGGGCGTGTCGCCCGATGCCGCCTCGCTGCCCGACGATATTGCCCTCCTGAAGGCCATGCTCGTCGCGGCCGGTGCCGAGCTGGAGCAGTTGCGGATGCAGGTCGCGCGGCTACGGCGCATGGCCTTTGGGCGCTCCTCGGAGAAACTGACCCACCAGGCGGACCAGCTGGAACTCGGGTTGGAAGAACGCGAGGCGGAAGCGGCGGCCACGGCAACGCCGACCGTTACCCGGACGCGGGATGTGGCCAAGCCCTGCCGCCAACCGCTGCCTGACCATCTGCCACGCACGGACGTCCTACATGAGGCACCGTGCGTATGCCCCGACTGCGGCGGTGCCATGCGGCGCATGGGCGAGGACATCACCGAGCAACTCGACTATGTACCCGCCTCGTTCCGGGTCGTGCGCCACGTCCGGCCGCGGCTCAGCTGTCGGTCATGCGAGCGCATCGTGCAGGCGCCGTTGCCGTCCATGCCCATCGAGCGCGGTCGGCCCGGCGCCGGGCTGCTCGCACATGTGCTGGTGTCCAAATACACCGACCATCTGCCGCTCTACCGCCAGTCGGGCATCTATGCGCGCCAGGGCGTCGACCTGGCCCGGTCCACCCTGGCCGACTGGGTCGGGTGCTCGGCCCGGCTCCTCGATCCGCTGGTCGACGCGCTCGAGCGCCACGTCATGGGCGGCTCTACCCTCCACGCCGATGATACGCCCGTGCCGGTGCTGGCCCCCGGCACCGGTCGAACCAGGACAGGCCGGCTGTGGACCTATGTCCGCGACGAGCGCGGGACTGGCGGCGACGTCCCGCCCGCCGTGCTGTTCCGCTACGCACCCGACCGCAAGGGCGAACGCCCCGCCGGGCATCTTGCCCGGTTCCGGGGCGATCTGCACGCCGACGGCTATGCCGGATTCGACCGCCTCTATGGCGAACGCATCCGCGAGGTGGCCTGCTGGGCGCACGTCAGGCGCAAGTTCTTCGACGTCCATGCCGCAACCGGCTCCACCACCGCCCGCGAGGCGCTGGACCATATCGCCGGGCTCTATGCCGTCGAACGGGATGTGCGTGGTCAGCCCCCGGACGAGCGACGGCACGCGCGCCAGGCCAGGGCCGGACCGCTGCTCGATGCGTTCCGCCAGTGGCTCGACGCGACCGGACCAAAGCTGTCCCGGCGCTCAGACCTCGCGGTCGCCATCCGTTATACGCTCACCCGCTGGACGGCGCTGACCCGCTATGCCGACGACGGCCGCCTCGAGATCGACAACAACGCCGCCGAGCGCTCGCTGCGCGGTATTGCCGTCGGTCGAAAGAACTGGCTGTTCGCCGGCTCCGACCAGGGCGGTCATCGCGCTGCCAGCATCTACAGTCTCGTGGAAACCGCCAGGCTCAATGGCGTTGACCCCAAGGCCTGGCTGACCGACACCATCAGCCGCATCGCCGACCATCCGGCCCGCCAGATCAATGAACTGCTGCCGTGGAACTACCGTCCCGCCTGACGCGACGCCTTCACCGGACGCTTACTGCGGGAGGGCAAGCTGGCGGGCGTCGTGGCTTCGTTACCGGTGTTCGCCGAAGTGCAGGTGGCGGAACCGGTCGTGCGGACACCGCAGCCGGCACCATGTCCACCGGGGTTCATCCAGATCGAACTGCCGGGTGGCGTACGGGTGAGCGTGGATGTTGCCGTGGATGCGGGGGCGCTGGCACGGGTGCTGTCGGTGCTGCGATGAACCCCTCGACGCCTTCGTCTTCGGCGACACTCCCATCAACGAAGGGCTGGTGCGCTCACTGTACAGCGGCTCGTTCCTCTCCGGTCGGCGCAACGTCGTGCTGGTCGGCGGAACGGGCACCGGCAAGACGCACCTTGCCACCGCCATTACCGCCAACGTGGTGCGGGCCGGCGCCCGCGGGCGCTACTTCAACACGGTCGACCTGGTGAACCGGCTCGAGGAGGAAACGCGCCTCGGCAAGGCCGGCACGCTGGCGGCCCAGCTCTCCCGGCTCGACCTCGTGGTGCTCGATGAGCTCGGCTACCTGCCTTTTGCCCGCTCGGGCGGTCAGCTGCTCTTCCACCTCGTCAGCAAGCTCTATGAGCAGACCTCCGTCATCGTCACGACGAACCTCGCCTTTGGTGAATGGCCGACGGTCTTTGGCGACCCCAAGATGACCACCGCGCTGCTCGACCGCATTACCCACCATTGCGACATCGTTGAAACCGGCAACGACAGCTGGCGCTTCAAACACCGAAGCTGACGCCCGGGGCACCCCGAAGAGGACGCTTTGCGCTGGTTGCGCCTCCGGTCGGGCTGCGCCCGCCCTACGCCGCAACCAGCGCAAACGGTGCGACCCTCATACCCGTCACGCTGCTTGACGAAGGGGGTCCCTTTTGCACGCCGATAGAGGGTCCTTTTTGGACGCCGATTGACAAGCCTCTTCGAAAGACCTGCGTAGAAGCGGTCGTCGAGCGACTTCATCACCGGGTTCTTCCACCCATCGGTCAAGCCCTGAGTGAAGCCGGCCGGATCGTCGCGGCGATACGCCTCGAAGTCTGCAAAGATACCCGCAGCTTCAAGGTCGCCCATCGCGACCAGGCCTTGCCTGATGTCGCTGAGGGTGCCTTCGACCAGCCTGCTGTTGTGCCCGAATTGGGCGTGGCCACCGTTGTTCACCTGGGCGAGGTAGTAGTCGACGCTATAGCCCATCAGCAGCTCGGGGGGCAGCTCGGCGCGCGTGAATCCGCCGTCGAACAGAAGCCGGTTGACGATCTCGACAACGGTTTCCGTCATGTAGGACGGATTGTGGCTGTCCATGATGGACTGCGCCATCGGCACACGTGCCGCGTGGAACGGCTGCTCAGGAACCGCGCGCGTGGGGCGTTTGCCCCAGCCGAATAGCGCCATAACTTCCCCCCTGTGGCTCCGGTGATGGCCGGCCAGTAACGTCACGCCGGCTCACGCCTGCCGATGGTGACAGGGACGCTGGTTCGCACAAGGGGGGAGTTGGAGTGATCACGCGAAAGCCGACGCAAGGCTCGCCTCCGCGCGACCAGTACAGGTTAGGCGGCCTCGGCTTCGCCAATCTTCCGTTCGAGATGGCCATGCTCATGGTCATGAACCAACTTGGTCAGCGATGGCTCGTCCATCTCGGCCAGCAAGTCGGACAGCTTCTCATTCGGCTCCGCGCCTTGGGCGAACGATGACCCATAGATCTTCCGCAGGGTCCTCACGAGAGTGTTGCCATGTTTGCGGCTGATCTCACCGTTCTTGTCACGGTGACGTCCATGCAGACCCGGTTGCTCCATCATGATCTCCCGTCTGAGCAGTTTGGTAGACGGGAGAACGCGGGGGAAGAGGCTCTGCTCCAACGCAGGCGCGAGCCAGTTCCTCACCGCCGTTGATGCTGTTCCTGATTTAGCTGGAAAAGCCGCGACAAAACCTCATCGTTTAAGAGGCGCCCGGAACGCCAATCGTCCCCCCATCCATAGGCATCTGCAACGGCTTCATCGAGCACTGCATGAGCATTGGCTAACCACTGCGGCCGTGCATTGTACAGGTTGGTCAGCGTCCGCGTTTTGAGTTCCTTTGCGGCATCCTCATCCTTGGGGATAAGACGATCGGGATAACCCGCTACGACCTCCGGAATCCGGATAATCAGCTCTTCCGGGTTGAGCCAGCTTTCGCGACCGTCGTTTAGCCGCGCTGCAGCCGAAGCTATTGCTTGGGCTCGAGGATCATCGGCATAACCGGCAGCCGGTCGGTTTGGCGTCAGACCATCAGGAAATGGGAAGGTCTCGAACCCGAGAGAGGGTGTATATTGGGGGTCGTTTCCGACGCCATGCCAGCCGCCAAGCGCCAACGACCACAGCTCGTGAAAACGGGAATGTAAGATGCCAAAGGTAGTATCGTCGTCTCGGGCGATAACAGCCACGCGGCTGTCTGGCACGGTAAGCGGCTGCGCCCAAACGAACAGGCGGTGCTTTGCGACACGGGGGGTAAAAATCGCTCTCGTGAGACCAGCGCATGCCTCGGCCATGTCACGTCCGGACCTACCCAAACGCCACCAGTTCTCACGCCGGCCCTCGTCACGATTGCGATCCCGCAAAGGTTTCACATCGGTTCTGACATACTCGAATGGAGCCTCGAAGAACGCGGCTTCGTCGAGAGCCATCTCGCCGAAGTTGACGATCCACCGATCAGAAGGCCGTCTAGTTATATCCATGCCATTTAGGAGTGGGCGCACAACCTCTGCGTTCAAACGGCCATTCGGATTCTTGGGCTTCCTCAGCCAGCTCCTTGCGGTTTCCCCTTCCACATCGAACGGCCCAACCTTGACCGGACCTTGAAACGCGACGTTCCGGTTCGCTGCGAGGCGGGCCGCAGTCGTGAGATCGGCACCGCCGCGCTCGGCTGACAGATCGGCAAAGATCCGACCGACCGGGACGCCGTTCAGCTGAGCGGGCAGCCCATGGTCACGGTCGAAGCACACCAGCGACACCCGAACCGCCGCTCCCTCGACCGTCCATCCTTCGTCACTCCAAGCAGCGAAGATGCGCCCCTGGTCAACGACCGGCTTTAGGACATCACGGTTTGCACTTCCTCGAATGCTATTCGTTGTCACGAGCCCTGCGCGATCCAGGCGTTCCCCGGCCATCATCGACCACGCTGCAGCGAACCAATAACAGACGAGATCAGCGCCTCCGGGCACCTCGGGCCACGCCTCGCGGAGTGCGCGAGTATAGTCCTCACCGAGCTCGGCGATCATCTTCTTGTTGCCCAGGAAGGGAGGATTTCCAATCACGGCATTTGCAGTCGGCCATTCGGCACGTGTGCCATCCTCCCGGAGTACCGCGTCTCGACACTCGATTGTCTCGAGTGGTCGAAGGATGGGGTTCTTGGCGGCATCAAACCCATTCCGCCGCATCCACTGGATTTCGCCGATCCAGACCGAAACTCTCGCGAGCTCCGCAGCATACGGGTTAAGCTCAATCCCGAGCACGCATTCGGGGCCAACGCGCGGAAAGCCCCGGGGCAAGCCGAGCGCCTCGGAATCGAGATTGGCTCTGTGCTCTATGTCCTTGAGCGCCCGCAGCGCGACATAAAGGAAGTTGCCCGACCCGCAGGCGGGATCGAGGACTCGGTACTGTGCCAGCTGCTCAATATAGGATTCGTGGATTGCCGCAGCCTCGGCAAGCGCGCGGGTGCGCTTGCCCAGCTCGGCGCCGCGAAGAAGCTTTTCCTTGGTTTGACGGGGGGCATTCTCGACGAGCGTGGTCATACGGGCTCTGGCTTCGGCCCACCTGGCCTCCATGGGCTCGATGATCACAGGGCGCACGATCGCCATGATCTTGTCGCGATCGGTGTAATGCGCGCCCAATTGGCTGCGCTTTGCGGGATCGAGCCCGCGCTCGAACAACGTACCAAGGATAGACGGGTCGACCTGGCTCCAGTCTCGCCCGGCTGCGCGTAGAAGCTGCTCGATGTCGTCCGCTGTCACAGGCAGAACGGCGTCGTTCTCAAATAACCCGCCGTTGAACCACTCGATAGCGGTGAAACCGACCTTGCCGCCACGATGGGCCATAGCGCCGAATAGCGTCGAGGCGTTTTGCGAAAACTCGTCTACGCTGCGGCGGCTCACCTCGAGCATTTTAGTAAACAGGTGATCCGGGAGGAGGCCAACATCCTCCGCGAACATGCAGAATACCAAGCGATTGACGAAATGCGCCACGTCGTGCGGCTCGTGGCCGCGATCACGCAACCGCTGAGCCAGTCCGGCGAACTCAGCGGCCGTTTCCTCGGTGAGTTCCTGACGCGACTTTTTGGGACGGAAGACCTCCGGATCAAGAAACGCGGCCCTGAGCCGGTCCCGCACCGCAGCGTCCACCAGGTCGTCGAGCACAAATTCGTGCTTTTCCTGCACGCTGTTGGTCCAGTTGGTCCGGATGACGATTCGGGCCATGTCGGACACGATCAGCAGCGGCGGATTCTCCAGGGCTACCGCATATTGAAGCAGTTGGGCGTTCGCCTTGTCGAGATTGGCATGACGTCCTTTATATTCCCAGGCGAAGCAGCCTTTGCGCCAGACATCGGCCCACCCCTCTCCGCCGCTCGTTTTGCTGGCACCCTTCTCGAAGGTGAACCAGTCACCCGTAGGATCGGCCGACACCGGATCTGGCAAGCCAAGGAGCGCGCAGAGATCGATGAAGTGGCTCTGTGACGCCGACCGCTCCTTCAGTTCGTTCGCACGCCACTTGGTGAGAAAGTCGTAGGGCGTCATAACATCCAAATCGAAGCAGCGGGGAGGATGCAGGGCATAACTGATTGTGCTCCCCGGGCAATCGCGCTGGAGCAGCGGTCAGCCTCGTGGACCGACGCCACGCCCACATGGCGCCCATCCGGCACCCGCTGGAGCGAGTCCGGCGGACTGAACTCGATCGAGCGTCCGCATCCGGCGAACATAGTCGTATTTCCGGCATTACCAGACGCCGGCGACGCAACATCGGCAGTATGGCAGCTGCTTCCGGCTTTGCGATTGTAGGTTTCCCTGAAATAGTGGACGTAATCCGTCCACAGCAGCACCAGAAAAGAGTAGATTTGTGCCTTAACCAGTGGACGTCGGGCGCACTGGTCGACCGCGCCGCATCCGCGTGAGCCTGCCGCACCCAAAAGCACGAATGTGCGACTACTCTGCCGGAGGGCGCACGTTGGTGATGGTGATGCCTACATCAGCGCTCGCTAGTGGTCCGTCCGTCGTGAGCATCTCGGCCTGCAAGTCGATCGCCAAGGCAAGGCACGCCCGATCGCCGAGAGACAGACCGAGCGCCTTCGTTGCTGGCCGGAGGTCGCCTACTATGAGTGCCTGGGCAGGAGTGAGCGGCCGGACATCGAGGTGCAGCCCGCCAAGCGCCTCACGCACCTCGTCGAGCGGCAATCCCCGGTCCCGAAGCTTGGAAACGACCTCAGCGAGATTGGCCGTTCCGATGATGCTGCGGGTCAGGACGTCGACTACCCGATCCGCACCGGGTTCATCGTTCAGAAGGCAGAGCAGGGCGGAGGCGTCGAGTACGACTTTGCTACTCACGCTCCGCCTCACGCCGACGCTCCGCGATCAGCTCGTCAGCCAAGCCGACACCTTCGGGCACATACTTGCGCAGGATCGCGCGAGCACGCTCAAGTGCCTTAGGTACGGAACGTACCCGCAACTCGCCATCGTCCACATCGACGAGAACGGTGTCACCCGTGGTGATCCCGAGCTCACGGCGCATTGCTGCCGGGATAACGAGCTTACCACCGTCCACGATCTTGACCCTCTGTGCTTCCATCTGCACCAAACCCGCTGTTCCGACCTGTCCAACGGCTTTATACCGGAGAACAAAGTCGGACGCCAGTGCGCAGGTAGGGATCGATGCACGGCCGATCACCGAAATAGCGTTCATCGATGATGGAGCAGCTACTTAGACCCGGTCCGCTTGGCTACGCTACGTAGGATCGGTAGTTGCCGTTCCGAGCCGACTGGGGCATGACTGGCTCACAAGGGTATACCCAACAACGCCAAGTAGGAGTGATGAGCAGGTGGCAGGCAGCGAGGTTAGGGCGGCGCGGGTGTATTTGCGGGTAAGCACGGACGAGCAGGACCTGACGCGGCAGGAGAGCATTGTGGCTGGTGCGCGGGCGGCCGGCTTTTATGTCGCGGCCGTATACCGGGAGAAGGCGTCGGGCGCGCGACCGGACCGGCCGGAGCTGCTGCGCATGGTGGCGGACCTGCAGCCGGGCGAGGTGGTGGTGGCCGAGAAGATCGACCGCATCAGCCGCCTGCCTCTGCAGGAAGCGGAACTGCTGGTGGATGCTATCCGGGGCAGGGGGGCTCGGCTGGCGGTGCCGGGCATTGTGGACCTGTCGGACTTGGTAGCTGATAGCGCAGGCGTGGCGCGCATCGTGCTGGAGGCGGTGCAGGACATGCTGCTGCGGGTCGCGCTGCAGACGGCGCGGGATGACTACGAGACCCGGCGCGAGCGGCAACGCGAGGGCATCGAGATTGCCAAGCGGGCGGGGCGGTACACCGGCCGCAAGCCGGACCTCGCCCACCACCGGCGCATCGTAGGTCTGCGCGAGGCGGGCATGAGCATCGCGAAGACCGCGGAGCTCGCCGGGTGCAGCATCGCCCACGTCAAGCGCGTGACCGCGCTCCACCGCTCAAGGGCCGCTCAGCCGCAGAAGACTAGTTGAGTACCGTACATGTTTTACCTGCGGGTCGTGGCAGACCGAACCCCACCGCGGATTGGTCTCCGCGTGGAGCAGCAGAGCGGCATCCTGGGTATCACCGCAGGATAATCGCGCATAGTCGCTTCCAACCTGCCATTCTGACACGGGGTTCCGACACCTGTAGACCCGCGGAAAAGCTGGGGTGCTACGCAGGTGTCACAACCAGACGGTTGTGACACCGGCCGCGTTACGGACTGGAATGATAAAACAGGAAGTTCGGTACGATCAGTCAGGGATCAGCGCCCAACCACGTATCTGCAATGTCGCCATTGTGGTGAGAGCCGAGACATCGACTTCGATAGCCTTATCGACCGTGACCGGAGCGATCCCATTCCCGACTAAAGCCTGGCTGCACACTCGAACGGACACGCCTGCCCGCCTTAGCGCCGCTATCAAGGCAAGATTGGGGTTCGTCGTGGCACCGGTTTTCGTCGCATATGCCTCATCATCGGCAATAATCGGTGTCGCCGGCCCGTGGACGATCACGATCACATCTCCCTGTGCCGGCCGCACGCCGTCCGCCCCGAGCAGGTTCAGGAAGCGTGCGACCTTCTCCAGCGAGGGATTGACCTTGTCGGGAGATGACGCCGCCTTCGTCACACTGAACAGCACACGATATCGCAGCGAGTGGTCCGGCCGCTCAACCGCGCCTTCTACCGGCGTGATCCTGCCATAGCCGGCAATCACGGGTTGTTGCGCGGTGACGCCTGCTGACCCGGCACTGCTCATGACGGCCAAGCATCCTGCAACTGCGATAGCGGGAAGCCGCATCTGGTTTGTCCTTTCGAAACCGGAATGATTATCCGACCCTCGCAAATACGGCTGCGCCTATATTTTGCGGCCGCGTGGCAGCCGACGCCCCGCGCGCTCGCGACGGTCGGGAAGCGGGCGCTGCCTCATGCACGGCTAGATCATCGGCGCCGAATATCGCCTCGAGCGTGCGCACGCACATTGCGGCTGCGTCATCGGCGAGCCGGTAATGGACCTGCTTTGCCTCGCGTCTCGTCTTCACCAGCTCGGCGCGGCGCAGCTCGGCAAGCTGCTGGCTGAGGGCCGGCTGGGTCACGCCGGTCGCAGCCTCTATGTCCGCAACCTGCCGCTCACCGCCCAGCAGATAGGACAGGATCATGAGGCGCTGGGGTTGAGCGAACACGCGCAGCTTTTCGACCGCCGCATCGGCGATCGCGCGGGATTGATGGATCGCCGTCATCGATCGGCCTTCAACTGATGAAACCAGTCGGCACCGGCGCTGCACGGCAAGGCGGGCGGGAGCAGGACGTCGTCACCCGGCTGCCAGTCGGCCGGCGTATAGGCCTGCCCATCGGCCGATCGCTGCAATGCCCTCACCGTGCGGAGCATCTCGTCGACCGATCGCCCGACGTTCATCGGATACCAGTTGAGCGCACGGATGATGCCCTCAGGATCGATGAAATAGGTCGCGCGCACGGCCGAGGCGTCGCCGGCCTGTTCGTCAAGCATGCCATAGGCGTAACCCACCGCCATCGACGGGTCTTCCACGACCGGGAACGGCACCTCTACACCGAAGACATCCTTGATCGCGCGCAACCAGGCGACATGCGAATACAGGCTGTCAACCGACAGCCCGAGCAAGGCGCAGTCGAGCTCCTCGAATTGCGGTGCGGCCTTCGCCAGGGCCACGAACTCGCTGGTGCAGACCGGCGTGAAATCAGCCGGGTGCGAAAAGAACACGACCCAACGACCACGATACTGATCGAGCGACATCGCGCCCTGCGTCGTGCGGGCGGTGAAATTCGGGGCCGCGTCCCCGATGCGCAACGAGCGCGGTACGTCTGCATCCATCGTTTCCATGCTTTTCAGATGGCACGGGCAGCCCGTTGACGCAAGCGGATTACACAACTACATAAACCATGAAATCAATAATTGGAGGCGATCGTGGAATCGGCGTTGAATGAGGCAGTTGCGCAGATTGAACGTGCGAAGGCGGCGGTAGCGCCGGTCGTTCACTCGTTCTTCGACGAGCCGACCAACACCGCGACCTACGTCGTCTGGGACCCCGCCACGCGAAAGGCGGCGATCGTTGACAGTGTCCTGAACTTCGACGCTGCGGCCGGTCGCACCAATACGGCGTCGGCGGATGCGGTAATCGCTTATGTGCGGGAGCACGGCCTTTCGGTCGACTGGCTGCTCGAAACCCATGCTCATGCCGACCACCTGTCTGCGGCGCCCTATCTGCAAAAGGCGCTGGGCGGTCAGCTCGCGATCGGCCGCGACATCATTCGCGTGCAGAACGTCTTCGGCAAGATTTTCAACGCCGGCACCGACTTCGAACGGGACGGCTCCGAGTTCGACCACCTGTTCGACGATGGCGACCGTTTTACGATCGGCGACATCGAGGCCATCGCGCTGCATGTGCCGGGGCACACCCCCGCCGATATGGCCTATGTCATCGGCGACGCAGTCTTCACCGGCGATACCCTCTTCATGCCGGATTACGGCACCGCACGCGCAGACTTCCCCGGTGGTGATGCGCGCCAGCTATTCCGCTCGATCCGTCGACTGATGCAGTTGCCCGACGAGACGCGGCTGTTCCTGTGCCACGACTACAAGGCTGCGGGGCGCGACCGGTATGTCTGGGAGACGACCGTGGGCGCGCAGCGCGTCGGCAACGTCCACGTTCATGAGGGGGTGGACGAAGACAACTTCGTCGCGATGCGCACCAGTCGGGACGCCACCTTGTCGATGCCCAAGCTCATCCTGCCATCGGTGCAGGTCAATATGCGCGGCGGCCATCTGCCGGAGCCGGAAGTCAACGGCACCCGCTACCTCAAGATTCCACTGGATACGCTGTGATGCCCGGATTTCCCCATGCCATGCCGCTTGCCGGCTTCATCGGCGGCCTGATGATCGGGTTCGCTGCGGCGATCATGTTGCTGGGCAACGGCCGCATCGCCGGGGTCAGCGGCATGTTCGCGCGTGTCCTCGCTCTCTCTGAAGGGGGAGCGCCTTGGATGATGGCCTTGCTTTTCACGGCGGGGCTGCCCCTGGGCGCGGCGCTGACCGCAGCCAATGTGAATGTGGAAGCTCGCTTCCCGACGTCGCTCGGGCTGATCGCCGTCGCCGGGCTGATCGTCGGGATCGGGACGCGGCTCGGCGCGGGGTGCACCAGCGGTCACGGCGTCTGCGGCCTGTCGCGCCTGTCGCCGCGGTCCATCGTCGCGACCGGCACGTTCATGGCGACCGGCATCGCCACCGTGACCCTCATGCGTCTCGCGGGAGTGGTATCGTGATGCGCCAGAGCCTTCTTTCGCTCGTCAGCGGCACGCTGTTCGGCGCCGGCCTCGCCGTGTCCGGCATGATCGATCCTGCGCGGGTACGGGCGTTTCTCGACGTCGCCGGTGCCTGGGACCCGACCCTGGCATTCGTCATGGCGGGAGCGATCCTGCCGATGGCGATAGCCTGGCTCATCGTGCGTGGACGCTCTACGCCGATCGTCGCGGAGCAATTCCATACGCCGGCCACGTCGCCGATCGACGCGCGCCTCCTCGGCGGTGCCGCCCTGTTCGGCATAGGCTGGGGCCTTGTCGGCCTGTGCCCCGGCCCCGCCATCGCCGCGCTCGCGATCCAGCCTGCCCCCGCGCTGCTCTTCACCGCTGCAATGGCGCTCGGCGCAGCCATCCACCGCTTCGCACTCATCCCACGCCGTTCGGCGTGACCGGACAGGAGACATTACATGGCCTTCAAGAAGATCACACCGTCCTTCTCGGCTGCTCCCCAGCTCACCCGGGATGATGTCGCTGCCGCCGCACAGGCGGGGTTTCGCTCGATCGTTTCGAGCCGGCCAAATGGCGAGGAGCAGGGACAGCCGAGCGCACACGAGATGGCCCGGATCGCCGAAGAACACGGCCTTGCGTTCGCCCATGTCCCGATCGTGCCGGGCAAGGCGACCGATGCCGATGCGGACCGGATGAAGGAAGCGCTGACTGCGCTGCCGGGACCGACGCTCGGCTTCTGCCGAAGCGGCACGCGGGCGGCTACCCTATGGGCGCTGGCGGAGGCGAGTCATGACGATCCCGAAACGATCGTCGGTCAGGCCAAGGCAGCCGGGTACGACCTGGCCGATCTGAAGCCGGCGCTCGCTCGCCGGTCCGAAAGAACCGGCAAATGACCTACGACATCGTCATCATCGGAGGCGGAGCTGCGGGCATCGCAACCGCCGCCAGCATCCTGAAACGTAACGCCAAGGTGTCGATCGCGGTCGTCGATGCGGCCCGGGACCATTATTACCAGCCCGGTTGGACGTTAGTCGGGGCAGGCGTTTTCACCCCCGAACAGACCCGCAAGGCCGAAGCCGATGTCATGCCCAAGGGCGTCGAATGGATCCGGCTGCCGGCGATCACCATCGACCCCGAGCGTCAGGCGATCACCCTGGGCGACGGGGATACGATCGCCTATCGTGTCCTGATCGTCGCCCCCGGCCTGCGTTTGGCGTGGGAGAAGATCGCGGGGCTTACCGAAGCGTTGGGCCGCAACGGGGTCACGTCCAACTACCGCTACGATCTGGCGCCCTACACCTACCAGCTTGTCCAGGAATTGCAGCGGGGACGCGCGCTGTTCTCGCAACCGCCGATGCCGATCAAGTGCGCCGGCGCGCCTCAAAAGGCGATGTACCTGTCCTGCGACATCTGGCGCGAACGCGGTGTTCTCCCCGCGATCGACGTCGAATTTCACAACGCCGGTGCGGCGCTGTTCGGCGTCGCGACCTATGTCCCTGCGCTGATGGAATATGTCGAGAAGTATAGGATCAACCTCAAGCTCGAATCCAACCTCGTCGCGGTCGACGCCGATCGGCGTATTGCCACCTTCGAGCGCAAGCAGAACGGTGTCAGCGAGCGGATCGAGCGCGGGTTCGACATGCTCCACGTCGTGCCGCCGCAGGTGTCGCATGACGTCGTTGCCAAAAGTTCGCTCGCGGCGGCAAACGGCTTCGTCGAGGTCGATGAGGCGACGCTGCGCCACAAGCGATACGACAACGTCTTTGCCTTGGGCGATGCTGCGGGGACGAGCAATGCGAAGACGGCTGCGGCAGCCCGCAAGCAGGCACCCGTGGTGGCGGTCAACGCGCTCGCCGCACTCGAAGGCAAGCCTCCTGTTGTCGACTATGACGGCTATGGGTCGTGCCCGCTCACCGTCGAGCGCGGCAAGATCGTCCTCGCCGAGTTCGGCTATGGTGGAAAACTGCTCCCCAGCTTTCCGTCGTGGCTGCTGAACGGCACGCGCCCGACGCGCGCTGCCTGGTTCCTGAAGGAGCGGATGCTGCCCCCGATTTACTGGCAAGGCATGCTGAAAGGCCATGAATGGATGGCGGCTCCGCATAAGATCGGCAAAGCGGCATGACCCTCGAACCGATCCAGTATCTGCTGGGTGCGTTATCCGGCAGCCTGGTGGGCTTTACCCTCGGGCTTGTCGGCGGGGGCGGCTCGATCCTCGCCGTCCCACTCATGGTCTATCTGGTGCGCGTGCCCGACGCCCATCTCGCCATCGGCACGAGCGCGTTCGCCGTCGCGGCTAACGCCGCCACGGGGCTGATCGGCCATGCAAGGGCGCATAACGTCAAATGGCGCTGTGGCGGCATGTATGCGACCGCCGGCGTCATCGGCGCCCTGTTCGGCTCTACCGCGGGCAAGGCCGTCGACGGCGGCAAGCTCCTGTTCCTGTTCGCACTGGTCATGGTCGTCGTCGGCGTCCTGATGCTGCGCGGGCGCGGTGACACGGGCAACCCGGGGGCGGAGTGCAACCGGGAAAAGGCGCCGAAGGTGCTGGGCTACGGCCTCGGCACCGGTCTGTTCTCGGGCTTCTTCGGCATCGGCGGGGGCTTTCTGATCGTCCCCGGCCTGATCGGATCGACGGGCATGCCGATCCTGAACGCCGTCGGCACGTCATTGATCGCCGTCACCGCGTTCGGGCTGACGACGGCCGCCAATTACGCATTTTCGGGTCTGGTGGACTGGCCGCTGGCTTTCGTGTTCATCGCCGGTGGAGTTGTCGGCGGCTTGATCGGCACGCGCATCGCGAAGCGCCTCGGTACGGGCGGCACGCTCACCACGGTCTTCGCCGTCCTGATCTTCGTGGTGGCGGCCTACATGCTCTGGAAAAGCGCGGCCGCGTTTCTCTGATGGCGGGTGCGATTGCCATCGGGCCGCTGATGCTGGCCGTCGATCGCGGGCTTGCCGTGCTGTGCATCGTCGTGTTCCTTGGCCTCACGACACTGGCCGGTCGGTTCCGCTTCCCTCGCGTATCGACGGTCTCCACCAGCGCCATCGTCGCTGGACTGGTCACGGCACGGATCGGTTACGTCGCAGCGCATTGGTCGAGCTACACCGGCGCTCCGCTGTCCATCCTTGCCGTGTGGCAGGGTGGCTTTTCCCCCGTTGCAGGGCTTCTGGGCGCTGCGGCGATGCTGGCGATCCGGCTTGGCCGCTCAAGCGCGCTGGCGGCAGGCTGGGGAGCGTTGGCTGTTGCGGGTGGCCTCTGGTTCTCGCTTCAGGCGCTGATCCCTCCCGTGACCTACGGCCCGTTCCCCTATCATCTCAACCTGACAACCCCGTCCGGCGCGCCGCTTCCACTCGATCGCTTCCGTGGCAGGCCCTTCGTGGTCAACCTGTGGGCGACATGGTGCGGTCCGTGTCGGCGTGAGCTGCCGATGCTCGATGCGGTTGCGTCGCGCCCTGGCGAGGTCCCGATCCTTCTTGCCGATCAGGGCGAGGCGCAAGCGATCGTCAGCGGTTTTCTCGGCCGTGAAAATATCGGAGCGCGCCATGTCGCGCTCGACCCCGATCGTGGCCTTTCTCAAGCCCTGAAGGTGGCGGGGTATCCCGCAACGGCCTTCGTTGCGGGCGACGGCACGATCGTACAGCTCCAGCTCGGTGAATTGTCACGCGCTGCGCTCGCCGATGGAATCGAATTAGCAAGGAAACACCGATGAATCGTCGCAACCTGTTGTCTCGGGGCCTCCTGGCCGCGCTTGCCTTCGCCGCGCCGATCACGCCTCTCATCGCCCAGCAGCCCGATCTGTCGCGCAAGGCGGTCGTTGACGATCCCGTGGCTCCCAAGCGCGCCGGCAGGACCTACGACGTCACGGTTGTCGAGTTTTTCGACTATAACTGCCCCTATTGCCGTCGCATGGAGCCGGTGCTGAACGCCCTGCTTCGCTCCGACCCGAAGGTACGGGTCGTGTACCGGGACTGGCCGATCTTCGGACCTGCCTCGCGTGAGGCGTCACGCGCGGCTGTCGCGAGCCAATGGCAGGGCAGGCATGCCGCCTTTCACGAGGCCCTGATGACCTCGCCGGCGCGGCTCGACAGCGCGGGCGTCAAGGCAGCGGCTGCCAAAGCCAAGGTCGACTGGCCCCGTCTGCAACGCGATTTGAAGAACCGTGGCGCCGAAATCGACGCGCTGCTTACGCGCACCGATAGCATCGCCCAGGCGATCGGTTTCAACGGAACACCAGCGCTGATCGTCGGCTCGCAGGTCGTCGCCGGTGCTGTCGATCTCCCGACGTTGCGTCGTCTCGTCGCGGAAGCGCGCAAAAAACCAGCGGCGCGCTGACCATGCCCGGGCCGCTCAATCGGAGACAGCTTGCCGGCTTGGGCGCGGTGGTCGTGGGTGGTTGGGCAGTCGGGCAGGTTCTACGGCGTACCGCCCCGATCGGGCGCGACGTCGGGCCGACCGCCGACCTGATCCTTGCCGGTAACGGCTCGCCCGAGGACGGACCTGCCGATGCTACGCTCCGGCTTGCCGTGTTCACCGACTATCGTTGCCCGGCCTGCCGTCATGGATTTTCCGCCCTGGAAGAGGCTGTGCAACGCGACGGCAAGGTGCGGGTCATCTACAAGGATTGGCCCATCTTCGGTCCGCCATCCGAACGTGCCGCAAGCGTGGCGCTCGCGTGCGCCGAACAGGGAGTTTACCCGACCGTCCATCGTGCGTTGATGACGGACAGCCGCACGATCGACGACGACGTGTTGCGGGACGTCGTGATGCGCGCTGGCGGCGATTGGCTGCGCGCGATGACCTGGCTTGCCGCCCACGCGGACGCTGTCGCAGCCCGCCTGCGGGCGAACGGACAGGAAGCCTATTCGATCGGACTGGCGGGCACCCCGGGTTATCTTGCCGGTCCCATGCTGGTGATGGGCGCGATCGACGCCAGCGATTTCCAACGGCTGTTCGCGCGTGCGCGGGAAGAAAGCTGACGATGCGAGAGGATACGAAACATGATCGAGTATAATCACAAGGGCATGACGGTTGCGTCGCTCCATGACGAGCGCACCGGCAGCTTCCAGTATGTCGTGGTCGACGAAGCCACGAAGACCGCCGCGATTATCGATCCGGTCCTCGACTTCGATCCCCGTGCCGGTGCGACCGCAACCGACAATGCCGATATGATCCTCGAATATGTCCGCGCCAAGGGACTTACTGTGGAATGGGTGCTCGATACCCATCCCCATGCCGATCACTTCTCGGCCGCGCCGTATCTCGCGGAAAAGACAGGGGGCAAAACCGCGATCGGCACCAAGGTCGTGGAGGTGCAGAAGCTCTGGCAGGACATCTACTGCCTGCCTGACCTGCCCGTCGATGGTAGCCAGTGGGATCGCCTGTTCGCCGATGGCGAGCAGTTCAGGATCGGCTCGCTCGACGCGCACGTCATGCTGTCGCCCGGCCACACGCTCGCCTCGATCACCTACGTCGTCGGCGACGCGGCGTTCGTCCACGACACGCTGATGGTGCCCGACAGCGGCACCAGTCGGGCTGACTTTCCAGGCGGCAACGCGCGCGCGCTGTGGCGCTCGATCCGGGCGATCCTCGAACTGCCGCCCAGCACCGCGACCTATGTCGGCCACGACTACGGCAAGGACGGGCGCGAAGTCTTTGGACGATCGACCGTGGCGGACCAGCGTCGTGACAACATCCATGTGCACAACGGCATCGGTGAGGCCGAGTTCGTCGCCACCCGCGAGAAGCGCGACGCAACCCTGCCGCTGCCGGACCTGATGCTTGCCGCGCTCCAGGTGAACATCCGCGGCGGTCGCCTGCCGGAGCCGGAGGCGTGCGGCACAGCGTTCCTCAAGGTGCCGCTCAACCACTTCGGCGCGGGCAAATGACCGAACCAACGCCGCCAACGCCCGGTGATGATGGCGATGCCCAGCGTATCATCTTCGCCATTACCGCCGCGCTGCTCGTCCTCGTCGTCACCTACAAGGTAGGGCAGTCTGACGCGCCCGTGCAGGCACCCGTCGAGGTAGCAGCGGACGCCGCCTTTTCGCCACCGGCGGAAAGCACCATCCCCGCCGGGCCGGACGGCGACGCGATCCGGCGCGGTCGACTGATCTTCACCGCGAGCGCGGCTCATGCCGGCCAGTACGTCGGCAACGGCCTGACGTGCAGCAACTGTCACCTCGATGCCGGGCGGAAGGCCGATGCGTCCCCGATGTGGGCGGCCTGGGTCAGCTACCCAGCTTATCGCGCGAAGAACGGCCGGGTGAACACGATGGAGGATCGCATCCGCGACTGCTTCCTCTACTCGATGAACGCGCCCGCCTCGAAAGCCGGCGCCCCGCCGCCCTATGGCGACGATATCTACCGCGATCTCCAGAGCTATTTCGCCTGGCTCGCGACCGGCGCGCCATCCGGCAAGCCGCTGCCCGGTCGCGGGTTCATAAAGCTCGCCACAACCCCGATCGGGCACGATCCGGTTCGCGGCGCGATTGTGTTCGCCGGCCAGTGCGCATCATGCCACGGTGCGAACGGCCAAGGGCAGGCGAACCCGGACGGCAGCTATACTATCCCGCCGCTGTGGGGAGCGCGCTCCTACAATTGGGGTGCGGGCATGACCGGGCTGGCGTCGGCTGCCGGGTTCATCAAGGCCAACATGCCTTATGGTGAGGGCAACACGCTGACGGATCAGCAGGCGTGGGATGTCGCCGCCTATGTCGATAGTCGCGAGCGACCCCGCGATCCGCGGCAGACCGGGACTGTCGAGAGCGCACGTAAGCAGTTTCACCCCAAAGGGGACTATTATGGTCAGGAGATTGACGGAAAAATGCTTGGCAGCTGATCGCTCGGCTTCCTAGGGTCAGGATCTGTAATTTGTAGTCGCCCGGCGGTTGTCCCTTGAGGGTCTCAAGGATCTGTCCGCACTCGCCGATCCGAGGATCGGTGGTGCTGTATCGGGTCTCACAAGGCCGGACGTTGCATTGACTCGAAGCGGGCTCGGGAGCCCATCTGATAACCTTCGCAGATCGTCCGTCCCTGCGTTCCCTCGCGGGACACCGCCATCGGGTCAGCTGGAGAGCATCACCGCTGGC
>QDFQ01000016.1 GCA_003075315.1 Arthrobacter sp. TPD3018 | reverse complement strand
ATTTACCAGCCTCGAGGAGCTGAACGGTTGGCTGGAGGCCGAGTGTCGGCGCTGGGCCGACATGCACCGGCATCCCGAGCGGAAGGAACTGACGGTCGCCCAGGCATGGGCAGCCGAACGGGCGGTGCTCCAGCCTGTTGTCGCGCCCTTCGACGGCTTCCACGAGAGCGAGCACGCGGTAAGCGGCACTTGCCTCATCAGCTTCGACCGCAACCGCTACTCCGTTTCTGCCCGGACGGTTCGGCGCGTTGTGCAGGTCCGTGCCTATGCCGACCGCATCCTCGTGCGCTGCGACGGTGAAGTCGTCGCCGACCATCCCCGGTTCTTTGGCCGGGACCGGACCATCTACGACCCGTGGCATTATCTGCCGGTGTTGGCGACCAAGCCGGGCGCCCTGCGCAACGGCGCACCGTTCCAGGGCTGGGAGTTGCCGCCTGCGCTGTCACGGCTGCGGCGCAAGCTCGGCGCCGGCGACGACGCCGACCGGCGGTTCGTGCGGGTGCTGGCGACAGTGCTCGATGACGGGCTCGAGGCGGTGGAAGCGGCCGTGCGCGAAGCATTGCTGGCCGGCACCGCCAGCGACGACGTCATCGTCAACATCCTGGCCCGCAGGCGAGAACCGCCACGACCGCTAACCATTGTCACCCCCGAGGACCTGGCGCTGCGCCATCCGCCCCGCGCCGACTGCAACCGCTATGACAGCCTGCGAGGTCTCCATGCAGCGGCATGAGATGATGACGGCCATGACCGAGTTGGGGCTGAAGGGCATGGCTGGCGCCTTCGACGAGGCGGTCACCACCGGTCTCCAGCGCAAGCGCACGACCATGGAGGTCCTGACCGACCTGCTGCGTGCCGAGGCGACGCACCGCCATGCAGCGTCGGTCCGTTACCGGATGTCGGCCGCCAGGTTGCCCGCGGTGAAGGACCTCGACGCCTTCGTCTTCGATGACACCCCCATCAACGAGGGACTGGTGCGCTCGCTATACAGCGGCTCGTTTCTTCCGGGCCGGCGCAACGTCGTGCTTGTCGGTGGGACGGGCACAGGCAAGACGCACCTCGCCACCGCCATCACCACCAATGTGGTACGGGCCGGCGCCCGGGGGCGCTACTTCAACACGGTGGACCTGGTGAACCGGCTTGAGGAGGAAACGCGTCTTGGCAAGGCCGGCACGCTGGCAGCCCAGCTCTCCCGGCTCGATCTGGTGGTGCTCGACGAGCTTGGCTACCTGCCGTTCGCCCGCTCGGGCGGCCAACTGCTCTTCCACCTCGTCAGCAAGCTCTACGAGCAGACCTCGGTCATCGTCACGACGAACCTCGCCTTTGGCGAGTGGCCGACCGTCTTTGGCGACCCCAAGATGACCACCGCGCTGCTCGACCGCATTACCCACCATTGCGACATCGTCGAAACGGGCAATGACAGCTGGCGCTTCAAGCACCGCAGTTGACGCCCAGGACCACCGGCAGAGAACGCTTCGCGCTGGTTGCGCCTCCGGTCGGGCTACGCCCGCCCTACGCCGCAACCAGCGCGAACAAAGCGCCCGTCATACCCGTCACGCTGCTCGACGAAGGGGGTCCCTTTTGCACGCCGATAGGGGGTCCTTTTTGGACGCCGATTGACAATCTCCGGGCGCGGCATGGCGAGCGGCCATCACGATAGCCGCTCGCATTCGGTTCCGGTCAGGCAAGCGATGTTCGATCGGCCTCGGCGGATCGCTGCACTCGAACCAGTCCATAGCGAATGGATACGATGCAGATGGCATCTCAGGGTGGACGGGCCACCCTTCAAGATTAGTGACGTGTCGACGGTGAAGGCGGCAGTGTCTGCGTTCAATTCGAGAGACCCGGGTAATAGGTGTCGATCGTCTCCAGAAGGAATCATTTCACTATGGGAATTGCGAGTATACATCCGCTGTTCGACGCTGTCTTCGAGGGCGCATCACTCGCCGCGAGTGTCGGATCATGAGCGGTCGGCTGGCTGGACGGCGCTTCATCGTCACGGGGGCCGCCTCGGGTATCGGACGCGCGACGGCCGAACTGTTCGCCCGGGAAGGCGCAAGGCTTGCGCTCATCGACCGTACGGCTGACGGCGTGCAGGCGGTGGCGGATGCGGTGTCTGCAGTGGCATTCGCTGCGGACATCGCGGATCGCAAGGCGGTGATCCGATGCGTCGCGGACGCCGTCGTCGCAATGGACGGCCTCGATGGCGTCGTCAATGTCGCCGGGATCC
Organism: Arthrobacter sp. TPD3018; assembly: GCA_003075315.1. Taxonomy (GTDB): domain Bacteria; phylum Pseudomonadota; class Alphaproteobacteria; order Sphingomonadales; family Sphingomonadaceae; genus Sphingomonas. The sequence goes on along the minus strand of QDFQ01000016.1, from coordinate 18,174 downwards.
ACCGCCTCAGGCTGATCGAGGACGCTACCGATGAGGATTGGGATGAGGTCCTGGCCGTCAATCTGACTGGTCCCTACACGCTCATCCAGGCCGCGCTCCCGCATCTGAGAAACAGCGACAAACCGACCATCGTCAACATCTCGTCGGGGACTGCGTTGATGCCAACGCTGAATGGCATGTCGGCCTATGTCGCTTCGAAAGGTGGGCTAGTTTCGCTGTCAAAGGCCTTGGCCTTTGAATTGGCGCCAAAGATCCGCGTAAACGTGATCTGTCCAGGATCTGTTGTGACTGGACTGCTCTCACCCGAACATGTGAAGTTCGCCGAGTCCGAGGCATCGCCCTATGCCCTCAGGCGCAGCGCGGACCCGATGGAAGTCGCGAATGGCATTCTCTATCTCAGCTGCGAGGAATCGTCCTACGTCACCGGGGTTGCGTTGGCGATCGACGGCGGGCGCACCTTTCATTGATGGGTGTAGATCGACGTCGAACCTGAAATCCGGTGTTTGACGGTCCCCGGTTTTCATCCGGGCGTGATGCGAGCGTCCGGCCTGCATTCGCCGGGGTTAACCCAAGCGGATGCAGCATATTCCACTGGCGTCGGCCAGCCAAGAGCCGTGTGAGGACGGCTCTTGTTATGCTCCCGTCGCCAAGCCTCGATCTTCGCCCGGGCGTCCGCCAGCGACAGCAACCGATGGCTGTTCAGGCACTCGGCGCGCAGACAGGTCGCTTATCCGCCTTTCAGCTGTCTGGGCGCACTGTGGTGCGGCTGTCAATTGCTGCAAACTTGCTCGGTCCAATTACGAAACGGTCGATGTGTCTGCTTATGAGCAGGTCCGCAAGACGGAAATGCGACCTCGACGCGCTTGGCGCTACCGCGCTGATAGCACCTTCTAGACGACTTCCGCCTCGCAGCCTGCTATTGTTAACAACCTCGCCATTCGGTAACGATCGACCCCGGCTGATGGGCGTCGGCGGAACGACTGCTCGAAATGGCGGGCGGCGTCTTCGAGAAACGCGGTGCCGGCACAGTTTGCGCAACGCCATTGATACTTCGATAGATCTGTCTCGCGGCGATATGCGGGTGCGATGCGGCCTCGTCCGGATCGAGCACCGGGGCAAAGCAGGCGTCGGACCCTTCCAGTAGCGCCGACCATTCCTCGCGCGTACGCTGTCGGAACAACGCCTCGAACCGTCGCGTGAGATCGGGCCAGCGCGCGGGATCGTAGCCGTCGGTGAAATCGGGGTCGTCCCCGAGCCCGAGTTTCTCGCGCAGCAGCGCATAGAACCTGGGTTCCAGCGATCCAACCGATACGAACCGATCGTCTGCGCAGCGATAGGTCGCATACCAGTGCGGACCATCCAGGATACTGCGGCCTCGATCACTGACGAAATGCCCGGCCGCCTTCAAGCTGAGCAGCAGATTCATAAGGTGCGCGCTTCCGTCGACGATCGCGGCATCCACGACCTGGCCACGCCCGGTCGCGCGCGCAGATAGAATGGCGGCGAGCAGACCGACTGCAAGATAGAGCGCGCCCCCGCCTAGGTCGCCGACCAAACTGGGCGGCGCGACCGGAGGCGAGCCGGGTTGACCCGCGTACCATAGTGCCCCCGACAGCGCGATGTAGTTGATGTCGTGACCCGCCGCCTGCGCGAGCGGGCCGTCCTGTCCCCAACCGGTCATCCGCCCGAACACCAGCGCCGGATTGCGGGCCAGGCACGGTTCGGGCCCGAGACCGAGCCGTTCCATGACCCCGGGGCGCATCCCTTCGATCAGAGCGTCGCAGTGCTCGATCAAGTCGAGGACGGTCGCTACGCTGTCGGGCTGTTTCAGGTCGAGGTGGACGAACCGCTTGCCCCGGTCGAGGATCGACGCGCTGCCTAAGTCGATCGCGTCGGGGCTTGGTGCCGGGCGATCCACGACCACGACGTCGGCGCCGAGATCGGCGAGCAGCATGCCGCAGAATGGGGCCGGGCCGATCCCGGCAATCTCGATTACGCGTATGCCGGCGAGCGGCCCGTGACCCTTCATGCGCTGTCCTCTACCTCGATCGACCACATTTCTGTGGGCTAGAGCTGTGTCGTGTCATTTCGTCCGCTCGAACAAATATGAAAAAGGGGAATACGGTTCGAACCCAATGAATTGGACAGCGCGACGACATCGTCCGATCCGGGATGACAAAGACTGACACTGCGTGTGCGGAGAGGCTGATGGCAACGATCCGGACTGACCTGGGCTACAATCTGCACGCCTGCCCCTTCGGCGTTCGGCGGCGCTGACGATGGAACTACGCAGCCAGTTGCGCCGAGCAGCCAGCCACTTCGCGTCCCGCGAGGCACTGGTGCACGGCGACCGTCGCTTCACGTTCGCCGGCGCCTGGTCGCGGGGCGTCCGCCTTGCCAATGCGCTGGCCGATACCGGCCTGCGGCCCGGCGACAAGATCGCGACGCTCGAGAAGAATTCGATCGAAGCCGCCGACATCTTTCTCGCGGCGGCCATCGGCAATTTCGTTCGCGTGCCGCTTTATGCCCGCAATCGCCGCGAATCCCATGCCCACATGATGCGCAGCACAGGTTGCCGGCTCGCGCTGGTCGATGCGGCGCTACGACCCGAAGTCGCTGGCTTGAACGAGGAACTACCGGACCTCGACCGGCTGATCGTGCGCGATGCGGACTACGAGCGCTGGCTCGACCAGGCATCAGACAGAGATCCCGATCCGGCAATCAAGCCCGACGACCTGTGCGTCATACGCCATACCGGCGGCACGACCGGCGCTCCGAAGGGGGTCGCGTACACGCACCGCAGTTGGATGACGATCTGCGCGGGCTTCCAAGCGGTCGGGCCACGACCGGACCCCGGGTCGACGGTACTGCACGTCGGCCCCTTGTCGCATGCGTCCGGATTCATGTTCTCGCCGTATTGGGCGATCGGTGGCCGCAACATCATGATGGACGCCTTCGATCCCGAGAGCTTTCTCGAGATTCTGGCACGCGAGAACGTCGGCTATGCCTTCGTTGCGCCAACCATGCTGAACGCGATCGTCCACCACGGCAATCCGCGAGGCCATGCCTTTCCCCAACTGAAATGCCTGCTCAGCGCCTCCGCGCCGGTGTCGGAAGCGACGCTACGCCGTTCCTGCACGATCTTCGGCGACGAGGTGCTGCACACCGCCTATGGCCAGACCGAGATCCTGCCCGTGACATCGCTTGGGCCGAAGGAATGGTTCGGCCAGACCGAGGGATCGACCCCGCTTCAGTCGGTCGGCCGCGCGATGCCCTTTGTCGATCTCGAGATACGCGATGCCGAAGGGCGCGCGCTGGGCCCCGACGAACCGGGCGAAATCGTTGCCCGGTTCGAGAACGGCCAGATGCAGGGGTTTTGGGATGATCCCGAGGAAACGTCGCGACGCATGGTCGACGGGTGGGTGAAGACCGGCGACATCGGCCGGGTCGACACCAACGGATTTCTTTACTTGCTGGATCGCGCAAACGACCTGATCGTCTCTGGCGGCTACAATATCTATCCGGCCGAGATCGAGAACGTCATTGCCGATCACCCGCTGGTGGTTGCCGCCGCCGTTTTCGGCATCCCGCACGAAAAATGGGGCGAAACCCCCCTGGCGGTGGTCGTCGTCGCACCGGACACGCAGATCTCCGAACAGGATATCATCGATCTGGTCAGTCAACGGCTGGGTTCGTTCAAAAAGCCTGCGCAGGTCGTCTTCACGACTGAGCCGCTGCCGCTGAGCAACGTCGGCAAGGTGCTGCGATCAAAACTTCGCGAGCCCTATTGGGCCGGCCACGCCAGTCGCATCTCCGGCGCGTGAGCGCTGTCCTGCCCGAAAATTCCGCGGAGCCACTCATGTCGTTCGAGAATATCACCGTAGAAACGCGCGGGCCCGCTTCTTGGGTGTACCTGAATCGGCCGCAGGCGCTAAACAGCCTCACGCTCGGGCTGGCGCACGACCTTGAGGCCGCTATCGAAGCGGCCGAAGCCGATCCGTCGGTGCGCACGTTCGTCATCAGCGGGGTCGGACGCGCCTTCTGCGCGGGTGCCGACCTGCGGGCGATCCGTGCCGGCGATACCCCTATCAGCACCGGTCTCGCGCATTTCCTCGGCGAGTTGGGCCGTGTGTTCACGCGGATTGAAGCATCGCGGCTGCCGACGATCGCGGCGGTCAACGGGCTGGCGCTCGCCGGCGGACTGGAACTGGTCCTGTGCTGCGATATCGTGATCGCGGCCGACGACGCTGTCTTCGGTGACGCACACGCGAACTACGGGCTGCTTCCGGGTGGTGGCGGATCGATCCGCCTGCCGCGCAAGATCGGCGCTGCCCGCGCCACTCGGCTCATGATGACCGGCGAGTCCATTTCCGCGCAGGACATGGAGCGCGCGGGGTTGGTCAGCCGCTGCGTGCCAGCGGCGGCGCTGGCGGAGACCGCGCAGGCACTGACCGAGACGCTGGCCGCGAAAAGCCCGCTTGGCCTGGCGCGCATGAAGGAGCTGGCGGCGCTCGCCGTCGACTGCTCGCACGAGGAGGGTTTGCGGCGAGAAATGGAGATCGTCGCCGCCTACGCAGACTCGTATGATCTGCAGGAGGGACTGGCAGCCTTCGCGGCGAAACGGCCGCCGGAGTTCGTAGGGCGATGAGCGAGGTCTTCATCGCCGGCGTCGGCATGACGTCGTTCGGTCGGCAATTGGACCGGAGCTTGAAGGCGCTGTCGGCCGACGCTTGCGCACAGGCGTTCGCCGATGCGGGATGCGGGCCGGCGAACATCGAGGCGGTATTCTTCGGCAATTGTGTCCAGGGCCATATGGAAGGCCAGGACATGATCCGCGGCGAGATCATCGCCCGCGCCATCGGTATCCACGGCGTCCCCGTCGTGAATGTCGAGAATGCCTGCGCGACAGCCTCGACTGCGCTGCACATGGCAAACGCCTATGTCCGCTCGGGCGCGGCGGACATCGTGCTGGCGATCGGCGCCGAGAAGATGTGCTCACCCGACAAGGCGCTGATGTTCAGCGCTTTCGACGGGGCTTGGGACGTGCATGAAACCGCGCGGAACCGCGATATTCTGTTGGCGATGGGTCAGGGCGTCGCGGTGCCGGATGGCTCGGTGTCTGCCCAGCCTTACAGCGTCTTCATGGACATCTATGCCGCGATGTCGCGCGCGCACATGAAGACCTACGGCTCGACACAGGCACAGATTGCTGCCGTATCCGCCAAGAACCATGGCCATTCGGTCGGAAATCCGCTGGCACAATATCGCACCCCCTTTACCGTAGAGGCGGTGCTGGCGGCGGCACCGATCGTGTATCCGCTGACGCTGCCGATGTGTTCGCCGATAAGCGACGGCGCAAGCGCAGCCGTCATCTGCAATGCAGCGGGCTTGCGCAAACTTGCCGTGTCGCCCGGCCGCGCAATCCGGATCCTCGCATCGGTGTTGCAGACCAGTTCCGAACGCGACGCGTGCGACTACGATCGGCACGTCACCCGGTTGGCGGCGGCCCGTGCCTATGCAGCGGCTGGCGTCGATCCGACCGACGTCGACGTCGCCGAGGTTCACGATGCGACTGCGATGGGAGAGATCATCGAAATCGAGGCGCTGGGCCTGGTACCGCCGGGCGAAGGTGGCATCGCCGCTGAGCGCGGCGAAACCGTCCTTGGTGGTCGCCTGCCGGTGAACCCGTCCGGCGGGCTCGAAAGCAGGGGTCATCCGATCGGCGCAACAGGTCTTGCCCAGATCTACGAATTGGTCGGGCAACTGCGCGGCGAAGCAGACGCGCGGCAGGTCGACGGCGCCCGTGTCGCGATCGCGCAGAACGGCGGCGGAGTGGTGGGCGTGGAGGAGGCTGTCGTCGCAGTCACCATCCTCGGTCGATAGGGAGCAGAGGGCATGGAATTCCAACCAGACGAAGAGCAGCGGATGGCGGTCGAAAGCGTCCGCCGTTTCCTCGACGACAAACTGGAACCTGAAATCCGCGGCCATGGCCCGGGCTTCATCCCTCGTCAGCTCATGCAGCGTTGGACCAGTGAGCTGACACAGTTCGGTCACATCACGGCACCGCATGCTGAGCAGTGGGGCGGGCTCGACATGGGCTGGCTGACGCATCTGATGGTCTTCGAAGAGATCGTCTATTCGTCGCTCGACGTTGCCATTCCGGGGTTCATCAACGCGGTGGGTATCGAGCTCATCAGGCGCAACGCGTCGTCGGATTTGCAGGATCGCTACTTGCCGGGCCTCGTCGCAGGTGAGCTCTTCGTATCGATCGGAATCTCGGAACCCGATGTCGGTTCCGATGTGGCGGCGGTGAAAACGCGGGCGGTGCGCGACGGCGACCATTGGATCATCAACGGCGAGAAGACGTGGATCACCAACGGGGCCTATTCGGACATACTGATCTGCACCTGTCGCACGGGCGATGACGAAATCAGCCACATCCTGATCGATCGCGCGGAAAGCCCGTACGAGGTACGCGACATCGAGAAGATGGCCTTGAACGGCCAGTCTACAGCGCAGATTTTTCTCACCGACTGCCGGGTGCCCGCGGGCAACACGCTGGGTCAGCCCGGGGACGGCTTGCGCAACACGCTGAAGGTGTTCGAGATCGCGCGTTGCCACATGGCGATGTGGAGCATCGGCATTGCCCGGCGCGCGCTGGACGAGGCGATCGCTTATGCAAAGGAGCGCACGCAGCATGGTCGGAAGATCGCCGGCCACCAGCTCATCGCCGACAAGCTGGCGACCATGGCGACGCAGATCGATGCCGCACGGCTGCTGACGCACCGGGCGATAGCGCTCGTCGATGCCGGCATTCGCGCCGAAACCGAATGCGCGATGGCCAAATGGTTCGCGACCGAGATGGCCATCGGCGTCACCCGCGACGCTCTGCAGATCCACGGGGGCAACGGCGTGACGAGGGACTTCATCGTCGAGCGACTGGCACGCGAAGCGATCATCTGTCCGATCCCGGATGGAACGACGGAAATCCAGAAGCTCATTATCGCGCGCGCGTTGACGGGCATCGGGGCGTTTCGCTGACGGAGGGTACGATGATGATCGACACTTTGCGTTACGACGGCCGGGTCGTGATCGTCACCGGCGCCGGTGGCGGGCTGGGTCGTCAGCACGCGCTGCTGTTCGGTGCGCGCGGCGCTCGCGTCGTGGTGAACGACCTTGGCGGTGGGCGCATGGGCGACGGCAGCTCGTCGACCGCCGCCGACCGGGTGGTCGAGGAGATTCGCCGCGGCGGTGGCGAGGCGGTCGCGAACTACGATTCCGTAACGGACGGCGCGCGGATCGTCACGACCGCGCTCGATGCGTTCGGCACGGTCGATGTGGTTGTGAACAACGCCGGCATCTTGCGCGACGTCAGCTTCGGTAAGATGACCGATGAGGATTGGACGCTGCTGCACGACGTGCACTTGAACGGGTCGCGCGCTGTCACGCAGGCGGCGTGGCCGGTGATGCGCGACAAGGGTTATGGCCGCGTCGTGATGACGACGTCCGCCGCCGCCATCTACGGCAATTTCGGGCAAGCCAACTACGCTGCGGCAAAACTCGGCATTCTCGGTCTCGCCAATGCGCTGGCGGAGGAGGGCCGCACCAAGAATATTCGGGTCAACACGATCGCTCCGATCGCAGCGTCGCGGATGACGGAAACGGTGTTCCCGCAAGATTTGCTCACGCGGCTGCGACCGGAGGCGATCAGCCCATTGGTAGGCTGGCTGGCTCACGAGGATTGCAGCGAAACCAAAGGCCTTTTCGAGGTGGGCGCCGGCTATGTCTCGAAACTGCGATGGCAGCGCTCACGGGGCCATCGCTTTGGCGACATGGCGGATTTCACGCCTGACGACATCGCGCGTCACTGGTGCGAGATAAGCGATTTCACGCATGCCGAATACCCGACGACGATCAACGACAGCCTTGCCGCGGTCCAACCCCCGGCAGGAGCCGGCGACTTATGACACGATGGAATAGATTGCCCGCATATTGAATTGGACGACCGCGTCCGACCACGCGACTCCGTTGGTCGATAATCATAAATTCTTGGGAGAGATGGGGCCATGAAACATTGCCTGTTCGCGTCCGTCGCCTTGGTTTGGGCTGGATCGGCATTTGCACAATCGGCACCGGTGGCGTCGCCGACGCCGGAGCCCCAACCCTCTGGCCAGACCGAAGCCGCGAGGCCGACGGCGACGGAGGCGCTTTCCGAAGAGATCGTCGTGACGGCCACCAAGCGGGGCTACGCAGAGAGCGTGCAGAACGTCGCCATCGCGATGACCGCATTCGGGGAAGCTCAGCTCGACGCGAAGTTCGTGCAGAACCTCCAGAGCCTGAGTTATGATGTACCCAACGTGCAGCTCGACGGCGTTGGCACTGCGCCTGGTTACGCCAACTTCACGATCCGCGGCCTAGGTATCAACAGCACCATCCCTTCGATCGACCCTACGGTCGGCGTCTTCGTCGACGGCATGTATCTGGGGATCAATGCGGGCGTCGTCCTCGACAATTTCGACCTTGAGGGGGTTGAGGTGCTGCGCGGACCGCAAGGATTGCTGTTCGGCCGTAACGTGACAGGCGGCGCGGTGGTGATGCGCACGACCCTTCCCCGCTTCACCTTTGGGGCCAATGCCAAGGTTTCCGTCGAAACGGGGCTCAAGAAGACCGTCAGTGGGATGGTGACGGGACCGCTGATCGATGACGTCCTGGCTGCCAAGCTGGCGGTATACTACAGCGACGACGACGGCTGGTTCCGAAACCGCTTTGACGGCAGGAGTTTCGGCAAGTCACGCGACCTGATCATCCGCCCGGCGCTCTCCTTCAAAGGCGGCGACGATTTCCGCATGGATATTCGCTTCGAGCATGGCGATGTCGATGGCGACGGCGCCCCGGTTCAAAGCCACGCCGTATTCCCACGCAACACCTTTGGTCTGTCGATTGACTTCCCGGGCTTCTACAAGGCGGTCTGGAACCAGGCGCTCGTCGAAACGAATGTCGATATCGGCCTGGGCGACGGCGTCATCACGAATATCTCGGGCTATCGTCAGTTTCGGTCGCGGACGGCGACCGATATCGATGGGACGCCGCAATCGTTCTTCAACGGCTTCTTCAATATTGCGCAGAAGCAATTGAGCAACGAGCTGCGTTATGCCGGGACATTCGGTGCGGTCGAGGTTACTACCGGCCTATACTACTTTACCCAGGATCTGAGGTATGCCGAGCGTCGCAATCTGCTGAACAATACCCGCATCGTTTCGGGTGGGGGGACCCAAGACCAGACCACATGGGGCATCTTTGCCTCTGCCGACTGGCATTTTACCGACACATTGACGGTCAATCTGGGGGGGCGTTACAGCTGGGAACGCAAGTTCGTGCGCGTGGGCACCTTGCGGGCGGACGGGTGCAATCTGGCCGCGCTCATCTGCAATACCAACTTCGTCGATTCCGATGACTGGAAAAGCTTTACGCCGAAAATCGGACTACAGTGGAAGCCGGATGACCGGACTCAGGTTTACGGCCTCTACACACGCGGTTTCCGCAGCGGCGGATACAATTTGCGCAATACCGACCCGGGCGTCCCGCCGGGGCCGTTCGATCAGGAGGTGCAGGACAGTTTCGAGATCGGGGCAAAGAAGCAGTTCGGCCGTAGCCGGCTGAACCTTGCCGCATTCCATAACCAGCTGGACAATCTGCAGCGGGAAATCATCGTTCCTGGTCCGCTCGGCGTCAGTCAGGTCATTCGTAACACGGCTGACGCGAAGATCCAGGGCGTGGAGGCGGAGGGTCAATTCTTCGTATTCCCCAATCTCGTGCTGTCTGGACAGGTGGGCTACGTCCACGGTCAGTACAGCAACGTCCGTTTCGACATCAGCGGCGACGGGATCATCAACGACGTCGACCGCAATCTGAAGCTGCCGCGGCTTTCGCCTTGGACCTATGGCGCGGGCATCACATACGATCAGCGACTGGGCTCGGTCGGCACCGCGACCGCACGCGTCGATTTTACGCACCGTGATAGTGCCCGCTTCACCGACAACAATATCGGTTTCCTGCCCGCGGCGGACATGCTCGACGCTAGCCTGACCTACACGACGACCGATCGCGTGTGGCGCGTCTCGATCTATGGCCGCAATTTGCTGAACGAGGTCACTTATGGCGGCGACACCCCACTCTCTACGGCGTTCGGCGGTGTCGGCGCCAGCCTGTCGCCACTCAACAAAGGACGCGTGATCGGCGGAGAGGTGGCACTCAGCTTCTAGGCATCCACGCTTGGCGCACGCGCGCGATCAGGTCCTTGCCTGCGGGCTTGATCGGCCATCGCGCGCGTGCGGCGTATGACAACACCAGCGGGTCGAGCAAGCCCGTGTCGAGCAATGGTACGAACGCATCGCGAAACCAGCGGCTTGCTGTGAAAGCCCTTGCCACCAGCCCGATGGTATCGGTCGCGGCGACGATCTGACGAACCAGCGGGAAGTGGTCGGTCAGGTGGATGCGATCTTCCGGGCGTTGCCCGTCCTGCTCATACAGCTGCTGGATGATCGGGGTGTAGGGTTCGGAAGAGGACGGAACGACAAAATCGAACCGCGCCAGCGACTGCTTGTCGACGGGATGGCGCGTTAGGATCGGGTGGTCCTTGCGTACGAACGGCAGGATTTCCACCGTCGCGATGCGATCGCTCTTGAACTGTGGCCAGCCGGCGAAGGCTGCCTCTAACCCGAACGCAACATCAATATCTCCGCGAGAGAGCAGTTGCACCGCACGCTCACTATTTCCCGAAACCGTTTCGATCCGGACGCTGGCACGCCGCTTCAGAAGCCCGATCGCCGGCCCCATGATCAACCAATCGATCGAGCCCGGAAACAGCCCGATGCGAAGCAACCCCGCAAACGGATCGGTGTTGCGGTCTCGCTCTCCCAGCAGATCGAGCGCATCCGCGAGCAGCCGTGCGGCCCGATCGATGAAGTCGCGGCCCTCCGGCGTCATTGCGACGCCGCGCGATGTCCGGTTGAAGATCGCGAAACCGACCTGTTGTTCGAGGTCGGCGACACTCTTCGTGACCGCCGATTGGGTCACGCCGACAGCCTTGGCCGCGCCGGAGAACGAGCCGACTCGCGCGACCGCAACGGCATATCTCAGTCGGGGATCGAGCACGGATAAACCTTTGCCTTTTCACTTGTCGTCCGCAACACCCCAAGTGGCCTTGTCAAAGCAACTAGACTTGCTTCGTTTAAGTGAAGAGGCATTCGCTCAGCGTGACGCGGTTCGTTCGAACCGCGCGGGACTGGTGTAATCGAGTGCGGAGTGGCGCCTGACGAGGTTGTAGAAGCCGTCGATATAGCGGGCAATGGCGCGCTTGGCTTGGACGCGGGTGTAGAAGACGGTGCGCCAGACAAGCTCGGATTTGATGGTCTTGAAGAACGTCTCGACTATCGCGTTATCGTAGCAATTTCCTTTGCCGGACATGGAGATGCGGATGCCGTGGCGACGCAGTCCGGCCTGGAAGTCCACGAAAGAATATTCGCTGCCGCGGTCCGAACGGTGAATGAGCCCTCTGGGCGGACGCCGCATGACGATGGCCTTGCGTTGACGTCCTCCCTGTTTTTTCATCCGGTTTGAGTGAGAGTTTTCCGGCCCTTTTAAGCCCGCGTGCAAGGAGCCGGGACATGAAGAAGTCGAGGTACACGGAAGAGCAGATTGCGTTTGCGCTGAAGCAGGCGGAAATGGGCACGCCGGTGGCCGAGGTCATCCGCCGGATGGGCGTGTCGGAGCAGACGTTTTACCGCTGGAAGAAGGTGTATGGCGGACTGGGCGGCGGCGAGCTGCGGCGGGTCAAGCAGCTTGAGGACGAGTATCGCAAGCTCAAGCTGAGGTGGTCCCGCCTTCTTGGACAGTTTGGCGGCTGAGTTAAGCTAATCCCGGTTGTCGTTCATGCCGCCTGCTTGATCATCAGATCATGGGGGGCATGCCCCCCATGATCTGATTGCCCGATCCGCCCATAGGCCTCGAACGGGGTTCGCCCGGCCAGGCCCGAGTGCGGACGCTTGGTGTTGTAATAGGTGATCCACCGGCCAAGGCCAGCCTTCAACTCCGATCCGGTCTCGAAGGCATGGAGGTAGACGCACTCGTATTTCAGGGAGCGCCAGAGGCGCTCGATGAAGACGTTGTCCATCCAACGCCCCCGACCATCCATGCTGATGCGGACCTCGGCGTCGCGCAGCACGCTGGTGAAGGCGAAGCTGGTGAACTGGCTGCCCTGGTCAGTGTTGAAGATTTCCGGCTTGCCGAACCGGGTAAGCGCCTCCTCCAGCGCCGCAACACAGAACCCGGCGTCCATGGTGTTCGACAATCGCCAGGCCAAGACCCTCCGGCTTGCCCAGTCCATGATCGCCACCAGATAGAGGAACCCGCGGCGCATGGGGATATACGTCACGTCGGCGCACCATACATGGTTGGGTCGCTCGATCGCCAGCTTTCGAAGCAGATAGGGATAGACCCGGTGCTGCGGGTGCGGATCGCTGGTGCGTGGCCGCTGATAGATCGGCGACAGACCCATCTTCGCCATCAGGCGCCGTACCCGCCGCCGCCCGACCTCATGGCCAGCGCGCCGAAGGTGCCGCGCCATCTGGCGGCTGCCGTACCATGGGCACTCCATGAAGGTCTCGTCGATCACCGTCATCAGCGCCAGCGTCTCGTCCGTTTCCGGCACCGGGGCGTAGTAATAGGACGAGCGGCTGATCCGCAGCAGGCGGCATTGCGCCGAGATCGACAGGCGATGGTGAGCAGGTTCGACCATCGCCCGCCTCCGGTCCACGCTCATCGACCGAAGGCTTTCGCTAAAAAATCCCGCTCCACCACCAGTTGCCCGATCTTGGCGTGCAGCTTTTCCACCTCGCTCTCGCTGACGGCCTTGGCAGCATCACCAGCCCCCGAGAACGTGCTCGTCATCCCGTCAATGGCCTGGCGTTTCCACGATGCGATCATCGTATGGTGCACGCCGTGCTTGGCTGCCAACTCCGCCAGCGTCAGGTCGCCCCGGATCGCCTCTAGCGCTACCTTCGCCTTAAAATCCGCGCTGTAGCGCTTCCTCGTCGTCTTCATTCCCGTACCAATCCATCAGGTCGGGATTAGCTTAGCGTCCTGTCCAGAAAACCGGCACCACCTCAGTGCTCGGTGCCAACGACGGAATCATTTCTGTTTCAAGCCTGATCGTCGGTGTCGCAGCCGCGCCAGGCTCGACTGCGAGCACAGTCCTTGTTGCGGGGGTAGCAGCATTGGTCGGGGGTGCACTGGCGATGGCGGCGGGCGAATATGTTTCGGTCAGTTCGCAGGCGGATACCGAGAACGCTGACCTTGCGCGGGAATCGGCCGAGTTGGAACGTTCGCCCGTGACCGAAACGCGGGAACTGGCCGCAATCTATGAAGGGCGTGGCGTCGAGCCGTCGCTAGCGATTCAGGTGGCCGAACAGATGATGGCACATGACGCTCTGGGAGCGCATCGCCGTGATGAGCTTGGCCTTGCTGACGACGGCGCATCGCAGCCGATGCAGGCCGCGGTATCCTCGGCCTTGGCATTTGCCGCCGGCGCGATCCTACCCGTGATCGCTGCATTAGCACCGCATAGCGCTGTGCTTTATGCGGTACCAGCAACGGCATTGGTGCTGCTTGGCGTGCTGGGTGCGCTTGGAGCGAAGGCGGGCGGCGCCCCGATCGGGCGCGCCATGATCCGGGTGGTTTTACTGGGTGTCCTTGCGATGGGGATGACGGCCCTTATTGGGGCTTTCACCGGGACGGTGGTTTAAAAGCTTTTCGTTGCCCGCGGCGATGCGACACTAGTCCGCACCGCTACGTCCCGAAAACGAGTAAGCAAACGCATCGCCACCCACGCCTATGGTCAGCCCCCCCTTTCGCAAAGCTGATCGTATCCGGCACCACGCTAATTTGTTGCCGAAGTTTCCCGAAGCCTCCACCGTAACTGTCTTTGGCCGTGAAGCGACGGGGCACTCACAGCGCACACCAACCGCCAGAAAAACGACCGGTTTTCTGGCGATTGCTATTTTTGCCTCGTCAACCCCGCCTAGTGATCGGAAAACCCGTTGCGGAAACCATCAGCACATTGCAGGGTGGTGGATATCTTTTCTGGCGGGGTCATGATGCTCATCGGATATGTCAGGGTGTCCAAGGCTGACGGGTCGCAAACGCTGGCGCCGCAGCGTGACGCACTGCTCGCGGCCGGCGTCGATGCCTCGCGTATCTATGAAGACCTAGCTTCGGGCCGCCACGATGCGCGTCCCGGTCTGACTGCCTGCCTCAAGGCGTTGCAGCCTGGTAACACACTGGTGCTCTGGAAACTGGATCGTCTTGGACGCGACCTCCGGCATCTGGTCATCACCGCGGAGGCGCTGCGCGAGCGTGGCATCGGGTTGAAGGTGCTGACGGGTGCTGGCGCGCAGATCGACACCACCACCGCCAACGGTCGCCTTGCTTTTGGCATCTTCGCCGCCTTCGCCGAGTTCGAACGAGAGTTGATCGCCGAGCGCACGCAGGCCGGCCTTGCCGCGGCCCGCGCTCGGGGGCGGATGGGCGGACGCCCCCGCAAGATGGACAAGGCGACGTTGGCGATGGCGATGGCCGCAATGTCCGATCGCAACGCGATCGCAGCCGATGTCGCACGGCGTCTCGGGATGACGACCACGACGCTCTATATGTACGTGAATGGTGACGGCACGCCCAAGGCACCCGGCCAGGCACTCCTAGACGGCGTGCCATACCGCAAAGAACGACTGCGCGCCGCGTGATGAACTGGGCCGTGCCTCAGCGGTCAGGCATATCGCCGAGCTGGCGGGACGATCACGTCGCGTTCAATCGATCGTGCCGAGATTTCAGCCGGAGTCAGGGCCGCGGGGACGCACATCCCCCGGCGGGGCTTGCCCGTCAGCCGGTGCGGCCGCGCCAGGATCATAAGGTTCATCACCGCCGCGCCGATCAAGAACTCTTCTTCCGCTCCGCGGATGCCGCGCAGGTGAAGCCGCCTCATTCCGTGCTTGCCCTTGGCGTCGGCGAAGAACCGTTCGACCCCGCGCCGCAAGCGCATCGACCGCTTGTAGAGCCCGGTTTCCACCTCGGCTCTCGCAAAATCGCGGACGTCCTCATCATCCAGACGGACCAGAGTACGACGCCGCGCCATCGTGCATTTCTTCCGAAGCACGCACGTCTCGCAGTCCCGAGCATCGGCGGCATAGCGATGCACGCCGGTGGGCGGATGGAAGGAGTGGTGCCGGAGCGGCTTGCCGGTCGGGCAGACAAAGCTGTCGGTATCTCGATCATAGCTGAAGGCCGTTCTCGGCAGCTTGCCCTTGGTCTGCTGCGTGCGGTCGATCACGGGGATGTGCGGGATTGCACCGTGGTCCCGAACGAAGCCGAGGAAGCTGGCACTGCCGTAGGCCTTATCGGCAGCAACCCGCTTGGGGTGGTAATCGAAACGATCGGCGGACCGCCCAAGCATGACGTGGCCGGCATTGACCTCTTCCGCAAAGCGAGCGGGCGTGGCCTCGATATCGAGCGCTACCCCACTCGGGGTGTCGACCAGCGCGTTCAGTGCATAGCCGAACCGCGCGCGGCCTGGTCGCGCCGACCAAGCTGCGGCCGGGTCGGTTCGCGATACGCCGTCAAAGTCTTTGGAGCCGCCCGGCTTCGTCACAACACTGCCCTGATCAATCAGCCACTCACGGACCGGGCGACCTGCGTTGGCCACGTAAGGCAAATAGCCGGGAATGGTCTTGCGCTGCCAACATGCGTCAGCCTCGATAAACGAGGCGTCGATCGCGGCATCCTTGCCGCCAACAAGACCTTCGCCAATGCAGCGTCGAACCGTGCTCTCGAACAGGGTCCGGAACACGCCGGCGTCGCGGAAGCGACCGTGCCGGTTCTTGCTGAACGTCGAGTGGTGCGGAACCCTGTCTTCCGGAGTGAGGCGGCAGAACCAGCGGTAAGCCAGATTGTAGCGCACTTCCTCGCACAGGCGCCGTTCGGACGTGATCGCGTAGATACGACCGATCAGCGTCATCCGGATGAGAAGTTCCGGGTCGATCGACGGTCGTCCCCGTGCGCTGTAGTGACCGGCGAGCGCTCCCCTCAGTTCGCTCCTGTCGAGACATCGATCTATGCGACGCAGCAGGTGGTCTGTGGGCAACATGGCTTCTATGGTGCGGCAGGACGCCCCTTCCCGCCCACCGCGACAGGTTGGTCCCATCATGGCGCTGCTCCTCTAAGTAGGATCAAAACGAAGGAGCAACCCGGCATGTCCGGCATTTTTCAACAGGCCCGGTCGTTTGCGACGAAGCCGACCAGCCCCGGTGCGGGTCTCGTGGGCGTAGTCGATAGTACGAAGTTGGACCGAACTGGCAGGCACCCTCCACTCGGAAGGCTGTGTTTTCCGCCCGAAACCCGCCTGAAGTTCGTGGTATCGCCTACGCCTCACCCCATGACCGGCCTTACGGGTCGACCGGCTCGTGGTATCGCCTACGCCTATGGTGTCGCCGCGGTTCGGACGCGCGTGAGCCGACTGGTTGACGACGGAGTGGGTCATGCCGAAGAGTAAGGCGGCCGAACCAGGCCTGTCGAAAGATCGGGCGCCGGCCGGCACTGCCAAAGACGCAGTGGTTCCGATGCAAGGCGACCTCTTCTCCATGGACAGCCCACTACGCGGTGGTGTTCATGGCGAGCTATCGCTGATGGCATACCCCTTCTTCGCACTTACGAAGCAGGCATGGATGAAGCCGCTTGCCTACAGCACCGGCGAGATCAGTATCGAGGTGCAGCCTGGCCATAAGGGTGTCGCCAACATCTACGATAAAGAGGTTATCCTCTACATTGCCAGCCTTATGGCTGCGAAGATCGAGAACGGCGAGCCAGTAAGCCAAAACTTCCAGTTCACTGCTAATGACTTCTTCCGGGTCACCGGCGCTACACCGTCATCCAACGCGTACACAAGATTGTACGAGGCATTGGAACGACTGCAGAGCACGCAGATCAAGACTGACATCGAGACTGGTGGCGAGGGCGAAGCGGGATTCTTCTCCTGGGTCGAGACTGCCCGCCTTCAATATACCAAGACGCGAACCGGCGAGCGCAGGCTCAAGGCCGTGAATGTTCGTCTGTGCGATTGGCTGTTCCGGGCGATCCTCAAGGATCGAAGTGTCATGCAATACGCACCCAGCTACTTCCAACTGAGCCCGATCAACCGTCGGCTCTATGAAGTCGCTTGCTTCCTGCGCTTCTCCGGCGTGACGTCGATAAGGTTGGGTGATCTACAACACCAGATCGGCCATCAAAGCCTGACCCGTCTCTTCAAGCCTTACGTTGTCGAGGCTGCAAACGGCACAGTCCCGGGCTTCGAGTTTTCTATCCAGGCGGCCGAAGGCGCCTCAAAAAGCAGCAAGGTCTCGGACGAGGTTGTTGTCATTCGCGAGGTTCCGACTGTCCTGGCGCCGATGAAGCGATCGAAAGCTGCTTCCGAGAACTGATCGGATTTGATCACGACAGTGGGAGGCGCGACTCATTACCCCTGCCCGCCTTGTCAGCACTGCCGATCGCGTTGAAGGCCAACTACCATTCGCTTAGGCGTAGCCGATACCACGAACTTTGCGTTGCCGCGTAGTCGATACCACGAACTTATCGCTGCGGGCGTAGTCGATACCACGAATCTTTTCCGGCGAGCGTAGCCGATACCACGAATACTCGTGGTTTCTTAACCTTTGCATCTGCGGCACTGTGCTCGGGCGACCTTCCGTCGCATTTTCTGGAGCTATGACCGTGGCCACATAAACGAATGCCCGGCACGAAGGCCGGGCACCCTGGAACCGTAAGATGGGCAGCGTCGCCAAACGCTGACCGGTCCGCGATAGACCTCCCATCTAGACGATCCTGACACCTGGTTCAAGGGAGCGCGATTCGCGCCACGCACGAGTTATGCCTGCTGACGGTCCCTCCATCCGAGGGGGCGAACGATGAACTATACGCAAACGGCTTTCACCGGCCGGACCGGGGCGCGGCCGATCACGGCACTGACGCGCGAGCTCACCCGGAGGATGAAGGTCGTCGACGAGAGCGCCGTCCAGATATCCAAACAAGACGCTCGCAGGGTCGTGAAGGCGCTGAAAGGCGCGATCGCGG
>QDFQ01000015.1 GCA_003075315.1 Arthrobacter sp. TPD3018 | reverse complement strand
CGCCCGCGCGCTCTTCTTCAACCAGCTCGGCGAACTGCGCGATCGTCGGTTCGAGAACCAGACCTATCGCGCCTCCGGCCTGAACCTGCTCGTCGCCGCCATCATCTTATGGAACACTCGCTATCTCGAAATGGCGCTGGCGGACATCGGCACAGCCGACGAAATCGCACGCCACACCGCGCCATTGGGCTGGGAGCATATCTCGCTGACCGGTGACTATAGCTGGAATGTTGAAGATCAACCCGATCCGGACGCCTTGCGACCGCTGCGCGCCGTCAACTCCCTACTTGCCGCGTGACGTTCGCTATCCGTTCGCCCTTTCCGTGCAGATACGTCACTTTCGTGTAGTCACCCCATCTAGAGCGTGTGCGCGCTAAGATGGAGGATCTGGCGCAACTAGAAAGCCTGCTGGCTGCGACCATCGACCGTTGCGAAGGCGACGGGGCGGCGAGGTGCGCCGTGATCGACTTGCTGAACCAACATTCGACTGCGTAGATGTCGCATCGCACCCCGTACTCGCGCAAACGGTCGATAACGGAGCCGATCACCATCACCACGGCACGCGGCCCTAGCCACCTATGTGGACGTTGCGCATCACGAAGCCGCTTTTCGGAAGCGCTGGCAGCCTGGCGAAATCGATGCTCAGGTCTTGGTCCGGTACGTCATAGCGCATCGCGTTGACGAGGAGGTGTGCCGCCACCTTCATGATCGCGAGGACGATCCATTCGCCGGGACAGCGATGGCCGAGATAGTGATCGCCGCCGCCCTGCGGAATGAAGTTGAAGGAGTCTTCGTCCCAAGCCCTGAAACGCTCAGGGCGAAACTCCTGGGGGTCGGCCCAGGTCGCTGCGTCGTGATTGCTCCCATAAAGGTCTAGCACCACTTGACGCCCTTCCGGAAAGGCCATCCCCTCCCACTCGAAATCTTGGCTCGCGCGCGCCACCACAGCGGGAAAGAAGGGATAGAATCGGCGGACCTCTTGGACGAAGAGCTCGGCATAGTCCGGCTGCTGAACCAAGGCCGCCCTGATCCCTGAACAGGTTTGCAGCGCGTGGGCGACGAAGGTGATGTACACTGCGATCGCGACGGTCGGGCGAAGGACATTTACCAGTTCGACCGCTGCGACGTGCGGCGAAAGAAGATCGTCGTGCCGGTCGCGATGCCAGGCTATCGCGTAAGCCGCGGTCCCCGAGCCCGAGCCGATGCTCCCGGCCCGAATGCCTTCAATGATCCGCTTCGCCCATGCGTCGACGCGACGACGGGCCAGCCGTGACCAAAGATGCCTTGGGCTCGCCGAGCCGGCGGCGTCGAACAGCGCCCGCAGCTCGCCCGCGCGGTTGCCGGCTTCATCGTCCGGAAGAGGAACTCCCGCCCAAGCGCATACCGCTCGCGTCAGCGGCTCATGCAACTCGTCATAGAAGACGATCTCTCCTTTGCGCGTCCAGCCCGGCACCGCCCTGCGCCACTCGGCCTCGAACAATTGCGCCAGCGCCCGCACGCGCTCTGGTGTCATCAGGCCCATGAACATCTGCTTGCGGTGCCGATGGGTCTCGCCGTCCAGACCCTGAACGCCGCCTTGGCCCAGCAGTGTCTTCTGAATAGCGACCGGCATGGCACCTTCGCGCTCGAAGCGGGTCGTATCGTAGAAGATTTCGGCGGCCTTGGCCCCCTTAAGGCAGTTGGTCTTTTTCAGCAGGAAACGGGATTCAAAAGCGTTTGCGCCTAGGCGCTGGCACTGCCTGGAGATGAACCGATAGGGATCGGCGAGGAGAGAAAGGGTTTCGTCCGGGCCTTTCGTGTGTGGTGTCTTAGGCATGACCGGTCCGGTGATTGTTGGGTCTCCTTTGATTAACTCGGAGGAATATCACGGGTTGCAGGCTCACGACAGGTGACGAACGAGGACGATCAGGGCGGAGCAGGCGCGGCCGAGGCGTTCGAGGCCATGCGCGGCGAGCTGGCGCTGCGCCGTGGAGGGCTTGGCGGCCGAGCGCGGCGATCGACATACCCGACCATACCGAGACGCTTGGCGTGCTCCAGCAGAACGTGAACACGGCAGGCGAGAACGTCGCGCGCATCGGCCAATTCCTGAAAGCGGCCCCGGCGCTGGCGATGACGCCGGAGCAGATGGCGCAGCGCATCGCCGCGGCGGGCAGCGCCGCCCGGCGCGAGGATCAGGCGGCGCTCGCCAAGGCGGGCGAGGACAAGGCCCGCATCATGGCCGATCTTCGCGCCATCGCCGGGTCCGCATGGACACGCGCCGACCAGAAGAATCGGCAGCTATGGTTTGCCCTGGGTGGGGTGGCGGCCGGCATCCTCGCATGGGCGATCGTGCCGGGCCTGGTCGCGCGCGAGATCGCACCGGCGAGCTGGCAATGGCCCGAGCGCATGGCGGCGCGGACGCTCGACTTGCCCCGCTGGGAAGCCGGGCAGCGTATGATCCAGAGCGCCAGTCCCACCGCGTTCCGCGCCATCGTCGGGGCCGACAGGATCGTGACGGCCAACCGCGCGGCGATCGAGGGGTGCGGCAAAGCCGCAGCGCGAAACGCGTGAAACGGTGCGACGCACGATCACGCTCAAGTGGAGTAAAAGTTAGCCGCGCAAGTTATTCAGCCAAGCGTTCGATGATCGGACAATCAGGCCGATCATCGCCATGACAGGCTTGGGCGAGCCCGGTAAGCGAGCGGCGCATGGCGTCCAAGACGCGGACCTTGCGGCCCAGTTCGGCAGCGCGGGCTTCCGCCAGCGTCTTCACTTCCGCGCTCGACCGATCGCGATCCGACCACAGCCCCAGCAGCGTGCGGATTTCCTCGATCGGGAACCCCAGGTCGCGCGCGTTGGCGATAAATCGCAGCCGATGAACGTCAGCGTCGGCGTAGTCCCGGTAGTTCCCGCGCCGTGGCGGCGCGGGCACCAAACCAATCTTTTCATAGTGGCGGATCATGCGTTGGGAGACGCCGCTGGCGTCCGACGCCGCTCCGATGTTCACAGCTTTACCGCGTTGAGCCGCAGTGCGTTCAGGACCACGGTGAAGGACGAGAGCGCCATCGCTGCACCGGCCAGCATCGGCGACAGCAGGATACCGGCAACCGGGTAAAGCACGCCGGCCGCAACCGGCACGCCGATTCCGTTGAACAAGAACGAGAAGAACAGGTTTTGGCGGATATTTCGCATCGTCGCGCGAGCGAGCTTGCGGGCGCGCACGATCGCCGAGAGATCGCCGCGCGTGAGCGTCATGCCGGCGCTTTCGATCGCCACGTCTGTTCCCGTTCCCATCGCCAAGCCGACATCCGCGGCGGCGAGCGCCGGGGCGTCGTTGATCCCATCGCCCGCCATTGCGACCCTTGCGCCGCTCGCTTTCAGCTCGCCGATGATACGCGCCTTGTCTTCCGGCAGCAGATCGGCGCGCACGTCATCAAGACCGCCCACGGCGCGCGCGACAGCATCGGCCGTCCCACGATTGTCGCCGGTGAGCATGACGACCCGCAGGCCCTCCTTGCGAAGCGCGGCAATAGCGTCGCGCGCCGATGCGCGCACCGGATCGGCGACTGCGAGCAGACCGGCGAGCGCCCCGTCGATCGCGACGAGGATGATGCCCGCGCCTTCGCCACGGTGACGATCGGCCGCGGCGTCGACCGGCTTGAGATCAGCGCCGATCCGGCTCATTTGCACCGCATTACCAATCACGACCGAGCGGCCGCCCACCGTGGCGCTGACACCCAGCCCGGTTTGCGAGGCAAAGTCCGCGACTGTGCCGAGCTGCAATCCTCGTTCTTTGGCGGCAACGACGATTGCGTGCGCGAGCGGATGTTCGGATTGGCCTTCGACGGCCGCGGCAAGCGCGAGCATGTCGTTCTCTCCGACCGCGCTGACCGTCTCGACCGCGATCAGCTTGGGCTTGCCTTCCGTGAGCGTACCCGTCTTGTCGATGACAAGGGTATCGACCTTTTCCAGCCCCTGTAAGGCTTCCGCGTTCTTCACCAGCACGCCGGCCTGAGCGCCGCGTCCCGTGCCGACCATGATCGACATGGGCGTGGCGAGCCCGAGCGCGCACGGGCAGGCGATCACCAGCACTGCGATGGCGTTAAGCAGGGCATGGCCCATGCGCGGCTCAGGGCCGACCAGCGACCAAGTGATGAAGGTCGCAATCGAGATCAGCACGACGAGCGGCACGAACCATCCTGAAACCCGATCGGCGACCGCCTGTATCGGGGCGCGGCTTCGCTGCGCTTCCGCGACCATGCGGACGATACGCGCGAGCATCGTGTCCGAACCAACCGCGCGGGCTTCCATCACCAGGCTGCCCGTCCCGTTGACGGTGCCCCCGGTAACGATCGCCTCGACTTCCTTGAGGACCGGCGCGGGTTCGCCGGTGAGCATGGCTTCGTCGACCGACGAACGACCCTCGACCACGACGCCATCGACCGGGATGGCTTCACCGGGGCGGACCCGCAGCCGGTCACCGGTTGCCACGTCGGCAAGCCCGACTTCTTCTTCAGAACCGTCAGGCTGCAAGCGTCGCGCCGTCTTGGGGGCGAGATCCATGAGAGCGCGGATCGCGCGCCCTGTCGCCGCCCTAGCGCGCAGTTCGAGCACTTGCCCGAGCAGCACCAGTGTCACCACGACGCCGGCCGCCTCGTAATAGACGGGAACCATGCTCCCATGCGTGCGGAAGGTCGCTGGGAAGATGCCCGGCGCGAGCGTCGCGACCACGCTATAGAGGAAGGCGGCACCTACGCCGATCGCGATCAGTGTGAACATATTGAGATGGCGGGTACGAAGCGATGTCCACCCCCGCTCGAAAAACGGCCAGCCCGCCCACAGCACGATCGGCGCGGTGAGTGCGAGCTGGACCCAAGGCGAGGCCGCAGGGCTAACCACATGCAGGCCTAACATTTCCGCGAACATCGAGACGACGAGCAGCGGGATCGTGAGCGCGCCCGCCACCCACAGTCGGCGCGTGAAGTCGACCAGCTCAGGGTTGGGAGTATCGTCGAGCGACGGTTCTTCGGGTTCGAGCGCCATGCCGCAGATTGGGCAAGTTCCCGGCCCTTCCTGGCGAATTTGCGGGTGCATCGGGCACGTCCACATCGCCCCCGGCGTCGCCATCGGCTCCGGTTTCGGCTTATCGCTCAGATAGGCGTCAGGATTGGCGACAAACTTGCTCCGGCACCCTGCGCTACAGAAATGATAGGCATGACCAGCGTGCTCGGCATGGTGTGTCGTTTTTGCGGGATCGACCGTCATGCCGCACACCGCGTCGATCACTGCTGCTGCGGCATCGTTGTCCTTACTGCCCGAGCAGCAGCCGCCCGCTTCGGTGTGATGATGTTCGTGCTCGATCTTTGCGGGAGCGGCCGAGCCGCCCCCGCAACAGGATGAGGGCGTGGAGACCGATTCAGGCGCAGGCTTCGAACAGCCGCAACCCCCGGCTTGGGAATGGGAATGAGGGTCGTTCATGGCAAGACTCCTTCGACCCGAGAGCATGTAGGGTATGACACCGTGTTAGGGTCAAGGCCCTGTCGGCACCGCTGGCGTGTATGTTGAATCTACGCGCGGGAGCGGCGTTGCCCTCATATTGCGGGGGCCAGCTCTACACCCTCGACGCCATAAGGGCCGCAGCTTAGGTCTATTACTAGCTCGCCAAACGCGGGCCGGGGGCAATCGGGGACATATGGCAGCGCAGATCGACAGTCTTTCTACTGGCACCGACCATGACGGCCTGGTGCGCCGCTTAATTGCCCGCTGGCGTGACGATCAGGGCGCGACCTATCGGAGCTGGTTTCTTTGGGACGAGCGGTTGAAGAACTTCCGATCAATCCGGCGCGGCATCACCCAGGTTGTCGGCGAGATCGAGCGCGGCACGTTCGGCGTCGCCTACCGCGGATCGTCGCTCGAAACCGTCGTCCATTCCGTCGCCGAGCAGCGGCAAATCTTCAAGGGCGCGGACCATGCGTTCCTCTGGAAGCCGAAGCTCCGCATCCCCGACATTTACGAGAGCCCCGACAATCAGCGCGCGTTCGGCCGCTTGCTCGACGCCTGTTCCTGTTGCGACACGGCCGAGGAGATCATCAGCCATATCCACGCGATCGACCGTTTGAAGATCAAGGGGCTGGGTCCGGCGGTCGCCAACCTCCTCTACTTCCTTCACCCGACGCTGGTGCCGCCCTTCAACACCGCAATCGTTAAGGGCTACAACGCGCTGACGGGGGCGAATGTGAAGCTCGGGAGCTGGGAGCATTTTCTGGCGATGCGGACCGGCATCCTCGATCTCAACGACCGCTTCCGCGAGCTGCTATCGAATGATTTAGGCGCGATCGGCGGTCTGTTGTTCGACATCGGCTCCGATCGCTATCCGGCTCCGCCCCTCGACGTGAGCGGCGCGACGCTGGCGAGCTGGGGGCAGCGGCTTGAGGCGGCGCGCGAGGAAGCGCGCACGCTCAGCAAGGCCGCTCAGCGCGAGGGCGAGAACGAGCGCACCCATACCGAAATCCAGGCATGGCTTCGCGATCTAGGGTTGGCGCTCGGCTATGACGTATGGATCGCCGCGAACGACCGCAGCCGCGCCTTCGACGGATCACCCTTGGGCGCAGGATGCCTTGAGCGCCTGCCCGACACGATCGCGACGTCGAAGGGCGCTGACTCGATCCGGCTGATCGACGTGCTGTGGCTTGAGAAGGCCGGCGATCATGTCGCCGCGGCGTTCGAGGTGGAGCATTCGACCTCGATCTATTCGGGCATCGTCAGGATGCTCGACCTGGCCTTGAGCGGTGGCGACCTTCACGCGACCGCGGGGCTGTTCCTTGTCGCGCCCGACGCGCGCGAGACGGACGTTCGCGCGCAGTTGCAGCGGCCCGCGTTCAGCCGCGTAGCCGACCTCGACATATCCTACCTGCCCTATGGCGAGCTGGAGAAGAACCGGGAGGCCATCGCGCGGTTCGGATCGGGACTGAAAGCGATCAAGGCCGTTTCCAGCAAGCTCGCCTAGCCCGCTCCGCGCAAGGGATGATCCGGAGAGCCGCGTATCCTCTAGCATGTAGAGGAGTGCTGCCGTGACGATGCCATCCCCGGCCCCCTGGCTCGACGCCGTGCTGATCGGGTGGTTCGTGCTGACCGCCCTTTCGGTCGCTTACGTCGCGTGGGATGCCTTCACCCGCAACCCCGAGCTGCGCGTGATGAAATGGGGGTGGCTGTTGGTCACGCTCTATGGTGGCCCGATCATGGCCGCGGCCTATGTCCTGTCCTGCCAGGAGCCGGCGAACGAGCGGCACGAGGATTTCGTTCGACCGCTCTGGAAGCAGGCGTTCGGCTCGGCCATCCATTGCATGGCGGGCGATGCAACCGGCGTCATCGCCGCAGCCGCGATCACCACGGCGCTCGGCCTGCCGATGTGGCAGGACGTGATCGCGGAATATGTGTTCGGCTTCGCGTTCGGACTGCTGATTTTCCAGGCGCTTTTCATGCGCGACATGGCGGGCGGTTCCTATTGGGGCGCGCTTCGCATGTCGTTCATCCCCGAATGGCTGTCGATGAATGCCGTCATGGCCGGCATGATCCCGACGATGGTGGTGTTGATGAGCCGCGACATGGCCGCGATGCACGCCAGCTCGCTCCGCTTTTGGGGCGTCATGTCGCTGGCGACACTCGTCGGGTTCGCAGTCGCCTATCCGATCAACCTTTGGCTGGTTGGCGTGCGCTTGAAGCACGGCATGGGCACGGTGCGCGCGCTGGGGCATGGCGGACACGAAGTCGGCGCGGACCGGCAATCGGCCACGCCGATGCCGGACATGGGACACGACGCAATGGCAGGGATGAGCGGCATGGCGGCCGGCGCGCGCGTGACCGGACCTCAGATCGCCGCGATGACAGTGTTGACGCTCATCATGCTTGGCGCGGGCATCATCGTTGCGACGCTGTTCGGTCGGTGGGCCATGTAACTTGCCGCGAACGACGGAGATCGCGGCAAGGGGTGATCGCGCGGCGCGCGTATCTAGGAACAGGCGGGGGCTCATACGGAGATAATGCGATGCACCAGATCGACCCCGGCATGAAGGCGTGCATGGACGCCTGCCACGAATGCCATGTGACCTGTCTTCACATGGCGATGAACCATTGCCTCGAAATGGGCGGCCAGCACGCCGCGCCCGAGCATATGAAGATCATGGCCGACTGCGCGCAAATTTGCGCGGTTGCGATCGACTTCATGGCGCGCAAGTCCGCCCACCATCAGCATATCTGCCGCGAGTGTGCCGAGATCTGCCGGGCTTGCGCAGCGAGCTGCGAGGCCCTGGGCGGCATGGAGGATTGCGTGGCAGCGTGCCGGAAGTGCGCCGATTCCTGCGATCGGATGGCGGCATAGCGGGGCTTGCGCGGGCGGTCGCCCGCCCGCGCAGCTATCTGCATATCAACGGCCCATGCTCGCGATCACAGCGAACAGCTCGGCCGTGAACTTGGTCAGGAGCTCGGTCGCTGCGCTCCCGAAAATCACCAAACATACGCCTAGCGCGATCAGCTTAGGCACGAAGCTCAGCGTCTGTTCGCTAATCGACGTCGCCGCCTGGATGATGCTGATTATCAGCCCGACGATCATCATCGGCACGAGCAGCACCACGCAGATCAGGCCGGCCACGGCCAGCATCCTCCCCGTCTCGTCGAGCAGGATCGACTGATCCATCAGGCGCGGCCCCGTGAACGGCCGGGGACCGCGAGGGCTCCCCGGCCGCGCATCACATCGCCGATGCAGGCGGCGCGAGCGTCCCGAGCCAGGCGATCAGCCCGAGAACCGCGATGACACAGGCGGTTTCGATCGCCAGACTTGTCCGCAGCGCGCCGAGGGCGCCCTTGTGATCGTCCGCTGCGATCGACCGCTCGAATGCCGGCGTGAGCCGGAAGCGGTTGAGCGAGGCGAGCCCTAGCATGGCGACGAACAGCGCCAGCTTTGCGATCAGGAGCTGACCATAGAGCGTCGCAGGAAGCGTGGCGAGGTTGCCGATCCCGACCAGCATCCAGCCGTTGACCAGGCCGGTGACGAGGATCGTGCCGACCACAACCGTCCCGATCGCGCCGAACCCGTGCAGCGCGCGGTGCGTCAGCCCCAGATGCGCCGCGTCTACGCGCGCCGCGGGTCGGGAGACGAGCAGGAGCAGCCCCAGTAGTGCGCCAACCCAAGCGCCCGAGGCGATCAGATGGAGAATGTCGACGATGAGGTGGACCCAGCCCATCACGGCTTCGTCCATCGCGCCGTGTCCGGTCCACGCCAGCGTTGCGAGTGCCACGGCCGAGCAGAGCGCGACGATGCTCAGCCAGATGCCGCGCCCGCCCGCGACCAGCGCTGCCAGCGCCGCGAGGGCCACCATGACCATGCGCAGCTTCCATGCTGCTCCGATCGCAGAGCCGGTGAGCAGCGCGCCGACTGCTTCACGGTCGATCGGCCAGGCCGGCGTTCCGGCCATTGAGGAGGCCATCAGCACGACCCAGGCGCCTGAAAACAACAGGCTCAGGCCAGCGCTGGCGATGAACCAGGGACGCAGCGCGAGCGCGTCGCCGCGCTCGCGCGCCCGCAGCCCATAAAGGCTGAATGCGGCAAGGCCGAACAGCGCAGCCAGCGTCACGTAGAGCGCGAAGCGGACGCCGATAAGCGACCAGTCCCCCATCGCCTCACTTCACCGCGAAGACGTAGGTTCCTGCGACCTTGTGGGTGTCGGTCGAGACGACATTCCACGCGACGCTATACCGACCCGATGGGAGCGGCGATTTCGGGGTGATGACGAGGGTCCGGCCATCGGACGAGAGCGCGGAGGCGCTGGCCATCTTCATGGCTGCCATGCCGGGCATCGCTGCCATCGTGAGATCGGCCTTGGAGAAGGCTGGCATCAGCTTCTCGCTGAAACGAAGTTCGATACGAGCGGGCTTCGCGACCGTCGCATTGGCGGCCGGCGATGCCGACACCAGCTTAGGATGGGCGTTCGCCGTTCCGGCGAACATGACGAGAGCGGCAGCAGCAGTCAGAACGGATAGGCGGCGCATAGGGGGCCTTTCGACAGGAGGGTTCCTGTCCTTCATTACGCGCCACGATCGACCACCCCTCACGGATGGATTTGAGGGATGGGCGCGTCGCTTGCGTAATCCATGCTAGAGGGGTGGAGTGAACGACATGGACCTCGACGCAGTATTGATGAGGCTGGCGCAAGCACCCGTGCCCGCGAGCCTTGATGGCATGGAAGATCGCGTGCTGGCGCGGGTCGCCGCACGTCCAGCGGCGCGCGCCGGCTTAGGCGTTGGGGCAATGACGATCGCTGCGGCGCTCGTCATGGGCATCTTCGGTGCCGGTGTGCCCGCGAAGGAAGCCAGCGCGGCTTCGCTATCGCCCTTGGGGCCGGTGTCGCCGCTCGCGCCCTCCACGCTGCTCGTCGGCGTGCAATGAGCGGCCGCATCCGCCTTCTGCTTGGCATTGTCGCGTGCTTCATCGCCGCGATCATCGGTGTGTTCGTGGGGCGGGCGCTACTTCCGCCACGTGCCCAGCCCGGCTCGGAGCTGCACGACGT
Source organism: Arthrobacter sp. TPD3018 (assembly GCA_003075315.1). Lineage (GTDB taxonomy): Bacteria > Pseudomonadota > Alphaproteobacteria > Sphingomonadales > Sphingomonadaceae > Sphingomonas. The sequence continues at coordinate 16,787 of QDFQ01000015.1, read as the reverse complement.
GCTGCATCATAAGCTGGCGCTGGACGCCAACCAGGAAGCGCGACTTGAAGTGCTGGAGCAGCGTTTCGCCGTGCAGCGGCGCGCATTCGAGCTGGAATTGCGGGCGAACAATGCCCGGCTCGCTGAAGCGATCGAGGCCGAGCATGGCAACGGGCCGCGCGTCGCCGCAGCGGTCGACCAGAGCCACGCCGTCATGGGCGAGCTCCAGAAAGCGACGCTGGCGCACATCTTCGCCATGCGCCAGCTCTTGCGGCCCAATCAGACCGGCCAGTTCGATCAGGCCGTGGTGAAGGCGCTCACCGACGACGCACGTTGAGGTTCGGCGCGTGAGCCTCGACTGGACCACGCTTACGGACGGCGAGCTGGCGACCCTCAGCATCGCCGGGCGCGAAGCCGCCTTCGCCGAGATCATGCGCCGCCATCGGCAGTCAATCTTCCGCATGGTGCGCGCGTGCGTCGGCGAGGCCGACGAGGCGCTGGACCTTCTGCAGGAGACCTTCGTCGCGGCGCATCAGGCCCTGCCCCGCTACGACGGCGATCGATCGATGCGCGCGTGGCTATCGACGATCGCGATCAACAAGTGCCGCGATTGGGGGCGCAAGCGCACCGTGCGGCGCTTTCTGGCGTTCGCCGCACCGATCGGCCCGGAAGCCGAAGCCATTGCAGACGACCAGGTGGCGATCGACGACGCGACGGGCGACCGACAGGAACTCGACCGCGTGACGCGTGCCATTGCGGGCTTGCCGACCGCATTGAAGGAATCCTTGGTGCTGCGCACGATCGAGGGGTTGAGCCAGGCTGAAACCGCGGCAGTGTTGTCGATCAGCGAAAAGGCGGTAGAAACCCGCCTCTATCGCGCGCGATCGAAGTTGCTGGAGCGATTGGGCGGGCGCTGAGGGATAGCGCCCTGAGCTGCGTATCAAGGCTAGAGGGACACTCCCGTTCGAGAGCCTTGAGGACCGTATGAGCCGCACTATCGATCGCCGCCAGATGCTTCGCGGCGCCGCCCTTGCTGGCGGTGGCATGGCGCTGACCGCCTATATGCCCGCGTGGGCGCAGCCTGTCTCGGGCGGGATCGTCAAACCGCTGCCGACCGTCTCGGGCACTGACATCGCGCTGACGATCGACAGTTTCAGACTTCCCGTCGACGGCAAGTCGACGCCCGCAATCGGCGTCAACGGCACGGTGCCGGCCCCTCTCATTCGCTTGAAGGAGGGGCAAAAGGTCCGCCTCTCCGTCACCAACAATCTCGACGAGGACAGTTCGATCCACTGGCATGGGCTGCTCGTGCCGTTCGCGATGGACGGCGTGCCCGGCATCAGCTTCCCCGGCATCAAGGCGCGCTCGACCTTCATCTACGAGTTCCCGATCATCCAGTCGGGCACCTACTGGTATCACAGCCATTCCGGCGAGCAGGAGCAGGGCGGACTTTACGGGCCGATCGTGATCGACCCGGCCGGTGCCGATCCGATCGCGTTCGACCGCGAGCATGTGATCGTGCTGTCCGACCACAGCCAGATGACCGGCGAGCAGATTTTCCGGAAGCTGAAGCAGATGGGCGGCGCCTATTTCAACTATCAGCGGCCGACCCTCGCGGGCTTGCTCGCGGGTCGGGAAATGCCGCTCAAGGACCGGATCGAGTGGGGAAAGATGCGAATGGACCCCGCCGACATCGCCGACGTCACCGGCTCGACCTATACCTTCCTGGTCAACGGCTACGGGCCGTATGACAACTGGACGGGGCTGTTCAAGCCGGGCGAGCGGGTCCGCTTGCGGATCATCAACGCCGCGGCGCAGACCAACTTCAACGTCCGCATCCCCGACCTGCCGATGACCGTCGTGCAGGCCGATGGGCAGAATGTCCGTCCGGTGAAGATCGACGAGTTCCAGATCGGCGTTGCCGAGACGTTCGACGTGATCGTGACGCCCGAGGACCGGGCCTACAGCTTCGTCTCCGAGGCTATCGATCGCTCCGGCATGGGCCGGGCGACGCTCGCCCCGCGTGAGGGGATGGTCGCCCCGGTCCCGCCGCTTCGTCCGCGCACGCTGCTGACCATGACCGATATGGGCATGGACATGGGGAGCATGGGCGGGATGCAGGGCATGTCCGGCATGAAGGACGAGAGCCCGGTCGCCACGCGCGGGCCGGACCCCACCTTGATGCAGAACGCCTCGCGCAATCTTTGGAAGCTGACGGGCTGGAAGGGGCCGACCGATCACGGGACGGTCGCGGCAGGCGCAGCGATGGCGGGCATGTCCGGCATGTCGGGCATGGACCACAGCCAGATGGGCGGCGCTGTAATGCCCGGGATGGACCATAGCCAAATGGCAGCGGGCGGTGCTGGCATGGCCGGCATGGACCATAGTGCCATGTCGGGCGGATCGGGCCAGGCTGGCGGCATGGCCGGGATGGACCACGGGTCGGGTGGCGGCATGAACATGAACATGCGCGACCCGAAGAATGCGCCGGGCGTGAAGATGGGGCCGGGCGTGCAGACCATCTCCCCGATGCCGAAGGACCGTAGCGGTGAACCGCCCCAGGGTCTGGAGGGCCTGGATCACCGCGTCCTCACCTATCGCGACCTCGTTTCGCTCGCGCCCAACCCCGACGTGCGCGCGCCGTCGCGTCAGTTCGAGATCCATCTGACCGGTAACATGGAGCGCTACATGTGGGGCTTCGACGGGCAGAAGCTGAGCGATCCCGCCGACCCCATCCCGTTCCGCAAAGGCGAGCGGGCGCGGGTGACGTTGGTCAACGATACGATGATGCCGCACCCCATCCATCTCCACGGCCATTTCTTCGAGCTGGTGACGGGGCACGGCAATCATGCGCCGCGCAAGCACACCGTCAACGTGCCGCCTGGAGGCAAGATGACCTTTGATCTGACCGCCGATGCACCCGGCGATTGGGCGTTCCACTGTCACAATCTCTACCACATGACCGCAGGCATGATGCGCGTCGTCACCGTTCGCCCGTTCGCGGGAGAGGCGGCATGAACCGGCTGACCGCGGCGCTCGCCGCCACCACCATGCTCGGCATCGCCGGTCCTGTCGCCGCTCAGTCGATGCAGGGCATGGATCATTCGGCAATGCCGGGCATGACCATGCCGATGCCTGCGAAAAAGAAGCCGGTGGTGAAGCCCACGGCCAAAGGCAAGCCGGCCAAGACTAGGTCAGCTCCTGCGAGGCGACCATCAGCTTCGACGACGAAACGCCGCGCCGCGCCAACGGCCGGCATGAATGGTATGGATCACGGGACCATGCCGGGCATGGATCACTCGTCTATGCCCGGCATGGACCATGCGGCTCCGCAAGGCTCACAGCAGGGCATGGAAGCCATGCCGGGGATGCAGATGCCCGGAAACGGCCAAACGGTCCCTCAGGGCTCCCAGCAGCCGATGCAGGGCATGGACCATTCGGCGATGCCGGGGATGACCATGCCAGCCGACCAGCACAGCGGCCACGACATGCAGGGCATGTCGGGAATGGCCGGAATGCCAGGCATGGCGGCCGATGGGGTGCAGCAGACTGGCACCGCGCTTCCCGCAGGAAACGCCCCCGCCCCGCCCCTGCCGACCGACCATGCGGCCGACAGCGTTTACGGCGCGGACGCGATGGCGATGGGTCGCCATCACCTTCAGCAGCATCACGGCGGTCAAAACTTCAGCCAGGTGCTATTGAACCTCGCTGAGTATCAATTCCGCAACGGTCGTGACGGCTATCGCTGGGATGGCGAGGCGTGGTTCGGGGGTGACATCAACCGCCTCTTCATCAAGTCTGAGGGCGAGGGAGCCTTCCGCGAGGGCATCGAGAGCGCCGAGGTGCAGGCGCTCTATAGCCGGACCATTGGCCCTTATTTCAATCTACAAGCGGGTGTCCGCCAGGATTTGGGGCCGTCCCCGAAACGCACCTATGCGACCGTCGGGCTGGAGGGGCTGGCACCGGGCTTCTTCGAGCTAGAGGGCGCGGTATTCCTGTCCAACAAGGGCGACCTGCTAGGGCGGCTTGAGGGCTATTACGACCAGCGCATCACCCAGCGGCTGATCCTGCAACCGCGCGCCGAGCTCAATTTCGCTGCGCAGGACGTGCCGGAAAACCGGATCGGATCGGGCCTATCCAACGCCGAGCTTGGATTGCGGCTGCGTTATGAGATCCGGCGCGAGTTCGCCCCCTATGTCGGCGTGTCATGGGATCGCCGCTTCGGCGACACCGCCCGCTACGCGCGCGCCGATGGGGATCGCGCAACGTCCAAGAGCATCGTCGCCGGCGTTCGTGTCTGGTTCTGATCGATGGAGGAACAGATGGCTCAAGACGGCAGGCGCTCGATAAGGCAGCACTTCCCGAGCCTGCCGTTCGTAGGCGCCCTGGCGATCGTCCTGGCGCTGGGCGCAGCCGCGTTTATCTACCTTGGCGTGTATAACATCGCGGCCGACGAACCGCACACGCCGGCGGTCTATTCAATGCTCGAACGCCTGCGCGATCGGTCGATTGAGGCACGCGCGCGCGGCATAACACCCCCGGCCGATCTGGCATCGGCGCAGCGCGTGTCAGTCGGCGCGGGCCTTTACGGAGAAATGTGTTCCGGTTGCCATCTCGGCCCCGGCGTCGAGAAATCCGAGATGAGCCAGGGCCTCTATCCACAGGCGCCGGAACTCGCGCGCGCTCAAGATCTCACCCCCGCCCAGCAATTCTGGATCATCAAGCACGGGGTGAAGCTCAGCGCCATGCCGGCATGGGGCAAGACGCATCCCGACCCCCTAATTTGGAATATGGTCGCGTTCGTCCGCAAGCTCCCCGGCATGACGCCCGAACAGTATAAGGCACTGGTCGCGAGCGCCCCGGCCGATCACGACGAGATGATGAAGGACATGCCGGGTATGAAGTGACCCCGGCGACGAGGTTGAGGGAGGAGTGGTTCTGAAAAGCGCGAAACTGAGGCTGCATCTACTCGCGAGCCGCACGCACAAATGGCTCGCGATCATCATCGGCGCGCAGCTCCTGCTATGGTTCGCAAGCGGCGCCCTGATGAGCTTCCTGCCGATCGATCGGGTGCATGGCGATCACCTCGTTGACCGCAAAGCCGCGGCGCCCCTTCCCCGCGGCAGCACGTTCGCCCCACCATCGGCGATCGTAGGCGCAGCAGATGCGCCCATCGAGGCCATCACCTATCGCATGTGGCTTGGCCGCCCGGTCGCCGAGGTCGCGACAGCCAAGGGAACGCGCCTGTTCGACGCCGCGACGGGCCAAGCGCTGCCAGCACCAACGGCTCGTGAGGCCGAGGAGATCGCGCGTTTGGCATGGCGTGGCGGTGCTCGACCAGCGGCGAAGGTAGAGCGGATCGAGCGCGCCAGCCCCGAATATCGCGGCACGCTCCCCGCCTGGCGCGTCGCGTTCGCCGACCTCGATTCCACCCGCGTCTTTGTCGCGGCCGACACCGGTCGGATCTCGGCTGTCCGAACCGGCACTTGGCGGCTCTACGACTTCTTCTGGGGCCTTCACATCATGGATTGGACGAATCACGAGAACTTCAACACGCCCTGGCTGCTCGCCTTCGCGATCGGTGGGCTTGCGCTTTGGTTAGGGGGGGCAGTGCTTCTCTACATGCGATGGCCCAAAACGCGGCGTCGCAACATCGTGATCGAGGCATAATATACGCGGCTCAGGAGCGTAGCCCTCGGAAATAAAGTCCTGTTTCCTGACAATTTCTCGCGCGTTCTAGCACCCCGGGTGAGGGATAGCCGCCTCGCACGCGTAGAAGTCTTAGAACCCAGGGAGATCAATAATGCGCTTCGCACCAACATTCGCAGCTTTGGCGCTGCTCGCCACGCCCGCCCTCGCGCAGCAGAGCGGCGGAATGCAGGGCATGAACCACGGTCAGATGGCCGGCATGAACCACGACGACATGGCGGGCATGATGGCCGGCAATCCCTACGGCCAGGCCGAGATGGACATGCATCAGAAGATGATGGCGGCCAAGCAGGGCGACGCGGCCGAAATGTGGACGCGCAAGATGATCGAGCATCACCGAGGCGCCATCGCCATGTCGCGCGTTGCGGTGCGTGACGCGCGCGACGCCGAGACCAAGCGCATGGCGCAGATGACGATCACGAAACAGGAAAAGGATATTGCCGAGCTGCAGGCGTGGCTCAGCAAGCACGGCAAGCGCCCGCAATAAGGGAGCGCTGCCCCGCCCTGTCGATCCCCCTACCCCCCGGCAGGGCGGGGATTTCCTTTTAGGAGCTGATGATGAAGAATGGTGTTCGTGGCGCCGTCGCCGCCTTGCTAATGACCATCCCAGCGGTCGCATCGGCCGCGGCCGACATCGCCATGCACCGCGATCCGGGTTGCGGCTGTTGCGAGAAATGGGCGGCGCAGGTGCGTCAGCAGTTCGGCCGCAAGGTCCAGATCATCGACGATGATCGCCGTGAGGTGCTGCAGCGTAAGATCGGCCTGCCCGCTGACCTCGCGTCCTGCCATACCGCGATCATCGACGGCATGGCGTTTGAGGGACATGTCCCGATCGCGGACATGAAGCGCGCGCTGGCCCAGCATCCTAAAGGCGTGCGCGGCTTGGCCGTGGCCGGAATGCCGATGGGCTCACCGGGCATGGAGGTGCCCGGCATGAGAACCCAGCCCTATGACGTCATTGCGTTCGGTGCCGCTGGCCGGCGTGTCTTTGCTAGCCACGGCGCCTAAACGACAGGTTGTCTTGTGAGCGGCAAATCTTCCCCGGCGCTTCATGCCGGCACTACGGCACCCGGCAAACCACCCGTATTGACCTCGGCGTTGACAATTGGGATAGTATCCGGGTGTTGAAAGCTCGTCTTTCTCTCTTGCTTCTTGTTGGAGCGTTGCTTGGCCTTTTGGGCCAAGGAATTGCGTATGCGGCCGGCCCATCGCTCTCACCCAAGATGGCGATGAGCCATGTCACCCCATCCCGCATGGATTGCGCGGGTATGGCGACCCCGGATCCGTCATCGGAACACCCATGCAAAGGACTGACGCTGGCGTGTATCGCCCAAATGGGATGCGTTGTTCCCATGACGTTTGAGGAGCCGGCAAGAGTGCTGAAGCGCTCGATCGCATCTCAAATCGTTATCTGGCCTGCCAGCCGGGCACTTGCCGGCCTCAACGTCGCTCCCGAGCCCGAACCGCCTACCGTTTGATCGAGTCAAGCCGTGTCAGGCTGCAGCCGTTCGCCGGTTGCGGCTCTGCCGATTTTAAATCTCGATCAAATTGGAAAGTGACATGAAAACGTTCATCTTGGCGGTATTTGCCGCTAGCCTCGCCGCGTCGGCAGCGACGGCGGCCACATCTGAAAATAAAAGCAATGGTCATTGGGAGTGGCGTTCCAATTACCAGCCGGGCCCGCGGGCGCCGCTTCAAGCCCCACGTCGCGTATGGGTTACGGACGTTCCCCAGTCGAGCGCCTGCGTGTGCCCGATGATGGAACGCGGTCGCGACGCCTGCATGTCAATGAAGGGCGGCCAGTCAACTTAAGCTGGCGAGCCTGAACAGGTGCCGGGCTCCGATCAACCATTTGGAGCCCGGCCATCATTATGACATGAAGGGACTAGAGGGATGCGCGCATCCATGATGCTCGCGGTCGCCGCGCTCACGACGAGCGCCGCGCACGCGCAGACACTTACCTATGACCAAGCGCTGCGCGATGCGGTTGCCAACGCCCCGGGAGCGGTTGCCGGTCGCGCGGGGGTCAGCGCCGCCCAAGCCGATGCACGTGCGGCGGGAAGCCTTCCGGACCCCCGTGTGTCGATCGGAATCGAGAATTATCCTGTCTCTGGGCCACCCGCCTTCTCCCTATCCAGAGACGACATGACGATGGGGCGTGTCGGTTTCCAACAGGACCTACCCAACCTTGCCAAGCGTCATGCCGCGCAAGCGCAGGCACGCGCCGTGATCGCAACGGCAGAAGCATCGCAAGCGACCAAGCTCCGGGAGGTGCGATTGGGAGCGGGGCAGGCATGGATCGACCTTGCTTATGCCGAGCGTCGACTAGCTGCCCTCGACACCGTTCTGCTATTCCTTCGATCTCTCCCTTCCGCTGCGCGGGCCGCCGTGACGACCGGTTCGGTCCGCCCTGGTCAGACACTGACGACCGATCAGGAGATCGCGGCACTCGACGACCGCCGCGACGAGTTGATGGCCGCCGTTGCGCGCGCCCGCGCGATGCTGGCTCGCTGGACCGGCGTATCGGCGCCCGAGATTGCCGGCGATATGCCCGCGATCGATCTGGCTCCGGCGCGGCTGCGGGACGCGCTCAGCCTTCACTCCGACATGGTTCTCGCCGAGGCCGGTATTCAGCGCGCCCAGGCCGACGTGGATGCGGCGCGAGCGGAGAAGCGACCCGATTGGGGGGTAGAGGTAGCTTATCAACGCCGTGACCCCCGGTATGGCGACATGGTGTCGGCGGGAGTTTCGATGAGCCTGCCGCTGTTCGCTCGATCGCGTCAGAACCCGCGCATCGAAGCCCGCAAATCCGCACAGGCGCAGGCCGAGGCCGCGCGCGAAGAAACCCGGCGCACATTGGCAGCCGATCTGGAGGCCGCGCTGGCGGACCACCAAATGCATCACAGCCAATGGCAGCGCGCGCGCGACGTGCTCCTTCCGCTCGCTCGGAAGCGAGCCGATCTGGAGATAGCGAGCTACTCTGCCGGTCGCGCGAGTCTTGCGGATGCCATCGAAGCCAAGACCGCGCTCGCCGACGCCGAGCTGACCGTGCTCGACCGTGAGGCGCTCGTCGCCGCAGACTCTGTCCGCCTCACCATTACCTTCGGGAGCGCCGATCGATGAGCGACACTACCATTACCCGCGCCCGCCTTGTCACCGCGGTAAGCGCGCTGGTGCTGGTCGCAGGGGGCGTGGGCTTCGGGCTCGCGAAACTTGGCACGTCCTCGGCTGCCGATCAAACGGCATCCCCAGCCCCGCAGAAGAAGATCCTCTACTGGTATGATCCGATGATCCCGGGGGAGCGGCACGACGGCCCGGGTCTCTCGTCGATGGGGATGAAACTGATCCCCCGCTATGCCGACGAGGGCGCAGGCGGTAGCGCCGCACCGGGCGTAGCGATCGATCCGGCCAGCCTCCAGCGGGTCGGCGCGCGGATCGTCACGGTCGAACGCGGATCGTTGTCAAACTCGGCCTCGGCAACCGGCAGCATCGAGTTCAATGACCGCAACGTTGCGGTCGTGCAGGCACGCAGCGGCGGCTTCGTTCAGCGCGTCTATGCGCGCGCGCCAGGCGATGTCGTGCCGGCAGGCGCCCCGCTCGCCGATATCCTTGTGCCCGAATGGGCGGGCGCGCAGGCGGAGTATCTCGCCGTGCGCCGCACCGGGGATGCCGGGCTCACGCGGGCGGCACGAGAGCGCCTGTTGCTTCTCGGGATGCCCGCCGGATCGATTGCATCGGCGGAGTGGCGCGGCCGACCGCAAGGTGTGACGACGATCAGCACGCCCGTGGGGGGCGTCATCAAGACGCTCGGCGTCCGACAGGGGATGACGGTCGCGCAAGGACAGACACTGGCGGAGGTGAACGGCCTCGCCACCGTGTGGCTGAACGCGGCTGTCCCTGAGGCCCTCGCAGGAAACCTGCGGATCGGCACGCCCGTCATCGCCACGCTGGCGGCTTTCCCGGGCGAAAGCTTCAGGGGCCGCATCGCTGCGATCCTGCCCCAGGCCGAGGCAGCGAGCCGCACGCTCACAATCCGCGTCGAGCTCCCCAACCGTGCCGGCCGGTTGCGCCCCGGTATGTTCGCCAGCGTGGCGCTCGACCAGGGGAGCCGCGATGCACTCCTTGTTCCGAGTGAGGCCGTGATCCGGACCGGCCGGCGCACACTCGTCATGTTGGCAGGGCCGGGTGGACGCTTTCGACCCGCCGAGGTTCGCACTGGCGCAGAAGGCGGCGGCAAAACCGAGATAGTCGCCGGCCTGACCGAGGGTGAGAAGGTTGTCGCGTCGGGCCAGTTCCTGATCGACTCCGAAGCGAGCCTCGCTGGCCTCGATGCGCGTCCGATTGGTGTCGAAGCGTCACCCGCAACAAAGCCGGCCGTGAAACCCACCGCGTCGATCTACGAGACGGTCGGCAGCATCGAGGCGATCGATCGCAGTTCCGTCACCCTGTCCCATCAGCCCGTTCCGGCGATCGGCTGGCCGGCCATGACAATGACGTTCCGCGTCGCCGATCCCGCGTTGGTGCGTGGGTATCGCAAGGGTGAGCGGGTGCGGTTCGGCTTTGATCAACCCGCCGATGGTCCAACGCTGCGCCGCATGACGCGCGAGGCTGGGCGATGATTGCCGCGATCATCCGCTGGTCGGTCGCGAACCGCTTCCTCGTCGTCCTGGCGGCCATCGCGCTCGCCATGGCCGGGGTGTTCGCAATGCGTGCCACCCCCGTCGATGCGCTCCCCGACCTGTCCGACACGCAGGTCATCATCCGCACGAGCTGGCCGGGCCAAGCCCCGCAGATCGTCGAGAACCAGGTGACGTATCCGCTCACCACGACGATGCTGTCCGTGCCTGGCGCGAAAACCGTGCGCGGCTATTCGTTCTTCGGCGACAGCTACGTCTATGTCCTCTTCGAGGATGGGACCGACCTCTATTGGGCGCGCTCACGCGTGCTGGAGTATCTGAGCCAGGTGCAGGGACGGCTTCCCCAAGGCGCGCAGGCCGCGCTGGGTCCTGATGCGACGGGGGTCGGCTGGGTCTATGAATACACGCTGTTGGACCGCACCGGCCGCCGTGACCTGTCGCAGCTCCGATCCTTGCAGGACTGGTTCCTACGTTATGAACTGAAAACGCTGCCCGGCGTTGCGGAGGTGGCGAGCATCGGCGGAATGGTGAAGCAATATCAGGTGCTGCTCGACCCGACGCGGCTCGCCGCATTCGGTGTCACGCACACTCAGGCCGTCGATGCCATTCGCCGCGCCAATCAGGAGGCCGGCGGGTCCGTCCTCGAGCTGGGCGAAGCCGAATATATGGTGCGCGCGTCAGGTTACTTGCGCACCGTCGACGATTTCCGCGCGATCCCGCTCAAGGTCGCCGGTGCCGGCGTCCCCGTTACCTTGGGCGACGTCGCGTCGATCCAGATCGGCCCCGAGATGCGCCGCGGCATCGCCGAGCTGAACGGCGAAGGCGAGGTCGCGGGCGGAGTCGTCATCCTGCGTCAGGGCAAGAATGCACGGCAGACGATCGAAGCCGTCAAGGCCAAGCTCGCGGAACTGAAAGCGAGCCTTCCCCCCGGCGTCGAGATCGTCACCACCTATGACCGCTCGCAATTGATCGACCGCGCGGTGGAGAATTTGACGGGCAAGCTGATCGAGGAGTTCGTCGTCGTCGCGATCATCTGCGGGTTGTTTCTGTGGCATGTCCGGTCTGCGCTGGTCGCGATCGTCACCTTGCCTCTGGGGGTGCTCGCGGCCTTGCTCGTCATGCGTGTGCAGGGGGTGAACGCCAACATCATGTCTTTGGGCGGTATCGCCATCGCGATCGGCGCGATGGTCGATGCCGCGATCGTGATGATCGAGAACGCGCACAAGCGGATCGAGCGATGGGAACACGACCATCCGGGCGTGGCACTGGCGGGCGAGGAACGCTGGCGCGTCATCACCGAGGCCGCGGCCGAGGTCGGGCCGGCGCTGTTCTTCAGCCTCGTCATCATCACGCTGTCGTTCGTGCCGGTGTTCACGCTCGAAGCGCAGGAGGGACGGCTGTTCGCCCCGCTCGCCTTCACCAAGAGCTATGCGATGGCGGCAGCGGCGATCCTGTCGGTAACGCTCGTGCCGGTCCTGATGGGATGGCTGATCCGGGGACGCATTCCGGCCGAGAACGACAACATTATCAACCGCGTGCTCACCCGTGCCTATCGCCCGGCGCTCGACCGCGTGTTGGCGCGGCCTTGGGCGGCGATCGGCATCGCCGCCCTGGTACTGGCGACGACGGCATGGCCGCTGACCCGATTGGGTGGCGAGTTCATCCCGACGATGGATGAGGGCGATCTGCTCTACATGCCGTCCGCGCTTCCCGGCCTTTCGGCCGCGAGCGCCTCGGCCCTGCTCCAGCGCACAGACCGGCTGATAAAAACCGTTCCCGAGGTCAAAACCGTGTTCGGCAAAGCCGGGCGCGCCGAGACCGCGACCGACCCGGCACCGCTCGAGATGTTCGAGACGACCATCCAATTCAAGCCGCGCGATCAATGGCGCGCGGGGATGACGCCGGCAAAGCTGGTGGAGGAGCTGGACCGCACAGTGCGCGTGCCCGGCCTCACGAACGTATGGGTGCCTCCGATCCGCAATCGGATCGATATGCTCGCGACCGGCATCAAGAGTCCCATCGGGGTGAAAGTGTCGGGGTCCAACCTCTCCGAGCTGGACCGCATCGCCGGCAGCATCGAACGTGTCGCCAGGACCGTGCCGGGCGTCAGCTCGGCATTGGCAGAACGGTTGACCGGAGGCCGCTATGTCGATGTCGATATCGATCGGGTGACCGCGGGGCGCTACGGTCTCAACATCGCCGATGTGCAGGAGATTGTGTCCGGCGCGATCGGCGGCGAGACGATCGGCCAGACGGTGGAGGGCCTTGCCCGCTACCCGATCAGCGTCCGCTACCCCCGCGAGCTGCGTGACAGTCTGGAGGGACTGCGAACTCTCCCAATCGTCACCGCATCGGGTCAGCAGATCACACTCGGCACCGTCGCATCCGTGTCGATCGCGGAAGGTCCACCGATGCTCAAGACGGAAAATGGTCGACTCTCGACATGGGTCTATGTCGACGTGCGCGGGCGCGACCTGGCCTCCACGGTCGCCGATCTGCGCCGTGCTGTTGGCAAAGATGTTCGGCTCAGCCCCGGCGTCTCGATCGCCTATTCCGGACAATTCGAGTATCTGCAGCGTGCCGAGGCTCGGTTGATGCTCGTCGTGCCGGCGACACTCGCGATCATCTTCCTTCTCCTCTACCTTACCTTCGGTCGCCTCGACGAGGCGGCGCTTATCATGGGCACACTGCCCTTCGCGCTGACCGGCGGCATCTGGACATTATGGCTGCTCGGCTATGCGCAATCGGTCGCCACAGGTGTCGGGTTCATCGCGCTCGCCGGCGTGTCGGCGGAGTTCGGCGTCGTCATGCTGATCTACCTGAAACACGCATTGGCCGAGCGCGGGCCGTCACCGTCGGGCGAGCAAGTATCGGAAGCGATCAGGGAGGGCGCGCTGTTGCGGGTACGTCCCAAGGCGATGACCGTCGCTGTCATCGTCGCCGGGCTGTTCCCCGTGCTGATCGGGCATGGCGCCGGATCGGAGGTGATGAGCCGGATCGCCGCGCCGATGATCGGTGGAATGCTGACCGCCCCTTTCCTCTCCATGTTCATCCTGCCAGCCGCCTACTTGCTCTTGCGGCGGCGAGCTTCAACCCGCCCCGAAAGGAAGATCTGATGAAAGCCACTTTCTCCATGCGCGCCGCATTCATGCTACTAGTCACGCCGATCGCAGCGAGCGCTCTTGCTCAAGGCAGCAGGCCGGCTGCATCGGCTGTAAAATCCGGCAGCGGATCGGGGACGATCACTGCCGTCGACGCGAAAGGTGGAACCGTAACCATCAAGCACGGCCCGATCCCGACGATCGGCTGGCCCGCAATGACGATGACCTTCCGGGCATCCCCCCCGACCCTGCTCAAGGGACTGCGGTCGGGGCAGCGGGTCGCATTCACCGCCAAGGCGAAGGGTATGACGGCAGAAGTTACGGCGATCAGCCCGCATTGACGACGCGTGCCGACCTTCGCGTCAGTGCGCCATCGCCAGCACGGGCGGCGCAGCGATCATCCACAGCGCCATCGCGACCATCATCAGGTTTTCGGTGAGCGAGATGAAGCCGAGCGGCACGTTGCTGTCCCCGCCCACGCACGCGCATTTCAGCTCACGCTTGTCGATGTAGACGGCCTTGAACACCGACACCGCGCCGATCGTACCGATAACGAGCGCGACGGGCACCGACAGCCAGGTCAACGCGCCGGCTGCCATCAGGACGCCCGCCGCTCCTTCCGCGTAGGGATAGACATAGGAATAGGGCACCCAGCGCTTCGCGAGCAGATCGTAGTTGAGGAACATGCTCGAGAAGCTCTCGACGTTCTGGAGCTTGAGCATCGCCAGAGCGCACATCGAGAACGCGATGAACCATTCACCCGCCCGCACCGTGAAGGGCGTGCCGAGTACCGCATAGCTGGCGGCGAGCGCCATCAGCGCCGTCATCGCGAACACGGCAATCACCGGGCGATAGGTGACGGCCTTGGGGTCGCGGACCATCTTGCCGAAGAAGCGGCGCAGATCGTCATAGCCGCCGACCCGCTCCCCGGCGATAAAGATCTGCGGGGTCGTCTTGACGCCGTGCTTCGCCTTGAAAGCGTCGGTTTCTTCCCGCGTCATCAGCCAATGGTCATCGACCGCATAGCCTTCCCGGCGCAGAAGATCCTTCGCCTTCAGCCCGAAAGGGCAGGTATGTTCCGGCATCACCATCCGGTAGATCGTCGCCTGTTTGGCGGGGGCGCTCGCCATGCCGCTTCTCCAATATCCTCGCCCCGCCTATATAGGGTCCGTACCATAGTACGGAGTCAAGGCATGACCGGCATGACGATCGCGGCGCTCGCGCGCGAGGGCGGCGTCGGCGTCGAAACGGTGCGCTACTATCAGCGTCGCGGTTTGCTGGACGAGCCAGACCGGCCGACCGGGGCTGGCGCCGGAGGCGGCATCCGGCGCTACGGCACCGATGACGCCCGCCGCCTTCGCTTCATCCGCTCGGCGCAGGCAGCCGGTTTCACGCTCGAGCAGATCGGTGAGCTTCTGGCGCTGGATGCGACCGACGATCGCGCGCGTGCGCGCCAGCTCGCCCATGAGCAGATGGCGGCGCTGGATGCGAAGATCGCCGAGCTTGAACAGGCGCGTGCTTCGCTGCGTCGGCTTGCCAGCGAGTGCGGCTCGGGATCGGCAGGGCCGTGCCCAATCCTGACAGCGTTCGATTCACCGACTGAGTGATCTTTGATTAGCTCCCAGGCGGTCAGCAGGAGATTTCGGATCAGGCAAATAGATCGCCGATCGCACGCATACGGAAGGCGTTGATCCACCGACGTCGGCGATGCTCGCTGGCGTCGTGGCGCATGTGGCACCGCTGGCAGAGTGCAGCGAGGTTGCGTGGTCGGTTATCGCTCGGATCATGGTTCAGATGCGCGCTAGCAAGAACCACGCGCGTGATCCGCACTTGTGAAGGTGGATCAATGCCGACGAAGCCAGGTTGCGCGCATAAGAGGGCGTCGGGCGGCGGCAGGCGGCGAACGCACCTGCCCTGCCCGTTGCGCCACCTGCTTATGTCCTCATCCCACCAAACACCATCGCCCAGATGCAGCACATGACGACCATGCGGGCGCTGACAATGTTCGCAGCGTCCTTTGGCGCGGCCAAACCGGATGAAGGCAGATAGTTCACGCCAGTCAATCGGGTAGAGCCAGCGATGTTCACGCGCGATTGGCATAACAATTCTATGATTCAGTATCGTGGAGAACGAAAGCAGAAAACAGCAGTGACTCAACTTATCCATTACGGCTAGGTCACTAAGCGATTAGCTGACTTGGCTACTCAAGGAATGGTGTCAAAACCGTTCGGTTGTGACACTGGTTAGGGTCAGGACCCATTGATGTGGGAGGCGCGATCTGATTCAGGCTCCGTGAGGAGAGAGTGGATGAGCGACCTGTACTGGCTGACGGATGAGCAGATGGCGCGTCTGCAACCGTTCTTTCCCAAGAGCCATGGCAAGCCTCGGGTCGATGATCGGCGGGTGCTCAGCGGCATCATTTTCGTCAATCGCAACGGGCTACGCTGGTGTGATGCACCGAAGGACTATGGGCCGCACAAGACGCTCTACAATCGCTGGAAGCGGTGGAGCGAGAGGGGTATTTTCCTGCGAATGATGGAAGGTCTCGCGGCAGCGGAGGCCGTGCCGAAGACCGTCATGATCGACGCGACCTACCTGAAGGCACACCGCACGGCATCGAGTCTGCGGGTAAAAAAGGGGATCTCGGCCGTCTGATCGGCCGCACGAAAGGCGGCATGAACACCAAACTGCACGCCGTCAGCGATGCGGACGGGCGGCCCTTGAGCTTCTTCATGACCGCCGGGCAGGTCAGCGACTACACCGGCGCGGCAGCCTTGCTCGACGATCTGCCGAAAGCACAGTGGCTGCTTGGCGACCGTGGTTATGATGCCGATTGGTTCAGAGACGCCCTGGAAGCCAAAGGCATCCAGCCCTGCATCCCGGGCCGCAGATCGCGCAACGAGCCGGTCAGATACGACAAGCGCCGCTACCGGCGCCGCAGCCGCATCGAGATCATGTTCGGCCGTCTGAAGGATTGGCGCCGCGTCGCAACTCGCTACGACCGCTGCCCAACCGTCTTCTTCTCTGCCGTCGCCCTCGCGGCCACCGTCATCTTCTGGCTATGACCAATGAGTCATCGTGTAATTTGTGGCTGCTTCCCCGGGCCGGCTGAGTGGCGCACCTTCTGGTTGTCGGACCTGAAGGAAGGAAACAGCCATGAAGCACTATGCCGGAATCGACTTGTCGATGGAAACATCGCACGTCTGCGTCGTCGACGCCGACGGGTGCAAGGTCGCGGCGCAATGCGTGGACAGCACGCCCGAGGCGATCAGCGCGCTGCTGGAACGCCATGGCCCAGTGGAACGCGTGGTGATCGAGACCGGCCGGATGACACCGTGGATCGCGCGGGGCCTGCACGAGC
>QDFQ01000014.1 GCA_003075315.1 Arthrobacter sp. TPD3018 | reverse complement strand
ACCCGACTGCGCCAATGGTACTACTGCCTAAGCAGTGGAAGAGTAGGTCGTCGCCAGGCATTGAAGCCTGTGCGGGAACACAAGAACCCATTCATGATTTCCCCGGAATAACGGGCACGACACCCCCGCATCCGCGGGGGCGTTCGCGTCTCACTCCGGTAACCCAGTGTCGCGGGGTGGAGCAGCCCGGTAGCTCGTCAGGCTCATAACCTGAAGGTCACAGGTTCAAATCCTGTCCCCGCAACCATACTTCCCGATACCAAAACCGCCCGGATCATCCCGCGGCGGTTTTTTTGTGACTTTTTCTGTGGGTTAGCGCGCCCCAGCGGCGTTCGCGGCGTCCCATCGACGTCGCTGGCAGAGGCGCGGCTGCGTCGCGCTAGAGCCAAGGTGGTGTTGGGGGAGGAGGGTGATCCGGGCGGCTCGAACAGGCCCAAGGCACGGATGATCTTTGAGGAAGCAGCGCGCAAATGGCATGGCGATCGCCTCGAGGCGTTCGATGCTTGGGCATGCCGCCCGGCTGCTCACCCGGCTCGAGCAGGATGCCTTTCCCGTGCTCGGTAAGCTTGGGTTGTCCGTCATCACGCCGACCGATGTGCTGGCGATGGTGCGGCGGGTCGAGGCGCGCGGCGCGCTCGACGTCAGCCGCCGCCTCAAGCAGCGTGTCGGCCAAATCTATCGCTTTGCCATCGCCGATGGCTGGGCCGAGCGTGACTCGGCCGAGCATCTCGGCCAACTGCTCAAGCCCAAGCCGCGTACCCGGCATATGCCGCGGATTGGCCGCCGCGAGCTGACCGCGCTTATTCATGCCATCGACGGCTATGATGGCGACGAGACGCCGCGGCGTCGCGCGGTGACCCGGGCGGCGCTGCTGTTTACGCTGCTGACCTGGGCACGCACCAACGAGACGCGTCATGCCCGCTGGGAGGAGTTTGAGGATTTCGACGGGCCTGCGCCACTCTGGCGAGTGCCGGCTCAGCGCATGAAGATTACGCGTGAGCATGTCCCGCCGCTCGCATCCGTTATGGTCGCCCTGTTCAAGGAGGTGCACCTATACAGCAGCGGGCGCTATGTCTTTGCCGGCGAGAAGACCGGGCGTTCCATGTGGCATCTCGATCAATCTGGTGGAAAGCAGCCTGTCCGCTTTCCGACGACGGCAGCGGGAAGCGGACGCTTGTTCAAGTGACGGGGCAGGGGGCTCTAGGTGCCTGCGGATGGTGGGAAGCCGCCCGTCTGCTTTCGGGCGGCGATCTATGGTAAGCCGCCTTTCGTTCAGTTGGCGGGGCATGGGGTGGGCGTGAACGGGGCGTCGCCCCGAACCATGAGCGGCTGATAAAATTCAGCGGCGACCGATTCTGCGAGCGCGGATGCCGAACGCAGCAAAAAGGAGCCAGGAGATCCCGAATAGACCGAACGCCAAAGCGGAGTGCGATCCCCCCAAAATCTTCTCGAAGACGAGAAACAGCGAAGACGAAACAAGCAGAAGGCGCGAAATATTAACAGGGCTGTAGACGTTGAACATCATGTATCCGATCATTGTTTTAATTCGCGAGAACGGCGCTAATCTATAAAAATGATTTGTCGTCGGGCGAGTGCGCCAACGCAAATGGTCAAGCAAGGTGGACAACCCCATTTCATATAGATTTGTAGGATCAGGCTATCTGAAGTCGTGGCGTGAGAGATCGCCGATCATGACGATCAGTAGGATGAGCCCACCTATCCCGCCAAGCATCGCGTAATGAGCAGGATCTGGCGCGGTCAGGATCTTCAGCGGCAACACCCAGGGAAACCATCCCGCCTGATCGGTCCGGGTCATTGCGACCGCCATCGCCACCAGCGTACCGCCGATGCCGACGACCAACGGCATGACGAAGCTGGCAAAGCGCAGTGCCGCCCAGAGCTGAATTACGATCAGCATCGTGGTGCCTGCCAACAGCAGCGAAACCGTGCGCCCCAGTTTCGCCCAGGGCAATGTCCCCAGCGGGGTATAACCGCTGATCGCTCCCCCGATCAACGCCCCCACCCATGTGAACAGCAGCACCAGCATCGTCATCATCGCGGATACGGCAAGCACGACGATCGCTTTTGCCAGAAACAGCCGCCATCGGGCGATGGGAAGGGCTAGCAGGTGATCCCACCCCCGTGCGCGGTATTCGATCTGCCCGACCAGCGTGGTGAAGGCGGCTACCACCATCGGCAACAAAAAGAAGCTCCAGATCGGCAGCACGAAGCCCGTGAAGATCGATCCCCATTGCGGAGCACGATCGGTCGAGATCAGCGACAATGCCGCCAAAAAACCGGGCAGCGCCGGTGCAAGGATGGCCAGCAGCAAGGCCAGCGAACCGTTCAGCTTCCGGATCTCGACGTGCAGCATGGCGATCATGCCGCCAGCCTTTCGCCGGAAAATGCTGGTGCCAGGATGGTGTGGTAGACATCCTCCAGGGTGGGGGCATGCGGCACGATCGCTGACACCGGGAAATCCGCATCGACCAGGATGCGGTTCGCCATCGCGGTCTGCGGGACCAAAGCATCGTCCTGGCAACGCAGATGGATCGTATGGTCGCCCTCGGCATCGGCATTCATACCTCGCGCTTGCAGCAGTGCCGCACCCGCTTGCGCCTCACCGACCGTCATCGTGACCGTCGATCCACCACCCAGCAGTACCCGGACCTCATCCTGCACAATCAGACGGCCCTCCCGCATCATGCCGACGTGATCGGCGATCTGCTCCACTTCGGTAAGCAGATGGCTAGAGACGAACACCGTTCCGCCGATCCGCGCAGGCAGTGCCCGGATCAGCAACCGCATGGCCACAATACCGTCGGGATCGAGACCGTTGGTTGGTTCGTCTAGCAGCAGCAGTCTGGGCGAACCGAGCATCGCCCGCGCCAGCGCCAGGCGCTGCTTCATCCCAAGCGAATAGGTGCCGGTCCGTGCCGGTGCCGCATCGCGCATCTCGACGATCTCCAGTACCCGATCAATCTCGCCTGCCGGCAGACCGAGCAGACGTCGCGTGATGTCGAGATTGGCCCGGCCGGTGAGATGGTCGTACAGCGAGGCGCTTTCGACAAAGGCTCCCACCTGGGCAAGGGCATCGCGCCGCCTCCGGACCAGGTCGTGACCGACCAGTCGGATCGTGCCCACATCCGCCCGCAGCAAGCCGAGCAGTAGGCGCATCGTCGTGGTCTTGCCGGCGCCGTTAGGACCCAGAAAGCCGTAGACGCACCCCATCGGTACGCGCAGCGCCACAGCATCGACCGCGCTCCGCCCGGCGTAGCGTTTGGTCAGATGCTCGGTTTCGATTGCCAACACCGGTTTTCCCCCTATCCCGACATTTAACTCTTAGTTAAATAGGGGCAAGACACGGATTTAAGTCAAGGTTAAATTATGCGAGACAATCCCGAGGGACTGCGACGCTGCGGCCGGTGGCTCAACCGGCTGGCGCTGACGATTTTCGTGACGTTGGTGCTTGCGTTGGCGATCGAAGCGATGATGATTATCCGGAAGGATGAGCAGGGTAAGGCCATATGGTTCTGGTTGTCGTACCGGCTGTCGATGCCCTTCTACCTTTCGGCGATCTGGACGATGCACCGTGCCTTTGCCCGGATCGCCAATGGTGAGCTGTTCGATCGAGTGTTGCCGGTGTCGCTGTCCCGACTGGGCTTCGCGTTGGCGGGCGGTGCCATCGCGAGCGTTTTCCTCAGCCCCTGGATGATGCGGATCCTTGGTGGATTTCGTCGCGGCGCCTTTGCGGCGTTTGATCCGCCTGCGATTACCATTGGACTGGTCGGCTTGCTGCTCGTGGTGCTGTCCAGCTTGTTCGCTCGGGCGGTAGCAATGCGTCGCGAGTTGGACGATATCCTCTGATGCCGATCCGCATCACGCTCGATGCCCTGCTGCTACGTCGTGGGATGACGGGCAAGCAACTTGCCCAGCAGGTTGGGTTGAGCGAAACCCAGCTATCGCTTTTCCGATCGGGAAAGGTGCGCGGCATACGCTTTTCGACCCTCGCCCGCCTCTGTGCGGCACTCGAATGTCGTCCCGGCGAGCTTATCGACTACGACCTCCATCCTGCTGATCTCCAACGCGGAGACGATCTAGCTGAGTGATTGCTACACCGCGAACCGCGCTTAGCGCGCGATGGAAAGAGATTCTGCGATGACCCCTGGAAAAGCTGGGGTGGCCTGTTGGTGTCACAACCGAGCGGTTCTGACACCAGAAAGCCGCGCCAAGGCGAGATGAGCGAACGGCAGAAACTACGCCTGCAAAAATGGGGCTTCCAACGTCTGCATCCTGGTCGCCAGGACGGAAGGGAAGAGCGGCAGCTCCCGATCAAAATGGGTCGTTTGCCTATCAACCTTCGAACGGCAACTTCCGCCAGAATCAGCCTTTGACCCGGCGCTAGGCGGACTGGCATCAATGCACACCTGTATCGGCCGTAGCTCGACGCTTCGCTTAATCCTGAGACTGTGCGTTTGCCATCTCTTGATGGTGCCGGAGATTTGGGCACTCCGACTCCACCCTGTAGGGGGCGGCATGAGACTTGGTCGTAAAATCGGGTGTTGACATTTTACGCAGAGGCGCCACCTTGTGTTTGAAATTCGAACATGAGGTAATCATGGCGGCTACCAAAGAAGAGCTCAGAGCGATCTTCGCCTCGAAAGCGAAGGAACTCGTGTCGGAGCTGGAAGCATGGTTCGAGGAAGAAACGGAATCAATCGATGGCTCGATTGCTGCGGCGGCGCCCTCGGGGAGCGGAGGTTCCATTATGGGAACCTGTCCGGCCATCGATTCCAAGCGAGTTGTGGACACCACTGTCATCACCAAGAAGGTGCTCGACATCGAATTGCCGCCCGAAATTATACAGCCTGGGGGTTATGCTAGCTGCGATGAGATGATTGCCGATCTCGTGCCGAAACTCGAGCGGGTCTTCATCGGAGATATTAAAGTGAAAAAAGCGAAGCCGGTTAAAGCATTAGAGCCGGCTTGAAGGGTCTGTAATGAGTGATGAATCCGACAAGTGGCGTGCAATCGGCGAGCGTTTGCGCCAAGCCCGCGAATATTTGGAGCTGAAGCAGGAGGAAGCTGCTGACGCGATTGGTATCTCTCGGTCGGCACTCTCGCTGGTTGAGAATGGCCGCCGAAAAGTCGATGCGGTCGAACTGGGGCGGTTTGCTCAGGTTTACGGCCAATCTATCGAAGCGCTGACCGGCACTGCCGAGACACCACCGCTTCCGGAGAGTGTTCAGGCCTTGGCGCGCGCAGCGACCGAGTTATCTTCGGCCGATCGCGCGGAACTGCTACGTTTCGCAGAATTCCTCCAGATGCGTGGACCTCGAGGAGAAGATCGTGGCTAGGTCGGCGGCAGCGGCGGTCCGTCTCGATGCTGTCGCGGCGGCCAAGCGAGTTCATCGCGAACTCGATCTCAAGGAGCGCGTGACCGAGGGCGGCGGCCTCATTGATATCTTCGAAGTGATCGGAGATCTCGGCATTCCGTTGGTATTTAAGCCGCTGAACTCGGCTTTGGGACTGTGTCTGCCTGCTCCGTTGCGCGGCATCATGGTAACGACCCGCCGTGGATTGCATATCCAGCGTTTTACAGCCGCCCATGAGTTGGGCCACGTCATTTTGGAGCATGCTGGCAGCGTTGATCGGGTTATCTTAGAGCGGGCGCCGCAGCCCGAAGACGATGGACGCGATCTTCAAGAGGTGGCGGCGGACGCGTTTGCCGCTGAAATGATGCTGCCGAGGTGGTTGTACCGGCACCATATTCGCGCTCAAGGTTGGACGGTAGCATCCCACCTCCATGATCCGGGTGTCGTCTATCAACTCGCTCTGCGGATGGGCACAAGTTATGAAGCCGCCTGCTGGGGGCTTTTGAGTCACCAGATCCTGAACTACGCCGACGTCACCCGTCTGCGGAATGCTCAGGTGGCCAAGCTCAAACATCGGCTCGGCGAGGAGCATCGGCCGGGGAGTAGCTGGTCCGATGTTTGGCGGCTGACGCAGCGGGACAACGGCGCGCGGCTGATTGGCAACCCCGATGATCTGTTACGTATTGAGCTCGACGAAGCGGCAGGAAGCGGCCATCAGTGGCAGATCGAAGTCCTTCGCGAGGCAGGGTATTCTGTTCTTTCCGATCAATCAGACTTTTCCCGTGAACCACTGCATTATGGTGCGTCGTCGCGCCGAACCGTGATCGTCAGGCCGCCTGAGAGCGGGATTGGCGACGTCACGATGCACGAGTCCCAGCCTTGGGCCGGGGCTTTGCCGGACGACACCACCTTTTCCTTCGAGCTTGCGCTGGAAGGTCCAGAGGCGGGCGGAATGTCGCGCGCCGCCCGTCGCAGGTTCGGGGGGCAGCCTTGATTACCGCGTCAATCGACTTGCGTTCCCTGTTGTTGCCTGTCCGTCAGCAAGGGCGGCGGCAGTCGTGCCTCGCATTTGCAAGCTCTGCTGCTCACGAGCATGGCGCGAACACCGGCGAGCATCTGTCGGTGGAATACCTTTTCTTCCATACGGTAGCGCTGACACCGGGCCAGAACCCTGATGCTGGCACTACTATGGCAGCAACGGCCCAGGCACTTGCTCAGGAAGGTCAACCGGTCGAGCCAGCTTGGCCTTACTCGCCGATCCAGACTCTCCCCTGGGCGCCGCCCGCCTTCTCGAATCCGCTGTTCAAAACGACGATGGTGCCCGGCAAGCCGACGTTTGCCGATCTGGCAGCGACTCTCGACAAGAAAGTGCCGGTGATCCTCGGGCTGGTGATAACTGACGCATTCTTTCGGCCAGATGCGCTGGGGATCATACCCGATGAAGCGCCCGACACTGAGCGTGGCGGGCATGCGGTTCTGGCTGTCGGCCATGGTCTCGATCCGGCGGGTCAGGAAGCTGTACTTATTCGCAACAGTTGGGGCCCCGGTTGGGGGCTTGATGGCTATGCATGGCTTTCTAGGCCTTATGTTGACCGCCAACTTCACGAGACCGCCAGCTTGATCTAGGAAAGACCTATGGAACTGATCAAAGGTGAAACTTCGCCCGCAGTCTGGCTCGCGGCTGCAGAGCACTTGAACGGCCTGAAGAAGTCAGAAGATTTCGACGTGATACTTCATATCGCGCAGCCGACCGTGCTTTCGATAGAGGACCGTTGGGTGTATGATGAGGTTGATAGGTTCCTCAAGTCGCATGGTGCTTTTGGAATTCACACCGTGGCTGAGACGATTTTCCCTTTTGACGAGTATCAGAGGTCAGGGAAGGTTGGCCTTTTCGGGCCGTTCCCGGAGAAACTGAAAGCAATCCAGAAAGCCCGAAGCGATGGCAATTGGGGGTCCTATGCCTATCGGATCCTGCGCCAGATCGACGCGAAGGGAAAAATCTTCAACCCGCTCGAAGACATGTTGATCAAGATCAAAAAGCACGGAAAGTACCGGGCATCGTTCGAGCTTGGACCGGGTAGCCCCATGGAAGACGAGATCCAGATCTACGATCCCGCAGCTGATCGTGGGCGTCTTTACGGGGGGCCATGCCTAAGCCATCTCAGTATTAAGATTCACGATGGGCAGGTTCGATTTAACGCCACCTACCGATCACACTATTATGTGCGTCGGCTTCTCGGGAATCTTGTGGGACTGGGGCGTCTGCAATTTTTCCTGGCCCATGAGGCTGGCTTGAAGGTTGGCGCACTGACCGTCAATTCGACTTTTGCTCGCCTCGACACTGGGTCCGGTGAAGGGTCTGGTGGTCATTGGACGAAAGCGGAAGCAAAAGCTTTGATCAGCCGCTGCCGTGCGATCTACAATAAATCGGCCTTGGCGGCCTAACGAGGACGATGATGAGCGTACGCGATCACCTGCTGACCCTTCAGTGGGCTCAGCTCAAGCACGACGAGGCTTATCACAAGGATATTGTGATCCTTCCACTCACTCAGCGCATGAAGCACATGGCGCTGCATAACGCGAAATACACCGCGTATTTCCTCACGGCCGTCGATGATGGCGATGAGGCGCGTTTCCAGCGAACGCTGACGGACGCCTTCATCATCTGCCTTGCTGTTGCTAACACTCTCAATCAGCATTTGGGTCGTGAGCTCACGGCTTCGAATCCGGACCGATCGCTTCTTGAACTTGGAAATGCGTTGGCGGGAACCCTTGGTCGCGACGACGATCCACTCTGGATCGTGCGGCAGTATTGCAAACATAGTGGGCAACTCGCGAAGCTGTGTGAAGCGTGGGATCATCTTGAGAATCTGCAGTTTCGTAGCGGCATGCATGAGTGCAATATCAGCCTCGTTTCCGCAGTGCTGGCGGAGGCAGCTACACGCGACATAGACCTAGCTGCCGCCTGTCGTGACCGCATCCGAGCAGTGGAAGCGCGGTCAATTTTCGACAGCTTCACACGCGCAGGCGCAGGCGGGGAAGCCTAGTGTTCTGGGGCGGCGAACGGCTGAAGGACGAACTCGGGGACCTGATCGACGGCTATGATGTGAAGCGCATCGACCGCGCTGCATACCGGCTTCGGGTCGGTGGGGACGTTTACGTGTCGCCGACGGGTGAACCGAACGACCCTCGCAACAAGCCCAAAAAGCCGCTGGGAGTAGGCGAGAGTTTCACGATCCCGGCAGGTCAGTTTGGTTTCATTCTGACCGAGGAGCTGATCCGCGTGCCGCAGCATGCGATCGCTTTCATATCAATACGTGCGAACTACAAATTCCGCGGGCTAGTGAACGTGTCGGGATTCCATGTGGATCCCCACTATGAGGGCAAACTGCTCTTCTCGGTGTTCAATGCTGGCCCAGGAGCAGTCCATCTCTCACGCGGCGAGGAGTGCTTCCTGATCTGGTACGCCAGTCTCGATCGGCCCAGTGTCCTTCAAAAAAAGATGGGCTTCAAGGAGATTCCGTCCGATCTCCTTGGACCTATAGCCACCGGGGTCGAATCGTTCGCCGGACTTAAATCCAAGATCGACGAGAACGACAAGAAACTGAACGAACGGGTCGCCACTGTCGAGCGCGAGCAGGCAGTCATGAAGTGGGCCAGCGCGCTCGTTATTGGCATGATGATCACGTTCGGCCTGAAGGAGTGTTCTCTCTCACGGCCAGCGGCTGCCCCAACTGCGGCGGTGTTGAGCGGTGTTCCATCGCCGTCGCCGACTACTACTCCGTCACCGGCCGCATCTCCATCGCCAGCCTTAACTCCAGCCCCGGCCGTTACGCCGTCACCGAGGTCGCTACCAACAACTCCATCTGCCGCTCCTTCGAGCCAGTGATGCCGGAACTCCGTTTCCGGCTGCTTCGATCTGGTCTAGGCAGACCCAGGACTCACAATCGATGCTGGTGGGCCGGACGGCGTGCCATGCATGTGCCCGGCTAAGCCGCAGTCGCGCACGGAATGACATGGAAACAACGCTCGTTTTTGACACCTACTGGCGATTTGCGGCTGAGCGTCAGGCACTCTATTTTCGGCGCCTCGCCAATCCAATCGGCCCTTGGACCAGCGATCCGGTTCTCGCGGCATATAGGTTCACGAATGCATATCGCGCGAGCGACCGGGTCAGCCAGTATCTGATCCGGGAAGTACAGTATCGTGAGGATCGCCCGCGCACGCCGCGGGAAATCTTCTTCCGCACTCTCCTTTTTAAGCTTTTCAACCGGATAGAGACTTGGGAGCTGCTAGAAGGCATCCTAGGCCCTTTGACATGGGAGGGAAGCGATCTGAACGCGATCGAGCGTACGCTCGATCGCGCGATGGCCGCTGGGCTCAAGCTCTACTCGCCAGCGTACATCATGCCGGCACCAAAGCTCGGGCACGCGCGCAAACACGCCAACCATCTCGCCCTGCTGGAGAAGATGATCGAGGACAGGCTGCCGGAGCGGGTACGCCAGGCGCCGAACCTTCGAACAATCTATGAGCTTTTGCTCGCCTACCCAGGGCTAGGTCCGTTTCTGGCGTTCCAATATGCCATCGATCTCAACTATTCTGAGATGCTCGATCATGATGAAGGTGATTTCGTCATCGCCGGACCGGGGGCGCTCGATGGGATTGCCAAGTGCTTCGTGGACACGAAAAACCAATCTGCGGAGGAGGTAATCTTCTGGGTATGCGAGCAGCAGGATCGCGCATTCGCTAAGGCCGATATCAAGTTCCAGAATCTGTTTGGGCGGAAGCTGCAGCCTATAGACTGTCAGAACCTCTTTTGCGAAATATCCAAATATGCGCGCGTCGTGCATCCTGATGTTAAAGGCCTTTCGGGCCGTACGCGCATCAAGCAAGTCTATCGCAAGAGCTTGGGACCAATGCCTCAGCCGACCTTCCCGCCCAAATGGAATCTCGAGGTGCCGACCCTCGCTGCTCCGGTCAAACAACGGCCGATCGGGAATTTGTTGGGTCTTATGGTATGAGCGAAGGGCGGCGAGAGAGTATGACGAAGACGCTGCGTACGTCGAAGGCCGTCTACACCGGTGTGGCGGTCGCAAGCCTCACTGCTTCCATCGCATTGGCCTGGAAGTCCCTCTGCGTATTAGGTGGATCGCAAAGCCCGCAAGCGCTGGTTGATCATGCGCCAGCGTTGTTCGGCATGCCGTTTGCTATCACGGCAGCGTTGACATTGGTTTGCTGTGCTCGCGCGCTCGACCCCCAAGCACATCTCGATTTTCTTGGATTGCGCGTGAGGGGTGCGGCCGCGACAATCGTATGCTGGATTATCGTCTTCGCCGTTCTAACTATCGCCATCCGAGCGCTTTGGTAGCGCCGGTTGCTCCTTGGTGTTGGCCTAGACCTTTGCAGGATCGCACCAATTCGGCGATCCGTGAGCCGGCTCGGTAAACCTTGGCTGGACGAGATCTTCACCGAGGCCGAGCAGGCCGAACTGGTGAGATCAACGGACTTGGCGGTTTCGGCTGCTCGAGGGTTTGCGGCGAAGGAGGCCAGCGCAAAAGCTTTGCGCAGCGGGTTTGGAGATGGGGTGCACTGGCTGGATTTCGAAACGGGTCCAGCGGAAATCGCTAGGCCGGTACGCCTTCACGGGGGCGCCAGTGATCATGCGCGCGCGCTTTTGCCTGCTGAAACAATTATCGAATGCCAGACTTGGCTGAGTATAGACTGCGGATGGGCCGTGGCGCTCGCGGTGATGTCGGATCGAAATTGCAACCCCGATCAAACTATCATTTGGAACGCGGTGTCTGAAGTAATTATGAAGCCCTTATCGTCGTACTGACTGTATTCGATGGCATTGGCAGATGTCACGCGTACGCTCCATCGCCACACCGTCAGTCAAGCATCCGCTTTCAAATGTCCCGTCCGAAAGCTGCGTGTCTGCTACCAGCCCAATTGCAGTCGGCCTACAAAATCAATAGAGCGAGCGCTGAACGTCGGCATTTGGCGAGACCTGCCCTTTGCCACGTCGCCGGTAAACGGCAGAAATGTCCCACTCCACGTCGTGCCGTGCCAGCCTCCACGGTCCCCCAGGCCTCAACCAATTCACATGCACGAACGACGGAAGTTGGGAAGCGCGAGAAGGCTGCTGAATGGCCGATAGTGGGTCGGCTCGGCTACCGGCGTCGCCACGCGCCGGCACCTAGCGCCGCCAGCCCGATTGCCGCGATTCCGGTTCCCACCAGGGCAGCGTTGCGGCGCCGCTCCGGATGACGTCGTCCGCCGTCGATGCCGTTCGAGTTTGCGGGCGCCTCAAACAGCGTGCCGCTGCTGACGGCCCCCGGATCGGCCTTGCGGCTCCATCTGTCCATGAAGCCGTTCATCAGCGCGGCCGACAGATTGGGGGCCAGGAGTTGGTTTAGTTTCAACGCGATGGCGGGCGCACCGACAACGGTGGTATGGCGCGGCCGATAGCCGAGCCGCACCACCGCCTTCGCCACCTTCTCCGGGGCGAGCGAGCCGGCCGGCAGCGACAGCTTCGCGCCTGTATAATTAGCGGCGTGATCGACCCCCGGCGTATCGACGAAGGTGGGAAAGACGTCGCAGACATGGATCCGGGGGCGCTTCGACACTTCGCCGCGCAGCGCCTCGCTGAACCCGCGCAGACCGAACTTGCTCGCCGAATAGGCCGCCGCATAGGGCGTCGCGACGAACCCGCCGACCGAGATCATGTTGATGAAGATGCCATGATCCTGCGCCAGGAAGATCGGCAGCACCGCATGGGCATCGTTCATGTGACCGATCAGGTTGGTCGTGACGACCTCGGCGTGTTCCGCGATAGGCACGTCCTCGTACCGCCCGACGACGCCAATGCCGACGTTGCTAAACCAAATATCTATGCCGCCCAGCGCTTGGCGGGCGAACGCCGCCAGCCGCGCCACCGCGTCGGCATCGGTCACGTCGACGGTCCGTACATGCGCCTCGCCCCCCGCCGCACGACAGCGCACCGCAATGTCCTTGAGGCCGGCCTCGCCGCGGGCGGCGAGTACCAGGCGCGCGCCGCGTCGGGCAAAGGCGACGGCGGTCGCCGCGCCGATCCCGCTCGATGCCCCGGTGATGACGACACGCTTTGCTGCCATAGTGTTTGTCATGCCTGCTGCCTGGTTCCAATCGACAGAAGCCGGACGATCGACAGGGCGTGGTCGTTCCGACCGCGCCGATCAGGTGCGCCGGCGCTCGATCGCCGAGGCGATCGTCGGCAAGAGATGGGCGACGACCAAATCGATGGCGCGGGCGTTCGGGTGCAGGCCGTCGGGCAAGGTCAGGTGCGGGTTTCCCATGACGCCGGGCGGAAAGAATGGGGCCTGATCGGCGCCGTGTCGTGTTGCCACATCGGCGTACAAGCCATCGTAGGATGCGGCGTGGGCTTTCAGGAAGGGCGGCACCTCGAAGGTGGTCAGCAACGTGGCGATGCCGCACGACGCGAGGACTGTGAGGATTTGGTCGAGGTTCGCCCTGGTCCGGGCGGGGGCGACGCCCCGCCGCAGGTCGTTGGCGCCAAGTTCCACAATGGCGAGATCGGGCGTGCGGGCAAGGCCGCTCAACACCCGCGGCAGGCGGTGGAGCGCATCGGCGGTGGTATCCCCCGACACGCCGGCATTGTGCACCGTTGCGCCGGGATGAGGGCTGTGCAGCGCCTGTTGCAGCTTTGCGGCAAACGAGTCGCGCGTCGGCAGGCCGTAGCCGGCGGTCAGGCTGTCGCCGAGCGCGAGGACGTAGGGCGGCGAATGGGCAGGCATCACACGTATATATGACCGCGGCCGCGCATATCGGCCCGGCGCCGGTGGTATCCCGCGTCCGACCCACGTACCACCGTGGTCAACGCGTGCACAATCGGTCAGGCGATCCTCGGCGACACCGTCCGACACCATCCGCTACGCAATCGCTAGCTCACCTGTTGGCAGAGCAACACAATGACCGGACACGACGGGCACCGTCGCGCGGGTCGCTGCTCTAACTGGTGTTAGGGACGCGGGTCAGGCGAGTTTCAGCCCTTGCGTGTTCATCGCCGCCGTGATGTGCTTGTTCTGCGCATCGGACAATCGATCGCGCAAGCGGGGGAACAGATCCTCTTCCTCCTCGCGCATGTGCTCTTCGATCAGCGCGCGGAATTCCTTCAGCTTGGGCAGCCACGCCGGGTCGCTCTTCGACATTTCGCCCAGATCGAAAAAATATTGTTTCACGTAGCCGTGTTCGTGGTTGAGGTGGTCTGCTGCCTCCGTCAGACCCTCGTCGCGCATCTTGGCGTACACGACATTTTCCTCCTGGAACGCGTGCTTGCTGATCGCATGCTTGAGTTGCATCAGCAGGACCCTGCGTCGCATCGTTGCGCGATCATTCGTCTGTTCCAGCAGGTCGAACAGCTTGAGCGCAGCGGCGTGCTCTGCCGCTAGCGCTTTATCCCAGCTGCCGGCCGCTACGGTTGGCGCCTGTACCACAGCCTTGCGGACGAGGTTGGCGAGCAGGCCTGTGATAATTCCAGCCGCCGCGCCGATCGCTACGTTCCGCCCAGTGCTGGCCGCTTGCTGTGCTTCGTTGGTCATAGCCTCGCCCTTTCGATCCGCTATTTATGGCCGCCGTGGCCGGCATTCTGCCCGCCGGTGCGGCTGTGGTTTTCGGGGTTGCGGCTGTTGTCCTGCTTGGCGTTCCCGCCGACATCGTCCTTTCCGTTCTTGTGGAAATCGCCCTTCTTCTTGTGGTCGGTCATTGCCTTTCTCCGTCCTTTAGAATGCGGGCACGCGCAACGGACGCGGTGAGCATCGATAGGTATCGAACGCACGCAGACCGTCGAGCTTCAAACCCCGACCAGTCATGTTCGCGGGCCGCCTGACATCGTTTGACTTATTATGTTGTATATATTTCCATAAACCCCTCATCGTTATTGGGGTTCATGGCGAAAATGGAAAATAGACGCTCAACTAAGTTAAGCCCGGCGAGCGCTTAATCCAGGTCACCGAGATTATTCGGAACAGCGATCACCGGCGCATGGTTTTCAGCGTCATCGAACAGCGGAGAAGCGAACGTGGCACAGAAGGGCGCAGGCGGTAACTCAGGGGCCATCACGACGAAGGGCGGCGATGGCGCACGCGGTAGTCTCGGCACGGGGCGTGGCGGCGGCACCAATATGGGTGCCAAGAAGGCGGCAAAGAAGAAGGATGCCGAGGGGGGCGCCAACGAGGGGCAGAAGATCAATGGGGCATAGGCGCCTTCTCGGGGCCGGGCCATCGGCTCGCCGCCGCGGGAAGCACTGACGACGATCGCTGCATGCAAGCATGAAGGAACACGGCGATGACCAGCACACCACGGGTGTACGGCATGGCGGACGAAGACAATCGCCAAGCCCCAGCACTTGAAGGCTTTCGCGGTGAGCGCGGTGCAACCGTTGATGATCCAAAGTTACGCCATAATCTGAACACTGGCGCCGATGGTATCTCGGTGCAGGAAAGCTCCGGCGCTGCCTTTGTGGAGGCGACCGGCGCGCCTGGGCCCGTTACGACACAGGATGGGGTCGCCGAGAAAGCACCGGACTCGGCCCCCGATCGTTCGTCATCGCGGCCATGACGGTGAGCGGCGATGGCACCGTCGGGGCGGTACAGCGTGGCGGGACAATGTGTTGGCGGGGCAAACAGAGGCGTTTGCCTTGAACGGCCGTGATAGCGTTTTTTTCGACGGAGCGTCTGGGCGACGCCGGATCGTCATCGTAGGTGGCGGATTCGGCGGTTTGGCATGCGCGCGAGCGCTCGCCGGGGCAGACGTCGATGTCATGCTCATCGACCGTCGCAACCACCACTTGTTCCAGCCTTTGCTGTACCAAGTGTCTACTGCCGCTCTCTCACCGGCGGACATTGCGGAGCCTATTCGCCGCGTCCTCGCGCGCGCGCATAACGTCGCTGTCATGCTCGCAGAGGTCGTTGGAGTTGATGAAAAGCGACGATTAGTCATGCTGACCGCGGGCGACCCCGTTCCCTTCGACCAACTCGTCCTCGCTACCGGATCAGTGTACAATTACTTCGCGCACCCCGAATGGGCGAGCGTCGCGCCCGCGCCCAAATCGATCGCCGACGCACGCGAGATACGAGCACGCCTGCTTACCGCCTTCGAAAACGCGGAACGCTGCAAGGATCCTCTCGACCGTGCAGCGCTGCTCACGTTCGTGGTGGTCGGCGGCGGTCCTACCGGTGTCGAAATGGCGGGGACGATCGCCGAACTGGCGCGCCGCACGCTTCGTGGCAACTTCCGGCGCATCGATCCTGCGCGCGCCCGCGTCATTCTGATCGAAGCCGGTCCGCGTATCCTTGCCGCCTTCCCACAGCCGCTCGGAGACTATGCCGTTCGAGCGCTACAGCGGATCGGCGTCGAGGTGCGGCTCGGGGGTGCGGTCGAGACGATCGACGACACAGGTGTGACGGTAGCAGGCGATCGGATCCCGGCGCGCACCGTGATCTGGGGCGCCGGCATCCGCGCGGCCGCCGGAGCCGAATGGATCGGCGAAACCAGTGATCGGGCGGGGCGATTGCCGGTAAGGCCGAACCTGCAGGTGGTGGACCATCCGCATATCTTTGCGCTTGGCGATGTCGCGTTCCTGGAACAGGACGGCGCCCCGCTTCCCGCGCTTGCGCAGGTGGCGCAACAGCAGGGCCGGCACCTCGGCAGGGCGCTGCGGACTGAGCAGACACCGCCGCCGTTCCGCTATCGGACGAAGGGCGACACCGCCGTGATCGGACGCCATGCCGCCGTCTACAGCTATGGCCGACTGCACTTGCGAGGATGGAGCGCCTGGCTGCTTTGGTCGATCGTCCACATCTACCTGCTCATCGGGGTGGAGCGGCGCGCGATCGTGATGCTGCAATGGGCGTGGCGCTACCTAACCTTCGAGCGCGGCGCCCGCCTGATCGATTAGGGTAAGGGCCGATCCGGTCGACTGTGGGTCGACGGGTGTACCGCGACGCACATTCGGCATGATCATCGTGGGGCCGACGCGACACGTCGCGGTTTCTTCGCAAAGAGCAGCACTGGCTGGAGTTGGATGCCGGCATTTCGATCGTGCACGTCTGCAAATGGACGGCCCATATATCGATCCATGAGAGAAACATGGTTGATTGCGGGCCTTTGCTCCGTGTCGCACGAGGTGCAGCCCAAATCCCTCTATCCGAGGATTGCGCCCGTGACTCTCCAACGCTTCGCCATACTGTTCGGTATCGTGTTCCTGCTGGCCGGAGTCGCCGGTTTCATCCCCGGACTGTCGCCTGTCCATATGCACCGGGACGTCGCGATCGGCACGTCGTCCCGGCTGGCGCTGGGACTGTTCCCGGTCAACGTTCTGCACAACATCGTGCATCTGGTGTTCGGCGTCTCAGGGGTGCTGGCTGCGACATCAGTGGCGGCGGCGCTGGTCTATGCCCGCAGCGTGGCGATCATCTATGCCGTTTTGACGGTGTGCGGGCTGATCCCGAACCTGGACACGCTGTTCGGATTGGTCCCGCTGTACGGCAACGATATATGGCTGCACGCGGGACTCGCGATCGTCGCGGGCTATTTCGGTTTCGTCTTCGATCGGTCTCGTCACGGAGTGCGAATCGACCGGTAACGATAGATGCACTCCTGCCGGGAAACGTCGTAAAGTGCTTTAAAAACCGCAACGATAACAATTGCTTGCCGTTCGCTCGGCATGCCCCACTTTTCACTTCACTTTTTCGATCGCACCAGCCTGCCGATCGACATCCGCCCCTCGCACGCGCGCGATGTGGGGCAGGCGATGGGAGACGCCAACCGGCGCCTGTACGCCTGCTTTCGTGAGGGAGCCGCCAAGCCGCTCGATCCGTGCGGCCGGGTCGACGTGCTGAACGCCAGCGGCATGATCGTCGCCCGCATCTATTGCGCCGAAGCCATCGTGGCGATGTCGTGAGCGACACCGCGATGGCGGATGCCAGGATCGTGGCGGCCGATATGGGTGAAACGGCGTTCGCGATCCCCGAGCCTGCCGATCAGCCGTATCCGGGCACCTTGGATCTCCACGTCGACGCGACCGATGTTGAGCGTGGCATTTTCAACGTCCGGCAGCGCATCCCCACGGCCCGGCCGGGGCCGGTGGTGCTGTTGTACCCGAAATGGCTACCGGGCTTCCATGCGCCGGTCGCCCCGATCGAGCTGTTCGCGGGCCTGCGGATCAGTGCGGGCGGCGCGGACCTCGCATGGCGCCGCCACCCGGTTGTGGTCCATGCCTTTCTGGTCGAGGTGCCGCCGGACGTCGATGCCATCGATGTGGAATTCGCCTTCCTGTCGCCGACCGATCCGTCGCAGGGACGGGTAATCTGCTCGCCCGATCTCTTCTGCCTGCCGTGGCATTCGGTCGTGCTGTATCCGGCGGGGCACGCGGCCCGTCAGATCACCATCGCAGCGCGGCTGCGCGTGCCTGACCGTTGGAGCCACGCCTGTCCGCTGACCGCCGAAAAGCGCAACGATGGCGTGGTAGCGTTCGAACCAGTTGCGCTGGACGTACTGATCGATTCACCGGTTTTGGCGGGACGGTATATGCGCCGCATCAAGCTAGACGACGCCGTCACGCTCGCCGTCGCTGCAGATGCGCCGCACCTGCTCGACACGGACGCCGACCAGATCGCTGCGCACCGCGCCGTCGTAGCCGAAGCGCAGCGGCTGTTCGGCTCGCGTCCGTTCGACCGGTTCACGATGCTGCTGGCGCTCAGCGGGACGCTGACCGCCGCCGGCGTCGAGCATCATCGCTCCTTCGAAGCGGTCAGTGATTCCGCCTATTTCGCGGGATGGAAAGCAAACCTAGTGCGGCGCGACACGATCCCGCACGAATTCGTCCATAGCTGGAACGGCAAGCATCGACGCGGGGCGGATTCCTGCAGCCCCTCGTTTGACCGGCCCATCCACAACGACCTGCTGTGGGTCTATGAAGGACAGACGCAATATTGGACCAACGTGCTCTGCGCCCGGTCGGGCCTGTGGAGTTTGGAGGATACGCTCGGCGCGCTCGCGCTGACCGCAGCACGCTACGACGTACGTCCGGGCCGCTGGCGTCCCTTGCTCGATACGACGCGCGATCCGATCATCGCCGCGCGCAGCCCGCTGCCCTGGCCGAGCTGGCAACGCAGCGAGGATTATTATGCCGAGGGCGCACTGCTCTGGCTGGATGTCGATACGCGCTTGCGCGAAAGCACCGGCGAGGCGCGGTCGCTGGACGATTTCGGCCGTGCCTTCTTTGGCGGCCGTGACGGCGACTGGTCGACGCGCCCCTATGTCTTCGACGATGTGGTGGACGCGCTGGCCGCGATCGCACCCTTCGCCTGGCGCGACTGGTTCGAACGGATGCTGGGCGGCACCCGCGCGGACGCGCCGCTCGCCGGGCTGGACCGTGGCGGATACCGGCTCGTCTACCGCGACCGGCCGAGCACCTATCAGCAGGCGCAGGAGCAGGCGTTCGGGCGGATCGACCTGACGCATACGCTGAGTGCGACGATCGGCGTCGATGGCCGGGTGGGCGACGTCCTGTGGGGCGGGGCCGCCTTTGCCGGGGGACTGACCGCTGGCGCCACGATCGTCGCCGTGGCTGGGCGCGACTTCTCGGCCGAAGGCCTGCGATCGCTGGTCCGCGCCTCGACCGGCGAGACTCTGGCGTTGCTCGTGCGACGCGGCGATGCGGTACGCTCGCTGTCGGTGCAGGTGCCGGGTGCGCTCCGCTATCCGCATCTGGAACGGATCGAAGGCGTACCGGCCCGGCTCGACGACATCCTGTCGGCCCGCCGCGGGTGATCTGATGTTTTTGCGCAACTATTTATAAGGAGTGGCTTTTCCATCAGGCGCCTGTGCCGCGTGATGGATGCTCGCACCGCGAATATCCTCTCGTATCACCGGACACATCCGGGAGAGCATCGTGATCGAGCGTCATTTCGCCAAGCTCCGCGCGCGCGGCCCCCTGACGGACGAGGAGGAACAGGCCATCCGGAACGCGGTGGTGGAGGTTCGTCGTCATCCGGCCGACGCGATGATCGTGCGCGCCTATGACACGCAGGACCACAGCACCTTGCTGCTCGACGGGATCCTGTGTCGTTACAAGGATCTGCGGAACGGCCAACGACAGATCACCGAATTGCATGTCGCTGGCGACTTTGCCGATCTGCACAGTTTCACGCTAAAATATCTCGACCATGACGTGATGAGCCTGACGCCGTGCCAAGTGGCGGTGGTGCCACACGACGCATTGCGCAGCATGACCGAGCGCCTGCCGTCGCTCGCCCGGCAGTATTGGTTCAGCACCAACCTGGACGCCGCGATCCATCGCGAATGGGAGTTGTCGCTCGGCCGCCGGACGGCGTTCGCGCGGGTGGCCGCGCTGATCAGCGAGTTGCACCAGCGCCTGCTGCTTGTCGGCTTGGCGACCGAAACGGGTTACGATCTGCCGCTGACGCAGACCGACCTTGCCGAATGCCTGGGACTCACCAACGTTTCGGTCAATCGCGTCCTGCGCGACCTGCGCGACGGCAGGCTGGCGCGGTTCGGGCAGGGCAGGGTCACGATCCTCGATCGAACGGGCCTGTGGCAGGCGGCGGAGTTCGACCCGCGCTATCTGTACCTCGGTTACCGGGCATGACGAAAAATCCGCCCCATCTCAACGCGCGCGGGAACGGTGGCGACATTGGAGCAGACGTGTACACGCTCCGACGCGGTGCAGGCTTGGCTATCGCGGGTCGATCATCACGAAGGCTGCACCAGGTATATCGAGGCGGATCGGATCGGGTTGCGGTCGGCCCTCGGTATCGAGGGCATGAATGGCGACCCCGCCACCCTCTTCGTGCGCGACGACCAGATGCCGCTCGAGTGGCAGCACGAAGCGGGGCGATTGCCCGCCGCTCGCGACATCGCCGAGCCGATGCGGCGTGCCGGTATCGTCTAGTGCGAAGGTCGCGATGGTGTCCGCGCCCCGATTGCTGACGTAGAGCCGGTCGCCCGTGATCGCGAGTCCGCCACCCAGATTATCTGTCTCCGCATCCTGTGGCCCCGTTGGAACGATCCTCTCGGCGATCAAATGTTGGCCTTGTGGTCGCAGCACGGTCAACGTGGCAGCCAGTTCGCTGACGAGATACTGGAGCGGCAGCGTCGGATGCGCGGCGAGGTGGCGCGGGCCCGAGCCTGCCGGCGCCGCATAGGCGATCCGCGTCGCGTTTCGGTCGGCGGCATCGCGCACGACGATCGCGTCGGTACCCAGATCCACGCATTGCAATGCGCCCGATGGCGTGAAGCCCACCCAATGGGCGTGCGGTCCGCGCTGCCGCTCAGAATCGGGACCGCGGCCTGTGTTGGCGAATATCCTCCGGGCGGCCGGGCGACCCGCGGCGTTGAGGTCGAACAGGGCGATCGTGCCGCTCTCATAATGGGCGATCGCAAGCAGCGTCTCGTCGGGCGACAGCGCGAGATGACACGGCGCCGCTCCCCCCGTGCCCACATCGGCGATCGTCGTCCAATCCCGTCTGGCGTCGTAGACACCGAGCGTGCCCGCCTGCTCGTCGACCAAATAGTGAAGGCCATGGCGCGGCGAGGCGATCCCGAACGAGGCGTTGCGGATCGCCGCGAACGGTTCACCGACCGTCCAATCGCCGCCGTCGTCGGTGATCGGGATCAACCCCGGGCCACCACGCGCGGCATAGGTCCCGACCACCAGCCGGGTCATCGGGGCCTCCGGCGGGCGGACGCGGGGGCGACAACGATCGGACGGTTCGATGGCATTGGCTCTCCCACTCCTCCTGCGACGGGGCAACAGCACGAAAAGCCTATGAAACAGAGGCTTGGTCAACAACGTGGAGCAGTGCGGCGCCGATTGTGACGTAGCATGCGCCCATGGCACCCGACGTGGAGGCGCGCGATGAACTCCGACCTGATGCGATTGACCGAGGCGCTGTACCATCTGCGCGCCTTTCGTCAGGCGTGCGGCGGTGAGGCGCTGGCGGACGCGCGCAGCGGTTTGACGACCGAGGACCTTGATGTGCTCGTCGGTCTGCTGGAGCGGATTCAAACGGCAGCGACGGCGATGGTCGTCGTACCGCGCCCGCCGACCGCTTGACGGCGCAATGGGCTGCCGCGTGTCGCGGTCGGCGCTTCGCTTAAAGTTCGGACACTACAGTATGTTAGGGCGGCCTTCCCTAGGCAGGCGTAAGGCCCGTCCCGAAGTGTACCAGCAGGAGACAGGTCGGTGGTCGATGGCCCTCAGTACGGTTCGCCGCTGTCCGAACTGAAGCTGACCGACAGCCTGCATCCGGACGCCGGTGGCCCGCCGCCCTCCGACGAGGCGAGCATCGCCGCGATGGAAGCGGAGCAGGAAATCCGCATCTCGAATTACACGATCAACTTCGGTCCCCAACACCCCGCCGCGCACGGTGTGCTGCGGTTGGTCCTCGAACTCGACGGCGAGGTCATCGAGCGGATCGATCCCCATATCGGCTTCCTGCATCGCGGCACCGAGAAGTTCATCGAGACCAAGCCCTATCTTCAGACCATCCCCTATTTTGACCGGCTGGATTACTGCTCACCGATGTGCATGGAGCACACCTATGTGCTCGCGATCGAAAAGCTGCTGGACCTCGAGGTGCCGCTGCGTGGCGAGTATCTGCGCGTGTTCTTCGCCGAATTGACGCGGATCCAGAACTGAGCAGCCCCCACCGGGTGGTCCGGGTWGATAGTTAGTGCATTGTCGTCTCCGCCGCCATTGCCGGKCGSAGGTGGAGCGAAGCGGAACCGGAGGCCGGCAATGGCGGYGTCGCCGCTTCYGGKGCGGGTGGKCGATAGCCSAGGCTGCTRTGYGGYCGGAYRGTGTTGTAGTGRCGCCGCCACGCCTCGATCAGCACYCTGGCYTCRGCGAGGSTGTAGAAGATCTCKCCGTTMAGCAGCTCRTCMCGCAGCGAGCCGTTGAAGCTCTCGTTGTAGCCGTTCTCCCAYGGCGAGCCYGGSGYGATG
This sequence comes from Arthrobacter sp. TPD3018, assembly GCA_003075315.1. Lineage (GTDB taxonomy): Bacteria > Pseudomonadota > Alphaproteobacteria > Sphingomonadales > Sphingomonadaceae > Sphingomonas. Next base: position 404 of record QDFQ01000014.1, on the reverse strand, counting down.
TAGAGCGTSTTCACGCCGAYCTGCCYRAGCCAKKTYTGGACKGCRGYGGCGATGAACTCGCTGCCRTAGCACATTGGGAAGCGCTGGTTTGGGAGCCGCTATGGCCCTGATGAAGACAAGGCCGCGTAGCGGCCGCAGGCTTCATCAGGGCAAGCCATGACCGGTCAGCAGGTATCTAAAGTGAGGTTGTCGAGACAACACTTTGGAGGCTGACCGACCATGACCAAGCTCACCTCTACGCCTGCCGGCGCCGTGCTGGTAGCTATCGATATGTCCAAGAGCCGGCAGGAGGTTCTCATCGAGCGACCGGAAGGCGGCCGGCGCCGGCGGATGACCGTCATGGCAACCAGGCAGGACTATGACGGCTTTGCCGAAAAACTCGCAGCCATCGGGCGCCCTATCAT
>QDFQ01000013.1 GCA_003075315.1 Arthrobacter sp. TPD3018 | reverse complement strand
RAGCGTGCACAGGCCGAGAGGCAGGCCGCTGAGGTAAGCGACGGCGTCGAAGCGGCGATTGCCCACCGACGACTTGCCGCAGCCTACGAAACGAAAGCGTGCGCTCTGCGACCGCAAGCCGCGCATACCCTTGATCCGCACAAGGAATAATCGTGCATCGTGTAATCGACATTACCGTTCCCTCGGACCGTTCCGACCAATTGATAGCCGCGCTCGACACGATCGAGGACGTGGTCGGCCTGACATTGCACCGCAGCGCATCCGTCAAGCCCAGGGGAGACGTCGTCACCGTCCATGCACTCAATCGTGCAACCGATCAGGTTATGTCCGCGGCGGCGAGTGCCTTACAAGCCTTCTCATACACCATCGTGACCGCGGAAGTGGCCAGCATCAGCGATCCCGAACATCAGAAGCGGATCGACGCCGACGTCGATGAGGCGGTGTGGGAGGAACTCGAAACCGGGCTGCGGCATCAAGGCCGCCTTACCGCCAATTTCCTGCTGCTGATGGCGCTGGGCGGCATTATCGGCGCGGCTGGAGCGTTTACCGAACCCGCGATCGCGGCGGTTGCATATGTCGCGTCTGCGATCATTGCCCCTGGATTCGAGCCGCTGGCGAAGTTGCCACTGGGCGTCGTCCTGAAGAGGGGCGAGGTGATCCGCGCCGGTGCGCTGGCGACGATCGTCGGCTATGCCGTTCTGGCGGCGGCCGCTGGAGCGACCTGGCTGGTCCTGTCCAGAGTAGCCGGTGTCGAGGCGTCGGCGTTTCTCGACGGCGACGTCCTCAAACACACGATCCATCCCTCGCCCGAGCTCTTGACAATCGCATTGGCCGGCGCGTTCGCCGGGGTGCTCATCCAGGCCTCCTACCGAAGGAGCGTTATCGCCGGTGCACTGGTTGCCATGCGACTGATCGAGGCGGCATCCGTAGCAGGGATATCACTTGCGATGGGGCGTCTTGATCTGGCGGCGGCCAGCGGGACCCGGTTGGCCGTCGATGCAGGCTTCGTCCTTGCCGCAGGTGTGCTCGTCTTTGGCCTGAAGCAGCTCATGGTCCACCGCCGCGCGCCGCTGCATTGACACTCTCACCTGTTACGTCCGCGCTTGTTCCGGTCGACCGAAAGAACATATGCATGAAAGATCATTCCGCCTCCGCAACGCACGAAAACCGGGTCTGCATCGTCGGCTGCGGACGCGTCGGCATGGCCAGCGCCTACGCCTTGATCCAGAGCAGCTTCATCCGTGAAATCGTGCTGGTCGGCCGCGACCGCGAGAAAACGGAGGGCGAGGTGATGGATCTCGAGCACGCCGTCGCAGTCCCGATGAAATCCCCGATCAACGTGATCAACGGCAGCTATGCGGACGCCGCTGCGAGCTCGATCGTCGTCATCGCGGCCGGGCAGGCGACAGGGGGCAGCGACACATCGCGGCTCGACCTTCTCGATGCCAATGCCCCGATAGTCCGCGAGATTGTTGGCAAGCTGAGGGATGAAGGGTTCGACGGGGTGCTCGTCATGGCATCGAACCCCGTGGACCTTCTGGTCCAGGTCGCTCTCGAGGAATCCGGGCTTCCGGCCGGGCGGGTAATCGGAACGGGGACGCTGGTCGATACCGCCCGCCTGCGCGGGATGCTCGCCGAGGCCTTCGATATCGAACCGCGCGGGGTCGATGCCTACATCATCGGCGAGCATGGCGATTCTGAAGTCGCCGTCTGGAGCGGCGCCCGCATCGCCGGCGTGCCGCTAAACCGATGCGCTCCCCAAGAACCGCAGGATTATGCGCGGATGCTCGAGCGCGTTCGTCGCGCCGCACCCGAGGTGGTCCGGCGCAAAGGCCATACCGAATATGCGATTGGCCTGTGCGTCCAGCGGATCTGCGAGGCCGTGTTGCGCAACGAGCATGCGGTGCTCGCGGTCTCTACCGTTCTCGGCGGGGAATACGGGTTGACCGGGGTGTGCCTCGGCACGCCATGTGTTGTGGGAAAGAACGGGATCGAGCGGATCATCCAGCTTGACCTCGATGATGGAGAGCTTGCCGCACTCCATCGCTCGGCCGAGACGCTGCAGCGCCTGCATCCCCGCATGTCAGCAGATGCGGCATGACGATCGGCAACGATCGGGCGGGCGCAGGAGCGCGGTCGCCGTTCGCGATTCCCAAAGAAGGGTGGCTGGCGGTGCTGCGGCGAACCTGGGAGGAGACGGGCAAAGACAATATCGGGCTGATCGCCGCAGGGATCGCTTTCTACGCGTTCGCGGCGATCGTCCCGTTGCTCGGGGCGGTTGTCCTCAGCTACGGCCTCTTTGCCGAACCGGAAACGGTTCGCAGCAACGTAGAGCATGTGTTCGCCGCCGTCCCGCGCGAGGCAGCGACCATCATCACCGAGCAGTTGGTCACGGTGGTCGAAACCTCGAAGGGCAAGCAGGGCCTGGGCCTCATTATCGCGATCGCACTGGCCTTTTACGGCGCGACCAAGGGTGCGTCAGCGATCGTGACGGCACTGAATGTCGCCTATGGCGAGACCGAACGCCGCGGCTTCGTTCGCGTCAACCTTTTGTATTTTGCGCTCGTCGCCGGTGGCGTCTTCCTGATCTTCCTCGCGATCGCATCCACGACCCTGCTGGGCTTTCTCGAAAGCCTCGTACCACAAGCGTCGGACTTCTTGCTGACGCTGATCCGGGTCGCAGGCTACGCGCTGTTGGGCGCGCTCGTCGTGACGGCCGCAGCGATCCTGTACCGGTTCGGACCCGACCGACGCCGACCTTCCTGGGTCTGGTTGTCGCCAGGCTCGGTTGCCGCCACGGCGTTGTGGCTGGGGGGAACCGCCGGGTTCGGTCTCTATGTTTCGAACTTCGGCAATTACGGCGCGACCTACGGCTCGTTGAGCGCCGTGATTGTGATGCTCACATGGCTGTGGCTCTCCGCATTTGTCTTCCTGCTCGGCGCCGAGATGAACGCCGAACTCGAACGCCAAGTGGAAGGCGAGGGAGCCGTGCCGCAAAAAGCGACGTCGCCTGTTTCCGACGATCAGGGGGATGGTCAGAGCGCCGATACAGGGCAGGTATCCACGCTTGATAGACCGGATGCAACCGCGGGCTCGTCCCTGGGTCTTGCATGGGCTGAAGGGGCACTCTGCGCCGCCGGGCTTCTCTTGCTGGGAAGGGGTAGGCCGGCTCGGGCGTCGATAGCGCTCATAGGAGCAGGCGTCGCCTACAAGATCGGCCGCGGAGCCCCCACTGATCGGCGTCATCCCGGCGCAAAAGTCTCGGCACATGTATCGTCGAACGATTCCGAGCGTTCGCATAGTTCACCAAAGAAGGAGATCCCAATGGCAGACCGTGACAACGACATCAGCGTGCTGAACAGCCTCATCGCCACCACGCTCGATAGCGTCGATGGCTACACCGAAGCCGCCGGTGACATCGAAAATCCTCGTTATGGCAGTGTTTTCTCGGATCGCGCGCGGGAGCGTCGTGAGGTCGTAAGTGACCTGCAGGCAGAGGTCCGGCGCCTCGGCGGCGACCCTGAAGACGACGGGACCGTGCTTGCCGGTGCTCACCGCATGTTCCTCGACCTGAAGGCGAAGGTGACGGGTCAGGACGACAAGGCGATCATCGACGAGGTCGAGCGCGGCGAAGATCACATCAAGGCGAAGTTCGATGATGCTCTGTCGGACGAGGATCTTTCGCCGGAGGTCCGGGCGGCGGTTCTGAAGGCCAACCAGTCTGTCCAGGCGGGCCATGACCAGATGCGTGACCTGAAGCACAGCCTGGAACGCTAAGATCCTTGCCCAAGCATCAGCGTCGATCGCTGATCGCTTCCCTGTCAGCCCGGTCCGCTCATGCGCGACCGGGCTTTTTTTGTGTCTGCCGCCGTGTTGCCCGGGAACCCATTTGTCCCTCCGCGCCGAGCCACGTCAGGTTCTTTTCCAGCGATCTGGAACTCCCTGAAACACTCCTTGTTATGCATTCTGCCGTGCATAGGCATCTGCGCTGCGAACAGGGATCGCCAGGAATGGATACAGGGATAGCAGGGCCGCGGCCGATGATTGCGCGTGTCGGGGAGATGCGAGCATGACGGAGGTCGTTGCCCATCCCCCGCGCTCACGGATGTCTAAGCGCATGACGGCTGAAGCCTTCGGCACGTTCTGGCTTGTCCTTGGTGGCTGCGGCACCGCGGTCCTCGCGACGGGGGAGGGCGGTGTTGGTGTGCTGGGAGTCGCGTTGGCCTTCGGCTTGACGGTGTTCACGATGGCTTTCGCGGTCGGCGCGATCTCGGGTGGCCATTTCAATCCTGCGGTGACCGTCGGCCTAACCGCGGCAGGACGATTTCCGGCGCGGGAAATCCCTGCCTATGTTGCGGCCCAACTCGCGGGCGCAATCCTCGCATCCGTTCTTCTGCTGGTCATCGCTAGGAGCATGCCGGGCTTCGAACTTGGCGGCTTCGCAACGAACGGCTTTGGGGCAGCATCCCCCAAAGGCTACCCGCTTATGACCGCACTGCTGGTCGAGACCGTACTGACCGCAGCATTTCTGATGGTTATTCTCGGGGCGACGGACGAGCGCTCGCCCGCCGCGTTCGCGCCCTTGACGATCGGTCTGGCGCTCACACTGATCCACCTTCTTTCGATCCCGGTCACCAACACCTCGGTGAACCCGGCACGCAGCACCGGACCTGCTCTGATGGTGGGAGGAACCGCACTTGCCCAGCTCTGGGCGTTCTGGGTCGCCCCGCTCGTCGGCGCGGTCCTCGCGGGCCTGGTCGGCCGCTGGCTGTTCTCGCATGCGGATGACGTGCGGTCGCCGGGCCCGATCTCGGTCTCGAAGCTCGATCGACTTGTCGACCCTGTAACCACGCCGACCGCCAGCAACGACGGCACCAAGATCTAACCTCGAAAGGACAATGTCATGGCCACTCTTCCACCCGATCCTTACGCTCCCGATCCGATCCACAACCCCCATGGCTCGCCTCAACCCGATGATCGGCCGGATGCTCTGCCGGGACCGGAAAATCCCGATGCGCCGTCGATCGATGATCCCGGCTTTCCGGGCGTGCAACCGGTAGAGGAGCCCGGCGCTCCTGGCGACGCGCCGAGCGATAGCCCGACCCAGACTCAGGCCTGAGCCTCTTCGCTACAAAGCTGGATAGAACCACGGAAGGAACGATCGAATGGCCGTCAAATTCGCTGGCACCATGAACGCGATCAATCGCGGACTAGAAGACACGAAGCCCACGAAGGGCGTGGATATGATCGAAGACTGGGAAGCGGCATTGGCGGATGTCGACGTGCCGGGTGCGAAAGGCATCTTGCGCGATCTTACATCGCTTCGAAAGCAGCTTGAAAAGCCCGAACCGGATGCCGAGCGGGTCCATTCGCTTCTCCACCGACTGGGCACCGCAACGGCCAAGATCGCCGACAAGGCCGATAAATCGCAGGACAAGTTGAAGGCGCTTGGTGAGGCGCTGACGGAGGCAGGGGTGGACAGCCCCGATGAAGAAGAGGACGCTGAGGCCGCCGCTGCGCCCAAGCGCGCGCCCAAGAAGAAGTAATCCAGGCGGCGGGACGATCGTCCCGCCGCTTTTTGATCCACTTGCAGGTTGAGGAACGAAGAGATGGCGAAGGCGGATAAGGGCGTGAAGCGTACGGAACGGGTCGAAGGTGACGGTACGTCACTGAACACCAGCGTAGAGAGTGATGCGCGCGATCAGGTCGCTGAGGCGCTGACGAAGGCGACTGCGGATAGTTACACGCTGTACGCCAAGACGCTCGGAGTCCACTGGAATGTCCAGGGCCCGAGCTTCTACGGGCTGCACAACATGACCGAGGCACAGTATCAGGAGCTGCACGAGGCCGCCGACGCGATCGCCGAACGTATCAGGGCCCTGGGCAAGCTTGCTCCGACTGGCAACGCCGCCTTTCGCGAACTGACGGTGATCGACAATGATGCACCGCACAAGCCGACCCGCGAAATGATCGCGGAGCTCGTCGACGATAACGAGAAGGTCGCGCGGCGGATGAGCGAATTCGCTGAGCTGGCGGACGAAGCCGGCGACCTGTTCAGTCATGACATGCTGGTGGCGCGGATCGGCGTCCATGAGCAGAATGCGTGGATGCTACGCGCCAGCCTTTCCGAATAACGTAGCGTTCGGCGTGGCGGGAGGTCCGCGACGACTTCCCGCTACCAGCTCAGGTTTACCGCGCAAGCTATGTCACACGATCCCAATGTCGATCCAGCTGGCGCCACTGATTTAGGCGCTACTGATAGCCCATCCGCAACCGGGATCCCGGCAGGAGATGCTTTACCAGACGGATCGTTCACGCTCACCGGTCATCATCAACGACGCCATTGGCGGGAGAGCACGATCATCGATGATGACTTGGCCGACCGAGGCGGGGTGTTCTTCGCGGCGGTCGAGATGACGCGCATGCCGATGCTCCTCACCAACCCTCGTCTGACCGACAATCCGATCGTGTTCGCGAACAAGGCTTTTCTGGACCTTACCGGTTACGAGGAAGCAGAAGTTCTGGGTCGCAACTGCCGCTTCCTGCAGGGGCCGCATACCGATCGTGAGCACGTCGACCAATTGCGCGACGCCGTGTCAGCCGGTCAACCGGTCAGCCTGGAGATACTCAACTACAGGCGCGATGGGACCTCGTTCTGGAACGCCGTGTTCGTGGGGCCGGTGACCAGCACCAGCGGCGAGCTTCTGTATTTCTTCGCCAGCCAACTCGACGTTTCGCGGCGCCGCGAGGCGCAAGAAGGTCATCGCCAGGCGCAAAAAATGGAGGCCGTGGGCCAGCTTACTGCAGGCCTCGCGCATGATTTCAACAACCTTCTTCAGGTGGTGGCCGGCAACCAGGAAATGGTGTTGCGGGAGCTTGAGGAACCCAAGCTCCGGCGACGACTGGAGAACGCTCAGGTTGCCACAGACAAGGCGAGCCGTCTCACGCGTCAGCTGCTCGCCTTTGCGCGCAAGACCCGCCTCGATCCGAAACCCGTCGACCTTAGTCAGGCAGTAATGGGCTTTTCGGATCTGCTCCATGCCAGTGCCGGGGCGACCGTCGACATCCAGTTGAACCTCAGGAGTCGCTTGCCCGCCTGTCTGATCGATGTTGCTCACCTCGAAACGGCGCTTCTCAACATCGTCGTCAACGCGCGTGACGCTATGCCCCGCGGTGGCACGATCACCATCTCTACGGGCAAGTTGCACCTCAACGGCGATGCTGCTGCGCGTGAACTCCCCTCCGGCGATTATGTCACGCTGTCCGTATCGGATGAGGGGGAAGGCATGAGTCCTGCACTTGCCGCGCGTGCGATTGAACCATTCTTTACCACCAAGGAAGTCGGACGCGGAACTGGATTGGGATTGCCGCAGGTTCATGGTTTTCTTCAGCAATCGCGCGGCCGACTCGAGATTGAAAGCACGGTAGGCCGGGGGACCATTGTCCGGATGATCCTTCCGATCGATCGCGAGGCGGCAGGAGCCGATGGGCGAACGCCCGCTACGCCGGTAGTCGCAGCGGTCGGGGTTTCGCCAGAAGCCCGAGGGCAAGGAGAGATAATCCTCGTCGTAGAGGACTCGGAGGATGTCCGAACGCTCGCGCGCGATCACCTTATTGAACTAGGATATCAGATTGTTACGGCGGTGGACGGCGATGATGCGCTGAACACGCTGGAGCGGATGAGCTTCAAGATCGATCTGCTTTTTACCGACCTTATCATGCCGGGTTCGATCAACGGTCTGGCGCTGGCCGACGAGGTACGGCGTCGCGCTCCCGCTGTCCCGGTGCTCCTCACAACAGGATATAACGAAGAACTCGCCCGCGAGGGGGGCCCCGGCGCGTCCGGTGCCGACGTCCTCGGCAAACCATATCGGCGTGCCGAGCTGGCGGACAGGATACGCGCAGCTATCGATGCTCCGGCAACCGGCGGTCCACGGCGTAGGCCGTCCGATTTCGGGGCTGCAGAGGCTTGAACATCTACAATTCCAGTTCAATCACGGGAGACGATCAATGAAGAAGATTTTAGCAACGACCGCCTCGGTAGCGCTGATGTCGCTAGCCGCCTGCAACAGCAGCCCACGGGAGCAAGCCGCCGACAATATCGAGGCGAACGCGGAACGCGTTGCCGACAACCTCGAAGACGCTGCCGATAATGCACCCACCGAAGCCGGAGAGGATCGTTTGGAGAATCGTGCCGATGCGGCTCGCGAATTGGGCGATAAAAAGGCCGAGGATATGCGGACCAACGATCCGGACACCAATCTTTCGAACGGCATGTAGTTATCGGCGAAGAGAGCTTGGAGTTGTTCCCACGTAGATAACCTGAGCCTTGGGTGCCCGGCGTCGCGCCGGGCGCCTCGTTTTTTGCATTACGAATGGTGATCCCACCGGCGCTCATCGTGGCGCGCGGTGACGACAGTTTTATGTGAAAATGCAACCCTGCGGAGTCACCTCAACTGAGCGACCTTCCTGTCTTCATCTGTGTCCCTGCACGAAACGAGGCGCTGTCGTTGCCGGCGCTCATGAATGCGCTGTCTGCACTCGTTTACGAGGGGAGCCCGCCCTCCGTCTGCATCTATCTCGACAGCTGTGACGACGGCAGCAGGGCAACACTGCGCGGCATAGAGCGTAACTATCCGCTCTCGTTGTTCGTCTGCGAGAGTCGCGCGGCGAGCAAGCCCAATGCCGGCAGTGCCCGCAGGGCAGCTCTGGCAATGGCAATCGATCTACTGGCGGGGCGTGACGGGTTGTTGTTCACGACCGACGCAGACAGCGTTCCTCGATCGAATTGGGTGCAGGCCGGCCGCGAGGCTCTTTCACAGGCTGACATTGTCGCTGGCCGTATCATACGCGCCGAAGGCGGGCATGACGCGATGCAATCACGCGTCGAACGATATTATGACGGGCTCTATCGGTACCGACGGTTTCTCGATCCGGTTTCTTGGGAGAGCGACGATTGCCATCACTTCGGAGGTGGCGCGAACCTCGCCGTACGGGCTTCTGCCTACCGCGCCATCGGCGGCTTCAAGGTATTACCGGTGGGAGAGGATGCCACCCTCCTTGACGACGCGGCTCGGGCAGGTTTCCGCGTCCGTCGAGATTCGGCCATGTCGGTCGTGACATCCTCGCGACGCGATGGCCGCACGGAGGGGGGCTGGCAGGCTGTCTCCGTCGCTTTGATGCAGGGTCTCAGCCGCTCGTCGGAGATCCGCGTGCCGGCGCTTGGCAATGGCGCCATCAGGCACTGGCACGCCGTGCCTTCAACGCGATCGACGTTGATGCTGTCCGTTCATACCTCGCCGATCGGATCGGCCTGACCGCGGATCATGTCCTTGGCGTAGCTCGTGATTGCCCCAACGCAGAAGCCTTCGCGATGTGCGTCGTTCCGATCTCGCCTGTCTTCGCTGATGACCTTCCGCTGACGGATGCCGAGCGGATTCTCGATGCGCTGATTGCTGTAGAGCGGGGAATGGCGGCATGACCGCTATTAAGGCGGAACTGGGGAACGCGATCGAAACGGCAGGATGGTCTGGCCTGTCGCCAGCGGATCCCGAAACTGTCGGGGACTATATGTCGCTGCTTCGACAGCTCTACCGGATCGGTCGCACCGATCTTCCCCTCGGCAGGCTGATCGAAGGTCATGTCGACGCATGTCAGATCCTGCGTCGTTACGGCACCCACGATCAACTGGAAAGCGCGCGTGCATCCAACCGTAGTACGATGGTCGGGGTCTGGAACGCGGCCCTCGAGGGCGAGCCACTTCGGGTGATCGATGGCTGCCTTGCAGGGGGCAAAAGCTTCGCTTCAGGCGCCGGCGTGCTGACCCATGCTCTCGTGACCGCGGACACCCCCGCCGGCACTCAGCTATTGCTCCTCGATCTCGCACGGACGTCGCCTGAGATCGATCGATCCTGGTGGCATGTGACCGGCATGCAGCGGTCCGAAACCCACATCGTCCGCTGGAATAACGTCAGAGTTTGCGACCACGACTTCATCGGCAAACCTGGTGATTATGCACGTGAACCTCATTTCAGCGGCGGGGCGTTACGGTTCACCGCTGTACATGCGGGCGGGATAGCCGGAGTCTTCGATCGGACACGCGACCATCTGATCTCGACCAACCGAGCGCAAGACCCTTTTCAGGCGGCTCGCCTGGCGGCTCTATTTCAATTGGCCGAAGCGGCAGCTGCAACTATCCAGCGCACGGCAACCGCATGGTTCGACGGGCCTGAGGACGCGAGGCTTGCCCGTGTTGCCGCCGCTCGGCTCAGCGTGGCCGATGCAGCAACGCGGTCGATCGCCATAGCCCAGGAGGCGGTCGGCTTGGCCGGTCATTTCCGATCGCATCCGCTTTCGACATTGCTGACCGATCTCACCGTCTACCTCCGCCAGCCAGCACCCGATGCACAGGTGGTAAAAGTTGGGGAGGCAGCGCGCCAAGGGTTACTGGTGCTGTCGTTGTGAAAGTGACTGCTAGCCGGTTCCGCCATGCCGTGGTTGTCGCCCCGCAACCGCGCCATTGGCTCGTTGAGTGGGTGGAATTCACCTGCTGGAAGTCGCCTGGCCTGCTCCCAGAGGTAATCGCCGGTCAGACTGATGTGCGCCCAGCCCATCGGAGAAAGGTGCGCAAGCAGTGCCGCATCGAACGTCGTGCCGACAGCGTTGAGGTGCTGGGCGGCCCGGTCGAGATAGACCGTGTTCCAGTAGGAAATCGCCGCAATCAGCAGGTTCAGCCCAGATGCGCGAAATTCCTGATTTTCCAGCGAGCGATCGGTGAACCGACCCTGCCGGTTGGTATAGATGGCGGCGGCAAGCGTGTGCCTCGCCTCGCCTTTGTTGAGACCGGCCTGACAGGCACGTCGCAGTTCCGGTTGTTCAAGCCAATCGAGCGTGAACAAAGTGCGCTCGATACGGCCCAGTTCAGCCAATGCAAAATCCAGCCTGTTCTGGCGTTTGTAGGCGGCAAGTTTTCGCAAGATTACTGACGGCGCCACCGTGCCATCCTTGATTGAGGCGACAATCCTGACGATGTCATCCCAATCGGCCTCGATCGCTGCCGTTTTGATGGTGCGGCCCATCAGATTTTCGATGCCCTTGTATGTCGATGGCGCAGCGATCGAACCCAGCTTGCGGTCGCCAATATCGCGCAGCCGTGGCGCGAAGCGGAACCCGAGTAGGTGGCAGAGTGCGAAAACATGATCGGTGGCGCCGCCGGTATCGGTATAGTGCTCATGCAACGGAAGGTTGCCGGCGCCCAGGACAAGCCCGTCGAGCACGTAAGGCGCTTCACCTGCCGTCGCGGACATGATCCGTGATCCGAATGATGCGAAGTGATCGGAAAGGTGAGAATAGATTTTCACGCCAGGTTCGGCGCCATATTTGGCATTGACGTCCGCCGCCCCTGAACGGCTCCGCCCCGACCGGAAGAACTGGCCATCGGACGACGAACTGGTGCCAGCGCCCCAATGCCGCGCGAAGGGTAATTCGTGATGGGCTGAGATGATCATGGCCAGCGCGGCCTGATAGTTCTCGGGTGAAAGATACCAGTTGTGGGTCCATGCGAGTTGGGCATAGCTGACGCCTTCGCTGGCATTGGCCATCCGCTCCAGCCCGAGGTTGGTGCCATCAGCCAGAATTGCGGCGAGTACCGTGCTGGGGTTGTCGTGCTCCTTGCCTGAGCGCAGGTCACGGAATGCGTTCAAAAAACCAGTGCGTTCGGCGACTTCAAGCAGCAGCTCGGTGATGCGCACGCGGGGAAGCAGGGTATCGAGCTTGCGATCGAGGGCTTCAGCTTCCGGTGGGGTGACAGGCGGCATTTGCTGAAGCTTGAGCCGGTCTCGTTCGAGCGACACTCCCTCAAGCTTGTTTGTTTTCAACTGCTTGGCAAATCGGCGCAGCCGCCAGTCAAGATTTCGTGCCCGGTCAGCGAGGTAGGATGCAGCATTTGAATCGAACGGAAGCACATCCGCCACTTTGGCGGCGTCGCGCCGACCCAGCAAATAGGCATCGAAGCGCTGATAGTTGCGGGTTCCCTCGATCCATACATCACCGGCGCGCAAACGATCACGCAAGGTTGCCATGATCGCAATTTCATAACGTCGGCGGTCGATACGGCCGCTTTCGGTGATGAGACGCTTCCACTGCCGATTGGGGAATGGCAGTGGAACGCCATCGGGAAGGTCGCGCGACTTTCGTGTGTTCGCATCGCGAATGACATCGATGGCTTTGATCAGTGCCGTCCCTGTTCCAGACGCCTTGAAGGTGAAGGCGTCCAGAAATGCCGGGCTGAAACGCCGTAGCGTGGCGTAACGCTCGGTTGCCGTTACCAGTGCGTCCTCGCCGGCAAGATCAGCAAGGGCATCTACTTGGGCCTTTGCCGCAACAAGCCGGTGCCAGCCCACCGCTTCGTCAATCAATTCGAGCGGATCGCCGCCATTCTGGACAGCCTCATCAAGTGCTGTAATCGTGGCGCCAAACAGCCGCATGAGTTGCCCCACCGACTGAATACTATCTTGGTAGCGACGCTCGCGCCCACGCCGCGCGCGCGTGAACATGCCGCCGATAAGTCGGTCAAACATTTGGATCGCGGCATCGGCAAGTCTGGCCTCAAGGTCGATCACTGCGGCCGTCAACGTCGCCCGCCTGCGATTGACGCTGTAATCCGAAAGCAGGAATGCCGGTGCCACGCCGCCCTCGCGGACAAATTGGGCAAAGCGGAATTCCGGAATGGCGCCCCCAACTACCGGGTGGATACCTATGCCGCGAACATAGCGCAGGCGCTCAAGCAAGCCATTGATATTGGCCGCAGTCGGGGCTTCTTCGAAATTACGCAACCACGCCAGCGGTGTCATGCCGAAATCCGGGTTGTTGATTACGAGTTCGTCTAGCCGTGTCAGTTCAGCAGAGCTGAGGCCTTCGACGATTGCGGCTGCGGCAGCTTTGCGTGCGCGTGCCCGGCCAGCAAGACCGGCGCGTTCCAGTGTGTCGCCTGACGGAAGAATGAACCGCTCACCCTTCAGGCCAACCATGAGGGCGCGAACAATCGGTTCACCTCTGTCTGTATACTCGGCGGCTTGCGCGGCAAGATTCAGGGCAAGTGCCAGGTCGCCGCGTCGAAACGGGCGTATGCCAAGATAACGCGCCACGAGATCGGCATGATCGGTACGGGTTTGCGCGCGCTGACCATATGCAGAGAAGGAGGAAGGATCGACGAATAACTGTGCCGCGAGGTACTGAAGAATGACGTCGGGAAGCCCGATCTCGGGTTGCAGACCAAAGCCGGGATGTCGCATCAAAGCGATTTGTGCAGCCAGACCGAGGCGATTTGCTGGACCATAGCGGCGCCCAACCAATTCAACATCTTCCGCAGAAAGGGTATAATGCCCAATGATCGCGGTTTCTTGGACAGGAGGATCGAACAGGCGCCGGCGCTCGTCTCCGGTCAGAAGTCGGCGTCGTGCCATTTTGCTCTCCCGCTGAGGCGAATAACAAAATTGACACCAAAGCGGCTTGCACTGGAGGGAGGCCATTCGTTGCCGGTTGATCCCCGAGCAATCACCCGGCGCAGCAAGACAGTTTGGCGACATCCTTATCAAACGTTTGGGCCGCCAGTTTGAGGCCTTCCACAGTGGTCAGGTAAGGAAATATCGTTGCACCCAATTCCAGGGTGGTCATGCCGTGTTTGATCGCCAGCACCAGTGTCTGGATCGAATCCGCGCCTTCGGGTGCCATGATCTGGCCGCCCAGCAAACGGTCGTTCGCCTTGTCGGCAATCAGTTTGATGAGACCCCGCGTATCGCGTGCTGCCAGTGCCCTTGGCACAGCATCGAGCGGGAGCAGCGAAACCTTGATGTCCAGGCCTTGCGCCCGTGCTGTCGTTTCAGTGAGGCCGGCGCTGGCGACTTGCGGGTCGGTGAAGACGACGGATGGCATGGAGGAATTGTCGTAGCGGTATTGGTTGCCCGTCACCGCGTTGCGCGCGGCCAGTTTTGCGCCATAGGCGGCCATGTAGACGAACTGGTCCCGTCCCGTTACATCGCCCGCCGCGTAAATGCCTGGAACCGACGTTTCGAGGTGGTCATCGACGACGATTCCACCATTACGGGCAAGCACTATGCCGCGCTCCTCCAGCCCAAGCCCGTCGCTATTGGGTCGGCGTCCGGTGGCGATGAGCACCTGTTCCGCCGCGACGGTGTCACAATGCCCCTCGCAGGTCAATTCGACCCCGCTCTGTGTTTGGGCGATACGCTGATAGCCGACACCTGCGCAAACCCGCACGCCCTCGGCTTCCAAATAGTTTTTCAGCGCGGCACTCACTTCCGGGTCCATTTCGGGGAGCAGGCGGCTTCGGCAGCAGATGGTGACATCAACGCCCAGACGCGAAAACATCTGTCCCAGTTCTACCCCGATCACCCCGCCACCGATCACCAGCAGCGATTTGGGCAAGCGATCCAGCGCCAGCGCCGATGTGCTGGTTAGGTAGGGCACGCTGTCCATCCCCGGAATCGGCGGCACGGCGGCGTGCGCACCCATCGCCAATATGACCTTGCCGACCTTCATGGGCGCATCGCCGACAATCAGCGCACCATCGGCAAAGCGTGCCTTGCCCTCGATATAGCTCACACCGTCATAGGCGGGCAGCAGATCGACATATTTTTTTTGGCGCAGCGTCGTGACAAGATCGTCCTTCGACGCCGCCAATACGGACCAGTCATCCATCTGGACAGCGCCCCCAAGGCCGGGAAAGCGCGCGGCGGCAAGCCCACCATGCACCGCTTCGGCGGCGCGGATCAGCGTCTTGGAAGGAACGCAGCCAACATTGACACAGGTGCCGCCAATCGTGCCGTGACCGACGAGCGCCACTTTCGCGCCCAGATCGGCAGCGGCGATCGCGGCGGAGAACCCGGCAGAACCCGCGCCGATGACGGCCACGTCAAATCCTTCCTGCCCGGGGCGGTTGCAACAGTCGTTCATTGCTTATCGCTTTCTTGAGGCGCTGGCGGCGCCCCGCTCAGTTTTGAATAGCGCGCGCCGGATAACCCGCGTTGGTTGATGCAGCGGCAATCGCAGCAGCATTGGTGCGGCGCGGGTTATAGGTTGCGCGCGCGGTCTTGGCTGCGAAATCGACCGTGACCGCCGTTACCCCGGCGACGCCTTCCATCGCCTTCTTCACGGTGATCGGGCAGGTGGCGCAGGTCATGTTCTCTATGGCAAAGGTGGTTTGCTTCTGAGCGGTTGCGGTAGCCGCGGGGCGATCTTGCGCCGTGCCACTAACTGCATAGGCGACCCCGCCGCCAGCCATAGCCAGCACGGCCATAGCGATACATACTGTCTTTTTCATGGGTATTTCCTTTCAATAGAACCAGGGTGCCCACCAGTCGATGGTGAGCGCCAGGATGGCGACGGCAAGGCCCAGCCACAGCACCGCCTTGGTGGTCCAAGCCGATTGTGGACGAGCGCAGTAGGAACCGTCTTCACAGGGCGGTTTCGGCTTGAAATAGACATGCCAGAAGCCGTAGCCGAGCAGCGCGAGCGTTACGCCTGCGACATAGGGCTTGTAAGGTTCGAGCGCCGTCAGGTTGGCGATCCACGCGCCGGAAATTCCGAGCATAACCAACAGTAGCGGGACGACGCAGCAAGCCGAGGCGAGCCCCGCGCCGATCAATGCGCCCGCCGCAACCCAGTTTGCCTGCTTCGGCTCGTGGTTTTCGGTGAGGGCTGGCTGTCCCGCTTCCGGCGTTGAGACCATGGCTTGAATCCCTTGTTCCAACTGAGTGATTCGCAGTGTAGGCTCTGTAGCCACTACAGACTCAAGAGGTATTTTCATGGAGCAACAGGTCGGCATCTTGCGTGCCCAGCTTGCCCGGAAAACAGGCTGCAATCTCGAAACCATCCGCTATTACGAGAAGGTGGGATTGCTGCCGGGGCCGCCTCGCAGTTCCAACGGCTACCGCGTCTATTCGCCGGAACTGGTGCAAAGGTTGCAGTTCATCCTGCGCGCGCGCGACCTTGGCTATGCAATGGATGAGATACGGTCATTGTTGTCGCTCACCGATACCGGTGCACAAACCTGCGCGGAGGTTATGGCGAGAACCGAACTCCACCTTGAAGATGTCCGCCGCCGCATTGCAGATTTGCAGAAGATAGAGGTGACGCTGGCGACCACGTTAGCCAGATGCACTGGAGATGACGTTGCCGAATGTCCCATCCTGGAAGCACTCCAGTTTTTACCCCATCAAGGCAATTGACGCCATCTTTGAGGGATTTGATTTTGTGATGTCAGCTTGGAGTATAGCCTAACCGGACGTCAGGGCGCTACCGCGGTTTCTGTCAGATTAGGGTACTAAACGGAATTTGTTGACGAATGTCGTTGCGTATCATAGATTTCAACCTGACATTTTGATGGAGAGAGTGCGCAGTGAAGGGGCAACGGATCGGCTATGTCCGGGTCAGCACGTTCGATCAGAATGTGGATCGCCAATTGGAAGGTCAGTCGCTCGATCGGACCTTCACCGACAAGGCATCGGGCAAGGACGTCAACCGCCCCCAGCTTGAGGCTCTGCTCACTTTCGCCCGCGAAGGCGATACCGTCGTCGTCCACAGCATGGATCGGTTGGCCCGCAATCTGGATGACCTGCGCAAGCTGGTCCAGGGCCTCACCAAGCGAGGTATCCGGATCGAGTTTGAGAAGGAAAGCCTGTCCTTCTCGGGGGAGGACTCCCCGATGGCCAATCTGATGCTCTCGGTCATGGGTGCGTTTGCTGAGTTCGAGCGCGCCCTGATCCGCGAACGGCAACGCGAAGGCATTGCGATCGCTCGGCAGCGCGGCGCCTATCGGGGGCGGAAACGGTCGCTCTCGGATGAGATGATTGCCGATCTGCACCGCCGCGTTGCCGCCGGTGAACGCAAGGCGACCATCGCGCGCGACATGGGCATCAGCCGCGAAACCCTCTACCAGTACCTTCGCGCCGCTGCCTGACACCAATGTTCACATTATGTCCGGAAAATCGTTGTTCAGCGTACAAAGCTTGAGGTGACGCCATGTGCATGACCTCTGTTGAGAGCTCGCCGATCGTCGTCGCGGTGCCATGGAGATCCGCTGGTGCCGAAATCGCTCGCACGTCTTCCTGTCGGAGGCGATAACCGCCGTCGATCAGATTGGCGACGGCCATGAAATGGGCCTCGTCAGCACCTTCGAAATAGGTGTGAGCGAAGCCGTAATTCTCGGGGCTGTGCGGCAGTCGATGCTCGTCGAGAAAATCGACAATGGCATGACCCGACTCGTCAGCTGGTGGCCTTTGCCGCATGTCCGTGGTCCGCTGTCTCGTGGTTTGAAGCCTCGGGTTCGGCCAGCGATGGTGGCGAACGGAAGCCCTCTGGCCCTAGAAATTCGTATTTGAGATATCGATCGGAGTCGATGCGCTCGAAAACCGCGTTGATGACAGCTTCCCTGGAGCCGAGGCCCAGACGATCCTGAAGTCGCTCTGCGATCGCTAATGCTACGGGCGACAGCGCCACGGTCGACCGCCGGTACCCCGCATTGTCTTCCCGCTCCTTTTTCAGGCGCATGGACCGCGTGCTTTTTTTGATCTCGGATGGGTCGCTGGGCATAAGCAAGCGTCATTCTGCCACTCGGACGCTTAGCGCAAGGTGATGTGACGGTAAGACGGGGCGGTACATTTCGAGACTGGTAGTGTCGACGACCGACTTCAGCCGGTCAGCCCAGTTCGACCGATGCCGCGTTCGGAGCCAGTCACTATCTCGGGGATGTCGGGATCGGAAAGGATTGCCGAGAAATACTCGAGGCTTTTGGTAACTGCGGTCGCGAACCTCGGGCTGTAGTACACCATCGGCTCGTGAAGGATGTCGACGGCGATATAGGCGCGGACAGGGTCGATCTGCAGGATATCAACAAACTGGTCGGTCAGTCGCCCTGTGAAGGGCGTTTGGCCGGCTCGGATTTTGTTGACGAGGCTAAGGCTCTTGCCGAGGCGGCGAGCCATTTCGGCATTTGTCACTTTCTTCAGACGCCACTCAGCCATGAACAACGCGTGAAGACGTTGTTGCCGATCTTCGCAGACTGAAGCCTTTGTAGACTGGTGGTACATACTGCGACCCCCGTTAGGGGTCTAATACGCATCTATCCGTTCACGTTGTCAACCACCGCCACGCAGCGCGATTCATGAACTCTCCGTAAATGTTACATGAAATGCGGCGAGTAGCCCGATAATGAAGGTGAGCCGAATTGGCGCAAGCGATCCGGATGCGTCGCCAGCATGGGCACGCGCGCGCTGAAACAGGTCATTCTGGTGCATCTGAATGCGTAACGTGACCCGAATCGGACCGGGGATGTCGGCATCTCGCGCCTCGTGAACAAAGGGGGCAGGATCACGGCAAACGACGAAATTCTCCAACCCTTTCATAGAGGTAGCGGAAACAGTCTCAAATCCGCATGTGGCCAATGAATGAATGCGCATCGCATCCACGGCGAGGCGGAACAGCGAGTGATCCACTTTGAAGGTATAAAGCGCCTGGGGCATATCGGACCGTACGACAAAGCGGCGGGTGTCGCCATCGGCCGCATAAAGCCGACCAGATGCGATACGATGCGTAACCGGATCTCCTCCGGCAAGGCGCATCAACAAATAGTGTAATTTTTTTACACTGATCCAAGTCATACCGCCTTAGAATCCGCAGTAGGCGGGGCGTTGTTCCGGGCGACCAAGATGTACTTGGCGCGAGACAAATAGTGTAATTTTTTTCCATCTTGCGGGAGTCAGTTTCTTCCTCCCTTTTAAGGGTGACGCAGCAATCCGCTTCGTCTTTCAAGGGGAAAGAGCATGTCTGCACTTTCAATGCCGAAGGGTGGCCAGATCAATGGCGTCCTTCTCGGCCTGGCGATCATCGCGATGGTGATGGTCCTGGGCGCGTCGGCGGCGTTCGCCGGCGCCGATACGACGTTCAATACCGCGCTGACGAAGTTCACGGACTTCCTCGAGGGCTCGGGCGGCAAGATCATCACCGTCATGAGCCTGGCCGGCGGCATCGTCGCGCTGGCGTCGGGCCGCTTCAGCCTCGGCCAGGTGGCCGTTCCCGTCGCCGTCGGTGTCGGCGCGGGCACGGGTATCCCGATCGTCACCTCGACCGTCACCGCGACGATCTGAGGCGTCGGCTGGATCAACCGCTGGGAGGGCGGCTTAGCTTATGGACCGGTACACCATCCCTTCGCATCTCGACGACCCGGAGCTGATCGGCTTCTGGACGCTGGACGAGTTCCTCGCGATGGCGATCCCCTTCATCTGGGGGATCCTGTCGCAGCACGTCGTGATCGGATTGATGGTCTCGTTGCTCGGATGGTGGGGATTTCGGAAACTCAAAGCCGGCAAGGCCACGTCGTGGATTCTCCACATGGCCTACTGGCACCTGCCGTCGAGTTTTACCGGGCTGAAGGCGACGCCGCCCTCCCACCTTCGCGTGATGGTGGGCTAAATGGATTATTCTGTCGGTCTCGCGCAGTCGCAGCGCGTCCTCAAGCAGCGCAACATGCTCGGCATCGTCGCGCTGGTCCTCGCGGGCCTCGTGGTGCTGCTGTTCCTGGTCGGCGCGACCCGTGACCGGGAGATCGTCCTGCAGCCGATCGTCCGCTCCCCGTTGACGCTCTCGTCGAGCGGGGTCAGCGAGCAGTATCTGGAGATGGTCACGCGCGACACCGCGCTGATGACGCTCAACCGCTCGCCCGAAAATCTCGAATACTGGATGGACTCGATCCTGGCGATCGCCACGCCGGAAGCACATGGTTCGCTCAAGCGCGACCTGATGAAGATCCTCAACGAGCAGCGCGGATCGAGCATCAGCCAGTATTTCACGCTCGCCGGCATGAAGGTCGATCCCGAGAAACTGACCTCGGAAGTGACCGGCACGCTGCACACCGTCGTCGGCTCGAAGTCGGTCACCGCCGAGCCGAAGACCTTCCGCTTCTATTGGGCGTATCGCGGCCTGACCCTCCAGCTCAAGGGCTTCGGGATGGTCACCAAGGCCGACAAGGACGCCGCGGCAACCATCGGAGACGACGCATGACCGCCTGGGTCGCAGTCGGGCTGATCGGGGGCGGGACCGCCTTCGCATCGCGCCTGTGTTCGCTATCGCGCCTGATCGGGGCGGGGATGATCGTGGCGGGCGGCGTGGTCCTCGCCGCGCCGGCATTCGCCGACGAGCATGTGCTGGCAAAGGACAACAGCGAGGTCGCCTGCACGATGTCGAAGTCGGGGCTGACCCGCGTCAGCCTCAAGGACGATCGCTTCGCCAGCGTCTCGAAGCTGACCACCGGGGTCGATACCGACGATTTCACCGTGGTCAATGAACCGACCCGGGGCGACATCTATGTGTCGGTCCCGGAAGCCTATTCGCGGCCGAACGTGTCGTTCTTCGGCACGACGTCGAAGGGTTATGTGTACAAATTCTCGTGCCGGCTCGCCGGCGACGACGCGCAGCAGGTGTTCGTCGAGAACAAGGATATCGGTGGCGCCGCGGAAACGCAGGTCGCGGCCGTCGCGGCATCGCCGCAGGAGGCGTCCGCCACGCTGGTCCAGGCGATGTTCCAGTCCGCGCCGCTCGAAGGGTTCGAGGTCAGGCCCGCGGTCACCGACCCGGTGATGATTGGCTCGCTCAAGGTCCAGATGGTCGCCGAGTATCGCGGCGCCAGCCTCGCAGGCCGCACGCTCAGGATCGAGAACCGGGGCAAGGTTCCGGTCGCGCTGGGCGAGGGAACGATCGCACCGTCGAACGCGATCGCGGTCTCGGTCGCCAACCCCAACCTCAAGCCCGGTGAAGCCACCACCGCCTATATCGTCACGCCTTCGGGCCTCGCCAACGGAGTGCGGCCATGAGCCTCAAGGACATCTTCCAGCGTAACCGTGCCAAGCAGCTCGATACCGAGCCGGAGGAGGGCGGGGACAGCGAGCTGATGGCCGGCAACGATGCCGTCCGCAAGAAGCAGCTGCTCTACCTCGGCTGTGGTGGCGCCGTCGCGCTGGTGCTGGGCTCCTGGTACGTCATGGGCGACGATGCCAAGCTGAAGCCGGTCGGCACCGACGGGAAGGAGGTGAAGATCACCACCGACGACATGGTCAACCGGAACATGTCGCAGCGTGAATGGCAGGCCGCATCCGAAGCGCAGATGCAGTCGATCAACAATCAGCTGAAGGGCGTCGACGGCCAGCGCGCGCAGATGGAGCAGTTGCAGGCGCAGATCGCCGCGCTCCAGGGCGAGAAGCAGTCGATGGCGAGCGATGGCCAGCGGGTCATGAGCGCCTATCAGCAGGAGAACGACCAGCTTCGCCAGCAGATCGCGCAGCGTAACGCCGCGCCGGCCGCGCCGGCTCCGACGCAGATGTATGGCCCCGGCCAGCCCAATTACCGCACTCCCGGCGCGCCGATGACGGCGGGCGAGGCGGCAGCGGCTGCGGTGTCGCAGTCGCGCTCGATCAAGCTGGTGTCGTTCGAGGGCGGCCCCTCGGGCACCGCGACTCGGATCTCGGGTGGCACGACCAGCTACACCGACAGCCCCAATTACCTGCCGCCCAACTCGATCGCGAAGGCGAAGGTCATCGTCGGCGTCGACGCCTCGGCGGGGGTGCAGTCGCAGACCGATCCGCTGCCGGTGATCCTGCGCATCACCGGCCCGGCGCGCTCGGTCTACCAGAACGGCAAGCTGCTCACGACGCGGATCGAAGGCTGCGTCATCAACGGCGCGGCGCGCGGCGATCTCTCTTCCGAGAAGGTCTATGTGAAGCTGCAGCGGATGACCTGTCCGCAGGCCAATGGCCGGTTCGCGGTGTCGGACGTGAAGGGCTTCATCAGCTTCGCCGGCAAGACCGGCGTGCGCGGCCGTGTCGTCAGTCGCGAAGGCGGGCTCGTCACCCAGGCCTTCATCGCCGGGATAGCGGGCGGGTTCGGGCGTGGCTTCTCGGCCAACACCGACATGCTGCTCCAGGGCACCAACGTCACCGTCAACGGCAAGCGCCAGCAACTCGGCATCGGCGATATCGCCCAGGCCGGGATCGGCAACGGCGTCGCGCAGTCGGCCGACATGGTCAGCAAATACCTGATCGAGCGCGCCGAACAGTACCAGCCCATCATCGAGATGCCGACCGGCATCGATGTCGAGATCGTCTTCCTCGAAGGCGTCTTCATCCAGAACTGAGCCCGGAAGGAGGCGGTCACATGGCAAATACTATCATGATCGGCGCGATGGCGGGGGCGGCGATGCTGCTGACCGGCTCGGCCGAAGCGCCGATCGGCGCGCAGGTCCAGGTCGCGCTGCAGAAGCGGCTTCCCAAGACCAAGGTCGATGCGATCGACTGCTCCAAGGTCGACGGGCTGTGCGAGGTCGTGGCGGGTGCGAACTTGTTCTACGTCGACAAGTCGGCGCGCTATCTCGTCATCGGCCGCGTCTATGACATGGAGACGCGGCAGGATCTGACCGCCGCCAAGCTGCTCGCGCTCAATCCCGATATGCTGGTGGGCGGCGCGGCGAAGGCCAATGCCACGCCCGATGCGCCCGAGGCCGGCGCGGCGCGGGCGGGTGCGCGAGTCACGACCCAGCCCGCCGTCGCCCGCACGCTCGATGTGACGCGGCTGTCGAGCAAGGGTGCGATCGCGTGGGGTTCGGGCACGCAGACGGTCACCGTCTTCTCCGATTTCCACTGCGGCTACTGCCGCGCGCTCAGTCAGGCGC
>QDFQ01000012.1 GCA_003075315.1 Arthrobacter sp. TPD3018 | reverse complement strand
CCCTCAAGGTGCCGGCGGCGGACGCCCTGCCGCGCTTGGCCCTGCATGTTCCGCTTGAAGCACGGGACGGTGCGGAGGAAGAGGTTGCCCGCTTCCTCCAAGGAGCCCGATCGGCCGTGGAGCGGGAGCCTGGCACCCTGTCGTGGTACGCTCTGCGTCTCGGAAAGACTCGGTTCGCCATCCTCGATACCTTCGCCGACGAGGCAGGGCGCGAGACGCATCTGTCGGGCGAAATCGGCACGGCGCTATCSGGAAGCGCTGCTTCGCTGTTCGCCGAGCCTCCCCAGATCCACCGCGCACAAATCTTGGCGTTCAAGATTGCATCCGCTGGTGATGAGGAGAGGACGAGCAGGAACACGTCGGTCGCGCGGCCSCTTGAGAGAGGGACAGTCTGATGGACACGAAGCAGAAGGTGCTCGTTGGAGCGGCCGTCGCCAGCACCGCGGCAGCCGGGGCCGCGTTCGCGTTCAAGTCCGCGGGCACGGATTCGAAGCTCACCAAGGTCGCGTGTCCGCCGTCAGCACCAATGGCACAGATTTGAGGTTGTGATTTAAGGAGGATCTGGGCTTCGTCGTAGTGACGAAGGAACGAAGATGAAGCCCAGATCCTCCAATGTAAAATCGCCCGCCAAGGCCCCAGCAGAGCGGGTAGTGAAGGACATCCGCCGACAGACCCGGCGCCACTTTTCGGCCGAGGACAAGATCCGCATCGTGCTGGATGGCCTGCGCGGGGAAGACAGCATCGCCAAGCTATGCCGCAAGGAAGGCATTGCCCAGAGCCTGTATTACACCTGGTCGAAGGAGTTCATGGAAGCTGGCAAGCGCCGCCTGGCCGGCGACACCGCCCGTGCCGCGACCACCGGAGAGGTCCAGGACCTGCGCCGCGAAGCCCGGGCCCTGAAGGAATGCGTGGCCGATCTGACACTGGAAAACCGTCTGCTCAAAAAAGCATGGTCGCGGATGGGGGCAACGACGAATGAGGTATCCCGCATCCGAGAAGCTCGAGATCATCAGAACCGTCGAGCAGTCGCACCTGTCGGCCAAGCGCACGCTGGACCAACTCGGCATCCCTCGTCGGACATTCTACCGCTGGTATGATCGCTACCTCGAAGGCGGGCCGGAGGCGTTGGAAGATCGGCCATCGGCGCCGAGCCGGGTGTGGAACCGCATCCCGGCGGGCATCCACGACCAGATCATCGAGCTGGCGCTGGAACAGTCTGAGCTGAGCCCCCGGGAACTGGCCGTGCGCTTCACCGATGGGCAGCGCTACTTCGTGTCGGAATCCACGGTTTACCGCCTGTTGAAGGCCCACGACCTGATCACCAGCCCGGCCTATGTCGTGATCAAGGCTGCCGATCAGTTCCACACGAAAACCACGCGGCCGAACGAGATGTGGCAGACCGACTTCACCTACTTCAAGATCATCGGGTGGGGCTGGATGTATCTGTCGACCGTGCTTGACGACTTCTCACGCTACATCATCGCCTGGAAGCTGTGCACCAACATGCGAGCCGAGGACGTCACCGACACGCTGGATTTCGCCCTGGCGGCTTCTGGTTGCGACAGCGCCACGGTGCTGCACAAACCCCGGCTACTCAGCGATAATGGCCCCAGCTACATCGCGGGTGAGCTGGCGGAATACATCGAGGCCCGGAAGATGAGCCATGTCCGCGGCGCCCCGTGCCATCCCCAAACCCAGGGCAAGATCGAGCGCTGGCACCAGACCCTGAAAAACCGCATCTTGCTGGAAAACTACTTCCTGCCCGGTGACCTCGAAGCCCACATCGAGACCTTCGTCGAGCACTACAATCACCAGCGATACCGCGAGAGCCTGGCCAACGTGACGCCTGCCGACGCCTACTTCGGCAGGGCTCCGGCAATCATCAAACTGCGCGAAAGGATCAAGCGACAGACCATCGAACATCGGCGCTTGCAGCACCGCAAGTTCGCCGCCTAACATCAACCCCCTGACGAGGTCCGCACTCCGCTAATCTACGTCGCGAGTTGTGCCGAATGTTCTGACGACGGACACTGGCGCAAATGACAAGAGGGTAGGAATCAGGTCTCAGCGATCAACTACTTGCTTAAGCCGAACAGCGCATACGAAAAGTGGAATACGGAGTCGGGTAGTCTCAGCTCGCCGGGAGTCCTCAGTTTCCAGGTACATCGCCCCGATCGGAGCGGGGCGGGACGAAGCTGATGTGCCCTAGCCGCCAAGCGCGATCGGGATCGCCCGGCCAATAATCACGGACATCGAGCGTATCGTCAGGCGGCGTCGCGCCGACGATCTGAGCGCTGATCACGCGGCCGGTTTCCCGCAGATGTATCTCGGCACCGGGGAACCGTGCATCGAGTACGGCGTGTAGCGCTGAGGCATCCTCCGCGATATCGTCGCTGTCCAGTGCCCGCGGCGCCCCATCGACGAGTTCGGCCGATGCCGCTCGAAGCGCTCGTATGCCGTCGTTGAGAATGTCGAGCGAGATCAGCCCGGCAGCCACCGCGTCCGCCCACCAGTACCCAAGTCGGATGCCGATCACGCCGCCTATTCCCGCGATCCCGGTCATCCAGTTCGCCTTCTGGGTCATGGCATCGGTAAAGAGTGTCTTGTCGTTGAGCTGCTTTGCCAAGGGCAGTTTCAGCCATCCGAGCACCACAGGCACGACGATCGAGTAGACCTGCGCTGCCACCATGATCCATCCCAGCCATATCTCTTTCCCAAAGATATGGACCGCGGCCACGGTCGCGTGCTCCTGCGAGACCAGGCTCATCGCGGAATCGACCAGCAACGTGCTGCCCAAGGCCGTAAGCGCCGTAGCGGCGATGACGAAAGCGAGGCTCGGTACGCGCGCGAACCCGTTGGGAAAGCGCGCGTTAGCGGGACGACGTTCCACGCGCGCCGAGATCAGGAAGACCGCCGGCGGGATCAGGCTGAGACAATCTTCGATCCAGGCCGTCTTCATGGTCTGGCTCGAACCCATCGCCGCGCCCATGACCACGATCACGCTGATCGTCCACGCGATGGACCACCACTCAAGGCGCTCGGCACGGCGCATGGCGCCTTGCAGTTGATCGGGGATTCCTTCTCTCACGGCTCTTTCCCCGCCGCCTTAGCTTCGCGCTGGACCAACATGATCCACGCATTCTCGCCGTTCCGCGCAACGATGTGACTGGCGGTCGTACCAATTGGCGTTTCGGCCTTCGCGATTGGCGGACCGAGGGTCACTCGCGTTTTCCACGGTGTCTTCTCGTCGAAACGTCCACCCACCACGAGGTCGAGCTTGCCCGCCTCCAGGTCCAGCAGCAACGGCTCCAGCATGCCGGGTTGGAAGACCGGCTTCGCTCCCGTCGATGCCTCCACGCGTGCCAGAACCCGTCGCCAGTCTGACGCATCGGCAGCCGACCCACCCTCAACACGGCCGACCCTGATGACGTGTTCTTGACGAATGCGATCGAGCGTACCCTCCGGGTCCTTGGGCATGTTGCCGCAGCCGGCGAGGCACAGAAGCATTAAGTGATGAGTCTTCATGGACAGGGCTATGGGGCCGCGTTTGGATTGCGTCCACGACATCGGCCTGTTTGGCACTCAAGCCGCCTTCGGAGCGAACAGGTTCGCTATTTCGCTACGTTTCGCGAGCAAGTCGGCGAGTGTATAGCCATCGAGAACAGCCAGAAAGGCAGCCAACGCCTCGCGAAGGGCACCGGTCAGTCCACAGGCCGGGGCAATGATGCATGTGCCGCAATCCACGAGATCGAAGCCGTCTTCGGTGTGCCGAACGACAGCGCCGACGATGATGTCCTCAGGTGCTCGCCCGAGCTTGATACCCCCGAACCTGCCGCGAGCGCTGGCGAGATAGCCGGCTTTGCCGAGGTCATGGACCACCTTCATCAGGTGGTTTTGGGAAATCCCATAGGCACGCGAGATTTCCGCGATCGAGCACAGCCGCTCGGGGCGCGCGCCGACGTAAAGAAGCACCCGCATCGCATAATCGGTGTAGCGCGTCAGCCGCATTGGGTCTCCCGGTCAAGGCCTCATTGGCCGGTGCCGCTTATATGTATTTCCGTTGCATGTTTCAAAGCTGCTGATTAGATGCATACCTGGTACATGATTGGAGCACGACTCGTGAGCGGTTTCGCTGAGATCGACGAGCAAGGGCTGGAGCGGCTTATCGCCCTGTTCTACGCGCGGGTTCGGGAGGACGCCGAACTCGGCCCGATCTTCAATGCCGCGATTCCCGACTGGCCCGAGCATCTGGATAAGCTCACCGCGTTCTGGTCGTCGGTGATGCTGACCAGTGGGCGCTACAAGGGCAATCCCGTTGCGGCGCACCTCCGGCATACCGGACGCATTACCCCCGCCCTGTTCGATCGCTGGCTGTCATTGTGGGCCATGGTCACCGAGGGCGTGATGGCGCCTGCTGCCGCAGCGGCTCTCCAAGCCAAGGCGGCCCGCATTGCGGAAAGCCTTCAGCTCGCAATGTTCTTCAAGCTCCCGTCCGCGCAAGATCGCAAGGCCGCCTGAGATGAGCGCCGCCATTCCCTACCGCTCTACCCCGGTGTTCAATGAGGCGACGCTCCCTGCCGCCTTGCGCAGCGAGCATCGCACGAAGGCCGAGGTGTGGGGTGTGATCCGGGTGACGGAGGGCAGGTTGAAGCTCACCTACCTTGACCCGGTATCGGAGACGATCATCACGCCGGGTGTGCCCGGGCTGATCCTGCCCGAGCAACCGCATTTCGTGGAACCGCTCGGGGCCATGAAGATGCAGGTCGATTTCTATAACGAGCCGCCCAGCGGCTGATCCCTATCCTCGACGGTCAAATGACCGCCCCATTCAGCAGGAGACCTTATGTCGCAGCCCTTGAGCGAGCAGACGATCGCGCTCGTCAAAGCCACCGTTCCGGCCCTTGAAGCACATGGGCTGGAAATCGTGCGCGTCATGTACGCGCGGATGTTCGAGAACCCGATGATCCGCGACCTGTTCAACCAGTCGCATCATGGCGAGACGGGCTCGCAGCCCAAGGCGCTCGCGACCGCCATCCTCGCTTACGGTCGAAACATCGACAATCTCGGCGCACTGGCGCCAGCAGTCGAGCGGATCGCGCAGAAGCATGTCGGCCTGCAAATCCTGCCTGAGCACTACTCTTACGTTGCCGAAGCCCTGCTCGGCGCGATCAAGGAGGTCCTGGGAGAGGCCGCGACGCCCCAAATCCTCGGAGCCTGGGGCGAGGCCTATTGGTTCCTCGCCAACATCCTGATCGCGCGTGAGGACCATATCTACCACGACCTGGCGTCTGCCGAAGGCGGATGGTCCGGATGGCGGACGTTCGTCGTTGACGAGGTGCGGCCCGAAAGCGCGATCATCACCTCGTTTGTGCTACGGCCGACCGATGGCCGGCCCGTCATCGCGCACAAGCCGGGCCAGTATCTCACCTTCTGGCTCGAAATCCCCGGTCATCCGCCGCTCAAGCGCAACTACAGCATCTCGGCTGCCCCGAACGGCACGACCTATCGCATCTCGGTCAAGCGCGAGCCGCAGGGGATCGCCTCGAACTGGCTCCACGATCATGCCGCACCCGGAACGGTGCTCAAGGTCGCACCGCCTGCCGGCGAGTTCTTCCTGGCCGATCGTCCGGAACGGCCTGTGGTGCTGCTCTCGGGCGGCGTCGGGCTGACACCGATGGTGGCGATGCTGGAGACGATTGCCCAGCGTCATCCGGACCTGCCTGTTCATTACGCGCATGGAACTCTCAACGGTTCGACGCACGCAATGGGTGATCATGTGCGCTCGCTTGTGGCTGATCGCCCCAACATCCGGATCACAACCTTCCATCAGCAGCCGCGGACCGAGGATGTGGCGGAGCGCGATTTCGATGAGGCGGGTCTGATCGACGAGGAGTGGCTGCGCCAGGAAACGATGGGCGCTGAAGCCGATTACTATCTTTGTGGGCCACGCCCGTTCCTGCGGACGTTCGTTTCCACGCTGTCGCTCGCCGGCGTGCCTTCCGATCGCATTCACTATGAGTTCTTCGGTCCCGCCGACGAGCTGTTAGCGGCGTGACGAGACGGGGCAGAGCCGTGGCAGGCGCCACGGCTTTGTCCTGACAACGTTCGTATGGAGGAGGAGAGCGCCCGTTATCGCTGCGTCGGGGACGACGGCTCTCCGCTGATCGTGGTGGAATACCGTCATGTCGGCCAGCTCGATACCGATGCTGGCCCGCGCCGTTATCCAGGCGCGCGGCGGCTAGCCCTCTCTACGGGGGAGCCGGTCCGGTATATCGATGCTTGCGCCTTCGAGGTCATCGATAGCGGGGAGCTGCTTCGCCGACGTGATGGAGGATGAAGCCTTCGCCGCCCTCAATCGGTTCTCGCGTCGGGCCAGTTCCTCGTGACGGCAAAGTGGAGCTGGATCGGGATCCTCACTCAAGCGCTAAATCCCTTTTCCAGCCCCGCGATCAGATCGTCCACATGCTCCAGGCCGATTGACAGCCTCAGCAGGGCATCCCTGATCCCCGCGATCCTCCGAGCTTCGATCCCCATGCGCGACGGCACCGACACCGGCCAGCCGTGCGCCGCGAGGATAGCCGGCGCGTCCGCCCCGAGCACCAGCATGCCCAGAGCACCCGTGCCGATCGGTCCCAGCGCCAGCCAGGAGGACGCCGCCATGCTCTCGTGCGGCAGYTTGTGGAGYGCCATGCGCAGGATGAGGATGGCGAGGATGCCRAACGCGACCGGCACCGAATAGGCCCACAGCACATAGGAGGTCGCRAGCGTSACKAKCTGCGCGTGRGGATCGGYYAGATGCGGCGCGAGCAGCCCGCCGCTGGCGCCCGCCACTTCGGCAGCGACGACCGGCAGCARCCATACSGCSGTCATGCCGTCCAGGCTGTGCTCGTGRCGGGTRAACATCAKGTASGGGATCAGCACGCCRCAGGCGAGCGACATGGCGACGTCGATCCACCACAGGAYRTGYGCGACCGGYACGATGCCATTYCCGAACCGYGCGATGCCGAAGGCGARRCAGCCGTTGATGATCGTCGCSAGSCCCATCGGRATGGTSCCGATGAACATCGACACGGTGTTRTGCCCGAAGATGCGCCGCGCCTCGTGCCCGAACATCACCCAGCGCGCGCCATAAAGGCCGGCGAACAGCGCGAAGAGTGCGATATTGAAGAACCACAACACCTCGCCGACGGGTTTAAGCGAAGGTCCGATGCCGGGCACCTGCGGCAGCGCGAGGGCAAGGATGCCCATGCCCATCGTCGCGGCAAACCAGTTGGGCGTGAACTGACGGATCATCTCGCGGGGATGATCGAGCCGGCTGAGCGGCTTGGGTCGGTACATAGAACGGACCCAGATATACGTTAAGCACCCTCATCTGGGTTCAGGCGGCGCAAATCACCTATTTTTAATACAGTATGGAAGGACCGGCTCTAGGAAACCAAGTGGAGCCGTTGGATGGCGTGTAGTGGCGCACTGCTACCAGACTGACTTTCGGTTCCCTTCGCGGGTCAGTTGCGTTCGCTCTGCTGCCCCTTTGAAATCCTCAGACGCCGAAAAACGAACAAGGCATATCAGGACTGAGAAAGGCGAGCGGATTCTCGGGTCCGAGCACATATTCCGGCCATTGCGATGCCAAAGCGATCACCGCTTCCTTATCCGAAAAAGCGGCGCGCACGATGCTATTCACCGCGGCCTCGTGGCACTTTTCGATAAGCGCAACGATAGCTTTGGTACCCAGGACCGAAGGTATCGTCACGCGAACCTCGCTAGAGAAGCTGTCAAGCAGAACATGGACGAGGTGCGGGTGGAGCGCGCGGGTTCGATCTAGGAATCGTCGGTAGTCTAGGCCGCGTCCATCCTGCGCGAACAGTCGAATGTCATAAAGGAGACCCGGCTGCCCGGCTTTGAGGGTTGTGACATTGGCCCACGGACGTTGCTGGTAATGCACGGTCATCCCAACCGGCAGCTCCTTGTTCCGCGTTCCGATTTGTGCCCAACGCTTCTTCTCGAACTCGACGAACGGGAGCGGGTCGAGCGGCAAAAAGCGCTTAGCCACTGGATTGATCCGCTGCGGCAGGAAGGGCTGGCCGTTGTTGTAACTGGTGCAATATCGCCAAAAGCTCTTGTCCAGATCCCGTAGAAACTGAAGAATGCGGGCGTAGTCATCAGCATGCCCAGCGCGAAAGTGCGCGACGCGGTTGCGGATTTGCTTAACCTCGCGCAACTTGGCATGCCAAAGATCGCGCGGGGGGAAATAGGTTTCGAAGCAGTCCCAATGTGTCTCGATCAATTCGAGCAAGGCGGGCAACTGACTGTAGCTCAGCGCGCTGCTTTCCGCTGTAGGCATATGGGTAAGCGATGCATCTGCCTGTTGATGGCCCGGCTTCTTTTTCAGATCATCTGCCCAAGAATCGCCGAGCTTCGCTCGAAGCTCGACGTAAACCATCGCCCGCAGCCACGTTTCGAACTGCCATAGACGTGAGTAGGTGTTGACGACCCGCACCGGGACATCGCCTATGCTCTCGGGACGGACCTCGCCTGCTGGCTCGGTTGCTTGCACGCCATTCGTCATCAAAATCCCCCGGGCGACCGTCAGCGCATTTTCACCGGGCCGAACATCCCCGATTCCACAAGGCTCAGATAAATCTTCTTGAGAGCCAGTGCGGTCTCCTGCGTCACGAACAGGGACGATCGACTGCCATGGGGCTCGCCAAGCAGATAGGGGCGCATCGTTTCCCACGTTTCGGCGCGCTGCGACCAGCGCCAGCAGGGGAGTTCCTGCTCGAGCATCAGAGGCACGGCGAGCGATTTTGGGATGGTGTGGTTGGCTTCCAGACCGCGGTCCCAATTGCACCGGACGAGGATGGGCTCAGCGTTGTCCATGTAGAACGGACCGTCGAGACGTTCGGCGGAAATCGAGACCCCAGGCGGGCAGACAATTCGTTGCGCTGAAGCGATCACCTTGTCGCCGTCAACGTAGGGACAGGTGATGAAGCCATGCGCAAAATAGCGCGTATGGTCGAGACCTTCATAGCCCGTGCGTTCGCTGGGATAGGTTTCCGGATTCCGCCCGTCATGCTGGGCGACCAGCGGGTGCCAGGTGGGATAGCCGTCGACCGGCGGACCGATCTCCTCGACAATCGCACGAAGTGCCCCGTCCGACAGCTCGCGCTGTGCTGGCGTGAAATGCCGCGACACAAGGTAGTTGCGCGCCTTCTCATAACCGCTCGCAGCGGCTTCATCTGCTCTGAACGCCATTTCGATTCCTAATACGGCCTTACTGTGCGCTGAAACGGCAAATTACACATGAGATGTCAATATCGTGCGCGTCTTAGGTATTAAGCGCGACGGCGACACGTTGCCTCGTGAACATGTCCGACAAACACATGTTTTCGGACAGGGTGCGCTCCGGCCTTGGGTCGTGGTGCCAACAGGACGGCAGAGTGTGCGACAAATCCTGTCGCTTTGGTCAGCTGTACGGAAACCCGAATCTGGGGGTTTGCCGACACCCGATCGCGTTACCGTATATCTGGGTCCGTTCTATGTGCTGACCCCGGCTTGAGGCCGCTGAGAACGGAGTGCGTGTCGGCAGTCATGCGACCTGCTCCTTGACGAGGTTCGTCAGCGCGTCGGCCGCGCGGGTGCGATAGCGTTCCTTGTGGCGTAGCGCGTGAAAGGCGCGGTCGGGCAACCCAAGCGGCAGCTCGACCAGATCGCCGGCCTTGAGCGCGCGTGCGACGACCAATCGCGACAACACAGCGACGCCGGCACCGGCCTCGACCGCGGTACGCACCGCCTCGTTGGACGGCAACGTCATCGCTACCGTCAGCTGGGCCGGATCGAACCCGCGCGTTCGCAGCACGTCCTCGAAGGTCGAGCGCGTGCCCGAACCCTGCTCGCGGACGATCCAGCGTGCAGCGCGAAGCCAGTCCTCGTCGACGCGCCCGGCGTCCTCGCGGCCGACCAGCACCATCGGGTCATGCCCGACATTCCAGTGGGCGAGCGCCGGTTCGTCCACCTCGCCCTCGACGAAACCGAGCTCCGCGGCGCCGCTCAGGACCTGCGCTGCTGCACCTTCGGTGTTGTCGATCGCCAGTTCGACCGCGATCTGCGGGTGGCGTTCGTGGAAGGCGGCGAGCTTTGCCGGCAACCAGTAGCTCGCGATCGTCTGGCTGGCGACGATCCGCAACGAACCACGGGCAAGCCCGGCATAGTCCGCSAGCATCGTCTCGGCATGCGCTGCCCGCCCCAGCACCGCGCGCGCTTCCTCCAGAAAGCCKCGGCCTGCYTCGGTMAGCTGGATGCCACGCCCGACGCGGTGRAAMAGMGGAACKCCGTAGCGCGCTTCGAGGGCCGCRACCGCSCCGGAGGCAGCRGACTGCGTSACGTTCAGCGCCTCCGCTGCYTTGGTGACGTGTTCGCGCTCCGCGRCACCGACGAAKATTCTGAGCTGCTCCARRGTCATGCAKCATATATCGCGTACTTAGATCGATACGACCAACCGTTTGATATGGTCATTCCAATCTGGATATCGGAATGGTCGGCAGCCTTTCGTCTGCGATGGTCTCGAAGACTTGAAGCGTTACGCGTGCCCGCGACGTTTGATCGTCCATGACCGATATGATCGAGCGCAGTTCTGATCCCTACAATGCCAAGCCGACGCCCGGTGCGTTGATCGAGCGGTTTCTGACGCCGCAGGCGCTGTTCTACGTGCGCAGCCACGGGCCGGTGCCGGATCTGCCCGCCAATCATCGGATCGAGGTGAGCGGGAGGGGCATGGCGAGCCGCTYYTTYTCGGTRSAGGAACTGAAGAGCTACGTTYSCCACGCGSACGGTRACGGCRGTTCTCCAGTGCGCCGGCAACCGGCGYACYGAYCTCCAGCAGGTCGSMAAMACSTCSGGYGATCCKTGGGAYGTMGGCGCGATCGGCAATGCAGGAGTGGACCGGCGTACGCYTGGCCGATGTGCTCGATGCGGTCGGCGCRCCKGATGCKTCCGASCTGTTCGTGGCGTTCACCGGCGCGGACGAGGTGGACGTGGAGGGYGARGAAGCCTTGTTCGGGGTATCGATCGCCATGAGCAAGGCGCGGCAGCCCGACGTCCTCCTCGTCTGGGCGATGAACGGCGAGCCGCTGACGCCCGAACACGGCGCACCGCTCCGCATGGTGGTGCCGGGCTATGCCGGCGTGCGCAGCGCCAAGTGGCTGACACGGATCGAGGTGCGAGACATGCCTTCCGACGCACCGATCCAGGCGCACGACTACAAGCTGTTTCCCGCCGATGTGACGAGCGACACCGTCGACTGGAGCCGGGGTCTGACCATCAATGCCATGCCGCTCAACGCCGCGATCTGCGTGCCCGGCTCTGGCGAAAGCCTGCCGGCCGGGGAGGTGCGGATCGAGGGCTATGCCATCGCCTATGATCGCCGCGTCTCTCGGGTCGAAGTGTCGGTAAACGGTGGTCGCGAGTGGCAACAGGCGACGTTCGCCGATGATCCGGAGACGCACTGGGGTTGGCGGCGCTGGACCCTCGACGCCACGCTTGCCAAAGGTCGCCAGCACCTCGTCGTGCGCGCCTTCGACGGGGCTGGACAGGGACAGCCCGAACGGCCGGACACGATGTGGAACTTCGCCGGCTATCTGTGCACCGCCTGGCATCACGTCCACGTGCTGGTCGAATGATCGAAGCGTCAGCGGGATCGGACATCGGCTTCTGGATCGATGCGATCGGGCGGCTGGTGGTTGCGACCGTGGCCGGGATGGTGCTCGGCTGGGAACGCTCGCGCGAGAACCGGCAGATCATGGGCTTGCGAACGCTGGGTCTGGTCGGTCTGGCGAGCTGCATCGCCGTGCAGGCGGTCGTGCATAGTGGCCTGCCAAATGTAAACGCCGACGCCGCAGGGCGGGCGATGCAGGGCATTCTGACAGGCGTCGGTTTCATCGGTGCCGGCGCGGTGCTGCGGGTCGGCCAGGGTCAGGAAGTGCATGGATTGGCGACCGCCGCGTGCATCTGGGTGACGGCCACGATCGGCGCGGCAGCGGGGTTGGCAGTGTGGCCGCTCATCATCGGCGGGGTGAGCCTTGCAATGCTCGTCCTGTTCGTCGGTGCGCCGCTGGAACGCCGCATCCGCGAGCGGGCTCGCCTGACGCCGGCCGAGGCCGACAGGAAGGACGTCGAGCGCAAGCCGTGATCCCGCTGGATCGCCCGGTGCCTGTCGGCGTCGGGAAGCGGCAAGGTGCAATCAGGACACCAGCGCCGCATCGGCCTGGCGCCGGACCTCGTCGGCGATCGGATGCGGCTCGGAAGCGGGGCGCTCGCCCACCACACTATAGCCGATCCCATCAACCGCCCATGTGACCCGGCCCATGGTCCCGCTGGACGTGCTGGTCATGCTCGCGGTCTTGTCGATCTGCATAGGCCTCGTCAGCACCGCGAGTTTCGACGCTTGCGGTCCGTCGTAGAGGAGCAGTGCCGCAGGGCCGTGAGGCGTCGCGACCAATCGCCCCCCGCCATAGCGATAGCCGGCTGTGCTGAGGTCCGGGATGGTGACGCGCTCACCCAGTCGGGCGGAGGTCCACCGGATCAGCATGGCGCGCTGGTCGGGGCCGATTTCCGCCGGTCGTATCCGGTCGGCGGCATAGACACGGAAATTGTCACTCGCCTCGTTGGCCAGCGCCGCGATGCCCGCGCGGGGTTCACCGCTCCACCGCGCGCTCGACCAGCCCCCGCCAAACCCCAACGCCAGCAGAAGTGACGCGGCAATGGCGAGTTGCCAACGCGGTTGCCTTTGCCGTCCCCTGATCGCTGCCACGCGCATCGTCGCCGGAATGGGTTCGTCCGCGATCGTGGTGAACAGGGATGCAAGGGCTCGCGCCTGCTCCGCCTGCTCCCGCAAACGGGCATGCAGATCCGGCTGGCCTTTAAGGTAGGCGTCAACCAGGCGCTGCCGCTCGGGCGACAACCTGCCATCGATCCATGCGGCCAGATCGTCCTCGCCGATCGGGCTGGTCATTGCACGCTCCTCAATCGCGGCCGTTCACCCTCCCGGAGGAGTGTCGCCAGACGGTCGCGCCCCCGCGATATGCGCGACATCACCGTGCCCAGCGGCACGCCGACGACGGCAGCGACCTCCGCATAGGGCAGACCCTCGACCGATACGAGGAGCAGCACCGTTCGCTGCTCTTCAGGCAACGCATCAAGCGCGCGCAGCAGGTCGCGGTGGTGCAGGCCTGTGTCCTGATCGGCCGGACGGCCGAGCGCGGCGTCATCCACGAGGTGGAGCGGAACCGCCGTGCCTCGCCGGCTACGCTGCCGCTGATGGTCGACCAACAGATTGTGCAGGATCGCGTAGACCCATGGGCGAACCTCCACCCCGCGCCGCTGTCGCCATCGCCCGACCGCGCGCTCGAGGCAATCCTGCACCACGTCGTCCGCCATCCCCCGATCGCGCAGCCACGACCGGGCATAGCGGCGCAGGCCGGGGATCAGGGGTTCGATCGCGGCGGCAAGAGGGTCCATTTCAGTCGCGCTGCACCTGCACGATGCGTCCAGGCGCGCCGTTCACCACCTCCGCCACCGCCAGAAAGCGGCGGGGCGTCGCGGTGCTGCCCTGAACGATCTGCCGGATCGGACCCGATGCGTTGACGATCGCCGCACCTGCCGGGTTGCTCATGAAGTTCGCAAGCGGCTCTACCGCACCACTGCCGTCCGCATTGGCGGTCAGCACGAGCATGTAAGGCTTTTTGGGCTGCAAACCGGTAACGGCACTTTGCACGACCTGAATGATGCCCTGGTCGAAGAGGGTGATGCTGCTTGCTGTACCTTTGCCGCCGATCGGCCCCATGGTCAGATGCAACGCCTTGCCGGCCGTGCCGAGCGGCTGGAGATTGTCGGTGCCGGGGCCTGTCGGAACTGCGTTCGACACATAGGCGATCGCCTGCGGTGCCTGTCCGACCGGCACGGTGGCAACGACCGTGTTGCCAGCGGTGTCGATCGCGGCGAGCTCATCGGCATTCTCCAGCCCGACGTAGATGCGCCGGCCGTCGCCCGATGGCCAGACACCGTGCGGCATCTTGCCGACCGGGATGGTGGCGACGGGCGCGAAGTCGGATGTGCGGAACACCTTCACCGCATTCTCTCCGCCGACCGTCACATAGGCGAACTGCCCCTTGGCCGTGCGGGCGAAGTTGACATGGTTGGTGATCGGCCCGGTATCCAGCACCTTCAGGATCGCGAAGGGTGGTCTCGCATCGAATGCGACCGTCTTGCCGATGTCCTTCAGCGTGAACCACACCTGCTTGCCGTCCGGCGTCGCGGCAATATTGGGACAGAACGGGCTTGGCTGTGCCACCTGTCCGACCTGCGCGTGGGTCGCGACATCGAACACGGCCAGCACCGGATTGAACGACGAACAGACATAGCCGTACCGGCCATCGGGAGAGAAGATCGTCATGCCCGGACCACCGGGCGTCTTGATGCGCCCCGTCTCCTTGTACGTCGTAGGGTCGAGCACGGCGATATAGTCCTCGCCGCGTACCGTAACCCACACCTCCTTGCCGTTTGGCGTGAAGAACGCCTCGTGCGGACTGCGCCCGACATAGGTCGTGTGCTTGACGGTGTTGGTGGCGGTGTCGATCCACGACACGGCGTTCGATCCGATCGACACGACCGCCAAGGTCTTCCCGTCCGGCGAGAAGCCGAGGCCGTGGACCAGCACCTGTCCCTTGTAGAGCGGCGAAAAGTTCATCGGCTGGGGATCGCCCAGCTTGATGACGCCGAGCAGCCGGTTGTCGGCCGGGTCCGTCACCGACACCGTGTTGGAGAATTGTTCGGACGCATAGACGCGGTCGCGGTGGCTGACGGGTACGTCCCTGGCGTTCCATGGCGCCTGCTGGGCCATGGCGATCCCCGGTGCGGCGCTCATCAGCAAGGCGGCCGAGCGCAGGATGGTCCGGATCATGTCAGTGCTCCATATGGCTGTGGTGGTCGCCGCCCTGCGTCGGGGCTGGCGTCGAAGGGGGTAGCGGCTGACCGATCGCCAGCTTCATGGCGGCGATCTCCTGCTGCTGATCAATGATGATCTCCTGCGCGATGCGCTTGAGCTGCTCGTTGTGGCCGTAGCGAAGCTCCGCCACCGCCATATCGATGGCACCCTGATGATGCGGAAGCATCATCGTGACGAAGTCGCGGTCGACGTCGCCGGACGGCTTGACCATCATGCCCGCCATCATCCGGTCCATCGCGGCAGCCACCATGCTGGCGTAACCACCGGCAGGGGCGGCCGCGACTGCGCCTGTGAGCAGGGCCGAAGCAGTCAGACCGAGCATCCAATATCGTCTACGCATAAGCCTCCGGCGCATCAGTCCTGAAAGCATAGACGACGCTCGTCCGGGTTTATTCCATGGGTGAGCCGGTTATCAGCCTTCCCGATTGGGAAGGTCAATCGAGATCCTGGGCCGCAAACCGGCTACGCCTCGCGGATCGGGGGCTGATTTTCCCGAAATATGCTCCCGATTGCCTTTTCCCGAAATGCGGCATCGGAGACGGAGTTTCGGGAAAGCTCGAGCGCTCGAAAACTGGCGTGACCGAGCCCGCTGCTGGCGCAGCGGGTCCGGGGTCAGGAGCCGAGAGGTGATCGCATCAGCGGGGGCAGCGCTGCGCTGTTTGGATGGCTCCACGCTGCCCCCGCTGCTACCAAGGGGTGTCATTTCTATCTGGCGCAGGATGTGCCTTTTCTAACTAGCGGCAACAGTTGCCGCCGTAGCTTTTGCGTTAATTGCCCTCTCAACTCGGAGCAGCTCGCCTCTACGGGTCCCACGAGCGCTGATCTCTCGGCAGCATAGCGTCAGGGTCGTGCACCGCAAGCCGATCAGCAGCGGTCAGGTTGGCGCTGAAGATCACGAGGCTTGTGCCACCGGGCTGATGGGTTGACGGAAACAGCAGACCCGCAGTACCCGACCGGATCGCCTCATCGCCAAGTTTCCACGACGGTGGCACCTTGTGCTCAACCCTCGCGATCCAGCGCCAATCGCAGTCCCAATCTGCCCAATGAGGCGTCCAATAATCCGAATCGTAGCCGGCCGACAGGTCGACGACGTCGTGTAGATCTAGCTCATAGGCGGCAAGGGTTGCCGGGCGTGGCAGGCTGGAGCCTTGCTTGTACTCGGCTAGCGCGGTCTCCGGCTCGGCCGAAAGGTACAGGGCTTCGACCCCAGGGCGATTGAACCTGCCGCCTGCGCCTGCGGCTCCAGCGCCACTGAGCGGCAGATAGGCCCATTTCGGCGTAAGACAGCGATAGAAATGCCTGGAGCCGGTCGCGATGTGGAGCACGACTACCCGTTCGCGCCGTCAACCAGTTCGGACAAATGAGTCATGACCGCGTCGCTGTGCCCTGCGGCAACAAGCTCGGCAGCCGTTTGGCGCTTGAGCGTTACAATCGGTTCGTTCCTGAACCAGTAGACCGCCTGCTCGATGTCACCTGTCAGCTCGCTTGCAGCCACGATCACGCGCACCATGTCCCGTAACCGATCCTGAAGCCGCTCCGACGCGGGATTGGAGAGCGTGTTGCGGTGGACGCCGGCGATCTCCGCTAGCCGGGACAGTTGGACGCCCAACACATGCGCGACGCGCTTGGGTGAGATATAAGGGGTCTTCGGCTCCTGCAGGCTTGCAACGAAGCCGGAAGCAAGCCGCGTCGCGCGTTGCTCGTCAACTAGGAAGGCGGTAGCCATAACGCGTCTCCGCTGGATTAATGCACAATATATGCACATGCCCTCGTATGTCAACGATCGACGGCTGCGTGTGCTCGCGGAGACTGCCCGGTCTTAGATGATAAGCAGGAGCCGCCGAGCGCGTACGCTCAAGCGGCTCCTGGCCTGGCAAGCAATCCCTGCCAGCGGGTCCCGCACTGGTACTGCTAGCCACGGGCAAACTCAAGTGCGTCACCTCGCCATACGACCGTGATTCAGGATAAGTTAATTGGAAGACTGCGGTTTGTCATTGCCAGCACGGATACAGCTCTACGCCTTGCCTAATGCACGCATCGTATCAGGCAACAGCGTGTACACCGCCTCACGCCGGGCGCCCCGATTGTGGTGATCCACGCGCCAGCCCTCATAGTGGCGCCGGACCAGCCCTGCCCGGACCAGCTCCGACACTGCCCGGCTGACATTACACCGGCCGGAGCGGCGCACCCGCTCCAGCACTATCTGGTCCACTAATCGTGACGCTGCGTCAGGGTCTCCGGGCAGTTGCCCCTGCTCTGCTAGTTCCACCCTCACCTGCTCGGCCAGCGCCACCCGCTTCGGATCGCGGGCTGCCATCGGAGCGAGCGCGTCGCACAACCAGTCGCGCAGCCGAACGGCCCGCCCCTGCTGGACGACGTAGGGTCCTGCCTTGCCCCCCTGCCCTGCCGCACGCGCGATCAGATTCAGGACCATGAAGGCGTAGCGCGGCCGGGTCGACACCTGCGCAATGACATCGATGATCGACGGCAGACCCTCAGCCAGGGGTAGCTGGGAGGGAAGCTGCAGCGGGATTGCCGGGGATGCGGAGAACAAGTCACCCTGGATCATGGGAACAGGAGAAGCACGAAACGCGAATCGTGTGAATCCCATCCGGGCCGGCCGGCGACGTTTCTGTCAGCTGCGACACTTTGCCGCTGGGCAGAGTGTCACCATGGGCACTTCGTAGCTAGCTGTTTCGAGGCGCTCACACCCCCAATCGGCGTTCTCGCAATCAGGTCCCGGCTGCCGTCGCTCCGACCAGCTACGCTTCTATGGGAAGCCGCACCCGCTGCACCTGGTGCTCGATTTTGAAAACGTCGACCGGAACAATGGCTGCATCCGCGTGGCAAGCCAAGATCAGGTAGCCACTGCCCTCACCTTCGCGTGAACACGAGGCCGGCTCCCCGGTCATCCACTGCTATCGCGGTGTCGGTCGCTCTGCCGGACTGGCACTAGCAGTCGTCGCGGACCGGATCGGGCCGGGCAGCGAAGACGAAGCGATGAACCGGCTGCTAACGATCCGTCCAGAGGCGACGCCCAATATCGTAATCGTCAACCATGCGGACGCGGTGCTCGGCCGCGACGATGATCTGCTGCATGCCGTGGCTGCCTGGGAAGCGAGAACACCGGAAGCCGTTCGGCTGCGTGAGGTCCGCCGTTCGTTCGTCGAGCAGCATCCCGAACTCTATGGCAGGCGCTGACTGTCGTCGGGCACCTCACGGGTGTCTGCGGCGTCCGGCTCCAAGCGCCTCCACGACCATCCAGCTCCCGCGAGCACCTCCTCAATCCACTGCGCGACCTGCCCCGGCTCGCCGCTGCAATACCAGGTGAGGTCGTCCCCCTCCTCGCGCACCCAAGCCACGGCATGACCGGCCCGCCGAAAGCCGTAGGAGACCTCCACTCCATCCGGCCCGAACCAACGAGTGTTGGTGAGCGCGCACCAGAGGTCGACGCCGCACGCGCCGTCCGCTCTCACCTGCTCGCCGAGAAGACGGTCGAGAACGGCCTCGAACGCCTTGTAGGGCCGGTAGGCGCGGCTGCTGGGCTGACCTTGAAAGTCGGTGCGGCTAAAGAACGGAAAGGCTGCCTCCATACGTTGGTCCGCACTGGCGCGGTCCCAGGACCATATCACCTTACGCCTTGCGCCACACCGCCGATCGCTCGGGCGGCTAACGCCGGCTTCCCGCGTCCGGAAACAACCCCGGCATCCAGTTCCCCGCCAGCTTGGCTGGAAAGGCGATCTGGAGAGGTGCCCGGGAGCTGTCGGCCGTCAGCACGCCGAGGCTCGTCAGCGCCGAGGTGACCCGGCGCGCCTGGCGTTCGCCGGTGCCGACGATGCTCTCCACCTCGCCACGCGGGAGCTCGCCTCGGTACAACGCTGCGTCGATCACCTGGATGGCCTTGGCCGGCAGCCTTCCCCGATCCGTCTCTTCGGCCGCCCAGCGCCGGATGCGACTGCGCAGCTGCTCGGGCTCGACCAAGCCGGCCATGAAGTCGACCTGGTCGATACAGGTTTTGAGGAAGAAGGTTGTGAAGCTCGCCAGCTCCTCCTCGCTCAGCGTGCCCCTGCCATCGAGGTCGTTGCGGCGGGCCAGGTCGCAGGCGGCAAGGTGTCGCTTGTAGGCCTGCACGTTGCGGCCGAGGCCGCGCGCGATCGACCACACGCCGCCCGTGTCGAACGCATCGAGCAGCATGGCATGCGACATGAGGCGGGCGACCCGACCGTTGCCGTCGAGAAACGGATGGATCCAAGCGAACCGGTGGTGCGCGGCCGCCAGCAATACGATGGCGTCGGTTGCGCCGCGCTTCTGATACGCCCAGGCGAAGTGCTCGAGGAAGCGCGGCACGGCCCCGGGACTAATCGCAATGTGCTGCCCGACCCGGACATCGCGGGTCCGCAAGGCACCGGGCTCGACCGGAACGCGCTCGCCGCCGTCGACCGGTTCGATCCAGAGCATCGACTCGGGCAGATGCTCGCAGAAGCGCCGATGGACCTCACGCAGGCCCTCCACGCTCGTCGCGCGGCCCTCCAGCCCTCCCCCATCAATCCAGCCCTGGACTGCGATGTGCGCGGTCGCTTCCAACTGGAGGTCACGCTTGGCCGGGTCGGCGCTGAAATCGTTCTTCAGCGCCCGTTCGATGTCGACGGGATGAGTGTCATGCCCCTCGATCAGGTTGCTGTAGTAGCAGTTCATCGCCCGGACGAGGTCGGCGAGCCCCATCCGCATGGCGGGTGGCAGGCTGCTGCGGAACGCGGCAGATTTGGCGGTCAGTTCGAGCGCGAGATCGACGGCTTCACGGTATCGTGAACCGCCCTCCCCTATCTTCATGGGCTGCATGGCCCCGATGCCCTCGCCCCGGTCGGCGACCGCCTGGATGTCCGGTTCTTTGGCCATGTCCCGCAGCCTCTAGATCACTCTCTTGCCTCGCTAACGTTGTCCTATGCACGTGATACCGGGCCGCTACAATGTCCGGTTTGGAGGCCGGCAAATCAGTGAACATTGAAAAGAACAAAGCTGGTCCGCCCGCCCATATCGCCTTGCGATCCCTCACATGTCGAAGTCGTAATCGTGGTCGATTTCGATCTCGGGCTCCT
The DNA here is from genome assembly GCA_003075315.1 of Arthrobacter sp. TPD3018. GTDB lineage: Bacteria > Pseudomonadota > Alphaproteobacteria > Sphingomonadales > Sphingomonadaceae > Sphingomonas. The sequence goes on along the minus strand of QDFQ01000012.1, from coordinate 17,571 downwards.
TTATCAGCTCTTTCACGGGAACCGGCGCTTGCCGGATAGCCTCCGGGGCTGGTTTGGTAGGCTCGCTGCCAATGGATCGGAGGGCGGCGCTCATTGCGTCCAGCTGGCGACGATCGCTTGCGCCTGGATCGTCCAGTCGGGGCAGCTCGCCCGTGGCTGGATCGAACCGCTCCCTGCCGGAAAGTGAGAGCTCGGGTGCCACGTCGCTTGCGTGCGGAACGTCACCACGATGCGCCTCGATCGCGCTAGCGAGTGCTTTCTTGTCGTCGGTGTGCAGCGACACGTCCTCGCGCGCGCGGGTCTGGAGCACGTAGTAGAGGCTCTCGCTGTTGAGCAGCCTGTCGCGGCTGTCCATCACCGTGATCGCGCGATCGACCGTCATCCCTTGCGCACGGTGCATGTTGATCACGGCGCCATGGCCAAGCCGCTCGCGCATCGGGTCGTCGGGCCCGATCACATGATTCCGGTCACGGCCGGACAGGTGGAGCGTGTCGCCATCGATCGCAGTAAGGGTCACTGCGGCACCGTTCGACATCCCACGCTTCAGGTCGCTGGCCGTAAAGACCAGGCGATCACCCTCGCGCACCTCGATCTCGCCGGGAACGGAGAGCGCGGCCCCCTCCCCTCCCGATCGGAGGCTCTTGGGATCGAAGAGCCCGGTGTGACCGTCACGGGCGAGCTCGAGCATACCGCTCGCCCGATCGATCAAGCCAACCTCGTAGGATCCCGGCACAAGCCCTGACTGGTGGCGGTAGATGTCGAGCCGCATACCCTCAGCCCAGTGCCGGATCTGGCGCAGCTCCTCACGGGTAAGGTTCAGCGTATCCCAGCTCCGCAGGCTCACGGCATCCTCGCCAAGCTTGCCCTGAGCAAGCAGCTCGGCCCTGACCGTTTCCAGCACGGCTTCGCGCAGGACGTGGCCTGAGGTGAGCAAGGCGGTGCGGTCGCGCTCCTCGGGCAAAAGCTTCAGATACTCGACGACGGCCGCTCCCGCCGGATGAGCGCTCTCCTGCACCTTGTCCGCGAGCCGTTCGAAGGCGGCAACGACCCTGCCCTCGCGCGCAAGGGAAGCGGCATCACGGAGCACATCGGTCTTTTGGCGCCGGTTCTCGGTGAGCCGCACCGTCGGAGCTCCCGCCTCCTGCAGCAGCGCGAAGGGTCGCCCCGCCTCAACCGCCGGGATTTGCTTCACATCGCCTACCAAGACCAACTTGGCGACGTCGCCGTTCCGGGCGACCTCGAACAGCCCGGCAAGCTGACGCGAGGACACCATGGAGGCCTCCTCCAGCACCACAACCTTGCCCTTCATCAGCGCCGAAAGTTGCTCGTTCGGCTTGGCCGGGCCGGCGCGGCTACCATGCTCCTTCAGCACGGATGCGAGCGAGCGCACCTCCAGCCCCCGTCCGGTCAGGTCATCCAACAACTTGTTCTGCGGGACCAGTACCAGCATCCGCGCCCCTACTTCCGCGCCAATCTCCCGTACGAGTTCGAAGAGGAACGACTTGCCGGTGCCGGCATCGCCTTGGACGACCTGGATGCGGTTGGTGCCGGACAGCATGGCGTGCGCCGCAACGCGCTGTTCAGCGGAAAGTGTGACCTCGCGCCGATCGGCCGCGCGGTCGAGTGCGGTGTCGACCGAGGCCGCATCGAGGATGGGTGTCCCCTGCCCCACCCCGCCATGCGCGGCCGCAACCAGCGCCTTTTCCGTCACCAGCATGTCGCGGGTCGTGAGCCGGTCTGCGTGCAGGCTGCCACGCGGCCCCGAGATGAGGACACCCGCCTCGCGCAGCCGCTCGATGCGCGCCTCGATACCGCGCACCGTCGCGCCCTTCTCGGCCAGATCGAGGCTGCTCTTCAGCAGGTCCGCGTAGGTGAAGCTCGCTTCTCGCTCGCCGAGGTGCCGAACGCCGGCCGCGACCGCGTAGCCGCTCGCCAGTTCGCCGCTCCGGCGCACCGCATCCGTGCCGTGGAGCAGCGGCTCGGGTCGTGGTCCGAAGGCATGGGTGATGCGCTCGAGCAAAGCGGCACCCCAGGCACGCACAGTGCTCAATACCGACCGCGGCCGCTCGACTCCTCGCGCGGCGTCCACGACGGCGGAGATGGCGGCACCATGTACCTCGGCCTTCTCGGCCCACATGGCGCGGGCAACCGTGGCATCGCCCGCCTGTTTGGCATCGCGGGTACTGACCGCGATCGTCTCCATCGCCTTGGGGCCGGAGGCGCCGAGCTCAGCCGCCCGGCTGAGGATCTGTTCGCGCCGGGCGCTAAACGCATCGATTGCGGCACGCGGTATACCGCTGATCTCGAATTGGCCGTGCTTGCCGGTGATCTCGGTCCGGTAGCCGAGCTGCTCCAACCGGGCACGGAAGTCGGCGTGGAAGACGGCACCGATGGTGCTAGAGTGCTTCCACAGGGCCGGATTGTGCAGGGCGACCCAGCGGCCGTCGCCGCGTTGCGCGGCGTTCGCCACGACGACATGGGCATGTGCCTGCGGATCGAGCTTTCGGCTCAGGTCATGGTGAAAGATCGCGTACACCAGGCGACCGGGCTCGATCACCGCGCCGGCCTTGCCTGACCGCACCTCCCCGAACCGCTCCTCGGCCCACGCCATGGTGCTCCGAATAGCTTCGGCAAATGCCGGCATGACCCGCTCATCGCGTCCGATCAAGGCGACCAGCGACACTGACTTCGGCGCGCTGAACGTCAGCTCGAAACCCGGCGCTCGCTCGCCGTTGCCGCCTCTTGCAATGACGGCCCCGTTGGGCAGTTTGCCGTCCAGCACCTCGGAGAATGTTCCGGCATCCACGGTGCCGGACAGACCGAGTTCCTCGGCCCCTCCCCCGCCCCATTCTGACGGTCCCGCCTGCTCGCCGGTGTAGTAGTTGTCGGCCGCGTAATAGCTCGCCGCATCCCCGCCGCCGGCGATCGAGTTTGGGCGAACGGTCACGGCGTCTTGCTTTCCAGAGGCGGAAAGGTGAGCCGGCAGGGAAACGGCTTCTTCATGCGCTTAGCATGGGCCGCGCACTCGGCGTACCGGACCCGAAATGTGTCACTGGCGAGAAGGCCTTTTGTCTCCGCCATGAGCTCGCCAGTCGTGCGCCCATCGCCTGCCAAGCTCCATGCCGCAGGTACCGCGTCACTTTCACCCAGGAGACGAATTGAGAGCCAGCGGGTAGGTGCGGTATTGGCGAACAGCAGACAGATCAGAACAAGTCCAGCGATGCCAAGGGCGGCACCTACGCCAAGCTTTGTACGCGTATCCGACTGACGCTTCTCAATCCGGTCGAGCTGCTTTCCGAAGCCCTTTGCCTGCTCCTCGACGGCTTTAGTGACATTGCCAACGGAGACGGCGAGAGCACCCTGCGCTTCCTTGAACAGGACCGTGAAGTCGGTCTGGAACTTCGCGATCAAATCGCGGAGATGTCCGGTCCCGCCGGTCTCCTTGATGGTGGTCTTGATCGCGTCGAAACCTGCGTTCAAGGCGCCGGGTAGGTCCTTCGATTGTTGGGCGATCAGGGCCGAGACGCGACGGGTAACCTCGCCGATTTGAGCGGTCTGTTCCTCCATCCGATCGGCATGGCGGCGCTCGCGCTGTTGACGCACGGACAAGGCCGCTTGGGCCTCCCTGTCGAACATGGTGGTGACCGCCTGTTCCACGAGATCACGGATGGGGATGTTGCGCCGCTTGGACTCGGCGTCCAGCCGGCTGTGGACGTCACTCGAGACGTCGATGCGCCTGCGACCAGCGTCGGTCATCGCCGCAGTCTCGAACGCGCTTCGGCCAGCATGCGGGTCGCCAGCTCGGCCCGTCGTTGCCGCAACTCGGCAAGACCCTTCTTGCTGTCGGGGCCACGCCCGACCTGCGCTTCCGCGACGACCTCCAGGCCGGCACGGACCTTGGTCAGCTGGTCGAGAAGGATCTCGTCCAGCGGCAGCAGCTCGTCTTCGAGTGAGCGCACCAGCGTGTCCGCTACCCAGGCGCTGCGCGTCTTGCCGACCTGGCCCGCGCGGCGCTCAATGCCGGCGAGCTGGTCGGGTTGCAGGTACACCGTGATCGGTACGCGCGCCATGCGGACACCCCTTCTGCCCGGTAGCGAGTGTGCATTGCGCCTACGGAGCGCGCAAGGAGGAAGTGCAGAGCAGCGCAAGCAAAAACTGCGGGTTTCCTTGCCCTATCCGCTCTGTGGACCAGGACGGACCAGATGGTCCGGGCGCAGTATCCGCATAGGACCATGCGGCCGGAACGACGCAAATCTGCCCTTTTCTGCACCCCTTCGGGGTGCATCGGGTGTGCCCCCTAACCCCTACTTCTCAGGTCGCTGGATGTTGCTGCTGTTCGGCTGTTCGGGGCTGATCCGGCGTCCGGCGGGGCAACCAGGCCGGCGTACAAGCCGGCCAGTCGGATCAGTACCGGCTCACCTTGTCGAGACTGCCCGTAAGGCCGCGAGGGTCTCCCCGTCCATCGCTTCAACCCTTTGCACCAATCGATCCCGCATGGCGCGGCGCGCTAACCGGATGAGCAAGGCCAACTCCGGCGCTTCGAACGGGTCGTTGATCGCCAGCTCGCGCGACCGCTCGCCGGCGGTGATGGTGAGGTGGAAGATGCGGGCGTCGGCTGCCGGCAACGCCGGGTCGGGCCGCGTAAAGAAGTCGATCGCATCGGCATGAGCGACGAGATTGAACCAGTCCTCCGGCGTGATTTCGTCGAGCCTGCGACCCTCCTCATGGTAGAGGGTTCCGTGCGCAGTGAACCAGCCCGAGATACCAAGGGTGACGGCGTTCGTCATGAGCTTGTACCCTCCCCTATTCCAGCACCACGCTGATGGTCATGATGGTCGGATTCAGCACCCGGCGACTCAGTTGAATGAAGCGGCATCGCCGCGTTCCCCGGGACGGCTTCGACCGTGTCGATCGCGTGCTGAAGCCGGGCGGCGGCAAGGGTGCATCCTGCCCGATCGAGCAGCGCCATGGCCATGCGCATCAGGGCCAAAGCCGTCCTGGTATACCGGTGCTCGACTTCGCTCATCGGGTCGCGTGATCCAGTCTGTCGGGAGGTCACGGACGCCAGTCAGCGGTCCTGCTCGGCGACGGGTCTCAACGTCAGATGCGGCATCAGGTTGCGCCGGATCTCGTCGTCACTGCCTAGGCCGTACCAGGTCGCGCAATGCTCTTCTTCGGAAAACCGATGCCAGGCTTTGAGCGCCACTTCCTCGCTGATCGCGATGCCGTCGGAGGCCATCGCAGTCACGATCCGGCGCAGGTCGTGCCGACCGTCGACAAGCATCCGCTGCTCCCACTCGAGAGGCTTCAGAACCGCTTCATAGCGCAGCCGTTCGTGTCCGGACTGATGGGTCATCCGGCGTCTTCCGAACTCGTCATCGTCGCAGGCATTCCGAGCCGTTCACGCTGCTCATCGCGGGTTACGTAGCGGTCGGACTTGGCGCCCACGATGTCGGATTCGGAGCCATACCCAGCGATCACGAGAGCGGCCCGGATGAGCTCGCCAATGTCATGCGACCCGGCCTTCGCTTCGAGGCTCGCGAGCATGGGGTAAGGCAGGTCCAGCTTGACCCGGATCATCCAATCTCCCGCCGCGGTTCGGGTCGGATAACCGCCATGTCCGGGCTCGCTCCAGTCGGTGCCGGCAAAGATCAGCCGCAGGTCCGTAGAAGGGTCCGCCGACGCATAGGGCGGGGTCTCATGGGAGGGCAGAGGCGTCGGTTTAAAGTCGCTCAGGTCGAGGGTCATGATGGAGCTCCATTCAGTGTCTCAGTCGTATGCGAATTGGGCGGATCGACCCCTCAGAGTCCGTAAGTGCAGGGCGTCGAGAAGGTCGGTGCCAGCGCGTCGCGCCGCGACCAGAAGGTGGACTTGCCGTTGGGCGTCAGCCTGGTCGCAGGCACCGCGATCTCGACCATGGGTCCGCGGATCTGGATGACCGTGCCGCAGTTGGTTACGGTGCCGATCGCGAGCTCACGCCGAAACGTCTCGCGGTGCTTCTGCTCGGCCTCGCGATCGGCGACGTAGCTGTCCTGCGCGCGCTGGAACCATGCCGCCGAACGGATCTGGTCGGGGCGGTAGGCGTAGACCGCGGTGCGGGTCGGGACCATCGACACGCGGCTCATCAGCCGGCTGCCGAGGTCGCCTTTGGTAGCGACTTCGGTCGTATCGTAGGTGATCGCGACGAAGCCGCCGAGCACCTGGTCGGCGCCGCGCGAGCACACCGCCGAGCTGCCGGACCAGAAGTGCTTGGACTCGCCCCGGGGCGGCAACCTGCGACCGAGCGCGCGATCACGGAAGGTGCGCGCCGCGTCGCCGTCTTCCGGTTCGATCCGACCGCCCTTGGCGGCGCATTCCTGCGCGAATGCATCGCGGGCGCGCTCGGCCGTCGCCGAGCCGTTGGCGGTGATCTTTTCGGAGAAGAAGCGGTAGCCGATGATCTCGTCGGCGTCGTCGAGCAGCGGAAAGACCTGCGGCGACGGGCGGGTCCGAAGCGACCCGCTCGTCTTCATGTCGGTATCGCCGCCGATGGTGATGAGGAAGCCGGCAATACCGGGTGACTGCTGCGCCATGGCCGGAATGCCCGCCAGAGCCGCTGTGAGCGCCGCTAAGGCCTGAAATGCACCCTGCCCTGCCATAACTGCCTCCTCGTCGTCTGGAGGCGTTCTCCGGCCCGTAAGCCGGGTGTTAGGAACCCGGGCTCTCGCGCGAGCGCTGCCGCTTGTGGGTTAGCTGCTGCCCAGGCGACGGCGAGAGGCGTATCCTTTTTCGACCAACGGTGACGGGAAGGGAGCAAGTCATGTCGAAGAAGATCGTGGCGCCGGCCTATGTCGCGGCGATGGCGCGGGCGGAGGCGGATCCGGCGGCAGCGCGGTTCTGGGTGGGGCTGGATATCGGGTTCAAGAGCACGGCGGTTTGCGTGGTCGATGTCGACGGCGCAGTGGTCCACCAGGTGTCGATGAAGAGCCACGCGACCGAGATCGGCCGCTACCTGCGCCGCAACTTCAAGTCGCATGTGACGCTGATCGGCATGGAGACGGGCGGTTTGTCGCCGCACCTGGCGGGCAAGCTGCGCGAGCAGGGCTTCCAGGTGGCGGTGCTCGATGCGCTACAGGTCCACCGGGTGCTGTCGGTGAAGCGCAACAAGACCGACACCAACGACGCGCGCGGCATCGCCGAGATCACGCGCAGCGGCCGCGACTATCTGACCGAGGTCTACGTCAAGTCGAACCTGTGTTTCGAGGTCCGGGCGTCGCTGATCATGCGCGACCGCCTGGTCAAGCAGCGGCGCGAAACCGAGGCGATGATCCGCGGTCTGGTCCGGGTCTATGGCGGACGGATCGAACCCGGCAGCGACAGCCCGGCGACGTTCCGCGAACGGGCCATCGACCAGCTGTGCCTCATCGCCGACACCGAAGGCGTCGACCTGCGCCCGCGCATCATCCCGCTTCTCGACCTGTGCGAGCGCTTCTACATCGAGGCCGGGCGGATCGAGCGCGAGCTGGACCTGCTCGCCGCGTCCCATCCGGTGTGCAAGCGGTTCATGGAGATCCCCGGCATCGGCACAATCACGGCGCTGTCCTTCTACAGCGCGATCGAGGACCCGACCCGGTTCCGGCATGTCGACGATGTCGCGGCCTATCTCGGCCTGACGCCGCGCGTCTACCAGTCGGGCGAGAGCCTGACGCACGGCGGGATCAGCAAGATGGGCAACCAGCTCACCCGCACGCATCTGGTCGGCGCCGCGACGGTCATGCTGGCGAACACCAGGTCGTTCAGCACGCTCAAGGACTGGGGCATGAAGCTCAGCAAGCGCGTCGGCTTCAACAAGGCCAAGGTCGCGCTCGCCCGCAAGCTGGCGATCGTGATGTTCAGCCTGTGGCGCGACTGCACCCATTTCATGGCCAAGGCCGCCGACGTGGGGCCGCACCGCGACCTGATGCGGGCACGCGCCAGCGCATAGACAATTTCAGGGTCACACCAGGTTCGTCCGCACAAGAGCGGCGAAACCATCCTCCCGGGAGGCGGAGGGACAGGAGACTTCGGGCCTAAAGGTGAGGTGGCGACAACCTCGTGATGCTTGTTGAAGCTCCACCCTTTGCACGTAAATGCCCATAATGCGGCAGGCGACAGGCCTAAAGGCCACGCCACGCGCCCGACCGCGAAGAGACTGTTGCACTCCGGGAGCGATGACGGATGATCTTGCAAAGATCCGACAAGGAGCAGATCATGAGGTAGCGGAAAAAGTCGGGATATTCCTCACACCGAGGGGCAGCAGCTAGAGACTTTAGGCGGAGCCCTGGACATGCGCGACAGCCACCCGGCCGACAAACATGTCGACCGGCCGAGAGACTCTGAGGTTCCTACGCCTCACCGCCAGGACTGACCGGGCGGCGCGCGGATGCTATCACGTCATTGGCACGGGGAAAACGGGAAGGTTGCTCGCTCCCCTGCCCTACAGCGGCGCACGGTCCGGACCAGTTGCGCCAGCTCCGGTGCCTCGAACGGCTCAGGCACCGTCAGCAGCCGCGAGTGACCGCCATGGACGAGGCGGATGCTGTACGTGCGAGCGTCAGGGCGGAATGATGCAGCCCCATTCAGATCCGGGCAGGTGAACAAATCACTCGCCTCGGCCGCGGTGAGCAGCTCGGCGACCAGTGTCGGATCGAGATCGGCGAGATGGCGAACCCGCTCGCCAGCCCGGCTGGGAAAGTGCGCGATCCCGCCGAAGATCGTCACGCCGACCAGATCCCCGCCTGTTTCCGGCTTAGAGCCGGTCACGCAGGCGCCCTGCCCTGCCTGGCGGCACGCCGCTCGCGAGCTCGACGGCGTCGTTCCTCGTCGCGCGCGACCTGGGCGGCATCGATCACCGGTGCTTCGACAAGACGAAACCCTTCCGCTCGCCGAGCAGCTTCCCTCCGTCGGACTCGCTCTGCCTGAACCTCGATTCTCAGATCGGAGCGGGTGACCACGTAATCCAACTCGTGCTCATGCTGCCTGATCAGCGCGGCCAGCGCATGGACGGTCACCTCGTGGCCCACGGCCGCATCCACAGCTTGTAGCCAGCGAGGTGACGCATATCGGTGCCGTTGGACCCAAACATCGCGGCCGAGTTCCAGGCCTACTACCAGCGCCCACGCGACCGCATAGAGGCGGCTCGCCACCACAGGCGTCGTTCCGGTCACCTTGTCGACGACGGTGAGCGCGATCAGCCCGGCCCAGAAGGTTAGGATGCTGACGACCGGACATGGGTAGGTCCGGCTGACCTCCAGGCGAGCGACGAAGCGATCCAGCACCGGCACGGACTCTTTCCTGTCCGCCGATGCACATCTTTTAGCATTTCGGTCGTTTTCCATCGGATCACGCTCGCAAAAAGCTAGTCACGCGATATACGCTTTACGTATACTAGGCAAATGGTAGATGCCTGAAATGCGTTCTCCTGCCTCGTCTGACCTGCATGGTCGCATCGTGCACCTGCTCACAAAGGCACGCCGGGATGCGAAGCTGCGGCAGGTCGATCTCGCTGGGCGGCTTAGTTGGCAACAGGCTTACGTGTCGCGGTATGAAACCGGCGAGCGACTGCTTGGCGTTGACGAGTATGTTGCCGTGGCATTGGCTATCGGAGTCGATCCGGTCATGTTGCTGAAGCAAGCTCTCGAGATTGCAGTTGGTAAGAGGGTTGATGAAAGACCAACTGAATAGCCGGCATCCGCTTAGTTGGTCGCGCCGGTGCGATCGACGAGCTGCGAGTCATGGACACGGTTCGTTGAAGACGCCGATATCACCCCACCCGTCCTTCGTCACCGCGCCACTGCACTGACTGGGGCCTGGATCGAGCAAGTCGCTGCCCGGTCCTGACGATTTACGCTAGCGCACGGCACTGGGGGTGAAATGCGACGCCAGAGCCTGCCTTTCTGAATCTCCAAAATTCAAAGAAAAGCATCTCGCGGGGTTAGAGGGTTCAATGAGAGGTTAAGAGGTTAAGGGTGCCGCTGTAGCTGCTCAAGTCAGCGACTTTCCACGATTCGTTATGGAAGGTGCGTTCCCGGAGTATCGTTGCAGCGTTCCTGAAGGATCAATGCTCGCGTTCCCGATGTATCGCCTCGCCGTTCCGGGAGTGTCGATGAGCGTTCCCGGAGTATCGATGATCGACGGACGGGTGGGAAATGAGCGCTCTGATTGAATCAGTTTGTGATGGCGTTGCGCCGGCGACGTTCAAATTGTCCGGGTCTGCGGTGCGCGACGAGGCCGTAGGGAGGATCAGTCACTCGCCACGCGATACATCCGGAACGCCATCGTCCTTGCGGATAATCTCGATGCCCGTGGAACGCGGCTTTTGCGGGACCAGTCTGCTGCAATGGACGTCGACCTCTTGCCGCTCTTTGGATACCTCCACGACGCGGCAACAGCTCTCGCCCACCAGGATCAGTTCGGCGCCCTGCAAATCCAGGCTGTAGCGGAAACCACCGTACATTCCGGGCACCGGGAACTATCAATCCCCGGAGGTCTCTAGCATGGGTGCCAGTCGTGGCAGGCGGAGTCCGCTTTTTGCCTCCAGATCACCGACGCGGCCACGGATGACGGCGTGAAAGTTCGCGCAGGCTCCGCCAAGCGCCCCGTGTGATCAGAGCCATCGTTACGGATGACGGTCCATAGCCATGCGCCACCTGATGCAGCGGCGCGAAGCCGGATGTGCCGCCCGGCCAAGAAGTGTTGGCGAGCGCCGGCATTGTCCGGGCCATTTCAACAACCGTCGTTCAGTTGTAGCTCCGTGCCGCGTTTGCCAAATATCGCGTTGCTGCTCGATGTTCGGACGCAGAACTCCGCGCTTGCCGACGCCGTCCCACTCGGTAGCCATGACTCGGAGGTGACCTCGTTACCGCAGCGTATGTCGGTTCTTTGCATCAAAGCGCCGGACATAGCCGATGAAGGCGTTCTGGTAGCTCACCGGGGTTCGGCCTGCGTCCGCTTCGATCCAGGTGCGGAAGTCTGCGTGGAGTGTTTGATAGTCCCAGCCCGGGCATTCGGCGCGCAGCGTTGCCAGCGTGGCGTCGGTGATCTCGCCGAAGGTCGAGCGGGTGGAAAGGCTTTTCACGCTGCGGCGGATCAGCGCTGCGGCATCGACGCCGGGTTCGGCCGCAGGCTCCGCAACGGCATCGGGCTGCGGTGCGGGGGAGGATGCCTTGCCTGCTTTCGTCGTTTTGGCTGACAGCAGTGCCTTCGTTTCGCCCTCGCTTCTCCGACGCATGCGCAGCGCGGGCTCGCGCTTGCCCTCTGGCTGCTCAATCAACAGCGCATAGCCGGGCAGCTCGTCGCGCTCGGCGATCTTGGCGATCTCGAACTTGAAGCGGCGGTACTGCCCCTCGGCGCCCGACTTCTCGAACAGCGTCGGCATGGAGATGGCAAAGCCAGTCTCGCCGGCGCCGCCCGCGTGTTTGCGCGCGACCTTGTACAGCCAGCGCTCGCGCCCGCCGGTGATGTCGAAATAGGCGCGGTCGATCGACAGCACGCCGCCGGTCATCATCACGCCCTCCCAGAACCAGTTCGATAGCTCGATGGTCATACCGCGCGAGCGCTCGGTCTTCTCGTCGACCAGCTGCGTCCAGCCATCGAGCCAGCTGAACGTCGCCTCACGGCGGTTCTCTGCGCGAATGTTGGTCTTGACCGTGGTCGACACGAGCCGGTCGAGTGCCTGGCCGAGCAGCTCGTAGGCGCGCCCGGTCGGCTGCCGCCCGATCGCGCGCAGCAGGTCGTAGGGCATCAGGTGGAGCTTGCGCGGCACGTCGTTGACGCCGCGGCGCGCCATGTCGGCGAGCATCGAGGCGCAGTAGATCAGGATGTCCGCGTCCCAGATCGTCGCCATGCCGTAATCAGGATTGGCCGAGACGTGGACCCACAGCTTGCCGTCCGGCGATCGGTAGTCAATCGGCTTCACCCGCTTCGACTTGGCTAGGCTGAAGAATGGCCGCTCCATCATCTCGCGCTGGTCACGCAAGGGCAGGTCGGCGAGATAGGGTAGGAACAGCTCGAACTGTTCGGAAACCGCCTCGCGGCGCGCGCGCGTCACGCGATGTTTCCCCGGGGAAACATCGACCAGCGGTTTACAAAACCGATGCTCTGCCCCTGCGTGTTTCCCCGGGGAAACATCAGCGCTGGAGTCCCTTCCCGGTTGCCTCGAGGTGGGCGAGCGCGTCGCGCAAGGCGGTCACAAGCTCGTCCGTGTCGGCGCCCGATCCCGCGTGCAAGCGGATCGTCACGCCCTGCCGGTTGGCCGATTGCACCGTCAAGGCCGTGCGACCGTACTTGGTGGCGTAGCGGTACGGCTCTGGCTTCTCCTCGCCCGCCATGGGCTTCGGCGCGTCGAGCAGCCGCCGCAGCACGTCCGCGGCAGGGTAGGGAAGGTCACCCGCTTCGCGCCGCGCCGCCTGTTCCTTGGCGACCTGCCGCGCCATGGCGGTGATCGCCTTGCCCGTATTCTTGTCGTCGAGCGCCTGGGCGAGCGAATAGGCCGGCTTCAGCTGCACGTCGCCCGGGGACGCGAAAGCTGAGATCACCACCTCGGGGATCGTTGCGACCTTGAGCATCTTGGACAGCCAGCCCTTTGAGAGCTTCAGCCGCTCGGCCATCCGCGTCTGGTGGTTGCCGTAGTGTGCCTTCAGCGCGTCGAGGTAATTGCGCGCCCGCTCTAGGTCGGACACGTCGGCGCGCGCGCGGTTCTCGAGATCCGCGAGCCGGAACGCGGCCTCGTCGTCGAGGCTGGCGACCTGTGCCACGAACTGCATGTCAGGATAACTGTGCGAGCGCAGCCAGCTGATCGACCAGTGCCGCCGCGTGCCGGCGATCACTTCGAACTCATAATCGGCATCGCCGTCGACGCGCCGTACCACCGCGGGCACCTTCTGCCCGCCCTCGGCGACGATCGAGTCGATCAGCTCGCGGCAATTCTCCTCTGAGAGGTGCGCGTACGTGCGAGCGTTGCCGGGCCAGATGCGCACGCGGGCAGGATCGAGAAGGAGTTGCGTGACCTGCCGCACCTCGCCGCTCGCGACGCGCGCAAGCGCAGACTCGCGACCGAGCAGCGTAGTGGCCCGTGGGCGCTCCGGTTGAGCCTCGCGCGCTGGTGCAGGGGAGGGGGCCTCGCCTCGCTCGGCCGTGTCGTCCGCGAGCAGCGCCGCCAGATAGTCCGATTGCTTACGCGCCATGCCGCACCTCCCTCGCAGAACGTAAGCAGAACATTGTGCAATAGGAAAGGTTAGGCCGCGGCATGAATAACCGCCTCCTCGCTAGCCGGTTCGACCCGCCCCCAGCCCTGGCGGACCAGCTGCTCCACCTGCCTAAGCGCCTCGTCCAGATTGGCGCGGCTGCGCTTGTGCGTCTTGGGCGTGCCGATCGGCTTTTCCAGCTCATACACGGTCATCATTCGCATCGCCGCGTGGCTGATCTCGGCCGACTCCAGGATCGGAACGGGAAGGAGGGCAGGGCCGAAGCTCTGCTCCATGATCGCGCGCACCATGGCGTGGCTGGGATCGTTGCCGTCGAACTTGGAGCAGATCAGCCGGACAAATTGGTAATCGACCTCGATGCCGGCCCCGGTCAGCTGGTGCAGCACCTGATCCATCATCGACAGGAACTGCACGGTCGAGCAGAAATCCGGCGTCGTCGCCGCCAGCGGCACCAGCAGAGCGTTTGCCGCCTGCATCACTGCCAGGCTGATCGTGCCGAGGGCAGGGGGCGGGTCGAGCAGAACGATGTCATAGTCGCGCGCGAGATCCGACAAACCGCGCTTCAGCTTACGGAAGCGTGCCGCCAGTACCGATCCGCCGTCGCTGCCCGCCGCGGCGAGCTCATACTCCACGTCGAACAGCTCGAGGTTGGACGGGATCAGGTCCACGTTCGGCCATGGCGTCCGCTTCACCGCGTAGAGCAGGTCCGCCTGGGTCGGGTCGATCGAGAGATAGGGGTAGAGCGTCTCGTCGCGCTTGATGTTGAAGTGCGGGTTGAAGCCGAACAGCGTCGTCGTCGTCGCCTGGCTGTCGCAATCGACCACCAGCACGCGATAGCCCTGCACCGCGAAATAGTGCGCGAGGTGCGTGGTAACGGTCGACTTGCCGACGCCGCCCTTGAAGTTCTGCACCGCGATGATCGCCGGCACGTCGAGCGGCGCGCGGGCAGGGGAGGCGCCCAGCACCTCGCGCATCCGCAGCATTTCCTCGACCGTGTAGCCCAGCCGGCGTCCGCTTTCGGAAGCCGGGGCAGGGGGGAGCCGCCCGTCATCCTCCGCCATGCGGATGCGGTTGGTGGAGCAGCCGAGCAACTGCGCCGCCTCGGCGATGCCGAAGCGCACATTGAGGCCCTTGCGGCTCTCGGGCAGAAACGCCTTGCGTCGGAGGCGCTCGATCATCCGCTCGCCGGCATCGGCTAGGTCGCCGATCTGCGTCAGCACTGCACCATCCTGCGTCAAGACAAAGCCCCTTGAACCTTTTCACGCGCGACCTTGCCAGATTTCATTCAGGACGGCAAGAAAGCGGCTGAAGGGGAAACAATGCTGATCCTGCACTGGCTGACACGCGACCGCGACGTGAAGGCGGCCGATGCCGTACCGTACCGCCTGCTGGAGCGCGACGCGGCGCTTTCCGCGGGTGCGCCCGGCAGCGGCAACATGCTGATCCACGGAGACAATCTGGAGGCGCTCAAGAGCCTGCTGCCCTATTATCGCGGGCAAGTGAAGTGCATCTATATCGATCCGCCATACAATACCCGCAGCGCGTTCGAGCATTACGACGACAATCTGGAGCACAGCCAATGGCTGGCGATGATCTGGCCGCGGCTGGAGCTGCTGCGCGAGCTGCTGAGCGAGGACGGCAGCATTTGGGTGTCGATCGACGACAATGAGAGGCACTACCTGAAAGTCATCATGGACGAGGTGTTCGGGCGCGCCTCTTTTCTGTCTACTATGATCTGGCGCAAGAACTACTCACCTAAGTCAACAGCTCGCCACTTCTCGGAGGATCACGACTATATCTTAGTCTACGCGCGGAGTAGCGGCGTATGGCTGCCGAACCTTATGCCCCGGTCAGAAAAGCAGGATAGGGCGTATAGGAACTTGGACGATGATCCGCGAGGCCCCTGGAAAACAAGCGACCTATCTGCACGCAATTTCTACAGCAAGGGCAAGTACCGGATCGTGGGTCCGTCCGGCCGGGTCATCGAAGGTCCCCCGGGTGGTAACTACTGGCGTGTGTCCGAAGAGCGATTTTGGGAGCTTGATGCGGATAGACCTTGCGCCCTTCCGTATTCTCCACGCGCAAAGTCTGGATGGTGGCGACGAACACGCACAGGTGGCGCGACAGGTCGGCGGTGGTCAGCCGGGTGAAATCGGCGATGTCGAACACCCGCACCGGCTCGCCGAAGACTGCGGCCAGTGCCTGGCGATAGGGATGGCGCGGGTTGTTCAGCGCATCCACGGTCTGCCGGCGGATCGTCGTGGTCGGCACCAGCCACAGCACCGGCGGATAGTCGCGCCCGATCCACGCATCGCGCGCGACGGCGATGCTGTGCGCGGCGAGCAGCGTCTTCGAGATGAACTCCGGCCCATAGCACATCGGGAAGCGTCGGAACGGGAGCCGCCAAGGCCCTGATGAAGCCTGCGGCCGCTACGCGGCCTTGTCTTCATCAGGGCCATAGCGGCTCCCAAACCAGCGCTTCCCAATGTGCTACGGCACCGAACTGACCAGTCATGCCGTGCTCGCCTGGTGTCAGGATACCGGCGTCGAGTGGCATTATATCGCGCCCGGCAAGCCGCAGCAGAACGGCTTTGTAGAATCGTTCAACGGTCGCTTGCGCGACGAGTGCCTGAACGAGCACCTGTTCCCATCGCTGGCTGCGGCGAGACGGATCATCGAGGCATGGCGGACGGACTACAACACCGTGCGTCCGCACAGCAGCCTTGGCGGGTTGGCACCCGCCGAGTTTACGAACCGCCCCCGCCAGGGGCATATGGACACCGAAGCTAAGTTATCAGCGGCCTGAAAAGGGGGAGCAGGTCAATATTGTCTGGGGTAGCGTGATATCCATCTACCGCTTCGGCAGGCGGAATGTTGCCGTGAGCTCCAGCAGCTGGCGATGGTTAAGCGAGTCACGCCTCTAGAGAGGTGTACTCATTACTCGAAAAATGTCTGGAGCCCGTGGCGATGGATGATGGCGTTACGGACGCAACTGTGTTCGATGCAGGCTCGGTTCGTTCATCGAATAGGTGCCGTTCCCATGCTCTAGCTGATGCCTCGTGGAGATTACCGTCCCGATCGACGCAGTCTGCCACACCTGGTCTGCCTCTATCTAAGCCGTAAGCGTCCGGTGACGGCGTCACATCAAGCGGGCCGGTAGTTCCACGGCAGCAGTTCAGCGACCCGGCGGGCCGGATGGTCTGCGATGCGTCTGATGGTGTCGGCCAGCCAGGCCTCGGGGTCGACGCCGTTGAGCCTGCGTCATGGGATCGTCGCGGCGGGGTGGGCGACCGATCCCGCCGGCGATCCGACGACGCCCAAGGCATATCTGGACCTGCTCCGCCCTCTTTACGCTGCGGGACGCCGGGATCTCCCCATCGGGCGCCTGCTTGAGGGGCATGTCGATGCGGTGCAGATCGTGTTTCGATACGGCACGTCGTCCCAAGTCGCTGCGTTGCGGGCGCGCATCGCTGCGGGAGCGACGTTGGGTGTTTGGAATGCGGGCCTGCCGGGTGAGCCGCTGGTGCTTACCGGCGGACGGCTGACCGGCGGCAAGGGCTATGCATCGGGGGCGGGGATACTGACTCACGCGCTGGTAACCGCGAATAGCGAACGCGGACCGCAGCTGCTCCTGCTCGACCTCGAGGCCGATCCGCCTGCCATCGATCGGGAGTGGTGGCAGACGATCGGCATGCAGCGCTCGGAGACACATCTGGTGCGCTGGTCCGGCTCTGTGATCSGTGAAGACRGCCGTATCGGCGAGYCCGGCAGCTATGCGCGGGAGCCGTTCTTCAGCGGAGGCGCGCTGCGCTTCGCCGCGGTTCATGCCGGSGGCATCGCCGGCCTGCTCGATGCAGTGCGTGACCACCTGACCACCCACGAGCGCGCTTCCGATCCGTTCCAGGCATCGCGCCTCGCCGACCTGTTCCTGCTTGCCCAGGGTGCAGCGGCGAGCATCCGCGACACGGCGGGCGCCTGGTTCAGCGGGACGGATGCGGAACGCCTCGCCCGGGTGTCCGCTGCGCGGCTATCGATCGCCGGCTCTGCCGAGCGCGCCCTCACGATCGCGCAGGAGGCGGTGGGGCTGCCGGGATTGTTCCTGTCGCATCCGCTGGCGGCAAAGATCGCCGATCTCATGGTGTACCTGCGCCAGCCTGCGCCCGACGCGCATCGCTTTCGCGTCGGCCAGGCTGTCGCCGAGCACATCCTCGACCCCATTCTGTGAGGATCCCGCTGCGAAACGTACGTGTCGCGCTGGTGATCGCCCCGCACCCGGATGACGAGGTCATCGGCGCGGCAGGCCTCATTGCGCGGCTTCGCCGCCATGGAGCTCGGGTCCGGGTTGCGG
>QDFQ01000011.1 GCA_003075315.1 Arthrobacter sp. TPD3018 | reverse complement strand
CCACCATCATCGCGGCCTGAGGAGCGTGTAGCATGAAGACCCCGTCTCCCGGCATCATGGCCGCTGGCCTGATCGGCCTGACCGGCATTATCCTCGTCTCGATCGGGGCGCCGAGCAGCCGCAAGGCGCCTGCCCCGATCTCCGAGAAATCCGAGCCGGCACCGCCCACCAGCGTCTCAGCCCGCGGCTTCTCGCTTGCCTCGACCAGCGTCGACCTGCCGGCCGACGACGCGACCTACCCCGACGGTCCGCACGCCGACGTCATCAATGCCAATTGCACCTCGTGCCACTCAGCCAGCATGGCGCTGACCCAGCCTGCGCTATCGGCGGATCAGTGGAAGGCGACCGTCACCAAGATGCGTGAGGTGTATAAGGCGCCAGTGGCCGAGAAGGACGTCGATGCGATCGTTGCTTATCTCACCGCTATGCCGAGCCAGAAGGTGGCACCCGCGATCGGCAAGGCGCAGGACCCGGACCCCAAAGTGGCTCCTGATGTCTCAGGTGGAACCGGCTAACCGATCTACTTCCATAATCCCGAAATACCATCGTTTTTGAGACGCTGGCAGGCGTAGCTCCGGGTCATCCTGTTTGCTGGCGGACATACTCGCCGAGGCCGCGCGCGACGAGTTCGTCGTTGGAGAGGCGAGGGCCTCGCTTCAGGCGCTGATTGCCGAGTTTGCGGCGGTCCAGCTTCGGCCCGGGTAGTACGGGCGAGGGGGCCTTGAACACCCCGCCGGGCTGAGCGGTACGCGCCGGTTCCTTGTTGTTGCGCCTCGCGTGGTGCGGCTGCACCTGCTGAATGGCGTGGGCGAGCGCCAAGGCAGCGTCGAGGTGCTTGTTGTCGACTACCGGCGCCTGGTTCACCCGGCGCATCTTGTCGAAGATCCGATAGGGCAGGGCCTCACCCTCGTGCTGGATCTCAAGCCGTCCGTCCGGGTACTCGCACACGTCGACCTTCTTGCGCGCAAGCCCCTGTGCGACCGGGGTCGGCTCCAGGATGAACATCGCCTTGTTGTAGTGCAGGGTGAGGGCGCCGGTGACGGTGCGCTGCTCGCGCCAGACCATCTCGGCTTCGAGGTTCTCGTGGATGGCGAGCGGCCGATGCAGATCGCGCGGATCGAAGGGCGCCTTGGCGAACCGCTGATTGTGCTGCGCCATATAGGAGGGGAGGAAGGCGCTGGCTTGGTCGATGGTGTTGATGCGATGAAGCCGCATGGCCTTTACGAGCCGGTCCTGCAGCGTCGCGTTGGCCCGCTCTACACGCCCCTTCGCCTGCGGTGAGTTCGCGCAGATCAGGTCGATGTTCAGCCGGTCGAGCGCGCGTCCGAGATGGGTCATCCCGTCGCCATTCGCCGAGGCCGTGTTGTTGCGGAACGCACTGTGCTTGTCCGTGTAGAAGGCGACCGGCTTGCCGTGCCGCTCGAGGTACGTCCGCGTCGCGCGCATGTAGGAGAAGGTGCTTTCGCTCTCGACCATCTCGAGGTGCATCAGCTCGCTCGTGGCGTCGTCGATGAACACCAGCAGCGTGCATTGCGGGCCGCGGTCCTCGAACCACCAGTGTCTCGAGCCGTCGACCTGGACCAGTTCGCCGCGACAGTCGCGCCGGTAGCGGGGCTGATACGGGCGAGGGCGCCTGGCGGCACGGTCCTTCCAAAGGCCGGCTTCCATCATGATCTGCCGCAGCGTCTCGCACGACAGGCCAAGGCCATGGCGCTCGGCAAGGTACTCGCGCGCGAGCGTCGGCCCGAAGTCGGCATAGTTTTCTCGCACCAGCGCGACCACCTGGGCGCGGAAGGCATCACTGTAGCGCCGGTTGCTTGGCCGCCCGCGCTTGCGCGACACGAGGCCCGCAGCGCCTTCCTGTCGAAGGCGGTAGAGCAGCCGGTAGATTTGCCGCCGTTGGAGGCCCAGCAGCTCCATCGCGTCCACGATCCGGATCTCGCCGCGGTCGAGCCGCATCAGCGTGTCGAACCGGGTAATCTCTGCAGCACTCATCGTCAGCACCGTCATACCATGCGCGTCCTCGTTGCCGAGGAAGGCTATGACACCGGCGACGCGCTGACAGCACCGGCAGTGCCGTTTCTATCTAGCGGAGTGGTGTCATTTGTATCTGGCGCCTACACTAAACAAAAATCTCCTAGATTGATAATAATGATTATGTTAAATTCGCGTGTTGTGCGGTGTGAGAGGGAGGATCCGGCGAGGAAATCCGCTGGTCGTCGGCTGAACCTCAGCCGCGTTGACGGACGCACAGACCAGTTCCTGCACGAGATTTAAGAGACGCGACAGCGCAGCACTTATGAGCGCCTCCTCGTCGCGGCACACCCGTCGGCTGCGTAAGGCGGGAACCACGTTGAAACGGAACGGTTTCCTTTTGTTGCGCTTCTCCTCTATCCCGCAGGTGCGACAATGCGGCCTGATCAAGAGAATGTCAGAGAACATGAACCGGCACAATCCGGCACTCGCCGGGCGAGTGTTCCGGGAACTCTTCTCGAAAGCTATGGCCTCTGCTCGCGCGGAGAATGCCGGCAGGGAGCGAAGCAGGCGATTTGATTGAGACCTGAGCGCGGAACGAAGCTCGGGGCTACAAGCGGGGCCACAGAGCAGATCGAATGGAAGAGGATCGTCGTGGATAAAGAGGCAGCGGAGCGAACGGCGGCCGTTCTTGCTCGGAGAGCGCTGAGCTTGTTGGACGGCGTTGACGCCGGCGGCAGCCTCTTTGCTTGTCGTCTCTCCGAGGCGCTGGATGTCGCCGTACCGAATGCGACCGACATGGCACCGCGGTCCTCAATGATGGAGCTGGTCTCTCCCGGCCCGCACGCGGCTACGCCGCTCGCCACCTTTGGCTTGGCTGATGGCCAAGTCGTTGCGATCAATCCCGCTACCGTGTCGCACCTGTGCAGCGACGATTTCGCGACGACAATTCGCTTCCTTGATGGCTCGCAGGTGCAGCTCAAGGTTCCGTACGAAAAGGTCGTGATGGGGCTCGGTCTGCCCTCCAAAAGTCAGCCGCCAGCAAATGGCTTCATGCCAGTCAATGGCGCTCGCCATGTTCTTCGAAACCTGCTCACCATCGTCTCAGCGACGACCAATCAGGTGTTGGACGGCGACGAGCCTCTTCTTGAGAAGGGCCGAGAGCTGTCAGCCCGGGTGGCGATGCTCAGCAGGATCAGCGACTTGATCGTGCAACCCGAGGCCCACGTCACCGATCTTCAGACACTGGTCGAGCTGGCGCTTGCCGAAGGGGGTCGTAGTCGCGTTCGCATCGTCGGCTCACCTGTTCCGGTAGGACCGAGCACGGCGGCGGCCCTTGCGCTCGCTGTTCACGAGCTGGAGGTGCATTCGCTGCGCTACGGCGCCTTAAGTGAAAAAGACGGATACGTGTCATTACGTTGGGAGGTCAACGTCACGGACCAGCCGCACATCTGGCTTCAATGGGCAGAACGTGACGGTCCGCAAGTAAGGACGCCGCTTTGCACATGGAGTGAACGCTTGCTTGAGGTCGCCACCCCAAAGCGGCTAGGCGGTGTTGGAGGCGTCGATGACCTCCCAACCGGGCTGATCTGGTCGCTTCATGCACCCGTCGCTGCGCTTCAGGCCTGAACTGCTTTAGTGACGGTCGCCCGGTTCGCTGAGGTTCTGTTCGACAAGCGCCTCGACCGCAGCACTGCTGATCCGCTCGGCCGTACGCAACGCTGCTTTTGGCGTCATCACGACGTCGACGGCATCCGGGCCTTTAACTGCGACCAGGCCGTGGTTCGCCTCCGCTTCCGAAGGGGCGTCGTGTACCTCTTTCATAGTTCTGCTCCTCTCAAGTGGGAACGCAAGAGCTCTTGCCAAGGTTTCCACGATCACGTTGGCGACGATTGCTCAGGTGGGCGCGCGGTTCCTAACTCATTCCGACGCCGGTGCCTTCCCCAGGCGATCATCCGCGATCGACAAAGGGTATAGTCCATACTCCCGCCTCGTGTTCCGACGGAACTTCAATCGCCTTCAAGGTTAATGAACAAGCCGCTCTTCGTTCGAGCCGGCCGCAGGATGAGGATGAGGCTCCATGGAAAAAGACAATCTGCAGAAGCTCGTAGTTCAGGGACTGGCTGCGATGAAGGCCGGCAGTGATGTGGCTGCAAAGGCAACCGACGAGGTCAATAATGATGCCCGCCACCCGGCCCTGAAAGCGGCGCTCGAGGAAGGAAACCGGGCATCCCGGCAGTGGGCCGATAAGATCGAGCGTGCTGTCCAGCAGACGGGGTCGGGTGAGCAGCAGGACAACCCCGTGCTCGAAGCCCATTACGAAGTAAGTCGCAGGATCCGCCAACAGGCTGCGGACGACACCTCACGGGACCTCGGCATTATTGCAAGCGGACAGTTGGCGCTGCACTACTGGGTCGCATCCTTCGGCACGATGGCGAGCTATTGCGGACACCTTGGGATGGAGGACGTGGCGCGTGACATGAAGGCGTGCGCGGACGAGGCAAAAGAGGCGGACGCCAAGCACACCGAACTCGCCGAACAGCTGCTAAGCGGGAACTGAGCGACAAGCGTTTCGAACGGCCTCAGAACTCGTCCGGGATCGAACGGTTTCAGCAAGGCGAAGGAGCAGTGGGTGATTGTGCCCCTGCCCTTTCGCCTGGAACGCAATGATCATGGATACGGCTGGTAAGCGCCTCGAAGCCAGGACTGCGCGCTAGGTTGTACCACACGAACTGCACAGGCCGAGGGCGCGCCGCCAGTCGGCCGGCTCGTGTGGCATGTCGGTATCAGGACGGCCGAGTCCCGGTCGGAACAAGAAGTGAGCGGCGCCGCTGAGTTCGCCACAATCGCTGATTTGCACAATGGGAAGCGGGCCCAGACTTGGCACACTCGCCCGAAGACGAGAGGATCAACAATGACGGTAAAACAACGAACGCTGGGCGGTGAGTTGCGCGTGTCGGGGCTGGGACTGGGATGCATGGGTATGTCCGAGTTCTACGGACAGGCCGACGACGCCGAGGCGGTAGCAACGATTCACCGGGCAATCGAACTCGGCGTGACCTTTCTCGACACGGCCGATATGTATGGCGTCGGCCGTAACGAGGAGCTGGTCGGGCGCGCGATCCGCGATCGTCGTGACAAGGTCGTGCTTGCGACCAAGTTCGGCAATGTCCGGGACGAGGACGGGAGCTTCAGGGGCGTGTGCGGGCGACCCGATTATGTCCGAGCGGCCTGCGAAGCGAGCCTGCGCCGGCTAGGAATAGAGGTGATCGATCTCTTTTATCAGCACCGTGTGGACCCCGACACGCCGATAGAGGACACGGTGGGTGCGATGGCCGATCTGGTCCGCGAGGGCAAGGTGCGCCACCTCGGCCTTTCGGAAGCGGCGCCCGCAACAATCAGGCGCGCGCACGCCGTTCATCCGATCGCGGCGCTCCAGACCGAATATTCGCTTTGGAGCCGTGACCCGGAGGGCGAGATCCTGGAAACCATTCGGGAGCTGGGGATCGGCTTCGTGCCGTACAGCCCGCTTGGCCGAGGCTTCCTGACGGGCGCAATCCGGCGGGTGGAGGACCTCGCACCCGATGATTATCGCCGGCACAGTCCGCGATTCCAGGGCGACAATCTCCAGCGTAACCTGGAGCTTGTCGCCGCGGTCGAGGCGCTTGCGCGGGAAAAGGGCTGTACGCCGTCCCAGCTCGCGCTCGCCTGGGTGCTGGCACAAGGCGAGGACATTGTTCCGATCCCGGGCACCAAGCGCCGCCGCTATCTGGAGGAGAATGTCGCCGCGCTCGACGTCATGCTGAGCCGGGAAGAACTGGAACGTCTTGATTACGCGGCGCCAAGGGGGGCTGCCGCGGGCGAGCGTTACGCGGCACCTCAGATGCAGGCGCTAAACAGGTGAGCGCGCCCGAGGAGCACGGGCTCGCCGGCCAAGTCGCGATCGTCACGGGCGGCGGTCGCGGGCTGGGCCGCGCCATGACGCTGGGGCTAGCGCAGGCCGGCGTGCGGGTGATCGCCACCGCTGCACGCGAGCTTGCCGAAGTCGAGGCGGTCGCAAAGGAGGCAGAGCGTGAATGCGGCGACGATCGGGTGCGGCCGCTGCTCGCCGACGTGACCCGGGCGGCGGATTGTGCCGCGGCGGTGCGCGAAGCGGTCGCGCGGTTCGGCCGGCTCGACATCCTCGTCAACAACGCCGGGCGCGGCATGAAGTATGTAAGCGATACCTTCCTGACCGAACCGACCCGATTCTGGGAGGTCGCCCCCGACACCTGGCGCCTGGTGATCGACACCAACGTCAACGGACCGTTCCTGATGGCGCGCGCGGCTGTCCCGGCGATGCTGGAGAGAGGCAGCGGGAGGATCGTCAACGTCTCGATGAACCGCGAGACGATGCGGCGCAGAGGCTTCTCGCCCTATGGCCCGTCCAAAGCGGCGCTGGATTCAGAAACCGCGATCTGGGCGCAGGACCTTGCTGATAGCGGCATCACGGTGAACGCGCTGCTGCCAGGGGGCGCAACGCTGACCGGCATGATCCCCGAAGGGCTGCCGGACAGTGCCCGCGCCGGGCTGCTGTCGCCCGAGATCGTGGTCCCGCCGCTGCTCTGGCTCTGCTCCGACGCTGCCGCGACGGTGACGGGCAAACGGCTGGATGCCTGGCGGTGGACGGGGGCGCAGTCGGCGGGCGAGCCGGGGCATGACGCGATCGAGGATGCCGCCTGGCAGGACAGCCACGGGGCAGAACTCGCCTGACCAGCCGAGACCGCGTCCTTTCACGATCGCAGCGTCGTCCAGACGCGTAGTGCCCAGCGTGGCAGCGCCGAACGATCCGCAATCGTCCGATCGCCCCACCTTCCCCAAGCGACGCCCAGACGCGAACCAGCGCGTTCAGCTGCTGCTCCCGGACAGTGATGGCGTTGAGCTCGACCGCGAAGAGGTTTCTGTGGGCATCAAGCTCGTCGAGGTACGAGGCATAACTCCGCGGTAACGATCGCGAGCGAGATTCGACGGTCGCTGCAGG
Source organism: Arthrobacter sp. TPD3018 (assembly GCA_003075315.1). GTDB lineage: Bacteria > Pseudomonadota > Alphaproteobacteria > Sphingomonadales > Sphingomonadaceae > Sphingomonas. The sequence continues at coordinate 44,703 of QDFQ01000011.1, read as the reverse complement.
ATCGACCGTCGAACCGAAACGTGGACGATCTGTTCCCGTAGCACCTGCTCGCTTGTAACCAGGGCGCAACGATCAGAGGTGAATGCTAACGAAAATACATGATCCAGGGAAAATCGCCTGTTTGGCAGCGATTAACGGGCAAACTCGCGAGACGACTCCATCGCGCCATCATTAACTCGTTGCGCCACGGGGGCTCATCGCGGGTCTGAAACGGAAGGGACACAAACGGGATCTGGTGGATCCTAAGAAAGTCATCCGACGGCGCAGCGAGCGGCCGCACGCTCCGCGCGCCACCTTCGCAGCAGTTCGATCTGCTTTGAGTGTTCATCATCAACGCGCGACGGCTCATACCGAGGGGACGAATCGACCGACAGGATCCGGGATGCTGTCCCCTTGGCTGGCACGACGTTCGCTTGATCCAGGAGTGCGCGCAGCATCTGCCGCCCTCTCACCACGCGGCTCTTGATCGTACCGACAGGAACCTGTTCGATCGTGGCTGTCTCTTCGTAGCTCAAACCCTCGATCCCGACAAATTGGATGCACCGCTGCTGCTCGGGTGTCAGGCGCGGCCACAGGCGGCGAACATCGCCCAATGTCACGACCGATTCTTGATTTGACGCCACCGGAACATCAATGAGTTCGGCGGTCTCGCCTGCCTGTCCCGCACCTTTACGACGAACCTGCGACAAAAAGGAGTTGCGAAGGATACGGAAGGTCCAAGCTTTCAAATTCGTGCCGGCCTCGAAGGACGCACGGCTGCGCCAGGCTTTCAGCACGGTATCCTGAACGAGATCCTGTGCAGCATCGGGATTTCTTGTTAGCGATCGCGCATAGCTCGCCAGCCTGGGCATCAAGTCGCTCAGTGCAGCACCGAAGTCAGACAACTCCTCAGCCGGTACATGCGCTTCGTGATCCGGTTGTTCCGACACGCAAAAGCCCTCGCTCGATCGAACCAGGGTGCGGTTTATACACCGCCTGGTTTACTTGTTCGGAAACGCCCCCTCTCGTGGGTTGTTCCACTTCTCAGCGAGGAGCCGGATACCCGAACAAGCGCGCGAAAGGGTAAGGGTGGAGAGTCGGGTGTGGGAAGGTCGGGCAGCAGGAAGTCAGCGCCTCTGCCTGCTCGAAAACCAAGCCCAGCCTGCAGGCAGCACCGCAGACGCCATCAACATCGCGCCGACAACATCATGGTCGCGCTGAAGGATCGCGCCCGCGACAAGCAGTCCGGTGGACAGAATGTTGGGATCGGCGCGCCGGGGCGATGCCGGAGTTGGGAAAACCGCGCCTCCCTGCAATTCGATCGGCAGCGCACCCGACCGCGCAACCCGCTCGGCGAAGGCCACCAGCTCGGGCGAGGCGGCGGCCAGACGGCCCAGGCTCGTCGCCAGCCGGCGTCCGCCACGCTTTAGGCCGGCTGGGCCGATCCGCTCCCGCAGCAGTTCGCGCGCGATCGGTGCCGCGCGCGCGGCAATGTCAAAGCCGGGATCAAGCCGTCGCACGAATCCTTCGGCGATCAGCAGGGTGCGCAGCAGCAGGGCGAGGTCGGGTGGCAGCGCCAGGCGGTAGGTGCGCAGCAGCGCGAACACGCGGCCGAAGATGTCGGCGAGCTCGATCTGCTGGAGTACCGCCCCGCGGAACTGGTCGATCAGCGCGTCGAGGTCGCGGGTCAGTGCCGGGCGATCGACGTCGGTCTCGCCCGACCATTGCAACAGTACGTCCGTCACCGATCGTGTGTCCTCACCCGCGATGGCAAGGACGAGCGTGACAACCTCGTTCCGCCGGGCGGGACTGAGCACGCCGACCGCCCCGAAGTCGATGAACGCCAACGACCCGTCGGCCAGAACAAACACGTTGCCGGGATGGGGGTCCGCGTGGAACCGGCCGTTGAAGATGATCATCCGCAGCACCGCATCGGCATATCTGCCGGCGACGTCGGCAGCGCCCTGACCCGCCCCGTCCTCACCCGCTCGGTCGAGGATCGCGCGGACCGGCACGCCGTCGAGCCGTTCCTGCACGTTGATCCGGCGACCAACCTGATCCCAGTAGAAGCCGGGCGTGCGAACGCCGAGCGGCTGCAGGAACACGCCGATGCTCTCGCAGGCTGCCGCTTCGGCGCTGAGGTCCATTTCCTGCGACAGGCTCTCAGCGAAGAACCGGAGCAGTTCGTCAGGCTTGAGGCGACGGATCTCCGGTGAGTGTCTCGCGGCGAGCCGCGCAATGCGGCGAAGCAGCCTCAGGTCGGCATCGACGCGTTCCGCGATCCCCGGTCGGCGTACCTTTACCACGACCTCGGTTCCGTCGCGCAGGATGGCGCCATGAACCTGCGCGATCGAGGCCGCGGCGATCGGTTCGCGGTCGAAGCTCGCGAACACGTCCGCGATCGGGGAGCCAAGCGCGGTCAGGATCGTCGGCTCCAGCGCCTCGAACGGCAGCGGGGTCACCCGGTCCTGCAGCGTCGACAACGCGCGCACCCATTCCGGCCCGAGCAGGTCTTCACGGGTCGCGAGCACCTGCCCCAGCTTGACCGCGACGGGTCCAAGGTCTCGCAGCAGCGCGACGACCCGCTCGGGGGTACCGACGTCCACCGGCTGCTCCGAACGACCGGGCAGCAGGCCCAGGCGCGAGGCGAGCCCGTTGAAGCCATGGCGCCCCATGATCTGGAGGAGCTCGGCCAGGCGCGCGCGCTCACCGATCTGAGGTTCGTCGTCGGTGGTGGGCATCAGGCGCTGCAACCATCCGCCTCGCGCGGACGGCAGCCATCGAGGAACAGGTCGATACCGCGAGAGATACGATCACGTGCGGCATCGTCGTACGCGGGAGGAGACAGCCCGAGCGCTGCGCGGCGCATGGGTGCGACCACTACGAGGGTGACGAACTGCTCGGCGGCAAACACCGGGTCTGCCAGCGATAGCTCACCCTTTGCATCGGCATGGGCGAGGATCGAGGCCACCCACTGCACGGCCCGCTGGTAGCCGAAGTCGTGGATGTTTGCCGCAAGCGCTGGAAAGCGCACGGCCTGCGCGATGACGACGCGTTCCATGGAGGTGATCCGCGGCGTCAGCAGCCACTCAAGCAGACGATCGGCGATTACGCGAAGCCGCGATCGGATGTCGGGTTCGTCGCTGCCGGAAGGTTCGAGCGCGCGCAGCTGCGTATCGATCTCGTCGAGGATCACCGCCTCGAACACGCGGGCCTTGCTGCCGAAGCGCGCGTACAGGGTTCGCTTGGAGATACGCGCCTGTTCGGCGATCATGTCGGCACTGGCGCCGTCAAACCCGTGTGCGAAGAACATCTCGCGGGCGCTCTTGAGGATATGCGAGGTCAGGCGAAGCGCATCCTCGGTCGTGGGTCTGCCCATCTTCCTGGGCCGACCTTTCTTTTCGTTGTCGCTCAATCTCGTTCTCCTGGATCGACGGTAGCCTGATCCGGACAGGTTGACGAGAAATCACGCCGAGAGGGTCGCTTGCTCGCCTGCCAGCTCGATCTCAGCCCAAGGCTGTGCTTTTGTATCGCCGTCGCTCAATCCTGTGACGTTGGCTTGTAGACGGGAAGAGACGCAGCACCCACGCCCAGTCCCTCCTGATCGATGCGAACGGCCGTATCCCTGACAGCACCGACCTTGTTCCTTGCTGAACGAATGGTCTCACGCAGTTGAGCCTGTTTGGCAGTCGTGCCGCGGATCGCGGGTCGAACCGCCTCAACGCGCGCCACAAATCGCTCGGCTCCGTCTCGAGCGTTCACCAACGTGCGGTTCGCTCTCGCGAGAACGGTCGCGCTGCGTTCGTCCACTGCCGCTCTCAGCTGTTGGGCGCTGTCGCGGGATCGCTGCAAGGCGTCGCCCACGGCAATCACGCGGCCGCGCGCACCGGTGAGAGCATCGGACGCTGCTCCGGCTTTGTCTGCCCAACCGGCGGAACTTTCCGCAAGCGCCGCCAGTCGATCGCTGGCCCGCTGCTGCTGAGCGGCGTCGAGGTTGCGAGAAACAGAATCCACGGTGCGGCTGATCTTTTCGACCAGTGCGACGGGGTCCCCTCCGCCGCCAAGGAGCCCGCCTTCCTTGGCGGGAATGACGGGAAGCTCGGTGTCGCTCGCCGCAACGATCGGGGGCGCACCAGATGTAGCGCCGTCGAGGCTGATGTTCGCGGTGCCGGCCAGTGCCGATCTTGCGATCGACGCTTTTACGCCTGCGACGATGGGGATCCGCGGGTCAAGGCTGACGGTGACGAGAACCGCTGACGGGTCATCCTTATCGAACCGTATCGATGTGACATGACCGGCCGGTACGCCCGAGAAGGTCACCGGCGACCCCTTCTCCAGGCCGGCAACGCTCCCGGTGAAGCGGATCATATAGGGATTGCCGTCTCCATCGCGTGCATCAAACAGCCACAGGGTGAAGATCAGGAGCGTGCCAAGCAGAAAGCCGGTCACTACGAGCACCAGGAATTTGTTCGACCGCGTTTCCATGCGAGACCATAACCATTAAGAAGCAGGACCATATATGTAAACCGTACCGTTTCCCAGGTGGCTGGAGCAAAGGCGGCCTTTTAAGCTGGCAAGGCCTGATCAGGACGAGGATGGAATCGTGGCTGGAGACTGGAGCCTGCAACCAGGCGACATACCGTGGGGCAACAGGCTTGGCCTGGAGCTGGTTTCGATCGGCGATGGCCTCAGCTCGCTACGTGTCGGTTGGCGTGAGGAGCTGGCGGACGACGACGAGACTTTAGCAACGGGCGTGTTGACGAGCCTTATCGATCAGGCCTGCGGCGTTGCTGTAATGTCCCGACTGGGAAGGCGATTGGCAATCTCGACTCTCAACCTGAAGGTGGACCATGTGCGGTCCCCCGAGGCGAGATGCTCCGCGACAGCGTGGGCGCATTGTTACGACGCCACCGAGCACCGTGCGTTCGTACGGACCGAAGTCTGGGATACCGATCCTTCTCACCTGATCGCGACTGCCCAAGGCGTCTTTTCGATCAATCGGGCTGTCGGGTCATGAGCGGCTTCGCGCAGCTGCTAGGCTCCACGATTTCGGAGAGCGGTGACGCCTTTGTTTTGACGCCAGTGGAATACATGATCGGCAACCCCCTCCTTCCCGCCTTGCATGGCGGAGCTGTGGCATCCTTTCTCGAAGTGGCAGCGAAGCGTGCCCTTGCACGCCAACTTCCGCATGGGCACGTCCCGAAGCTCATCAGCGTGAACCTCCAGTTCCTTGCCTCTGCTCGGCCCGATGCCCTTGTCACGACGCCTAAGGTCAGGCGTGTCGGGCGTCGGATCGCAGTCGTTCACGCCGAAGCATTCCGCCGCGGAGATCCCGCGGCTGTATGCTTCGCGCAGCTTGAGTTTGCTGTGCACGAGCCCATCAGAGTGGGTGGCAATGCCGACCGACACACACTATGATACGGCTTAGTTTACATACGATAGGGTTGCTGGGTGGCTGACGAGCAGGCTGAAGATCGAGGCGGCGACGCGCCGCATGACCACTCGGACGCAAATTCCCAGCAAAAAGCCGGGTCAGAGGACGGTTCCGAGGAGAAGAATGGCGAAAAGAAGCCCTCGCTTCTCGAGCGCTTTCCGATCATCCGCTACGTCCTCATCGCCGCGCTCGTTGCGGGCATCCTCGCGGCGGTCGTCTGGTACCTGAACTACCGCGCGAGCGGCCAATACCTGCAGTCGACCAACAACGCCTATGTGCGCGCGGACTTCGTGACCGTTTCACCGAAGGTGGGCGGCTATGTCGAGCGAGTGCTCGTCGCCGACAACCAGCCTGTCGGCCGCGGCCAGCTGCTTGCCGTCCTCGATCCTCGTGACTACCGCGCCAATGTCGAACAGGCGCAAGCTCAGATCGCCGCCGCCGGCGCCAACATTACGACTGCGCGCCGGACGCTTGACGAACAACAGGCCACTGTCGCTCAGGCCGCCGCCCAGGTTGCGAGCGCCGAGGCTGCCGCCGCAGCGGCAGAGAACGAGGTAAGACGCTACGAACCCCTTACTCGGACAGGAGCGGAATCGCGTGAGCGTCTGGCAAACCTTGTCCTTCAGCGTGATCGAACCGCCGCAGAGCTGCGCGCGCAGCGAGCCGCCTACCTCGCCGCCCGTCGTAGTGTCGCGACGCAAGCGGCTCGCATCGGCCAGGCGGAGGCGCAGCGTGGCACCGCGCAGGCGCAGCTTGCGCGCGCCTCGACGGACCTCGGTGCGGTCGAGATCCGCAGCAGCATCGACGGCATTGTCGCCGACAAGGCGGTCCGGGCCGGGCAATATGTCCAGCCGGCGACCCGGCTGATGTCGGTGGTGCCAGTCGATCAACTCTACATCGAAGCCAATTTCAAGGAGACCCAGGTCGCACTGATGCGCGTCGGGCAACCCGTGACCATCAAGGTGGATGCACTGGACGGCGCCGAACTGCGCGGCCGGGTTGCGAGCTTCTCGCCAGGCACGGGCGCGCAGTTCTCGCTCATCCCGCCCGAGAATGCGACCGGGAACTTTACCAAGATCGTTCAGCGAGTGCCCGTGCGGATCAGCATTGAAGCCGGGCCGGAGGCGCGCCGGGTGCTGCGTCCCGGCCTGTCGGTCGAGGTCACGGTCGACACGATCAGCGCAAAGGGAAGTCGTGACCGGATCGAGCAGGAAACCGAGCGGCTGAAGCGCGACGAGACGCAGGGCTCGCGCTGATGGCGTCCGAACGCGCCGGCCTGCGCGACTGGCTCGCCGTTGCGGCGGGCACGATCGGGTCGTTCATGGCGCTGCTCGACATCTCGATCGTCAATGCGGCCTTGCCCACCATTCAGGGCGAGATCGGCGCGAGCGGCACCGAGGGCACCTGGGTCGCGACCTCCTATCTCGTGGCAGAGATCGTCATGATACCGCTCAGCCCCTTTCTCGTGCGCCTGTTCGGCCTGCGCAACTTCCTTCTGGGGGCAGCGGTCAGCTTCACTGGCTTTTCCATCGTGTGCGGGATCTCGACGACGCTGCCGATGATGATCGCTGGCCGCGTGGGCCAAGGCTTCACCGGCGGTGCACTGATCCCGACCGCCATGACCATCATCGCGACACGGCTGCCGCCGTCGCAGCAGCCGATCGGCACCGCCGCGTTCGGCGGCACCGCAATCCTTGGTCCGGTGCTCGGGCCGATCATCGGCGGTTGGCTCACCGACAATTACAGCTGGCATTACGCCTTCTTTCTAAATGTGCCGGTCTGTGCAGGGCTTGTCCTCCTCCTGCTGTTCGGGCTCAAGCACGAGCATCTGCGGCTCGACCAGCTACGCCATGCCGACTGGTTCGGGATCGCGGGACTCGCGATCGGCCTGGGTGCGCTCACCGTCATGCTCGAGGAGGGGCAGCGCGAGATGTGGTTCGAGTCCGCCATGATCGTGAAACTCGCGATCGCCACGGTCTTCGGCTTCGCGCTCATCACGATCGGACAGGTCCGCTCCGCGCATCCCGTGCTCAAGTTGTCGCTGATCTTCAGCCGCTCCTTCGGTAGCGTATTCGTCCTCAGCCTCATCATCGGCGTCGTGCTCTACGGCGTGACCTTTCTCATCCCCCAGTTCCTCTCGTCGATGGCGGATTATAGCGCGCTGCAATCGGGCAAGGTGGTCTTCGTCTCCGGTATCCCCGCCCTGATGCTGATGCCGTTCCTGCCGCTAGCGTTCAAATATCTTGACGTTCGCCTGGCGGTTTTCGTCGGCATGACGCTGATCGGCGTCAGCTGCGCCATGGACTGGCACCTCACCGCGCAGTCGGCTGGGGGCGACCTGACGGGTTCACAGCTCGTCCGGGGCTTCGGGCAGATCTTCGCCATGATGTTCCTCAACCAGGCAGCGATCAGCGCTGTAGCACCCGAGGATGCTGGTGATGCGTCCGCGCTGTTCAATGCAGGGCGCAATCTCGGCGGATCGATCGGCCTTGCCATGATGGCGACCCTCCAGGACCGGCAGACCTTTCTCCACTTCAATCGGCTGGGCGAAACGGTGTCGGCCAATGCAGCGACCACGCAGGAATGGTTCGCGAAGGCTATGGCCATGCCGTCCGGCGAAGCCGGCGCCTATCGGCAGCTTGCGGGTCAACTCCTGGAGCAGTCCACCGTTATGGCCTATAATGACCTGTTCTTCGCGCTCGGCGTTGCGATCGCGGTCACGACGCCGCTGGCACTGTTCCTCCGCCCGATCTCCTCCGACACGCAGATGGCGATGCACTGATGAAGCGACTCAGCTGGGCCATTCTGCCCGCCCTCCTGACCGGATGCGTCGTCGGGCCCAACTATGGAGGGCCGCCGGGCGTCGCGAGTGGGGAGCGCTCCGGATCGACATTTCGCCGCGCAGATCAGGCAGTCACGTCACCGCAGCTCCCTATCGCACGCTGGTGGGAAGGCATGGGCGACCCGCAGCTCACGACCCTGGTCAACCGTTCGCTTGCCTCCAATCCGGACGTGGCGATCGCCGAGGCGCGCATCCGCAAGGCGCGCGCCAGCTTGCGCGAACAGCGCGCGAACCAGCTTCCCACCGTGTCGGCGTCAGGCACTGCGATCGTCGCCGATCTTCCCGCAGGCTCGCTCGCGCTGCCGACGCAAGGCGAGCAATCCGATCGTATCAGGGCCGAGTTCTATAATGCCGGCCTGGACGCATCGTGGGAGATCGATCTGTTCGGCGCGCGACGCCGCGCTGCCGAAGGTGCCGAGGCCCAGGCTCAGGCGGCCGAAGCCAATAAAGCTGATGCGCAGGTTCGTCTGTCGGCGGAGGTTGCCCAGAATTATGTGACTCTGCGCGAACTTCAGCAGCGCCTGATCCTGGCTCGCCGCTCCGCGCAGCTTCAACAGCGATCACTCGCCCTGCTTCAACAGCGCGAACAACGCGGTGCATCGTCGCGCGACGAGGTGGTTCGGCTGAAGACCGAGCTGACCCGCACGGAGGCCGGGCTGTTGCCGCTCGAGGGACAGATCGCGACCACGCTCGACCAGCTTGCCCTGCTCACCGGCGACGAGCCCGGAACACACGATGCCTTGCTGTCCACTCCTGCCCCGATCCCGATGATCCCAGGAACTGTCGCGATCGGCGACCCGGCCGCGATGCTGCGACGCCGGCCTGACATTCGCGCAGCCGAGCGGCAGCTGGCGGCATCGAACGCGCAGATCGGGGTCAACGTCGCCCGGCAGTTCCCATCGGTCAGCATTATGGGGATCATCGGGCTCGGTGGTCCCAATATCGCCGATGTGGTTGATCCTGACAGCGTCGCGGGCCTGCTCCTGCCGCGGATCAGCTGGAGCTTTCTCGACTTCGGCCGTAATCGTGCCCGGGTCGAGCAGGCGCGGGCTGACCGAGACGAGGCGGAAGCACAATACCGCAAGGCGGTTCTCGGCGCGCTGTCTGATGCTGAAACCAGCCTGACCCGCTTCGGCAATCAGCGCCGTAACCTGTTTTCGTCTGTCGCGAGCCGTAACGGTGCCAGACAGTCAGCGACCTATGCCGGGCAGCGATATGCACAGGGAGCGATACCGCTGACCACGTCCATCGATGCCGAACGCGCGGCGCTGGCTGCCGACCAGTCAGTGCTGGAAGCGACCGGCGAACTTGATCGTGCCTTTATCGCCCTCCAAAAGGCGATGGGACTTGGATGGAGCCAGCAGTGACAGTCTTGCAGCGATGCGAGGGGAGGGCACCGACCGCGTGACGGCTCCGCTTCTGCCGCCTCCTGCCCAGTATCTGCGTGATGACGCGATCAGGGGAGGAATGGATCTGATGTTCTTTGCCCACAGATCCCATCTGGCGCATGCCGACGCCGAGCTGGCAACGCGTACCCTCGGACGGGCGCATCACCGCGCCCTGTACTTCCTCGGCAGGTACCCGGAAATCTCAGTCAGCGAACTACTGGACGTTCTCTGCGTCACAAAGCAATCGCTCGGCAGGGTAATGCGGGATTTGATAGACCGCGGGCTAGTCTGCGGACGTGTCGGGGAGCGCGATCGACGGCAGAAGCTGCTGTCGCTCACCGACGAGGGACGTGCGCTCGAGCACGCGCTGTTCGAGGAGCTCAGGCGTAACATGGCGAACGCGTATCAGGCGGCAGGAGAGACAGCCGTCACGGGCTACTGGATCGTAATGCAGCATCTCATGCGCGGTGAAGCACGGGACCAGTTCCGCAGGCTGCACTCCCGTCAATAATCGCCATAAACAGGTACCGGACCAGGTCTAAAGGGGGCTTCATCGACCTGGCCCGGTGGGTATCACCTATCCTGCAAGCCCGGAGGGAGTAAGCGACTTGCCGGTGGTGAGCTCGTTTTCCAGCACCGGGACCGCGGTGCCGGCGACCTGCTGCAGCGCCGGGTCGGTCCCGTCCTGCGCGTAACCCTTGTGCACGGCCCAGGCGGCCTGCTGAACCTGCGCGGACTGCGTCAGATACAGATTGTCAAAGGCGCTCTTGGGCGCCTTCTGGAGCAGCTTGAGGAGGGCAGCGCGGTCGGCGGACAGGCTCGAGGACGGCGCCTTGATCGTGCGCTGATCATTCTTCAGCGCCGCCAGCAGCGCCTTGTGGCTGCTCTGCGTTTCCGCCAGCACGCGCTTTGCATAGGCCTTGACGTCGTCTCTCTGCGCGCGCGTCGCGGCAAGCTGCGCGGCCTTGATCTGGTAAAGGTTCGCATCGGCCGCAGCGAGCACGTAATTGGGTCCGCTCTGGCTCGCGATCGGCGAGACGCCGACGTCAGCGCTGGTCATTGTTCCCGAAGTGGCGGGCGAAACGGCCTGCGCCAGCACTGGTACCGGCGCCAGGGTGAGCAGCGCAGCGACAATCGCAATCTTCATCGAGGTTCTCCGTTGGTGTTGTCAGGCATTGACCGAAATCAACGGGTCGAACGATAAGGAAACGGAACGGTTCCCTTTCTTGCGACGCACCTCGGCGCTCTGCTGGAGAGGTGGCCGCTCGGACGTCTGGAGGTACGCGGCGATGATGAACATGGCGGCTCTTGAAGCCGTTCCAATGCCGGTTAAGTCGAAATCTGAAGCGGCAGACCGAATTGCGAGGTTTTCCTTGCGCAAAAGCGACGTCTCCCGCGCCTCGATCGTGTTCGCTCTGCTCTGCGTTGCCATCCTCACTGGCTGCGACCGAACTCCTCGCGAGGCGCCTCCGCGAGCGAAGGACACGATCAGCGTACCGCCGCAGACCTCCACCATCGACGTGCCGATCGTCGCGGACCTGGGCAAGCTGGCGGCAACTCTCGAAAAGGCGGTTCCGCGTCGCCTTTGGTCAATCGACAAGCCGGAGCAGACCTGCGTCCCGCCGAAGAAGGTCAAGATCCTCTTTGCGAGAATTAAGACGCCCGCGATCCGGTGCCGCATCACGGGCACCGTAGTCCGAGGGCCGTTGGTGCTGGAGGGCTCGGGCAAAACGATCACCGTCACCATGCCGCTTCACGCCGCGATCAGCGCCCGGGACGTGGGAGGCGTGCTCAGCCGGGAAACAGCCGAGGCGGACGCCCGCGTTCGGGCAGTAGCCAGGCTCGACATCGCCGGCGACTGGTCGCCGCGCGCAACGGTATCGATCGCCTACGACTGGACCGACGAGCCGCACGTCGACTTCCTGGGCCAGCGTATCGAGTTCACCAGCAAGGCCGACGCCAAGCTCGCCGGCGTCGTCGCGCGCCTGGAGCACACTCTGCCGCAGGAGCTCGGCAGATTGCAGCTGCGCGAGCAGATCGCGCAGGTGTGGGGCGCGGCGTTCACCTCCGTCCAGCTGAACCGGGCGAACCCGCCGGTGTGGATGCGGATCACTCCCCGACAGTTGAGCTACGGAGGCTACACTATTTCGCGCAATCGGGTGAACCTGGCGCTGGGGCTGACGGCGGGGACGGAGACCTTTGTCGGCGATCGGCCGCCTGATCCGCAGCGCCAGCCGCTCCCCGCCATGACGCGCATGCAGCCTGGACCCGGCCGCATCCTGTTCGCCATACCCGTCATCGCCGACTATCGTCAGCTGGAGCCGGTGCTCGCAAAGGCATTGGTGAAGCGTTCCCGCCGCCCCTTCGAGGTGCCCGGTGTCGGTGCGGTGCGCGCGCAGTTTTACCAGGTGACCATCTACGGCACGACGGGCGGCAAGATCGCGGTCGGGCTCCGCTTCAGTGCGGCAGCCGAAGGCGGGGAGCCTTCGCGGGGCACGATCTGGCTTACCGCCACGCCGCGCAACGCCGTCAATGATCGCCGTGTCGCGTTTGACGATCTCACCGTCGCAGGTGTGACCGACTCGGTCCGAACAAGCCTGCTTCTGAAGCTCGTCAACGCCCCCGGCATCTCCAGCACCGTGTCCGCCGCGCTGACGCAGAACTTCGAAAAGGATTTCGACGAGCTGCTCGCCAAGATCACCCGTGCGATCGACGAGAAGCGGATCGGCGACCTGATCGTGCGCGCCCACATCACGGACGTGCGCACGGGCCAGCTGAAGGCGGCGGGGCAAGGCGTGTACCTTCCCGTATGGGGGCGCGGCACGGCCACGATCCGCCTTGCTCCACGATAGAGGACGCCCGACCTCACGACGGCAACCGGCACGGACCGGCGCATTGCCCTTGCATCGGCCTGGCGGCATGTCTCCATCCCATGAGAACTCGTATAAAGATTTGCTGCATCGCCTCGCCGGATGAAGCGCGGATCGCGATCGCCGCGGGGGCGGATGCGCTGGGGCTGGTAGCACGCATGCCCTCTGGTCCCGGTCCGATCTCCGACAGGGCGATCGCAGAGGTGACGGCGCTCGTGCCACCGCCGGTGGCCACCTTCCTGCTGACATCCGAGACGACCGCCGACGCCATCTCCGCCCATGTCCGCGCGACCGCTCCGTCGGCGGTCCAGATCGTGTCGCACATCGATCCCGCGGAGTCGGGCAAGCTGGCAGCGCTGGAGCCGCACGTCCGCCGGATACAGGTCATCCACGTCGAAGGGCCGGAAGCGCTACAGCTGATCCCGGCCTATGAGCCTTGCGTTCATGCCTTCCTGCTCGACTCCGGCAGGCCCAACGCCCCGGTCGCTGAGCTGGGCGGAACCGGCCGCGCGCATGACTGGGCGGTCAGCGCCGCTTTCGTCCGTGCGACCGAGAAGCCGGTGTTTCTTGCCGGGGGCCTGACCGCCGCTAACGTGGCGGAAGCGATCGGGCAGGTTCGCCCCTATGGTGTCGACCTGTGCTCCGGCGTCCGGACGGGTGGTCAGCTCGACCCGCAGAAGCTGTTCGCCTTCGTCACCGCGGTCCAGCAGATCGACCGGGAAATGGCGCGGGCGATGTGACGGCACTGGCACCGGCGTGAACGCCTTCCTCCGCCGGAGTCCTGTGCAGTTAAGGTTAGCTGTGACGGCCTGCAATGATGATCGGTTCGACGCGAGATAAAGGGCGCACTCTGGCGCATAGTCTGTGAGACCGTCGAGGTGCTTGGGCGCACGTTATTCGAGAACCAGCGTACGATCTTTGAGACGGACGCGAGACGGTCATCAGTCAGCGCACGCTTTGTGAGACCTTCAAATCGGCACCGGCGACGCGCATCCGTCGCTGGACTGTGCGCATGTTACGATCGTGAGAGCCCCATTGATGTGACGCCGAGTTAGCGGCTATCGCCTTCGGACCCACTGAATTGGTGTTCATTGGACCGCTTAATCACAGCATGTAGCCGATATCCGAAGCCCCGGACGGATAAGCGAACATGGTCGATTTCAGATCGTCGGCCGTCAGACCATGCCGGATCGCGAGCGCGAACAGATTGATGACCTCGTCCACATGCGGTCCGACCAGGTGAGCCCCGAGCACCCGGTCGTCGCCTTCATCGACCATCACCTTGAACCCATAAACCGGTTCGGCCGCTTGCCGCGCGGAGTACCAGTTGGGGACCAGATTGCTTTTCACGCGGAAGCGCAGGCCCCGCTCGCGCGCTTCGGCTTCGCTGAGCCCGACCGAAGCGATGGGAGGAAGCGTGAAGGCGACGCTGGGGATACCCCGATAGTCCGGGCGGAGGTGGTTGCCTTCGAGCATGTTGCCGGCGACGACCTTGCCGTCATGGCTCGATACCGGCGTCAGCGGAGGCCCCATCTGGGCCGCGTCGCCGGCAGCATACACCGCCGGGTTGGAGACGCTTTGCAGATGCTCGTTGAGCGTGAGGCGGCCCCGCTCGTGTGCGATCCCCGCCGCATCGAGGTCGAGTGCTTCGAGCGCCGGGCGTCGCCCGGCAGCATGGACGATCAGATCGGCCGCGAAGCTCTTGCTCACCCCGCCCGTGGAGGCGCGAACCGAGAAGCCGTCGCCTGTCTTGTCGATCGCCTCGACCTCCGTATCGAGCTGCACGTCGATCCCCGCATCGCGCAGGCGGGGCATCAGCCAGCCGACCAGATCGGGGTCGAAGCCGGTCAACATGCGCGGCCCGCGTTGGAGGATGGTCACTTGCGCCCCGGCGTTCGCCGCGATTGTAGAGAACTCCGCCGCGATGTATCCACCCCCGACGATCACGATGCGCCGGGGCAGGCTCTCAATCGCCAGGAACGCCTCATTGTCGATGACGTGCTCTTCGCCGGGCAAGCCGAGCGGGATCGGTTCGGCACCGCTGGCAACAAGGAAATGGCCGCCAACCAGCGTCTTTCCCTCCACGACGAGGCTGTTCGCGCCGGTGAAGCGAGCCGGGCCGTGGTAGGTATCCACCCCGGCCTCATGGTAGCTTCGTTCATGTTTCCCCGGCACCGGATCAGTGAAGGTGCGCTTGAACGCCATCAACTCGCGCCAGTCGATGCAGTCCTTTCCCACCACGCCGTTGCTCCGCATCCGGCGCGCGTCGTCGATCACAGCGGCCCCGTGGCGTAGCATCTTTTTCGGATCGCAGCCGCGCAGGGCGCAGGTGCCGCCATAGGGTCGGCAGTCGATCACGGCGACGCTCTTGCCGGCCTTGCGAACGCGCATGGCCGCTACCCGCGCGGCAGTTCCCGCGCCGATGACGACCAGATCATAGGTGTCGGGCACGAGCTTCTCCTTGGCGTGGTTCAGGTTCCCCGGCTGGCGTGCCGTCAGGCGCAGCAGCTCGCCGTTGATCCCGACGCGCGCGCTTCCTGTATCGGGGGACAGGGCACGTCACCGAAGGAGCAATAAACGCAACAGTCCCCGGCGTTGGGGCGAAGCACCGCGGCGCAGCCTTTGCAGTCGTAGAAGAACTGGCACGCATCGGTCGGCATGGTGTCGGTCGATTGGTGGCCGCACTTGGGGCAGGTCAACGTGGAGGTGAGCAGCATTACAACACCCAATTCATGAGGATAGGCTCGATCGAGCCCCAGATAGCGGCCAGGCCGACCAGCACAGTTGCCGCAATCAGGAGGCCGACGATCCGGCGCGACCTGACATCAACCGCACAGGCGTCCCCCGGCGCACAGGCCGTCTCGCGCTTGCGCCACCACATGGCCCAAGCGACCACGAGCGCGACCGCGCTCAGCACCAGAAGCGGCGCGCGAATGCTCGCCAGCCCTACGAAGCTGCCGGCGAGCCCAGCACCCACGCCGAGCGAGGCGAGCGCGAGTGGCAGAACGCAGCAGGCCGCGGCGGCCGTGACCGCGCCCAGGCCCAACGCAGCCGCTATTGATGCGACACCCCGGACGGGCGGCCCACCCGGTGTTGAGGGTTGCCTTGCGACGGTATCCGTCATTATCTGTTCCTCGATGGGATCGGATTGCTGAACCGCCGCCCCGGAGGCGAAACAAGATCGAGAATCGACACCCCGATCATCAACACCAGCCCCGCATACAGCACCCATTCCGCCCGAACGCCGCGAAGCGACATCAGCAGGGCGGCGATGAGAACAAGCACAGGTCCAGTGACGCCTAACGCTAGGCGCAGCCAGGTCTTGTGACGAAGGCCGGTGCGGAGGTTCGCCGCCAATACGATGAGCGCGGAGAGCGGCAGAACGTATCGGATAAAGGGGCCTTCATACTGGCTCAGAAAACTCAGGCCGATCCCGGCACCGAGACTGCCAAGGGCGGGAAAGCACGCCGCACAGCCGAACGAGGCGATGATCGCGCCGATCACACCCGTTTTATCGGCCGTTCGCGTTAGGGAGTCCTCAGTAGGCACAGCCGTTCCTTTCACCCGCTCCGCCGCAGCGACTCACCGCGCTCGCCTTGGCTCCTCGACAGGATCATAGTCGAAACCTTATATGCACCCTCCAGCAACTGTAGGGTCAAGGGCCGTGGCTCTGAAAATCGGCGACCTCGCCAAGGCGACCGGCACAAAGGTGCAGACGATCCGCTATTATGAGGAGATCGGCTTGCTGCCCGCGCCGGCGCGCACCGAAGGCAACTACCGGACCTATGCTTCGGCGACCCTTCGCCGGCTGTCATTCATTCGCCGCTCGCGCGGCCTTGGTTTCAGTCTCGACCAAGTGCGAGAGCTGCTGGGCTTGGCCGACCATAGCGATTGGTCCTGTGCCGCGGTCGAGACGATCGCGCGCGAGCACAGGGCGGCGATCGAGCGCAAGATCGCCGACTTGGCAGCCCTGGATGGCGAGCTGGCGCGTATCATCGACCGATGCGGACACGGCACCGTTGCCGAGTGCGGCATCCTTGAAGCCCTGTCTCCTGCCTAAGACGGCAGTGCATTACCGCTTCTCCCAACAGCGCGCGCGGCTCGCAAGAAATACGTCCGGTTTCCTTGTGGTCGCAATCGGCCACCCGATCGCGGCCGTTCAGAACGAGAAAAGCCGTTGCGGAAACCAGCGTCAGAATGCAGGGTGGTAGCTGTCTTTCCTTGCGGGTGAACCGGCCTTCTCATGCTGATCGGATACGTCCGCGTCTCGAAAGCCGACGGCAGCCAGACGCTGGAGCCGCAGCGCGACGCGCTGCTCGCGGGCGGCGTCGACCCGAGCCGCATCTACGAGGACCTCGCATCGGGTCGGCACGATGCTCGGCCTGGCCTGACCGCGTGCCTGAAGGCGCTCCAGCCCGGCAACACGTTGGTGATCTGGAAGCTCGACCGGCTCGGCCGTGATCTCCGTCACCTCGTCATCACCGCAGAGGATCTGCGCTCGCGCGGGATCGGGCTGAAGGTGCTGACGGGTGCCGGCGCGCAGATCGACACGACGACCGCCAATGGCCGGCTCGCGTTCGGCATCTTCGCCGCATTTGCCGAGTTCGAGCGCGAGCTGATCACCGAGCGTACGCGCGCCGGGCTCGCTGCAGCGCGCGCCAGGGGCCGGTTGGGCGGGCGCCCGCGCAAGATGGACCGCTCGACGCTGCAAATGGCAATGGCGGCGATGAGCGACCGGAAGGCGGTCGCGGCTGAGGTGGCCAAGCGGCTCGGCATCACGACCACGACGCTCTACCACTACATCAACGGCGACGGCACGCCCAAGGCCCCCGGCCAGGCGCTCCTCGACGGGAAGGCGATGCCCAAACCTCCCACCCGGGCTCGCGAAGAGCGACAAGCGGCGTGACCGTCTGGCGAGCGCCCGTTCCAGCCGAGGCGCTCGCGACCCTGAAACGACGCCTCGCGGCGCTGCCGCCCCGGCACCCCGACCGCAAGGAGATGATGGCGTCGACCTGCCGGCTCTACGCCGTGTCGCGCGCCACCCTGTACCGTGCGCTACGCGGCGAGCACCGTCCCCGCGACGCGCACCGCTCCGATCGCGGGCACGCGCGCGTCATGGGCGACGGCGAGATCGAACACTGGTGCGAGATCGTCGCTGCGGTGAAGAAGAGCACCACCAACAGGAAGGGCCGCCACCTCTCGACCGCGCGGGCGCTCAGGCTGGTCGAGGAGCATGGGGTCCACACGCCCGATGGCCATCGCAAGCTCGCGCCCGGGTTGCTCACCATCTCGACCCTCAACCGACATATGCGCCGGCTCGGGTATGACCACGCGCGCCTGACACGAGAGCCCGCGGCCGTCCGTTTCCAGGCGGAGCACGCCAACGACCTGTGGCACTTCGACCTGAGCCCGTCCGACCTGAAGCAACTCGCGGTTCCCCCGCCCTGGGTCGACCTGGAACGGGGCGGCGCGCCCACGCTGATGCTGTTCTCGGTCGTCGATGACCGGTCGGGGCTCGCCTACCTCGAATACCACTGCGTATATGGTGAGGATGTCGAGGCGGCGCTCGGTTTCCTGTTCCGCGCCATGTCGGCCAAGCCGGACGGCACGACCAACCCGCTCCAGGGTATCCCCAAGCAACTCCACCTCGACAACGGCCCCGTCGCGAAGTCAGCCGTGTTCAAGCGGGTAATGGAGAGCCTGGACGTGATCGTCACTCCGCACATGCCGGCCGGATCGGACGGTGCGCGCACGACCGCACGCGCCAAGGGCAAGGTCGAGCGGCCGTTCCGGACGGTGAAGGAGGCGCACGAGACACTCTACCATCATCACCAGCCCGACACCGAAGCCGAGGCGAACGCTTGGCTGACCCGGTTCGTCGATCGCGAAAATGCGCGCGATCACCGGCACGAGGCTCACTCGCGCGTCGATGACTGGCTTGAGCGCCAGCCCGAGGGCGGGGTCCGCGCGATGTGCGCGTGGGAGCGGTTCTGCTCGTTCGCGCGCGAGCCCGAGCGGCGCATGGTCGGGCTGGACGCGCGGGTGTCGGTCGCGGGGGTCACCTACGAGCTCGACCCCGAGCTTGCCGGCGAGGCGGTCGTGCTGTGGTGGGGGTTGTTCGACGCCGAGCTGTTCGCCGAGCATGGCGACGAGCGCTACGGTCCGTTCGATCCCGTGGGCGGCCCCGTACCGCTCCATCGCTACCGCAAGCACCGCAAGAGCAGGCGCGATGTCCGCCAGGACCGCGTCGCCGAACTCGCGACCCGCATTTCCATCCCGCGCTCCGCGCTGTCGGGTGAGCCCGACCTGATCGCGCGCGAGCCGCACCGCGCCATGCTCGCCACCCGCCCATTCGACGGTCCCGACCGGTTCGAGGAGTTGGCGTTCGCCACGCCGCTGAAGGCGCGCGCGGCGATCGCGGAAGAGCTGCGCGTGCCGCTCGGCAAGCTCAGCGCGGACGACCTCCAATTCATCGCCGACCTGCTCGCCCGCACGCTGGTCCGCGCGGAGGTGATGGTCGCCATCCGCGAACGGTTCCCGCCCGGCCGCGCCCATGCGGGATGAGGAGCCTGCCCCATGCTGACCGAAGTCATGCACCACTACCGGCTTGCCCGACCGCCAGTCGATGTTGGGTTCTACGAGACTGAGCACCACAAGCAAATCGTTCACGACCTGCGTACGACGATCATGGCGGGCCGGCTGATCGCGCTCACGGCCGTGATCGGGTCGGGCAAGTCGCTGCTGGTGCGCAGGTTGCGCGAGGCGCTGGAGCGCGAGAACCGCGTTATCGTGTCGCGCGCGCTCAGCCTGGAGAAGGCCAAGATCACGGTGCCGCTGCTCGTGTCGGCGCTGTTCTACGACCTCAGCCCGGACAAGCTACCCACCATCTCGCGCCAAGCCGAGCGCCGCGAGCGCGACCTCCAGGAGCTGTTCCGCAAGGCTAAGAAGCCGGTCGCGCTCTTCGTCGACGACGCGCACGACCTCCACGCCAACACACTGAAGGCGCTCAAGCGTCTGGTCGAGCTGGTTCAGGAGGGTGGCGGGCAACTCTCGGTCGTCATGCTGGGCTACCCGCGTCTGAAGAACGACCTGCGTCGCCCCACCATGGAGGAGGTGGGTGACCGCACGACGCTGTTCGAGTTCGGAGGGCTGCGCGACCGGCAGCGCGACTTCATCGACTGGGTGCTCCGGGCTTCGCTGGAAGAGGGCGTCGAGCCCGAGGAGGTCATCACCGACGACGCGGCGACGCTGCTCGCCGCGCGGCTGAAGACGCCGCTCCAGCTCAGCCGCTACCTCGTCCGCGCGTTCGAGGCGGGGTTCGGGATCGGCGCCAAGCCGATCGACGGCACCATCGTTGACGGCGTGCTGTCGCGCCGCCTCGACGACATAGAGCCAGAGCTGAACCGGCACGGCTACGACGTGAAGGCGCTGTGCGACCAGTTCGACGCCAAGCCCGCCGAGATCAGGAAGCTCATGCGCGGCGAGCTGGAGGGTACACGGGCGACCGAACTAACGGACGAGATGCGCATCGCGGGACTGCCAATATGAACGTCTCACGTAGCGTGCGTCGCGTGGCCTGCGTCTCGCGTCCGTTTCACCCGAGGTGCGCCCGTTCTCAACTATAGTGCGCTAGAGCACGGCTTCGGTCTCACGGAGCGTGCGCCAGAATAGACCTATAATCTCGCGCCGGGCCGACCATCATTGCAGGCCGCTACAACTATGCTGATGACGGCCGCCGGCATGAACGGGCTGGGCGTATCGGGCAACCTGATGAGCCTTGGAGCGCTCGACTTCGGGCTGATCGTCGACGGCGCCGTCATCATCGTCGAGAATGCGCTTCGCCGCCTCGCCGAGCGCCAGGAGCATGAAGGCCGGCTTCTCACCCGCGACGAGCGGATGGAGGAAACGACACTCGCGGCCAAGGAGATGGTGCGGCCGACCGTTTATGGTCAGCTCATCATCTTCCTCGTCTTCGTGCCGCTGCTCACCTTCCAGGGCGTTGAGGGCAAGACGTTCGCGCCGATGGCGATCACGTTGATGGTGGCGCTCGCCTCCGCTTTCGTCCTGTCGCTGACCTTCGTTCCCGCGATGATCGCGATCGTCGTCAAGGGCCGGGTCAGCGAGACGGAAGTGAAGCCGATCCGCTGGTTCAAGGAACGCTACGCCCCCGTGCTGGGCAGGGGCGTAGCTCGGCCGATGCCCTTCATTCTGGGCGGTGTCGGCGTGTTCGTCGCGGCAGTGCTGAGCTTTGGCTTGCTCGGCGAGGAGTTCATGCCGCAGCTCGACGAGAAGGACATAACCGTCACCAACTTCCGCGTGCCATCGGCGTCGATCGATCAGTCGACACAGATGCAGCTTCAGATCGAGAATGCATTGAAGACGCTGCCGGAGGTGGCGCTGGTCTTCTCTAAGAACGGCAACGCCGATCTCGGCACCGATCCGATGCCGCCCAATGCGTCGGATACCTATGTGATTCC
Source organism: Arthrobacter sp. TPD3018 (assembly GCA_003075315.1). Classification (GTDB taxonomy): domain Bacteria; phylum Pseudomonadota; class Alphaproteobacteria; order Sphingomonadales; family Sphingomonadaceae; genus Sphingomonas. The sequence goes on along the minus strand of QDFQ01000011.1, from coordinate 23,713 downwards.
AAAGCCAGAGGACGAGTGGCCGGCGGAGGTTAAGAGCAAGGAGGACATCCTTCGCCGCATCGAGGAGCGGATGAAACCGCTGATCGGCAACCGAACAGAGATTCAGCAACCGATCCAGATGCGCTTCAACGAGCTGATCGCCGGCGTTCGCGCCGACGTCGCGATCAAACTCTACGGCGATGACCTCGACGCGATGAGCGAACAGGCGCGGCGCATCGCTTCCGTCATGCGCACCATCCCGGGCGCTGGTGACGTGAGTGCCGAACAGACGTCCGGCGCGCCGACCTTCGACGTGCAGATCGATCGGCAAGCGGCGGGCCGTTATGGCCTGTCGGTTGAGGAGGTGGCGAACACGGTCTCGGCTGCGCTTGGCGGGCGCGAGGCCGGGTTGTTGTTCGAGGGAGACCGGCGGTTCGACGTCGTGGTCCGCCTCCCCGATGCGCAACGGGATGACCTTGAGACACTGGGGTCGATCCCGGTGATGCTGCCCACTGCCGAGGGTCAGGTGGCGCGCTCGATCCCGCTCAGCCAGGTCGCCCGGTTCAACTACACGCAGGGGTTGAACCAGGTTAGTCGCGAGAATGGCAAGCGGATGGTGGTCGTGCAGATCAACGTCCGCGGGCGCGATCTTGGCGGGTTCGTCGACGAAGCACAGGCGAGGATCGGCCAGATGCAGCTTCCCGCCGGCATGTATACTGAGTGGGGCGGCACCTTCGAGAGCCTGCAATCGGCTCGGTTGCGCCTGCTGATCGTCGTGCCGATCTGCTTTATCGCGATCTATGCCCTGCTCTACATGGCGCTCGGCAGCTTCGTGTCGGCGGCGATCGTGTTCTCGGCGGTGCCGATGGCGCTCGCAGGGGGCGTGTTTGCGCTGCTGCTGCGCGGTATCCCCTTCTCGATCACCGCAGCGGTCGGGTTCATAGCCCTATCGGGCGTTGCCGTCCTCAACGGCCTCGTGATGATGAGTGCGATCGGAAAGTATCGCGAAGACGGTGCGGCCGACGACGATGCGATCGTGGGCGGCGCAATGGAGCGCGTCCGTCCGGTGCTGATGACCGCGCTGGTCGCGTCTCTTGGCTTCGTGCCGATGGCGCTTGCGACCGGCACAGGAGCAGAAGTGCAACGCCCACTCGCAACGGTCGTCATCGGGGGGCTTATAACATCGACAATCCTGACCCTTCTTGTCCTGCCAGCCATCACAGCGTTGTCCATGCGATTGAGAGGCTCAAAGGCACAAGGTTCGACTGTCGGCACCACAAAGGCCCAGATTTGAGTCTACATGCGCACGTTCTGGTATCGTTGACCGGCATCAAGTTCAGTGTCGGTTCAAGTAGAAGCCCTAATATCAAATACGCCGTCGTTCGATCCTATCGTCCGATGGTAGGAGAGTAGACATGCGTAAGACATTTTGGATTGCAGCGGGGCTGCTGGCTTCGTTGGTCCCTGGTACTGCGATGGCGCAGCACCATGGTGGCCGTCATTCCACAGGTCATGGTAGCTACGGCGGACATGGACGTGTGGTCGTGTCAAATCACGGCTATGGCTATGCGCAGCCCTATTATGGTGGCGGCTATTATGCCGACTCTCCGCGATACCAGTCTCGCCACTACGTGCGCGATCGGCACTATGATCGTCATTCCCGTCCGAGGCATTACCGCCGCCATCATTGACGGCGGTAAGGCTTCGGGCCGCTACTTGCGGGTTTCGCGCCGGGCAAGCCACGCCCGCATCTCGGCGATCTCGCGCCGCTGCGTCGCCACTACTTCGGCTGCAAGCCGGCGAACAGCGGGATCGCGCCCGTACCTCAATTCTATCTCGGCCATCGCGATCGCGCCTTCATGATGGGGGATCATCGCGCGCATGAAGTCGGCGTCGGCATCACCAGTGAAGGCCACGTCCATAGCGCCATGCATCTTGGCGTTCGCGGCCCGGTAGGCTCTGGTTGCGGGCGTGTCGGCCCGCTTTCCCGCATCAGCTCCCCGGGTCACGCTCGTACCGTGTTGAGCGTGCTGTGCGCTCGCAGCAGGTGGCGTCAGTCCAGCGGCCGTTGCGACCATCAGCGCGAGCGTGCCGTTAATTCCGATCATCACGTTCCTTCTCCAGTGTAGCATCATGTCCGCGCTGGCGTCCGGCTCTGGCCGGAGGTTGCCGGCGCGCAGCCGCATCGAGCTCGGCCACGGCCTGGGCCGCGGCCTCGCAGTCGCTGCCGGTTTCCTGGCCCCGCTCGCAGCGGGTGACAACCAGCCTCGCCTCTTCCGCGTGGAAACGGAAATAGCCAGCATCCCGTGGTTTAAACAGTCCGCATCCAGTCAGAGCGATGGTCGCGACAGCGGCAATGAGCGCGCGTTCCTTGAGGTTTGTCATTCTGTTCACCCGCTCGTTGTTCATGGAAATCACAAAGCGATGCCAAAGCGCCGGAGTGCGAGAACCATCGCGATATAGAGCAGGACGGTCAGGCAGCATCCGGCGGCCAAGGCTGGCCAAAAGCCAATTCCGTGACGCAAAAGGACTGGTATCAGTAGGAATAGCGGCAGCGAGGGGAGTACGAACCAGAAGGTCGCCTGCGCATGGGCCGCCATGTTCATCGCATCAGGCCGGTCGTGCCACAGCCATATCATGCCAAGGACCGAGACGACCGGTAGCGACGCAATCAGCGCTCCGAACCCGGGATAGCGCTTCGCCACTTCCGACGCTGCCGCGATTAGTATGCCCGAGACGATGGCCTTGACTGCAAGATAGTACATAGGATGCTTCGCTTACCTTGTGGCGGTGGATCTTGATGATGCGGCCCAGCGCCACTTCCCCCCGTTGCGACGCCATGCGCGAAACCCGATGCGGTAAAGCCTCCCGATCCACTTGATGAGAATGAACGTGGTTCCTCGCGGGACCAGGCCAAGGGCACTGGCGTAGCGCGTGACGAAGACCAGCATCGAAGCTGCCGTAAGCCAAAGTCCGGCGGGAAAAACGGGAGACGAGCCATTGACATTCATCAATGGCGATCCCCGGATCGCCCGAAGGTCGCGACCCGCCAGAGATACCAAATGACGGCCAGCAAGAGCACGGCGTTGCTGACCGGTTCGATGACGCTCGCCACCTGATTATAGCGTTCGCCCAGCTCGTAGCCGGCTAGCACGAGGATCACGGTCCATATTGCCGAGCCGGCAAGCGTGGAAAGCAGGAACGGACCGAGGGGCATTCCGCTGACCCCTGCTGGCACCGAAATCAACGTCCGGACTCCCGGGACCATTCGTCCGAACAGAACCGCCCAACGGCCATAGCGGTCGAACCAGCGATCGACATGATCGATCTCGTCCGCCGTCAACGTCAGCCATCGACCGTGGCGAGAAGCAAAGCGCTTCAACCGATCGATGCCGATCCAGCGCCCGACATAGTACCATAGGATCGCTCCTGCGGCCGATCCGAGGGTGCCAGCGATAACGACCACCCACAGCGAGCCGCGCCCCTGCGCGGCCGTGTAGCCCGCAAGGGGCAGGATCACTTCCGATGGAATCGGCGGAAAGACGTTCTCGGCCAGCATCAGCAGGAAGACGCCAAAGCCGCCGAGTGCCGATAGGATCGATGTTATGATGTCGAACACAAGACAGCCTCGTCAGATGATCCAATAGAAGATGGCGCAGAACACGAGGATGAGGGCGAGGACCGATCCTACGATCGCGTTTTCCAGTCGCGGGCACTCGACGTTCCTGATCCGCGCGGCGACCTGCCAAGCGGGGCGGATCGGACACCGCCACGACCCAGCGACAATTCGATCCAATTCCGCGTCCGACAGCCCGAAGAATGCTTTGGCTTCACGGCGCGATCGACCCGCCAGCCCCATCACACGCAGCACCACATCGTCCCATGCGACATCGATCGCGCTCGGCCGATCGATCATCGGGCCGCGCGCGTCACCGCCTGCCCAAGAGGGAGGCAGCAGGCCGATGATCTGGTGAGGATTGCGCTCCAACAGCGTCGCCCAGCGCAGCAAGCGGTGTTGGCGGTCCCGCGCCGGGATAGTCCGCGCCGGCGCCCAACGTCGGGTGAGGGCTTGCACTGGATGTGTCCATCGGCTCGCCTGAGAGGTCGTCATGGACTTGCCGGAGTACAGGCGTCGCCATTGGTAGCGCGCTTGAGCGGACGAGAACAGCGCAGGGTCAGGAAGGTGGTGCAGCTCAGGATGAAGGCGATATCGTATAGGCCGTAGCCGACGGCCGCCCCGAGCGCGCCAGTCGCCCACAGGCTGGCCGCTGTTGCCGTACCCGAGGCTTTGCTACCCTTCTTCAGGATCGCGCCGCCCCCAATGAAACCGACGCCTGTAATCAGACCTTCGAGCAACCTGGCCTGCGCCGGGGACGTGCGGCCGAGGATCGCGATGCCTACCAGCACGAAGCCGCAACTGGCGATGGCAACCAACGGGAATGTGCGGATGCCTGCGCTACGGGCGTCCTTCTCGCGATCCCAGCCAACCGGAAGGGCAAGCGCGTAGGCGACGGCGAGACTGATGATATGGGTGGTTATCTCCCACCATGAGCTTTGAAACATGCCGGCCTGCCTGTTCTACGCGATCGCTCCAAATCGGAGGTTAAAAACGAATGTTGGGCCGTGCGCCTTGAAGGCGCTCGTGATTAAGGCGAGGATCGTGAACATCTGCGAACCTACCGGTGCAGACATGCGATGATGGCGGCCACGACGGCGGCGGTTTCCGCAACGTCGCGCACCCTGACCGTGTCGAGGCCGATCTCGACGGCGGGATAGTCATTTCCACCGGGGAAGATCGCATCGCCGATGAACAACATGCCGTCGAGCGGCACGCCGCTTTCGGCGCTCAGGCGCTTCAGGCCGTAGCCTTTGTCGACCCCTGCCCTCGTCACGTCGATCGATGTCGTACCGCCAAGATTGATCGAGAGGCCCGGCAGCACTGCGCGCAAGGTCGCCTGCAATGCAGTGCGTTTTTTCCGATCCCGGTCCCATCCCTCCTTTTCCTTCAGCGGCGCCGCCTGCCCCAGCCCCGAAAAGGTAATCTGGCTGCCGCGATCCTCGATCCGCTCGCCCCATATGCGTTCATCGGCGAGGCCGGCATCGGCCAGCGCCCGGTCGAAGGCCGCGCGGATCTTCGCCTTCTCCGCATCGTCGAACAGCTCGGCATAGACCACGCACCAAGCCCCATCGATGAAGCGATAGAGCTTGGTGCCGGTGGTCGGCATCAACCAGAGGCGGTCGAGCGCTGCGTCCGCAGGCAAGCGCGACGCGACCTGCTTTTCGAATTGTGGCCAGTCCCCGCCCGAGATCACCGCCACATCGGTAACGGCGAGCAACCGGGCGATGATCGCGGCCATATCCTCCGATAACGGGCGTTTGCTCTCCGCGAGCGTGCCGTCGAGGTCGAAAGCGACCAGCCACTTCATGCCGCGTTCCCCGCCGGGTCGCGGTAGGCGAGCAGCCGGAGCGCGTTGATGACGACGAGCAGTGTCGATCCCTCATGGACCGCCACCGCTGGCCCGATGCCGAGGCCGAGGATGGTGGCAGGCACGAGGAAGGCGACGACGCCCAGGCTGACGAACACGTTCTGACGGATGATGCCGCGCGTATGACGGCTCAGGCCGACCGCGAACGGCAAGTGCGCCAGGTCGTCGGCCATCAGCGCTACGTCGGCCGTCTCGAGCGCTACGTCCGACCCCGCCGCGCCCATTGCGATGCCGACCGTGGCGCTCGCCATCGCGGGCGCGTCGTTCACGCCGTCGCCGACCATCGCGACCTTGTCCTCGCCGGCAAGCTTCTTGATTGCGGCCACCTTGTCTTCGGGCATGAGGTCGCCCCACGCCTCATCGATTCCGACATCGTTGGCGATCGCTTCGGCGACCTTCTGGTGATCGCCGGAGATCATTATCATCCGCGACACACCCATCTCGTGCAGCCGGCGCAGCGCGGTCTTGGCCGCTTCGCGGGGCGTGTCCATCAGGCCGATCGCGCCTAGGTCGCGGTCTCCCTTGCGGACGACCATCGTCGTGCGGCCGTTCTCGCGCAGCTTCGCGATCGCGTCCTGCGCCCCCTGCCCCAGCGCCGGTATGCCCTCGCCCCCAAACATCTCGGCCTTGCCGATCCACACCGTCTCGCCATCCACGCTCGCGGTGACGCCACGACCGGTCAGGCTCTTGAGGTCGCCAGCGGTGGGCAACGGGCGCCCATTCAGGCGTTCGCGGCCGTCGTTGACGATCGCTTGGGCCAGCGGGTGATCGCTCAGCGCCTCGACAGCGACGGCCAGCGACAGCAGCTCGCCTTCGTCGGTGCCGTCGACGGGCACGACATCGGTGATGCGCGGGCGCCCTTCGGTCAGCGTGCCGGTCTTGTCGAAGGCGATCGCCTTCAACGAGCCGAGGTTTTCGAGCGGCGCACCGCCCTTCACCAGCACACCGCCACGTGCCGCGCGCGCGACGCCGGACAGGACCGCGCTCGGCGTCGCGATCGCGAGCGCGCAAGGGCTCGCTGCGACCAGTACCGCCATCGCGCGATAGAAGCTGTCGCGGAACGGCTCGTCGATGACCACCCAGGCGAACAGCAGCAGCACCGACAGGATCAGGACGGCGGGCACGAAGATGCGCTCGAACCGATCGGTGAAGCGCTGCGTCGGCGACTTCTGCGTCTCCGCCTCGCTCACCATCTTCACCACCTTGGCGAGCGCGGACTCGTTGGATCGGCGCGTCACCTCGATCTCGATCGCGCCGCCGCCATTGATCGTGCCGGCAAAGACGCGGCTCTCCGCCTCGACCGCATCGGGCTTGGCGCGGGCGGCTGCCGCGTCCGCGACCGGCACCTTGTCGACCGGGATGCTCTCGCCGGTCACCGGGGCTTGGTTGATCGCGCTCGTGCCCGTGATGACGAAACCATCGGCGGGAAGGCGTTCGTTTGGTCGGACGATAGCAATATCCCCGACAACCATCTCCTCGACCGGGATTTCGCTGGTCTGCCCGTCACGTCGCACGGTCGCGGTTTCGGGCGCGAGCTTCGCCAGCGCCTCGATCGCCTTCTTGGCGCGTCCCATCGCGTAATGCTCAAGCGCATGGCCAAGGCTGAACAGGAACAGCAGCAGCGCGCCTTCGGCCCATGCGCCCAGCGCAGCGGCGCCGGCGGCAGCAACCAACATCAGCGTGTCGATCTCGAACTTCTTCAGCCGAAGATTGTCGATTGCCTCGCGCAGCGTGAAGAACCCGCCGAAGAAATAGGCTGCGATGTAGCAGGCGGTCGGCAGCCAGTCCGGTGCACCGGTGGCCAGCTTCTCGATCGCGTAGCCAATTCCCAGCAGCGCGCCGCAAGCGAGCGCAAAGATCAACTCGGTGTTGGGACCAAGAAAATCGGCATGGCTATGGTCGTGACCGTCGCCAGGACCGTGTTTCTCCTCGCCCGCCCCGTGCCCACCGGGACCATGGTCATGGCCGGCATGGTCGTCGGCGGCGACCCGCTTGCCCACCCGGACCTTCAACTTGCGAAGCGCCGAACGCACCTCCTCTTCGGTGGTCTCGCGGCGGTCATATTCAACCCGGACAGACCCACTGGTACTGGCACTCGCCTGCACCACGCCCGGCAGCGCGCATAGCGCGTCACTGACGGTGCGCGCCAGACGCTCGTGGCTGATCCCCGTCACCTGCCAGATCGCATGGCCGTAGCGTTCGGTGATTTCGGCGCCCGCGGCGCGCACCATCTCGCGCAAGCGCGGCAGCGGCAGCTTGGCAGCGTCGAAATGGATGCACAGGGCCGCCGGCGTGTCGCCGTCGAGGCAGATCACATGCGCCCGCTCGACGCCTTCGCGCTTTGACAGGGTTGATACGAGACGGTCCAGGCAAGCGTCGGCCGCGTCAGGAAGGTCCGGCAACAATACTGGAATATCGAGTTCGAGCTTGTCGTTCATGACGACCTCCTTTCGCTTTTCTTGGTTTCGGCGCGCGCGTCGCGCAGGATTTCGACACCGCCCTTGATGGCGATGATGGCGGTAGCGAAGCCGACCAGAAGGTCCGGCCAGTTGGTGCCCAGCCACAGCACCAGCACGCCCGCGATCAGGATGCCGCCATTGGAAATGAAGTCATTGAAGCTGAAGGTGGTGGCGGCCCGTAGGTTAACGTCCGGATCCTTGAGCCGCTGGAGCAGCCGCAGGCAGAGGTAGTTTACGACGCCGGCGATCGCCGACATGACCATCATGGTCGGTCCGATCGGCTCGCTCCCCTGCACATAGCGTCGCCCGACATCGATCAGGATGCCGCCCGCAAAGATCAGCAGCATTACCCCCGATGCGATCGCGGCGCGCGTCTTCCACGTCTTACCGTGGGTCAGCGCGACGAGGCTGAGAGCGTAAACGGCGGTGTCGGACAGATTGTCGACGCCGTTGGCGATGAGCGCACTTGAATCGGCGAACGCGCCGGATACGAAAAAGCCCGCTGCGATTGCTGCGTTCAGCAGCAGCACGATCCAGAGCGTGCGACGCTCCTGCGTGCCCGCGTTGTCGTTGCTCGCATTCATCCCATGATCTCCTCGAGCGTCAGGAGGGCGAGGAACCCTACGAAGAACATCGAGCTGATGAGCGGGGTGTCAGGCTTCTCGTGCGCCTCAACCAGCAGCTCTTCCGTGACGAGGTAGAGCAGCGCCATCAGCCCAAAGCTCAGGAAGCCAGCGACCATTACCGGCGAGAGCGTGGCGACAGGAACGGCAGCGAGCGCGCCGATCGGCAGCAGCAGCGCCAAGGCCGAGACGATCACGATGATGCGCAGGCGCGAGCGATAGGTTTCCGCCAGCTCGTTGGTCAGTGTCAGACCCAGGAAGAGCACTTCGAGTGTCAGCGCGATCGTCAGCAGAAATCCCGCCTTCTCGCCCGCGACGAACGCAAGGCCGAGCACCAGGCCATCGACCAGGATGTCGATGCCGATCGCGGCGAGCAGCGCCATCGGCCCCTTGAAGCGGGCCTCGAAAGCCTTGAGACCCAGCATCGTTACGACGCCCGCCGCCCCGCCGATCAACGTCGCGCTGGGCGAAGCCTCATGCTTGACCTGCGGCAGGATTTCAGTCGCTGCCGCCGCGAACACGACGCCGGCAGCAAGATGCTGTAGCCCCGCCACGAGGCCAGGATTTAACTTTGTGCGGCTCGCGATGATCGCGCCGATTACGACCGCCAGCACAGGCGCAAGCGTGTAAAGCAGTGCCTGCATATCCTATGATCCCTCCGGGGTTCGGTGACAGACGTGGATTTTCCCGCGCCGCATGAAGGCGATCGCCCCGCCCGCCACGACCGCCCGTGACTGGTTGCCGCGAAATTCATCACCGGTTCGCTGGGCGCGCAGGATCTCGGTCCTGCCCTTCGGCAGCCAGGTGACGGCCATCTTCAGGCCGTCGTCGATGAAGTCGACATCGGCGCGGGTGCCGTCGTCGCAATACATGATGCGCTGCGCGATCAGCCTTGGCGTCACACGCTTGTCATGAGCCGGTTCGACAGGTTCGCTCGGAGCCGGGTTGCACGCCCCTACAATCACGCCGGTGACGAGAACGGCGCCAACGCGCGCGATCGTGAGCCCGGGCAGATGCAGCAAGGCGCGCATGCCCATCACCACAGCACCCCGTGATCAGGTGTCAGCGGCTCGGGGGCCGGAAGTCCCGCGGTTTGGAGAAGGTCGATCTCGATCGTGCGGCACATGGCCGTGAGCGGGACATCGTGGACGCTATTGGCGAACGGATCGGTCAGATCCTCGCCGATGCTCAGCACCGCGAGGAAGACGAGTCCGATCAGCGTCGATCCGATCGGCGTGGCAAGGCCCAGGGATTCGACCAGCGCGATCGGGAGCAGCACGCAGAACACACGCGTGAAGAGGTTCGGGAAGAACCGAAAGCCATTGGGCAGCGGCGTGTTCTTGATCCGCTCCATGCCGCCCTGCGCATTGGCGATGTCGATCAGGACGCGCTCCACAGTTGCCTGCTGGATCTCGGTGATCCGACCTTCCGCGAGCGCGTCAGCGTAAATGCCCGATATGTCCTCCAAGAGCGCATTGGCAGGGTTCAGGCGAGTGACCGCCATATCGGCGACCTCCGTTCCGGCGACCCGGGCAATTTCTTCATAGGGCGACTGTCGGCGAAGCTGGCAGCGCATCGAGTGCGCAAAGGCGATCTGCCTCAGGATGATGTGGTGCCGTATCTCACTGCCCTCGGGTTCCCCCTTGGTCAGGCTGCGCGTGATCCGGGCCAGACTGCGCGAGGAATTGATGAGCGCGCCCCAAAGAGTTCGCGCTTCCCACCAGCGTGCATAAGCGGCGTTGGTCCGAAACCCCATGAAGAGCGCGATGGCAGTGCCGAACAGCGCCGTCGGCAAAGGCGGTTCCTTGATCGGGGTCATCATGTGGAATGCCGTCACCGCCACGTCCCACACGAACAGGATCGTGAGGGGCTTCCAAACCTCGACAATAATCTGCGTAAATCGTGGCCTTGTGCCGACAATCATACCAATACCGCCTTAGTTATCTCCGCGATCGTCATCCGATCGGCATGTTCATGATGTCTCGATATGCAGACAGCAGCTTGTTCCGGACTTGCAGCGTCGCCTCGAACGTAATGGATGCACGGCTCTGGATGAGCGCGACGGTCGCAATGTCGGTGGTTTCGCCCCGTTCATATGCTTCGGTGACGACATCCTCCTGCTCCTGGGTCTCGTTGACCTTCGCCACCACGGCATTGAGGGTGTCGGCAAAGGTTGAGGCTGGAGCGGTCGGCGTCACGCCGGGCGGTGCCGTCGGCTGCGCCTCGCGCAAGGCGCGGCTTCGCGCGATCACTTCGGCGCGAATGGCCATCACATTCGAGATCGACGTGTCAGACATCGTTTCTCTCCCGTTGCAGTGCGACGTGTCGGAAGACAGGACGGTTCATCGGGTGCCCTCCCGTTCGCAGGTCCGCGTGCGGCCTTCGCCTTCCACGATGGTGAGCTGCGACCCCTTGAAGGTCGCGGTGGCTGTCTCGCCGACATATTGGAGGCCCTGCGCTGGCGCGGTCAGCGTCATGGGCACGGCGCTGCTGGAGCGCCGCAAATCGATCTGCAGGCCGTTGTCCTTGTAGTCGACGAACAGCGGTTCCCCGTCGGAACAGCGATAGGGATGGCGCCCCATTTCCCCGGTCGCCACGGCGCTGTCGGACGAATGGATTTGCTGCTCCGTTGGCGGGGCTGGCGGCTTGCTTTCCGTGCAAGCCGCCAGCCCGATAACGAGGATGAGGGCGGGCAGAACCCGCTTCAACGGCGTCATCGCGCCTTCCTCCTGTACCGGGAGGGGACGCGCTGACGATTGATCCCACGGGCAGGCTGACCCACCCGCCAGCGCAGATAGGTTGCGAGGCGATCGTCAGCCTCGATCATCAGGGACCGCAGGCGACGCAACATCATCGCCGCGAACGGCAAAGACAGCGCCCCGCGCAGCGTGCAGCTATGTGTTAGCCTGGTGCCACCGTCGTCCCCTGCCAGCTCGTACCGCTCTTCGAGCGTGAACAGATAAGGGATGCCGCAGGACCAAGCGAAGGCGTGCGGCTTATCGAATCGATCAATCCGTGCTGGCGTCCGAATTGGTCGGGTGATGCCCTGGATCGCGAAGGTACATTCCGTCTCGCCAAGCTGGCACGGGTTGTCGAGGAATACGAGCGGACTCCAAGCCCGACGATGATCCGGATCGGTGATCGCCGACCAGATCCGCAGTGGCCCGCCGTGAAGCATTGAGCTGGTTATGGTGCGAGGCATATCCCCATCTCCCAGAGATGAGCGGGGCGATCGCGGATCGCCCCGCTCACCCTTCAGGCCAAGTCGTTCACGAAGGTCTGACCGTGGTCGTCCCCTTCATGCTCCTCATTGTAGTGCTCGGGCTTCTCGATCACTTTCTGCCCGAACCGGGCGTAGAGCGTCGGCAGCACGAACAGCGTCAGCAGCGTTGCCGAGATCAGGCCGCCGATGACGACGGTCGCCAATGGCTTCTGCACCTCCGCGCCCGCGCCTTCGCCAAGCGCCATCGGCACGAAGCCGAGGCTGGCGACGAGCGCGGTCATGACGACGGGCCGCAGACGCTGCATTGCGCCGACATGGGCCGCCTCTTCGCGCGATAGCCCCGACCGGATCAGGTCCTGGATCGAGCTGACCATCACGAGGCCGTTGAGGACCGCGATGCCCGACAAGGCGATGAAGCCAACCGCCGCCGAGATCGAGAAGTCCATGCCCCGCAGGAACAGCAGCAGAACGCCGCCCACCAGCGCGAAGGGCACGCCGGTGAAGACGATCGCGGCATCGCGGACCGATCCCAATGCCCCGTAGAGGAGCAACAGGATCAGGATGAAGCAGGCCGGAATGACCAGCTTCAGACGTTCGCTTGCCGATTGCAGGTTCTCGAACTGGCCGCCCCATTCGAGATAGGCACCAGCGGGCAGCCGAACCTGGCTACCGATCGCCGCCTGCGCGTCCGCAACGACACTGCCGACGTCGCGACCGCGCACATTGGCTTGCACCACCACGCGACGCTTCCCGTTCTCGCGGCTGATCTGGTTGGGACCATCGACCACCTTGATGTCGGCGACGCTCGAAAGCGGCACATAGCCACCCCCCGCCAACGGCACCTGCACCTGTTCGAGAAGGCCGATGTCCGCCCGTTGCGCTTCAGAGAGCCGTATCACGACCGGAAAGCGCCGATCGCCCTCGAAGATCTGGCCCGAGGTGCGCCCGCCGATTGTCGCGGTGACGATGTCCTGCACATCTTGGGCAGTGACGCCCAGACGCGCCATTGCGTCGCGATTGACGCGAATGTCGAGCATGGGCAGGCCCGTCGTTTGCTCGACCTTCACGTCCGCTGCGCCCTGCGTCTTGCGCAGCACCGCAGCAACCTGCTCGGCCGTCCGGTTCATTTGTGTGAAGTCGTCGCCGAATACCTTCACCGCGATATCGCCGCGAACGCCGGCGATCAGCTCGTTGAAGCGCATCTGGATGGGCTGGGTGATCTCATAGGCATTGCCCGGGAACTTCGCGAGATTACCCTCGATCCGACTTACCAGCTCCTCCTTGGGAAGGTCGGGGTTCGGCCAGTCCTTCCGCGGCTTCAGGATGACGAACATGTCGGTCGCGTTCGGCGGCATCGGGTCGGCCGCCAGCTCGGCGGTGCCCGTCTTTGAATAGACGAACGCCACCTCCGGTTGCTTCGACATCATCCTCTCGATCGGCACCTGCATCGCCTGACTCTGCTGGACCGACGTTGCCGGGATGCGGAGCGACTGGATGAGCAGATCGCCTTCATCGAGCTGCGGCAGGAACACCGAGCCGAGCGTGGTGAAGGCAAGCGCCGCCACCACAAGGCTGCCGACACCCGCCCCGATCGTCAGGGTCGGGCGCTTCATCGCCCGGTCGAGACCGGGTTCGTAGCGCTTCTTCAGCCATGTGATGATGCGGCCGTCCTTCTCCTCCACCTTTTTGGACAGCCAGATCGCGATCATGGCGGGGACGAAGGTGAGCGACAGGATGAAGGCGAAGCCGAGCGCGATGATGACGGTGAGCGCCATCGGCACGAACGTCTTGCCCTCCACGCCGGTCAGCGTGAGTAGCGGCACGTAGACGAGGATGATGATCGCCTGTCCGTAGACCGAGGGCCGGATCATCTCGCGCGCGGCGGCTGCCACGGTCGCGAGCCTTTCCTTGACGCTCAGCAATCGGCCTTCATGATGCTGTTGCTCGGCAAGCCTTCGCAGCGCGTTTTCAACGATGATGACGGCGCCGTCGACGATCAGACCGAAGTCCAAAGCCCCAAGGCTCATCAGATTGGCCGAGACCCCAGCGCGCAGCATACCAAAGCCTGTCAGCATCATGGTGATCGGGATGACCAACGCCGCGATCAGGGCCGCACGGAAGTTGCCGAGCAGCAGGAAGAGCACGACGATGACCAGCACCGCGCCTTCGGACAGGTTTTTCGCGACCGTCTTGATCGTCGAATTGACCAGCTCGGTGCGGTTCAGCACCGGCTGAATTACGACGTCAGGAGGCAGCGAAGCGTTGATCGTCTTCAGTTTCTCAGCGACCGCGGTCGACACGATGCGGCTGTTCTCGCCGATCCGCATGATCGCCGTGCCGACGACGACTTCGGTACCGTTCTCCGATGCCGAACCCATGCGGATCGCCTGACCCGTCTTCACAGTCGCAACTTGTTCTACCGTGATCGGCACGCCGTTACGTGTCGCGATCACGGTCCTGGCCAACTCGCTGGCATTGCGAACGAGCGCATCCGAGCGAACAGCCAGACCTTCGCCATTGCGATTGACGAAGCCACCGCCGACGCTGGTGTTATTGCGCTCCAGCGCATTTCCCAGGTCCGTCAGCGTGATGCCGAGCGAGGCCAGCTTCTGCACGTCGGGCACGACGAGGAACTGCTTGGCGTAACCGCCAATCGAGTCGACACCGGCGAGGCCCGGTGTGGTCTTCAGAAGCGGCGTCACGATCCAGTCCTGCGCGGTGCGCAGGTAGGTCGCCTTGTCCTCTTCGGTCGTCAGTCGCTCGCCCTCTGGCGTGATGTAGCTGCCATCGGGCTGTTGGCCCGGTTCACCGGGCTTGTGCTTGTCGTCCTCGCGATGATCGAGACGAACGGTGTACATGTACACCTCGCCCAGGCCTGTCGCGATCGGACCCATTTCAGGGTTCACGCCGTCGGGCAGATTCTCTTGCACGCCCCGCAGACGCTCGCCCACCTGCTGGCGGGCGAAATAGATGTCCGTCGCGTCCGAAAAGACCGCCGTGATCTGCGCGAAGCCGTTGCGGCTCAACGAGCGCGTATATTCCAGGCCGGGGGTGCCGGCGAGCGCGGTTTCGATTGGAAACGACACCTGCTTCTCGACCAGCTCGGGCGAGAGGGCAGGCGCGCGGACGTTGATCTGGACCTGATTGTTGGTGATGTCCGGCACCGCGTCGATCGGTAGCCGGTAGAGGGAAAAGGCGCCGATGGCGGCGACGATGACGGTGAGGAGCAGGACTAGCCAGCGCTTCTCGACCGCCCAGGTTACGATACGGGCGATCATGGCTTAATCCTCGTGGCTCGCTTCGCCCTTGCCGATCTCGGCCTTGAGCGTGAAACTTCCGGTGGTGGCGATCTGTTCGTTGCCGGTCAGGCCCGACCGGACGATCACCGTGTCGCCCGACGCATCGCCGAGCTGGACCGGGGTCGCCTTGAAGCCGGTGGGCGTGCGCACGAACACGACCGACTTGCCCTCGAAACTCTGGACCGCCGTCGTCGGCACGCGGACCGCCCCGCTCCCGCCGCTGCCCGTGAGCTGCACGGCTGCCGTCACAGGCTCGCCGACCCGCCATTCGCCACCGCGATTGTCGAGGGTGGCGAGCGCAGGCACGAGCCGCGTCTGCGGATCAAGCGCCGGCGACACGAAGGTCACGCGGGCGGTCGCCTGACGGCCTGCCGCCTTCACCAGCACCGTATTGCCGGGACGCACCCGGCCCGCATCCTCGGGCTTGAGATTAAGCGCGATCGACACCTGGCTCAGGTTGGCGATGCGATAGAGTTCGGCATCCGCCGCGACCGTTTGTCCCAGCGTCACGGGGCGCGCAATGATCTGGCCCGAGATCGGCGCGGCAATGCCGAGCCGGTTGAGCCCGCCGCCGCCGACACCCGCCGCCGAAACCATGCTCTGCGCCTGCGTCAGGGCGATCCGCGCCTCCGTCGCCGCTGTGCGGGCGGCGATCAGATCCTGTTCAGGGGAGACTCTCTGCGCGAACAGCCGCTGTTCGCGCGCGAGGTTCGAATTAGCGAGCTGAAGCCGCGCCCGCGCCGCCTCGACCTCGCCCTTGATCTGCGCCGCCTCGCGGCTTTCGATGACCGCAATGGTCTGGCCGCGTCCGACCGATTGGCCGAGGTTACGGGTGAGCGCGACCACGCGTCCCGCAATTGCGGCCGAGACGACCTGCGTTCCCTGTGGGTCGCCCTCGATGATCGCGGGCAGCTCGATCGTCCCGGCCCCGCCGATGATCGGCCGTCCGACCTGGACGCCCGCTGTGGCGATCTGGTCGGCACCCAATGTGACGACGCCTTCACCGGCATGACCGCCTTCAGCACCGCCCTTTTCCGTGCCCGCTGCCGTCTCATTGGCAGCTGCGCCTTCGGCAGTTGCCTCGTTTCCGCCATCCTTGCCGCCGCAGGCAGCCAAGAGCAGGGCGAGCGACGCCGCGCCCGCGAGATAAAAGCTCTTCATCACTGATTCCCCCCATTGGGCGCACGAGCGGTCAGTCGCTCCACTTGCGCGCGGGCATTCTGGTAATTGGCAAGCGCGTCGATCGCGGCGACCCGCGTTTCGGCGAGCGTGCGTTCAGCATCGAGCAATTCGAGCTGGCCGAACTTGCCCTCGCGATAGCCGATCCGCGCGATGCGGGCGGCCTCCTGTGCAGCCGCCAGCGCCGGCCCCGACGCCGCACGAGCCGTCGTTGCGGCATTGGCCGCCTGCGCCTGCGCGTCCGTGATCGCCTGTTCGATGTCGAGCGCGGTCACGCGGCGCTGCGCATCCGCCTGGGTCCGCTGCGCGGTCGCCTGCGCAATCGCGGCGCGACCATTGTTGAACACCGGGATCGGGATCGACACGCTGAACACCGCCGCCATGTCGTTGGTCGCTTCCAGGCGGCGGATCGACGGCCCGACGTTCAGGTCAGGCACGCGATTGGCGCGCGCGAGCCGCACGCCGGCTTCGGCAATGGAGAAATCCGCGTTGGCTGCCGCCAGCGCGAGTGTGCCGGTCGTGTTGACCGGTGCCAACGGCCCATAGACGTTCACATCGGGAAGGCGATCGAGCAGCGTGTCATCGAGCAGGCCGTCGATCGGCCGTCCGATCCGACGCGCCAGATTGGCGCGGGCCGCCTCGGCCAAGCGAAGCTGCCGCTCCACATTGGCGTCGGCATTGATACGCGCGACATCCGCGCGCTGTTGCTCGAGTGGCGATGCCCGCCCTGCCTGCACGCGAACGCTCGCGGCCCGCAGCGCATCGCTGGCGATCCGGGCCTGATCGCGGGCTGTCATTACCCGGCGATCGGCCGCGACCGCTTCGACATAGAGCTGCGTTACCTGAAGCCGGACATCCGCCGCGATGATCGCGGCCTGGATCTCGGCCCGGGACAATTGCGCATTGGCGACCGCGACGCGGGCGCCGCGCTTGCCGCCTAGCTCGATCGGGATCGCAAAGCCGACCGTGGTTTCCGCGCTGCGGACCCCCCGATACGGCCCGGAGCCGATGACATTCTCGACTTGGCCTTGAACCACCGGATTGGGCCGCAAGCCGGCGACTGTGCGACCTGCACGGGCCGCGTCGATTCCAGCTGTCGCCGCTTCCGCAGCAGGGGCCGAACCGCCCGCTGCACTGACCGCTTGGTCAAGCGTGTAGACCGGCGCATCCTGCGCAACAGGCGCGGACGGTCCGACCTGCGCCTGCGCCATCGTGGCGCAAGACGCTGCGGCCAGCATGGCCGCGAGGATACGATTCATGAAAATAGGACTCCTGACGATGATCGACAGGGGCGCGCCAACGCACGCCCAAATCGGACGTCAGGCTTGGGGGGGCCTCAAATGGACCATGCCGGTGCGGCCGTCGAGCGACGCAGAGGCGGAGATTGTCGGCTTGGGCACTGTGAGGACGGGGGTATATTCCATCGTCGTGCGCGCAGGCGCGCCGACGTCGTGTCCGTGACAATAATTGTGATGATGCGGGACATTCTTGTCCGAGTCCGATGGCACCTGATCGATGTCACCGGCGGTATGGACCGTGAACTCAACGCCCGCGATGCTTCCCCCCGCCAGATCGGCGGCATGGGCCATGCCGGAGAAGCTGGTCAGGACCAGCATCAGGCATGTCAGGAAAGGCAAAAAGGCTCGCACTAGCTTGCCTCTATCACGGAAGGGTTTTCATGTCATTGCACTAATTCGAACCAAGGGTCACTGAGCCGGAACCCGAGCGGGATCGGTCGCGCCCGTTCCAGGCGAACCCGACCGCAATGGCGACCGCCATCAGGAGTTGCGCCAGCACCGATTGCCAAGTGGGAAACACGCCGAGCATCGACAGCCGTGGCACGTCCGCGAGCGGTGCGATGTTGATAAGGCCGGCTTCCTGGAGCGCGGCGACGCCTTTACCCGCCAGCACGACGGTCAGGACCGCCATGAGCCAGGAGCTATAGCGGAAGAACTGCGCGATCGGCAGCTTGCGACTGTAGCGAAGCATGGCCCAAGCGATCAGGCTGAGCAGTCCAATCGCCGACCCGGCCCCCGCGAGAAGCATCCCGTTGTCACCTTGCGCCGAAAGCGCGGCATAGAACAGGATCGTCTCGAAGACCTCGCGATAAACTACGACGAACGCCAGCCCGAACAGGAACCAGCCCGACCCGCCCGAGAGCGCCCGCGACATCTTCTCGCGAATATAGCGCTGCCACTGATCGGCCTGCGCCTTGCCGTGCATCCAAATCCCGACCGAGAGCAGCACGACCGCGGCGAACAGCGAGCCAAACCCTTCCGTCAGCTCCCGGCTCGCACCGCTGATCCCGATCGCATAGGTGGCGACCGCCCAGGTGATCCCGCCCGCGATGATCGCGCTGACCCAGCCGCCATGCACGTACCGCAGCGCCTCGCCGCGCTCGGCTTTACGCAGGAACGCGATCATGGCGACAACGATGAGCAGGGCTTCGAGCCCTTCACGCAGCAGGATCGTGAACGCGCCCAGGAACGTGGACGCTTCGGTGGCGGCATCAGGCGCGAGCGCCGCTTCCGCATCGTCGAAAAGGCCGCCCAGTACTGCGACCTTCTCCGCGAGATCATCGGGCGACGCGCCCCGGTCGATCGAGGCGCGGAACTCCCCCATCGCGCCCTCGATTCGACCCATCAGCGTCGCGTCGCGCGCGGTGAGTGTTGGCTCGATCGGCTCGAACCCATCGAGATAGGCCGACAGCGCCAGCTCTTTCGCCATGCGCGCATCGCCGCGCCGCGCAGCCGCCACGCTTTCGGCGAGTTTGGCGCGGGCGACCGCGAGCGAGCCGGGAGCCTGTTGTATCACCTGTTCGGGATGACGACGCAGGAACGCGAGCACGGCGTCAGCCTTGGCGTCGCCGATCGCCGCGCCGAGCGCGGCCGGGGTGAGCGCGACCAGGGTTTTCAGGTCCGGAATGCGCCGGCGAAGGGTCGGGTCGGATTTCCAAAGCCGCTCGCCTTCGCGCGCCTGCGCATCCGTGAAGGCGAAGCTCCCGGCTCGGAATGCTAACGCCCAGCGCTGATCGTTGGGCAGATCGGCGAAGCTCTGCATCGCGGTCCCGTCGATGCCTTGCGTCACCACCTGATAGAGCGCGAACACGCTGCGCTGGCGCGCGCGCTCGGCATCGGTGAAAGCAATCGGGGGCGTAGCGAGCTTGGCGGCGTCAGGGCCACGGCCGTTGCCCGTCATCCCGTGGCAGGACGCGCAGGATTGTCGGAACAGTGCATCGCTGGAGACGAGGTTCGGAGCCTTATCGGGCGCGAGCGGCACCGGGTAGGCGCGCAGCAGATCGGCCGCGAGCCCGTGCGCCAGTGTTGCCACCTGTTCAGTCGATCCCTTTTCCGCGATTACCGCTTGGAGGTTGGCGGCCCGCTGAATGAGGGCTTGGCGCTCCGGCTTCGCCGGCAGGCCTTGAAGCCGTGTCGAGACCGACGCGGCAAACTCATTCATTTCGGCGTATTCCGACGCGCTCTTGATCCGACCGTTCGCGACCGCGCCTCCATAATCGACGGCCATATAGTCGAGCAGCCGCCATGCGGTTTGCACGTCGCCGGGTTCGGCGAATGCCGCAGCAGGGATCAGCAGCGCAGCGAGCGCGGCGAGCAGCCGCAGCGAGAGCATTGCCCGGATCAAGGTGAGCAGACGCACTACCGCTCTCCCAGTTCGCGCCGAGCGCCAGTGACGATTTCATAAGCGGAGTGGAGGAACAGGAGGGCGATGAGGCCGGCGACGGCGAGGTCCGGCCAGGCGCTTCCTGTCCACGCCACCAGACCGGCCGCGGCGATCACCGCGACATTGGCGAGCGCGTCGTTGCGGCTGAACAGCCAGATCGCGCGAACATTGGCGTCCCCTTCCCGGAAACGCGCAAGCACCAAGGCGGACACGACATTGATCGCGAGCGCGACAACGCCGATTGTGCCCATCAGTTCGGCATCCGGCGCGGTTGCGTTCAGGGCGCGCCAAATCGCGAAACCGATTACGCCCACGCCAAGCGCACCGAGAAACAACCCCTGCGTCAGCGCGACCTTTGCCCTCGCCCGTGCGGACCAGGCAAGCGCGAGAAGACCGATAAGGCTGATCGACCCGTCCCCGAGAAAATCGAGGGAATCCGCTTTCAGCGCTTGGCTATCGGCGATGAACCCGCCGAACAGCTCGGCGACTCCGAAGCCGAGGTTGAGCACCACGACGGTCAGCAGCGCACGGCGATAGGCCGGATCGGTTTGCGCGCGCGCGGGCTCCCCGTGGCACCCGCAGCTTTCGGTAGAAGCATTCATGCGGCCTTCCTTACCACCTCCAGTCGCTGTAGAAGCAAGCGAAATGTGCGACACGTTCGCATAAGCAAGGATGGCATGATGAAGCCGGTGATGATTGGGCAGCTCGCCAGCGAGACCTCGACGAAGGTGACGACGATCCGCTTTTATGAGTCGATCGGGTTGCTCCGATCCGCCCCTCGCACGGCGTCGGGTCGCAGAACCTACGATGCCAGTGACATTGAGCGTTTGCACTTCATCCGCAACGGTCGCCGGCTTGGCTTCTCCGTCGACGAGATCCGTTCGTTGATGGGGCTGGCGCAGAACCCGGACCAGGATTGTGGTGCCGCCTCAGCTATCGCTGCTCAGCACCTCAAGGATGTGGAGGAGAGACTGGCGCAACTCGCGGTGTTGCGGGATGAGTTGGCAATGCTCAGCCAGAGCTGCACCAAGGCGCGCATGGCCGATTGTCGGATCATGAAGGCGATCGGCAAAGGCCACCCTCAAGCCGATCAATAATAATCGGCCAGCCTGAGCTCGCGCACATCACCCGAGGCCATCGTCAGCTTTACGAGGGTGCCAGCAGGCCGGGAGCGCACTTGCCAGAGCTCCCCACGCGTATAGTTCGCATCGATCGAATGGCCGTTCACCGCCACGATCCGGTCGCCGACCGCCCAGCCAGCCTTTTCCGCGGGACTGTTCGCCGCCACATGAACAACGGTGAGCGCCGTTGGTGAGGCTGCGAGGCCAAGGCCGCTACGGTCCTTCAGCATCGGCAGGCGACGACGAGGACCGAGTGGCCGGAGCCACACGAATCCGGCGGTCACGTCGAACACCACGTCGAATTGAGCGATCAGCGGTAGGCCGACATTGCCAACCGTGCTGGTGGAGAGCCAAGCTCTCATCCCGAGTGTGGGGACGTTCGAGACGCCAAGCCCTTCGATGTTGATGTTCTGGATCGTGAAAGCATCGTTGATACGCACACCATCGACGCCGCCGATCGCCGCGGTCGAGACGAGCTTCCCGTTCAACAGCCCTTGATCGCGGGCATAGGCCGACGAGAGCATCAGCGCGGCCGAGCTGCCAAGATCGATCATCAAGGGCACGGGAGACAGGCCCTCGACGGAGGCCCGGATGAACAGCTCCTGCTTGGCACCGCGTCCGAGCGCGACAGCGCGCCAGTCGGGGCCGGCGAGAAACGTGCCTGACTTGACGACCGCCATACGCCTGTTCGCGAAATCGAGCGCGATGCAGCTGCCCGTGAACATATCGGCACCGAGGAGAACGTCGATCGGTCGTCCGAAGGCCGCCGACACTGAACTCAGATCACCAACAACGGCAAAGGGTAAGCGACGGGTTTCGCGGGCGAGCTGTACGTCGATGTCGCGGACCAGCAGCACCGGGGCCTTGGCGCTCAGCCCGCTAATCATGCGCCGCTCACCATTGTTCAAGCCGAGCTTCGCCGCGAGCGCCGTGCTCATGATCGACGCGCCGCTGCCACTGTCGAGCACCGCCCGCGCCGGCACTCCGCGCACTTGTGCCGAAACAAGGAGGGTATCACCCGTGCCGACTTCCAGCGGCTCCCATTCGAGGTGAGCCGCGCCGAAGTTCCACGAGGCCGCAGACCGGGAAGTCTGTCGCGCGAGCGTTGGAGAACCGAGCACCAAGCCGGTTCCACAGGCCACCAGCCGCGCCACTAATGAGCGTCGAGACATACCGATTGCTTCAACACGGGCCGTCAAAAAGCCACCTCCAGCCCCCCGTCCGCAGGAGAGCAAATTGCGGTTACATGCTCTAGCAACTGGAGGAGCAAGGGTTTTTGAAGCGCCCGAAATGCTATCCTGTTCAAATGCCCTCTCGAAAATGAGCAGTTGAGGCAGGTCAGGAACCGGTCGAATAAGACCGAAGTAGGCAATTTCGCTTGCGCGACCTTGGCGAGCAGGACCCCAGTTCACGAAGAAACGTGAAGCTATCGCCTCACCCGCAGCAGCCCGCCACAGTCCCGTTTGCTTTCGCTTCCTGGATCGGAGGGCATGGGACATCGCCAAATGAGCAGAACACGCAGCAGTCGCCAGCCAGGGGCCGCAGCACCACCGCGCAATGCCGGCAATCATAGAAGAATTGGCAGGCGTTGGTGGGCATCCTTTCGGTGGCCACCCCGCCGCATTTGGGACAGGTCAGGGTTGAGGTGAGCTGCATCAGGAAAGCGCGTTCATCAGCGGCGCTTCTAGGAGGTCCCAGGCGAACGCGATAAGCGTCAGAACCGTTCCAATCGCGAGCAGGATAGGTGTCGCGCGCGAGGGCAGCGGCATTGTGCAGGACCGGTCCCCAGCACAGGACCTCCGCCGCTGCGCGTAGGCCCACCACCCAGCAGCCAAGCCGATGAGGGAGGTCGCCGTTAGCGGCCACCGTAGTGGTATCAGCGCGGCGAAGTTGCTGGACAGGCCCGCCCCCAGGCCGAGCGCCGCGAGTGCGAGGGGCAGGACGCAGCATGACGCCGCAGCTAGAACAGCGGCTAAGCTCGCAAGCGCGCCGAGGGCGGATAGCCCCGTGTCGGCGCGACGTCGTGACGTTGGTGCGCCTAGGGGTTCACGCGGGATGGTCTCTTGGTTCATCTATCGCCTCTAGCGGGTTAGCCCGTTATGCATCCTGTAGTGACTACAGGAGCAAGCAATATATGCGCGTTGAGGAAAGCATCACGATCGGCGAGCTGTCTCGCCGGACTGGCGTGAATATCGAGACGATCCGGTACTTCGAGCGCGTTGGTGTTCTCGCAACGCCACCCCGCACAAGCGGCGGGCGGCGGGTATATGGGACCGGTCACGTCCGCGCACTTGGGTTCGTCCGTCGCGCGCGCGAACTCGGCTTCTCCCCGGCCGAGGTGCGCGCGATCCTGTCTCTTGGCGGTTCTGCGCAGGCGTCATGCAGTGAGGTCCGCGAGATCGCGGCTCACCATCTAGGGGTGACTACACGAAAGTGACGTATCTGCACGCTAAGGGCGAACAAATCCGGTACGATGCCAGCAGATGCTATTCGCAGGCTTTCCTGCCCCTTTTATGTGGTGCCGCCCTACGGGCGCCGATATGGGAGGGCGGCAATCCGATTGACCAACGATCGAGGTAGAACCCTGCTCGCCAAATATGTGAGCTGGTTGCCCATCCCCGGTATGGCGAAGGATTGCCGATAAACCAGAGCGTGGACTGCAT
>QDFQ01000010.1 GCA_003075315.1 Arthrobacter sp. TPD3018 | reverse complement strand
CTGATCGAGCGCGAGCGGGACAMYGGCGCGCATCGTGTCGCGGTCTTCCTCCGTTCCCGCATAGGCGTGGGCGAGGTTGGCGCAGCCGAGTTGCGGACGACGCGCGCCATTGTCCCGCTCGCGCTCGATCAGCGACAGATAGGCGGCGCGGCTGTCCTTCGACCGGGCGATGATGCGGTCGGTGACGGCGGAGACTTCGGGGTTCATGGCGCGGGTTCCTGGGGAGGGAAGGGGGCGGCGGGGTCAGGGCGCCCAGTGGATGTCGACGGGCAGTTCGGCGTCGGCGAGGACGCGACCGATCGGATAGGGCGACGACGGGCCCTGTTCGATCGCCTGTTCCAGCACCTTGCGCTTGTCCTTGCCGGTCAGGGCGATCATCAGCGCGCGCGCCGTCACGATGCCCTGGCGGCTGA
This sequence comes from Arthrobacter sp. TPD3018, assembly GCA_003075315.1. Classification (GTDB taxonomy): domain Bacteria; phylum Pseudomonadota; class Alphaproteobacteria; order Sphingomonadales; family Sphingomonadaceae; genus Sphingomonas. Next base: position 51,583 of record QDFQ01000010.1, on the reverse strand, counting down.
GCGTGACGCGTGCGACCGGTGCTTCAGGCGGCAGCGGATCGGGCATGACGCCGAGCATGCGGCGTTCCTTGGGGCCGTTCAGCGCCTCGTCGAAGTCGGGGCCGGGGAAGATCGAGGCAGTATGCCCGTCGCCGCCCATGCCGAGCAGGCACAGGTCGAGCGGCCAGTGCAGATCCTGCATCAGCGCATCGGCGGAGCGGCCGGCGGACTTATAATCCTCGGTCTGCTTGGGCACGATCGGGATGACGCGCGCGCCCTTGGGGATGAACAGCTTGCCGAGCTGCGTCACGTTCGACAGCGGGTCGCCGAGCGGCACGATGCGCTCGTCGCCTGGTACGATCGTCACACGCTTCCAGTCGAGCTTGGCGCTGGCGAGCTTTTCATAGGCCGGGAAGGGGGTCTTGCCGCCGGCGAGCGCAATGACCGCGGAGCCGCGCGCGTCGATCGCGCTTTCGATGACGAATTGGATGTCGCCCGCGATCGCGTCCGCGAGTTCGCCCGCGTCGTCATACTCCCACCATTCGATCTCGGTCATGGGTACAGCCTTTTCATGTCGGCGCGCGGGGCTCGCTTAGCGGAGTGGCCCACGCAAGGTAAGTGCCCCCGCATACGTATGGGGGACAGAAATGTTCGCATAGGAGCTCCGTCACCCCGGCCTTGAGCCGGAGTCCCGCTTTTTGGCTATCACCCAGGACTGCAAAAGGAAGCGGGACCCCGGCTCAAGGCCGGGGTGACGAAAGAGCCTCAATCGTCCTGCCAGGTCACCCCGTCGCGTTCGGTCAGCGCGATCGCGCCCGCGGGGCCCCAGGTGCCGGCGGCATAATGCTTCGGCTTGGTCTGGTTCGCATCCCAGCCAGCGCGGATCGCGTCGATCCAGGTCCATTGCGCCTCCACCTCGTCACGGCGGACGAACAGCGTCTGGTCGCCCTCGATCAGGTCGAGCAGCAGGCGCTCATAGGCGATGCGGCGGCGCGTGCCCGCGAATTCGGCGTCGAGGCTGAGGTTGAGCGGCACCTCGCGCAGGCGCAGGCCTTCGCGGTCGAGGCCCGGCTCCTTGGTCATCACCAGCAGCTGGATATATTCCTCGGGCTGCAGACGGATCACCAGCGTATTGGGCTGCAACACGCCGCCGCGGCCGGAAAACATCGAATGCGGCACCGGCTTGAACTGGATCGCAATCTCGCTGCGGCGCTTGGCCATGCGCTTGCCGGTGCGCAGATAGAAGGGCACGCCCTGCCAACGCCAATTGTCGATGTGCGCCTTGATCGCGACGAAGGTCTCGACGTTGCTGTCGTAGCCCAGCTCGTCGTCATAGCCCTTGACGACCTTGCCGCCGACCGCGCCCTCTTCATATTGGCCAGTGACGGTGCATTGCGGCACCTGCTCGGGGGTGATCTTGCGCATGCTGCGGAAGACCTTGGCCTTTTCGTCGCGGATCGCGGTGCCGTCGTACAGCGCCGGCGGCTCCATCGCGATCAGCGCGACCAGCTGAAGCATGTGGTTGGCGACCATGTCGCGCAGCGCGCCCGCGCCCTCGTAATAGCCGGCGCGATCCTCCAGACCGACTGTTTCGGCGATGGTGATCTGGACATTGTCGATCCCTTGCGCGTTCCAGATCGGCTCGAACATCGAATTGCCGAAGCGCAGCGCGAGGATGTTCTGGACGGTTTCCTTGCCCAGATAATGGTCGATGCGGAACGTCCGTTCTTCGGGGAAGGCACTGGCGACGGTGTCGTTGATCTCCTTCGACGAGGCGAGGTCGTAGCCCAGCGGCTTTTCGAGCGCGATGCGCACCGTCGGCCCGGTCAGTCCGACCTTTTCGAGGCCCTGCACCGCCGATTCGAACAGCGAGGGTGCGGTCGAAAGATAAATGGCGAGGCCGCCCGACACGTCGCCGATCTTGTCGGCAAGCGGCTGGAAGCTGTTGGGGTCGGACAGATCGGCAGGCTGGAACTGGATACGTTCCATGAAGGTGCCGAGCGCGCTTTCGTCCTTGCGGTCCGCCGGCAGGAATTCGTCTAGCGCCTTCTTCACGACGTCGCGATAGCCATCGTCGTCCATGTCTCCGCGCGCCGAGCCGGTGATCGTCAGATCCTTGGGCAGCAGGCCATCGGCGTGCAGGCCATACAGCGAGGGCAGCAACATGCGCTTGGCGAGGTCACCGGTGGCTCCGAACAGGAGCAGCTTGCCGACGGGATTGCGCTGCATGACGATCCTTTACGTTACAGGATGAGGCCGGCGAGCGGATCGAGCCCGGCCATGATGTTGAGATTCTGCACCGCCGCGCCGCCCGCGCCCTTGCCGAGGTTGTCGAGCGTCGCGATCAGCCGGACGTGGCCGGTGCCGGGATTGCCGCAGACGCGCAGCGTCATGCGGTCGGTGCCGGCATTTTCCTCGATGGCGATCGCGGTGACGTCGCCCGGCGCGACCGAAATCAGTGCGCTGTCAGCATAGACCGCAGCCAGCGTATCCTCGATCTGCGCGATGCTGGGGCTGCCCGGCAATTGCGCGAGCGGTAGCGGCACTTCGGACAGCATGCCGCGGTTGAGCCGCGTGACGGACGGCGCAAAGATCGGGGGGTGGGCGAGGCCGGCATGCGTCTTCATCTCGGGTAGATGCTTGTGCGCGAGGGAGAGCGCATAGACGCGAAAGGCGGTGTCGGTGCCGCCCTCCTCGAACTCGGCGATCATCGCCTTGCCGCCGCCCGAATAGCCCGAGGTGGCGTTATAGGTCAGCGGCCAGTCGGCGGGGATAAGGCCCGCGCGGACGAGCGGGGCCACGAGTGCGAGAAAGGCGGTGGGGTAGCAGCCGGGGTTGGAGACGCGCGCCGACTGCGCGATCCGTTCCGCCTGGCCAGCGTCGAGTTCGGGGAAGCCATAGGTCCAGCCCGCCGCGACCCGATGGGCGGACGAGGCGTCGATGATCCGCGCACCACCGTCGCGGACCAGCGCCGCCGCTTCCTTCGCAGCCTCATCAGGCAGGCAGAGGATCGCGAAATCGGAGTCGTTCAGCGCCTCGGCCCGCGCAGAGGCGTCCTTGCGGCGCGCCTCGTCCAGCGTCACGATGGAGAGATCGCTGCGGCCGCTCAGCCGATCGCGGATGTCGATGCCGGTGGTGCCAACCGCACCGTCGATGAAGACCGAGACGCTCATGCCGCGTCATCCTGCGGCACGGCGATATCCAGTGCAGTGCGGTCGACATAGCCGACCAGATTCTGAGCTGTCGCGCGGCCCCAGGCATGGTTGCCGGCGAGTTCCAGCACGTCGAACGCGTCGCCGACCGTGAGATCGGCAACCTGCTCTATGAGATTGCGATCGCCGAACAGCCCGACCGCGCGTGACACGACGGTGACCATGGGCGCGGCGTAGTGGGGCGCGAAGACCTGTTCGGCGAGGCGGACGTCGGCCAGATCGCCGCGAACGGCGTGGGTGCGCGGATCGAGGTCGACCGAAGGGCCGGTCAGCGCAAAGGCTTTACGCGAGGGCCGGTTGGCGTGCGTGTGATTCGCCGTCGCCGAGGAATTGCCCGAACTCTTCAAGAAACTCTGCCCCTTCGGAAGTACGCGCGACGAAGATATTGCGCTTGTCGCTGTCGTCACGCTGACGGCGCAGATAGCCGAGGGCGCCCAGCCGATTCAAGGCGCGCGTGACGACGGGCTTCGACACGTTGAGCGCCCGGGCCAGGCCGCGCACCGTATGCGGGCCGGGATTGAGGTAAACGAGGAGGAGCAGCGCCATCTGCCGGTTGGTGAGATCGGGCTCGCCCGACCGCACGTAATCCACCAGGGCGCTCATCCACGTCGCGAGTGATTGCGCGGCTGTTCCCACGTGCAAATATCCGTTTCTGCGCCATTTTCGGGCTTTGTTTCGGGGTCATAACGCCGCGGTGCGGTGGTGGTTTCCGGGAAATGAACGGCAGGCGGAATAATCGGGGCGGGGCTTGGCGTGTCGGCGGTTACGCCACCTCGCCCGTCATTCCCGCGAAGGCGGGAATCCATAACCGCTACCGCTATTTATCGAGTCGAAACGGCAACGCGTCTGGATCCCCGCCTGCGCGGGGATGACGGTTGCGGGAGGTGCCGTCCACTGCGAACACCCCGTCACCCCGGACTCGTTCCGGGGTACATTGTGGTGCAGGGGCGGTCTGCGAGCCCACTGCCAATCGCCAAGCCGCTCAGCAGACTCAGGAACATGCCCGGAGTGACGGGGTGGCAGACCCAATCCCCACGCCGGTTGATCGTTCGGCGCGCCTCGCCTATGTGCGCGCCTTCATCCGTTTTTCCCAAGGTCGTCGATGTTCACCTTCCTCCTCGTCGTTCATGCCATCATCGCCGCCGCGCTCGTGACGGTGATCCTGATGCAGAAGTCGGAAGGCGGCGGCCTCGGCATGGGCGGCAGCCCGTCGGGCCTGATGTCGGCGCGTGGTGCGGCCGATTTCCTGACCCGCATGACCTCGATCCTCGCAACGGTGTTCGTCTGCATGTCGATCGCGCTCGCCTTCATTGCGGCGCACCGCCAGACGCAGACGATCGACACCTCGCTCGCCCGTCCGCTTCCCGCGGCGCCGGCTCCGGCGGCCCAGCCGCTCGCCCCGGCCCAGGACGCGGTGCCGAATGCGCCTGCCGATAACGGCGCGGTGCCGCTGCAGCGTTAAGTCGCACAACGTTTCGTCGTAAATCGCGCGCGGGAGACCCCCGCGCGCTCTTGTCGTTTGCCCCCCATCCAAGCTAGGCGATTCCTCCCATGGCGCGGTACATCTTCATCACCGGCGGCGTGGTTTCGTCGCTCGGCAAAGGCCTCATGGCGGCCTCTCTCGCAGCTCTGCTTCAGGCACGCGGCTATCGCGTCCGGATCCGGAAGTTCGATCCCTATCTCAACGTCGATCCCGGCACGATGAGCCCGTATCAGCACGGCGAGGTCTATGTGACTGACGACGGCGCGGAGACGGACCTGGACCTCGGCCATTATGAGCGCTTCACCGGCGTCGCGAGCCGACAGTCGGATAACGTCACCTCGGGGCGCATCTACAAGACGATCATCGAGCGCGAGCGTCGCGGCGACTATCTGGGCGCGACGGTGCAGGTGATCCCGCACGTCACCGACGCGATCAAGGCGTTCGCGCGGGCGGAGACGGACGACCTCGACTTCGTGCTGTGCGAGATCGGCGGCACGGTGGGCGACATCGAATCGCTGCCGTTCATCGAGGCGATCCGCCAGCTGCGCAACGAAGAGGGTCGCAGCAACGCGATCAGCATCCACGTGACGCTGGTGCCCTATATCGCCGCCGCGGGCGAGCTGAAGACCAAGCCGACCCAGCATTCGGTGCGCGAACTGGCTGCCCTCGGCGTGCAGCCCGACGTTTTGGTGTGCCGCTGCGAACAGCCGCTGCCGCCGTCGGAACGCGCCAAGATCGCTTTGTTCTGCAACGTGCCAGAAACCGCGGTCATCCCCGCGCTCGACGCCAAGAGCATCTATGCGGTGCCGATGCAGTATCACGGCGAGGGGCTGGATGCGGAGGTGCTGCGCGCTTTCGGCATCACGCCTTCGTCCGCACCCGATCTGTCGCGCTGGAGCGACATCATGGATCGCCTGACCAACCCGGAGGGCGAGGTGACGGTTGGTGTGGTCGGCAAGTACGTCGGCCTGCAGGACGCGTATAAGTCGCTGAACGAAGCACTGGTCCATGGCGGCATCGCCAACCGCGTGAAGGTCAACGTCCGCTGGATCGATGCCGAATTGTTCGAGAATGACGACAGCGAGATCGTGAGCCAGCTCGAACCCTGCGACGCGATCCTCGTCCCCGGCGCGTTTGGCGAGCGCGGCGCGGAGGGCAAGATCAAGTCGGTCAAGTTCGCCCGCGAGCGCGAAATCCCCTATTTCGGCATCTGCTTCGGCATGCAGATGGCCTGCGTCGAAGGCGCGCGTGATACCGCGGGCATCGCCAATGCGTCGTCGACCGAATTCGGCCCGACGGCCGAGCCGGTGGTCGGCCTGATCACCGAATGGATGGGGCGCGACGGGCTGGAACAGCGCGAGGCGTCGGGCGACATGGGCGGCACGATGCGGCTCGGCGCCTATGAAGCCGCGCTCGACGGCAACAGCGTCGTCGCGTCGATCTACGGCGGAACGACCATTCAGGAGCGCCATCGTCACCGCTACGAGGTGAACACCCATTATAAGGACGCGCTGGAAAAGGGCGGTCTGGTGTTCAGCGGCATGTCGCCCGACGGCACGCTGCCGGAAATCGTAGAGCGCCCCGACCACCCCTGGTTCGTCGGCGTGCAGTTCCATCCGGAATTGAAGAGCAAGCCCTTCGACCCGCACCCGCTGTTCGCCAGCTTCATCGCCGCTGCGGTCAAGCAGAGCCGGTTGGTGTGATGTTTAGCCCTCCCCCGGCGTAGCTCGGGGGAGGGTTTCACGTTTCGGGACGCCGGGCCCACCGCCAGCGGCGGCGCGCTATTCGGCTGTAGCGCTGGCTTCGAATGCGACCGCTCAGGCCGTCAGCAGCGTCTTCAACGGAATGTCGGTTTGCGCCAGCGTCGCGGCATCGGCGGCAGTGCGGGCGACCACTAGTGCGCGGCCCTGCACGTAATCCTTCACGCTGTTGATAGCGTCGATCGCGATCACTTGCCCGCCCTTCAGATAGATCGCGCTGAAGCTGCGTGAGGCGGGATCGCCGCGCACCACGACCTGATCGTGGCCGGTCGACAGGCCGACGGTCTGCAACTTCAGATCATACTGGTTCGACCAGAACCACGGTACGGCGTCATAGGGTTCGGCCGCGTCATGGATCGCACGGGCGACGGTGGTGGCCTGATCGTTGGCGTTCTGCACCGATTCCAGTCGGATGACGGCGCCGTCCGCATAGGGGTTGGGGTGGGCGGCACAGTCGCCGATCGCATAGACGTCGGGCAGGGTGGTGCGGCACATGGCATCGACGATCACGCCATTGCCGCACGCCGCGCCGGCCGCCTGAAGCGGCGCGACGGCGGGGATGATGCCGATGCCGACGATCACCATGTCGCATGGCACCAATTCGCCATCCGCGAGTCGCACGCCGCAGGCCGCGCCGTCCGTGCCCTCGATACACTCCACCGCACAGCCCAGGCGGATATCGACGCCATGCGCGCGATGCTCGGCTTCGAAGAAACGCGACACCGCTTCGCCCGCGACGCGCGCCAGCACCCGGTCGAGCGCTTCGATCAGGGTGACAGACTTGCCGAGCTTCGACAGCACCGCGGCGGCCTCCAGGCCGATATAGCCGCCACCGATCACGACGACGCGCGTGGTGTCGTCCAGCTCCGCCATCATGCGATCGACATCGGCGCGGGTGCGCACGGCATGGACGCGGGCGAGGTCGTGGCCCGGGCAGGTCAGTCGGCGCGGCGCGCCGCCGGTTGCCCAGATCAGCGTGCCATAGCCGATATCATCGCCGCCCGCGCGCGTGACGACATGGCGATCCGGATCGATCGCGGTGACGCGCTCTCCCAGCAGCATCGTCACTTCGCGTTCGCGCCAAAAGCTTTCGGGGCGCAGCAGCAGGCGATCGAACGATTTGTCGCGCGCCAGATAATCCTTGCTGAGCGGGGGGCGTTCGTAGGGCAGCTCGGGCTCGTCACCGATGATCGCGATCGTTCCCGCAAAGCCGCGCTGGCGTAGCGCGATGGCGGCCTGCGCGCCGGCATGGCCCGCCCCGACGATCACGATGTCGAACCTGTCGCTCATTCCCGAAGTCCCTCGCCCAATCCGAACACGTGCTTATGGTCCAACGGACCATAAGGCGGGGTGCCAGAAAAGCGACGGGCTGTCATGACCTGTCCAAATCGATCCTATAGGTTGGCGCGTTTGTGATCACTGCCGTCCCTATCGGCCCAGTGGCGCGCGCGGGGAGTCTGCCCGATCCCTGGATTGAGCTGATTCCGGGGGTCTATATCGCGATAGAAATCCGCCAGTTGAGGTGGCGCGGCATAGAGGTGGCCGACATTATGCTCGGCCGGATATTGGGCCCCGCGCGCGTCGAGCAGCGCCCAGAGCGCGTGTTCGAAGGCGAGGGGATCGCTGCCACGTCGGACGATATAATCCTGATGGAAGACGTGGCAGAAGAAATGGCCATAGTAGAGCGCGTGGATCACCTGGTCACCCAGCGCTGACGGCAGGTCCTCGACCCAGGTCTGCGCATTGCGGGGCAGCGCGACGTCGAGCGCGACGATGTCCGCGACCTCGCCGACATGGACCGCCCGATATCGGACGGCCGCCCCCGCCACCACGAACCGGTGGAGAAAGGCCTTGGCGCTGTCCGCCGCGCTGCATTCCCTATGGTCGCCGACGGCATCGTCGGGGAACAGCCGTGCCAACAACGCGCGGGTTGCGTCGAGCTGGTCGCCCGACACCTTCAGGATCAGGTGATGCGCAAAGCGATCGCGATAGGCGCGCATCCAGCCGGGCAGATGATCGGGCATGAACCGCGACGACCATTGCATCAGGCGGTCGCCCAACCCCTTCGACACGCGATCCGCGACTGCATCGAACCGGGCCTTGGCGGCAAAGAGGGCAGGGAGCCGATGCGTGCCCATCCGCTCGATGGCGAGAAACGTGTCGCGCCCGTAGCGATCCGCAACGTCGAAGGCGGTCCGGTGGATATATTCGCCCGCGATCGGCAAGCGGTCGAAATCGCGCAAGATCGTGCGGCGCAAGTCGGTCAGCCGATCGGGATCGTTGGTGCCGATATAGAAGGTCGCGCTATCCTCTTCGCGCGCAAAGGTGTCGAGGCGTACCGCGAATACGATCAGCTTTCCCGCGCTGCCGGACGCTTCGAACAGGCACCGCGGGTCGGCGTTGAAACGGGCGGGCATGTCGCTGTCGATCGCCCGGACATGGTCGGCATAGCTGTGATCGTGCGCCCAGCGGTCGGTCGTTGCCTCCACGTCCGCCTCGGTGAAATCGCCGGCATCGAGCCGCGACAGGATCGTGACCGGATCGTCGCCCAGTGAGATGCCCAGATGATTGAGGAGGGTCAGGCCGCCGTCCGGTCGCACGGCGGCAAACAGGGCAAGCTGCGTATAGGCGGGGCCGCGCCGGATCAGCGATCCCCCTGAATTGTTGCAGACGCCGCCGACGACCGACGCGCCGAAGCAGGACGATCCGATCACCGAATGCGGTTCCCGCCCATAGGGTCGCAGCGTCTGTTCGAGGTCGTGCAACGTCGCACCCGGCAGGCACACCACCTGCTCGCCACCCCGGATCACGCGCAGCCGGGACAGCCGGGTGGTGCTGATGATGACGAGGCCGCCCGGATAATCGTCGCCATCGGGTGTCGAGCCGCCGGTCAACCCGGTATTCGACGCCTGCATGATGATCGAGACATCGGCGGCGACGCAGGCCTGCGCGACGCGCCACAGCTCGACCAAACTTGCCGGCTGCACGACCGCAATCGCCGGTCCGTCGCCGGTCCTGTACCCCTTGCGGAACCGCGCCGTGGCGCGCGGGCTGGTGAGAAGGTGGCGCCTGCCGACGATGGCGCGCAGCGTTGCCAGCAGCGTCGCGGTGCCGGTCACGGCCGTGGCACCCGGGTCATCGCGTCTGCACCTCTTGGTCGGTCATCACATTCCTTCCGTCCAGTCGGCCGATGATCTTGTGCGCTGTCGCATGCGCGATGGCGCCATTTTGCCAGCGCTGTCTCTCAACCAATGGTGTCAACGCATGCGAGCGCGTTAGGGCATCAATGCCACCATCCTTTAGATACCAGTCCTATAGGGCGTGCAAGTGGCATTATATTGGTTTGCGCGCTGGCTGTGAGGTTGGTAGCCTTCTACCCGCACGATTTGGGAGCATGTCATGCTAAGAATCGACGTCGCGCTGTCCGACGGGCAGGGCTATGCGAACGAGGACGCGATCGGCCATCATGGCAATGCCGCCTGGGTGATCGATGGCGCCACCGGTATCGGCCCATCGATATTGGACGCGCCGAGCGATGCGGCTTGGCTGGCGCAGACCGCCAGCCGGCTGCTCGTCGAAGCACTTGCCGAAGATCCGGGCTGTCCCACGATCGATCTGCTGCGCCGGGTCATGAAACGTTGTGCCGAAGCGCTGACGCGTGTGCAGCTGCGCGCCGATGTCGATCCTTGCGATCTCCCCTCAGCCGCCTTCGCCATGGTTCGCATCATCGACGACGCGGTCGAAATCACCGGCTTCGCCGATTGCCGCGTGGTGGCGGTCGATGCGACAGGCGAGGCGCGATTGTATGGCGCTTCCGACCTCGATGTCGTCGAGGCGCGGACATTGGCGGCAGTGAAGGCGATCCATGACGCGGAGCCGACGATCGACCCGGATGCTCTAAAGTTGCGACTCCTGCCCGGATTGCGCGCCAATCGCTGCCTGAAGAATTGCGAGGGCGGTTATTGGGTCTTCGGACCAGAAGCCGCGGCGGCGGATCATGTTTGGCAGGCAAGGCTTCCCTTGCAGCCCGGGCAGCGCTTCGCGATCGCCAGCGACGGCTTCCTGCGCCTCGTCGAACTGTTCGGCATCACGACGCCCGCCGATCTGCTGGCGATCGGTACGCCGGAAGACGCGCAGGCGTGGCTGGCACGATTGCGGGACATCGAGCGTGAGCCGGACTCCTTGCGCCGTCACACGCGGGTCAAGCGGCACGACGACGCCAGCCTGATCGTCTGCACCTGGGACATGCCGAACTGACGCTTGTGCAAGCGAACCCGTTCGCTGTCATAATACCAATAGGCCATACCACATCTTTACAGGCATAAGACAGGTATGCATTATTCTCGCCTTGCCAGCGTCTCGTCGGGTCACGTCGTGACCGGGCGGCTACGCCGGGTTCGGGTTCAAGGGAGGGACTCCATCATGGTGACGTCGTACCGACATACCGTAGCCGTAGCGGCTCTGGCCATCGCCCTCGCGCAGGTGCCCTGTCTGGCCCATGCGCAGACCGCTCCCGCGGCGGCGGACCCGGGCGCGCCTGTAACAGGCGACGACATCGTGGTGACGGGTACGCGCATCGCAATTCCCGGGCTGACCAGCAGCAGCCCCGTCGCATCGACCGGCGAGGAGCAGATCAAGCTGCAATCCGCGCTGACGATCGAGGATTTCTCGACCAAGATCCCGCAGCTGTCGGGCGGCGTGCGACAGGGTTCGCAGGGGAGCGACGCCTTCGGGGCGCAGGTGCTGGAGCTGCGCAATTTCGGGCAGAGCCGGTCGCTGGTGCTGATCGACGGCACGCGTGCGGCACCGTTCAGCTTCCGGAACTCGGTCGACGTCAACGCCATTCCCGCCTCGCTCATCAAACGCGTCGACGTCCTCACCGGCGGTGCCGCCGCGGTCTATGGCGCGGATGCGGTCGCGGGCGTCGTCAACTTCATCCTCAACGACGATTACAAGGGCCTGCGCGGGACGGCGACGAGCCGCCTGTCGGTCCATGGCGGCGCGCAATATGGCGCCTCGCTGATGATGGGCACCGGGATCGGCGATGCCGGCAATCTGGTGATCGCGGCGGACTACACGCAGCGCGATGGCGTGCGCGCCGGGCAGCGCGACTGGGCGGCGACGCCCAATCAGACCATCCCCAGCATCGGTGGCGTCTTCACCGACGTCGCGAGCGGCCGGCGCTTCGGCTTCACCGACGATGGCACGTTCACGACCAGCCCGTCCGCCACCTCGAACATCTCGGCCAGCTATCCGCTGATCTCGCCGCTGAAGCGGATCAATGTCGCCGCGCTCTACAAATATGCGATCACGCCGCAGATCGAACTCTACGGCCGGGCGATGTTTACCAATGCGCGGACCGAAGAGACCGGCACGCCCGGCGCGGCGCCCGCCTCGGTCAGCCGTACCGTCGGGATCAGCGCCACCAATCCGTTCCTGACCGACGCGATCCGCAGCCAGCTGACCTTCGTCAACGGTGTTGCGCAGGTGAACGTGTCGCGCTCGCTCGCCGAGCTGGGCCTCATCACCTATGCGACCGAGCGCAACACGCTGCAGTTCCAGTCGGGCCTGCGCGGGCCGCTGACCGATGCGATCCGGTGGAACGTCTATGCCCAATATGGCCGCTCGACCGAATCGTCGCTGATCTCCGGCGACGGGCTGGTCACCAATGCCGCGGGCGCGAACAATTTCGCCTCGATCGTCAACACCGTGAACATCTTCGGCCCGCGCCAGCCGGGCCTCGCCGCAGCGCTAGGCAGCCCGATCAATGGCTTCGATCGCAAGCGCGACCAGTTCGTCACCGCGGCGACGATCAGCGGCAGCCTTTCAGACCTGTTCTCGCTGCCCGCCGGACCGATCGGCTTTGCCGTCGGTGTCGAGTATCGCCGCGAAACCGCGAGCATCACGCAGGACAGCGCGCTGCTGACCGGCAACACCTATCGCCAGGGTGTGCAGGCGGCGTACAGCGGTGCGTTCGACGTGCGCGAACTGTACGGCGAAGTGCTGGTGCCGCTGATCCACGACACGCCGTTGATCCGTAAGCTCTCGGTCGGCGGTGCGTATCGCCTGTCGGACTATAATCTGTTCGGCACGCACGGGACGTGGAAGGTCGAAGGCAATTGGGAGGTGGATCGCAACCTGCGGCTGCGCGGCACCTATCAGCGCGTGCTCCGCACCCCCAATTTCGGCGAGTTCGCCGCCACCACCTCGTCGCTGCCGTTCAGCAGCCTCGTCACCGTCGATCGGCTGAAGCCGCGCTACGGCGGCGATCCGTGCGTGATCGGCACGGGCGATGCGGCGCAGTGCAAGCGGTTCGGCGCGCCGGCGGTGGGCTCGACCAATTCTAATGCCGCCAGCTACCTGACCGGCAATTATTATTATGGCGGCAACCCCGCGATCCAGCCGGAGACGGGCTATACGACGACCGCGGGCGCGGTGTTCACGCCGACGGTCCTCCCCGGGTTGACCGTCACGGTCGACTATTACAATCTCGACCTGCGCGGTGCGGTGGGCGTGATCCAGCCGATCGCGGCGATCACCAGCTGCTACATCACCAATCCGACCGCGGGTAATCCGCTGTGCGGGCTCGTCACGCGCAATCCGAACGGCAGCTTCGCCGACGCCTTCGTCAACAACCAGAATCTCGGCCGGCTGCTGCAGCGCGGCTTCGACATTTCGGCGGCCTATACGCTGCGGGGGGACTGGCTGCCGGGCCGGGGGCTGCGCGCCAGCTATCAGGGCAATATCGTCACTTCTTATCTGATCCAGGCGAACCCGACTGTGTCGGCGGTGCAGTGCAAGGGCACGTTCGGCGCCACCTGCTCGAGCGACGGGACCACGCTGGTCCAGCCCGCCTATCGGCACACCGCCGGGATCGGCGTGCTGCTCGACAAGGGCGTGATCCAGTTCGACTGGCAGCGCATCGGCAAGGTCCGGTCGAGCACGGTCGGATCGACGGAGGTGATTAAGGCGCAGGACACGTTCGACCTGTCGGCCTCCTATGACTTCACCGATACCGTGACGATGAGCGCCGGGGTCTACAATCTGTTCGACCGCAACCCGCCGCGCGTGTCGTCCGGCGGCGTCTTCAACACCTTCCCTGACACCTACGACATTCTGGGGCGGACGATCGGCTTTTCGCTGACTGCGCATCTGTGATCGCCCGGCGTCGCGATCGCACCCGCCCGATCGAAGGGGCGGGCGGGCCGTTCATCGGTCGCGGACATCCGGTCCAATGTAAGCGGAGCATGGCTCGATGATGTTGCCCTTTTCTGTTGCCGACTGGCTCGTCATCGCGGCCTATCTGCTGTTGCTGGTCGCGGGCGGATGGATTTTCACGCCCCGCAAGACCGAGTCCGCTCACGATTATTTCCTGGCCGGCGGAAACGTTCCCGCGTGGCTGGCGGCGCTGTCGGTCCTGTCGGCGACCCAGTCGGCCGCGACGTTCCTCGGCGGGCCGGACTACGGCTATCGCGGCGACCTGACCTATCTGACCGGCAATATCGGCGCGCTAATCGGTGCCATCTTTGTCGCTCATGTGCTGATCCCGCGCTTCTACGCGATCCGCGCCACCACCGCCTATGAATTGCTGACGATGCGTTTCAGCGAACGGGCGACGCGCTGGGCAGGCGGCATGTTCCTGATCGGGCGGGTTTTTGCCGGGGGGGCGCGGGTCTATCTTGCCGCGATCGCTCTGGCGATGGTCGTCACGGGGAGCGTTGGGGCGCTGGGCATTATGATGGCGGCGGCCGCGCTGATCGTGGCGAGCGTCGCGTTCACCTTTGTGGGCGGCCTGAAATCGGTACTGTGGAACGACCTCATCCAATTCATCGTGTACATCGGCTCGGCGGTGGCGGTGATCGTGTTCCTGCGGCTGTCGATCCCGGCGTCCAACGCCCAGATCCTGCATGCGCTGGCGCACACGCCGGAAGGAGTCGACAAGCTGCGGCTGTTCGATTTCTCGTTCGATCTGTCCCGGCCGTTTTCGATGCTGGCGATCGTTACCGGCATCGCGCTGCTCTACATCGCGAATGCGGGCATGGACCAGGACACCACGCAGCGGCTGCTGTCGTGCAAGGACGCCAAGACGGGCGCGCGCAGCCTGTACCTGTCCGTCCTGGCAACGGTGCCGACGGTCGGCATGTTCATCGTCATCGGCCTGCTGCTCTATATCTTCTACAATCGCCCGGACCTGATGGGCGGCACCGGTGCCGTCGCGGCCAGCCAGTTCGGCGGCGAGAAGATCAGCATCTTCATGCATTACATCCTGACGGAGCTACCCGGCGGCTTGCGCGGTCTGGTGACGATCGGGATCTGCGCCGCAGCGGTCGCAACGACCAATTCCGCGCTCAACGCCATGTCGTCGGTGCTGGTGCAGGACTTCTACCGTCCCTGGCGCGACCGGCGCGGGCCGGTGGAAGAACATCACTTCGTTCAGGCCGGGCGCGCGGGCATGGGGGTGATCGGCTTTGCGATGTTCGTGATGGCGGTCGCGTCTTATTATTGGCAGCGGCATAGTTCGATGGGTCTGCTCGAGTTCGCGTTGCAGGTCATGGTGTTCAGCTATGCGGGGCTGCTGGGCGTCTATTTCACCGCGATTTTTACCACCCGCGGGACGACCGGATCGGCGATCGCCGCGCTGCTGATCGGCTTTGTCACGATCGTGTTGCTGCAACCCGCTATCGCCAAGGCGATCGGTCTGCCGCTGGTCTTCACCGGCCTGTCCTTTCCGTTTCAGCTGTGTCTGGGAACGGCCGTCGCCTTCCTGGTCTGCGCCGCGCCTGCCGGCACGGCATCGCATCGAGGTCGTTGACATGATGAACACCGAAGCGCTCGATCCCCGGTTCCTCGAACTCGACCTGTGGCCGACCCAGTCCGCCGTAGAGGCGATGCTGGAAGGACAGATGGCCGCGATCGCGGCGCTCCAGTCGCAGGTCGCCGCGATCGCGGAGGCGGCGGAAGCGGCCGCGGCGCGGCTGGAGCACGACGGGCGGCTGATCTTCGTCGGGGCGGGCACATCGGGCCGGCTGGCGGTTCAGGACGGGACCGAGCTTCACCCGACATTCGGCTGGCCGATGGATCGCCTCGTCTTCCTGATGGCAGGCGGCATGGGCGCGCTGACGGAAGCGCGTGAAGGGGCGGAAGACGATGTCGAGGCCGCGCGGCGCGACATCGACGCCTGCGGCCTCACCGCGTCCGACGTCGTCATCGGCGTCGCCGCCAGCGGGCGGACGCCCTATACCGTCGCCGTGATCGAACGCGCGCGGGCACTTGGCGCGTTGACGATCGGCATCACCAACAACCCGGACATGCCGCTGACCGAGCAGGCCGAGCATGTGATTGTCGCCGACACCGGCAGCGAAGTTCTAGCGGGATCGACGCGGATGAAGGCGGGAACCGCGCAAAAGGCGGTGCTGAACCTGCTGTCGACCGCGGTGATGCTGCGGCTCGGCCTCGTCTATCGCGGGCGCATGGTGGCGATGCGCGTCTCCAATGCGAAGCTCTTGGTACGTGCACGCCGCATGGTGCAGGATATCGCCGACGTGGATGCCGAGGTCGCGGCGCACTCGCTGGAACTGGCGCACAACGACATTCGGCTGGGCATCGTCGTCGCCATGGGGATTCCGGTCGAGACGGCGGCGCAGTTGCTCCAGGCGCACCGCGGCAGCCTGCGCGACGTCCTGCAAGCCATCGGCAAGCGGGAGGCGTAACGGTGCGCGATATCGCCTGGACGCGCAGCGACGAAGCGACGCCCTTGTACATGCAACTCGCCCAACGGCTGCGCGAGCATATCGACGGCGGCGGTATCGATCCCGGCAGCGCGCTGCCCTCCGAACGCGAGCTCAGCGAAATGGCAGGCCTGTCGCGCGTCACGGTGCGCAAGGGCATCAAGCAGCTGATCGACGAAGGCGTGGTGGTCAGCAAACATGGGTCGGGCACCTTCGTCGCGCGGCGGATCGAGGCGGCGGGCGCCAAGCTCTACAGCTTCAGCGACGACACGCGCTCGCGTGGACAGGATCCGGGAGTGGTCTGGATCTACAAATCCTATGCCCTCGCGACCGAAGAGGAAGCCGCCGTGCTGGAAGTGTCGCCGGATGTCCGCGTCGCGCGTCTGGGCCGCGTACGGCTGGCCGGCGATGAGCCGCTGGCGATCGAACATGCGGTGATCCCGGCGTTGTTCATGCCCGATCTCGATGCGCTGGGCGACTCGCTCTATCAGGCACTCGACGTCCATGGCTTTCGGCCCACATCGGGCACGCAGCGCATCCGCGCGTCGTTGGCCACCGAAACCGAGGCGGGTATTCTCAGCGTCCGCCAGCATTCCGAGGTCTTGCGGATCGAGCGCCGCACGCGGATACCCGATGGCCGCATCGTCGAATTCACCCGCTCGGTCTATCGGGGGGATCGCTATGAGTTCGTGACGGATCTCAACGTCTTTTGATCCATCCCGCGGCCGTCAGTCGCCCTCGCCATCGCGCCACGCAGCCATGGCCTCGCGATAGTGTCGCTCCTGGTCGGCGCGTGCCGTTTCCAGCCTGTCGCGCACGCGATCCCGGTCGTTCTCCAGCGCCTGCCGTTCCTTGCGCAGCGCCGCCTCGCGCGCGGCGAGATCGCGCCGCGCCACATCGTATCGCTGCTCCGCCTCCTCGATCGCCTGTTCGGCCTGATCGAGCTTCGAGCGAGACGGGCGGGGCTTCGGCTTCGTGCGGCGGGGCTTGGCCGGGGGCGCATCTGCCGCGTCCGCCGGCTTGCGCTTCGGGTTGGCCGGTAAGGCGGCCATATGGTCGTCCACGCTGCCGCGGGTCTTGCGGATGACTTCGCCCGGGTGCGCCAAGGGCTCTTCCATCAGCGCGGCGTCCGTCACCTGTTCTGCGACGCCGCGGGCGAACAGATCGGTATCCGTACCCCAGGCCTGCAATGCGGCTTTCTGGCTTGGCGCCGCGACATAGGCGTCGTGAAACCCGATCGGTGTGCGGAATACCTTCAGCTTGCGCGCCATATCGCATCAACGCGCGGTCGGCGCCGAAGGTCTCCACCCAAGAGCGGACGATCTTATTCGGTGAGAAACACGACGCCCGGCACTGGGGTGGTGCCGACCGCGGCTCGCAGACGACCGTCCCGCTCCAGCGGCAGGCGAGCGATGCCGCCCGATCGCTCATTGGCGACGAGCATGGCGTTCCGGTCTTCCAGCAGCAGGAAGAAGCGTGGCCAGTGACCCCCGCATCCGACAAGCTGCAGCAGGCTAAGATCACCGGCGGCGCCTATGGCGAAGACCGCGATGCTGTCGTGGCCACGGTTGGAGACGTAAAGGCGCGTTCCGGCCTCGTTGACCGCGATATGTGCCGCGTAGGACGCGCCGTTGAAGCCGGCGGGCAGGGTCGATACCTCCGCTCGCTTGGCAAAGGCGCCGTCCGTTTCGGCACGCAATACGGTGACCGTGTTGGCCAGCTCGGCGACGAGATAGGCGATCGGCAGGCGAGGGTGGCGCGCCAGATGTCGCGGCCCCGACCCTGCGACGGCACGATAGGCGATGCTGGTCTTCGCGATCCTTCCCGCCGCGCGATCGATATGATGCGAGAAGACGGCGTCGGCACCAAGGTCGACCGAATGGAGGATGTCGCCGCTGCGATCGAAGCCCACCCAATGCGCATGCGGGCTGGCCTGTCGCTTGGCGTCTGACCCGCTGCCTTGGTGCTGCGCCACCGCGGGGCGGTCCGTCGGAAGTCCGGTCGCCGGATTCAACGTCCATAGCGCGACGCTGCCACTCGAATAATTCGCCGCCGCCAGCAGCTCGCCGTCCTGCGACAGGGCGATGTGGCACGGGTCTGCGCCCATGGTAGACGATACGGCGACCTGCCGCAGCGATGCGTCATAGACGCCCATCATGCCCTTTTGCTGCTCGTCCAGCAGATAGCGCAGCCGGTGACGTCGCGACACGACGCCGAAGGAGGCGTTGCGGATCGCGGCATGAGCGGCGCCGGCAGACCAGCCGCCCTGTTCCGCCGCCAACGACGCCAGCCCGGCGCCGCCTTCTTGTGCGTAGGTGCCTGCGAACAGCCGGGAGATAGGGGCCGCGATGCCGCTGCGCGGCAGCAACCCGATCGCAAGCGCGCCGCCGACGAAGGCACGGCGGGATGGGCGGAGCAGAAGCGTGTCGGTCATGCTCTGCTTGAACCCGCCTACGCGTGTCGCGTCAACGGCCGGCTGCGCGAGGCGGGCCATACGCCTTCGGCTGCGTCGCGCCCGCTATTCGAAGCGGCTGGCAAGCCGCTCGACGAGGAAGTCGACGAATACCCGCACGCGGGCGGGCGTTGCCGAGCCTCCGACGAAGACGGCGTGGATCAGCTCGACATCGCCGGGATTGTACTCTTCCAGCAGCGGCACGAGCCGCCCGTCCGCGATCTCGGCCGCGACGCTGAAGCGACCGACGCGGGTGATGCCGACCCCGGCGGCGGCGAGCTGGCCCAGCGTCTCGCCATTGTTGGCAACGATGCCGCCGTCCACGGACAGCGTGAACTCCCGGCCATCGCGGCGGAACGGCCAGATCGGTTCGGCGCGGCGGAAGCTGAAGTTGAGGCAATTGTGGGCGTGCAGGTCCTCCGGCACCCTGGGCGTGCCAGCGCGCGCCAGATATTCGGGTGACGCCACGATCACCCGCCGGGCCTCGGACAATTTGCGCGCGGTGAGCCCGCTGTCGGCGAGCGGGCCGAAGCGGATCGCGACATCCGCCTGACCCGCCGCGACATCGACGAGCGTGTCCGTCAGCGCGATATCGATCAGGATGTGCGGATAGGCGCGTGCGAAGTCGCCGAGCAGCGGCACGACGCACAACCGGCCATGCGCCAGCGCCGCGCTGATCCGCAGCCGTCCCCGTGGCGCGCCCTGGTCAGCGATCTGCTGCTCGGCATCATCGAGATCGGCGAGGATACGCCGGGCGGCGAGCAGATAGGCTTGCCCCTCTGCAGTGAGCGTCAGCGCGCGGGTGGAGCGGAGCAGCAGCCGGACGCCCAACCGCGCCTCGATCCGGTCGATCGCCCGCGCCACCGCCGAGGGCGTCAGCCCGAGCGTGCGGCCGGCAGCGGAGAAGCTGCCTTCCTCCACGACGCTTGCGAACAAGGCGAGCGACCGGGCGCGATCGTCGTTGCCAGTTACCTTTGCGTCCAAGGCATAGATCCTTTGCACCGACGGACGGTTCCGCCGCGCTGCTTCACCGGCCATCTATGCGCCTGACAATGACATTCGCAAAGGAGGTGTCATGGAATATCGGCAATTGGGATCGTCCGGCCTGCGCGTTCCGGCGCTGTCGTTCGGCGCGGGCACGTTCGGTGGCACGGGACCGCTGTTCAGCGCCTGGGGCACAAGCGACGCCACAGAGGCGCGGCGGCTGGTCGACATCTGTCTCGACGCAGGGATCACGCTGTTCGACACTGCCGACGTCTATTCCGATGGCGCGTCGGAACAGGTGCTGGGCGAAGCGATCAAGGGGCGGCGCGATGCCGTCCTCATATCCACCAAGACCGGCCTGCCGATGGGTGACGGCCCGCAGGATTGGGGCGCGTCGCGGGCGCGGCTGATCGGCGCGGTCGAGGCGGCGTTGCGGCGGCTCGGCACCGACCGGATCGACCTGCTCCAGCTTCACGCCTTCGATGCGTCAACGCCGACCGAGGAGGTGATGGGCACGCTCGACCGGCTGATCGCGGACGGCAAGGTCCGCTATGCGGGCGCCTCCAACTATCCCGGCTGGCAGATCATGAAGGCGCAAGGCTTAGCCGATCGCCATGGCTGGCCGCGCCTCGTTGCGCATCAGGTCTATTACTCGCTGATCGGCCGCGCTTACGAATGGGACCTGATGCCGCTGGCGGCGGATCAGGGCGTCGGCGCGCTGGTCTGGAGCCCGCTCGGCTGGGGGCGACTGACCGGCAAGATCGGGCGGGGACGGCCGATCCCGGCGGGGAGCCGTCTACACGAAACCGCTCAGTTCGCGCCGCCGGTCGAGGACGAGCATCTCTACCGCGTCGTCGACGCGCTGGAGGCGGTGGCGGCTGAGACGGGCAAGACCGTACCGCAGGTCGCGATCAACTGGCTGCTGCGGCGGCCGACCGTGGCTTCGGTCATCATCGGCGCGCGCGACGAGGCGCAGTTGCGCGACAATCTGGGCGCGGTCGGATGGGCGCTGACGCCCGAGCAGGTGGCGGCGCTCGACGCGGCAAGCGACGTGCTGCCGCCCTATCCACATACCCCATACCGGCAGCAGGAGGGCTTCGCCCGCCTCGCGCCGCCGATGGTTTGAGGGAGCCACGATCATGAAGTTCAACCTCGGATTGCTGGCACTGGCGGTCGGCGCCTTCGGCATCGGCGTGACCGAGTTCGCGCCGATGGGCATGTTGCCGGTGATCGCGGCCGACCTGCACGTGTCGATCCCCGCCGCCGGGCTGCTGGTCAGCGCCTATGCGATGGGCGTGCTGATCGGCGCGCCGCTGATGACGCTCACCACCGGCCGGATCGACCGGCGGACGCTGCTGATCGCGCTGATGGGCATCTTCACGCTTGGCAATGCGCTGTCGGCGATGGCGGGCGGCTATTGGATGCTGATGGCGGCGCGGGTCGTCACCTCGTTCAACCATGGCGCGTTCTTCGGCGTCGGATCGGTGGTCGCCGCCAGCCTCGTGCCGCCGGATAAGCGCGCGGGTGCGGTGGCGGCGATGTTCACCGGGCTGACCGTCGCCACGATCGGCGGCGTGCCGGCGGCGACCTGGGTCAGCGAGGCGATCGGCTGGCGCACCGCCTTTGCCGGGATCGCCAGCGTCGGCGCGATCGCGATGCTGTCGTTGCGGCTCGCGCTGCCGCCGCTGCCGGCTGCTGAGGGCGGCGACATGCGCGCCGAACTGCGCGTGTTGACGAGTGGACCGGTGGTGATGGCGCTGGCGCTGACCACGATCGGCTTTGGCGGCGTCTTCACCGTGTTCACTTATATCGTGCCGATCCTGCGGGATGTGACGCATGGCTCGACCGCCAATGTCACCGCGATGCTGATGCTGTTCGGAGTCGGTGCGACGATCGGTAATGCATGGGGCGGGCGGCTTGCCGACCGCTCGGTAGACCGGGCGCTGACGATGATGCTGGTGGCGCTGGCCGCCACGCTGCTGGCCTTCACCGTGCTGATGCAATGGCCGGTCACCGCTGCCGCCGCGATCCTGATCTGGGGCATCGCCAGCTTCGCGATCGTGCCGCCCTTGCAGATGCGGGTGATGGATGCGGCCTCGGACGCGCCGAACCTCGCCTCGGCGATGAATATCGGCGCGTTCAACCTCGGCAATGCGATCGGTGCGGCGCTGGGCGGCGGCGTGATCGGGGCGGGGCTGGGGCTACCCGCGGTGTCGCTCGCGGGCGCAGCGATGGCGGCGATGGCGCTGGCGATGCTGCTGGCGTTCCGCCGTCGGCCGCGCGCCGAGGTGTGTCCGGCCTGACGCGCCGCTGCGTTAGTCTCTGATCACAGCCGCTTGCGCATCCGGGTCAACGGCACGACGATTCCGTCGACATGGGTATCAGCGCGCTCGACCGGCTCGTATCCGCAGGCCGCGTAGAGCGGCACGCCGCCCGCCGTGCCCATCAGTTCGACCGTTGCGAACCCCGCCGCCCGCGCCGCCAGTTCGCAACGGTCGAGGATCATCCGGCCAATCCCCCGCCGGACATGATCCGGGTGGGTGTACATGGCGCGGATGCGGGCGGCGTCCTTCGCTGGATCGAGCAGTGCCGGGTCGCGCAATTCGCTGCTATGGTCGCCGCCATACAGTGTCGCGCGCCGGCTCCATCCGCCGCAGCCGACCGGCACGCCGTGGTCCTCGACGACGAAATAGGTGCCGTCGCGCACCAATTGCGTGTCGAGCCCCATCACCGCCCGGCTGGCAACGATCTGCGCCGGGGTCAGCACCTTTGCCTGACCCCGATCGATCGACAGCGCCATCAGGTCGCGCAGCGTGCCTAGGTCGGCTTCGGTGGCGATGCGGATGGTCAGGGCGCCGCTCATGCTGCCAATTCCAGCCGCCACGTTTCACCCTGCAGCGGTGCGCCGAATTCCTCGTGCATCGCCGTTTCGACACACACGAATCCCTGCGCCGCATAAATACGGCGGGCCGATTCCAACACCGTATGCGTCCACAGCATGAGCGTATGATAGCCTGTGTCCCGTGCGAAGCCGACACAGCGGGCGACCAGCGCATCGCCGATGCCACGCCGACGGGCAAAGGGCTCGACATGCAACAGGCGCAGCCGAGCAACGCCGTCGCCTTCATCGGTGACGAACACGGCGCCCGCCATGACCTCGTCCATCTCCGCAACCCAGCACTGCTCGCGCGCCGGATTGAAGTCGCGCAGGAAGGCCGCGGTCACCTCGCTCTCGAGCGTTTCCAGTTCGCGACCCCAACCATGGCTCTCGGCATAGAGCAGCGACTGGCGCGCGGCGATCATGGCGGGCTCGCCGGTACGGAAGGGGCGGATAACGAACGCGCCACCCGAAGCCGGATCGAGTAGCAAGCGCGCGCGCGTCAACGCCTCGACGAGATCGCGCCGCGCCAGTCCGTCCACCGCGGCCAGCAGATCGCTGACCGCATCGCGCTGGCGGTGGTCGACGATCGCGAACGCCTCGCGGCCCGCCTCGGTCAGCCGGAGATCGCGCGCGCGGGCATCGTCGTCCCGCCGTACGCGCGCGATCCAGCCGCGTGCTGCAAACCGCGCGACCAAGCGGCTCAGATACCCCGCGTCCATGCCGAGCGCATCTTGCAACACGGTCGCGGTGACGGGCTCACGCGTCGCGATCTCGAACAGCAACCGCGCCTCGGGCAGAGTTGCCTCGGTGCCGAGGAACCGGGCGTCGAGTGCGCCGATCGTCTGGGTATAGAAGCGGTTGAACCGGCGGATGGCGGTGACGTCTGCATCTTCCATGACCGCCAAGCTGCCTCGGAATAGTTGACGGAGTCAAGTATCGTGGTGAGATCGTGAGCGTGGGGGCGTGATAACCCACAGCCGTGCCGCTGAAACGGGATACACCAGCGCTGGGATGAAGGGGGGCCTCGACGGTCCAGCCGAGTTTAATGCAGGGTGGCAGTTCTGTGCGAACGGTTTGGCCTGGATGCTGGAGCGGTGAGGCATCTGCCACATGCCGCAGCCTGTGGTCTTCCGGTGAGACCGCGAAGGTGATGGTCGGGGAGACAGGATTCCGCCCCGTCGGCCCGGTAACAAACTGAATTTCCCTGCTTTCTACGAATGCTGCGGTTAGGCGCGCACATGAATGTCGCACTTGGCCGTCGCACCAGGAAGGCGGATCGTGATCAAAATTCCGTACACCTACCGACGTTCAGGCGGGCGGTATCAGTACCGGCGAAAATTGCATTTGCCCAAATTCGGGCTTCTACACATAACATGGTCGTTACGGACCTCTGAATGGCCCGTAGCCCGGCTTCGGGCAGCAGCGGCCACTGCAGCTCTCGACAGGGTTATGCAGATCATGGAGCTCGATGGCTTTATCAAGGTTCGGTCCGCCTCGGAGGTCAAGGACGTCATTAATGGTGTGATCGATCTCACGCTCGGCATTGCGACGCAGGGCTATTTCGACCCACGCACATCGAGCGAACAGGTCGATACCGCCTGCTTGGTGAATGCGGACTTTCATGACCTCGCTGCGCGCCACGGCGGCATCGCTGTCCTGGACGAAGCCGAGGAGACGCGGCTGCGCGACGATGGTCGAGATAGCGCTCATATCGATCATCTTCGCAGGCTGGTCCGGTCGGCCGGCGGGGGACTTGTCATCAGCGACGCCAACCTGCGGATCAGGTTGGACCACATCGGGGTTCGTCCGTTGGTTGAGACCACCGCTCAGGATCGACTGCTGATGCACCGGGCCATCAGCGAAGGGCAGCGCAGAGCGGCCTTCTTCAACGATCCCCGTGCGGCGGGGCACGGTGATCCACTCGGCTTCCTGCTGACCCAAGGCGGATCGCTAACAGCTCCGTCACAGAGCACGCCAAGCAAGCCCGACGGTCGGTCGCCCACCCAAAAATCTGCCACAGTGGCCGCGCCGATCCAGCAGAACCTCGCATTGTCACCCCTGCTCAGCAGTCTGATTGATCCAATCATCAACAACATCGTGCGAGCCGGCAACTGGACTGAGGGCGTCGGCGACGACGCGCGACGTCTGATGAAGCAGTTCGTCTGGACCATCGGTGACAAGCCTTGCTTGGAGTATTCGCAAGCGGACGTTGCGAGCTTCCGCGACGCGCTGTGGACGATGCCGAAAACCGTTCGCGTCAAGAGCATCTGGCATACGCCGTACGACGAGGCCGTGAGAACTTTTCCCAAACTAACCGATGCCAACAAGCGTGCGAATAAGACGCTGAACAAAGACCTCAGCTACATGTCGACGTTTACGAAGGAGATGGTGGCCGTCGGGCACTGGCCGAAAAACTTCATCAACCCGCTTGGCCTCGCAGCGACAGTGACTCGTCAGCAGAAAAGCTCCGGTCGGATCCCTTGGAAGCCAATGCATATGGAGGCGATGTTTCGGTCCCCGATCTATCTTGGGAATGCCGGAAGCCAGCGCAGGCTCAAGGACGGTCGCGTCGTCTACCATGATGCCGCGTACTGGATGCCGCTCTTGGGAGCCTATCAGTTGGGGCGCCGGGATGAACATGCTGGCCACAACACCTCCGACTTCATATTCGACCAAGGTACGCCGCACATGCTCATCTACCCTAATGAAGTGCGGGAGCTAAAATCGGAAGGCTCTGCGCGGTTCCTGCCGATCCATCCGCGCCTTCTTGAACTTGGCATCCGTGAGTTTGTGGAGGCCGCTGCTCGGCGCGGAGAAAAGCTCCTGTTTCCGGAGCTCTGGCTCAACGCAGTAAAGAAGGGTGGGGATCAGTACTATGGCGTCAGCTGGAGGAAGCTGGTCGACTGGTTACGTGACCAACCGGGGATCATCATACCGCGTACCAGCACGGGCAAGGAAGCGGACTTCCACTCAATCCGAAGCACTGGTCTAAGCCAGCTCGATCGTGCTGACATAAACCAAAATATCGTCGCGGATATTGCCGGCCACAGCCGTGAGGGCACCACCGCACGCAGCTATCAAAATCTGCTAGAGTCCGGCGGCCTTGAAGATGTGCTGCAGGAGCGCTTGAAAGTGCTGGTGCGGCTCCCGGATTATGCGGCGAACTTGCAGCGACACCCTCTCAATGTCATGCACGTGAAAGTTCGGACACGCTAATCGTTGATTGGGCCGCTCGGCAGCTCAGATCGAGTCTGCCAATGTTGCCGGCGGTCATGTTTGCCATGAAGATTTCGGTGTTAGCGGCCGGTGCGCTTTCGGGCGGCCGGTCACCGGAAGCTGCCGTTCGTTCAGCTGCCGGGGGCAGGGCGGCTGAACGCCGGTATTGGTGGAAAGCCACCCGTGCGCTTTCGGCGCATTTACAGTCGAAGCGGTCGTTCGTGTAGGCGGCCAGCGGAATGGTCGCTTTCAAGCGTGGATCCGAAAGGCGAACGCTTGTGAGCTCAACGTGGCGGCAACCATGCGCCCTAGCCTTCGGGGCGCCGCTACGGGCGAGGTTCCTCATTGCTAGGCGGCGCCCCTCGCTGGCGCAGCTGTCGGTTTTGTGGCCTATTTCGAGTAACGTGCGGTCGTGCGCGTAACCATAAGGAAGGAAGCCCTATGCCGCTGATACGGCAGGTAAGGATTGAGCGGTTCAGGGGCATTCAGGCGCTTGAGTGGGCGCCGGGTCCCGGTCTCAATGGCCTTATCGGCCCGGGTGACTCCGGCAAGTCGACGATCCTCGATGCGATCGACCTGCTGCTCTCGGCCCGTCGGACGGCCGGTTTCACGGACGCGGACTTCCACAAATTGGCGGTAGGCGACGGCATCCTGCTGGAGGCGACGATAGGCGACCTTCCGCCGCAGCTACTCGACCTTGATCGCTATGGCATGTTCCATCGGGGCTGGGACGTCGACCTCGGGGTTTCCGACGAACCTGAGGACGACAACGAGATCGTCATCACCATCCGTCTGACGGTCGGGGCGGATCTCGACCCGACGTGGACCCTGTATTCGGAGCGCGCGGAAGCGGAGGACTGCCTCCGAGATCTTCCGTTCGCAGAGAGGGCGCGGCTGGCGCCGACCCGTCTCGGCGCCTTTGCCAGCCATCACCTAGCATGGGGCGCCAGAAGCGTACTTAACCGGATCGCGGACGTGCGCCCCGCGGCGGGCGCTGCGCTAGCCGACGCGGCGCGGCAGGCCAGAGCGACGTTTGGCGACGCCGCCGCACCGGAGGTCGCCGACACCATCGAGATGGTCCGGGACGTGGCCGCGAGGATTGGCGTCCATGGGGCGGAAGGCGCGGCCGCGCTGCTCGACGCGCACGGCGTCAGCTTCGGCGCCGGGTCGATCGCGCTTCACGACGGACAGGGGGTGCCCCTGAAGAACCTCGGCCAGGGCAGCTCCAGGCTTCTGGTCGCTGGGCTTCAAGCGATGGCAGGCAACACATCGCCGTTCACCCTCGTCGACGAGCTTGAGCACGGCCTCGAGCCGTTTCGCATCATGCGCCTACTGCATGAACTGGGCGCGAAAGAAGTCGTCCCTCCGCGTCAGGTTTTCCTGACGACCCACTCGGCCGTGGTCATCCGCGAGCTGTCCGCGCAGCAGCTTTGGCATGTGGGCCGCGATCCGGCGGCGGATCGCATCGTCCTCCGCCCCCTTGCCCGCGACGCCGCCGCGCAGGGGACGCTGCGCGCCTGCGCAGAGGCTTATCTCGCGCCGAGCGTCCTCGTATGCGAGGGTGCGACCGAGGTAGGCCTGATACGCGGGCTGGATCTCTACTGGTCGGGTGTAGGGCAACGACCGATGGGCAGCTGCGGGGTGGCGGTCGCCGACGGCTCGGGATCGAATATGCTGCAGCGGGCGCTGGCGTTCGCTAGAGCCGGCTACCGGGTCGCTCTCTGGCACGATTCCGACAAGGAGCTCAATGCCGGCGAGCTTCAGCAGCTTGAGAACGCTGGCGTCGCGCGCTTCTTTTGGGACGAGCCGAACTCAACGGAAATGCAGATGTTCGCGTCGATCCACGACGACGGAATCCTGCCGCTGGTCGAATTGGCGCGCGAGTGGAACGGCGCAGATTCCGTAAACGACCAAATAGAGGCCCGGAACCCGGGCTTCGACGTCGATGATGATACCTTTGGATATACGGCGGAAGAGCGCGCAGCGCTTGGCGTCGCAGCAACGAAGGGCAAGTGGTTCAAGACCGTCAGCTACGCCGAGACGGCGGGTCGTGACGTCGTCGGCCCGAGCCTCGCGGCGAGCGGCGGTCGTCTGGTCGAGACGATCGACGCCATTCGCGCCTGGATACTGAACGAGCCTGCAGAGGCTGAAGAGGCCTGACATGCCACTCTTTGATCTGGCGCCGGGGTCGGTTGTCGCGCCTGCGGGCTGCGGAAAGACGCAGACTATCGTGGATGCGTTCGCCGGTTACCACGGATTGCCGGTCCTCATTCTCACGCACACGAACGCCGGGGTGACGGCGCTCCGCACGCGTCTGCAGAAAGCCAGTGTCGAGCCAGACCGATACCGGCTGGCCACGATCGATGGTTGGGCGCTCAAGCTGATCAGCCTGTATCCGGGCCTTGCCGGCCACCGCAACGAGGACGGCCAGATTGACTATCCCACGACGCAGGACGCCGCCCTCGCGATCGTGGAGGGCGGGGTTCTGGCGCCCGTCCTTCACGCGACTTACGGTCGTCTTGTCGTCGACGAGTATCAGGACTGCTCGATGCGGCAGCACCGGCTCATCCGCGCCTTGGCGGCGGAGCTGCCGTGCCACGTTCTCGGCGATCCGCTGCAATGCGTATTCAACTTCAACGGCGCGCATCCCGAATGGGAGGGCGACGTCCTGGCGGCCTTCCCAACCGTGCTGGAGCTCGACGTGCCCCATCGATGGATAAACGCGGGGCAGGCCGAATTCGGACAGTGGATACTCGACTGTAGGGAGCCGCTGCTAAATGGTGGTCAGATCGACTTCTCGCTTGCGCCGGCGAACGTCACGTGGCGCGAGCTGCCTGCAGAGGTCGCGGAGAGGCCGGCTGCTCGGGCCGATCAACTCCAGGCGATCGCGTTGGCCGGAGCGGAGAAGCTGATGATCATCGGCGACGCCCAGCCGGTGAGCACGCGTCTCGATTTCGCCCGACGAACGCCCGGAGTTCAGGTCGTTGAGCCGGTCGATCTTAGAGATCTGATCGACGCGGCGGCAGCGATCGACGGGGCGGCTGGCGTTCAGCGGCTGAACGCCGTGTTGGATCTCGTTTCGCTGGTGATGGCGGGGGTTCGAAACCCGCTGGTGGCACGTTTGAACGCCTTGCGGCAGGGACACGCGGCGGAGCCCGCCGATGTCACTGAGCAGGCAGGCCTGCAGGTGGCGCAGACCGGTGAACTGACCTCTGTCCGGCAGTTGCTGATCGGGTTGCAAGCGAGGCGACCGCACATCTACCGCCCGCACATTCTGGCTGTTATGCTTGCCGCGCTCTCTCGCGCGATCGCGCGTGGGATGCCGTTGCGTCAGGCGGCGGTCGCGGAGCGCGAGGCGCAGCGCACCAAGGGGCGCGTCTTGCCGACGCGGGGCATCGGCAGCACGCTGCTGCTCAAGGGTTTGGAGAGCGAGCGAGCTATCGTCCTGAACGCGGACCCGATGACGGCGCAGCACGTCTATGTGGCGATCAGCAGGGCTTCCACATCGCTGACCGTAATGTCCCGCGAGCGCCAGCTCCCGTGAGCTAGGGCGTTGGCCAGCCTTCTTTGGCCAAAAGGGCTTGAGAGAGGTCGGCACCATTCGGCCCACTTGAGCCGAAGACCAAGCGTGAACGAAAGGCTGAACGCGGATAGGCGCAATCAGCCTGCGGACGGCCGGAACTAGGTCATTCAGAATATGTGTGCCTGAGCTGCCGCGTGATGCCATTCAACGCCGCTGTGCAGCCCTGCGCCCGGCCGATGTCATGATCGGTGCCGGCCGAGTTCCAGAACATGTCGAGCGGCCAGCGCTCCGGGCAGTGGGCGATGAGGCAGCGTAGCGCGAGGCGGACCTCAATCGTGTCGACCTTGCCCTTGCCAGACCGGGCGGCGGCCGCGCGCAGGATGTGCAGCGACAGATCGATGATGATCCGCTGGTGGCGCGACATGCGCGATCAGTGGAAGTCGCGGGACTTGATCCGCACGACATTCTCCGGGTCCACGCCGTCGGCGTGCGGCGGCCAATAGCTGTCGCGCGGGCCGGGGCGCCAGCCGGCATAGCCGCGGTCGGGGCTGCCGGCATGGCGCGCGCCGTCGCCGCGGCCGGTCGCGTGGGGGAAGTCCATCTGCCCGACCTGAGCGAGCAGCGGGCCGTGGTCGACGATCCGGTCGCAGATGACGTGGATCACCTGCCCCTCCTTCTGTATCCGGCCCTTCATCCCGATCATCGCCGCCGACATGACGGTGCGGCGCTGCGCCTCGAACCGGTCGGGCCAGAGGATGCCGTTGGCGATCCCGGTCTCGTCCTCGATGGTGATGAAGAGGACACCCTTGGCGCTACCCGGCTTCTGGCGGACGAGGATGATCCCCGCGACCTCGACATGGCGGCCATCCTTGATGTGGGCGAGATCGGCGCAGCGGGTGATGCCGCGGCGGGTGAATTCCTGCCGGAGGAAGGCGAGCGGGTGCGCGCGGAGCGAGAGCTGAAGCGCACGGTAATCCTCCACCACCTCGCGCCCGTCAGACAGCGGGCGTAGGGGGACGTCGGGTTCCAGCCCCTCCGGGCTGAACATCGCGGCCTGCGCGTCGGCGGCGGCGAAGAGCGGCAGGGGCGCCTCGCCCAGCCCCTTCACCTTCCATAGGCCCTGCCGACGGTCCTCGCCGAGCGTGTGGAAGACATCGGCCTCGGCGAGCCGCTCGATCGCGGCGCGGGGTACGCGCGCGCGCCGCCAGACCTCCTCGACAGACTGGAAGGGCGCGACCCCGCGCGCCGCGACGATCGCCGCGCCATGCGCATTGGCGAGGCCGCGGACCTGCCGCAGGCCGAGCCGCACCGCGAGATAGCGGCCGCGTGTCGGTTCGAGCGTACAGTCCCAGCGGCTGGCGTTGATGCAGGCGGGCCGCACCTCGACCCCATGCTCACGCGCGTCGCGCACGACCTGGGCGGGCGCATAGAAGCCCATCGGCTGGGCGTTGAGCAGCGCCGCGCAAAACACGTCGGGATGATGATGCTTCATCCAGCAACTGGCATAGGCGATCTTGGCGAAGGATGCCGCGTGGCTTTCCGGAAAGCCGTAGGAGCCGAAGCCCTCGATCTGCTTGAAGGTGCGCTCGGCGAAGTCGCGGGGGTAGCCTCGGCTGACCATCCCCTCGACCAGCTTGTCGTAGAAATGGCTGACCCCGCCGGTGAACTTGAATGTCGCCATGGCGCGGCGCAGCTGGTCGGCCTCGACCGCGGTGAACCCTGCGCCGACGATAGCCACCTTCATCGCCTGTTCCTGGAACAGCGGCACGCCCAGCGTCTTCTCCAGCACGGCGCGTAGCTCGGGGCGGGGATAGTTGGGCTTCTCGCGCCCCTCGCGGCGGCGGAGATAGGGGTGGACCATATCGCCCTGGATCGGTCCCGGCCGCACGATCGCGACCTCGATGACGAGGTCGTAGAAGCGGGCGGGCTTCATCCGCGGCAGCATGCTCATCTGCGCCCGGGACTCGATCTGGAAGGTGCCGAGCGTGTCGGCCTTCTGGATCATCGCATAGACGTTGGGATCGTCGTCCTGCAGATCGGCCATGCCGACCGCCACGCCCTTGGCCTCCTCCAGCAGGTTGAAGGCGCGGTTCATGCAGCCGAGCATGCCGAGGCCGAGCACGTCGACCTTCATGAACTTGAGCGCGTCGATATCGTCCTTGTCCCATTCGATCACCTGCCGATCGACCATCGCGGCGGGTTCAATGGGGACGAGATCGTCGAGGCGGGTCTGGGTGAGGACAAAGCCGCCGGGATGCTGCGACAAATGGCGCGGCACGCCGATCAGCTGGCGGGAGAGGTCGAGCGCGACGCGCAGGCGCCGGTCGTTCATGTTGAGGTTGAGCTGCGCGACCTGTTTCTCGCCGACGCCCTCCTGGCTCCAGCCCCAAACGAGACCGGCGAGCGCCTTGGTCAGATCCTCGGGCAGGCCCAGGGCCTTGCCGACCTCGCGCACCGCGCCGCGCGCGCGATAGCGGGTGACGACCGCGGTCAGCGCGGCACGGGTGCGGCCATAGGTGTCATAGATCCACTGGATGATCTCCTCGCGCCGCTCATGCTCGAAATCGACGTCGATATCGGGCGGCTCGCGGCGTTCGCCCGAGACGAAGCGCTCAAAGAGAAGCTCGTGCTTGATCGGATCGATGCTGGTGATGCCGAGCACGAAGCAGACGCAGCTGTTCGCCGCCGAGCCGCGCCCCTGACAGAGAATGCCGCGCCGCCGGCTCTCGGCGACGATGCTGTTCACGGTGAGGAAATAGGGGGCGTAGCCGAGTTCGCCGATCAGCCGTAGCTCGTGCGCGATCTGGTCGCGATAGGCTTGCGGCACGCCGTCGGGAAACATCCGTGTCGCGGCGGTCTCGGTCAGCTGTTCGAGTGCGCCCTGCGCACTCAGCCCCTCGACCACCCGCTCGTGCGGATATTGGTAGCTGAGTTCGCCGAGGTCGAAGATGCAGGCGCGCGCGATCGCGGCGGTGGCGGCGATGGCGTCCGGGAAGGCGGCGAAGCGCCGCTCCATTTCGGCGGGGGATTTGAGGTGTCGGTCGGCATGGCGTTCGCGCCGGTAGCCGAGCGTGTCGACCGTGCATTTCTCGCGGATCGCGGTGACGACGTCCTGCAACAGCCGCGCTTGCGGAGCATGGTAGAGGATGTCGCCGAGCGCCACCGCGCGGACACCCGCCCCTCCGGCGAGCGCGGCGAGATCGTGCAGCCGCAGCGCATCGTCGGGCCGGCGGCGGAAGGCGAGCCCGCAATAGCCGCGCGCGCCGAAGGTCGTGCGCAATTCGGCGAGATGCGCCGCGGTCACCGCATCCGCCTCGCCCGGCAGCAGGATCGCGACCAGACCTTCGTGCCACGCCACGACGTCGCTCCAGCCGAGCGTGCAGCCGCCCTTGCCGGCGCGCGCCTTGCCCAGCGTCAGCAGCCGGGTCAGCCGCGACCAGGCGGGCTTGTCGGTCGGGTAGAGCAGCAGCGCGCGGCCGTCGTCGAGGTCGACCCGCGCTCCCGCGATCATCCGTACGCTGGTCGCCTTCTGCGCCTCCCAGGCGCGGACCAGCCCGGCGACGCTGCCGCGATCGACGATCCCGAGCGCCGAATGGCCCTGCAGAGCGGCGGCGGCGAACAGCTCGTCGGGGCTGGAGGCGCCGCGCAGGAACGAGAAATGGCTCGTCACCTGAAGCTCGACATAGGTGGTGGTGGGGGCGGCCATCAGCCGAACAGCCCGTGGAGGTACCAGCTGAGATCGCCGGTTGCAAGCTCGACCCCGTCGCCGCGGCGGAACAGCCAGAAGCGCGCGCCGGACTCGTCCTCGACCCGGAAATAGTCGCGCACCGCCCAGACCTCGCCGTCGCGCCGCCACCATTCGCCATGGATGCGCTCCGGACCATCTCCGGCCACGACCGCATGGACCTGCCCGCGCCAGGTGAAGCGGCGCGGCGGTGCATCGGGGAGGAGCGCCAGTACCCCGACCAGTGGTTCGGGACGCGACAGCAGGCGGACGGGCCGCTTCCACGATGGCCAGCCGGTGGGGACGGCGAGCGGCGGCCATCGCCGCACGGCACGTTCGGGCACGTCGCTTTCCACTGGTGCGGTCGTAAATAGGGCATTCTCGCCGACCCGCCCTGCGATCTGGTCGACCAGAACCGCAACGTCGGGTGGCGCGTCGTCGCCGGTCAAACTGGCGTTCAGCGTGATCGCGCCCAGCGGATCGGTGTGGGGGGCAGCCAGCCGCATCGCCTCGATCCCGTCGCCCGGATCAATCCGGTCGATGCGCAGATGGAAAAGCCGGGCGAGATGGCCTGCATCACGGGTCGCGCGCGCGGTGCCAATCGACAGATGCTGTTCGCTGCCATCGATCCGCTCCAGCGTCAGGATCAACGCCCGGACACCGCGGCCACGCTCCACCAATTGCCGGATAAGGTCGGTGAGCAGGTCGCCAATCACCTGCTCGATCGCCTCGGCCGTGCCGATCGGTTCGAGCAGCCGGCGCTTGGCGACGGGCGTCTCCTCGGGCACGACCGGCACGATCGGCTCCGCCACCCGGCCGAGCGCCGCGTCGAGCCGGTTGACGCTGGCCAATCCCAGCCGCCGCGCGAGCGGGCCGCGCGGCAGCGGCAAGAGGTCGGCGATCCGGTCGAAGCCGAACCGCTGCGCCGCGGTGATCGCGTCGGGGGTCAGCCGCAAGGCGGCGGGGGGCAGCGCGCTGATCGCCTGCGCTTCGCCGCCCGCCGGGACCAGCGTCACCGTCTCGCGCCCGTAGCGCCCCAGCGCATGCGCCGCGCCCGGCGTCCCCGCTACCGCCACCCGCGCGGTATAGCCGAAGCGCCGGCAGAAGCGGACCAGCCGCGCGCAGAACCGTGCCTCGCCGCCATGAAGATGCGCCGCGCCGGTGAGGTCGAGCCACAGCCCGTCCGCCCCGCTGGGGGCGGCGGTTGGGGTCCAGTGGCGCACGGCGTGGAGGGTCAGGCCGTCGAGCACCGCTGCGTCCGCTACGGGATCGGCGGGGCGGATGTCGAGATCGGGCACCAGCGCGCGCGCCTGGGTGATCGCCATGCCGGGCACAAGGCCGAGCGCCAGCGCCGCCGGGCAGGCCGCGGCGATCACCTGCCGCTGGCCGATCGCCTCGGCGAGGATCAGCGGCACGGCGTGAGCGACCGGCGCAGCCAGCACCGGCTGGGGAGCCGCAACCGTCGCCGCTGCCCGCTTGAACGGATGCTCCGCCGCCTCCGACCGGCGACCCAGTTCTCGCATCGTCGGCTGCTGGTGGAGCGGCAGCGCCGCGGCTTCCTCGGCGATCGCGGCGCGCGCGCTCTCCGCCTGCGCCCAGCGCGCACCCGGCCGCCAGCCGCCGCCCCGCGGCACCGAACAGGCGCCGGGGTCGTCGTCGACCGGCGGCAGCGGCAACGCGGGCGCGTCAGGCAGCGCGCGCGGCCGCTCCAGCCGCCGCAACCGCTCGATCGCGAGGTGCGGCAGGTAGAGCGAGGCGACCCGTGGCATCGCAAGCCTCCAGTTCCAGGGTGAAGCCCGGCCCGCCGCGCTGGCGGGCGAGCTCGACGGTCCAGCGCGGCCGGCCGACCCCCGGCGCGGGCAGGGGGGCGGACGGCGCGCAGGCGATCCGCCAGCGCGTCATCGCGGCGGAGAGTTCGGTCAGCGGGTCGATGGCCTGGCGCCGCCAGCGCCGCGACAGCAGGGCGGGCGTCGCGCCGGTCATGGCGGCAAGCTGGAGCCGGCGACTGGCGACCATGTCCGCGCGCTTCACCTCGCCGACGACGGCGGCGAGCCCGCCGTGGCGTAGCGCATCCTCCATGACGGCGAGCACCTCCTTGTCCTCGCGAACCTCGACGAACAGCAGCGTCGCGGGATCGAGCCCTGCCTGTTCCAGCCCCGGTGCGTAGAGGTCGAAACGGGTCACCGCCCACAGCACGCGTCGGCCTCGACCGGCGGCGGCGCGCGCGGCGATGCCCACCGCAAAGAGTGTCGCGGCCGCGTCGTCGGTCAGCGTCGATGACGCCGGCGACACCTCGTGCAGCCCGTTCAGGGCTAGGCCCCCCGCCGCCAGTCGTCCGTCCATCGCCTCGATCCCGAAGGGCAGAATGGCCGTGTCGTCCGCGCGCGCAGCATCGCTGCACTCTCGCAGGAGCGCCCCGGCTTCTTGGCGGCGAAGGGCAGCGGACATCATGGCAGCGACTCACATGTTCGCTTTATGTTCCGCATTTCTTGTTAAAGGGTCAAGGCGTTGCGGAGCCGAATCGATGAATCGAACAGCGGGAGAACGCCCGGCTGACAACACGCGCTATGCCTCGTCCGGCAGCGGCTATGATCATGTCGGCCGCCGCCTCCGGACGCTCGAACAGTGCGCACTGCATAAGCGGACGCTGCGGCTCACCTGTCCCGAATGCGGCCACGTCCGCATTCTCGACGCCGTGCCGCTATGGTGGCTGTTCCATCGACGTGGCTGGGAGGACATGTTGTCTGCGGTTTGCGGAAGGCTGCATTGCTCGGCGTGCCGGGCCCGTGACGGCCTTAAGGCACGACCGCGGATCACTGTGGGTCGCGATCCGCCGACCGGCGACCCGCTGCCCTATCCCGACGCCGCGACCTGGAAGAGGCTTGTTTCGCGCTATCGCTCGTGATCGAACGGTAGAATGTGCAATCTTTATAACCTGAAGGTCGACCCGCGCGGCTATTTCGATGCGCTGGCCGCCGTCGAGGATCCAGCCAACACCCTGCCGGTCCAGAAGGATTACGCCGCCCCCGGCAAGCCTGGCTTCGTCGTACGGCAGGAGGACGGACAACGCGTGCTCAGCACGATGCGTTGGGGCTTTCCGACCCGCAAACCCCGCAAGCGACCGGCGCGGGAGGGCGAACTGCCGTTCCTTTACGACTGGTGGACGAACGCGCGGAATATGCAGAGCAACATGTGGAAGCCGTGGTTGCTGAAGGCCGAGCACCGCTGCCTCGTGCCCTTCACCCGCTTTGCCGAGCCCAAGGCCGTGGCCGACCGGCAGGGGCCCGGCGACACCAATTGGTGGTTCACCGTCGCGGATCAGGAGACACCGTGTTTCGCCGGCCTGTGGAAGTTCGATCAGGACCACGACCGCGTCTACGCCTTCTGCACCACCGAGCCCAATCCGCTGGTCGCGCCCAAGCATCCCAAGGCGATGCCCGTCATCCTGCTGGCCGAGGATCAGCAACGCTGGCTGACCGCGCCCGTCGAGGAGGCGGTGGGACTGCTGACGGCATATCCATCGCAGCTGATGGGCGTCAGCTGACCGTCACGCCTTTCCAGAACGCGACCCGGTCTCGAACCGCCTCCGCTTCGGGCTTCGGGTCGGGATAGAACCAGGCGGCGTCGGCATTTTCGGCGCCATCGACGTCCAGGCTGTAGTAATGCGCCGTGCCCTTCCACGGGCAGACCGACGTCGTGGCGCTCGGCCGCAGGACCGAAGGGTCGACCGAATTCGCGGGGAAATAGTGGTTGCCCTCGACCACCACGGTATCGTCGCTCCTCGCGATCACCGCGCCGTTCCACCGTGCCTCGACCATCGTGCGTCTCCTTTGAACGGTAAAGGTTGGGCGGGGCGGCGGCATGGTCAAGCCGGTGTGCGCCCCGATGCCATATTCCCCAGCGCACCCAACAGGATGTTCCCAATCCGTTCCGCCTGCGGTAGAAGGCGCCATGGCGGTGCGCAAGATCATCCACGTCGACATGGACGCCTTCTTCGCGTCGGTGGAGCAGCGCGACGATCCGTCGCTGCGCGGCAAGCCGGTCGCGGTCGGTCATGCTGCCGCGCGCGGCGTCGTCGCCGCCGCCAGTTACGAGGCGAGGGCGTTCGGCGTCCGATCCGCGCTGCCGTCGGTCACCGCGCTGCGCCGCTGCCCCGACCTCGTCTTCGTGCCGCCGCGCTTCGAGGTGTATCGCGACGTGTCGCGCCAGATCCATGCGGTGTTCGCGCGCTACACCGACCTGATCCAGCCGCTTTCGCTCGACGAGGCGTATCTCGACGTCACCGCGAACAAGCGCGGGCTGGAGACCGCCTGGCTGACAGCCAAGGCGATTCGCGCCGACATTCTGGCCGCAACCGGGCTGACCGCATCGGCGGGCGTCTCGTACAACAAGTTCCTCGCCAAGCTCGCCTCTGATCATCGCAAGCCCAACGGCCAGTTCGCGGTGACGCCGGAGATGGGGGCGGCCTGGGTCGAGACGCTGCCGGTCAGCCGCTTTCACGGGGTCGGGCCGGTAACCGCGGAGAAGATGAAGCGGCTCGGGATCGAGACGGGCGCCGATCTCAAGGCCAAGTCGCCGGCCTTCCTGCAGCAGCATTTCGGCAGCGCTGCCGAATGGTATCACGCCATCGCGCGCGGTGAGGACGACCGCCCGGTCAATCCCAATCGTGTGCGCAAGTCTTCCGGATCGGAGACGACCTTCGACCGCGACCTGATGCAAGCGGCGGAGATCGAGGCCGGCGTGCTCAAGATGGCGGACGACGTCTGGCATTGGTGCGAGCGCCGCCAGGCGTTCGGCCGTACCGTGACGGTGAAGGTGAAATATGCCGACTTCCACCAGATCACCCGGCGCCGCAGCCAGCCCGTGGCGGTCGCCAGCCGCGATGCGCTGCACGGCGCCGCACTGGCGCTGATCCGGTCGGTGCTGCCGACGCAGAAGGGCATCCGGCTAGTCGGCGTGACGGTGTCCAATTTCGCCGAGGTGACGACCGATCCCACCGACGAGCTGCCGATCTTCGTCAAGGCGGCGGCATGATGCTGGACCTGTTCGACACGCCGCTGCTGCCGGGGCTGGCGCAGCGAGCATCGCTGATCAGCGCCGAGGAGGAACGCCTGCTGATCGAGCGGATCGATGCCACCGATCTGATGCCGTTCCGGTTCCAGGGCTGGACGGGCAAGCGGCTGACGACCTCCTTCGGCTGGAGCTACGATTTTGAGGTGGGCCGCCCCAAGGACGCCCCGCCGATGCCGGACTGGCTGCTTCCCATCCGCGACCGCGCGGCCGGGTTCGCCGGGTTGGCGCCGGCAGTGCTGATCCAGGCGCTACTGATCCGCTACGATCCGGGCGCGGGGATCGGCTGGCACCGCGACCGGCCGATCTACGGCCATGTCGTTGGTCTGTCGCTCGGCGAGCCCGCTACCATGCGCTTCCGACGCCGACGCGGCGACGGGTTCGACCGCGTCTCGGTGCCGCTCGAACCGCGCGGCGGCTATCATATGACCGGGCCGGCGCGATACGAATGGGAGCACAGCATCGCACCGATGGAACGGCCGCGCTGGTCAATCACCTTCCGCAGCCTGGCAGACAAGCGATGACCGGCGTGGCGGGCAGACCCGTGACGGAGCAGGCCGGCGGCATCGACGCACCCGACTTCGTCGTCGTCGACGTCGAGACATCCTGCTCGCAGGTGAGCAGCATCTGCCAGATCGGGATCGTCGGCTTCAAGGACGGTCGCGAGACCTTCGCCTATGAGACGCTGCTCGATCCCTGCGACCGCTTCTCGTCGTTCAACACGCGCATCCACGGCATAACTGCCTATCATGTGATCGGCGCACCGACCTTCGCTGACGCCCATGCGATCATCGCAGGCCATCTGTCCGGCCGGATCACCGTCGCGCATTCATTGTTCGACAAGCGTGCGCTGGCCGCGGCCTGTCTGATCCATCGGCGCGATCCGATTGAGGCGACATGGCTCGACAGCGTGCACGTGGCGAAGCGGGCATGGCCCGATCTGCAGAGCCACCGGCTTAACGTGCTGACGCACTTCCTCGGCTTGCCGCACAAGCATCATGACGCGCTGAGCGATGCGCGGGCGGCCGGCCTGGTGATCGTGCGCGCCATGGAGCATACGGGCATGGACCTTGCCGGCTGGCTTTCCCCCAGCAACCCGCCCCGCGCCAAGGCGCCGCCGCCCGCGCCGGACGGACCGCTGAAGGGCGAGCGCATCGTCATCCTCGGCGCGAGTCGTGACGGCCCGCTTGCGCGCCGACTGGCCGGTGCGGGCGCGCGCATCATGGCGGTTGTCGGCCTCAGCACAACCCGGCTGGTGATCAGCGAGGATCAGCCCTTCGGCCGCTTCGTCACTGCCCATGCCCAGCATCGTCGAGCTAATGCCCTCCGAAAGGAGGGGGCGGTCATTTTGATCTGCACAGAGACCGAACTGGACGACCAACTCAGCACTCCCGATCGTTGCCTGATCGGCTCCCCGATGTATGAATGAATAGCCGAGGTGGCGACCAAGTCTCATAAGCCGAATGTCACTACGTCGGTTTAACGCCATGAGCCGCGCTACATGATGACTCAATCGTTGCGCAGACCGCCGTGAGTGTTCAGCTAGACCAAAGCCGCAGCCTTAGGATCATAGGTCATTCCGGCCAGCGTTCCGTCGGCGATGCGGTCGACAATTTCGTCGACGACGTGCAGCGGCACCAGGAACCACTCTCGCGGGCGAACTGCTTTGCCAAAGCGGTCCAGAATTTCGACATCGAAACGGACGGGGTCGAGGACGCGGTGGATCAGTGCTTCTAGGCGGGAACGGTGGACTTCGTACAGCTTATAGGTGGCGACCACGTCCACACCGGCGAGGAGATAGGTGGCGTCGTCGACCGCGCCAGCGATGCGCGCCTCGACCGATCCACCGGTGATCCCGATTTTGTGGACGAGGTCCCGGTGCCCGGCGATGGTCGGGTGCGTCGAACGGCTGCGCAGGACGTAGAGCGTGCCGGTCGGCAGGTGGTCGGGTTCGACGTCCGCCTTTGTGGTGCTGTCGAACAGCGGCCCGGCGGTCGGTTCGGTGATCCGGCGGCCGCCCTCGTCCTTGTATAGCGCGCGTTGGAGCGAGCGGAGCAGCAGGTCGCTCTCGGTGCCGTTGGAATAGACGACGCGCAGGCGGGCATCGGTTTCGCCATTGGGTGCCGCGATCGCTTCGCCCACCTCGGCCACATAGGCCAGCTGGCCGCCGACGATGAAGAATTCGCCCTGCTTGATATCGGCCTTTGACATGCCAAGGTCGCGGACGAAGGGCCGCGTGGTGCGTACGCCTGCGTCGAGATCGGCCTGGACCTGGTCGAACAGTGGCTTGAAGGTCGCGAAGTCGGCGCAGCGTTTGGCGCTGGCGACCTCCTCGGCGGCTTGGCGATCGGCATTGGAGCGGACGTTGCGCAGCTGGGTGATGTCGTTCGACGCGTCGGCTTCGATTCCCAGTTCGGCCAGCAGTGCGCTGTCGTCGAGATCGTCGATCGCATCGGCATCGGTCGCGTCGTCCAGCAGGCCGTGGACATCCATATCCGCCAGCAGTTCGCGGCAGTCGGCTTGTGCGCGGAGCCGGTCGAGGCGCACGGCGTAGAGCCGCTCGAAGATATCACGGCCCTCGCCATGCTGCGGCACGCGGCCATGTTCCTCGCGGAAGCGGACGATATCCTCGAAGCCGGCGATGATCCGTTCCTCACGCGGGGTGCGGGCGCGGACCTTCTTGGGCGTGAGGTCGACGCCCAGTTCGGCGAGGATGTCATCGTCGGTCATTTCAGCCATGGGCGGCGGCCCCCGCTGCCTGGGCCTTGGCGCGGAAGCGGGCGAAGGCGGCGACGCCTTCCGCCAGTTGGCGCTCCCACGGGTCCTGCGATGTCGCCTCGGGCGCGCGGCCGCGTTCGCGTTTCCACTGGACGGCGCGGATCGCGAAGGCGCGCGCCTCCTCCTCCGTCAGCGTGGTCTTGCGCGCCGAGATCGCGGCCTGAACCTGGCGCAGCGTGTTCTCGTTCATCGCCTTGGCGATGATCGCCTGCGCGGCATCGAACGGGTTGATGCGGTCGATCAGGTCGATGTCGAGCTCGCGCACGTTCATGAATTTACGCACGCCGTCGACGAACGAGGTGTTCGCCTTCAGCTCGCCGCTCCCGTCATCACTCGCCGTCTCGGTGACGATCTTCGCCGCCTGCTGGGTGATGTTGAGCGCGGCGATGGCGTGCTGGCGGATCGCCTCCTGATCGGTTTCGCTGAGGTCGGGATAGCGGTCGCGGACGATCTTGCCCATGCGGACCTGGGTCAGTTCCTCCGGGACCACTTCGGAGTCGAACAGGCCGCGTTCGATCGCCTGCTTGTCCTGGATGAAGCTGGTGATGACCTCGTTGATGTCCTCGGCGCAGATGCGCTTGCCCTCGGTCGAGCTGGGCAGCACCAGATCCTTCAACTCGAAGTGGAACTGGCCGCGCTCTTCGTTCCACCCGACATTGGTGCGGCCCTCGACGTACCCGTCGGGACCATAAACGAACCCGTCCTTCGGCCCGACGTCCTTCGGCGTGAACTCGAAGCGCGGCGCCAGCACCTGCTCCATCAACAGGCTGGCGGCGATCGCCTTCAGCGTGTCGTTGACCGCCTCGGCGACCACGTCATCGGCGGCGGCCGGCTCGGCGATAAGGTTGGTGAAGCGTGCGACTGTCTTGCCCGGCGCGTCGCGGGTCGCGCGGCCGATGATCTGGATGATCTCGGTCAGGCTGGAGCGATAGCCGACGGTCAGCGCGTGCTCGCACCAGATCCAGTCGAAGCCCTCCTTCGCCATGCCCAGCGCGATGATGACGTCGACATGGTCGCGGTTGCTCCGCGCCTCCGGGCTTTTCAAGGCCGCCGCCACGCGGTCGCGCTTGGCGGGATCGTCATCGACCAGATCGGCGACCTTGATCGTCGCGCCCGCCGATGTCTCGATCAGATGGAAGCCGGTTTGCGCGTCGGTGCCCTTCCAGGTGCCGAGGTGATCCATAATCTCCTCGACCTCGCGATGCTTGTCTTTGGTGCTTTCCCGGCTGTTGACGCTGGGGATGTGGACGATCGTCTTCGCCGCCGGATCGAGCAGATCGTTGATCTTGTCGATATAGCGCCCCGTGTAGAAGCTGTAGGCGATATCAAGCGTCTTCAGATACCGATAGCGGTTCAGCTGCTCGTAATAGGTGTAGGTGACGGTGGTGAACTTCGCCTCGTCGTCCGCCGACAGCACCGCGACCGCGTCGCCGCGGAAATAGCTGCCGGTCATCGCGACCAGATGCACCTTGTCGCGCGCGATCAGCTTGCCCAACTGCGCGCCCAGCCGGTTCTCCGGGTTCGCCGAGACGTGGTGGAACTCGTCCACCGCGATCAGCCGCCCGTCGAACGCCTCTATCCCAAGCTCGTCGACCGCGAAGCGGAAGGTGGCGTGGGTGCAGACCAGCACTGTGTCGTCCGAGGCCAGAAACTCGCCGACCGCCTTCACCTTCGACTTGGCGACCTTCACATCGTCCGCACCGGGCGTGTTGCACAGGTTCCAGTGCGGCTTCACCGTCCAGTCGGCCCAGAAACCGTGCGCCGACAAAGGCTCGTCGGCGAAGCTGCCGCCGATCGAGCGCTCCGGGACCACAATGATCGCCTGTTTGACGCCCTGGTTTTGCAGCTTGTCGAGCGCGATGAACATCAGCGCGCGCGATTTGCCCGACGCGGGCGGCGACTTGATCAGCAGATACTGCTCGCCGCGATGCGCATAGGCGCGCGCCTGCATGGGGCGCATACCCAGTTCGTTGGCGCTTGAGGACGCCCCGGTCTGGCCGGTAACGAGACGGACGGCGGGGATGGGCCGGGTTTCGGTCACAGGCTGGCCCACTCATTTGCTTTCTTCATGCCGCTCTTCCAAGCCCTGTCGATGGCTTGATCACCGGCCAGGAAAAACTCTCCGCCCAGCGATTGCCCGTGGGCGACCAGCACACGCTTCATTTCAGTCTCACCTTCGATCGCGGCACGCGACCTTGGAAACGGCTCCGCGCCGACGTTGTCATTCGAACGTAGCACCCGCCATGAGAAGACACCTCGCGGCAGTGCGCGGTTGTGATCGTCGCACCGGCCAACTGGCGTTATCGATACACCGACCTTGATGATTTTCTGCCCGCTGTCATCGCGGCCCAGAAACGCTGCCGTATCGCCGTCGAGGACGAGAATGTAGAGGCTCTTCGGACCCTCCGCCTCGCGCACCATAAACGGATTTTGCGATACGGGCCCCGGCTTGGTGGGCGAGAGGACGTCGGAGCCTTTCCCGAAGGCAGCCTCGATGACCGGGATCTCGCCGAATACCGGCACCTCCTGCAGATCGATGTCCAGCAGCTTGCGGGCCTCTGCCGCCGTCAGCGGCATTCCCTGCGAACCGATGGCCTGTCCGCGGCCTGGCGTATAGGTTACGTTGGCGAACTCGGCGATGAGCGGGCGGCTTTCCGGCGCCACTCGCCAGGCGCGTATCGCTTTCACCCCGAGCTCCCACTTTCCAGCAGACTCGGCGGAACGCTCCTTTGCAGCCCAAGCCACCGGCGACATGAACGCCTTGGCACTGTTCACCCGGTGGCTGCACTGAAGCACGCCGATGACCTTGCCAAGTTCGTCCGGTGCGGCGGTGCCGGTGCCATAGACGACGACGAGAACGCCGGGTTCGCTGCGGGCGATAAACCCCTTCCGTTGCCCTGGCGTGCTGAATCCGAGATAGCCCCAATTGGCGGGATCGAAGCCGTAGAAGCTGGTGAGCCAGACGTTCGGAGGGTCGCGACGGATCGCGTCGAGCGGATCCATCATGCAGCCTTACTCTTCTTCGTGCTCTTGCCCTTGGACGCGGCGTTCGCCGTCATCTTGGTGTAGAGGTCGAATAGCTTTTCCAACCGCTCGGTATCGTTGCGGAAGCGGCGGCCAATATAGATGCGCTCCAGCACCTCGTCATTCTCCTCATGCGCGCGGCGCAGGTCGTCCGGCATGTTCTCGGGATCGTAGAGATCGGCGATGGTCGCAGGGAAATGCGCCTCACGCGCGAGCAGGATGTTCTCGCCGGTGCGGGTGAGGTCGGCTTTGTCCTGTTCGGTGAGTTTAGGAACTGGGAAGGTGTTCCAGCCGAGGGTGTTGGAGTAGCGATACCGCGTCTCCAGCTTACCGCAAACGGTCGCGATCCAGACGAGGTGAAGACGTGAGGCAATCAGCGCCATATTCCAGATTGGTGCATCATAAAGAGCAAAAGCATTATCGGATACGACAGACGCCGCTGACAAAAGGCCAACCGGCAGGTATGGCCTGAGTTCGGAAGTGACCTTCGGCACAACAATGGTAGAACGTCGACCACGACCTTGGATCTGTTTAAACCGATGCGGTTTATTCGCAAATGCGCGAGTTGATTCAGCTTCGCTGGCAAGGCGCATCGCCTGAACACCGTGAAGGCGTCGAGCAATGGCGCTATGTTGCATCGCATCGGCTACTTCATGATCTTCTATCCAGATGCATTGGCGAACAACGCCCTTAACATATTCCTGAGACCCTACAAAATCAAATATAAATCTGCTCGCGCCGGGGCATTCTTGTAGAAGATCATCTTTATCGCGACCCTCAAGCAACAAATGGCCGCCATCTTTTGGCATGTTACCCAAGTCCATGTAGGCGGCGCCAGATATCTGATTTCGGGTCGGCTGGATATTTACATCTGGCGCTGGAACAAGGTAACGATTGATTTGCGTTACATCACGCTTTAAGCCGTCGTCATAAATCGACCTTTCTTCGTCGTTTCCACGGGTTAGTCCCAAAACAGAGACTGTCACCACTGCATTCTTTGCAGCGTTATTA
The DNA here is from genome assembly GCA_003075315.1 of Arthrobacter sp. TPD3018. Classification (GTDB taxonomy): domain Bacteria; phylum Pseudomonadota; class Alphaproteobacteria; order Sphingomonadales; family Sphingomonadaceae; genus Sphingomonas. Next base: position 6,758 of record QDFQ01000010.1, on the reverse strand, counting down.
GCCCAACGAAAATTTGGAACGGCAAATTTTATCGATACGCCTTCAGCAAGCAAAACCGGCCAGAGTATTGATGCATGCTCTCCTTGGCAGATTGAATTTGTGGCCACGAACGCTCCTCGCCAGCTGGCATCCGGTAGAGAGGCGTATCTTTGAAACCAACCAGACACGTAATCCAAGGATTTCCAGCTATCAGTTTTGCGGTCGAAGACACGCCTTAAATCACCTTTTTGTTCCTCAGTCTGCTTGTTATATCCTTTGTAAGGCGGGTTGCCGCAGACATATGTTTCGACTGACGCGTCGCTAGCGGTGCCGATGTCCTCCAGCGCCAGCCTTCCAGTCGGCCCGGCAAGGTCAGGCTCCACGCCCGTCGCCACCCGCACCGGCGGACACACCTCCAGCCAATCCTCGCGCAGCGCGTTCCCAACGGTAATCTGCCCCGTCTTGTGCAGCGGCAGCACCATCGCGCGGGCTTCCTGCTGGCTGAGGTATAGGCAGTCCGCCTGGAACTCGGCGATCAGTAGCGCGAGGCGGGCGATCTCGGCGGCGAAGCCCTTGATTTCGATGCCGTAGAAATTGCTCAAGGGGATGACGCTGCGCCGCTCGTCCAGCTTCAGATTGGCCTCGCCGCCCAGCCGCTCGACGATCACCGCCTCGATGGCGCGCATCTCCTTGTACGCGATGACCAGGAAATTGCCCGATCCGCACGCCGGGTCGAACACGCGTATGTTCGACAGACGCCGCCGCAGGTTGCGCAGTTTCTGGCGGCTGTCGCGCGCCGCCTCCAGCTGCCCGCGCAAGCCGTCGAGGAACAGCGGGTTCAGCACCTTCAGGATGTTGGGCACGCTGGTATAATGCATCCCCAGCTCGCCGCGCTCGCCATCGTCGGCGACCGCCTGGATCATCGATCCGAAGATGTCCGGGTTGATCTCCTTCCAGTCCAGCTCGCCCGCGCGCAGCAGATAGGCGCGCGCGGTGCGGCTGAAGCGTGGGCTCTCGGTCGCGCCGGTGAACAGGCCGCCGTTCACATAGGGAAAGACGTCGGCATAGGGCCGGATGCCCGCCGCGCGGCGATAGCGTTCGTCGAGATTACCCTGATGCGTGACCGGCGTGTCCATCGCGCGGAACAACTCGGTCAGCACCTCGTGCGTGTTGCCCCATTGCTCGTCGCCGCCGCCGTGCCCGGCATAGCTCATCTGGGTGATGGTGGCGGTGAACTGGTTCTCGCGGAAGATGCCGGTGTCCTCGGCGAAGAAGCAGAAGATCAGCCGCGCCATGAACTGGTTCAGCTCGTGCCGCCGCTCCTCGATCGCCCAGTCCGGATTGTCCTTGAGCAGCTCGACATACAGCTTGTTGAGCCGCCCCGTCGCCTTGACGTCGATGGGGTTGTTCTTGATCTCCTTGACCGTCGAGATGCCCGCCAGCGGCAGGAAGGTCGCGAAATGGCGCGGCAGTTCGGAATAAGGACAGGCGATGACGTCGCCACCGACCAGATCCTCGCCCTCTACCGTCTCGCCATCTGTGGCGAGCAGGAACTTGGCCTTGGCGCTGACGGTCTTGGGGCTAGCGCGTAAGGCAGCGAGCGTCGCGCCGACCTCCCCTGCAGGGGCGATACCGATATGGATGTTGTTGCGCTGCAGGACGCCGCCGACGTCTGACTGGTTGGTGCCGTTCTTCGTCGCGCGCAGGCGGTCGACGGTCGCCTTCTTGGCGCCGAATGCGGTGATGAACTGGAACGGGAATTCGGCGGCGTCGAACTGCTGTTGGACGAGGTCGGATACGGCTTCTTCGATTTCGACGGCGTTCATTCGGTTCGTCAGGTCCAACAGGCTGGCCCGCATCGGCGGGGCTGATTCATCGGGCGGACGATAGGTCATGTCCGCCCGATAGTCATCGGCTGTCGTGGCGCATCACGCCGCTGCCCGCAGCGCCTCCATCGGCATCGCGTCGGCGTAACTCCCGCCTGCGGGGATGAAGAACGACCCGGGGAGTTCGATGCCGCGCATCTGATCGGCGGCTTCCCGCCAGCGCCGGTGCGCGCGTTCGATGCCGCGCTTGATGCGGCTGCGGGTTGGCAGCGGCGACGCGGTCAGGATGGCGCGTGGCCCGACCGACCAGCGGTGCGTGTCGCTGAGCAGTTCGATGGTCCCGTCGTCGCTGGCGAGGTAGGGCTGCACATCGGCGTGCCAGTCGACAAGGATGTTGCCGCGGGTGGCGAGCGAGATGCCGACCGGCCCGTCGGCGATGGGTAAGTCGAATACGACGAGGATTAAGTCACGGTTCGTCTGCTCGACGATGGCGGCGATATCGAGCGCCTCGGCGAAATTCTTGCGCCCACCCGAGGCGTAGCTGATCGGATTGCCAATGGGCGCATACTGCGGATAGCCCATGGCGCGGCGCAGGCCGACCGTCCAGGCCTGCATCGTGTCCATTGATTCAATGATGCTCATCGTTCAATTCCTTCTTTTCCGCCCCTTCAAAGAGGCCACCATCACGGCTCAGTTGCAGGCCGAGGCTCTCAGGATTTCCAGTTTGCGGGCTTCTGCCGCGAAGGACGCGGCGAGCAGGTCGTCGCCGTATCTCTTCCAGTCGGCGGCGTAGGAGCGGTGCGAACAATGCTCGGCGATGAATGTGGTCAATCGCCTTCCCGCTGCCAGCGCGGATGCGGTGCCGCCGCGCAGATGGCGCCAGCGCATCAGCAGGGCCGCGGTGGTCCATACATCGCCCTCACAGACCGAGCGCACGGCCGACCATTTGCCCTGCTGCATCAGTTTGGAGACGAGGTCCGGCCGACAGATCAGTTTAGCCGGGATCCCCAGCCGGGCGGCGACCTCGGCAAGGTGCGCAGGTGCTGCGCCGCCGCACATTTCGGTGCAGAGATCGACGTGCCCCGAGGCATCGCGCCGCCACGGCGACAACAGGCCGGTCAGGCCCGACGGTAGCTGCAACCCGGCGTCGATTGCTCCGATGAGGATCTGCGGCAGGTCGGAGTGAAATCCGCCCCACGTCACGATCTGAACGCGGCCGAGCCGCTCCATATCGGCGAAAAACGACTTCAGGACAGCAGTTTCGTCTTGTTCCGGCAGGCCGCGCGTTTCCAGTTGGATCGGGCGTAGGCCGTCCTCGGCCTCCGTCATCACCAGCCAACTCAGCGTCGTGATCCGGTGGCACGGCCAGCGCGGCGTCACGCGTGGGTCGGCACGCAATTCGCGGGGCGACAGATGCGCGGAATCGGCGGGCAGAAAACGCTCGCTCGCTTGGTAGCGGGCATGCGCTTCATGGTCATAGCTGCATTCGGCATCGAGGACGACGACGAAGCGGGGCGTGTCGCTCTTCCAGAGCGAGGTCAGGTCGTGGTGCATGGCGATTCTCCGGCGGGCACTCGCGCGCCCGAATGTCGATTGGGGAAGGTCAGCGGATGGCGGCCTGCTCGGCGCGCCAGCGATCAAGCGCTCGAAGTGCGGTTTGTGCGGGGTGGTCGGCGTCGTCGAAATTGCCGAAGCCCTGTGTCCAGGACCGCCATCCGGCGATTGCCTCGTCAATGAGCGCGTTGGCAGTGGTGACCGAGTCTGGCAGCAGGACGGCCGGCATCGCGGCGGCGCAAGCGTCGACGGGAGTGCCGGGCGGGCACATGCACGGCATGAGGTGCGCGCGTGCCTGGCGGAGATGCCAGCAGTGCCCACGGGGCATATCGCGCCAGCGACCGACCGGGTCTGTCGCGGCGGCGACGATGCTTGGATGCCGCACGGGATCGGCGAGCGCGCGCAGACGACGCGGGACACTCCCCCAATTGGGCCAACTGACGATCGCGCCGGAGACAGGGACCTGTGGCTCGAGCCAGTCGAGAAGGGCGAGTTGTGTCTCACCTTCCTCAAGGCACCGGGCGTCGGCAGCGAAGCTGTAGCCACCAGTATCGTCCGGCGTGACGTTGAGCAGGCCGATGCCGCAGAGGATGCGGCCATCCGGTCGATGACCGGCGGCGGGACAGGCGCCGATTGTTCGAAGGGCAAGGGCGATCGACGCGGGCGCGTAGCCACGCTCCGCGATCGAGAGATCGATCAAGTTCATGAGATATCCTTTGATAAGAAGCCGCGAAGGCGGCGAGGCATGTCAGTTGCCGATCGCGGCGATATCGCATGCGTGAAGGCTGGCCGCTCCGTTCGAGCTAGCGCGCAGCCAACCTGCAAGATGCTCGTCCATTGCGTCGACAACCCTCGCGCCATGCTGGTCCAGCGAAGACAAGCGTTTCATGATGAGCCGCCAGGCCGCGATCGCATCCACCTGAGTTTGGTGATCGATCTGCTCGGTGACGCTTCGGCACCACGCGGAGAAACGCATGCTACTTTCGATCCGGGAGCATCGGATACCCGCGTGAAGGCACGCCTGCTCGAAGGTCAGGGGGGCGCCGCGCAGATCTCGCGCGGACAGGCTCATGACCGGCTGGGCACCTAGGCCTGCCATGCTGCGCAGCCCCGACGACCAGTACGCACCTGGCAAGGCATCGAGCAGGGCGGTCGCCCCAGCTAGCTGGTACCCTGCAATAGTGACCTGCTCCTCGGCCAACCGTTGGTCCAGCCATACGAGCAGTTTTTCTGCGGGATCGGACGGCTGCAGCACGAAGCTGTCGAGGTGAAAGTGGACTCCCGATCCTTGGACGCGGCCCGTCAGCGCGGCTGCGCCAATGGGTATGGCTCGGGGACGGTTGAGATGGTGGCCGATATCGAGCCGGGCGATGGTTACGGTTGTTAGGACAGGCAGAGGAAGCATGTTAAGCTCCGTGACAAGCGCGCGTGACTCCCCGTCGAAAGAGCGACGGAGGCGGTGCGCTGATGCTAGGGACGGCCGGCAGGAACACCGGTCAGTGGCGATGAAGGGCCCGGCCGGAAACCGGAGCATTTGTCGGTCTTTTTCCTTCAGCCTGACCCTTCCCAATCTTTTTTGTTGGTTTGGCTCTGGTTGGGCGAGCGGCCACATCCTAAAAGGTAGGGTATGCAGGCTGGCGACCTCATCATCGTCTCATGGCGGCCGTGTTGCCGCAGCGAGTGGTGGCGCGTGTGAGCGAGCTCATCTTCTCGATTATGGGTCTGCTGCTCGACGCGCTGCGTGGGCTCTGCATCTGTCTATTTGGAGCGGAACGCGAGCGCGGGATATCACGCCCGCGGTCGTCGAGCCCGTCCCGGGGCCCGCGACTTGCGTTCGTAAATTATCCGCCGTCGGCTTGGGCGGCGCCTTGAGACCTTGTTGATCCGCTGAAGTGTTGATCAATGAGGAAGTAGGAAGTGGTGACGGACCTGGAGCGGCGAAGCCGCTTCTCCCGCGATAGCGCTGGTCGGCGTGAGCCGACCACCTCGGCCAAAAGGCCGATCCAACGCTCCGAAGGGGCGCGCGTACAATCTTGGTGCCTGCACCAAATTGTAGGTATTGCGCCTCATCTCCCGTTGTCGCGCTAAGCGCTGCGCCTTGGTGCCGGTCTCCCCTTCGTCGGTCAGAACGTCGCTGGACTGCTTTTCATTGCTGCCGACAGCCTTCCGTCGGGCGCTTCGCTCCTGACTGAGGGTCGGATTGATCAACCCTTGGCTCAGCCCGAACTGCTCCGCCAGTTCATCTCAGATCATACCACCCGACAGGAGGGGAGCAGCTCAGCCTGCCAGGTGATTTAAGAGAGCCTCAATGTATGAATAAGTTAGAAATGGACCTTCTGCGACACGCGCTGGAACCTGAGGAGCTTGCCGATTACCTCTCGGTGTCACGCCGACTTGCAGAGAACAGCCGCGCGATTCCGACCAAGGTGGCTCAGGGCATAGAGCTCGGTGACCTGCTGTCGGAACTCACCGGCGGACTAGCTCCGAGGCTAGCTACGGCCGAGAGCGCAGCGACGGGAGACCGGCGCGAGAGGAATGCCGCAGAGTTGCCATGGGTTCACAAGGCCTCCCCAAAAGCCATCCTTCAGGACCTCGAGCGCCTGCAATGGTACAATGACCGGATCATCGCCTTCACATCTCAGATGGTGATGAAGCACTCCGTCGCAGGCCAACTGCTGGCCACACAGAAGCTCGCGGCGCTCAGCGTCATGGAACGCCAGGAACAGGAACCTGGCAAGTCTTTGATGACGTTCGTCCGGCGGCTAAAAGGGGCAGGGCTCAAGGCGGAAGCCGTCAAGGACATGCCCAATGCCGTGATCGCTGCGCTGGCCGCAACCCTCAATGGGGAAATGGCCAACGATCTCAGCGATGCGCTGGGTATCGCAAAAAGCGAGCGGGATCGTGAGGACGCGGGCGAGCCGGAGGATGACCTCGATGTTTTGCAAAAGCAGGCTGCTGCGCTGAAGGCTGAAATTGATGGATTTAGCGCATACCGGAATCTGCAAGCCTTGGTGCCGGATGAGCCACCCGTCCACCTTCAGCCTGACGAATGGAACTATGAACACGGCGATTTGCCACGTGAGCTGTGGTCGGTGATTTTCGAGCCGATCCAGTACCGGTTCGAGGACAGGCCAGCGACTGCCGAACAGTGTCAATCGGCGTCCAAAAAGGACCCCCTATAGGCGTGCAAAAGGGACCCCCCTCGTCGAGCCGCGTAACGGGTATGACGGGCGCGCCGTTCGCACTGGTTGCGGCGTAGGGCGGGCGTAGCCCGACCGGAGGCGCAACCAGTGCGAAGCGTTTTCTGCCGGTGCCCCAGGCGTCAGCTGCGGTGCTTGAAGCGCCAGCTGTCGTTGCCGGTCTCGACGATGTCGCAGTGGTGGGTAATGCGGTCGAGCA
>QDFQ01000009.1 GCA_003075315.1 Arthrobacter sp. TPD3018 | reverse complement strand
TCCTCCAGCAACGCATCCAGTCGCGCCTGAAACGGCCCCAGCTTGGGCAGCGGCTGCACCTCCCGCCGGTAGCCCATGTCCGCCTCGGGCGCCCGGATCGCCTTGCGCACCACCTTGCGCGACAGGTGCAGGTCTCGCGCTATCGCCTTGATGGCCTTCCCCGACGCGTGCTCGCGCCGGATCCTCAACACCGTCTCCAATACCAGCATCCCGATCTCGCCGCCTGACACACCGCCAAGCGAACAGCCTAGACCACCGGGATGAGGGGTCCTTTTTCGACGCCGATCACCCCGCTACCGGGGTCCCTTTTCCACGCCGATCCACAGCCATGATCGGCCTCGACACAGCGGAACCCCGCATCCGACAGGATGCCGTCGAGGTCCATGAGGATGATTGGATCGTCATCGACGATAAGCGCGTAGGGATCGGTCGAGACTGTCATCCCGACATAACTGTCTGGAAGGCGGACAGTTCGTTTGAGGGTCGAGAATGCTCGCAGCTGTTAGGACAAAGCGACGGGCTCTTCCCGATTGGGAACGATCATCGAGACGGCCGGAGCGTTGGACAGCCCGTGCCCCGTAGTGACCGACCGGCTTTCCCGAAACCTGTTCCCGAATGCGCTTTCCCGAAACTGCCCGCTGGACATGGAGAAACGGGACGCTCCGCAAACGAGCGTATGCGTGACGGCGCCTGCCCCGCGTAATTCCATCAGGCGGTGTCACCTAACCCGTCATGCGATCTATGCACCGTAATCGGTCCGGCTTGGGGCGGAATGACATGCTAACGCCGGACCCTTAGCGTACGATTTTGACCATCCTCTCACCGGCCCCGTAGACTGAGACCAACGGTCGACTTCAGCGGCCTCAGGTCCAGAGCCAATGCGCTCAGTTCGGCGATCTTCGCATCGCTGCCTCTCGCCAGATGATTGACCAGATCCTCCTGGTTCGGCTGGCCGAGCGCGAGGCGATAGAGCAAACGCTGACGCTGGAGGTAGTCGAACCGTGCGATGTCACGGCTCCTCGACAATGCAAGCACGTGGCGATCGATATCGGCATGCTTGAACGTCCACCAGGGTGCCAGCCCGGTGCCGTCTTGAAACAGGAGCTCGCCCAACGCTGCGGCCTCCGTCCAGGGCGAGCAACCGGTACCTGCCGCGGCCACAGCGTCGTCCCGCACCAGCGCGCCGAGCGGACGTCGTACAAGGAGACCACCATAGCGCAATATGCGACCTTCACGCTGTTCAAGGTCGACCGGGTTAGATGGCAAATCCCAGTGAACGATGCGTCGGCACCAGCTATGGAAGTCGAGCCCTTCCTGACCGATCGAGGTCGTCGCGAGCACATGGGGCCAGAATGGCGTGTTGAACGCGCGCCGGAGGCTTTCAGCGCGTGGCGGCGCTTCGGCTTCAGGCTCGCTCAACGCGCGTTGTGCTGATTCGGCATCCCCGCTTTCGGTGCCGCTGAACGGCACGGCAGCGTGGCAACGAAGGCGGATTGAGCTCGATGTTGTCGGGATCCCACGAAAGGTGAACCAACCGAGCGAGGCGTGCAGCGCCGATGCCAGCTCATCGAGAAGGTTCGGGGCGTCGGTCTGCCCTTGCGCTAGCCAAAAATGCTCGTCGAGCACGCTCTCGAGCCCGCCGTCGCGGACCGCCGCCATCAGCACCTCGGTGGGATTGCCGTCGCCCAGCCGGCCCCAGAACACCCGGTTGTCGAGATAGGGGCGCAGCCTGTGCCAGCAGAACGAGACGAGCTTCGAAAGGTGGTCTGCCTCGATGGCCGCCGGAAAGTGCCGGAGCAGTGCGCGGCCGACAGCGACCGCCGGTGAGGCCAAGGCGATCTCGGCCAAGCGTTGCAGCTCCTTGGCGCTGATCCAGTCGATACTCTCGACGTGGTTGCGCTCGGTGACGATGCGCCCGAGCACTGCCTCAGCCCCCGCCGTCTCGTTCCATGCCGCCTGGGATGCCGCGAAATCGCCGGACTTTCGCTCGATCGCGGCAAGGAGGTTCCAAAGCGGACGTGCCCGTTCGGCGTCCTTCTTCGGCTTGCTGCGAATCTCGACCTTCTGATCCCTGAGCGCCTTCCGTAATTGTCCGATGACCGTGCGCAGCGCGTAGCGGGCGGACGAATGGTTGCCCTTCAAAGGATCGGTCGCCCGGATCAGAAACGGCGATGGATGGAACAACGACATCACGGGCAGGCCGGACTGCGGAGCCAGCCGCTTGCTTTCCCAGGGTCGCCGGCGGGCGGTTGGTCCGACGTCGAGGTAAGCGTCCTCGACACCGAGGCTGATCAAGGATGCAACACTCTGCGGGGTGGCGCGAAAACGGCTGAACAGAAGCGTTTTCTGCGCCGGGCTGTGCGCCCAGGGACCTGCAAGCGGCCACCACTGCATGGAAGGGGCAACCCAAGGGAGCGCGAGATCGGGTGCTCGCGCGATCTCGCGAAGGGCTCGGAGCTTCGGGCTGCCCCAGCCGTCCTTGCCGTCGCCGGTGCGTCGTGCAGAGCGCAGCACCGGCACGCCCGGTTGGCGGCCGAACTCGACCTTGTCGGCGATCTTGTAACGGGACCCGAGCGCCTGCGCCGGTAGTGGGACGGACAGCCAGTAGGCAGAGGCCGCGGTCTTGTTCCGGTCGGACACCTTGCTGGCGAAGTGCCGGAAGGTATGAAGATCGCCGGGGGCAAGGGCCAGCGGATCGCGGCGGGTGCGGTGATCCAGGCCTATAGAGGGCGGGCGCTCGGTACGTGCTATGCAGGGGCGCAGCAGGCGGTCGATCCGGTCGCGCGTCGCTTCCGCACGCTCCTTCAGAAGCGGATCGATGGTGTCACCCTCTGCGTCACCGATCGCACGCAGGATCTCGCCGAAGCTGGCAAAGAGCTGCTCGGCGTCCTCCCGCACGGCGGTGCTGCGCGTCAGAAACTCGATCGTGTCGAAAAGCTCCTCGTGAGCCTGAGGACCGTCTTTTCCGTCCCAGGACTCGCCATACAGGCGATAGGGTGTGGCCGACAAAAGCAGCATGGCAGGCTTTTTCGAGCCGATTCCAAGAAGGGCGCGCCCCAGCCGGTCGCTTTTCGAAGGTGCCAGCAGCTCGCGGAAGCGCTGAAATTCGTCGAAGACGATAAGGTCCGGCGGGGTCGCCTCGAGACATGCCTCCGCAAGAAGGCGGCGCAACACCGTCAGCGTCCGCGCCTCGGGCTTTGTCTGTGCGGCTGTCGCGATGCGTTCGCGAAGACCCGGACGTTTACCCTCCGGATTGAAGCGCGACTTGAGCGCGGTGCGGAAGGTGCCGACAAGCTTCGGATCGATGCCGCCCATCAGCCGCTGCGCAGTACGGCAGGCGCCCTCCCAGCTTACGGTCGCGCGCTGTTGGATGAAGCGCTCGGGGAGTGTCTCCAATATCCCCGGCACGGCGCGCTCGAGCAGCAGGCTCAAAAAGGCACGCTCGACCGCAGCGCCAGGTGTCGGTCGTGTGCCTTCGGGCGGGAAGGAGGTCTGAGGAGACAGCGAATAGAGCCGGAGCGGCGATGGCGGCTCCTTGTCGTTCGGCCGTTGATCGAGCGGGATCATCGACAGCCGATCGACCTTGGAAAGGGCCCGCAGCTTGGCGCGCTTGTCCTCCAGAAAGTCGACCAGACGCGCCGCGTTCTGGTCGGAGACACGGGCATTGCTGGTGACGTAGTAGACCGTAAACTTCTTCCTACCGCCACGCGACAGCTGCCGGACGACCTCCCGAGCGACTGTCGTCTTGCCGAGGCCGACCTCGTCGGCCACCAGAAAGCGGCGACTGCCATTACCGGTCAGCGCGGCTACGGCAGCGCCTACCGTCGCGTTCTGAAAGGCGCGCGGTGTGCTGCTCATCTTGCGATTAGGACCTCGCGCGCGATGCGCCAAGTCTGCTGGAGGGCGGTCAGATCGTCTCTGTCCGCCTGCGTAAGGTGCTCGCCATGAGCCAGGACCGCAGCCACATAGCGGTCGATCACGGCATCGACACGCTTCAACGAACCGGACTTGTTGGTCTGGTCCTTGGCCCAGGCGGTCAGGATATCCTCGAGCGCGAGCCCGTCATGCTTCCAGCTGCTCCGCTTGGGCGCAACCGCTTCCGGCTCCGTGTCCCAGTCGTCCTCGCTCCCCGCCCCTGCTCCACCCTCGAGCATCTCGCGCAGCCACGCCTGCAGGCCGTCGACGCTCAGAAAGCGGCTGATCGCGGCAGCGTCCCGCTCCGCGTCGATCGAGGGGACCACCGGCACGCGCAGGAGCCATGACGCCGGCGGCAGATCCCCGATCGTCAGCCGAAACTGAACAAGATCCGTTTGCAGGGACAACGGAACCTCTCCGAGCTCGATGTGCGTCACGCCGGGCTGCCAGCGGTGGAGCGCCATCGTGGCGAGCCCTGCTTCCAACTGAGCTGAGGGCGGCAGCGGCACGACTTCGCCAGAGGTGAGACGATACTCCCTGCCGTTGCGGTCCAGGCTGAGTGACGTGTCCGCAAGCGTCCAGCGCAGCCTTTCGAGAGCAAGTTCGGCTGCGTCAGCTTCTGTTTCCGTCAGCGTCTGCAGGAGAGCATCGGATACCGGTGTCGCTGACCCGACGATCGCCAGGACGCCGTCGATCTCGGCGCTGCCGCCGGTGAAGCGGGCGGCGACTTCCGCATTGCGGCCCGACCAAGCCCGGTCGGTGGCATTGGCGCTGCCGGCGACGATCTCGATCCGCTCGCCCTGGATCGCCGCGAACAGCTTGGCGTGCAGCCCCGAATGACTAGCGCCGCCCGAACCTTCGTCTTCCTCGTCCGTTGCCGGCTCCCGCCCTATCAGCTCAACCTCAGCGACGTCGTCTCCGTCCGGGATCGGTGCCCCAAGCGCCAACAACTTGAAGTCGGAAAGACCCGCGCGGCCGTCATTGCCAAGCTTGCGCAGCGCCGGCAGCGTCGTCACCAGAGTGCGGTCCGCGCTTGCCTTGGTCATATCGGCAAGGGATCGTGCGAAAGCATCGCAGAGGAACGGGCTCAGGACGACGATCTTGTCTCCGGACGTCGCATCGAGCGGAGCGATCGGCTCCGAGCCGCGCGTCCAGAGGTCGATCCGTGACACATCGATGTCGTCCGGCGCGATCCAGCGCACGGCCCTGAGCTCCTTCGCGAGATCGTCCGGATCGACGTCGGGCAGCTTGGCTGCGCGCGCGAGGGTTACACCCAGCGCATCGATGCCATCGACGACCTGGCTCCCCTTCCTGCGGCGGCTTTCGCCGTCCAACACCAGCCCGAGATCCAGGTCACGGCTCATGGTCAGGTTGCGGCTGCCGACCCAAAGCCGCCAGAACCGTGGCAATCCCTCCGCTTGATAGCAGATCAACGCAGCCTTCGGGTGCCAGCTGTTCGCGCTTTCCCGATAGGGCATCTCCACCACGAACTGGTCGAGCACGGCCGCGATCTTCGGGAGCCTCGGTCCACGATGGATGCGCCCGCGCTGGACAATGAAGCGCACCCGTTCGCGCAAGGCCTCGATCGCGCCGGCGAAGTCGGACTTGTTGCCGCGCGCATTGTCGCGGCCGCGGGCGTGGAGATTCAACAGAGCGCCCCCAAGAACGATCGGGTCGGCGGAGTAGGCGGCGAACAGGGCCAAGCGGGTTGTGGTCAGCTTGGGTGGCCGCAGGAGCTCAAGAAAGGCCTGGCCGGGGAAGTCCTTCGGCGCCCTTCTCATGCGCCGACGAGGTCCTGCAGCAGCATCTGCACCCGGTCCCAGCGGTAATGAAGCGGCGCACCCAGCGGATGGTGATCATTGTCCCAGTCCGCACGCTGATCGACGCCGAACTGGCTGCGTGAGAGCCGCGCTCGTCGCCCCTTTCGCGCCTCTTCGGCGTCACGGTACACGCGCTCCAACCGCATCGGATCGGTGTGTCCGGCGCGTACCCATGCGAGCGTGTCCTGAAGCGCAACAGAGACGACGGGAGCCAACTCGGTCCGGTCCGTCATATCGTCGAGAAAAGCTGGCCAGTCCAGGCGAGCGGCCTGGGCCTTCCAGCGCTGGACGATGCCGGTCAGTGCCGCGCGTTGCGTATCGGAGCGCTTGCTACGGTCCAGCTCCTCGCACAGCGTCTCCACTTGGGCGGCGTAAACGCCGCGGCCGATCGCGGCGAGAGCAGCGGCGTGGCCGGCCCGCTCAAGCGCTGGCCGTTCGGTTTCCGCAAGGTCCCGGACTTGTGGACCCCAAGCAGTACGGCTCGACGACACGTCGTGCCCGACCAGCAGCGAGAAGATCGATCTCGCCCCGGGATTTCTGGGCGACGTCAGGCTTCGCAGGCGTTTGGCGAGGAACTTCCGCTCGCTACGAGTGAGATCGAAGCTCAGCGTACCCTCGCCCTCCCCGTACCAATCGTCGGCCGGTTCCGGAACGACGAACGGCCAGGATCCTCCTCCGAGCGGCGTCCCTTCGTCGTCCTTCAGTAGCGCGCCCGGCTTACCCGCGACCATCCGCTCGACCTGATAGCGGCTAAGCGGACCGCTGCCTTCCTGCTCGCGCACCAGCCCCCAGCGTTGCAGCGCACCCCAATAGACCTGGCTGGGACGCTGCTCGACCGGAGAGGGATAGTTGCGGCTGCCGATCACACCGCCCGGCTCGTTGATCAGGCGCCCGGTAAGCAAATATTCGCGCCGCTTCACGCTTTCCTGTGCGCGTTGCCCCTTGGCTGGTTTGAGGTGCTCATCGCGGTAGAGCCAGGGCACGAAGAGGACATAGCGCAAGCGGGTATGCAGGACTGACGTGCCGGGAAAGAACCGATCGGCGTAACGCTGGTGGACGATCAGGAACCCGATCTCGTCCCGAATCCCTTTCTGGTCCGAGTTCATGAATTTGCGCGCCTCGCGCATCGCGTCCGGCGACAGATAGGTCATTCCAAAAGACGCCAAGCGTCACCCCCAGACTCTCTAGCCGCCCACAAGGAGAGCCGCTCACAGATCGACGCGGTTAGGCTGTTTCCAGCACCCGCACCGCGCCGATCCCCTCATGTCGCGGCCGGACCCAAATCTCGACATCGTGGCCGAGTTTCCGGAGCCCGTCGGTGATGTAAGCTTCGCTGATGCCGTCGAAACGGCCGCGGAGGATCTTGGAAAGCTTGGGCTGTGGCATGCCCATGCGAGCAGAGGCAGCGGTCTGCGTCAGCCCCAGTTCGCCCATGCTTCGCTGAAGAGCGGCGGCGAGCTTGGACTTCACCAAACGACCTTCCGGATCCGAAAGGCCGAGATCCGCGAAGACGTTGCCACTGGAGGTCACATGCTCGACTGCCATGTCGGGGTCCTTTATAAGGCTTGTTTGCGTAGCGCTCTCTTCTCGGCAGCCAATCTTTGAGCCGCTTTCAGTCGAGCTTCGATCGTTTCCTTCTGGTGCTTCGGAACGGCGATGCCGCTCGTCGACTTTTTCTGGAAGGCGTGGAGAACGTAGATATCGTCGTCGATCTTGACGTTGTAGATGCAGCGATAGGTGTCGCCGTCGTACCGCTCAATTAGCTCGATACTCGAGCCGTACGGCTTGGCGTTGACGTGTCTCATTCCAAGCTGGGCTAGGTAGAGGCCGTGTCCAAACTCGCTTCGGACATCCTCGGGCATGTCGACCAGGTCGTCCCTGCTACTACCCATCCACTCCAGTTCGCGCATTCTCCATCTCCGTTGACGATGGAAGAAGGCCTATATCCATTTAGGTATAATGTCAACCGGGCTGACGGCAATCCGCTTGTTCAGGGCCCCGGACCTCGTCCGTTCTGAAGCCTTCAGTCCGCCTCGGGGCAGTTGGCGTTGATGCTATGTTCCGCTGCCGCTAGACTGCCGGGAACGGCGAAAACGCCGATAGCCGTAAAAGTGGGGTGGTCAGTGCAGCGCCAAACATTCGTCTCCCATGGCAGGCTGGCTGCTCGTGAGATCAGATTGGAAGCCGCGCGTGCCCAGCGGCACGGCGTCCAGGTCATGACATTGGAGCAGCTTGCGGCTCGACTGGCGGGTGGGTTCATCACCGGCATCGATCCGGAGGCGTTGCGCGACGCGATCCAGGCGTCGGTGACCGACAGCGACCTGGGCGAGCTCGACAACATCAAGGCCCTGCCCGGCTTCGTCAGTGCCGCGGCTGACACGCTGCACAAGGCATGGCGCGCTGGTGTGGATCTCTCGGCTCGTGCGGGCGAGGACCCGCGCCTCGCCGCCATTGCCGCGCTGGAAGATGCCGTCATCGGCCGTCTCCCCCACTCGATGCTGCGGCCCTGCGATCTCGTCACGCGTGCAACCGAGCGCCTCGCTCATGCCCCTGCCCTGTTCGGGAGCATCGACATCGTCGGTCACTCCGAACTCTCGCCCTGCTGGCGCGAACTGCTGTTCCTGTTGGCCGACGCGGTAGCGGTCCGCTGGCATGCTGGCCCCCGTTCGGTGCCAGACTGGCTTGCCGGGTCCGCCATCGAGGTGCTCAGATCCGACGCCGCCAGTCCGAGCCTTGAAGCGGTGACCTGTGCAACCGGTCATCATGAGGCGGTCGAGGCGATGCGCTGGGCACGCGAGCTGATTGCCAGCGGTGTTGCCCGCCCCCACGAGATCGCCATCGCGTCCGCGGCGCCAGCCGCCTATGACGATGTCTTCCTCGCGCTGCGCGCCGATGCCAATCTCGACCTCCACTTTGTTCATAGCGTTCCCGTTGTATCGACCCGGCCGGGCCAGGCAGCGGCCGCCCTCGCCGATGTCCTCGTGCGCGGGTTGTCGCAGGCGCGCATCCGCCGGCTGGCGTCACTGCTCGGCAGCGAGGCGGGACCGGTGGCCCAGCTGCCCGCGGGCTGGACGCGGCTGCTCCCGGGTGAGGCGCCGCTCAACTCGACCGGTGCCTGGGACAGGTTGATCGACCGGCTTACAGCGGAAGACTGGCCCGACGGTGTCGACCATGCGCCTGAGTTACGCGACATCATCGCGATGTTGGCCAAAGGTACGACGCTTGCGGCGGACACGGGCGAGAAGCTGCTTAGCGGTCCGGCACGCCGCATCTGGCGGCGCGCGCTTGGTCTCGGCAGTCCGGCCGCCATCGATATCACAATTGCGCAACTCCGCCTCGAGGACGAAAGCGAGCCCTGCTCATCGGTCGCCTGGATGCCGGCTGAGGCGCTCGCGGCATCACCACGGCCTTTCGTTCGCCTGCTGGGTCTGACGTCAACTCAGTGGCCGCGGCGTATCAGTGAGGATCGACTCGTGCCCGACCACGTCGTGCCGCTGGCAGACCTTGATCCCCTGCCCGTCTCTGCTGCTGACCGGCGTGACTTCGAAACGATCCTGGCCACCACCGCCAGCCAGGTCGTGCTCAGCCGGGCGCGGCGTGATGAGGAAGGACGCCTGGTAGGGGCCAGTCCGCTGCTTCGGGGAACTCCGCCGCCTGCCTATCTGCGGCGGAACCGGCGCCCCGACCACGCCATGAGCGAGACGGACCGGCTCGGAGCCCGACCGGGCGATGCTTCAGAACTGGCGCAGGCCGCCTCCGCTGCAACCTGTTGGACGAACTGGCGCTCGTCGCACGTGACGCCACACGACGGACAGGTCCGCCCGGATCACCCCGCGCTGGCCGCAGCGCTGGACCGCGTTCAGTCGGCCAGCTCGCTCAAGCTTCTCCTGCGAAACCCGCTCGGCTTCAGCTGGAAATATGCGCTCGGCCTCCGCGGTCCGGCCACAGCCGACGAAGCGCTCGTGCTTGATGCCCGAGCGTCGGGCGAGTTGCTGCACCACCTGCTCGACAACGCCGTGCGGCGGCTCGAGGCCGGTCAGGGGCTGGCCAGTGCCGACGAACAGGCCTGCGTGTCAGCGCTCGATGCGGCCTGTGCGGACGTCGCGGCGATGTGGGAGGCGGGTCAGGCCGTGCCGCCCGGTATTGTCTGGCAGCGGACCTTGGCGGACACCCGGCAAGTCGCGCTCGCTGCACTCGAGGGCCGACCCGAGCCCCTGCCCGGCCAACGCTCCTTTGCCGAAGCGCCGTTCGGCGGCCAGACCGCCAAGTCCGATGGTGCCCTGCCCTGGGCGGCCGACACGGTTGTGGAAGTCGCTGATACCGGCTTCCGGATCTCCGGCTACGTGGACCGATTGGACCTGTCAGACTGTGGCACAAAGGCGCGTGTCACCGATTACAAGGGCGGCAAGTGCCCGAAGGACGCTGTAACGCTGGGCGGCGGAAGCGAACTCCAGCGTTGTCTATACGCCTATGCGGTTCGCTCGCTTCTGGGCGATGACATGGAGGTGGAGGCGGCGCTCGTCTATCCGCGCGCGGGGGTGACCCGGCCGCTGCAGGACGCGAACGGCACGCTTGCCACGCTGGCCGGACATCTGCGCGCGGCACGTGCCAACCTTATGGCCGGGCGAGCGCTGCCGGGCCCGGATACGGGCGGCGACTATGATGACCTCGCCTTCGCTCTGCCGGCAATGGCGGACAAGGGTTGGTGCCGCCGCAAGCAGGAGGCGGCGACGGTAGCTCTCGGCGATGCCACCCTCGTCTGGGAGGCGGAGTGATGAACGTGATGGCACCCGTGCTTGCGGATGACCAGGCAAGGCTGACCGCGCTTACCGCTCACGACCGATCGCTGCTCGTCGAAGCCGGCGCAGGCTCGGGCAAGACCGCCGTGATGGCAGGGCGAGTGGCGCTGATGCTCGCCGCCGGCGTCGCGCCGAAAAGCATTGCCGCAGTGACCTTCACCGAACTCGCCGCCAGCGAACTGCTCGCGCGCGTGCAGGACTTCGTGGAAGAGCTGCTATCCGACCGCATCCCGCGCGAGTTAAGTGCGGCGCTCCCTCACGGGCTCTCGGACGAACAGCGCCAAGCGCTGACCGGTGCGTGCGAGAACCTCGATGAGGTCACCTGCTCGACCATCCACGGCTTCTGCCAGCGCCTGATCAAACCCTACCCCGTCGAGGCCAACATCGATCCGGGCGCGAGCCTCGTGGACCCGGTCGAAGCGGAACTTGCGTTCGGTGACACGTTGGATCGCTGGCTGCGTGCGACGCTGGACGGCGCTCTGCCAAGCCTAATTTCGGAGCTGGTGTACCACGAGCCGGTGGGGGGACTCGCTCTGGTGCGAGAGGTTGCCGACAGGTTGCGTCGACATCGCGTGCTGACAGGACCGCCGTCTCCAGCCCTCCCGCCTCTGATCGACGCCGCACGCGACGCGGCCGATGCCTACAAAGACTTCGTCACCACCACTCCCGCGCGGGAAGAAGAGAGCATCGCGGCAGCGGAAGCGTTCGCCGGCATGAGCGAACGGCTTCTGGCGGCCGGGCAAGGCCAGGACTTCAGGTCGTTGGTGGCGCTACTCACCGCCGAGCCCGACGCTTCGCTCCTCACCGGCTCCGGTTGGCGCAAGTATCAGAAGAAGGGGAAGTGGGAGGCTGCGGTCAAGCTGAAGGGCCTGCCCAAGGCACGCGGTGGCGAGTTGAACACCGAGGCTGAGCGTCTGCACAACGTTGCGCGTGATGCCTGGATCGACCTCAAGGGCGCGGTCGCAGCGCGGGTGCTTTCGGAGGTGTTGACCGCGGTCGCGCCCGTGGCGGACGGGTTCCGTGACTACAAGCGCGCAGCGGCCTTGCTCGACTTCGATGATCTGATTTTCGCCGCGCGTGACCTGCTGCGCGATCATGAGCCTGTCCGGCAGGCACTCGCGTCGCGGTATGCGCATGTCTTGGTGGACGAGTTCCAGGATACCGACCCGCTACAGCTGGAGATCTTCTGGCGCCTGTGCGGCAACCCGATGGACGGAGCCGATCCCGCCGACTGGCAGGCGTATCGGATCAGGCCCGGCGCATTGTTTCTCGTCGGTGATCCCAAACAGGCGATCTACCGCTTCAGGGGTGCCGATGTCGCCGCCTATGTCCGGGCACGCGACGCGATCCGCGCTCAGGGCGCGCAGGATCTGCTCAGCATCTCGACCAACTTCCGGTCCTGTGCGGGTATCCTTTCCTTCGTGAACGAACGGTTCGAACCGCATATGGGCGAGGACAAGGGGCAGCCGGGGTTCACCGCGCTCGATCCCTTTCATCCCGATCCCGCCCACGGCCTGTGCGTCACCGCCCTGCCGGTCGCGTGCGCGGGCGAGGACGGCAAAGCGTCGGCCGATCGGAAGCGCGACTGTGAGGCCGAGGCCGTCGCGGAGCTGGTCGCACGCCTGATCGGCAGCCATGAGATCGCCGACCGTCGGGCCGGGGTGCAGCGTCCGTGCCGACCCGGCGACATCGCTCTCCTTGCGCCAACCGGCAAGGACCTGTGGCGCTACGAGCAGGCGCTGGAGCAACGCGGGATCGCGGTCGCCACGCAGGCCGGCAAGGGCTTCTACCAGCGGCAGGAGGTGCAGGATCTGGTCGCGATCGCGCGCGTGCTCGCTGATGGCCGAGACACGCTCGCATTGGGTGCGCTGCTCCGGGGACCTCTGGTCGGGCTGACCGAGGAGGAGCTGCTCGACCTTGTCTGGACGCAGCCGCGCGCACCGGAGCGACCGGACGCTCTTCCTCGCCTGCACGTCAACATGGACCTGGACGCGATCGCGCATCCCCTCGCGAGGGACGTGCTGGGCAAGCTTCAGGGGCTCAGGCGCCGGATCAACGCGACCACCCCGCATCAACTGATCGCCGAGGCGATCGACACGCTGAACGTACGCGCGATCCTGCTGCAACGCCATCGCGGCCAAGCCGAACGTCCACTCGCCAACGTCGACCTGTTCCTGAGCCTCGCCCGGCCTTTCGGCGTTCGCGGCCTGAGGGCGTTTGCACAGTCGATGGCAGACGCATGGGCCGGGGAGGCGCGCTCGGCCGAAGGTCGGCCCGACGCACAGGAGGAGTCGGTGTCGCTCCTCACGGTGCACGCATCCAAGGGGCTGGAATGGCCGATTGTCGTCCCGATCAACTGCATGACGGCGACGATTGCGGCAGACAACACCGTCATCGATCGCGACGCCGGCATCCTGTTCATGCCGGTGCTGGGCAACCTACCCTCTGGCCACGCCGACGTGCACAGTGCTGAGAAGGCCGAGCAGGACCGCGAACGCACGCGCCTGTGGTATGTGGCTGCTACCCGCGCGCGCGAGCTGCTGGTGTTTCCACGGCTCGACGTCGCGGCAGGCTCGAACAGCTGGTCGGGGCTGATCGACTTCGGGCTTAATGAGCTCGAGGTTCTCGACTTCGACGCTTATCCCGACCAAGCGCCTTCCGGCATCCACGAGGACGACAATCAGCAGACCCGGGAGCGCTTCGCGGAAGAAGCAACCGCGATCGTCGACGCTACCGCGAAAATCGCTTGGAGCGCGCCGAGCAGGGACGAAGGGCGCGGAGTAGATGACCACTCGCAGGCTGAACCCGAGCTGGTGTTCGGAGAGGTGGCCGGTGCTGCTCCATCGGGACCGGTTCAAGGCGGGCGCGAGCGGGGGCTGATCATCCACAAGCTGTTCGAGGAGGTGCTTACGGGTGAAATCTTGGACGAGGAAGCGCACCTCGCAGACCGGGCACGCGAGCTGATCGTGCAACTCGGGCTTGAGCCGGCCGGGGCCGCGGCTACCGGCATCTCCGAACAGGAGGTGGCACGGGTTGTTGTGCGCACGCTGGCCCTCCCCGAGATCGTAGCGATGCGTGACCGCCTCGTGCCGGAGCTTCCGGTTCTCGCTTCGGAGGAGGTCGACGGCATAGAAGTCGTCACCGCCGGGATCGTAGATGCGTTGCATCTTGATGAGTCCGGACAGCCGCGCGCGGCGATCGACTGGAAGAGTGATGTCGATCCGGATCCCGCCGCCACCGAGCAGTATCGCGGTCAGGTGAAGCGCTACCTTCATGTAACCGGCATCTCGGAGGGTATGATCGTGTTCGTGACGCGCGGAACCGTCGTTCGAGTCTCGGCCTGATAAAACCGGCTCGCGCTTGCAGCTGCCGAAGTCAGGTCGGCGGAGCTGACTTCCGGCGAACTGTAGGTGTACGGTTGAGGGCGAAGCACCTTCCTGAAGTTCTGCGGCTCCGTCCTGACGATAATTCCAAACGGGACGGCCACCGTGCTCAGCGTACGACTTTTACCATCCTCTCACCGGCATCCTCATTGTTTCCTCTCTTGCTCACGTTCGAATCACGCAGCAAGGCGTTTGCACCCTGCAGGACCGCGACTAAGCATGGGACCAGAATTGGGCGAAGCACCGCAGTCGAAGTACATCGCGTACTCCGGATTGTAGACTACGGCTTCAACAGGGGAGGTTGAGCCATGGATACATGGTCCATTCGGTTCATGAGGTCGGCGCGACCGCAGCTGTCTTTGCACGGTGGAGCGCGGTCACTCTCTTGACGTGGGCGATACTGCATCCGGCAAGGACCGCCGTCTTCGCGATACTCATGCCCGCCTCGCGCAGCCCAACTATCCGCCTGTGATGGGCAAGATCGGGCTTGCGGCCGGTGTACCGGCCTGCCCGCTTGGCGATCTCGATGCCCTCCCGCTGCCGCTCGCGCCGCGTTTCGTAGTCATCCCGCGCAGTCTGGAGCGCGACGCGCAGCAGCATGTCTTGCACCGCTTCTAGCACGATCCGCGCGACGCCGGCGCTGTCCGCTACCAAGTCGGTGAGGTCCACAATGCCCGGCACCGCGAGGCGCGCGCCCTTCGACCGGATAGTCGCGACCAAGAGCTCGGCCTCAGACAGAGGCAGGCGGCTGATCCGATCGATCTTCTCGGCGATCACCACCTCGCCCGGCTGCAGGTCCGCCACCATGCGCAGCAGCTCCGGCCGGTCGGGTCGAGCGCCGGACGCCTTCTCCCGGTAGACGGCAGCGATATAGAAGCCGGCCGCTCGAGCACCGGCGACGATGCTTTCCTGCCGCGTGAGGTCCTGCTCGTCCGTGCTCACCCGCAGGTACACCCGCGCCGCTCGCACACCGCCATCTACCATCAGTTCGTCGCTCCTATGAGGCGTTTTTGGATATACCCTTGTGAGCCAGTCATGCAGCAGTCGGCTCAGATCGGCAACTACCGGTCCTACGTAGCCTAGCTAAGCGAGCCGGGTCTAAGTAGCTGCTCCATCATCGATGAACGCTATATTGGTGATCGGCCGTGCATCGATCCCTGCCTCCACGCTGGTGTCCGACTTTGCTCTCCGGTATAAGGCCGTTGGGCGGGTAAGAGCAGCGGGTTTGGTGCAGATGGAAGCACAGAGGGTCAAGATCGTGGACGGTGGTAAGCTCGTGATCCCGGCGGCAATGCGCCGTGAGCTCGGGATCACCACGGGTGACACCGTTCTCGTCGATGTGGACGATGGCGAGCTGCGGGTACGTTCCGTGCCTAAGGCACTTGAGCGTGCTCGCGCGATCCTGCGTAGGTATGTGCCCGAAGGCGTCGGTTTGGCTGGCGAGCTGATCGCGGAGCGTCGGCGTGAGGCGGAGCGTGAGTAGCAAAGTCGTACTCGACGCCTCCGCCCTGCTCTGCCTTCTGAATGATGAACCCGGGGCGGATCGGGTAGTCGATGTCCTGACTCGCAGCATCATTGGAACAACCAACCTCGCGGAGGTCATTTCCAAGCTACGGGTCCGAGGACTGCCACTTGACGACGTGCGTGAGGCGCTTGGCGGGCTGCACCTCGATGTCCGGCCGCTTACTCCTGCCCAGGCGCTCATAGTAGGCGACCTTCGGCCAGCGACGATGGCGCTCGGCCTGTCCCTCGGCGAGCGGGCATGTCTTGCCTTGGCGATCGACTTGCAAGCTGAGATGTTTACGACAGACGGACCTCTGGCGAGCGCGGACGTTGGCATTACCATCACCAACGTGCGACCGCGGACGGTGTAGTCGCAAGTTCGTGCTTTTGGGTACGGTATGCTCAACCTACTGGGTCAGCAGACGCGTTCGCTATGGCGCAAGGACAGGCTCGCCGCGATCGCTGCCTGAGATATAAGCGGCCGATCCGTTGGGGAGACAGGACCATTGCCGGCGCTCACGCCTAACATCGAGAACCGCGTCCGAAAGCTACCCAAGCCCTCGAACGCTACGCAGAGCCTGCAGCCGCTATTTGAGGCCGTGAGCAATGCCATGTTCGCGATCGAGGATGAGTTTGACGATCGCGTGTCCGAAGGACGCATCGACATATCCGTTTCGCATCTAAGCGACCCGGCGAAGATCACCATTGAGGTCGCTGATGACGGGATCGGGCTCGATCAGGAGCGGTACGGAGCATTCTGTACCATCGATACAGATTTTAAGCGGAGCAAAGGCGGCAAGGGCGTGGGGCGCCTGTTCTGGTTAGACGCCTTCGACGGGATCACTATCGAAAGTGGGTATCGCGACGCCACAGAGTTCAAGCGGCGGTCGTTCGAGTTCGTCCTCAATAATGCCGAGCAAGTTGTGCCGACGTACGAAGATAAGCCGGACTCGGCCGGGCACCACGGCACAAGGGTGCAGTTCCGCGGTCTCCGTACGAGAGAGTATGCTGACCCCTTCCCCAAACGAGCCGACACCTTCATGCGCTACTTCAGCGCGCACTTCATTGCGGACTTTTTGCTAGGTGGTGGTCCGACGATCCTCGTCGATGTGGACGGTGAGGTGACAGAATACCCGAAAGCGGTTTCTGACCTCGTCGTTGGCGAGCCGATGCAGGCAACGATCTTGAGCGACGAGTTCGGCGAGCTCCAAATCACCGGCTTCTTTTGCAAGCCTGAGGCGAGCACGGGTTTGGAGGGCCTTCATCAGCTGCACCTTCTGGCCAATGGACGTACCGTCGAGAGCCGAAAGGTTGACAACTTGCTTGGCGTCGAGCGTCTGGAGCGTGATGGCGAACAGGACCTCGCCTTCCATGGCTGCGTTTCGGGCGAGTACCTCGATCTACGGGTCAATGAGGGGCGAACAGCCTTCAACCTTACGGAGCGAACGCTCAAGCAGATCAGCCGGCAATGTATGGATGCCGTTCGATCGCAGATGATCCCAGACCAGGTGCGGCGCTACTTCGAAACGCGGAGGGAGCGGTACGAGTCCTTCGTCGAACGCTACCCCACTTACGGTTTTGACGATGACGATACACAGCTCGGCCGAGTGCCGCTTCATGCGGCGACGCCAGAGGAGTTCGCTTCTTTTCTCGTTAAGTTTCAGATCCGGCGGGACGAGGAGCGACAGGATGCGCTGCAAAGGCTCATTGATGCGCTTGACGCCGGAACCGTCCCCTTCAGTTTCGGCCAGACCGTCTCGGATGCAGCTCGCGAAATTCAGGCTTCGGAGCAGCTAGCCCTCGCGCAGCACGTCGTGCGCCGCAAGCTTGCTCTGGAGCTACTCGAAAAGCTCATCACTAGGATCAGAAGTCGCGATGGCAGTGCCGACGACTATCACCTGGAACGGACCCTTCACTCCTTCATTTGCCCGATGAACGTTCGTGGCGATGACGTGACTGAGCTGAAGAGCCGGGCGCACGAGCTCTGGATCGTCGATGAGCGGCTCGCCTTCACGCGCGCGTTCTCCTCTGACAAGCGCCTTGATGAAGTACTGGTTGAAGGCGGTACGGCCGATCGGCCAGATCTATTCCTATGGGACTTGGCTTACGGTCTGAGCTCCACTGATCCTGACCAGCCCGATGCGGTTGACCTATCGGAGCCGCTTCGCCGGGTTATGGTGGTCGAATTCAAGAAACCCGGTCGGCGAAACTATAGCGGTGCCAAGGACCAGATAGAGCAACAGATCACAAGGTATTTAGCCCAAATGCAGGGCGGAGAAATTGAGTCGTTCGGACGCTCACGCGTCAGGATAGCCAAGGATTGCATCTTCTATTGTTATGTTGTTGCTGACATTGTGGGGGACTTGACCCAGCAGCTATCGAGTTGGGACACGACTGCGAACGGCCAAGGTCGCATTAGGCCTCTGCGCGGCGCTTATAGTGGGCAGATAGAGGTCATTCAGTGGCAGGACTTAGTCAATGACGCTTGGATGCGGAACCGGTCGACACTGCACGCTGCTGGGCTGAGCCGAAAGAGACTGATGCCTATGAGCTCAGTATCTGCAAAGCCAGGGTCGGTTGATGACGATGATTTCGGTGATTGAGCGGAGGTCGAGGGCTGGCCTGCCGTCGTGTGCTCGATTGCGCCGAGCATCAGCAGATACGACCTAGGTAACCTGCTAGCGCAACCTGCATAGATCCAGCTGCGCGTTAGCCGCGGAACATCCACTCTTTCAGGTTCAAGTCTGCCCTTAAAGGTGCACGCTCCAGAGCGCGACGTCGTCCACTGATTCGGGAAAACCTACAGCTTCGGGTACGGTCGCGGCCATGACGAGTGTGGTAGTTTGGCGGCGGCGCGAGCTGATGGATCGAGGAAGCTTGATTGAAGCATGGGAGGGCGAGCCGCCGGAGTTTCCGGTCGAGCCGTGGATCCACGAGGGCGACATCTGGCTGGCCGCCGATAGCCGGATCAGCATGCCGACCGAGCATGGCCGCATCCCGACGACCGACGCCGCGATGAAGATTCTCCCGATCACGCTGCGGTTCTTCCAGGAGCACGAGGATGGCGGTCCCGGCATGACGCCAACCTACCACTCCGAAATCGCCTTCGCCTGGGCTGGTGACACTCAACCAGCGAGCGCGACGTATCAGCTGGCGACCTCGTATCTGAAGGCGATGCACGGCCCTGCGTTCGAGAAATTTCCGACGATCAGCGACATTGCCGACATGATCGGCCGTATCGGCGCGCGCTACGCCGGCGAAACGGAGCGGCGCTTCGAGGCATTCGTGGTTGGTCAAACCCCGCACCGCACGGGCAACCCGCCGGTGCAGGTCTTCAAATTCGGATGTGATGAGGCCGGACGCCTCTATGGTCCGCGCGAGATTGACCTTTCTCAGCCGGGGAGCTTCCATCTTCTGGGAAGTCATAAACCGGAGATCAGTGCGGCCATCGACGGGGGTTTCGGCGGCAGCATCGAGTATGTGCCGGCGCGGGCGATCAAGGCGGTGATCGCGGCGGACGCAGGAAGCGATATCGGCGGCTCGATCGCCTTGGCGCGTGTAAGTGGCGGTAGCGTCGAGCTTTATCCCGGTTGGCGCGATCCGGACGATGGTCTCCCCCGCCCCTACGCCGACGAAGCGATTGCCCGCATCGGCGAATGGCGGGCTGGCGGGATCTTCGGCTGATGACGATAGACGACGATGAGCCGATAGCCGACGATCACTCGCAGCTAGATGATCGCCAGAGCCTGGTGAATGTCGCACAGGCGAACCTGCCGCTCGCCGGGCTTGGCATCGATGACCAGGAGCGGATCGCCCGCTACATGGAGCGTGCGTCGTCGTCGGCGACGCTACGTGCGTACCGGTCAGACTGGGCGATTTTCGAACAATGGTGCGCGGCGCGAGCGCTGGTCACCCTTCCAGCGACGCCAGTCACCGTTGCGGCCTTCCTGACCGATCTCGCCGATCAGGGCCGCGCGCGCTCGACCATCGGCCGACGGCTCGCCGCGATCATCTTCGCCCACCGCGCGGCGGGGCACCCGCCGCCGACCGATCAGGTGAACGCCAACATCTTGGAGCGCGCGATGCGCGGCGTGCGTGCCGATAAGCGCGACCAGCCGGTCGCGAAGAAACGCGCTGCTGACGGCGATATCCTGCGTGACATGCTGCGCGCAATCGATGGCGACAGCGTCCGCAGCTTGCGCGACAGGGCACTGCTCGCAGTTGGCATGGGCGGGGCGTTCCGCCGCTCCGAGCTGGTGGCGATCCGTTTTTCGCAGGTGACCGAGCTGGCCGAGGGTCTGCGCATCCATGTGCCGCATGCCAAGGGCGACCAGCTTGGACGGGGCGCCGACGTGGTCATTCCCGATCGCCGGCGTATCGCACCAGTCGCCTTATATAAAGCCTGGATATCGGCGGCGCCGATCACGGATGGCTTCCTGTTCCGGAAATTGACCCCACAAGGGCGCCTGACCGAAAAGCCGATGAGCGATCGCGGCGTCGCACTGGTGGTCAAAGCGCGCGCGGCCGCCGCGGGCTACGACCCCGAACTGTTCTCAGGCCATTCGCTGCGCGCTGGGTTCCTCACCGAGGCGGGACGCCAAGGCGCGAACCTTTTCAAGATGAAGGACCACAGCCGCCACCGGTCGATCGAGACGGTCAGCGGCTATGTCCGCGATCACGAAGCGTTTCGCGACCACGCCGGCGACAAGTTCCTCTGAAGATCGCGCAACGTGGCGATCCGAGATCCGATCCGGTTTGAGGGCACGCTCTGCGTCCGTCCAGTCAGGGCGGGTCGCTCGGCCGCCGCTGCGCTTTAAGATAATCGACCGGACGTCTTTGTCTGGTACCTGTTTATCTCGCTTAATCGGTTTACGGGTTAATCGGGTTACTTGCGTCCTTATTCAGACCGGACACCTCTGCCTCGTCCGAGGAGATGCATCTGTCTCCTCCCGACCAGGCAGAGGTGTCCGGTCGGTCAGTCTTGTCTTCGGCCTATCAAGCGCTCATCTGCGAGCCTACGGAGACATCGGATGAGTGACAAGATCGAAAGCGAAGATGGCCAGCTGGAAGCGGCATCCGCGGCGAAAGCGCCTCGAAAGTCGGGTGCGGCCGCCAATAAATGGGGCGCAAAGGTGATCGCGCTCGGGTTCTGCATGTTGCCTTCGCTGCTGCTTCGCGCGCAGCGACGTCTCGGGCTCAACCCGACCCAGCTTGCCGTTTTGATCCAGCTCGCCGATTTCTGGTGGGATGCCGGCCGTAAGCCCTTTCCGAAGAAGGCCGATCTTGCACTGCGCCTCAACCTCAGCGAGCGCCAGGTGCAGCGCTACATCGCGGAACTGGAGGAGGCGGGCTTCGTGCGCCGGATCGAACGCCGTGCGTCGCACCGTGGCAAGATCTCGAACGAATATGATCTTCAGGGACTGGTCGACAAGCTGGCCGAGATCGAGCCGGACTTCCGTGAGGCAGCCGAAGAAGCGCGTGCCAAGCGGCAGGCCGTCGCCCGCCCTGGCATGCGGCGCCGCCGACCAGCGGCGGCTCCGGCGGATGCGGAGGCCTGAGTGACGAAGGGCCTGAACAAGAAGGTGCTGTGCTTCATCGACGAGTCCGGGACCGCCGGCAGCGGCCCCTTTCAGCTCGGCGCGCTTTTCGTCCTCGCTCGGGAAGCCGGGCGTCTCGACAAGGCGTTCAGCGACCTGCTGCCGGCGGATGCAAACGAGGTCCATGCCGTGAAAATGGCGAACGGCTATCTTCAAGGACTGCTCGATCGCCTGCGTGCTGGCGCCGACCTCGATCGGGTGGTGATGATCAACCAACATTTTCAGGGGCGGCAGGGGGCCCCGCCGGTCGTCTATGCACAAGCGGTCGTCGAGACGGTGAAGATCGGCATGAAGCGGTTTCGTTCAGTGCTCGGGCGCGACAGCGTCGGCAACGTCGATGTCATCACCGACGTCAATCAGCATAACGATCACCCTGATTTTGATGCCGAGATGGAGCGGGCGCGCAAGGACGACGGTCGCTTCAGAGGCGTCAATCGGGTCGTCCGCCTTGATTCCGGGGCCTCCCGGCTGCTTCAGCTTGCCGATGTCGTGGCCTATGCGCGGCGCTGGATCGTGGATGGTGAGATGAACGCGCAGGGCTTGCGTGAAAAGTACGGGATCGATCTGCTCTGATACGAAAAGAGCCGCCCCGAAGGGCGGCTCAGAAACGTGTCAGGGAGAATGGTGGCCGGCAACCAGGGTTTGAGACCCTGGGTAGCCACAGCGCTCATCCAACACGGGGCCGGAATAAGTCGCTTTGCAGGTCTCCCTGCCCGCTCCATGTACGCGCTCGCCATGCCGGATACAAGTACCAGTGGTCACGCGTGTCCCGTACGGGAGCCGGCGACAACCTGTACCGGGTAGTCGTTAACGCCTTGTACTTGGAAGGCGGCGCCGCTTCTCCTCCCTTGCTGCCAGATCGGCCTGACCGCGGGTACGGCGACGCTAGGCAAAGCCGACGGCCTGTACCGCACTGCGACCGTGACAACCACCCGATCTCAAGGGAGCCAATCTGCCCGCCGCTACGTCCGCCTGTTTGCTGAATGACAGTTTCGCGGGATCGGTTCGCTACCGTTCGTTTCCCGCGGGCCGGCTGTTCTGCTGGAACGACGCGTCCCAACATGGATTACGGAACTTCTGGCGGCGAATCGCTCCATCCTGCAGGGTCGACACATGGAAATATCACCCGCTGGATACGACAAGACAGATGCCAGCGAAACCGCCACGGATAGCCCCGCGCGCTCTGACCGACCATCGCCTGTCGACCAATTGAGCGAACGGCAGCTCTCCTACCTCCGTCTCGTTTACCAGCATCGAAGTTCGAAGGAGATCGCGATGTTAACCGGGGCAAGTCCCCGCGCTGTCGATAAGCAATTGTTGAAGGCTAACAATTTGCTGGGCACCACGAGCCGGATCGACGCCGCCCGGATCGTCGCGGAGCACGATGCAGGGGTAGAGGCTTTGCCCCCTGCAATCGTCCTACCTAGCGATGAGCACGTCTTTCCTCTCCCACCGCCGTTGCCGACCGCAGGGGCGGCAGCGAACATGCTCACCTGGAAGCAGGCGGCGATCTGGAGTGCGATCATTGCGATCCTCACTCCAATCGGCCTGACCGTCGCGGGTATGGTGATGCTGACGCTGACGTTCCTGCTCGGCCTCAAGGTACGGTAGCGGCGCTGCGGCGCCCAAGGAGACGTAATGCAGGCACTCGAGAATACTGGTCGCATCGTGGCGGATGAACTTCGCAAGGCGGAGCGATCGATCAACCTGGCGGCGCGCGACACCGCCCAGTTCCTCTTGACGACGCTCGATGCGACGGAGGTTCATCGGCTCTCGCCGGCGATGGCGCAGCGAACCGTCAAAGCGACGGTAGCTGCGCTCGCTGCTCTGGTCGAAGGTCAGGATCAGATGGCGATGCGGGCTCACCCCTTCACGGAGCGGGTCGGCCGTCATCTCGGCCTGAACGAGACGAGCTGGGGAGAAAATCTCCCAAAGCCGCCGATGAACGCCGAAATCGAATCACCGGTCGAAGTGGCCACTGCCTGAAGCGAACCCGCGTATGAAAGTGGAAGTTCTACTCGCCTTACTGTTCAATGCGATAATGGCAGTGGTTCTTCTGTTCGCTCTCGTACGCGGCGGGAGGCCTGAGCGACTGGGTGTTTTAATAAACTTGGCGGGCTTCGCTCTCACGACCGGTCTGCGCGTTTATTCTACCAAGGTCGCTTGGGATCCCGGGCACTTTCCAACGTTGGTTGTGGACCTGGGAGTCGCCTGCGGCTTCTTTTGGTTAGGTGTGACGACTATCCGTTTCTGGCCGATCTGGGCAGCCGGCTTCGCGCTGGGCGGCCTGTTTATGAGCCTGTGCGGAGCGTTACTGCCCGGCATTCCACTCTTCGCCTATCACACAGGTCTCGGTATCTACGCCTATCTCGCGCTTGGCGCGCTTGCGCTGGGAACGATGCGATTGCCGCGTGATGCTGCGCCCTATCTGAAAAATGGATCGCGACGATCATGGCTTCAGCATCAGCGGGCGACGAACTGATCGACGTCATCGTCCGTCTTCCGCGTAAGGCCGTCGAGGAAAGCCTGCTATCTGCCGCCGCTGCCGGGGGCACGATCGCGGACCTGCGCCTTGGCGAAGCTAAGGCGATTTTGGCCGGGCGCCGTCGACGCACCCGCTGCTTTTCCGGGGCGCGCTTCCTCGATCCCAGCTGGGATATGATCCTTGAGCTCTATGTAGCGCAGGGCGAGCACCGTGACATCGCGGTGTCGCAACTCTGCTCCCTCAGCGGGGCGTCAATGACCACTGCGCTCAGGCATATCGAGCAGCTTGAAGCGGTCGGCTATATAGAGCGCATCCCCGACCCGGCAGATCGGCGCCGAGCGAACGTGTCGATGCTTCCACGGCTGAGGAATGCCGCAGAGGAGTGGCTCGATCTCCAGATCGCATCGTCCCGCGCGACCGGATAGCCGGCGATGAGAGACGCGTTAGTGAGCCACTTAGGAGACCCTATGGCGCTTGCAGCAGTAGCAGGAACGCGCGACCTGCCCGAGCAACGACTGTGAACTGCGGCGCCAACCTGTTACAGCGGCTCGTATGAATCTGCGCGAACTCCATGTCGAAACGACCCTCCGCGTGGCTCCCAGCATCGGGCGCGCGGTCGGTCCGCAAAAACACGAACTTCACTCCGATAGTGCGCTGTTCCGAGCGTTTTCCCTCGGTGGCACTCCCGCCCTTCGTGTTTTCGCGGACCTTCGCGAGCGGGCTTTCGTGCTTTTGCGGACCCGGGATTGGGCGGCATGACGGGCACCTCTCCCACGCAGGGCGACCTCTTCGTCCTCGACAGTCCGCTCCTCACCGAGGTTCGCGGTGAGCACTCACTCATGGCCTATCCCTTCTTTTCGCTGTCGAAGACTGCGCTGAAGCGCTCCTTAGTCTATAAGACTGACAGTGTTTCCATAGAGATCGGCCCTGGTCCCAGCGGTGTTGCCACAATCTATGACAAGGAGATCCTACTGTATATCGCGAGCTTGCTTGTCTCGAAGATGGATGCAGGCGAGCGCGTGGCCCAGGAGTTCTACTTTACGGCCCACGACCTCTTCCGAGTGACGGGGGTCAGCGGTTCTGCACGCTCCTATACACGCCTCTCTGATGCGTTAGGACGGCTTCAGGGTACGCAGATCAAGACGAACATCGAAGCCGGTGGCGAAGGCCAGACGGGCTTCTTCTCGTGGCTGTCCGAGGCGCAACTCCAATATACGAAGACACGGACCGGTGAACCACGTCTCAAGGGCGTGAAAGTCCGCCTTTGTGACTGGCTATACCGTGCGATCCTGCGCGATCGCCGGGTCCTCGAATATTCGCCGGACTATTTCCAGCTTGGTCCAGTCGAACGACGACTTTACGAAGTCGCGCGCTCCACCTGTATCGATGGTCCCGTGCAGATCGGATTGAACGATTTGCGCCTTCAGCTTGGCTATCAGAACACGCTGAAGCATTTTCGCCACGTTCTGCGTGGCATCGCGGACCTGGACTCGATTCCTGACTACCGGGTTTTGCTCAACGAAGCAGATGCTCCTGCAGTGGACGCCCCGAAACGCAGGGTCGCGGCCCCTTCCCTGGTCACGTTGACGCCGAAAAAGGCCCTTCTGTCGGCCGAGCAGACGACCAGCGACGCGATTCGCGACTGATTCGCGGACCGGTCCGCGAGAACACGAACGAGCGTCCCTCAAAGCACGAACTTTCGTCCGTCAAAGCACGAAGTAGCGTCCTCCAAAACACGAATGGACGTCCGTCAAAGCACGAACGGACTCCGCGTCGGTCCGTCAAAGCACGAACTTTTTCTCGCTTCGGTCCGCGAAAGCACGAGTCGTGCCCGCTTCCGAACCCCTGATTGGGCTGGCATCGTCCCTTAATGTTCTCCGCGGCCGCTCGGCGGCCAGCGTGAGACCGAACAGAAAGGGTGGCCGTGAGCACATAAACGAATGCCCGGCACGAAGGCCGGGCACCCAGAAATCGCAACGTGGCAGCGTCGCCAAACGCTGACCGGTCACTCAGAGATCTTCCACGTACCGGTTTCCGAGCCTCGGTTCAAGGGAGCGCGCTTCGCGCCACGCCTCTGTTTTGCCTGCTGACGGCCCCTCGAACGAGGGGACGAACGATGACCTATACCCAGAATGCCTTTACGGGGGGAACGGGAGCCCGACCGATCACGGCCTTCTCCCGCCAGATCGCACGCGCGCTCGAGACTAGGATTGTCGATGCGCCGACGACGGTCGACCGGAAAGCGGTGTTCGCCGTCGTCAAGCGCTCAGCAGCGGCGCTAGGCGTTGGGATCGGTGCGCTACAGACGCTCGAACACCTCATCAGCTACACCCATGCCGATGATTGGAAGGAAGGGCGCACGCCGATCGCCTGGCCAAGCAACCTCACGCTCGCTGAGGACGCCGGCAAGACGGTCAGTGCGATCAAAGCCCGTCTCCGGCAGCTCAGAGCGCTCGGACTGATCCTCGCGCGCGACAGCGCTCATGGACGGCGCACAGGCCGCCGTGATCATACGGGTGCAATCTCAACCGCCTTTGGTGTCGACCTCTCGCCGCTTCGCATCCGCTTCGAGGAGCTTCGCGAGCGCGCCGATGCCTATTCGGCACAATCTCGGCTCTTCAAGGAGGGTCGGCAGGAGATTGCCCGCGTTAGCCGGATTGTTGGTCAGGCACTCGCGCAAGCAGCCGATATGCGGTTGACGGGCCCGCGGTGGTTTGCCCTCCAGGAAGCCATCGATAGCGTGGCTGAAGCTGCAGCGCAGGCGCGTTCCGTGCGTGACAGTGATCTCTATCGGGCTGCACTCAGCCGTTTGCCGCACGTCGAGCAACTCGTTGCCACGACCATCGACGAATGTATGTTTCCTGAAGATAATGATGGGTCAGGGTCAAAAAATGAGCCCTTCATACATATACAAACCAGCCCTCACCCCATCAAAGATGTACGGGCTGAGCGAGCTTGTAGTTCTGATCCAATCGGTTCCGCTCCACCTCCAGCCGACCTCTCGGCGTCACCGTCGAACAGTCGCTTCAACACTCGTCCAGCAGAGTTGATGGAGATGTTCCCGACCACCGCGATGTACGTCGGCAACAGCAGACCCGCGTGGTCCGATATTCATCGGGCCGCCTCTCGGCTGCGCAACGATCTCGGGATCCGCATCGGGGTCTATGTGGACGCCTTGGAAAAGCTTGGGCCGGATGCCGCAGCGGTGGCGATCATGATTACCGCCGAACGCCATTCGCGGTCGGAAATTCGGCTGACGCCAGGCGCATATTTCACGGGAATGATCGGCAAGGCAAAGCGCGACGAACTCGATCTTGCAAAGAGCCTGTGGGGATTCCGGACCGAACGAATGGCAGCACACTGACAAACCTGACTTGGCGTCCAATAACGTCCTGTGGTAAACGTGGACTATGTCTCGACACGGATCCATTCAGATTTTCACCTGCACCTGCGGTCCCAAAGGCGGGCGATGAGGTGGCTGGCGCTGATCGTCGGTGCAGGGGTGCTTGCCGTACTTGCATGGTGGCACGGCGGTTTGAGCCATGCGATTGGCGCGCCGTTTTCGGGAAACGCCCGATGCGATGAGCCGTTTTGCGAGGCTGTCCAGAGTCTCGCGTCGACGATCCTGCGTCCGCCGCTTCCGCTGGGTATCGATGGACGATTGCCGCCGCCCGATGTGAGAGGCTCGATCGACGCTCGCATCACGCAAGGGAACATTGGGAGGACGATCTGTCGACCGGGATATTCCCGATCGATGCGCCCCTCCTACGGTGTCACCGGTCCCCTGAAGCGGCGGATGATGCAGGCGCAATATCCAGACGGACGATTGGCCGACTATGAGCTTGATCACCTCATTCCGATTTCTCTAGGCGGCGCACCATTCGATGCCGGCAATCTCTGGCTTCAACCGCGCCGCGGACAAGCGAATGCGGATGACAAGAATGCACTCGCCTTCGTTCTGTGGCGGCTCGTGTGCGAGCACCGGCTTCCGCTAGCAACCGCGCAACGAGCCATCAGTCGCGACTGGCTGGCGGCGTACGAGACCTACGCAACACCTCAGAACGTCACGAAATACCATTTCCAGCCGCGCGCGCTGACAAAGAGCGACTGATCGCGCGACCCCGCCTGTTCAATTGAGTGAGTCACTGGAGAAGAGCATCATGCCCCAGAATATCGCTGAATTCCGCATCATCGGGCGTGTCGGCAAGATCAACAGGCGAGAAAAGGTCACGTTCGTGAACGTTGCAGCAAATTACAACCGACGTGATGGCGACGAATGGAAGCAGGATACCCTATGGAATAGCGTCGTGTGTTTCTCGAACCTGACCAACCAACTGGAGGTTGCCGGCGTCGGTGATCTTGTCCATATCACAGGACGCGTGCGCGAGGGGCAGCATGGCGACACCAATGATACAGGCTACCGAACAGAGCTCATCGCCGACACCTTTTCGGTTCTGGCCAAAAGTACCGGCGAACAGGTGTGAGGCTCTGGCCAAGCGATCGGCTGGCGGTCGTCACGCCCTTTCAAACTCGGTATGCCGGGATCGGCAGATCATTCGCCGCATTTTCTCCTTTCGTTCTCGGTGCGCATGATTCAGAATCGTCGCATGCCGATCCGTCCGGAACATCGCTGGCTTTATCCGATCGACTGGCCCGAGATCAGCCGGATCGTACGCTTCGAACGTGCAAGTGGTCGTTGCGAACATTGCGGACGGCCGCATGGCCGACACGTTGCTCAGCTCAAGGATGCGAAAGGGGTCTGGTGGGACGCAGACGGGCGTTCCTGGCGGGATGGACGCGGCCGCGTGTTGCGACGGCCTCCCGCTTTTGTTGCTCTAGACGCGATCTGCATCACGCGCAGACCGGTCTACCTGGCCACAGCGCATCTCAATCACGATCCGAGTTTCAGCGGTCCGCGTTGGCGAAACCTCGCCGCCCTCTGTCCGCGCTGCCACATGATCCACGATGCGCCAGAACATCGTCGCCGTCGGTGGTGGAACGCCTTTCGACGCCGCGCGCTCGGCGACCTCTTCACAGGACGTTACGGTTAGCTAGCCGCCCAAGGGCGTTCATGCGGCGACGCCGCGCGCGCACGAGATCAGTTCCTTTCAGTCTTTGGCTCTTCGCTCGCCGTCCAGAGGCGAGGGCGACGATGACCCTGCGGTTCGAAGTTACCGGAGTGTCAGGAAATGATCGCAGTCCAGCACGATGCCGGAGCTCGGCCGATGCCTAGACTGCCGCTCGACGCTGAAGTCCGCGCAAAGACGATCGTCGAGCGCCTTGGCGGGGTATGGCGCGGCACCCGTGGCGAATGCCGATGCCCAGCACATGACGATGTGTCGCCCAGCCTCTCGGTCAGGCTTGGCGATAGCGCCATCCTGTTCCACTGCTTCGCCGGGTGCACCACCGCCGAGGTGCTCAAGGCGCTGCAGCGGCAACGCCTTCATGATCGCGCGCCGCTCGACATGCCTGCCAAGGAACCGCGGCGCGACATGAGTGCGCTTGCGGTTCGATTGTGGCACGCGAGCAAGCCGGTCGTCGGAACGCTGGCCGAGACGTATTTGCGCGCCCGCGGACTGACCGGACCCTATCCGCGAAGCTTACGGTTCAATCCGAAGACCGTGCTTGGCTCTGGCTCCGACAAGCGGGTCATGCCCGCATTGATCGCAGCCGTAGAAAGTGACCTGGGCGTGATCGCGGTGCAGCGGACCTTCCTCGATCCGGTCGACATCCTTCACAAGCCAATCCCGAAGCCCAAAGTTGCGCTCGGACTCCTAGGTACCGGCGCCATCAGGCTTGCACCCGCGACGGACGAACTTGGTCTCGCCGAAGGCATTGAGGACGCACTGTCTGCGATGCACTGGTTCGGTACGCCGACCTGGGCGCTGGGCGGCGTGGAACGGCTCGCATTCGTCGCTATCCCCGAAAAAGTGCGCAGGATCATCGTCTATGCCGATCGCGGGCCGGCGGCAGCGCGGCTCCTTGAGAAGGCACGCGAGCACCTGTCCCGTCACCGCCGTGAACTTGTGGCACATGTGCCCGATGTTCACAACGACTGGAACGATGCCTGGCGCGCCAAGCGCGTTAGAGACTCATTCGCCCGACGATGACGCAGGACGAGGGACCGATTGCCGCAGAGCGGCACTGCGCGGTCGCTCGCAATTAACGGCGGGGTGATGCATCGTCGGAAGATGGCGCGGCTTCGCTCGCCGCCCCATCCCCGTCCCTCTCTCACGGGCAGAGCAGGATTTTGCCGCTTCGTCCGACACGGGCATCGTGCGTGAGCGCAAGACCGATTTCCGCCAGGGGGTAGCGGGCAGCGATCGAGATCGCGGCACGGCCGACCCGTATCTCGTCAAATACAACAGACATCAATTCGTCGAGCTGCGCTCTCGATATGGCATGAACGATATCCCGCAGTCTGAAGTATTGTGCTGTGGTGGCGCCCGTCCCGGCCAGCGGCTTCCCTGACATCAAACCATAATGCAGCATCTGGCCGCCCGGCACGACCGCGGCCGCCAGATCGCATCCCGCGCGGCCGCCAACCGCGTCCATGGCTCCATTGAGCCTGGGCATTGGCGTATCGCTCCAGACCACCTCAGCAGGTTCGCAGCGGAGGCTTTCGGCCGCCGACTGCGAGCGCACGATGGCAACCGCGTGCGCCCTCGTCGATGCGATCATGCGGATCAGGATGCGACCGATTGCCGACGCGGCGGCGGTGATTCCGACCGCGTCTCCTGGCTGCGGGGCCATCCTACGCACCATCAGTAGGGCGGTCAGGGGATTGATATAGGCGGTCGCGGCCTCGTCATCGTCGACATCGTCCGGCACCAGGATGCACCAGTCGGCCGGCAGGACCTTCAACGTCTGCCAGCATCCCGCACTGCCCAAGGGTAACACGCGCCGACCGATTAGCCCGGGATCGACATTGTCGCCGACCTCTTCGATCGTTCCCGTCCCCTCATAGCCTGGCACGAACGGAAGCGACGTTCGCGCAGCATAGGCACCGGCAACGGGGATCAGGTCGGATGGATTGATCGGCGTTGCCGTCATGCGCACGAGAACCTCGCCGTACGCTACCGGCGGTCTGCCGAGCGGTTCGCACGCGAGCACCTCCATCGGAATGCCAAAGCGATGCGCGATCATTCGCAGCGGTGGCTGCGTCACAAGCTTCTTCCTTGTATTGTGTAGGCGCCCACACCGTTGCCTTCGCGGCACCTATCATACTCCTGGCTCGGGCGAGCGACAGCGTGCGCGGTTCGAGGACCGGTGTTAGGATGGTCGAAATCGGACGATTTTGATCATCCTATCACCAGATCCCGGTTCGCTGGATCGCATGCTGGTATGCTGCATCGAGCTATCGAGTCCAAAATCCCCTTCCGCACCGGCTGCCGACGCCGCTCTTACAAAAAGCCGTTCTCATCGTATCGGCCCGCCTTGCGCAGCTGTCGGACGATGCCATTGAATGCAGCGGTTACGCCCTGTGCCCGGCCGATCTCGTTCTCCTGTGCCGCAGCATCCCAGTATAACGACAGCGGCCAGGGCTCCGGACAATGCGGCAGCAGACATCGCAACGCGAGCCGTACCTCGATGCCATCGACGCGTCCTTCCGAACAGCGCGCGACGCCCGCGCGGAGGATATGGACGGAGAGCGCGATCACGACTCGCTGGTGACGTGGCAAGCTCGCCATCGGATCAATGAAAGTCGTGCGACTTGAAGCGCACGACCTGTTCCGGATCCCTGCCGTCGGCATGCGGCGGCCAATAGCAGTCGCGCGGTTCTGGCTTCCACCGGTCGGCGTCATGACCGGGTTCTCCGCGATCGGGAGATCCTGGATGCTGCGCGGCGTCTCCGCGACCGGTCCGAGGCGGGAACGACATGTCGCCGACCTTCATCAGCAGGTCCCCGTACTCGACGATCCGATCGCAGATCACGTGGATCACCTCGCCTTCGCGCTGCACGCGCCCTTTCAACCCGACCATCGACGCCGACATCACTGTGCGATGCTGCGCCTCGAAACGATCCGGCCACAGGATCCCGTTGGCGATGCCGGTTTCATCCTCGATGGTGATGAACAGCACGCCTTTGGCGCTGCCCGGCTTCTGCCGGACAAGGATGATGCCCGCCACCTCGACGTGGCGGCCATCACGGATGGTGCTCAGGTCGGCACAAGAGCGCACGCCTTGTCGGGACAGCTCGTCGCGCACGAAGCTTAGGGGATGTGCGCGAAGCGACAGTTGCAGATTGCGATAGTCCTCGATGACCTCGCGCCCGTCGGTGAGTGGGCGCAGCGCTACCGCAGGCTCGATACCCTCGACGCTGCCGGCAACAGCCGCACGATCGGCGGCCGCGAAGAGGGGCAGCGGCGCCTCCCCCAGCCCCCTCACCTTCCACAGCCCTTGCCGCCGATCGGCGCCGAACGCGTGGAAGGCGTCGCCGTCGGCCAGCTTCTCGATCGAGGCGCGTTGCGCCCCCGATCGGCGCCAGACGTCCTCCACGCTGTCGTACGAGGCGGTTGCCCGAGCTGCGACGATCTTGGCCCCATCGGCGTTGGACAAACCGCGGATCACCCTCAGTCCGAGCCGGACGGCCAGATATCGGCTCCCGGTCGGCTCCAGCGTACAGTCCCAGCGGCTCGCATTGACGCAAGGCGGCCGAACCTCGACGCCGTGCTCGCGCGCGTCGCGCACGATCTGAGCCGGCGCGTAAAAGCCCATCGGCTGCGCGTTCATCAAGCTGGCGCAAAAAACGTCCGGATGATGATGCTTCATCCACGACGACGCATAGGAGATCTTGGCAAAGCTCGCGGCATGGCTCTCAGGAAAGCCGTAGGAACCGAAGCCCTCGAGCTGACGAAAGGTACGCTCCGCGAAGTCCCGTGGATACCCTCGGGCAACCATGCCTTCCACCAGTTTCTCGCTGAAATGGCTGACACCGCCGGTGAACTTGAACGTCGCCATCGCACGGCGCAGCGCGTCCGCCTCAGCCGGCGTGAACCCGGCGCCGACGATCGCAACCTTCATGGCTTGTTCCTGAAAGAGTGGAACGCCAAGCGTCTTTTCGAGAACGGCGCGCAGCTCAGGGCGTGGATACTCGGGGCGCTCAAGACCCTCCCGTCGGCGGAGATAGGGATGGACCATATCGCCCTGGATCGGCCCGGGCCTTACGATCGCGACCTGGATGACCAGATCGTAGAAGCGCCGCGGCTTCATGCGCGGCAGCATGCTCATCTGGGCGCGGCTCTCGATCTGGAATGTCCCGAGCGTATCGGCCTTCTGGATCATGGCGTAGACGCCCGGATCGTCGTCCTGCAGATCCTTCAGCTCCACATGCAGGCCCTTGTCCGCCTCGAGCATGTCAAAGGCGCGGTTCATGCAACCGAGCATGCCGAGCCCAAGCACGTCGACCTTCATGAACTTGAGGCTGTCGATATCGTCCTTGTCCCATTCGATGATCTGGCGGTCCTCCATCGCCGCTGGTTCGATGGGAACGAGGTCGTCGAGACGATCATGGGTCAGGACGAAACCGCCTGGATGCTGGCTCATGTGACGCGGTACACCGATCAGCTTGCGCGCAAGATCGAGTGTGAGACGCAGCCGGCGATCACCGATGTCGAGGTTGAGCTCGTCGACCTGCTTCTCGCCGACCCCTTCGGCGGACCACCCCCAGACCAGGCCTGCCAAGGAGGAGGTGAGATCCTCGGGCAAGCCCATCGCCTTGCCGACATCGCGTACCGCGCCGCGCGCCCGGTAACGAGTGACGACCGCGGTCAGCGCTGCCCTGTCACGCCCATAGGTTTCGTAGATCCACTGGATGATCTCCTCGCGCCGTTCATGCTCAAAATCGATGTCGATATCGGGGGGCTCGCGCCGTTCGCCCGATACGAAGCGTTCGAAGAGCAGTTCATGCTTGATCGGATCGATCGACGTGACCCCGAGCACGAAGCAGACGCACGAATTGGCAGCCGAGCCGCGCCCTTGGCACAGGATCCCACGCCGGCGGGCCTCACGCACGATCGAATGGACCGTCAGGAAGTAGGGCGCATAGCCGAGTTCGCCGATCAGCCGCAGCTCGTGTGCGATCTGGTCGCGATAGGACTTGGGCACGTTTCCGTCGAACATGCCCTCGACCGCTTCGGTCGCGAGTTGCTCGAGCGCCTGTTGTGCAGTCAGTCCCTCAATGACCCGCTCGTGCGGATATTGATATGCCAGTTCGCCGAGGTCGAAGGTGCACATCCGGGCGATGTCGACGCTCGCCTGCAACGCGTCCGGATAATCCTGGAACCTGCGTACCATTTCGTCGGGCGATTTGAGCGCGCGATCGGCGTTGACCTCGCGTCGATAGCCCAGTTCGTCGACGGAGCACTTCTCTCGGACGGCGGTGACGACATCCTGCAGCAGCCGCGCTTCCGGAGCGTGATAAAGGACGTCGCCGGTGACGACCGCGCGTATGCCCGCACCACCTGCCTGTCGCGCGAGCGCGTCGATGCGAACCGCATCACCTGGCCGACGCCGCTGGAACAGCGCCATATAACCCCGCTGCCCGAAGACCGCCTTGAGGTCGGCCAGCGCCTCAAGGTTCTCCTCGTCCGCCTCGTGCGGTAACAGGATCGCGATGACGGCGTCGGACCATGGCGCAAGATCATGCCAGTGCAGCAGACATGCGCCCTTCCCTGCCCGCTTCTTGCCGACCGTCAGGAGCCGCGTGATCCGCGACCAAGCTGGTCGATCCGTCGGATAGAGCAGGAGGCGTCGGCCGCAGGACAGATCGACCCGGGTGCCCGCAATCAGGCGAACGCCGGTCGCTTTCTGCGCCTCCCAGGCCCGGACCACGCCGGCCACGGTCCCGATATCGCTTACCCCGATCGCGGGATATCCGAGCAATGCTGCGGCAGAGAATAATTCCTCGGCAGACGATGCACCGCGCAATAGCGAGAAATGCGTGAGGACCTGCAACTCGACGTAATGGGTCATCCAAAGACCCCATGCATCCACCACGACAGATCGCCGGTGTTGTCCTCGAAGCCGTCGCCGCGCCGGAATACCCAGAACCGGCCGCCCTCCTCATCCTCGACCCGGTAATAGTCACGGATCGCCCAGACCTCGGCGTCACGCCGCCACCATTCGCCATGCACCCGTTCGGGACCATCGCCGGCGACGATCCGATGCACGCGCCCTCGCCATTCGAAGCGGCGCGGAGGTTGGTCCGGCATCAGCGCGATGACCCGGCCGAGGGGTTCGGGTCGAGCAAAGAGCCGGATGGGCCGCTTCCATGCCGGCCATGCGCCCGGCAGAGCGATGGGGTCGGATCGGATCACGGCGCGCTCGGGCACGTGGCTTTCGCGTGGGGCTGCGCGGTAGACGGCCTGGGCACCGATCCGGCCCGCGATCACGTCGACGAGGCGCGCTGGATCGCGCTTCTGTCGGTCGTCGACCAGCACGGCGCCCAGATCCACCGCGTCAAGCGGTTCGGTGTGCGGCGCTACGAGCCGAAACTGCTCGAAACCCAAGCCCGGATCGATCCGCTCGATCCTGAGCTTCAGCAGGCGAAGCAAGTGGGAAACTTCTCGCGTGGGTCGCGAAGTCCCCACGCCGACG
Source organism: Arthrobacter sp. TPD3018 (assembly GCA_003075315.1). Classification (GTDB taxonomy): domain Bacteria; phylum Pseudomonadota; class Alphaproteobacteria; order Sphingomonadales; family Sphingomonadaceae; genus Sphingomonas. Next base: position 12,430 of record QDFQ01000009.1, on the reverse strand, counting down.
ATCTGTTCGGATCCATCGACCCGCAGGCCGGCGAACCGCAGCGACCGCGCGCCCAGCCCTCGCGCTTGCAGAACACGGGCAAGATCCCGCAGCAGATCGCCCATCACCTGCTCAATCGCCTCAGCGGTACCGATCGGCTCGAGCAACCGGCATTCAACGCCAGGAACCTCGGCATCCTCGCGGGGCGTGATCGGCTCCGCTACGGCACCCAACGCCTGATCGAGCCGAACGATCGCTGGCAGCCCGAGGCGCCTGGCGAGTGGTCCCCGAGCCACGGGCAGGAGATCTGCAATCGTATCGAAGCCGAAGCGTCGACACGCACGGAGCGCGGAGGGCGCAAGCCGCAAGGCGGCAACCGGCAGCGGCGCTAATGCATCCGCGGTCGCGCCCGAGGGTGCCCGTATGATCTCGCCGCGTCCGTATCTTGCCAGGGCATGCGCCGCTCCACCCGTATCGGCGACCGCGATCCGTGCGGAGAAGCCCGCCCGTCGGCAGAAGGCATGAAGACGGCGGCAGAACAGCTCCTCGCCGCCATGCAGATGCGCGCAACCGGAAAGATCGATCCAGATCCCGTCGTTCGGCGTCGCCGCTGCGACCGGCGACCAGCGTCGTACGGCGAGCAAGGCCAGGCGATCGAGCAACGCGCTATCCGCCTCCGGATCAGCCGGGCGGACGTCGAGGTCCGATACGAGCGCGCGTGCGTGGGTCGCCGCCATGCCCGGATACACGCCCAGGGCGCGCGCCCCATCGCACGCGGCGACGATGTCTTCTCGCCGCCCGACCTTGCCTACCAACGCCAGCGGCGCGTGCCCCAGCAATGGGAGGGGATGGGGCGATGTCGGAGCAGCCTGCACCATGGCCTTAAACGGATGGCTGGCCGCCTCCGACCGGCGACCGAGTTCGCGTACGGGGGGACGCGCATGCGTTGGAAGCGCTGCGATCTGTGCCTCAACAACAGCCCGCGTCGGCAGCCCTTGCCGCGCCCACCGGGCGCCCGGACGCCATCCGCCGCCCCGGGGCACCGAACAGTCCCCCGGATCGTCGTCGATCGGCACCTCGAGGACAGACCGTTCAGGCTGCTGCAGAGCGGACCGTTCCAGCCGCCTCAGCCGATCGATGGCTAAGGTCGGCAGGAACAGCGAGACGACCCGTCTCATCGCTGCCCTCCACGATCATGGTGAAGCTCTCGCCACCACGTTGGCGGCTGCACTCCAGCGAACAACGCGGACGACCCACCCCCGCGACCGCGAGGCGCTGGGACGAAACGGACCCGATGCGCCAGCGCGTCCAGGCTGCGGACGGCTCGTTGAAGACTTCCTGGCCGAGACGGCGCGCGCGGCGAAGGAGAAGAATGGGTATGTCGGCATCACCCGCGACGAGCTGCAAGCGTCGCGTCGCGACCATTGAAACCTTGCTCGCCTCGGCGACGATCGCACACGGCGTGCCGTCACGCACCGCGTCCTCGACCACCGCCAGGAGCGCGGTATCGTCCCTTGGCTGGGCATAGATCACGCTTGCGGCCGGCAGCCCCGCTTGCTCCAGCGCCGGCGCGTAGAGATCAGTGCGGCAGCTCACCCATAACACCAGACCGCCTGTGGCGATCGCTTCCCGCGCGGCGATGCCGGCGAGGAAGAGCGTTGCGGCCGCATCATCGGCGAGCGAGGGGCTGCGCGGCGTAGCTTCGTGCAACGCCCCCGCCCGTAAGCCCCCTCCCCCCAGCCGTGCGTCGAGCGCCGCGATGCCAAACGGCATGACCCTGAAGTCGGTCGCCGGCGAAGCGATCCTGCGCAAATGGTCAATGCCGGGGACGGCAGGATGAAGGGCGGCGGACATATCAGCTAGACTCAGTGTGTTCCCTTTATGTTCCGTAAAGTTGGCATTCGCGTCAAGACGATTCCGTGCGGCGGCATGGGACGGGTCGTGTGCGATCAAACCCGAGCTCGCCGGTCGATTCTCGCCAGGCCGACAAGAGGGGAGGCCGCCTCCGGCGTGTCGATCCGGTGATGAACACCGGACGGAAGAACGGAGTAACCTCGATGCGCCACCTACCCGCAGCCCGCCTCCTCGATGCTTCCGAGCTGGAGTTTGCCGCGCCATCGATCACGGCCGCCAGGGCGCTCGCCGTGATCATCGCCAGGAAAGACCCGGTAAAGCGGGAGTCGTTGCTGTGGCTTATGGAACAGGCGCACGGCACGTCCTCAGCCGACGGTCGCTGGTCACTGCGCGACGCCTATGACGTGCTGGAACTGGCCCAGGTCCTTTACCTCGCGACCGCGGACTTGCCCGCAGGGCCTGCGGCCTGCCTCGCGGAGCTCAACGGGCTGGTGTCCAACCTGCCGACCCATAGTGTGCGCAGCGAAGAGCAGATCGAGCTCCAGCAATTCTCAACGCCCGCGCCGCTGGCCTTTCTGGCGGCCCTTGCCGCGCGCATCGGGTCCGACGATCTCGTCCTCGAGCCCTCCGCCGGTACCGGGCTTCTGGCAACCTTCGCTCACCGGGCCGGCGCACGCCTTGTCCTCAACGAACTCGACGCGACCCGCGCTGCGATGTTGTGCGCCGCTTTTCCCGACACGACCGTCACCACGCATGACGCCGAGCTGATCCACGACTTTCTCGACCCGGTCATCCGGCCCACTGCGGCCCTGATCAATCCGCCGTTTTCGCGGAGCCTGGGGCGCCATGCCGATCCGCTCGCGGCCTTCCGACATCTCCGCTCGACATTGTCCCGGCTTTCTGTTGGCGGACGGTGTGCGGCCGTTCTCCCCGAACGGGTCGATACGTCAAGTCGAGCCTGGAAAAGGGCGACGGAGGGCTGCGCACTGACGTTGCATCTTGCGCTGCCCCCCAATGCCTATGCGAAGCACGGTACGGGTCAGGCTGTGAAGATCATGGTCCTCGAGAAGGGGCGCTCAGGAGAAGCAGAGCTGATCCGTTGCTCCACCCTCAGCGATGCCCTCGGACATATCGTGGCCTTCCCAGCGCCTACACGGGTCGCGGCGCCTTCATCGCCGGTTCCCAGGCCGTCGTCGTTGCTCGGTGCTCTTGCGGCTCGTCCCCGGCTGGCGACGCCACTTGCCCGCCCTACGCCCTCTGCCGTGATGCGGGACATCTCCTATGCGGTGCTCGACGATCCGGCACCGGTAGGCGAAGCCGCTGGCGTCTACCTTCCCTATCGACCAAGCCGCATTGTGATTGAGGACGCCGCGCAGCATCCAACCGCCTTGGTGGAATCGATCGCAATGGGGTCGATCACCGCACCGCAACCGCATTATGCGCCGAACCTTCCCGTCGCCATTCTCGAAAGCCAGGTCCTGTCGGACGCGCAGCTCGAGACGCTGATCTACGCTGGTGACGCCTTTCAGCGCGACCTTCCCGGCCGATTTCATCCCGGCGAGGAAGGCCTGACCCTGATTCCGGACGATGAAGGTCGCCCGTATCGGACGGGCTTCTTCCTCGCCGATGGAACCGGGGCGGGAAAGGGTCGGCAAGTCGCGTCTATCATCCTCGATCATTGGCTCCGCGGTCATCGCCGGCACGTCTGGATCTCGAAGACCGAAACGCTCCTTGAGGACGCGCGACGGGACTGGACCGCGGTGGGAGGACTCGCACTCGACATCCAGCATCTCAACCAATGGAAGCTCGGTACGGCCATCGGCGCCGGAGAGGGCGTCCTCTTTCTCACCTATGCGACGCTGCGATCGAGCCGCGGCGATAAGGGCAGTCGCCTCCAGCAGATCCTCGACTGGGCGGGTGATAGCTTCGAAGGTATGCTCGTCTTCGACGAAGCACACGAGATGGCCGGTGTAGCTGGAGGCGAAGGCCGGTTCGGCACGAAGGACGGATCGGATCAAGGCATCGCAGGCGTGCGGCTGCAGAACCTCCTTCCACGCGCGCGAGTCCTCTACGTCTCGGCCACCGGTGCCTCCGATGTGAACAATCTTGCCTATGCGACCCGCCTCGGCCTGTGGGGTCAAGGTACCGCCTTCGCGGATCGCCGCGCCTTCGTTGAAAGCTTGCGGCGCGGCGGTATGGCGGCCCTCGAGCTGATCGCGCGCGACCTCAAGATGCAGGGGCTGTACACGGCACGCGCGCTGAGCTTCGCGGGCGTGGAGTACGACATCCTCGAGCATCAGCTCACCGACGATCAGATCGCCGTATACGACGCCTATGCCGATGCCTGGGCGATCATCCACGCCAATCTTCGTGCCGCACTGGACGCAACGCGGGTCACCGACAGCTTTTCGAAGGACACGTATAACGGGGGTGCAAAGGCGGCCGCGCTGTCGATCTTCGAATCCACGAAGCAGCGCTTCTTCGGCCAGCTTCTGATCGGCATGAAGCTCCCCGCCCTCATTCCCGCCATGCGCACCGATCTGGCGCGCGGTGACAGTGTGGTGGTCCAACTTGTCTCGACATCGGAAGCGATGCTCAATCGCGCACTGGCCGGGCTCGGCTCACAGGAACGCGGCAATCTCGACATCGAACTCTCACCCCGCGAGTTTCTGATGGACTATCTAATCGCGGCCTTCCCCGTTCGTCAGATGAAGACCTTCGTCGATGACACCGGCAAGACCCGGTCGGAGCCGATGTGCGACGAAGCGGGTCATCCGGTGTTGAGCCAGGAGGCGCTCGAGATGCGCGACACCCTGGTCGAGCAGGTCGGTGCGCTGCCGATCGTCGAGTCCGCCCTCGACCATATCATCGGTCATTTCGGCCCCGACGCCGTCGCCGAGGTCACCGGCCGTAGTCGGCGCATCATCGTTGACGTCGGTGGTCGGCAGCGAATTGAGAACCGTTCAGCGCGCACCAATCTCGCCGAAACGGACGCCTTCATGCGTGGTGCGAAGAAGATTCTGATATTCTCGGATGCAGGCGGCACCGGTCGCTCGTACCACGCGAGCCTTTCAGCCGAGAACCAGTCCCGGCGTATCCATTATCTCCTCGAGCCGGGCTGGCGTGCCGATGCGGCGATCCAGGGCCTCGGTCGAACCCACCGGACCCACCAGGCAGCGGCACCGCTTTTCCGACCGGTGTCCACCGATTGTCGAGGCGAACGCCGGTTCATTTCGACGATCGCGCGACGGCTCGACAGCCTTGGTGCACTGACCCGCGGCCAACGCCAAACGGGGGGGCAAGGACTTTTCGATCCGCGCGATAACCTCGAGAGCGACTATGCACGAGAGGCGCTCGAGACATGGTTTCGCTTGCTCGCCGAGGGCAAGCTTCGCTCGATCACCTTCGCCACGTTCCAGCAGTTGACCGGGCTCGAACTCGAAGGTGAAGGTGGCGGATTGAGGGAGGATCTACCCCCCATCCAGCGCTGGCTCAATCGCATCTTGGCACTGCGCGTCGCTCTTCAGAACGCCATCTTCGACGAATATCTCGGCCTGATCGAAGCCCGGGTTGAAGCGGCTCGGGAGGCTGGGACGCTCGACGTCGGCGTCGAGACCATCAACGCCGAGCGAATTACCATTCTCGATCGAACGGTGATCAGGCGCGATCCGGTCAGCGGAGCCGAAACCGAGATCCTGCGCCTCGAAACAGAGGAACGCTACAAGCCTATCTCCCTGGAACAGGCATTGCGCCGCCTCGGCGACGATGCGCGGCCGATGGTCAATCGGAAGTCCGGCAAGGCGGCCATCCGCTGCACCACCTTTTCCCTCACCGATGATGACGGCGAAATTGTCCGCCGCTTCGAACTCATCCGGCCGACCCGAACCGAGCGGATGCGCCAGGACCTGCTGCTCGAGACCATGTGGGAGGAAGCAAGCGAGGAAGAGTTCTCGACGCTTTGGTCAGCCGAGGTCGACGATCTGCGCGGCAAAACCCGCACCAGCACCATCTATCTGGTGGCCGGCCTGCTCCTGCCTGTTTGGGACCGCCTTCCGGACGACCATGTCCAGGTCTGGCGTATCACCACCGACGATGGCCAGTCGTTCCTCGGACGTCTGGTGCCTGCGCCGGTCGTCCCGAAACTTGCCGCCGCTTTCGGGATCGAGGCAGCGATCGTTGTCTCAGGGGAGGATACCGCCAAACACGTGCTGGGCACCGGCGAGATGGCGACGCTTGGCAGCTACAGGCTGAAGCGCAGCCTGGTGGCAGGTGAGCATCGGCTCGAACTGCTCGACTGGCCATATTCGCGCCTCGGGGAGTTGAAGGCGGCCGGGTGTTTCACCGAGATCATTCAGCACAAGACCCGCCTGTTCATTCCTGTCCGGGCGGCCAGTGCCGTGATCGAGCGGATCGCCGTTTGATCACCCGCACGGCCCCGGCGTCACTCATTGGGGGCATAACATAGAACGAGCACGAAACGGCGCTTCGCCTATCGGAAAACCCGGCCGGGTTGACTGTCGCGCATATTGGCCATCCGGCATGGATTGTCGTGTCGAGATCGCGAGGGGCGCGAACAGTTGTCTTAAAACTGCTATTTGGCACCGGGAATCAGGTGCGTTCCGACAGGCTCAAGCGTCCCGTTTCCCCGTTGGTCCGGCGCCATTCCGGGAAAAGGCAACCGGGAACAGAATTTGGGAAAGCCTACCGCAGTAGCACTGATCAAACTGCACGGGGTACACCGTCATTCTCGATCAACCTTCCTTTACGGGAACGCCGATCAGGCTCTGGTTAGCTCAGTTTTGCGCGTGATAGTCCAATGCTCCAGTCGTTTGTAGACGATCACCTTGTCGCCGATCAGATCTCCATACCGGCGACAGAAGAGGTCGAGCTGATCGCGATCGCCGACCAGTTCGACACAGATCGTCAGATGCGGATCGGCAATTTCCGAGCCGTTCTCCCGGATCGGTTCGTGATTGCTGAAGCCGTAATGGGTATTTTGCGCGACGGCGTTGATGATGCCGTCCGCCTTCGCGGTGCGAATCAGCTCGCGATAGAGCGGCTTTGCCCCCCAGAAGCGACGCGGGCCGATCTTGTCGGACGGTTTCAGATAGATGCGCAGCATCCCGACTTCGCGGTGATGGACGGTGAAACGATTGGGCATGACGGGCTTTCGACAGGAAACAGGATCAGGCGCGCGTGCGCCGGCGAGAAGCGCGGTGCGTGCGGGCATCGCGCAGGGTCGCGTCGGGTGTGAGGTGTGCGGCAGGTACCTTTGGCACAGCGACGCGCTGCGACAGGTAGATGCCGTTGTGGCCTGAGCAGAGGTAGGCGACGAAGCACGCGACTGCGATCGGCACCGTATAGGCCGCGCCGAACAACTCGATCCCCATGAACGTGCAAGCCAGCGGTGTGTTGGCCGCGCCCGCGAACAGCGCGACGAAGCCGATCGCTGCGAATAGCCCCGACGGTACTCCGAACATCGGCGCGAGCGCATTGCCGAGCGCCGCGCCGATAAAGAACAGCGGCGTGACCTCGCCCCCCTTGAAGCCCGCGCTCAGGGTCACGACGGTAAAGAGCAGCTTCAGCGCCCAGCTCCACGAGTGCGTATCGGGACCAAAGAAGCTGGCGATGGTCAGGCTGTCCGGTGTCGCGGCGAGCGTACCCAGGCCAAGATAGTCGCGGGTTCCGAGCAGCCAGACCAGCGCAATCACGGCCAGCCCGCCGATAACGGGTCGTAGTGGGCCATAGGGGATCACGCGCTTCAACCATCCGCCCAGCGCGTGATTGGCCTCGGCAAAGGTCAGCCCGGTCAGACCGAAGGCAATGCCGGCGACACCGGCCTTGGCGACGAGCAGCGCGTCGACCGGCACCAGCGCATCGACATGGTAGACGCCGTGATGAATGCCCCAGGCAAGACAGGTCCAGTCACCGACCAGCGCCGCGACCAGGCATGGCACCAGCGCGCGATACTCGACCCGACCGATCGCCAGCACCTCCAGTGCAAAGACCGCGCCCGCAATCGGCGTCCCGAAGACCGCGCCGAACCCAGCCGCGATCCCGGTCATAAGGAGGGTGCGTGTCGCTTCCGCATCCAATCTGAGCGCGCGTCCAAACCCGCTGGCAAGACTGCCGCCCAACTGCACGGCGGTGCCTTCACGTCCCGCCGATCCCCCGAACAGATGTGTCACGACCGTGCCGAAGAAGATGAGCGGAGCCATGCGCAGCGGCACGCCGCCCCCCGGTTCGTGGATTTGCTCGACGATGAGGTTGTTGCCGCCTTCGACCAAGCGCCCTGTCAGATGGTAGAGCAGTCCGACCACGAACCCGCCGATCGGCAGCAGGTAGAGCAGCCAGGGAAAGGCGAAGCGAAGCCGGGTTACGGCGTCGAGGCTCCGCAGGAAGGCCGCGCAGAGCGTTCCCACCGCTGCGGCCATCGGGACCAGGATCAAAGCCCACCGCAGTACCGACGTGGCATGGGTGCGGCGATCGCGAATGAACGCTGCCATGTTGAACTGGTCATAGAGATTGCGAAATGTCGCGCGCACGATTCCTCCTTGCTGCCTTGCGGCGCCTGGTAGGAATCATCGGCCCTTGCGAGGGCGGTTCGACCGAATGGCCCGGCGGAAATCCATCGCCGTGCCTGCGCATATGCTGTCCGACCGCGACCCGGTCAACCAACCGCAGAAGCATGAGACTATCGTTTTGGTGAGGACCGATAAAATGGCTTTGGCCACGGAATAAACCCCGACGAGCATCGTCTACGCTTTCGAGACCGATGCGCTGGAGGCTTATGCGTAGACGAGATTGGATGCTGGGTCTGACGGCTTCGGCCCTACTTACCGGCGCAGTCGCGGCCGCCCCCGCCGATGGCTACGCTACCATGATGTCTGTCGCGATGGACCGGATGATGGCGGGCATGATGGTCAAGCCGTCCGGTGACGTCGACCGCGACTTCGTGGCGATGATGCTTCCGCATCATCAGGGTGCCATCGATATGGCGGTGGCGGAGCTGCGCTACGGCCATAACGAGCAGCTCAAGCGCATCGCGCAGGAAATCATCATCGATCAGCAGCAGGAGATCGCCGCCATGAAGCTGGCGATCGGCCAGCCGCTACCGCCTTCGACGCCAGCCCCGACGCAGGGCGGCGACCACCATAGCCCTATGGAGCACTGACATGATCCGGACCATCCTGCGCTCGGCCGCCTTGCTGATGAGCGCCGCACCGGGCCTCGCCATGGCCCAGCAGGCGCCGTGGAACGCTAAGGACATGCCCGTCAGCCACCGCGACCGCGTCTATGCGTCTGAACAATTCTCCAACACGGTGTCGGTGACCGACCCGGCCGACAACCGGCTGCTCGGCGTCATCAAACTCGGCGATCCCCAGCCGATGAACTTCTCCCCGCTCTACAAGGGACAGGTGCTGGTTCACGGCCTGGGCTTCTCGCCGGACGGGAAGACCTTGGCGGTCGTGTCGATCGGATCGAACGCCGTGTCGTGGATCGACACCGCCACCAACACCGTCAAGCACACGACCTATGTCGGGCGCAGTCCGCACGAGGCGTTCTTCACGCCGGACGGCAAGGAGGTGTGGGTCACGGTCCGCGGCGAGGATTATATCGCCGTGCTCGACCCCACGACGTACAAGGAGACGGGGCGCATCAAGACGCCCGGTGGTCCGGGCATGACGATCTTCTCTCCCGATGGCCGGTACGGCTATGTCTGCTCTTCGTTCAATCCGGTATTGGCTGTGTTCGATGTCGCGACCCACGCGCAGGTCGGACAGGTGGCGCAGCCAAGCCCCTTCTGCCCCAACATCGCCGCGACGCCGGACGGCAAGCAAGTGTGGTTTACGCTGAAGGACATCGGCAAGACGGTCGCATTCGATGCTCGGCCACCCTTCGCGATCCTGAAGGTGCTGGATACCGGGCCTATCACGAACCATGTCAATTTCGCCCGCACGGCCAAGGGGCAGTTCGCGTATGTGACGGTCGGCGGAGAGAATGTGGTCAAGGTGTTCCGCACGTCCGACTTCACGCCGGTGGCAACAATTCCGGTCGGCAAGATGCCGCACGGTGTTTGGCCATCGGGCGACGGCCGGCGCGTTTATGTCGGGCTAGAGAATTCCGATGAGCTGGCCGCGATCGACACTGCCGGCAACACGGTCGTCGCTACCGTGCCGGTCGGACAGGCACCGCAGGCGATCGCCTATGTGTCGAACGCAGTTCCGACAGGCCCCGGCACCGACAATCTCCAGCCGCTCGGCACAGCGGGCAAGGCGCTGCATCTGACCATGGGGCCGATTGGCGGCAAAGGTACGGCAAGCAGCATCACCCTCTTCGACCAGGGCATCATTCAGGTCGTGCAGAGTGCCGTTACCGGTTTGCAGCCCAAGAAGCCTTACATGCTCGTACTGACCGCCAATGCGGACGGCAGCGGCGCTGTAGAGCCGCTTGCGAACTTCATGAGCAACCCGGCAGGTGCGGCGATCGTCAACGCATCGGGTCCGATCCGCCAGATCGTTCAGGGCAGGACCGCGACACCCCGGCGCTTTCTGGCGGTTGCGGAGGTGGTGAACGGCGCGCCGGGGCGCATCGTGCAGGTGCAGCGCGACTGAGATGGACCCGCTTGCCGCCGCGATCGAACCGCTGATCCCCGGGCTGCGCCGCTATGCCCGGTCGTGGTTGCGCGACCGGGTGATGGCGGATGACGTGGTGCAGGATTGCCTGGAGCGCGCGGTCGGGCGCTGGCGACAGCGACGGGGTGCGGAGGTCCGCCCGTGGGTCTATGCGATCCTGCACAATTTGTTGGTCGATCATCAGCGGCAGCATAGCCGGCGAGGTACGGCGGTTCCGCTCCACCTCGTGGACGACGCCGCGCTCGGCCGCCCGGCCGATCAGGACACAGGCCTGCACCACCGCGACCTGCTGCGCGCGCTTGATGCGTTGCCTGAAGAACAGCGAACGGTGCTGCTCCTGGTCTCGGTCGAGGGCCTGCCCTATGCGGAGGTCGCTGCCGTAGTCGGCGTGCCGCTGGGCACGGTAATGTCGCGCATATCGCGGGGGCGCGACCGTCTGGCGACCCTCCTCCGGGAGGGTGAACGGCCGCGATTGAGGAGCGTGCAATGACCAGCCCGATCGGCGAGGACGATCTGGCCGCATGGATCGATGGCAGGCTGTCGCCCGAGCGGCAGCGCCTGGTCGACGCCTATCTTGAAGGCCAGCCGGACGTGCATGCCCGTGTGCGAGAGCAGGCGGAGCAGGCGCGAGCCCTTGCATCCCTGTTCGCCCCCGTCGCGGATGAACCGATCCCGGCGACGATGCGCGTGGCAGCGATCAGGGGACGGCAACGGCAACCGCGTTGGCAGCTCGCCATCGCCGCGTCACTTCTGCTGGCGTTGGGGTTTGGCGGTGGCTGGTCGAGCGCGCGGTGGAGCGGCGAACCCCGCGCGGGCATCGCGGCGCTGGCCAACGAGGCGAGTGATAATTTCCGTGTCTATGCCGCCGACCGGATACGACCGGCGGAGATCGGCCCCGACCAGCGCGCCATGCTGATCCGATGGACCTCCGCTCGATTGGGTGAGCGCGTCACGATCCCGGACCTCAGCACGGCCGGCTATCGCTATGGCGGGGGGCGACTGGTCGCGACGCCCCACGGCCCTGCGGCACTGCTCCTCTACGACGGACCGCAAGCGTCGAAACTTGCAGTGCTGACGAGGCCCATGCAGATCGACAAGACCGCGAGCATGACCAGCACGTCCAGCGGGACCATGGGCCGGGTCACATGGGCGGTCGACGGGATCGGCTATAGTGTGGTGGGCGAGCGACCCGCGGCCGAACTGCATCCGATCGCCGATGAAGTCCGGCGTCAGGCAGATGCCGCGCTTGTGTCCTGATAGCGCCTTGCCGCCTCCCGGCGCCGACGGGCACCGGGCGGTCCAGCGCGATCACGGCTTGCGCTCGACATCCTTCCTGTCGGTCTCGGCCGGCGTCAGACGGGCTCGCTCGCGGATGCGGCGTTCCAGCGGCGCGCCGACGAACAGGACGAGCATTGCAAGGCTCACCCCGCCGATGATGAGCGGCCACACCGCCAACCCTGCTGCCGCGCCGATCGTGGCTGTCACCCAGATGCACGCGGCGGTCGCCAATCCATGCACTTCCTGACCCTGGCCGACCCGCAGCACCGCACCGGCACCGATGAAGCCGACGCCGGACAGAATGCCCTGCATCGCCCGTCCTGCGGCATCGGCGTTCACGTTCGGCAAGCCACTATGCACGATCGCCTGAACGGCGATGCAACTCGCCAGACCGACCAGACCCAGCGTCCGCAGGCCCATGATCTGCCGGTTCTCACGCGAGCGTTCCCAGCCGAGCACCATCCCGGCCGCGGTCGCCACCACCAGCCGGCCAATCGCATCGATCCAGAAAGCGACGTCCGGTGCCGCTGATGCTTCGATCATTCGACCAGCACGTGAACGTGATGCCAGGCGGTGCACAGATAGCCGGCGAAATTCCACATCGTATCCGGCCGCTCGGGCTGTCCCTGCCCGGTCTCGTCGAAGGCACGGGCGACAAGGTGCTGGCGTCCCTTGGCAAGTGT
>QDFQ01000008.1 GCA_003075315.1 Arthrobacter sp. TPD3018 | reverse complement strand
GCATCACCGATCCGCTCGAACGGGTCTGGCGGAGCGCTGTGGCATTTGCCGTGTTTGGCGCTTACCCTCCAGCCTTTATCATCGGGCTCCCGGCGTTCTTCATGTTACGCCGACACGTCAATGCGACAATCATCAACTGCGCTGCGACTGGTGCAGTGGTCGCCGCTCTTCCCTGGCTCGTGCTCGCGTTAATAAGTCGACCGGATAATGCGAGCATTGATGGACGATCAACCGTCATCGACGGATCTTTGACTGCTTACGGATGGCTGATGAACTTCTACTACGTCGGCCAAATTGCCCTATTAGGCGCTATTGCAGGCGCGCTGTTTTGGTTCATTGCTGCGGCTGGCAGCCGAACCGGCAAGGTAGAACAGATATGATTGTGCGGAAGGAAAGAGGCTGCACGCTCTACCGCACAGCCTCTTGACCTGAGAACTCCCATGTGAGGGGCCCCGCCGCAGCGGAGCCCCCCAGGTGCCAGGTATGCCGTCAATGACCCGCTTAGAAGCGGAACGACGCCCCCGCGCGATACTGGCGCCCGATCAGGCCGGCGTAATGCCAGGTGGTCAGGAAGTTCGGCGCGCTCGAATAGGCGGCCGGCGCGACCGGCGCCTTGGCGTCGAACACGTTCTTCACGTTGAGGAAGAAGGTGAACTTGTCGTTGACCTTCACCGTGCCGTTCAGATCGACGTTGATGAACGGGCTGACGTAGCAGAAGGCTTCGTTCTGCGGCGACGAACGCGTGTACAAATTGCCGTTGGCGCAATCGAGCGGCAGGCCCTGGTCTTCCGACACCGCCTTGATCCGGCTGACGTAGAACGCCGTCGCCGACAGCGAGTAATCGCCGAAGTCCAACGTGTTCTGCCAGTTGCCGCGCCACGACGGCGTGCCGTTGCCCGACGACAGGTCGTACGGGCCCATCGTGCCGGCATAATGCTGCACACCCGCGGAGGTGACGAGGTTGTACTTGATGACGTGCGTCGCTTCGATGCGGCTGGTGAACTTGATCCCATCGCCCAGCGGCACGGTCGCCGTCGCCGAGAAATCGATGCCCGAGGTTAGCGCATAGTTCGCGTTCACATACGGCACGTTGATGATCAATACGCGCGGCAGCGCGTTCGGGAACAGCGGATCGACCGCGTCGGTCGTGTTCACCGAATAGCCCTGGCCGACCCCGGCCACCGCGGTCTGCGCCGCGGCGAGGTTCGCCGAATTGTAATAGGCCGCAACCGCCTTGCCGAAGTCCGGACCGGTGACGATCAGATTCTTCTTGCGGACGTTGTAATAATCGACCGTCAGGCTCAGCCAGCGCACCGGCTGGAAGATCACGCCGCCGGTGAAGCTGCGCGAGATTTCCGGCTGGAGGTTGGGGTTGCCGGCAAGGCCGCGTCCCAGGTTGTAGTTGAGGTTATACGGGTTACCGTTCGCCGAGCACGACGCCGCCGTGCCGGTGCCACCGTGCTGCAGGATGAAGTTACACGGCGGGGTCGTCGACACGAAGCCCGCATACTGGCTGCGCGGACCCGATTCGGCGAAGGTCGGCGCGCGGAAGCCCTCGGCATAGGTGCCGCGGATCGCCAGTTCCTTGATCGGCGTGAACTTGACGCCGACCTTCGGCGAGAAGTGGCTGAAGCCTTCCGAATAGTGGTCGTAGCGACCCGACACGTTCAACTCGACCTGGTCGAGAATCGGCGCATCGGCTTCGAAATAGGCGGCCGACACGGTGTGCGACCCGAACGCCGAGGCGGTCGACAGGCCGTAGGTGTCCAGCGCGGCATTTTGGTTGTTGTTCTCCAGCGTCTCGCGGCGCACCTGGCCGCCGATGGCGAGCTGGAGCGGACCGCCCGGCAGGTCGGCGAGGCGTGCTGACAGCGACGCATCCAGCGCCGCCTGGGTCGAGAACGACGGCGTCACCTTGTTGGGCGAGATCGCGTTGCGCACCGCCGCGCTGTTCTGCGACGGGTTGACGAAATTGTACGCCCCCGTGTTGATCGCCTGGGCGAGGCCCGCGATGTTGATCAGGCCGCGCTGCGTCAGCTGAATCTCGTCGCGTGCGTACACGCCCTCGACACGCCAGTTGTAACGGCCGTCGCCGAAATTGCCGTTCAGGCCTGCGGTGGCGCGGTACACCTCGTTCTTGCGATCGCTGCCGCCGGGGATGTCGCCGAACAGATAATAGATGCGCGCCGCGCCGTTGGTCGGGTCGTTGGCGAACGCTGCCGCATAGGGGTTGTTCGGGTTGAGCTGGCGGTTCGCCGCGGTCGCGCAATTGGTGCCCGCCGCGCAGATGTACACCGGCAGGACGATGCCGGGGTTGTTCGACGCGACCGACGGTGCGCCACCGAACGGCTGCGTGTTGCGGATCGCCGAGGGCGTGCCGTTGATGCTGACGTCGCTACGGCTGTAGCTGCCGGTGATATAGCCTTCAACATTGTCGGCGATGCGGACGCTGACGCGGCCCTGCAGCGAGTAGCGCTCCTGCAGCGGCTGAATCTGGCGATACAGGTCGACCAGGTCGTACTTGCAGCCGGTGCCCTGCGCCGAACCGGTGGTGACGGCGAACGTGTCGCGCGCGCAATTGGCCAAGCCCAACGCGTCGTAGCGCGTGGTCAGCGGCGCGCCGACCTGGCCGGCGAGCGGGTTGTTGAGGTCGGTCTGGCGGACGCGCGTAACATAGGCGGTCGGCACGTTGACGGTCAGCGACTGGTCGGACGCGTTATTGTCCAGGCCGCCGATCGGGGTCAGGTCCTGGGTGTTGTACGGGAAGCCGCGGCTGTGGTTCGAAACGCGGCCGTCACGCTGATATTCGCCGTTCAGATAGACGTTGAAGCCCTGGCGGTCATAGTCGCCATAGCCCAGCGTCAGCTGCGCGCGCTGGTGGCTGGCATCGCCGCGCTCGGCGACGCCGCCCTCGACCAGGCCGTCGATGCCGGTGAAGTGCTTCTTCAGGATCACGTTGACCACGCCGCCGATCGCGTCCGCGCCATAGGTCGACGATGCGCCGTCCTTCAGCACTTCGATGCGGTCGACCAGGCTGAACGGGATCGAGTTGAGGTCGACGTATGCGTTATGGCCGTCGTCGTTCAGCGGGAAGTTCGCCGAACGCAGGCCGTCGATCAGCACCAGCGTCGACGACACGCCGAGGCCGCGGAGCGACACGGCCGAACCGCCGGCCGAGAAGCCCGACTGGAAGCCGGTGCCGATCGAGCCCGCGCTGTCGGCCGAGATCGAGCGGATCGCGTCCGACGCGGTGGTGATGCCGGCCTTGGCCAGCGTGTCGCTGGTCAGCACGGTGACGGGCGACGGGGTTTCGGTGTCGGTGCGACGGAACAGCGAACCGGTGACGACGATGTCGCTCGCCTTGTCCTGATCGCTCGCGCCCTGCGTCGTCGTCGGATCGGTCTGCTGATCCTTGATCTCGAGCTGCGCAGGCGTCTGCGCCGTCGTCTGCGCGAACGCCGGAGCGGCTCCCAGCATCAGCGCCAGCGGCGTCGCCGCGGCGAGCAGAGCCGCCTTGCGCGTCACATCGAATCGAGCGGTTTTCGTCACGTATATCCCCTTTGCAACGGCGCCGTTTTCGGTCGCCCCATGCGTCATCGATTTGGAATGTCAGTCTTCTGGACTGCGTGACGCTTGTGTGACTGTCTTGCTCGCGTAAAGCACGTATTGCTGACCTATTTCCGCTTTCAGCAACGTTGCGTTGCAAAACAGCCACAGCAAGTGGCGCTATGTTGCGCGAAGGGGCAGGTGAGGACGCCCAAGTTGCGCCGCGGGCTGACGCGGAGAAATCGCAGCCGGAAGCAGGCCGCGAGGCACACGCAAAAAGGGCGGCGGCCCTCTCGAACCGCCGTCCCTCAGGCCATCATATGGGGTCGTGCGATCAGAAGCGCACGCGGGCGCCCATCGTGAACGAGCGGCCGATCACATCGTACAGCTGCGGGCTGATGGATATCGCTCGTGGGGCTAGATGGAAGTTGTCACGGGCGCAGCCTGGATGGTCATGGCTCCGCAGCGCCGGTCCTATGCTGGACGGACAGCAAACGCCGCGCAAACCTCGCCCTTCAGTCTTTACGCCCAAATAGCCGCCCCAGCATCGCTTCCGCCGCCTTGCCCACCGCATCGGCGATCGCTTGCGGATCGGGCTGCGTCTGCGTCCCCTGCGGCGGCACCGGAGGGACAGGCGGCACGGGGGGAACGGGCGACACCGGCGCCTGGGGCGGGCGCGGCGCCTCCGGCTTCGCGGCGCGCTCGGCCCGCCCCTTGGCCAGCGCCGCGGTCGCCGCCGCCGCGGCCATCGTCAGCCCCGCCGCCAGCATCTCGCGCCCCTGCGGGCTGTTCGCCTTCTCCATCAGCGCCCCGCCTACCTCGCGCACCTCCTTGGGCAGCTTCACGCCCAGCACTTCCTTGGGAAGCTTCGCCTTCTTGTGCTTCTTGCCCATCGCGCATTCTCCTCGTGTGGCACAGACGTAAGACACCGCTCGGATGCTTTCAATGCGGCTCGAAATTCGCGCGGTGCGTTCCTACGTGCCAGACTAGCATCAGAAACAGAACAGAAGTAGAACCCGCTTCATGCTGACCAAAATTTCCGTCCGCGGCGCGCGCGAGCACAATCTCAAGGACGTCGACGTCGACATCCCCCGCGACACGTTGACGGTCATCACCGGCCTGTCGGGCTCGGGCAAATCCAGCCTCGCCTTCGACACCATCTATGCCGAGGGGCAGCGCCGCTACGTCGAATCGCTGTCGGCCTATGCACGCCAGTTCCTCGAGCTGATGCAGAAGCCCGACGTCGACCATATCGAGGGCCTGTCGCCCGCCATCTCGATCGAGCAGAAGACGACGTCGCGCAACCCGCGCTCGACCGTCGCGACCGTCACCGAAATCTACGATTACATGCGCCTGCTTTGGGCGCGCGTCGGCATCCCCTATTCGCCCGCCACCGGCGAGCCGATCGCCGCGCAGACGGTTAGCCAGATGGTCGACCGCGTCATGGCGCTGCCCGAAGGCACGCGCCTGTACCTGCTCGCCCCCGTCGTCCGCGGGCGCAAGGGCGAATATCGCAAGGAACTCGCCGAATGGCAGAAGGCGGGCTTCACCCGCGTGCGCATCGACGGCACGATCCATGAGATCGACGAGGCCCCCGCGCTCGACAAGAAGTACAAGCACGACATCGAGATCGTCGTCGACCGTCTCGTCGTCCGTGCTGACGCCGCCACGCGCCTGGCCGAAAGCTTTGAAACCGCGCTGAAGCTCGCCGACGGCCTCGCCTATATCGACCCGGCGGACCCGGTCGAACCGCACACCCCCAAGTCCGAAGTCCTCGGCGACAACGCACCCGCCGGCCGCATCGTGTTCAGCGAGAAGTTCGCCTGCCCGATCAGCGGCTTCACCATCGCCGAGATCGAGCCGCGCCTCTTCAGCTTCAACGCCCCCCAGGGCGCCTGCCCCGCGTGCGACGGCCTCGGCGAAAAACTGCTGTTCGACGAAGACCTCGTCGTCCCCAACCACGACCTCAGCATCAAGAAGGGCGCCGTCGTCCCATGGGCGAAGTCCAACCCGCCCAGCCCCTATTACATGCAGGTCCTCGGCTCCCTCGCGCGCGAATACAAATTCGACCTCGATACGCCGTGGAAGGACCTGCACCCCGAAACGCAGGACGTCATCCTGTTCGGCACCAAGGGCAAGGCGGTCACGCTCACCTTCGTCGACGGCAAGAAGAGCTACGACGTCAAGAAACCGTTCGAGGGCGTGATCGGCAACCTCAACCGCCGCCTGCTCCAGACCGAGAGCGCGTGGATGCGCGAGGAGCTGGGCAAATACCAGTCGTCGCGCCCGTGCGAGGTCTGCCACGGCGCGCGCCTCAAGCCCGAAGCGCTCGCGGTCAAGATCGCCAAGACCGACATCGCCCACGCCACGCACCTCTCCGTGGTCGACGCGCTCGCCTTCTTCACCGATCTGCCCAACCACCTGGGCGACCAGCAGCGCGCGATCGCCGAACGCATCCTGAAGGAGATCGTCGAGCGCCTGGGCTTCCTCAACAACGTCGGCCTCGATTACCTCAATCTCGATCGCACCAGCGGCACGCTGTCGGGCGGCGAGAGCCAGCGCATCCGCCTGGCGTCGCAGATCGGCAGCGGCCTGTCGGGCGTCTTGTACGTCCTCGACGAACCGTCGATCGGCCTGCACCAGCGCGACAACGACATGCTGCTCGCGACACTCAGGCGCCTGCGCGACCTCGGCAACACCGTGCTCGTCGTCGAACATGACGAGGATGCGATCCGCACCGCCGATTACGTCATCGACATGGGGCCGGGCGCCGGCGTCCACGGCGGCCAGATCGTCGCGCAGGGAACGCTCAAGCAATTGCTCAAGAGCAAGACCAGCATCACCGCCGATTACCTCAACGGCACGCGCGAAGTCCCCGTCCCCGCGGAACGCCGCAAGGGCAACGGCAAGAAGCTGACCGTCCACAACGCCCGTGCCAACAACCTCACCGGCGTGACGGCGTCGATCCCGCTCGGCACCTTCACCTGCATCACCGGCGTGTCGGGCTCGGGCAAGTCGAGCTTCACGATCGACACGCTCTACGCCGCCGCCGCGCGGGCGCTCAACGGCGCGCGCATCCTGGCGGGCAAGCACGATAAGGTCACCGGGCTCCAGCACCTCGACAAGGTCATCGACATCGACCAGTCGCCGATCGGCCGCACGCCGCGGTCGAACCCGGCGACCTACACCGGCAGCTTCACGCAGATCCGCGACTGGTTCGCCGGCCTGCCGGAGGCGCAGGCGCGCGGCTACAAGCCCGGCCGCTTCAGCTTCAACGTCAAGGGCGGCCGCTGCGAGGCGTGCCAGGGCGACGGCGTGCTCAAGATCGAGATGCACTTCCTCCCCGACGTCTACGTCACCTGCGACGTCTGCCACGGCGCCCGCTACAATCGCGAGACGCTGGAGGTGAAGTTCAAGGGCAAGAGCATCGCCGACGTGCTCGACATGACCGTCGAGGATGCCGCGGAGTTCTTCAAGGCCGTGCCGCCGATCCGCGACAAGATGGAGATGCTGGTCGAGGTGGGTCTGGGCTACGTCAAGGTCGGCCAGCAGGCGACCACCCTGTCGGGCGGCGAAGCGCAGCGCGTCAAGCTCGCCAAGGAACTCTCGCGCCGCGCCACCGGCAACACGCTCTACATCCTCGACGAACCGACGACGGGCCTGCACTTCGAAGACGTGCGCAAGTTGCTCGAAGTCCTCCACGCCCTGGTCGAGCAGGGCAACACCGTCGTCGTCATCGAACACAATCTCGACGTCATCAAGACGGCAGACTGGATCGTGGATTTGGGGCCGGAAGGCGGCGTGAAGGGCGGCGAAATCGTCGCCACCGGCACGCCGGAAGAGGTGGTGAAGGAACCGAGGAGCTTTACGGGGAAGTATCTGGCGCCGTTGCTGAAAACGCGTGCAAATTCGTCTGTTAGCGATGTAGGCTGACAGGAATCACATGTGGGGGTGCGGATGCCGTCAACAACAGCAAAGCCAACGCTTCTAGATTGGAGCCAAGTCCGCACTAACGTCCATGCTTTTCAGCGCTCTCTCGCTCTCCAAGAGGAGAGCAAAGCCTTTCAATATTTTGCGTTGTCCAAAATTCTTAAAATCGACGACGACGAAATCCGCAGCGCGATAACGGACGGCGGCGACGACAGGGGCGTTGATGCCCTGTTTATCGATAGCCGGCTGGAAAAACGCGCAATACATATCTTCCAGTTTAAGTACGTTAGCACATTCGAGAAAACAGCAGGCTCTTTTCCATCCAACGAAATCGATAAAATTCTCAGTTTCCTTGATGGATGTTTCAGAAAAGATCCATCACTAGAGTCGACTTGCAATTCTCTATTATGGAGCAAGGTACAGGCCATATGGTCCGCGCTGGATGAGGCTGTTTACTCGATCCATGTCCACCTCTGCAATAATGCATCCCCCTTAATCGCCTCCCACAAGGAGAGGTTTGAAGATGCTTTAAGACCTTATCAGCACGCCACTTTACGACAACATGATCTACTCTGGTTCAGTCGCTTTCTAACAAAGAGCGCCGTATCCGATCGAGAATATACATTATCTCTTGTTGAAGATCAGTACTATGGTCGGACTGATGGATTTGCAAAGGGTCTTATTGGAACTGTAAGGGGAGACGAAATCGTCCGCCTAATAGGCGACCCCGAATTTCCTCAAGAGGTTGATGATTCTCTATTTGAAGATAATATTCGACTTTATTGGGTGAGGAAAATGATGTCAATAGAAAGATTCTTGCGACAGCGGTAAGTAGGGAGAATACGCAATTTTGGTATTTGAATAACGGTATCACGATTGTATGTGACAAGATGGACTACCAGCCTCGTGCGGCAAGTCCTAAGGTTCGCATGCTGAACCCACAAATTGTAAATGGCGGACAGACGTCACACGCGCTATTTGAGGCCGCGCGAAGCGATATCAATAGAATATATGACGTTAAGCTTCTCATACGCGTGATCGAGACGGCCGACAGGCACTTTACTAATAGCGTCGCAGAGGCAACAAATAGTCAAACGCCGATTAGAAGCCGTGACATTCGATCTAACGACTCCATCCAACTTAAATTGGAAAATGCGCTCAACGGATACGGCTATTACTATGAGCGCAAAAATGACCAGCATATTGATCAGGCGGCAGATAAACGGATCGACGCCGTAAAATTAGGTCAGGTTATTCTCGCGTATGTGCTGCGTGAGCCAGATCGCGCAAAAACATCCTCGAATCGTATATTTGGGGAGTATTACCACTGGGTATTTGATGAATCAATTCTGTCTGCTGAGAACGTCGTTGTTGTGTGGCGTCTGTATAAGATGGTTGATGAGGATAGACGGCGAGCACTATCAGCCATGAACTCGCGCCTGAAGAAGACGTACGATGAAAGCTGGGTAATTGAAGGCGTTTTTCACCTTCTTTACATGCTCAGCCTAAGATGCGAAACAGATGGGACTAGTATCTTCGATTACGACGCTGTCGCAGCGCATTACGAGGGCGTCAAGGAGCAAGTGGATGAATTCATGACTCAGAACAGAGGCATGGCGGCCTATCGCGTCTTTAGAAGCGCGATGACGAAGCAGCTTCTAGCGAGATTCGCTAGAGCAAAACAGCTTTCTCTGGACTTGCCAGAGCCAGAGCAAAAAGGTCGTTAACTGATAGAAGACCTAAAGCCCCGCCGCCTTGCGCAGCGCCGCGTTCATCCGCCCCTGCCAGCCTGGCCCGTCCGCGCGGAACCGCTCGATCACATCGGGGTCGAGCCGCAGCGTCACCTGACGCTTGGCCTGCTCGCGCAACGGTGGACGGCCACGTACGACACCATCGGGTCCGAGATAGCCGCTCGCCGGGCGAACCACCCTGCCGCCGACGCGAACCTCAGCGATCGCCGCCATGTCCTCCGTCAATTCGGGGGCGTCATCGGGGTCAATCCAATCCGACATATCTGATCTCCCATTGGTGCATTCGTCGCATCGAGATCACGCGGCATGCGCCATCGCGCTCCGTCCAGACCACCGCCACCGCGACCTGCCCCATCCAGCCATACGTGATCTGACGCACCTCACCGTAATCGACACGGTCGTCGATGACGGTCCGGCTTCGCCCCTCGAACACCCGAGCTGCGGCGGCAAAGTCGAGGCCACACTCACGCAGCACCTTGTCGCGTTTCTTGGGATCGAAGCTGATCTCCACATCCACCCCCTTTATGTAGCTACACAAATTCCGCAATCAAGCCACCCGCTTCTACATGCATCCATGTTGGACATTCCACGAGACAAACTGTCCTACACGCCCCCGCCTCGCCTACACCGCGCGACTCGCTTTGCACCGGAGCCGCGCTGCTGATGTCCGATCTCGCCCCCCTGCCGCCCGCAATGCTCGCTTCCGCGAAACACGTGCGTGGGCGTGACTTTTGTGACTTTCCGCGGCCGCACGCCCTGTCCCCTCGCCGCGATCCATGGCATCCTAAGCCCATAGAAAAGAGAGAGGATCACCCATGGCCACCGCTCTACGTCCCGATTCCGTTACGGCGTCGCGGCGCGACTCGATCAGCCCCGAGGAATGGGCGCTGCGCGTCGACCTCGCCGCCGCCTATCGCCTGGTCGCGCATTATGGCTGGGACGACCTGATCTTCACGCATCTGTCCGCGCGCGTGCCGGGGCCGGAGCATCACTTCCTCATCAACCCGTACAATCTGATGTTCGAAGAGATCACCGCCTCGTCGCTGGTCAAGATCGACCTCGACGGCAACAAGATCGACGATACGCCCGCGCCAGTGAACCGCGCCGGCTTCGTCATCCATTCGGCGATCCATGCCGCACGCGACGATGCCGCCGCGGTGCTCCACCTCCACACGCCGCACGGGCAGGCGGTATCGGCGATGCGCGAAGGGCTGCTGCCCCATACGCAGACCGCGATGATCGCCGGCCACGACGTGGCCTATCACGACTTCGAAGGCATCGCGACCGAGCTGGACGAACGGGAGCGGCTGGTCGCGGACCTGGGCACCAAGAGCAGCATGATCCTGCGCAACCACGGCACGCTCGCGGTCGGCGCCAGCGTCGCGCAGGCGTTCGTGCGCATGTACTTCCTCGAACGCGCCTGCGAAGCGCAGATCCTGATGCTCAGCGCCGGCCGCGAGAACCTCAACACTCCCAACCAAGGCGTCGCCGAAAAGGTCGAGGAACAGTCGAGCGGCGCCGGCATGGCGATGCTCGCGCAAGGCCTCGCCTGGCCCGCACTGCTGCGCAAGCTCGACCGCATCGACTCGAGCTATCGCACCTGACGCCCTCCCCTTTCGTCACCCCGGGCTTGACCCGGGGTTCCGCTTCTTCGGGCTCGTCGCGGAAGCGGGACCCCGGCTCAAGGCCGGGGTGACGGCCCCAAAGAGGAAAGCCCCACCCGATGCCCCATTACGGCGACTATCAGAACGCGATCTACTTCGCCGGCCTGTCCGGCGTGGTGCCCAAGGTGCCCGTCGACTTCGCCACGCTCGCCGCGCGCGCCACCGCCGCGATGCCGGCATCGGTGCGCGACTACGTCCAGGGCGGCTGCGGCGACGAATATACGCAGGATCATAACGCCGCCGCCTTCCGCCACTGGGGCATGGTGCCGCGGATGATGGTCGATTGCGCCACCCGCGACCTGTCGATCGATCTGCTCGGGGTACGCCTCCCCAGCCCGATCTTCATGGCGCCGATCGGCGTCACCGGACTGATGACCCCCGACGGCCACGGCGACCTCGCCGCCGCCCGCGCCGCCGCCGAGACGCGCGTGCCGCTGATCGCCTCCACCTTGTCGAACGATCCGCTGGAGGACGTAGCCCGCGCGATGGGCGACACCCCCGGCTTCTTCCAGCTCTACACGCCCAAGGATCGCGACCTCGCCGCCAGCCTCGTCTCGCGTGCGGAGACGGCGGGCTACAAGGGCATCGTGGTGACGCTCGACACCTGGGTCACCGGCTGGCGCCCGCGCGACCTCAACACCGGCAACTTCCCGCAACTCCGCGGCCATGTGCTCGCCAATTATTTCAGCGACCCCGTCTTCCGCCGCCTGCTGCAAACCCCGCCCGAGCAGGACCCTGCTGCCGCGGTGCGCACCTGGGCGGCGACCTTCGGCAAGGTGCTGACCTGGGACGACATGCCCTGGCTGCGCTCGCTCACCAAACTGCCGCTGATCCTGAAGGGCATCTGCCACCCCGACGATGCACGCCGCGCCATCGATACCGGCGCCGACGCCATCTATTGCTCGAACCACGGCGGCCGGCAGGCGAACGGCGGCATCGCCGCGATCGACATGCTGCCGGGCGTCGTCGCCGCGGCGGGCGGTACGCCCGTTCTGTTCGATTCCGGCGTCCGCTCCGGCAGCGACGTGGTGAAGGCGCTGGCCCTGGGCGCCGCCGCAGTCGGTGTCGGCCGCCCCTACAGCTATGGACTGGCGCTCGACGGCGCGGCCGGCGCGGCACATGTCCTGCGCTGTATCTTGGCAGAGGCGGATCTGCTGATGGCGGTCAACGGCTATCCGGATCTTGCCGCTGTGCGGGCCGCAGGCGCGTCACGATCGGTCTGATCAGTCTTAATGACAGTATTTTCATTCTCTTTCCTAAATTTGACTTGATCTACCTATCAATTCGGGTCGTCGCAGGGTTGACGCGCCTTGTCTCTGGTCTAGGGCTATTGTCAGTCAAAGGAGCAAACTATGACTGATGAAACGTCCGACCTGAACGCCGTCGAACTGGCAACCGAACTGACGATTGCTTGGCTCGGCAACCCCAACACCCGTATTTCCGCTGATGAGGTCCCGGCCTTCCTCGGCAAGATGCACGACACCGTCTCGGCGCTGCTTGGCACCGGCACCACGGAAACGGAAAGCGCACCGGCGACTGAATATACGCCCGCGGTTTCAGTCCGTAAGTCGCTGGCGTCGAAGGATCACATCATCTCGATGATCGACGGCAAGCCGTACAAGACCTTGCGTCGTCACCTCGCCACCCATGGCATGACGCCGGCCGAATATCGCGAACGTTATGGCCTGAAGCCGGATTACCCGATGGTCGCCGAAACCTATTCGGAAAGCCGCCGCGCGATGGCCAAGAAGATCGGTCTCGGCCGCAAGCCTGGCGCGCGCAAGGGCGACGGCGCCGCCGCTGCCAAGCGCGGCCGCAAGCCCGCGGACGCCGTCGAGGCTTAATCTCTCCCCCCTCCGCCGCCGCCCCCACGGCGATGGAGGGGACGAACGCAAGACCCGCGCGGAAGGCAATCCTCCGCGCGGGTCTTTCGTATCCGGCAATGACGCAGGCCCATTATTGGCCGAACACGCCCTTGCGATAGAGCAGGGTAATCGCGACGCGGCGATTGCGCGGATCGCCGGGGTCGTTGACCACGATCGGCTCGCGATCCGCCACGCCCTCAATCCGTTCGAAGCGCGATTCCGGAATGCCGCCCAGCGCCAGGCGCCGCCGCGTCGATTCCGCGCGGCCCGATGACAGCATCCAATTGTTCATCGCCCTGGGGTCTCCATAGGGCACACTGTCGGTATGGCCGCGGATCATGATCGTGTTGGGCGTCCCCGCGATCGTGCCGGCGATCATCCCGATCAGGTCCGACGCCCGCGAATCCAGCGCCGTCGTACCCAGCGCGAACATCGAATAATCGGCATCGTCGACCAGATCGATACGCAGCCCGTCCTGCGTCGGCACGAAGCGGATATGGCTCGCGAGCTTCGACAGGCTCTTCGAGCTCATGATCTGCTTCTCGATCTCCTGCTTGATCGCCTCGAACGCCTTCTGGTCGAGCGCGGTCGCGGTCGGATTGCGCAGCGATCCCTTGTCGCCCGTGCCGCTACGGTCGCCGCCGGTCTGCATGATCGGCACGCCGATCGATGCGATCGGCGCCGCCGCCGCCTTCGGACCCAGCTTGTTGTTGCTGAGGATCGATTCACCGCCCAGCACGCCGTTGCCGCCCAGGCCCAGCGACTTCTTGTCGATCAGCGTCGGCGCGAAATAGTCGGCGATACCCTTGCGCTGCTTCTCCGTGGTCGCGCCGAGCAGCCACAGGAGCAGGAAGAACGCCATCATCGCGGTCACGAAGTCGGCATAGGCAACCTTCCACGCACCGCCATGGTGACCACCACCGGCGATGGTGATCTTCTTGACGATAACGATCTTGGGCGGCTGGTTATTGCCGTGCGGTGCTGCGCGCGCCATCGGATCTTACTTGCCGCGCAAGCCGTCGAACACCTCGGCGAAGCCGGGCTGGTTCTTGTGCGCGATGCCGCTGCGCGCGGCCTCGATCACCAGCGGCTGCGGGTGACCGTGCAGCGAGGCGATGATGATCTGCTTGACGACATGATAGATGGCGGCGTCGGCATGGATGATCTGTTTCAGGCGCCCGGCGAGCGGATTGACGATGCCGTACGCCAGCAACACGCCCATGAACGTACCCACCAGCGCCGAGCCGATCATGCCGCCGAGCACCGACGGCGGCTTGTCGATCGAGCCCATCGTCTTCACAATGCCGAGCACCGCGGCGACGATGCCGAGCGCAGGCAGCGAATCGGCGAGGCTGGTCAGCGTATGCTCCGGCCCCTCGACCTCGTGGTGGTGCGACTTGATCGCATGGTCCATCACCTCTTCCACCGCATGCACGTCGAGCGTGCCCGACGACACCACGACCAGACGCAGCGTATCGGCGATCAGATTGACCAGCGTGTGGTCGGCGAGCAGCCGCGGATATTCGCTGAACACCGACGACGACTTGGGGTCCTCGACATGCGGTTCGAGGGCGATCGGACCGTCCATGCGCAGCATCTTCATCAGCTTGCTGACAAGGAAGATGACGTCGAGATAGTCCTGCTTCTTGTACTTGGGGCCCTTGAACACCTTGGCGAGGCCGCCGCCCATCGCCTTCAGTTCGGCGCCGGAGTTGCCGATGATCAGCGCGCCCGCTGCGGCGCCGCCGATGATGAGCATCTCGTGCGGGATCGCCTCGAACACGGGGCCCAGGGCACCGCCGGTGATGGCGAAACCGCCGAACACCATGCCGAGTAGAACGACGAGACCGATCGCAGGAAACACTGTGGGAACCCCCGTTTAGCCGGCGATGCCGACTCTTGTGGCTTACCGGGTTAACCGCATTTCCTAGACAAGTGGTTACCATGCCCCGGATTTGGCCGTTTCGGACAAAAACCTGTTGCAACGCCCCGCCGTCCGAACGGCACGCGGCCACGACCGCCGCTTGTGCGGCGACGGGACTTCACGCACGTCGGCCCGAACCGCGTTACTTCAAGTAATCGAACAGTGAGAGCTGCGAGAGCTTGGTGAAGCTCGCCTGCGACGCCGACAGAGCGGTCATCATCTGCTGCAACTGGACGATCGCGTCGGTGACGTCGACCTGTTCCAGCTTGCCGCGTAGCTCGGCGCGATCGGTGTTCGCGGTGGTCAGCAGTTGCTGTTGCAGATCGACGCGCGCCGACCGCGACCCGACCGAGGCCTGCACGTTGGCGACCTGATCGACGGCCTGGCTCAGCGAATCGAGCGCCGTGCTCATCGACGACGACACGTCGCCACCGCCGTTCAGCGTCGCCGCCATGCGGCTCAGCATCGCCAGCGTATTGTCGCCATTGCCCAGGTCGAAAATCGTCTTGGCGCTCTCGGTCGCCTGGATCGTCTGTCCGTCGGCAATCGGCACTTCAGACACGAGCGTGTTGTTCGCCGGGAAGGTGAAGGTGCCGTTGCCATTGTCGGTCACCGCCTTGGTGCCGTCGACGGTGCCGAACAGCGGCTGGCCGCGCACGTTGCGCGAATTGGCGAGCGTGACCAGCGACTGGACGACCGAGGTGATTTCGGTCGCGATGCTCTTGCGCGCGGCATCGGTCTGCGTGCCCGTCGCCGCCTGCGTCGCGAGTTCGGTCGCGCGCGTCAGCTGCGTGGTGATCTGCTTGAGTACACCATCCGCCTGATCGAGCAGCGAGCTCGCCAGCGTCAGATTGGTGCCGTACACCGCCGCATCGGCGTCGCGACGATCGAGTTCGGCGAGCTGCTGCGCGCCGGCGGGATCGTCGGACGGCTTGATCAGCTTCTTGCCGGTGGCGATCTGCGTCTGCAACTCCGACGCCTTGTCGCTCATCTTGGACAAGCGGCTGGAGGCGTTGCTGTAGAACAGGCTGGTCGAAATCTGCATGGGCAATCCTACCGCATATCCAGAAGCGTCTGCATCGTCTCGCGCGCGACTTGGATCACGCGGCTCGAGGCGGCATAGGCCTGTTGGAAGCGAATGAGATCGACCGCCTCCGAATCGAGATTGACGCCGGTCGAGGACGACAGCGCCGTCGCCGCGCCGTCGCGGATCGACGTCTGCGCGTCCGCGATCGTGTTCTTCTGTTTGTAGGCGGTGGCATTGTCGGTGACGAGCGTCGTCAGCTGCGCCTCATAGCCCTTGCTGTTGCGGGTCGCTTCCAGCGCGGCGAGGTTCGATGCATCGCGCGATCCGCCACCGGTGCCCGCGGCGATCTGGCTGCCGACGAAACCGTCAGCGACGCTCATCTCGGTCGCCGGTCGCGTCTGGTCGATGACGAACATCGCGGCGCCGGTCTGGTTGTTCTGGTCCTTGCCCGCCGCTTGGCTGTCGTTGACCGTCTTTACGAACTGCCCCGCGACCGAATTGAGCACGTCGCGGATCGACGAGGCGCGTTGCGCGCCATCCACCAGACCGCCGAGCGTGCCGCCGCCGGGGGTGATCTGCGTCTTCTCGATACCCACCGTGATGCTGAAGGCGATCTTGCCGGTGTCGTCGCGCGCATAGGTGACGGTGCCGGCACCGGTGCCGCGCACGAACGGCGCGCCGCTCGATCCGCCGAGGTTGACCGTCGCACGGCCGATCGAATCGAACGTCGTCGTGATGTCGCTGAGGTTGCTCATCTGCGACAGGATGTCGTCGCGCTGGTCCATCAGCTGCGCCGCGGCGGTGCTGCCCGGCTGCGAGCGGCTGATGCCTTCGTTGATCTTGGACAGCGACACGCCGAGCGAGCTCAGATCCTGCGCGGCCTGGTTGCCGGCGGTATCGATATCGGCATCGATCTGGTCGAACGCCCGGCCCGTCGCGGTGAAGGCAATGGCGGCGGACGTCGCGGCGCTGACCATGCCAGTGCGCAACGCGGTCGAATCGGGTTCGGCGGCGAGCGCCTGCGCCGCGCCGAAGAAATTGGTGACGCGCGACGTCAGCGCATTGCCGGTCAGCGCGCCCTGGATACGATCCAGCCAGGCCGCACCGCTGGTCGTGCGCGACAGGTCGCTGTTCGCGGCGCGCAGCGCGCGGCTGGAATAGATGTCGGTCGATCGGGTAACGCCGGTCAGCGTCACGCCGTTGCCAGCGGCATAAGCGAAGGTCGTGCCGACGCCGGCCACTTCGTTCAGCGCGACCTGTCGACGCGTGTAGCCGGCCGAATTCACGTTGGCGATGTTCTCGCCAACGGTCGCAAGCGCGGTTTGATACGCGCGGACGCCGGACGCGCCGATCGACAGCATATCGCTCATTTGGGCGGATCTGCCGTGGAGTCGTTAAGATCCGATTGCTTCTTGGCGAGGAAGGCGGTCATCGCCTTGCCGATGCCGAGCGGCGTCGTCTCCGACATCGTCTGCGCGACGCGGGCGTCCTGCATCTCGGTAAAGGTATCGATCGCCTTCGAATCGAACAGCGGATCGGCCAGCTTCGCCTGACGCATGCTCTTCAGCATCATGCCGGTGAACACCGCCTCGAACTGCTGGCCGGCCTTCTTCAGGTTGTCCGCGGTCTTGAGGCGCGACGTATCGGTCGAGATACCCCCGGCGCCAGAGACGCCAGTCGAGATCGATGGCCCGGTCACAGGACGATCAACTCCGCCTTCAGGCTGCCGGCTTCCTTCAGCGCCTCGAGGATCGCGACCAAGTCGGCCGGCGACGCACCGATCGCGTTCACCGCCTTCACCACATCGGCGAGCTTCGGCCCGGGCGTGAGCAGGAACATCGGCTTCTTCTCCTCCTCGACCGACACGTTGGACTTGCGCTCCAGCGCGGTCTGGCCCTGGCTGAACGGAGCAGGCTGGCTGATCCGCTGGTTCTCGTCGATGCGCACGGTCAGCTTGCCGTGCGTCACCGCGGCCGGACCCACCCGCACCGCAGAATTGATAACGACCGTTCCGGTGCGTGCATTTACAATTACTTTTGCCGGCGGCTCGGCCGACACGACGTCGAGGTTCTCGATCGTCGACATCAGCGTCGCGCGCACGTCGGCCCCCGGCGGCGCGCGCACCGCGATCGACACGCCGTCGATCGCCTCGGCGGTGCCGAAGCCCAGCTTCGCGTTGATCGCCTGCGCGACATTCTGCGCCGTGGTGAAATCGGCACGCGCCAGGTTGAAGGTCAGGTTGGGCGTCGAATCGAATCCGGTCGCGACCGCACGTTCGACGGTGGCACCGTCCGGAATGCGCCCGGCGGAGGGCACGTTGACGACGATCTTCGATCCGTCCGCGCCCTCGGCACCCAGGCCACCGACCGCAAGATTGCCCTGCGCCATGGCGTAGATCTGGTTATCCGCACCCAGCAGCGGCGTCAGCACGAGGCTGCCGCCGCGCAAGGACTTGGCCTTGCCCATCGAGGCGACGGTGATGTCCAGCTTCTGCCCCGGCTTGGCGAAGGGCGGCAGGTCCGCGGTGATCATGACGACCGCCGCGTTCTTCATCCCCGGATTGGCACCCGGCGGCAGCTGCAAGCCGAAGCGCGACGCGACGGCCTTCAGCGACTGGACGGTATATTCCAGATTGTCGTCGCCCGTGCCGGGCAGGCCGACGACCACGCCATAGCCGGTCAGCTGGTTCGAGCGGATGCCCTGGAAACCGCCCAGGTCCTTGATCCGGTCGGCATGCGCGGGCGCAGCGACGAAGGCCAAAGCGGCGGCGAGCGAGAGGATCAGACGGCGGAACATGGGCAGCAGCCTGCGCTTCCTATGGTTAACAACGCGTCAAGACGGTCGTCAGAACGGCGACACGACGGAGAAGAAGCGGCCGAGCCAGCCCTGCCGCCCGGCGCGCGCGACGTCGCCCTTGCCGGTGTAGGAGATCTGCGCGTCGGCGACGCGGGTCGACAGCACGCGATTGTCGGCGCTGATGTCGGCGCTGCGCACCAGCCCCTTGATCCGCACGAATTCGTCGCCGCGGTTCAGCGTCACGCGCTTCTGCCCCTGCACCAGCATCGTGCCGTTGGGATAGACCGCCGCGACCGTCACCGAGACTTCGCCCGACAGCGAATTGGCCTGGTTCGCCTGCCCCTGCCCGTTGAAGCCGCGCGTGCCGCTCATCGACGCATCGGTCGCGCCGAACAGGCTCAGCGGCCCGGTGGTCGGCGGGGTGATGCCGCCCTGCCCGCTCGAATCGAGCTTCGAGCTCGACGACTTGGACGCGGCGGTGTTCTCGACCAGCACGATCGTCAGCGGATCGCCGACACGGCGCGCGCGCCAGCCTTCGTACAGCGGCGCATAGCCATCGCTCGCCTGGAAGATCGCGCCATTGGCCGGGGCCGGCGGCGGCGTCATCGGCGCGCGCACGACGGTGAAGTCCTCCGCCGGCTTCTTCTTGCCGAAGATGCTGGCGTTCGCCTCGCCCGGCGTAAGCGCGGCGAGCACGAGCAGGCTGGATGCCGCGGCGAGCGCGATCTCGGCCCAGTGGCTGACGACGAAGGCGCCGGGGCGGAAGGGGTTGGGTGCGGAGGCCATGTTACAGGTTCTGGTTCACGTATTTGAGCATTTCGTCGGAGGACGAGATCATCTTGGAATTGACCTCATAGGCGCGCTGCGTCTCGATCATGTCGACCAGTTCCTCGACGACGTTGACGTTCGACGCTTCCAGGCTGCCCTGGCGCACGTTGCCGCGGCCATCCTGCCCGGCGATGCCGAGGTTGGCCGCACCCGACGAGGCGGTTTCGCGCAGGTAATTGTCGCCGGTCGATTGCAGGCCGGTGGGATTGGGGAAGCTCGCGATCTGGATCTGGCCCAGCGTGCTGCCCGTCGTCTGCCCCGGGATCTGTGCGGTCACGGTGCCATCGGTGCCGATCGACACCGAGGTCGCGTTCGCCGGCACGGTGATGCCCGGCTGGACCTGATAGCCCTCCGACGTCACCAGCAAGCCTTCCGGACTGCGATTGAAGTTGCCCGCGCGCGTATAGCCCAGCTGGCCGCCCGGCATCTGGATCTGGAAATAGCCGTCGCCGTCCAGCGCCAGGTCGAAGCTGTTGCCGGTCTGCGTCAGCGATCCCTGCGTATCGATCCGCGCCGTGCCCTGCACGCGCACACCGGTGCCGAGGTTCAGGCCCGTCGCGTACTTGGTTTCCGCGGTCGACTGAGACCCCGGTGCCGTGACCGTCTGATAGGCCAACGTCTCGAACGCGGCGCGATCCTTCTTGAACGCCGTCGTGTTGACGTTCGCGAGGTTGTTCGAAATGACTCGCATGCGCGTATCCTGGGCGTCGAGCCCGGTGCGCGCGATATGCATGGCGGAGGATGACATGCTCTTCGTCCCTTAGCTCGGCAGGCGCATCACGGATGAGCCGCCTTCGTCCAGTTCCTTGGCCGATTTCATCAGATTGGCCTGAATTTCGTAGCTGCGCTGGTTTTCCAGCATATCGACGAGCACCTGCGTCATGTTGACGTTGGAGCCCTCCAGCGCGCCGCCCTGCACCTTGGCGTCGAGGTTCGCGGGCAGCGTGCCCCCGCCCTTCACGCGCAGTAGGTTGTCGAGGCCCTTGACCGTCTGCGACCCCTTGGTGTCGACGATCTTCAGCCGGTCGACCACCTGCGGATTGGCGGCATCGCCCCCTTGCGGGATGATGCTGATCGTCCCGTCGCCGGCGATCGTCAGGCTGGTGTACGGCGGCAGCGTGATCGGGCCGTTCTGACCCTGCACGATGAAGCCGTCGCCGGTCTGCAACACGCCCGACGGCGCGACCTCCAGGTCGCCGCGGCGAGTATAGGCTTCGGACCCGTCGCTCGATTGTACCGCCAGCCAGTCGTTGACGCCGGTGACGGCGACGTCGAGTGCGCGGCCGGTATGCTGGATGGCACCCGGCGCGCGGTCGGCGTCGGTGACTTCCTCGCTGGTCGGCGCGCGCGCCTCCAGCTGCGCACCGCCGCCCTTCAGCTCGATCCGGTCGAAGATGACGCGATCGGCGCGAAAGCCCGTAGTGGACGCGTTCGCCATATTGTTGGCGATCGCGGCCTGCGCCTGCATGTGCGCGCGCAGACCCGTCGCCGCCGTGTAGACCAATTTGTCCATCTAGCGCTCCCGCGTCCCCACCGACTCGTTTAGCCGCGGATCTGGATGATGGTCTGCGAGACCTGGTTCGCGGTATCGAGCGCCTTCGAGTTCGCCTGGAAGTTGCGCTGCGCGGCGATCAGGTTGACCAGTTCCTCGGTGATGTCGACGTTCGATCCTTCGATCTGACCCGACATCAGCGACCCGAAGCCGTCGGCGGCCGCCGACCCCATCGTCGCAGTGCCCGACAGACCCGTCGCCGACCAATAGCTGTTGCCGATCTGGCGCAGGCCGGTCGGCGTCGAGAACTTCGCCAGCGCCACCTTGCCCAGCGGCACGATGTCACCGTTCGAGAAGCTGGCCTGGATCAGGCCTTCCGACGTCACCGTCACGCCGGCCAGCTGACCGACGGGCACGCCGTCCTGGCTCTTGCTATTGACCGCGAACGCCGACGCCAGCTGCGTCGAGTTGCCGAGGTTCAGCGTCAGGTTCTGCGCCGCGGCGCCCGACAGCGGGATGAACGTATCGTACTGGATCGGCGTCGCCGGTGTCTTGATCGCACCGGTGTTGGCAAAGGTGATTTCGACGGGGTCCTTCTTGCCGCCGACTTCCAGCTGCTTGTCGCCGACAAAGGTGTAGACCGCCCAGGTGCTATCCGTGCCCTTCGTCGCATCGGGCACGGCGGTGCGCACGTAATAGCTGGTCATCGTCATCGGATTACCGTTCGCATCGTAGACGCGGGTGGCGACCGAGTTGTTGTACGTCGTCGTGTCGGTGCGGTCGAATACCTTCTTGTTGACGGTCGTCGTGCCCGACAGGTTGATCGCGGTCGACACGGACTGCGTCGCCTTCGGCGTACCGCTGGTCTGCTGCAGCTGCAGGTTGGTCAGGCCGTCCTCACCGGTGGCGGTGACGTTGCCGTCGCCGTCGACGGGATAGACCATCAGGTAGCTGCCCTGGCTGTCTACGACGTTGCGGCTGGCATCGACCGAGAACGAACCGTTGCGGGTATAGGCGATCGCGTCGCTGGCGCCGGTCGTCTTCACGGTGAAGAAGCCTTCACCCATGACCGCGAGGTCGAGCGCGTTGGTCGTGCCCTGCAGGTTGCCGTTCTTGAACTGCTGCTGCGTCGCCTTCACGATGACGCCCGAACCGACCATCTTGCGCGGATCGGTCGACACGCTCGATGCGATGACGTCCGAAAACTCGACGCGGCTCTTCTTGAAGCCCGTGGTCGAGACGTTGGCGAGGTTGTGCGAGATGGTGTCCATGTCGGTCTGCGAAGCCTGAAGACCGGACAGCGAGGTGAAGAAGGACATTGGGTTTCTCCTGGAATGCGGAAAACGGGGGGAAGATCAGGCGGCGGAACGGACGTTGGACGGATCGACGTCACCGACGCCGACGACCTTCAGAACGGGCTTGCCGCTGGATGGCAGGGACACGGATTCGACCGGCGCCCAGACGAGCGTGCGGCTGGTGATCGTCTTGTCGCCACCGGTGGCGAAGGCGCTGATGGTGAAGGGGCCCTTGCCGGCATCCTGGCCGGACCCGTCCTTGCCGTCCCAGTCGAAGGCGACCGAACCCTTCTTCTGTGCGCCGAGATCGAGCTGGCGCAGCATGCCGCCGTTGGCGTCGCTGATCGACACCGTGACCTGCGTCGCGTCGTCGTCCAGCTCGACCGCGCCGTCGATCCCGCCGGTCGAGCGCGGATAGGCGGTCGATCCTTCGGTCAGCACGGTCTTGCCGACATAGCTCATCGCATCGCTCGCGCTGGTCGAGCCCAGCTTGTTCGAAATGCCGGCCAGCGACTTGTTCATCTCGCTGATGCCGGCGACGGACGAGAATTGCGCCATCTGGGCGACCATCTGCGTGTTGTCCATCGGCGCGAACGGGTCCTGGTTCTTCAGCTGCGTGGTCAGCAGCGTCAGGAAGTCGGACTGGTCCAGCGTCGTCTTGGTGACGCCGGTGACGGTCGATGCACCGCTGGCGGTCGTCGTGCCGGTGTTGCTCGCGGCCCGTTTGATGCCGAGATTGGCGAGCGTCGTGTCGAACGACGAACCCGATGCGGATGTCGTAGTGGTCATGATCAGCGGCCCAGCTTGAGGGTATCGATGGTGAGCTGCTTGGCAGTGTTCATCACCTCGACGTTGTTCTGGTACGAGCGCGCCGTCTCCATCATGTCGACGAACTCGCGGCTTTCATCGACGGCGGCTTGGTAGATATTGCCGTCCTTGTCCGCGACCGGATTGTTGGGGTCGTAGATCTTGGTCGGCGCTTCGCCCGCGGTGACGATCTTTTCGACATCGACGGTGGCGAGGCCGCTCGCGGCGTCGAAGCTGGTGCGGAACACCGGCTTCATCGTCTTGTACGCGGTGTCCGCCGACCCGGTCGTACCGCCGGCATTGGCAAGGTTGGAGGCGGTCGTGTTCAGGCGGACGAGCTGCGCGCTCATCGCGCGGCCTGCCACCTGAAAGACGCTCATCGGATCGGCCATGGCCTTACTCCCCCTTCAGCGCGCGGGTGATCTGGCCGATGCGTCCGTTCAGGAACGACAGCGTCGTCTGATACTGGACGGCATTTTCGGCGAAGGCGGTCTGTTCCTGGTTCAGCTCGACGGTGTTGCCATCCATCGAGGTCTGCACCGGCACGCGATATTTGGTCGCGGCGGCGATCCCCTTTTCGCCCGCATCGCTCTCCATCGACGCGAGCGCCGACTTGAAATCGATGTCCTTCGCCTTGAACCCGGGGGTCGAGGCGTTGGCGATATTCGACGCGAGCACGCCCATGCGCTGCGAACGCACTTCCAGGGCGGATCCGTGAATTCCGAACAGACTGTCAGCGGCCATCGGGCCAAATCTCCGGCGCACCATTGCGCTGCCGAGACGCTAAGCAACCGCCGTGCCAGTTTTTCGCGGCAGGAGGTTGGGCGTTCGATTTTTAAGCGTCTAAGGCGTGTTATCAGGTAAGCGGCAAGCGGGACGGCAAGCGCTTGCCGGTCGTTGCCGCTGCGCTTGCCGGGCTTGCCGCATTTGTCTCGAAGACAGCGCACCCCACTTTCGTCATCCCGGCGCACGCCGGGATCCATGGAAGCGGTGAGCGTGATGGCGCGCGTCAACGGCGGCCGCATCGTATCCATGGATCCCGGCCTTCGCCGGGATGACGAAGGATCCGTGCAGCCGAACAGACGCCCCAATCTCAACTGGCCCACCCCTTGCATTATATCCGCGCATGATCGCCCAGCTCTTCGATCCGATCGCATTCGCCATTGTCGGCGGCGGCACGCTCGTCGCCACGGTGCTGCGTGCGCCGCTCTGCGACGTCGGCCGCGCGGTGGTGGCGCTCCGCGTCCTGCCACGCCGCGCCTTCTCCGCCGATCCGCTGCTCGAACAGATCGCCGCGCAGGACCGGATCGCCAAGCGCCACGGCGTCGTCGCGCTCGACAAATCGGTGATCGCCGATCCCGATGTTGCCGCCGCGATCGCCGCGATCGTCGACGGAGCGGTCGCCCGCGAGGTCGAGGCGCTGCTACGCTTTCACCGGCAAAAGCGGATCGATCGCCAGGCCGCCGCCGCCGACGTCTGGTCCGGCGCCGCCGAGGCCGCGCCGGCGATGGGCATGGTCGGCACGCTGATCGGCCTCGCCGGCATGTTCGCGCAGATGACCGACCCGCAGGCGATCGGCGGCGCGATGGCGGTGGCGCTGCTCGCGACGCTCTACGGCGCGCTGTTCGCCAACCTCATCTTCATGCCGGTCTGCCACCGCCTGCGCGCTGCGGGCAAGGTCGAGGCGTTCGAACGCGCGCGGATCGAGGCGCCGCTCGTCGCGCTCGCGCTGCGCGAAACGCCGCGCCACCAATTGCACAGCGTCGCATGACCGCCCCCGCGCTTCCCGTCTGGCCGGAGCCTGCGCCGAGCCGTCCCGTGTGGCTGGTGACGCTCGCCGATCTCGCGCTGCTGCTCGTCGGCTTCTTCGTCCTGTTGCAGGCGAGCGAACGCCCACGCGCCGTCACCGAGGCGCTTCGGCGCAGCTTCGGCGGCGAGGCGGCACTGCACGCCCCCCCGCCCCCACCGATGCCGGTCATGGCGGCGGGTCTGTTCGATTTCGCCCCCGGATCGGCGGCGCTGCCCGGCGGTTCCGCGGCGGTCGTCGCCTGGGCCAGGGAAGCCGTGCGCGACCCGCGCGTCGCGCTCACCGTCACCGGATCGACCGACGGCAGCAGCGCCGACGTCGATGCCGCGACCGGCAGCACCGCAATCCTCGCCGCCGATCGTGCCCGCGCGCTCGCTGCGCTGCTGGCGCCGGTCAGCCACCGCATCACCGTCACCACCGCGCCGCGGCCCGGACGCCGCGCCGCGATCGTCACGCTCGCCTTTGCCGGAGACGCTCCGACCACGAGCGGATCCCGCACCGACCCTCAACACGGACATCAGCCATGATCCTCCTGCCCCTGCTCCTTGCCGCCGCGCCGATGGGCACGCTGCCCGTGTTCCAGGACACCGGCGGGCTCGACCGCGCGGTCGCCGCCTTCACCAGCCGCCCGATCGGGGCAGAGGGCGGCGCGCGGACCGCGATCGATACGCGGCTGCGCCTCGCGCAATGCCCCACCGTCTCGCTCGCCTGGCGCAGCGACGCGCATGACGCGGTCGTCGTGTCCTGCACCGGCCCCGACTGGCGCATCTTCGTGCCCGTGATCCGCCCCGCGGACGCGCCCGCCGCGCGCGCGGTGCCCGCCATGCTCGCGCCCACCAAGGCAGAGCCGGTGATCCGCCGCGGCGATCCCGTGCTGATCGAGGCGGGCTCGCCCGGCTTCTCGATCAGCCGCGAAGGCGTGGCCGTCGGCGACGCACCGCCGGGCGGCCGCGTGATGATCAAGGTCGACGGCAGCAGCACGCCCGTGCAGGCGGTCGCTATCGAAGCGGGCCGCGCCACGCTGCCCGGCTGGACCGACTGACGCAGGCATCTTTTTTCGCGAGCGATTCTTTTTTGCTAAAGCGCGCTCGCAGACGGCCGTTTAGTCGCCTGTCAGGCAACATACACAGGTGCGGACATGGTGGACTCAATCGGCGCAAAGCCGCAGCAGGCAAGTGGAAGCGTATCGCGCGTCGCCGCACCCGCGGCCGCGCCGACGGTGCAGCCAGTGGTACAACAGGCAACGACGCGGCAGCCCGTCGCGGCAGCCCCGGCGACGCAGCTGAGCGGCCTTGCCAAATCGATGGCCGCGTCGGCCCCGGTCGACAGCGACCGCGTCGGCGAGATCAAGAAGGCGATCGCCACCGGCACCTTCCCCATCCTGCCGGCGACCATCGCCGACCGACTGCTCGCCCTCAAGCTGAACTGGGACGGCCATGAATCGGCGTGATGCCCTCATCCGCGTGATCGACGCACTCCATGCCGAGATTGACGCGCTGAAGACCAACGATTGCGCCGCGCTGGAACGCGCGACGCAGGACAAACTGGCCGGCATCGAAGAGATTGCCGCGATGGGCACCGGCCCTGCCGGCGACGAGATCCGCGAACTGGCCGACGAGGCGAACCGCCTCAACGAAACCTGCCGCATCTACGTCAACCTGATGGCGGCAAATGTCCGCCGCCGCCTGCAAATTCTGACCGGCGATGCCGGCCACGGCTACCGCCCCTCGCTGATCCAGGCCTACGCCTGAGGTTGGGGGGACGACCCTTCCACACCGTCATTCCCGCGCAGGCGGGAATCCATAACCTCTAACGTCAGCGGCAGACGCAGGACCTACGCGTCTGGATTCCCGCCTTCGCGGGAATGACGGTCGTCAAAGCGCTCCCTTAACCAAATCTGGCACGGCTCTTGCTGAAAGCCACCCGGCAACAGGGGTGTGTTTTCGTCGCAATGACCGTCAATCCGATTTCTGCCGGGCGCGTCCAATCCGCCATCCAGCTTGCGAGCAGCAAGACGGGTGTGGATTTCGACTATCTGCTCGGCCAGGCGAAGATCGAAAGCGGGCTGAATGCGCGTGCGCGGTCGGGCACGTCGTCGGCGACGGGCCTGTACCAGTTCGTCGAACAGAGCTGGCTCGCGGTCGTCAAGAAGCATGGCGCGGAGCACGGGCTCGGCTGGGCCGCCGACAGCATCGGCCAGACCGCGGGCGGCCGCTTCTCGGTCAGCGACGGCGCGACCCGCTCCGCCATCCTCGCGCTGCGCAACGATCCCGACGTCGCCTCGCTGATGGCGGCCGAACACGCCTCCGACAATAAGAGTGCACTCGAAGGATCGCTCGGCCGCGACGCCAACGGCACCGATTTGTACATGGCGCACTTCCTCGGCATCGGCGGCGCCAGGAAGTTCCTGTCGGCGATGGCGAACAACCCCGGCGCCTCCGCTGCTTCGCTGTTTCCGCAGGCCGCCGGTGCCAACCGCTCGATCTTCTACGCCTCCAACGGTCAGCCGCGCTCGCTCTCGGCGATCTACCAGCGCTTCAGCGACAAGCTGAACGCCGCGTCGGACAGCGTCAGCGAAACCCGCAGCGCGAACCTCGCCTTTGCCGCACAGGCCCTGGCGATGGGCGATTCCACCGTCGTCACCGGCAACAACCAGACGCCGGAGGACGCCTTGAGCTGGGCGACGCAGGCGCTGACCCAGGCCGGCGGCCGCTTCGGCAGCCGCGCCGCCGATGCCGCCAACAGCCTGCTGCGCCCGTCGCCGCAGAATGCGCAGCTCGCCTATATGATGCTCGCCAGCATGGGGGGCCGCTGACGTGAACAAGCTGCTCAGCCAGGGCCGCGGCGCCGCGTTGCCGCTCGCCATCCTGCTGCTCGTCGTCGTCATGGTCGTGCCGATCCCGGCCTTCCTGCTCGACGTCTTCTTCGTCGCTAATATCGCGATCAGCCTCGCCGTGCTGATGGTGTCGCTGAACGCGCAGAAGCCGCTGGACTTCTCGTCCTTCCCGACCGTCCTCCTGTTCGCGACCCTCTTCCGCCTCGGCCTCAACGTCGCCTCGACCCGCATCGTACTGGTCCACGGTCATGAGGGCGAAAGCGCGGCGGGCCATGTCATCGAAGCGTTCGGCAGCTTCCTGATCGGCGGCGACTATGTCGTCGGCATCTTCGTCTTCGCGATCCTGATGATCATCAACCTGATCGTCGTCACCAAGGGCGCGGGCCGCGTGTCGGAAGTCTCGGCGCGCTTCACCCTCGACGCATTGCCCGGCAAGCAGATGGCGATCGACGCCGACCTGAACGCCGGCCTCATCACCCCCGACGACGCCAAGAAGCGCCGCGTCGAAGTCGCCACCGAAGCCGATTTCTACGGTTCGATGGACGGTTCGTCGAAGTTCGTGAAGGGCGACGCGGTCGCCGCGATGCTGATCCTCGCCGCCAACGTCATCGGCGGCCTGATCCTCGGCCCCGTCAGCCACGGCATGACGATCGCCGCCGCTGCGAAAAGCTACATCCTGCTCGCGATCGGCGACGCGCTCGTCGCACAGCTCCCTGCGCTGATGCTCTCGATTGCCGCCGCCGCGATCGTCACCCGCGTCAATTCGGACAAGGATCTCGCCGGCCAGATCGGCAGCCAGTTCGGCTCCCCGCGCACCTGGACCCCGGTCGCGGTCATCCTCGGCCTGCTCGGCGTCTTCCCGGGCATGCCGCACCTCATCATG
The DNA here is from genome assembly GCA_003075315.1 of Arthrobacter sp. TPD3018. GTDB lineage: Bacteria > Pseudomonadota > Alphaproteobacteria > Sphingomonadales > Sphingomonadaceae > Sphingomonas. The sequence goes on along the minus strand of QDFQ01000008.1, from coordinate 114,563 downwards.
CTGCCGGCCGCCGGCATCGCCGGCTTCACCGCGTGGAAGCTGCGCCAGATCGAAAAGCGCCCCGTCGTCGAAGCGCCCAAGGCGGTCGAGGAACCCGTCGATCCGTCCAAGATCGGCTGGGACGAAGTGACCGAGGGCATGCAGGTCAACCTCGACATCGGCTACGGCCTGGTGCCGCTGGTCGACCAGCGCCGCGGCGCGCCGCTGATGGGCCGCATCACCGGCGTCCGCCGCCAGTTGTCCCGCGACCTCGGCTTCGTCGTGCCGCAATGCCGCGTGCGCGACGACATCAACCTCGCGCCCTACACCTATCGCATCATGATCAACGGCGTCTGCGTCGGCGAGGATCAGGTCTCCCCCGACGAGATGCTGGCGCTCGACACCGGCCAGGCGTTCGGCGAGCTGCACGGTAAGAAGGCGAAGGACCCGACCTTCGGCCTCGACGCCACCTGGATCCCCGCGGGCGATGCCGATGCGGCGACCGGCGCGGGCTTCCTCGTCGTCGACGCCGGCACCGTCATGGCGACGCACCTCAACCATTTGCTCGGCGCCAACGCGACCGACCTGCTCGGCCCCGACGAGGTGCAGTCGCTGCTCGACGGCCTGAAGGAACGCGCCGCGCAGCTCGTCGCCAGCCTCACGCCCAATCCGTTGCCGCTCACCACCCTCACCCAGGTCCTGAAGGGCCTGCTCGCGGAGAATATTCCGTTGAAGGAATTCCGTCGTATCGCGCAGGCGATTGCGGTCGCCGCCACGCGCAGCGCCGATGCCGAGGAGATCATCGAATTGATCCGCCCCGAGCTCGGCCCGCTCATCATCCAGAAGCTGTGCGGCGTGCGCGAGCCGCTGCGCGTGATGACACTGGAGGGTCAGCTGGAAGGGCTGCTCGGCCAGGCCGCGCGCGCCGACGCCTCGCGCCGCCACGTCATCGAGCCCGACCTCGGCCGCCGTATCGTCGAGGCGCTGCAACAGGCCGCGCAGCCGCTGATCGCCGAGGCCAAGCCCTTCGCGCTCGTCGTCCAGCCCGCGATCCGCATCGCGATCCGCAAGCTCGTGAAGACCGTGCTGCCCGACACGCCCGTCCTGTCCTTCTTCGAAGTGCCTGAAGAAAAGGCGGTCGAGGTCGTCGCGGTCATCGGCGCACCGCAGCAGCAGGCGCTGGCGGCATGAGCGCCGAACCGATGAGCGGCGCCTTCGCCGGCGCCCAGCCCGCGCCGCAGGGCATGGTGCCGTCCGGCCCCCTCACCTACTCGCGCGCGACGCGTCCCGGCGGCAATACCGAGGCGCTGATCCGCCAGCATCTGCCGCTGGTCCGCCGCATTGCCTGGCACGTCCATGGCTCGATGAGCACCATCGTCGATGTCGAGGATCTCGTGCAGATCGGCCTCGTCGCGCTGGTCGAGGCGGTCGGGCAGGCCGCGGAACAGGGCGCGCAATTCCGCGCCTATCTCCAGACCCGCCTGCGCGGCGCGATGATCGACGAACTGCGGCGACAGGCGACGACGACGCGCGGTGCGATGCGGCGGCGCCGGCAATATCAGGCCGCCATCGCCACCGTGACGGCAAGAACCGGCCGCGCGGCTGACGAAGCGACGATCGCCGCCGAACTCGGTGTCACGATCGAACGGCTGCGCGCGGAATATGAGACCGCCGACACGGTGCGGTTCGAATCGATGGACGAAGTCTATGCCGACGACCTGCCCTGGTTCGCCGACGACACGCCCGACGCCTTCGAACAGCTCGCCGAAAGCGACCTGCGCGACACGCTGATCGCCGCGATCGGCGCTTTGCCCGAACGCGAAGCGCTGGTGATCCAGCTCTATTACGTCGAGGAATTGAACCTCGAGGAGATCGGTCAGGTCCTGGGCGTGGGCTCGGCCCGCGTCTGCCAGATCAAGGCCGCCGCCCACGCCAAACTGAAAAAGGCGCTGGCGAGGAAGGTCTAAAACTCCTCCCCGCTCTGCGGGGAGGGGGACCGCTCGCCAAAGGCGAGTGGTGGAGGGGCAGCCGCAGGCGGTAGCGCATGAGGCTGCCCCTCCACCACGCCTCTGCGAGGCGCGGTCCCCCTCCCCCTGGCGGGGGAGGACGTAAGGCTTACGCCACCGCCTTCGACCGCGCGGCAAAGCTTTTGCGCAGCTTCTGCAGCTTCGGCGGGATCACCGCCATGCAATAGGGGTTCGACCGGCCCGACGTTTCCCAATAATCCTGATGGTAATCCTCCGCCGGATACCAGTCCGCCATCGGCTCCACCGTCGTCACGATCGGCTTGTCCAGCCCCGCCTGCGCCCGCTCCATCGCCGCGCGCATCTCCGCCTCTTGATGCTCGTCCGCAGGGAACACCGCCGAGCGGTATTGCGTGCCGACGTCATTGCCCTGCCGGTTCAGCTGCGTCGGGTCGTGCGTCGCGAAGAAGATGTCGAGCAGGTCGCCGAGCGCCAATTGTTCGGGGTCGTAGCCGATGCGGATCGCCTCGGCGTGGCCGGTGTCGCCGCCGCACACCTGCTTGTACGTCGGGTTGGGCACGTCGCCGCCAATATACCCGCTCTCGACGCTTTCCACGCCGATCACGTCCTTGAACACCGCCTCGGTACACCAGAAGCAGCCGCCTGCCAGCGTTACATAATCCGTCATTCTGAAGTCTCCTTTGCAGCCCATGTAGGAAGGCGCTAGGCCGCGCAAAAGACGAAGGACACGACGCATGGCATTGAACGGCAAGGTGATGGTAACCGGCGGCGCCGGCTATATCGGCAGCCATGCGGTGCTGGCTTTGTGCGACGCGGGCTATGACGTCGTCGTCGTCGACAATCTCGTCACCGGCTTCGCCTGGGCGGTCGATCCCCGTGCCACATTGGTGGAGGCGAACGTCGCCGACGACATCGCCGTCCGCGCTGCGATCCGCGACCACAATGTCCGCGCGATCATGCACTTCGCCGGATCGGTGGTCGTGCCGGAATCGGTCAGCGACCCGCTCAAATATTACCGCAACAACACCGCCGCGACGCGCAGCCTGATCGAAAGCGCCGTCACCGAAGGCGTGCCGCACTTCATCTTCTCGTCCACCGCCGCGACCTATGGCACGCCGGTGAAGGTGCCGGTCGAGGAAACCGACCCGACCGTGCCGATCAACCCCTATGGCATGTCGAAGCTGATGACCGAGGCGATGCTGCGCGATGTCGCCGCGGCGCATCCGATGAACTATTGCGCGCTGCGCTACTTCAACGTCGCCGGCGCCGATCCGCAAGGCCGCTCGGGCCAGTCGACGGTGGGCGCGACGCACCTTATCAAGATCGCGGTCGAAGCCGCGACCGGCAAGCGCGCCGCCGTCTCCGTCTTCGGCACCGACTTCCACACGCCCGATGGCACCGGCGTGCGCGACTATATCCACGTCAGCGATTTGGCCGCCGCGCATGTCGCCGCGCTCGAACTGCTAGTCGCCGAACCGACGCAGAGCCACACGCTGAACGCCGGCTACAATCGCGGCTTCTCGGTCAACGAAGTGCTCGACGCAGTCGATCGCGTCACCAACATGACGATCGAGCGCCGCTACGAAGGCCGCCGCGCCGGCGACCCCGCCGCGCTCGTCGCCGACAATCGCGCGATCCTCGCCGCGCTGCCGTGGCGCCCGCAGCGCGACGACCTCGACACGATCGTCCAGGACGCGCTCGCCTGGGAACGCAAGCTCAGCGAACGCCAATAGGATCGCAGTGATCGCAAGCCACTGTTATTAAGGAGAAATCACGCGGGCCCTGTCCTACACGCGCGCGACCTGCCATTCTCCGGGCCAATGGATTGCGCTCTTTGAACCAGTGAAGAAACGGAAACGATAGACCCCGATCGTTTCCGCCAAGGTGTTCATGTTGTCTATGTTGGACGGCGGCATAGTGGCGTTCGAGCCGTCCGCCCAAGCACGTCACCCCAGCGCAGGCTGGGGTCTTGTGCGGCTCCTGTCACTCCGCTCAGCGGGGAGATCCCAGCCTTCGCTGGGATGATGCTTCACGGATCGGCCCCTATCGTTCCCCACCGATCGCCACGCGCGCCCGCGCCGTGGCGGTCCACCAACCCAGCGCCCAGAGCGTGCCGAAGCTCCAGCCGGCCAGCACGTCGCTCGGCCAATGCACGCCCAGATACACGCGGCTGCACCCGATCGCGCCGACCAGCAGCACCGCGGCCACCAACAGGTACAATCGGGCCGCCCGGTCGGGCGTCACCTGTCCGGCAAGCGCTGCCAGGGTCAGATAGCAGACGGCACTCGCCGTCGCATGCCCGCTCGGAAAGCTGTAGCCGTTGGCGGACACGAGATGCGGCACCAGCTCCGGCCGTGCGCGCAGCACCACGCCCTTGACCAGCTCGATCACCCATCCGCCGGTCAGCGTCGCCAGCGCGGTGGCGAGCGCGGTCAGCCACAGGCGCTGGACCAGCAGAAACCCGACGACGAGCGTCACGATCAGCGTCAGCACCACGCCTCCGCCCAGATCGGTGATGTCCGCCGCCACCTTCGGCAGCCATGTGGGACCACTCCACTGGCGCAGACCGACGATGATCGCCCGGTCGAAGGCGAACGGATAGCGACTGGTCGCCACCGCGCCGATCAGTAGCACCGCCAGCCCCGCCGCGATCAGCGCGAGTCCTACCAATAAGGGCGGCAGCCGGCGCCCGCCGGTTCGATCCGAAATCCGTGTCATCCCGCGCCAACGCCTGCGGGACGAAAAGGACGCGCGCCGCGCACGGATCGCCACGCCGCACCGCCCGGTCCGCCAACTTCTGGCGCCGCGCACCCGGTGCGCGACACCGGGTCTTCAGGAAACCCACGCAAATCCGGTGTATTATTCGACTGGCACACTTATCGCATGGTGCCCGCCGATCCGCACGACATCATGTCGCGCGGACGATCGGGAGCCCCACCATGTCCATCCTGCCGTCTTTGCTCGCCCTCGCCGCGCTCGCCGCGTCACCGGCCGCCGCCGTTGGCCGGGCTGATGCGCCACCGCGCGCCTACACGGTCCGATACGATGCCAGCCGCGACGTCTATTGCATCCGCTTCTTCTCGGATGCGCTCGCCGCCGATCCGCATCCGGGGCGCAGCGCCATCACCTGCCAAAGCCGCGAGCGCTGGGCCGACGAACAGGTGTTCATCCATCACGCCGGCCGCCCTGCACTGGCGGCGCGCTGAGGCGTATCAGGCGAGCAGGGCTGCGGCCGAACCCTTGGGTTCGGCCAGCGCACGCTCCACCGGGGTCAGGCCCGACATCCGTTCCGCCCGATACGCATCTGCGGCGGTATCGCTCGTCGCGATCAGGCGATCCTGTGCGACGGGACGGGGACGGGCGGCACCGAACAGGCCCAGCGTGGTACGGCTCATAGATTCCTCGAACAGGGCAGCGGGATCATTCCCGCGCGCTGCCCGTATCAATGCCGCACTGCACCCACGGGTTCCGGCTTACCCCTCGATCACGTGCGGCACGAAGCGCGCGGTGTTGCCGGTGATCAGCCCGTCCTCGCGAATGCCGATCCCGGCCGGCTCGCCATCGACCAGCCAGCTGCCGATCACGGGAAAACATCCCGGCGCCGTCTCGGGCAGCCGGTATAGCGCCTGATAGACATAGCCCTCGTCGCCATAATTCCCCGCCGCCTCAGCGACGACGCGTCCGTTCTGCCGGATCGACACGTTCGCCCCCTCGCGTGCCAGCAGCGGCTTGGCGACGGCATCGCCCTCCGGGATGTCGAAGCCGGCGGGCAGCAGGTTGGGATGATCCGGAAACAGCTGCCACAGGATCGCCAGGATCGCCTTGTTCGACCAGATCATCTTCCAGATCGGTTCGATCCACAGCGTATCGTCGAGGCTTTCGAGCAGCGGCGGTGCAAAGGCCTCCGCGGTCAGCCATTCCCACGGATACAGCTTGAACAGCGCCTCGATCCGCTGCTCGGCCAGATCGACGAAACAGCGCCGGTCATGGTCCCAGCCCAGATCGTCGACCAGGATCGGCACGGTCGTGATCCCTGCCGCCTCCGCCGTGTCGCGCAGATAGGATGTCGTGACGATATCCTCGCCCGCCTCGTCCGAGACATGCGCGAAATGGACGACCGGCGGCAGCAGTGGCGCGATGTCGCGCCACTTGGCGACCAGGCGGTCGTGCAGGCTGGTATATTGGTCGAGGTGCGGGAAGCGCTCCTCCTTCCAGCTCCACTGGATCACCGCGGCTTCCAGCAGCGACGTCGGCGTATCGCAATTGAACTCGAACAATTTGGGCGGCCCGGCGCCGTCATACCCCAGATCGAACCGCCCGTAATTGAGCGCGGGCGGCTCCGCCTCCCACGCGTCGCGGATCGCCTGGTGGAAGGGCGCCGGAATGCCGAACCGGTCGAGCAAAGCGGGATCGTCGACGATCGCCTGCCCGGCGGCGAGGAACAGTCGGTACAGCTCCGCCGTCGCCCCCTCGATCGTGGCGATCTGCGCGGCCGAAAAGCGGTAATAGACGCTTTCGTCCCAATAGGGCCGGCCATCGACGCTGTGCCAGATCAGCCCCTCCGCCTCGACCTTCGCCTGCCAGTCGGGGCGCGGCGCGATGTTGACGCGGATCATGCCCGGCCGCTGCCAAAGCTGTGCGCCGACGCGCCGAACCCGCCGCGGCTGATCGCGCCTGATCGGCTGACGAAGGTGTTGGCCGGCGCGCGCGCATAGCTGACGCCGCCCGCGCGGCTGAACGATCCGCCCCGCGCCGTTTCGCCATAGGGCGGGATCACGCTGTTGCGCCCGAGGAAGTACCACAGGAACGCGTTGCTGCCCCCCCCGCCATGATAGCCGCTCGCCAACGCCTGCCGCGGGCATTGGTCGTCGGCGACGCGCCGCCCCTCGCGATCGGTGCAGATCGCGGTATCGGTCTGCGCGGTCCAGCCATCCGGCTCCGGTTCCGACCGGCCGCACCCCGACGCCAGCAGCGCCGCGGCGATCGCCGTCGTGATCCTCAGATCCGTCCTCATGCCCTTCCCCCAAAGCCACCGAAACGGCGCGCACCATAGGGCAGGATCACGGCAGCCACCATGACCTGATGCGCTGTCGATGCAGGGAGTGTGGAACACACCATCGAGGTCTGCCGCGTATCCTAGGCTGTGCATTGTCGCGACGTTCAGCCTGCCCCCCGGATTAACCACTCTGTTGCATCGCCGCGTAACGCTTCGGGGCAAAGAGGCGTCCGATGAATACCGGCCTCACCCGTGAGCTTCTGCAACGCCGCATCGAGGATCAGATAGCACTCGCCACGCTGGCGACCAGCGACGCCGTGCGCGCCATGCATCGCGATCTCACCTGCCTGTATCGATCGCAGCTGGCATGCCTTGTCGCTGGCGACGCGCTCACATCCCCTGTGGAGCCGCTTGAGTTCGACCTCGCGGCTTGATCACTGCCACGGGACTTTGCGCAGGACGCCAAACCCCTGCGACGGAACCTATGGCAACCTATAGGCCATGCCAACCGGCTCGGTGCGCGAGTACGTTCGCGACCAAACTGCATGAAATTAAAACAAATTTGATGTTTAAATGAGAATGGCCTGAAAAAAGGGTCAATCCGGATGCGCTTCCTCTCGTGTCTCACGCAGGATCATAACCTCTGGCTGGTCGGCCTGGCGGCTTTGTTCTGCCTGGTCGGGTCGACGATCACGGTTCAGCTTCTGGGTCGCATCCGTCAGGCCGAGCCAAGGACGCGATTGGCGTGGATCTTCATGGGCGGCGTTTCGACCGGCGCGACGATCTGGTGCACGCACTTCATTGCGATGATCGCCTATCAGCCGGGCGTCCGGGTCAGCTACGAGCCGCGCCTGACGGGGGTGTCCCTGCTCCTCGCAATCGCTGGCAGCGCGATCGCCCTGAATGTGGCGACGACAAAGGGGCGCTGGATGCCGGTCCTCGGCGGTGCGATCTTCGGTCTGGCAGTGGCCGTGATGCATTACACCGGCATGCGCGCATTCGCCGCTCAGGGTTTCATCTCCTGGTCCCCTGACTATGTCACGGTATCGATCGTGGGCGTCGTGGTGCTGGGCGCCGCGGCCTTCGATCGAGCCCTTGGGCGCGGGCGTTTTGCTGGGCCCTTACGCGCGACAGTGCTGATGGTCGCCGCCATCGTGGTGCTGCACTTCACCGGCATGGCAGCCATGGCCATCGTCCCCTTCGCACCCGCACCAGGTCAGCCGGGATCGGACGACGCCGCGACGATCATGGCCCTCGCCGTCGCCGGAGTCGGCATGCTGGTGTTGGGCACGGGCCTGTCGACCTATGTCCTCGACGCGCAGGCCAGCGCGGAGTCGAAGCGGCGTCTGGACGAAGTGCTGGAAGGCAACGTCGATGGCATGGTCGTGACCTCTGCGGGTCGCATCGTGGCCGCCAACGCGGCATTCGCGGCGCTCGCCGGTATCGCGTCCGCGGACATCATCGGAGAGCCGATCGAGCGCTGGATCGCGGGTGCCACGGCGATCACGGCCGACCGGCTGACGCAATCGACGATGATCGGCGTCGACGGAAGCGCCATCGCGATCGAGATTGCGGTCCGGATCGATGCGCGCGGAATCGAACCGCATACGATCTATTCCATTCGCGATCTCAGGGCTCGCCTTGCGCAGGAACGCCGGATTACGCATCTGGCGCGCAACGACAGTCTGACCGGCCTGCCGAACCGGACATCATTCCTGGAGTGGTTGACCAAGCAGGCGTCGCCGGACAGCGGGCACGCTGCCGTCGCGCTTTTATCGATCGACCTCGACCGCTTCAAAGAGGTCAACGATGTTCATGGCCATGCCGCGGGCGACCATCTGCTGATCACGATCGGTGAGCGCATGAAGGCAGCGATGGGCCCGGGCGAATTCGTCGCACGCCTCGGTGGCGACGAGTTCGTGGCGGTCATGCCCGTCAAGCAGGCGGCCGATGCGCTCGGCCTTGCCGAACGGCTGCGCGCCGCGATCATGGAACCGGTCCTACTGGATCACAGCGAAGCGAGTTGCGGCGCCAGCGTCGGCATCGCATTATGGCCGCAAGACGCCGACGATGTCTCGGCGCTCATCAACAACGCTGACCTCGCAATGTACCGGGCCAAGGGGTCGATAGCATCGAACGTCTGCTTCTACGAAGAGGAGATGGATCGCGCCGTTCGCGATCGTCGGCGAATGGTGCAGGAACTACGCCACGCGCTCGACCACGACGAACTGGCTCTTCATTGGCAGGTACAGGGCGACGTTCGCACCGGCAGAACCACGGGCTATGAAGCCCTGCTCCGGTGGACGAAGGCGGACGGCTCATCGGTGTCGCCATCCGACTTCATCCCGCTCGCCGAACAGTCGGGACTGATCCTGCCCATCGGCGAATGGGTCTTGCGTACCGCATGCCGCGAAGCGGTGGCCTGGACGGAGCCGCACAAGATCGCGGTCAACCTGTCGCCGGTACAGCTCGGCCACGTCGATCTTCCCAGTCTCGTCCACCAGATTCTGCTGGAAACGGGTCTGCCGGCGTCGCGCCTCGAACTTGAAATTACCGAAACGGCGATGATCGAGGATCACGCCCGTACGACCCACGTCCTCCGCCAGTTGAAGGCGCTGGGCGTATCGGTTGCGATGGATGATTTCGGAACCGGCTATTCGTCGCTGTCGACGCTGCGTTCCTTCCCCTTCGACAAGATCAAGCTCGATAAGTCTTTCATGGTCGACCTGGACTGCGGGCCGCAATCGGCCGCTATCATCCGTGCGGTACTGGCTCTCGGCGAAAGCCTTTCGATCCCCGTTCTGGCGGAAGGCGTAGAAACCACGGAGCAGCTGGAGTTTCTGCGCCAGCAAGGTTGCGACGAAGCGCAAGGGTATCTGCTCGGACGGCCGGCTCCCATCCATCAGGCGGACGCAGCGCAGCCGATGACGATGATGGCAGCGCGTGCCGGGTGAACGGCACCCGATACGCCTGCCTTTTGCTCAATCCTCGCCACCGTCCGATTGCGGCGCGCCACGTTTCAAACCGAAATGGCGCTTCATCACTCCATCCCTCCCGACCACAAAGGTCAGGAACGATGCCGTGTCGCCTGCGTAATCCCCCTCACGTGCCGCAATGGCGCTGACGAAGGAGGATTCATGACGCTCAAGATGCTGTTCGCTGCCGTGGCCATGATGGCGGGCACCGCTGGTCTCGCCGGTACTGCCGATGCGCAGCGCCACGATCGTGGCCGTCCCCATTACGACCAGCGCGATCACCGCGACCATCGTGGGTATGACCGGAACCGTCGCGACCGCGGCCACCATTGGGGTCGCGATCGCCGCGATCACTGCCGTATCGTCTACCGTCACCATCGCCGCGTCCGCGTCTGCCGCTGATACACTGCCGGGACGGTGCCGAGCCTAGGCGCCGTCCCAAGGCTGCCAGCAGGCGCTCGCCGTAACGCTGGCTCGGACTATCGCGCGATCGGCCAGGATCGCGGCCCCGCTCACCTGCCGTAAACCTTTGCGAGGCCAACGATCTGCTCCTCACAGGCCGCAAGGCCGATGCCGCAGAGAGACGATCCATGGCCTTCTACGTCACCATGTCCGCCTTTATCGCCGCGAATCTCGCCCTCATCGGGTTCGAAATGCGCCGGGGCCCATCGCGCGCCAGCCGGTCGCTTGCTCTGGTGCCCGTCAATCGGCGTCCGACCCACCGCTGACATGCTCGCATAGCCGCGCGGTGGCGACGCAAGCGAACGTCGATCGTTGCCCAACAACGAGAAAAAGGGCGCGCGATCGGCGCGCACCCTCCCCTGACCGCCTCAGCTCGGGTGGGCTTCGCTCTCGGCAACCGCGCCCGCATCGCTGACGGGCATGGTCGCATCCGCCACGGCCGCGGCGGGCACAGCGCCGGTGGTGCCCTCGGCTTCCTCGGCAAGGCGCATCTGCTCGTACGCGACTTCGAGATCGGCGGGGCCGGACCCGGTCGGCTGCATCGGCAGATCGGTGTAGCTCTCGGGTTCGTGGGTCGGATCGTTCACATCGGCCATGTCGCTCTCCTGCGCGTGTCTGGTGGTAATCAACGCACGACCGCGCATTCGGCTCAGGGCCGGCGCATGATGGCATGATAGACGCCGCCGATCAGCGAGGCAGCTATTCCGGCTTTGCGACGATCGACTGCAATTCGTCGCATCGTCGTTGCCAAGGCACGCTTCATCGTGCGATTCATCAACGTATTATGGGCCAATCCATCCCTCCGCAGCGGCTTTCCGACCTCCCCCGCGACGAGTGCATCCGTGCTCTTCATGAGCGGGCAGCAGAAGCGCGGGCGCAATGGCAGGCTTCACGATCTGTGCAGCCGTCGTTCTGGAGCCGGCTGTTCGGCTGATAGAGCGGGTCGACGATGGCGAGGGTGCGTGTCCCGTCGCGATCGGCCTCAACATGAATGCCGTGGCTAGGCGGAACACGGATTCGGGGCAGCGGATCGCGGCGCCGACCGCGTGGCGGGCAGCCGCGTAACCGACTTACTTCTCGCCAGCGCGCTCGTTGGTGCCGCTCATGTTCAACGAGCGGCGGAAGTCGCTCACGCCCTGCTGCGTAATCCCGTCAAACTGACGCCATCCTGCCTCAGTATTGCAGACGCGGGTCGCCATGAACGAACCCGTCGGCGTCAGCCTGCGGCAGGTCTTCTTCTCGGCTGGCTTTGCCTGGGTATCCGCTGACTGCGCAAAGGCCGGCACCGCACAGGCCACGATCGCCACGACTGCTGCCGTCCAAATGCGCTTCATTGTCCCCACCCCTCTTGTTCGCGTCAGATCATGCGTCAGCAATACCGACATATCAAGCCTAGACATCTGGCGGTGTGCGCGTGCTCCAGCGAGACCTCGAAACAGCCGTTGAAGGTCTTTCGCTGTTCTCTACTGCTCGAATCGGCGAGACTGTCCGAACTGCCGCTTCAGTCTCACGCGCTTGCGTATCGATCAGCGTCGAGATGCCCGCAATCACAACCATGGATGCCCCCGCGCGCCAATCGACCGGATGATAGCGCGGTGGTACGCCGCGCGACGCGGGATTGGCGGACGCTGCGGCTTATGAGCTGGTCTGGGACCGGGTAGATGCCCCCGGAAAGCGTCGATGGTGGGTCCGCCGGGGCTCGAACCCGGGACCTCTCGATTAAAAGTCGCTTGCTCTACCGACTGAGCTACGGACCCCCGCCATCGATTGGGGGCACCTAGGGGCGGGGACGCGGCCGGTCAACCATGTGCGCCAATTGGCGGATCGTCCGCATGACGCCTGGCACCCGCCAGCCGGGTGCGACCCGCCGCAACGGGGCGAGGACGAACGCCCGCTCGGCCAGCGCGGCATGCGGCACCGTCAGCCCGGCGCTCTGCCAGACGCCCTCCGACCACAACAGGATATCGAGGTCGATCACCCGCGCGCCCCAGCGCCGTCCGCGGCGACGCCCGAACGCCGCCTCGATTCGCTTCAGCCGCGCGAGCAGCATCGGCGGGGCCTCGTCGCTTTCGATCAGGATCGCCGCATTGGCGAAACGACGGATCGAGGGGCCGAGCGGCGCGGTCGCGATGATGGGGGACGTGGTGACGACACCACCGATCGCCGCGATCGCGGCACGCACCTCGTCCGCCGGACCGCCATGTCGCCCCCGCCGGTTCGATCCGATCCCGATCGCATAGATTGCCGTTGCCATTCCCACGCCTTAGGCGATGCCGATGACGATCGCATCCGATAGCCTCCCCGAGAGCCCAGACGCCGCCCCACCCACGGCCCTTTTTCCCGCGGAGCCGCCGCGGGACTGCCCGCTCTGCCCCCGCCTCGTAGCGGCGCGCGAGGCGTTGCGCGAACAGAACCCGACGTGGTGGAACGCCCCGGTGCCCGCATTCGGCGACCCGGACGCGACGATCGCGATCGTCGGCCTCGCTCCCGGCCTGCACGGCGCCAACCGCACCGGCCGCGCCTTCACCGGCGACCATTCGGGGACGCTGCTGTTCGCGACGCTGGTGAAGGTAGGCCTCGCCACCGGCACCTTCGCCAACCGCCCGACCGACGATATCACGCTCACCGGCGCGATCATCCTCAACGCGGTGAAGTGCCTGCCGCCCGCCAACAAGCCGACGCCGGAGGAAATCCGCACCTGCCGCCAGTATCTCGACGCCGAGATCGCAGCGCTGCCCAATGTCCGCGTCGTCGTCGCACTCGGCCAGATCGCGCATCAGTCGGCGGTGAAGGTGCTGGGCGGCCGGCTGCCCAAGGCAAACTTCGGCCATGGCGCCGAACATCGCATGCCGGACGGGCGGATGCTGATCGATAGCTATCACCCGTCGCGCTACAACCAGAATACCGGCCGCGTCGACGAAGAGATGTTCGAGGCCGTCTTCGCCCGCGCGGTGGCGCTCGCTCAGATGTCCTGAACGAGGCGGCCGTACAGCTCCGGTCGGCGGTCACGGAAGAAGCCAAAGGCGGCGCGGTGGCGGCGGATACGGGCGAGGTCGAGCGTCGCGACGATCACGCCCTCTTCCTCGCGGTCGAGTTCGGCGAGGATATCACCGCGCTCATCGGCGATGAAGCTGGTGCCGTAAAAGGTCTGGTCATGCTCCAAGCCGACGCGGTTGGCGGCGACGATCGGCACCACGTTGCTGACCGCATGGCCCACCATCGCGCGCCGCCACAGCCGTGCAGTGTCGAGACTGGTATCATGCGGCTCGCTGCCGATCGCGGTCGGGTAGAACAGCAGTTCCGCCCCCATCAGCATCATCGCGCGCGCGGTTTCGGGATACCATTGGTCCCAGCACACGCCGACGCCCAGCGTCCAGCCCGGGGCGGTCTGCGGCGCCGGCCACACCTTGAACCCGGTGTTGCCGGGGCGGAAGTAGAACTTTTCCTCGTAACCCGGGCCGTCGGGAATGTGGCTCTTGCGATAGACACCCTGCACTTCGCCGTCGGGGCCGATCATCGCGAGGCTGTTGTAATAATGCGGCCCGTCCGCCTCGAAAAAGCTGGTCGGGATCGTCACCTTCAGCGCCTCGGCCAGCGCCTGCATCGCGAGCACCGCCTTATGCTCGCCGACGGGGGCGGCGTTGGCGAACAGGCCCTCGTCCTCGACGCGGCAGAAATATTCGCCCTCGAACAATTCGGGCGGCAGGATCACGCTGGCGCCCTGCCCCGCCGCCTCGCGCACCAGGCGCGACACATTGGCGATGTTCGCGTCGATGTCGTTCGAAAAGGCAAGCTGCAGCGCAGCGACGGTGATCTCGGTCATGACGGTTCCTACAGGGTGACGCCGAATCGCGCGGCGACCGCAACGGTGGCGAGATAGAGCGCAACTGTGACAGCGCAACCGCTGGCGAGCGCCGGCCAGAAGCCGACGCCATGCCGCAGCAACGCCGGGATCACGAGGAACATCGGCAGCGAGGGCAACACATACCACAGCGTCGCCTGCGCATGGTCCGCCAGCCGGACGGGGTCACCCGTGTCGTGCCACAGCCAGATCATGCCGAGCACGGAAACGAGCGGCAGCGACGCCACCAGAGCGCCCGCCGCCGGGCTGCGCCGCGCGATCAGTGCCACCAGCGCGACGATGATGCCCGACACGCCGGCCCGGACCAGCAGTGCCGCCACGCGATCAGGCCGGGATCTGCTGGCTGATGCAGTGGAAGCTGCCGCCGCCGGTCAGGATATGGTCCGCATGCAGGCCCACCACCTCGCGGTCGGGGAAGATCGCCTGGATCGCCGCCACCGCCGCAGCGTCGTTCTCGCTGCCGTACAGCGGCACGACCACCGCGGCGTTGCCGATGTAGAAGTTCATGTAGCTCGCCGGCACGACCTCTTCGTCGCGCAGCACGCGGCCGGGCGACGGGATCAGCACCACCTCCAGCCCCGCGGCGCGCGCATCGCGCTCGGCATGCTGGAAGACCTGCCAATTGGGGTCGTTCTCCGCCGCCTTCGGCAGAGCGACGCGCCCCTCGCCGACGAAGCGGGCGAGGTTGTCGACATGGCCGTCGGTATGATCGTTGAGCAGGCCGTCACCCAGCCAGACGACGCGCGTATAGCCCAAGTCCTCGCGCAGTCGGCGCTCGATATCGGCCTTGGTCATCGTCGGGTTGCGATTGGGGTTGAGCAGGCATTGCTCGGTCGTCACCATCGTGCCGGCACCGTCGCCATCGATCGCGCCGCCTTCCAGCACCCAGTTGCAATAGCCGACCTTGGCGCCGATCGACTTGCCGAGCCGCAGCCCGATCGTGTCGTCGCCCTCCAGATCGTATTTGCCGCCCCAGCCGTTGAAGTCGAAATCGCGCGCCTCTTCGCTGTTGAGCAGGATCGGCGCGGTGTCGCGCAGCCAGATGTCGCCGAACGGTTCGACCACCACCTCGGCAAAGGGCGCCATGGTCATCGCGGTGTCGCCCGCCTCGGCATCGGCGGCGACCAGGATCACCTTTTCGCCCCGCCCCTCCGCATGGACGGCACGGGCGAAGGCGACGACCTCCTCGCGCGCCGGCTCCAGATCCTCGACCCACAGATCAGCGTGGCTCGGAAAGCCGATCCACACGGCCGAATGCGGCGCCCATTCGGCGGGCGGCGGGGCGATAGTCGTCACTTGGCTACTCCGGTTACGGTGGCACGGCTCTTGTCGCGGATGCTGCGGAATTCATCACCGGGCAGCCAGTTCGGCCAGGTGCGGCTCTCCGCGAGATCGCGGCTCAGCATATAATAGAGCGCGACGTCCTGCTGCACCCCGCTCCAGTCCCAGTTCGGATCATATTCGTCGGACGGCGCGTGGTAGCGATGCTCCTCATAATCCTTGGCGGCGGCGCGGCCCGCGGCGAGGCCGCCCTTCACCAGGTCCTGCCCCGTTTCGAAATAGACCATCGGCACGCCATGTTTCGCAAGGCTGAAATGGTCGGAGCGGTAGTAGAAGCCCTTTTCCGGCGTCGGCTCGGGCGTCGCATGCCGGCCCTGCCGCGTCAGCGCGGCGTTCAGATAATTGTCTAGCTCCGACTTGCCCGGCCCGATCACGATCACGTCCTTGGCCGGCCCGTACATGGCGAGCGCATCCATGTTCGCCCCGCCCACCGTCTTCGCCAGCGGATAGACCGGGTTCTCGCCATAATAGGCCGAGCCGAGCAGCCCCGATTCCTCGGCGGTCAGCGCGACGAACACCATCGAACGGCGCGCCGGCCCCGCCTTGGCATTGGCCTGCGCCAGCGCGACCAGCGCCGCGACGCCATCGGCATTGTCGACCGCACCGTTGCAGATATCGTCACCGTTCACCGGCGTGCAGCGGCCGAGGTGATCCCAATGCGCCGACAGCAGGACATATTCGTCGGGCGCCTCGCGACCGGGCAGGATGCCGACGACATTGTGCGACACCTGCTTGGCGATCGTGTTGTCGAAACTGACCGACGCCTTCACCCCCAGATCGACGGGCTTGAACCCCTTTGCCTTTGCGGCCGCGGCAAGCGCGTCGAAATCCTTGCCGGCGCTGGCGAACAGCTTGCGCGCCGTATCGAGTTGGATCCAACCATGCGCGGCGCTGTCGCCCATATGCCCGTCCGCCGCATCGGCGACATGTTCGGCGCCGGTGTTGCTGGAGCGCACGACGTTCCAGCCATAGGCCGCCGGTTCGGTCTGGTGGACGATCAGCACCGCAGCCGCCCCCTGCCGCGCGGCCTCTTCATATTTGTACGTCCAGCGCCCGTAATAGGTCATCGCGCGGCCGTTGAAGAGGCCTTTGGCCTCCGGCGTCTGCCAGTCGGGATCGTTGATGAGGACGACGACGGTCTTCCCCTTCACATCGAGCCCGGCATAATCGTTCCAGCCCTTCTCCGGCGCGACGATGCCATAGCCGGCGAACACGACGTCGCTGTTCGTCACGTCGATATGCGGCGTGACGCGATAGGTGCCGACGACCATGTCCGGGCCGTAGGCGAAGCTGAGCGGGGTCTTGCCGCCGGTGATCGTCAGCGGCGTGACGTTTTTCGCGGTGATCTCGACCAGCGGCACGTCCTGCAGCCACTGCCCCTTGTTGCCCGGCTTCAGCCCCGCCTTGGCGAATTGCTGTTGCAGATAGGCGAGCGTCTTGGTCTCCCCAGCACTGCCCGGCGCCCGGCCTTCGAACGTATCGGATGAGAGCGTCTTGGTGACCGCCTTCATCGTGTCGACGGAGATGTCGGGCGCGGTCTGGGCGATGGCCGGGGTTGCGACGGCAGCGAGCAGGGCGGGCAGGAAAAAGCGGCGCAAGGGAAGCTCCGGCAAGGTCAGCGTTGCTGCGCCTTGTGGCGTGGGGCGCGAGGCTTGTCCACGCGGCTTGTGACCCGGCACACCTTTGGTTCGTCACCCCGGGCTTGACCCGGGGTCCCGCCCTTTTTTGGCGCAACGCGGGAAGAAGCGGGAGCCCGGCTCTTCGGTTGGGGTGACGAGGGGAGTCGCCGCCAACGAAAAAGGGCGGCCCCGCAGGACCGCCCTCTCTGTCTCTCTCGATGTTCGTCGCGATTAACGCGAGTAGAACTCGACCACCAGGTTCGGCTCCATCTTCACCGGATAGGGCACCTCGTCCAGCGTCGGCACGCGGACGAAGGTCACCTTGGCGTTGCCGTCCGGCGCGACGTAATCGGGAATTTCACGCTCGGCGAGGTTCTGCGCCTCGAGCACCAGCGCCATTTCCTTGGCCTTGGTGCCCAGCGTGATCTCGTCGCCGACGAAGCAGCGACGCGACGCGACGTTGCACTTCACGCCGTTAACACGGACGTGACCGTGGCTGACCAGCTGGCGCGCCGCGAAGATCGTCGGCGCATACTTGGCGCGATAGACGATCATGTCGAGACGCTGCTCGAGCAGGCCGATCAGGTTCTGGCTGGTGTCGCCCTTCATGCGCGCGGCTTCGTGGTAGCACGCACGGAACTGCTTCTCGGTGACGTCGCCGTAATAGCCCTTGAGCTTCTGCTTGGCGCGCAGCTGGATGCCGTAGTCCGACACCTTGCCCTTGCGGCGCTGGCCGTGCTGGCCCGGGCCGTATTCGCGCTTGTTGACCGGCGACTTCGGACGGCCCCAGATGTTCTCGCCGAGACGACGGTCGAGCTTGTGCTTGGCGCTATGGCGCTTCGACATGATAATTCCTTGGCAACTGTAACGACGTGATCCCGACCGTGACGAATCGCGATCGAGGTTGATCCCGGTTTCGCGCTGCTGATCCCGAAGGAAGGCAGGCCCACCGCTTCACCGGGGTGCGGGGGCTGTTGCGAAGGCGCGCGCCTAGCGGAGGGGCGGCGCGCTGTCAATCGCGGGTGGAGTCGCGGGCGTCCGTCGGCGGTCGGGATCAGCGATTGGGGATCGTGCCGCTGCGCGCGTCGTTGGCGCGACGCGCATCGCTGGCGGCGCGGCCGTTCGCCTCGTCGATCTGCGCCCATTGCGCCTTGGTATGGCAGGTTCGCACCGGCAGGTACGACCCGATCGGCAGCTCGCGGCGGCAGATCGGCTTGTCCGCCGCGGGGGGCGGCGCCGGGTCGGGCGTCTGCGCCGCCGTGGCGATCAAGGCGAGAGCGATCAGGGACATGGACGACGCCTCCGGTACAAAAGAGGCAACAGTCATGACGCATTTCCCGTTGCAGGAAAAGCGCAATGCTCGACAAGTCCCGCGGCACCGCTACAGAAGCGCGCATGACGACGACGCTGCCCGGCCCCGATTGCACCACCATGACCGAGGTCCGCGCGGGCGTCGACCAGGTCGACCGCGAGCTGGTCGCTCTGCTCGCCCGTCGCTTCGCCTATATGGACGCCGCCGCCCGCATCAAGCCGGAGCGCGGCGCGGTGCGCGACGAAGGCCGCAAGGCGCAGGTGATCGCGAACGCCCGCGCCGCGGCCGAGGCGGCGGGGCTGCCCGGCGACGTGATCGCGGATCTGTGGGAGCAGCTGGTCGCAGCGTCGATCGCCTATGAACTGACGCAGTTCGACGCGCGCGCGGCGAACATAGACAACATGAACACCTGAACGGAAACGTTCGGGCCCCATCGTTTCGTTTTTTGCACCACTGACAAAGAGCGCGCCATGGCCGCGGTCGGCATATGGCCAGTAGCGGACGCTAGCCCGCGGCGTGGCGTGTAGGACAGTGGGAAAAGCGCGGTCGCGGATCATCGTTGTATTGCAGTGACTTGACGTGCTGTTTTGATGGCAGGGCGCGGCGTTCGATCCAACACGCACGGCGCAGCGGGAGCAACGGCGGCTCCCCGCAGTCGTCGTCACCCCGGATTTGGTCCGGGGTCGACCGGGCCGCTGGGGAACGTTCGAGCCTCGAGACTCCCCCCTCGCCGCAGAGTGGACCCCGGACCAAGTCCGGGGTGACGGGGAGAGTGGGCAAATCCCATCCCGACCATCGACCGTCATTCCTGCGGAGACGGGAATCCAGACGGGCTGACCTTCCGGCTCCATCTGCGACGATAGCGTGGCTGGATCACCGCCATCGCGGGGATGACGAACCTAAGGGGGGAAGGCCGCCGCCCTACCGCTCGCTACGCCGTTCCTTCGCCCCATCCAGCGCCGACAGCACACCGCGCAGCGTGCGCACTTCCTGCGACGACCAGCCGGGCTTGGTCAGCAATGTCCGCAGCGTCCGCCGGGTCGCGGGCACGCGATCGGGCGGGAAGAAGAAATTCGCCCGCTCCAGCATGTCATCGAGCTGCGCGATCATGCCGTCCAATTCGGTCTGCGGTGCCGGGGCGTCGATCTCGGTCAGCGACGGCTGGGCGAGGCTGACGCCCTTCGACCATTCGTACGCCACCAGGATCACCGCCTGGGCGAGGTTGAGGCTGCCGAATTCGGGGTTGATCGGCACGGTGATGATCGTGCGGGCGAGCGCGACATCGTCGGTTTCCAGCCCCGACCGTTCCGGCCCGAACAGGATGGCCGAGCGTTCGCCCGCGCCGTGGATCGCCTTGGCGGCGACTTCGGGCGTCACCACCGGCTTGGTGATGCCGCGCTTGCGGACGGTCGTCGCATAGACGTGCGCGCAATCGGCGATCGCGTCCTGAACCGTGTCGTAGACGCGCGCGCGTTCCAGCACGAGGTCCGCGCCGCTCGCCGCCGGCCCCGCCTTGGGGTTGGGCCAGCCGTCGCGCGGCGCGACGAGGCGCATGTCGGTCAGCCCGAAATTGAGCATCGCGCGCGCGGCCTTGCCGATATTCTCGCCAAGCTGCGGCCGCACCAGAACGATTGCGGGAGGATTGGTCTCGCTCATGCTTCGCGCCCCGCCTGTTCCACGGAGCCGGCGAACTCCTCGAAATCGCGCGCCTCGCTGAAGTCGCGATAGACGCTGGCGAAGCGGATATAGGCGACCGAATCGAGGCCCTTCAGCCCCTCCATCACCAATTCGCCGATCCGCTTCGACGATACTTCGCTGTCGCCCAGCGTTTCCAGCTGACGCTGGATGCCGCTGATCAGCTTTTCGATGCGCACCGGTTCGATCGGGCGCTTGCGCGTCGCGATGGCGATCGAGCGTTGCAGCTTCTCGCGCTCGAACGGCTCGCGGCGCGATCCGCCGTCGCCCGCGCTTTTCACGACCCACAGGTCGCGGAGCTGGATGCGCTCGAACGTCGTGAAACGCGCGGCGCACCCTTCGCACTGGCGTCGGCGCCGGATCGCCGCCCCGTCTTCGGTGGGGCGGCTGTCCTTTACCTGGCTGTCTTCATGGCCGCAGAACGGGCAACGCATAATTGGTCGTACGCGTCCTCAGATCTTGTTGCGGCGGGCATAGGCGACGCCCGCGCCAACCAGCGCGCCCAGCACCGGGCCGACGAACGGCACGGGGATCGCCACCACGGCGCCGATCGCGCCGTACTTGGCCATCTTCTTGCCCAGGCCGGGCGTGTTCTTCACGGTGCTCTGCACCTCGTCGATCTTCGACATCTGTTATCCTTCGTAGATGGGGAAGCGCGCGCACAGGTCACGCACACGATCCCGAACGTTTGCCTCGACGTCGGGGTCCCCGTGTTCGCCCTTCTTTGCAAGACCGTCCAGCACGTCGGCGACCATGTTGCCGATCTCGCGGAACTCGGCCGGGCCGAAACCGCGCGTGGTACCGGCCGGCGAACCGACGCGGATGCCGCTGGTCTTCATCGGCGGCAGCGGATCGTTCGGGATGCCGTTCTTGTTGCAGGTGATGCCCGCACGCTCCAGCGCCTCGTCCGCGTCCTTGCCGGTGATGCCGAGCGGGCGCAGGTCGATGAGCGCCAAATGCGTGTCGGTGCCGCCCGCGATCACGTCGGCGCCGCGTTCCTTCAGCGTGGCGGCGAGCACCTTGGCGTTCTCGACCACCGCGGCGATGTAGCTCTTGTAGTCGGGACGCAGCGCCTCGCCGAACGCGACCGCCTTGGCAGCGATGACGTGCATCAGCGGGCCGCCCTGAAGGCCGGGGAAGACCGCCGAGTTGATCTTCTTCGCCAGTGCCTCGTCATCGGTCATGATCATGCCGCCGCGGGGCCCACGCAGCGTCTTGTGCGTCGTCGTGGTGACGACATGCGCATGGCCGAACGGCGTCGGGTGCAGCCCGGCGGCGACGATGCCGGCGAAATGCGCCATGTCGACCATGAAGTACGCGCCGACCTTGTCCGCGATGGCACGGAAACGGGCGAAGTCGATGATGCGCGGATAGGCCGAACCGCCCGCGATGATGAGCTTGGGCTGGTGCTCGACCGCCAGGGCCTCGACGGCGTCATAGTCGATCAGGTGCGTGTCGGGATCGACGCCATACTGGACTGCATTGAACCACTTGCCGCTCATCGCCGCCTTGGCGCCGTGCGTCAGGTGGCCGCCGGCATCCAGGCTCATGCCCAGGATCGTCTCGCCCGGCTTGACCAGCGCCAGCATCACCGCACCGTTCGCCTGCGCGCCCGAATGCGGCTGCACGTTGACGAAGCCGCAGCCGAAGATCTGCTTGGCGCGCTCGATCGCGAGGCTCTCGACCTCGTCCGACGGCGCGCAGCCCTGATAATAGCGCTTGCCCGGATAGCCTTCGGCATATTTGTTGGTGAAGACCGACCCCTGCGCTTCCAGCACCGCCTTCGACACGATGTTTTCCGACGCGATCAGCTCGATCTGCGTCTGTTCGCGGGTCAATTCGTGCGAAATGCCGGCGAAGACCGCGGGATCGGCATCGGCGAGGGTCTGGCTGAAGAAGCCGTCGGACCGGATATCGCTCATGGCGTTGGGCTGGGTGCTCATCGGATCAATCCTTCTGCGACAGTTTGTCGACACGGGCCTGGTGACGGCCGCCCTCGAACGGAGCGGCGAGAAAGGCTTCGAGGCACGCCTTCGCAAGGTCCGGCCCGATCAGCCGGGCGCCCATCGCGATGACGTTGGCGTCGTTGTGGTTGCGCGCGAGCGACGCGGCGAGCGGTTCGGTGACCAGCGCACAGCGGCACGCCGGATTGCGGTTGACCGCGATCGATATGCCGATCCCCGATCCGCACAGCGCCACGCCGAACGCAGCCTCGCCGCGGGCGACCGCATCGGCCAGCTTGTAGCCGTAATCGGGATAGTCGACGCGCGCGTCGGTGTCCGGCCCCAGATCGACGGTCTCGTGACCCAGCGTGGCGGCGTGCTCGACCAGCAGCGCCTTCAGCGCGACGGCGGCGTGATCGGAGGCGAAGGCGATGCGCAAGGCGAAGCGGCGTCCCGGCTGTGATGAGGAAGCGATGCGCGGCGCCTTAGCGCCACCGTCACGCAAATGCCACAGCCGATGCGGGGAAAGACATCGGGACACGATGGCGCTTGGGAACGCGCGCGCCGGTCGCGCGCTTGGGGAAACATGGATCAAGATCGCGCCCACCCCAGCTGCCTGCCCCGCCTGCGATCCGGCTGGCGATCCGATGCCTGAGCGCGGATCCACCACCACCACCGGGGCGATCGGCAGCGACGTCGGCAGCCCCAGCATCACCGGCGCCGTCGGCGAATCGGCGATGATCCTCGGCTATGCCGGGCTGCTGCCGCAGGTGTCCGCCGCCGCCACCTGCGCCTTCGACCAGACGACGCAGACGGGCGGCATGTTCGCCTTCGGCTATGCCGCGCTGATCCTGAGCTTCCTGGGTGGTATCTGGTGGGGATTCGCGATGTGCGCCGGGGTCCGGCAGGGCGAGATCGCCTGCCTCGCGGTCGCGCCCTCGATCGTCGCGGCGTGCCTGATCCTGCTGTCGGTGGGCGGGGTCATCTCGCTGTCGCTAGCGCTCGTCCTGTTGGGCGTCGCCGTGCTGCTGACGCTGCTGGTCGATCGCCGGCTGACCGAGCAAGGGATCACGCCCAGCGGCTGGATGGCGCTGCGTGTTCCCTTGTCGCTGGGGCTGGGCTGCCTGACCATCGCGATCGGCGCATTGTGCGGGGCGTTGGCGGCCTGAGCGTCGAACCCTACGCTGTCCCGGCGAAGGCCGGGGACTTTGCGCGATCAAGAACTACGAGAGAGAGACCCCCGCCTCCGCTACGGCGACGGGATCGTTGAAACCGCCCCTCAGGCCGCCTTGCGCAGTTCCAGCCGGCTCCAGATTTCGACCAGCGCGTCGGTCAGCTCGCGCATCATCTCCGGCGTGTGGCTCGGGCCCGGCGTGAAGCGCAGCCGCTCGGTGCCGCGCGGCACGGTGGGATAATTGATCGGCTGGACGTAGACGCCATATTCGGCGAGCAGGATGTCGCTGATCCGCTTGGCCTTCACCGGATCGCCGACCAGCACCGGCACGATATGCGTGTCGCCCAGCATCACCGGCAAACCGGCGTCGCTCAGCATCGTCTTCAGCAGCGACGCCGACGCCTGCTGGCGTTCGCGCTCGACGCTGGAGGCCTTGAGGTGGCGCACGCTCGCCAGCACGCCCGCGACCAGCACCGGCGACAGGCTGGTGGTGAAGATGAAGCCCGGCGCGTAGGAGCGGATCACGTCGATGATCGTCTGGTCGGCGGCGATATAGCCGCCCATCACGCCGAACGCCTTGCCCAGCGTACCCTCGATGATCGTCAGCCGGTGCGCGACGCCTTCCTGTTCGGAAATGCCGCCCCCGCGCGCGCCGTACATGCCGACCGCATGGACTTCGTCGAGATAGGTCAGCGCATTGTATTTGTCGGCGAGGTCGCAGATCGCGGCGATCGGCGCGATGTCGGCTTCCATCGAATAGACGCTCTCGAACGCGATCAGCTTCGGCACCGCGGGGTCCTCGGCGGCGAGCAGCTCCTCGAGGTGCGCGAGGTCGTTGTGGCGGAAGATGCGCTTCTCGCACCCGGCGTTGCGGATGCCGGCGATCATCGAGGCGTGGTTCAGTTCGTCCGAAAAGATCACGCAGCCGGGCAGGATCTTGGCGAGCGTCGACAGCGTCGCCTCGTTCGACACATAGCCGCTGGTGAACAGCAATGCGCCTTCCTTGCCGTGCAGGTCGGCGAGTTCGCCTTCCAGATCGACATGATAGTGCGTGTTGCCGCCGATGTTGCGCGTGCCGCCCGATCCGGCACCGACGTCGTGCAGCGCCTCTTCCATCGCGGCGATCACGTCGGGATGCTGGCCCATCGCCAGATAGTCGTTCGAACACCAGACCGTGATCGGCTTGGGGCCATTATGCCCCGCAAAACAGCGCGCATTGGGGAACATCCCCTTGTTGCGGAGGATGTCGATGAAGACGCGATAGCGTCCCTCGGCATGAAGGCGGTCGATCGCCTGGGTGAAAACGCGCGAATAGTCCACGCGCGTGTCCGTGCCGTCGCTGTTCATGGGATGCTCGTGTATCGCGCGCGCCGCGGTGTTGCCAGCGGATAAAACAGGTCAGGGTGATCGAAGGGTTGGGCATTTTGTCCCACCCGACCGGAGCGGAACGTCGCTTCCCACCCCCCGTCACCCCAGTCTCGTTCCGGGGTCCACTCCGCGGCGAGGGGGATGGCTGGAAGCTCGAAGCATCCCCCCGCGGCTCGGTGGACCCCGGAACGAGTCCGGGGTGACGGAGCGAGCGGGGTGAGCGTGAAGCCTTACAACGCCTCCACTACCCCAATCCCGTACCGCGCCAGTGCCGGTTCCAGCGCCCGCTCCGCGTCACCCAGCCGCGTGAACACCGCGCGATGCACCGGCGCCTCCGCAGGCCAGGCCTGCCCGTCGGTCAGCGATGCGATCCGCCGCGCGATTCCCGGCCCGCCATCGATGAAGCGCACCCCCGCCGGCGCCACCGCCGCCAGCTGCGCCTCGACCAGCGGAAAATGCGTGCAGGCGTTGACGATCACGTCGATCCGATCGCCCCCCGGCTGCTCGATCAACCCGGCGAGCGCCGCCGCGAACCGTTCCGTCGCCGGCGCCTTCCCGGCCAGCGTTTCCTCCGCCAGCTCGACCAGCGCCGCCGATCCGTGGCGCAGCACCGTGCAATCGCCGGCAAAGCGCGCCGCCAGATCGTCGACATAGGCCTGCCGCACCGTCGCCTGCGTCCCCAGCACGCCGATGACGCGCGTGACACTCATGGCGGCCGCCGGCTTGATCGCCGGCACCGTCCCCACCACCGGCACGTCGAGCGCCGCGCGCACCACCGGCAGCGCGATCGTCGAGGCGGTGTTGCACGCGATCACCACCAGCCGGGGGCGATAGCGTTCGACCAGTCGCCCGAGCAGCGCCGGCACACGTGCCGCAATCTCGCCTTCCGTCTTGGTGCCATAGGGAAACCCCGCCGAATCGGCCGCATAGACGATCGGCGCGAACGGCAGCAGTCCTTGAGTCGGCGCGACCACCGACAGGCCGCCGACACCGGAATCGAAGAACAGGATCGGGCGCATATCCATCGACCGCGTGCATAGCCGCCGCGCCGCCCGCCGCAAGTCCGCCCCCCTTGGCCAAGCCGGTCCGATGCCGCTATGGTGGGGCCAGGCACGAAGGGGCACACTTGCAGACAGAAATCCTCTGGATGGCACCGACCGCGGCGCTGGTGCTCGGCTATCTGCTGGGCTCGATCCCGTTCGGGGTGATCCTGACGCGGCTTGGCGGCGCGGGCGACCTGCGCGCCATCGGATCGGGTAATATCGGCGCGACCAACGTGCTGCGCACCGGGCGCAAGGGCCTTGCCGCAGCGACGCTGCTGCTCGACCTGCTGAAGGGCGCCGCCGCCGTCTGGCTCGTCAGCTGGCTCTTCCCGGGCGAACAGATGGTCGCCGCCGCCGCCGCCTTCGTCGGCCATTGCTACCCCGTCTGGCTGCGCTTTCGCGGTGGCAAGGGCGTTGCGACGCTGATGGGGATCGTGCTTGCGCTGCACTGGCCGATGGGGCTGGTCTATGCCGTCGTCTGGCTGGGACTGCTCGCCACGGTACGCATCTCGTCGGTCGCGGGCATGGCCGCGGCGGTCAGCGCGCCGGTCAGCGGCGCGATCTTCGGCCGGTTCGATCTCGTCATGCTGCTGCTCGCGCTCGCCGCGATCGTTCTGTGGAAGCATCGCGAGAATATCGAGCGGATCGCCAACGGCACCGAACCGCGCATCGGCGGCGGCAAGCGCGCCGCGGCGGACGGCCCGCAGGACGACTGAGCGTGGCCGAGCGCGATCTCGCGCGCCTTCGTCTGATCCGGACCGCGGGGGTCGGCCCCGTCACCTATCGCCAGTTGATCGCCCGGTTCGGCACGCCCGAAGCCGCGCTCGACATGCTGCCGACGCTCGCCCGGCGCGGTGGCGGTGCCGCGCCCCGCGTCGCCGACGCGGGACTGGTCGAGCGGGAATTGGCGGCGACGGCCAGACTCGGCGCGCGCTACGTCTTCCTCGACGATGCCGACTATCCGCCGCTGCTCGCCGAGATCGACACCGCGCCGCCCGCGCTGATCGTCCGCGGTGACCTGACCCTCGCCAGCCGCCTGTGCGTCGCGATCGTCGGTGCGCGCAACGCATCGGCCGCCGCCTGCCGCTTCGCCCGCAGCCTCGCACACGATCTCGCCGCCGAAGGGGCGACCGTCGTCTCCGGCCTCGCCCGCGGCATCGACACCGCCGCGCACGTTGGAGCGATGCCGAATACGATCGGCGTCATCGCCAGTGGTATCGACGTCACCTTCCCACCCGAAAATCGCGACGTGCAGGAAGAAGTCGCAGCCCGCGCGCTGCTGGTCGCCGAACAGCCGCCCGGCACGCAGCCGCTCGCCCGCAACTTCCCCTCGCGCAACCGCATCATCGCCGGCCTGTCGCTCGGCACGGTGGTGGTGGAGGCTGCGCCCCGCTCCGGCTCGCTCATCACCGCGCGGCTCGCGGGCGAAGCGGGCCGCGAGGTCATGGCCGTCCCCGGCAGCCCGCTCGATCCGCGCGCGCAAGGCTGCAACCTGCTGATCCGCGATGGCGCCACGCTGATCCAGACGGCCGCCGACGTCCTCGAACAATTGCGCCCGATCGACCCGCGCAGCGTCCGCGCCCCCACCGCCAGCTATGGCGGCCCGCCCCCCGCGGACGCCGACGACACCGACCGCCGCCGCGTGACCGCCCTGCTCGGCCCCGTGCCGGTCACCGTCGACGAACTGATCCGCCAAAGCGGCCTCGCCCCCGCGATCCTCCAGACCGTATTGCTCGAACTGGAACTCGCCGGCCGGCTGGAACGCCATGCCGGCGGACGGGTGAGCTTGTCGCTCTAGCCGCCCGCGCGTGCCGCCCAGCGGCCGACGACGATGCTGATGATCGGGCTTACCACCACCAGCACCACCAGGGCCGCGACCCAGGTCACCATGCCAGCGGCGAAGGCGCAGACGCCGATCATCACGGGGATCCAGCTGCGATGCAGCAGCGGCGTGATCTCATGCGCACCGATGTCGTCGTCGAGCAGCTCCGGCGACCGCGCGATCACGCGGATCAGGTGGCGGTTGAGCAGTCCCAACAGGATCAGCCAGCCGGTGTAGAAACCGATGCCTACGCGCAAATTCACATATTCGCTGATGATCGCGGTCGGGAACGGCATGAACGCGACGCCGAGCAGCAGCATCAGGTTCGCCATCACCAGCCGCGGCGTCGCGGCGCGGAGCAACCCCATCACGTCGTGATGGATGATCCAGAACCGCCCCAGCACCAGAAAGCTGACGAGGAAGCCGACATAATTGGGCAGCAGCGCCCATAGCGCCTGCCCCAGTTCCGGCCCTGTCGCATGATGCAGTGCGGGCAACTTCACCTCGACCACCAGCAGCGTCATCGCGATCGCGAAGATCGCGTCCGAAAAGAAGGTCATCCGTTCGAGCTGCACGCGCGCCCGGTGCGCGCGGCGATGGTCGACGCCCGCACTGCTCATACCCGTATCGCTCACGACTTGTCCTCGACGCCCGTCGATCCCCACATCGGTGTCATCCCCCTGTTGACAGTCGCCCCGGCGGCTTTCCACCCTCGCGCGTACACGTAAGGACCGTAATCGCCGCCATGCAGCTCGTCATCGTCGAATCGCCCGCCAAAGCGAAGACCATCGAAAAATACCTCGGCTCGGATTACCGGGTGCTCGCCTCCTACGGCCACGTCCGCGATCTGCCGGCGAAGGACGGGTCGGTGAACCCCGACGAGGGCTTCGCGATGGAGTGGGAGAATTACGCCGACAAGACGAAGCAGCTCAAAGCCATCGCCGATCTGTCGAAGACCGCCGACCGCCTGATCCTGGCGACCGACCCTGATCGCGAGGGCGAGGCGATCAGCTGGCACGTGCAGGAGGTGCTGAAGGGTCGCAAGGCGCTGCCCAAGGACGTGCAGCGCGTTACCTTCAACGCGATCACCAAGGCGGCGGTGACGACCGCCATGCAGAACCCGCGTGAGCTCGATACCGACCTGATCGACGCCTATCGCGCCCGGCGCGCGCTCGACTATCTCGTCGGCTTCACGCTGTCGCCGGTGCTGTGGCGCAAGCTGCCCGGCGCCAAGTCGGCGGGCCGCGTCCAGTCGGTCGCGCTGCGCCTGATCGTCGACCGCGAACGCGAGATCGAGGCGTTCCGCGCGCAGGAATATTGGTCGGTCACCGCCAGCATGGAGCAGGACGGCACGCCGTTCACCGCGCGCCTGGTCCAGTGGGACGGCAAGAAGCTCGACCGCCTGTCGATCGGCAACGAAGGCGACGCGCAGAAGGCGAAGGCCGCGGTCGAGGCGGGGCGCTTCTCGGTCCAGTCGGTCGAGACCAAGCCGGCGACGCGCAACCCGCCGCCGCCCTTCACCACCTCGACATTGCAGCAGGAGGCGGCGCGCAAGCTGGGCTTCTCGGCGGACCACACGATGCGGATCGCGCAGGGCCTCTACGAGGATGGCGCGATCACCTATATGCGGACCGACGGCGTGCAGATGGACGGCAGCGCCATTTCGGCAGCGCGCAAGGCGATCGCCGACCGCTACGACGGCGGCTATGTCCCCGATTCCCCGCGCCAGTACCAGACCAAGGCGAAGAACGCGCAGGAAGCGCACGAGGCGATCCGCCCCACCGATTTCAGCAAGGACCGCGTCGGCGGCGGCGACCATGCGCGTCTGTACGACCTCATTTGGAAACGCGCGCTCGCCAGCCAGATGGCCTCGGCACGCATGGAGCGCACCACCGTCGAGATGGCGGACGGCACCGGGCGCAACGTGCTGCGCGCGACCGGCCAGGTCGTGCTCTTCCCCGGCTTCCTCGCGCTGTACGAGGAAGGCCAGGACGACAGCCAGGATGAAGAGGCGCGCCGTCTGCCACGCCTGCGCGACGGCGATGCGCCTGCGAAGAAGGACGTGCTCGCCGAGCAGCATTTCACCCAGCCGCCGCCGCGCTTCTCGGAAGCGAGCCTCGTCAAGCGGATGGAAGAACTCGGCATCGGTCGCCCGTCGACCTATGCCTCGATCATCAAGACGCTGAAGGACCGCAACTACGTCCGCGTCGAGAAGAACCGCTTCTTCGCCGAGGAATCGGGACGGCTCGTCACCGCGTTCCTCGAACGTTTCTTCGAAAAGTACGTCGGCTTCGATTACACCGCCGAGCTGGAGGAAGAGCTGGACGACGTGTCCGGCGGCCGCGCGCAATGGCAGGCGGTGCTGGAAGCCTTTTGGCGCGACTTCAAGCCGCGCACCAGCGAGGTGATGGAGCAGCAGCCCTCGGCGATCACCGCGGAGCTCGACCAGTTCCTCGCGCCCTATCTGTTCCCCGACAAGGCGGACGGCAGCGACCCGCGCCTGTGCCCGAAGTGCGAGGCGGGCAAGCTCGCGCTGCGCGGCGGCCGGTTCGGCGCGTTCATCGCCTGCTCCAACTATCCGGAGTGCAAATACACCCGCCGCTTCGCGCAGGCCGGCGCCGAGGCGGGTGAGGACAGCGGCCCTGAGGGCCTGGGCAAGGACCCCGTCACGGGCCTGGAAGTCGAGCGCAAGTCGGGGCGGTTCGGGCCGTACATCCAGCTGGGCGAAGGCAAGGACGCCAAGCGCGCCTCGATCCCCAAGGATCTGCCGGGCGAGCTCGACCTGGAATGGGCGTTGAAGCTGCTCAGCCTGCCGCGCACGATCGGCAATCACCCGGAGACGGGCGAGCCGATCACCGCCTCGATCGGCCGCTATGGCCCCTATCTGGCGCACGGCGGCAAGTACGCACGGCTGCAATCGACCGCCGACGTGTTCGAAACGGGGATGAACGCCGCGGTGGTCAAGCTCGCCGAAGCGGCGGCCGGTGGTGGCCGTCCCGCCCGCGGGGCCGCACGCGCGCCGCTCAAGGAGCTCGGCAAGCACCCGCGCACCGAGGCGGAGATCAAGTTGATGGAAGGGCGCTACGGCCCCTATGTTACCGACGGCGAGACGAACGCGACGCTGCCCAAGTCGATCACGCCCGAGGCGTTGACGCTGGAGGAAGCCGCCTCGCTGATCGACGCCCGCGCGGCCGCGGCGCCGGCGAAAAAGAAGAAGGCACCGGCCAAAAAGGCCGCGGCGAAGAAGCCGGCAGCCAAGGATGCGGCCGCCAAGAAGCCGGCCGCGAAAAAGGCGCCGGCGAAGAAGAAGGCGGACTGATCCACACGTTCGTCATTCCCGCGAAGGTGGGACTCCAGACGCGCTGCCGCTGCGTCTCTTGCCGAAAGGCCAGAAGTTCTGGATTCCCGCCTGCGCGGGAATGACGGTAGTGGGATGGGAACGGCACGCCCCCCTCGTCATCCCGGCGGACGCCGGGATCCAGGGTGGCGGGACGGCTCTGGTGCCCGAACCTTCGGCGGCGGCGTGTCCATGGATCCCGGCGTACGCCGGGATGACGATGGAGAGGACCGTCCGCGACGGAGAGAACGTCGCCTACGCTGCCCGGCGCTGCGTCATCATCAGCCACGCGCGCGCTTGGCGCTGCGCTTCGGCGATCTCGCGCGCCGTCATGTCCTCGGCCACGTCGGCGCGCGCATCGGCGGCGTCGGCAAGGCCCGCCACGGCGGCCAGATTGAACCATTTGTGCGCTTCGATCAGATCGATCCCCGCCCCCGCGGTCCCGGTCTGATAGCACACGCCGAGGTCGAACAACGCCTCGGGCCGGCCGCGCATCGCGTCGGCGATCCGGCTTTCTAGGAGAAACTGCGCACTCTTGAGACTGTTAGCCATGGATCGCCCCTATTTTTCATGGGGCCACCATGGCGCGTCGACCGCTACGAAATGGTTAACGCGGAAAATACCATGTTCGTCAGGGCGTTGCCTCGACCGCCACATTGTCGATCAGCCGCGTGCTCCCCATCCGCGCCGCCGCGAGCAGCCGCCGCGGCCGGTCCGCCGCCGGCGATTCGGCCAGCGTTTCGGCATCGGCCAGCGCGACATAATCCACCTCGAACCCCGCCGCGACCAGCGCGCCGCGCGCCTCGGCCAGCGCGCCTTCGGGATCGTCGCCGCGCGCGATGCTGCGCGCCGCGACACCGAGCGCCCGCGGCAGTGCGACCGCCTTCGCCCGCTGTTCCTCGTCGAGGTAGATGTTGCGCGACGACAGCGCGAGGCCGTCATCGTCCCGCTGCGTCGGCACGCCGACGATCTCGATGGCCATGTCGAGGTCCGCGACGAAGCGGCGGATCACGGCGAGCTGCTGGAAATCCTTCTCGCCGAAATAGGCAGTGTCGGCGCGCGTCTGGTTGAACAGCTTGGTGACGACGGTCGCGACGCCATCGAAATGCCCCGGCCGCGCCGCGCCATCCAGCCCTTCGCTGACGCCCGTGACGCTGACGTTGGTCGCAAAGCCTTCGGGGTACATCACCTCGACCGGCGGCGCCCACAGCAGATCGCAGCCGTGTTCGGCAAGCAGCCGCGCATCCGCTGCCTCGCGCCGGGGATAGCGGGCGAGGTCTTCGTTCGGGCCGAATTGCTTGGGATTGACGAAGATCGACGCGATCACCTTCGTGCCCGGGCGCCGCGCCGCTTCGATCAGCGCCATATGGCCCGCGTGCAGCGCACCCATCGTCGGCACCAGCGCGATGGTCGCCCCTTCGGCGCGGAATGCGGCGACCGCGTCGCGCAAGCCGGCCAGGTCTCGAACTGTCTGCACCGTTTACCCCCTCGAACAATGAGCGCGCGGCTTCTATGAAGAGGGCAGCAACCGGGCAACCCGGAAGAATGGATTTGGGGAAAAAGCCGTGCCCGCAGGGCCTCATGTCATCGTCTTCGCCAATGAAAAGGGCGGCACCGGCAAGTCGACGACGGCGGTCCACGTCGCCATCGCGCTCGCCGCGAAAGGCGCGAAGGTCGCCTGTTTCGACCTCGATCACCGCCAGCGCACCGTCGGCCGCTACCTCGACAATCGCGCCGCCACGATGCAGCGCAAGGGCAGCGCGCTGCCCATGCCCGTCCACGACACGCATGACGGCACGAACGAGGACGTGTTCGAGGAAAAGTGGCATCGCCTGTCCGAAGGCGCCGACTTCCTGATCGTCGACACTCCCGGTCGCGACGATTATTTCGCACGCACCGCGGCGGCGCTGTCGAACACGCTGGTCACGCCGATGAACGACAGCTTCGTCGATTTCGACCTGATCGGCCAGGTCGATCCCGAAACCTTCAACGTCACCAAACCCAGCTTCTATTCGGAGCTGATCTGGGACGCGCGCAAGCAGCGTGCCCGCGCCGATGGGACGCAGATCGACTGGGTCGTGCTGCGCAACCGCCTGCAGCATATCGAGGCGCGCAACATGCGCCGCGTGTCGGATGCGCTGACCCAGCTGTCGAAGCGCGTCGGCTTCCGCATCATTCCGGGCCTGGGCGAGCGCGTCATCTATCGCGAGCTGTTCCCCACCGGCCTCACCATGATCGACGCCAAGGAGTTCGGCGCGATGGGCCTGGGCCATGTCGCCTCGCGGCAGGAATTGCGCGAGATGATGGCGGCGCTGCAACTGCCCGAACCCGCCCAGCCCTCCGACTCTCAGCCGTCCGATTCCCAGGCCGCCGAGCCGACGCCCGATATCGCCGCATGAAATGGCTGATCGTCATCGGGCTGATCTGGCTCGCATGGCACTATCTAGGGCGCAAGCCGAAGCGCACCGCGGTCAGCCCGCAGCAGCGCGCGCGCCGTATCCTGGGCGTCGCGGCAGAGGCGGACGAGGCAGAGATTCGCGCCGCGCACCGCCGCCTGCTCGCCGAATTCCACCCCGATCGCGGCGGATCGGAATCGGCGACGCGCGAG
Organism: Arthrobacter sp. TPD3018; assembly: GCA_003075315.1. Taxonomy (GTDB): domain Bacteria; phylum Pseudomonadota; class Alphaproteobacteria; order Sphingomonadales; family Sphingomonadaceae; genus Sphingomonas. The sequence goes on along the minus strand of QDFQ01000008.1, from coordinate 81,042 downwards.
ATCAATGCGGCGCGTGACCTGCTGATCGAGGGCCTGCGCCGCCCCGCATGAGTCACGTCCTCTCGCCCGCGATCCTGCGGGAATATGACATTCGCGGCACCGTCGGGCGCAATCTCGCCCCCGCCGACGCGACCGCGATCGGCCGCAGCTTCGCCACCCGCATCCGCACCGCGGGCGGCACACGCGTGGCGGTGGGGCGCGACGGACGCCTGTCCTCGCCCGACCTCGAAACCGCGCTGGTCGCCGGCCTCGTCGCGGGCGGCGTGGACGTCGTCCGCATCGGCCTCGGCCCCACGCCGATGCTGTATTTCGCCGAAGCGACGCTGGGCCTGGACGCCGGCATCCATGTGACGGGCAGCCACAATCCGCGCGACGACAATGGCTTCAAGATGGTGCTCGGCCACCGCTCCTTCTACGGCGCCGACGTGGTCGATCTCGCCCGCCTCGCCGCGACCGGGGCATGGAGCGAGGGCACCGGCAGCGTCACCCACCACGACGTCCTGCCCGCTTACGTCGCGCGCCTGCTCGCGGGCTATGCCGGCGGTGCGTTCCGCATCGGCTGGGATTGCGGCAACGGCGCCGCGGGCCCCGCGGTGGAGCGGCTCGTCGCGCAGCTGCCCGGCGAGCATCACCTGCTCCACACCATCGTCGACGGCCGCTTCCCCAATCACCATCCCGACCCGACCGAGGAAGCCAATCTCGCCGACCTCAAGGCGCTGGTGCTGGGCAAAGGCCTCGACTTCGGCATCGCCTTCGACGGCGACGGCGACCGGATCGGCGCGGTCGACGGCAAGGGCCGCGTGCTGTGGGGCGACCAGCTGCTCGGCCTGCTGATCGAGCCTGTGCTGGCCGCCTGTCCCGGCGCTACCGTCGTCGCCGACGTCAAATCCTCGGCGTACGTCTTCGATCGTATCGCCGAATTGGGCGGCACCGCGGTGATGGGCGCGACCGGCCATAGCCCGATGAAGGAGGCGATGCTCGCCCACGCCGCGCCGATCGCGGGCGAATTGTCGGGCCACATCTTCTTCGGCCACGACTGGTACGGCTTCGACGACGCGCTGTACGCCGCGGTACAGCTGATCGGCGCGGTACATCGCGCGGGCCGGTCGCTCACACAGCTGCACGATGCGATGCCGCCCTTCGTCAGCACGCCCGACCTGCGCTTCGCGGTCGATCCGGCGCGCAAGGCCGGGGTGATCGATGCGGTGCGCGCGCGGGTCGAGGCGACGGGCACGCCCGTCGTGGCGATCGACGGCGTCCGCGTCACGACGCCCGCGGGCTGGTGGTTGCTGCGCGCCTCGAACACGCAGGACATGCTGACGCTCCGCGCCGAAGCCGGCTCGCAGGCGGAGCTTGACGCGTTGCTGGCCGAGGTCGACGCGCACCTAGCCGCCTGCGGCGTCGCCCGCGATCGGCAGACCCCAGATTGACAGGTGAGGCGTGCCCGATAGGGTCGTCGCCATGGTGGGATCCTATAGCGCCGAACGCGCCGTCGACAGCTTCCGCTCGAGCACCAATCGCTGGCTGCTCGGCAGCTTCACCGGCTGGCTGACGATCCTCAGCTGCGCGATCGGCGTGGGCCTCGTCATCATCGCCATACGCTGGCTGCAGAACATGGCCGCCGCGTACGAAATCACCGACCAGCGGCTGATCGTGAAGCGCGGCCTCATCATGAAATCGATCGACGAAATCGAACTCTACCGCATCAAGGACGTGCGCGTCGATTTCTCGGTCATCAACCAGATCGCCGATATCGGCACGATCACCATCACGTCGTCGGACCGCACGACGCAGAACATGCAATTCGTCCTGCGCGACATCCCCGCCGCCCGCGAACGCCGCGAAGGCATCCGCAAACTCGTCGACCGCGCCCGCCGGCAGCGCGGGGTGCGCGAGCTGGACGTCGACGAAGACGAGTATCGCTGATCGGTAGCGGGATGGGTGGCCGCCCGGCCGCCCCGCCCACACCGTCACCCCGGACTCGTTCCGGGGTCCACTCCGCGGCGAGGGGGGTGGCTTGAGCCTCTTGCCATCCCCTTGCGGCCCGGTGGACCCCGGAACGAGTCCGGGGTGACGGAGGGGGCGGACCGGAATGGCCTCCATATCAGACGCGCCGGTCACCGCCCCCCTCACCAAATGCTGGCGGAATCCGTCCATATCCCCCATCTAGCCAGCAATGCGTCCCCAGCCCCAGATCGTCCGCGTCATCGACCTCGAAACCACCGGCAGCGCGCCGCCTGCGCATGGCGTGTGCGAGATCGGCTGGCAGGATGTCGCGCTCGGCGCCGACGGCCGGTGGGAGCTGCAGGGCGAGGGCGGGTCGATCCTCGTCAATCCCGGCCGTGCCATCCCGCCAATCACGCAGGCGATCCACCACATCCTCGACGAGGACGTCGCCGACGCGCCCTGGTGGCACGACGTCGCGCGCCGCGTGCTCGACCCCTACCCCCGCCGCGTCGCGCTCGCCGCGCATCGGGCGGATTTCGAACAGCAATTCTGCACGCCCAGCCTGACCCACGGCCAGGAGTGGATCTGCACCTGGAAGTGCGCGCTGCGCCTGTGGCCGGACAGCCCCAGCTTCTCCAACCAGGTGCTGCGCTATTATCGCCGTCCCGAAGGGCTCGACCAGCAGCGCGGCCTGCCCGTCCACCGCGCCTTTCCCGACGCCTATGTCACCGCACACCATCTGCGCGACCAGCTCAACGAGGCGGGCCTTGCGCAATGTCTCGACTGGTCGCGCACGCCGGGCCTGATCCCGCGCGTCCGCTACGGCCCGCATCGCGGCAAGGCGTGGAGCGAGCTCGATCACGAAAGTCTGATGGCATTCCTGACCGATCGCGATCCCGACATCCGCTTCACCGCCAATGCCGAAATGGACCGCCGCAGCGGTGGAGGCGCCGTGGGACGTGCCAGCGCGCAGGACCTGTTGCTGTAGGATAATCTCACCCCTCTGGAATGGTTCGTAACGCTGGCGTAAGGCAGCGCCCGTGATCGCCACCATCCGCAACCGTTTCGTCGTCAGGGAAGGCCGCTTCGGCCGCGTGCTGATCGCCTTCATGGTGATGGGTTTCGCCGCGCTGATCGTGGCGGGCATCGCCGCCGGCCTCGCCACCGCGCGCGGCGAGCAGCACACCGAAACGGTCGGCCACACCTATGAGGTGGAACTGGCGATCGGCACCGCGCGGCGCCTGATCGAACAGAGCGAAGCCTCGCGTCGCGGTTATCTGCTGACCGGCGACGTACGCTATCGCGACGCCTACCGCCAATGGGGCGCGGCGCTGCCGCCTGCGCTCGCCCGTCTGGAATCGCTGACCCACGACAATCCGCGCCAGGTCGCCAGCTTCACGTTGCTGCAACGCGAGGTCGCGGCCCTGCTCGATCAGCGCACCCGCACGATCGCGCTCGTCGATGCCGGTCGCCGCGCGGACTCGCTCGCCGCGTTCGAACGGGAAACCAGCATCCGGCGGCTGACGGTGATCCGCACCCTGTTCGAACGGATGAGCGGCGAAGAACGCCGGTTGCTCGAAATCCGCAACGCTGCACAGCGCGCCAGCGTACGCCTGTTCTACGGCATCCTCGCCGCGGCTGCGGTGATCCTGGCGTTCGTCGTGCTCGCCTCGCTGCTCACCGTGCTGCGCTACACGCGCGACCTCGCCAGCTCGCGCGATTCGCTGCGTTCGTTCAACGAGCGGCTCGAGGAGACGGTGACCGAACGCACCGCCGACCTCAGCCGCGCGAACGAGGAAATCCAGCGCTTCGCCTATATCGTCAGCCACGACCTGCGCTCGCCACTGGTCAACGTGATGGGCTTCACCGCCGAACTCGCCGCGGTCATTCCGCCGCTCACCACATTGGTCGAGCAGGCGGAGGCGCAATGCCCCGATATCGTCACCGAGGATGCGCGGCTGGCGGTGCGTGAGGACCTGCCCGAAGCGATCGGCTTCATCCGTACCTCGACGCAGAAGATGGACCGGCTGATCAACGCCATCCTGAAGCTGTCGCGCGAGGGCCGCCGCGTCATCACGCCCGAAGCGATCGATCTCGCCGCCGTGGTCGAGACGATCGAGGGGTCGATCCGCCACGTCCTCGACGATCGCGGCGTCACGCTCACCGTCGTGCGCCCGATGCCGCGCGTGGTGACCGACCGCGTCGCGATCGAACAGATCCTGTCGAACCTGATCGAGAATGCGAGCAAATACCTCCAGCCCGGTCGCCCCGGCGCGATCAGCGTGTCGGCGGAACAGCGCCGCGACCGCGTGATCGTGTCGGTCGCCGACAATGGCCGCGGCATCGATGCCCGCGATCACCAGCGCATCTTCGATCTGTTCCGCCGATCGGGGCAGCAGGACCAGCCCGGCGAGGGGATCGGGCTGGCGCATGTCCGCGCGCTGGCCTATCGCCTGGGCGGCACGATTGACGTCGACAGCGCGCTGGGCGAAGGATCGACCTTCCGCCTCAACCTTCCCGCCACCTTTTCCAGTCAGGACATTGCGTCATGAACGCCCATCAATCCGTCGGCATCGTCATGATCGAGGATGACGAAGGCCACGCGCGCCTGATCGAAAAGAACATCCGCCGCGCCGGCATCAACAACGACATCAAGCATTTCACCGACGGGAACCAGGCGCTGCACTTCCTGTTCGAGGCGCCCGACGGCCCCGCGAAGAACGGCCCGGCGCTGGTGCTGCTCGACCTGAACCTGCCCGACATGAGCGGCACCGACATCCTTGCCCGCATCAAGGCGGAGGACAGCCCCCTGAAGCGCACCCCCGTCGTCGTGCTGACCACCACCGACGACAAGGTGGAAATCCAGCGCTGCTACGATCTGGGCTGCAACGTCTACATCACCAAACCGGTGAATTACGAAAGCTTCGCGCAGGCGATCCGCCAGCTCGGCCTCTTCCTGTCGGTGATCCAGGTCCCCGAGGTCGAGGAACACTGATCCTGACCCAGGTTCCGCCCAGCGCGCCCGCCAGCGTCCTGTATATCGACGACGACGCCGGTCTGCGCCGGCTCGCGGCGCGTACGCTCGAACGGCGCGGCTATAGCGTGACAGTCGCCGAAAGCGGTGCGGAGGGCGTGATGCTGGCGGCGGGCCAGCCGTTCGATCTCGTCGCGGTCGATCATTACATGCCGGAAATGGACGGGCTGGAAACGCTCGAGCGGCTGAAGGCGCTGCCCGAGCCGCCGCCGGTGGTCTATGTCACCGGATCGGACGAGGGCCGGATCGCGATCGCCGCGTTGAAGGCCGGCGCTGCGGACTATGTCGTCAAAACGGTGGGCGAGGACTTCTTCGATCTGCTCACCGCCAGCTTCGAACAGGTGCTGGAGCGCAGCCGCCTGACGCGGGAAAAGGCGCGCGCCGAAGAGGATCTGCGCGCCAGCAATGCGCGGCTTGAAACCTTGCTGTCCGAAGTGAACCACCGCGTCGCCAATTCGCTGCAGCTCGTGTCGGCAATGGTGCGGCTACAGGCAGGAGCGCTCAGCGATCCCGCGGCGCGTGCCGCCCTGGACGATACGCAGCGGCGCATCGGCGCGATCGCGCAGGTCCACCGCCGGCTCTATTCGGCGAACGACGTCGAAAGCGTCGACATGCACGACTATCTGAAGTCGCTGATCGACGAACTCAACGAAACGCTGTCGTGCGACGATGGCGCCAACACGCTGCACCTCGTCGCCGAATCGATCCGCCTGCCGACCGACAAGGCGGTGTCGCTCGGCGTGATCGTCACCGAACTCGTCACCAACGCATGCAAATACGCCTATCCGGACGGCGTCGGCGGCGAAATCCGCGTGCTGTTGCGCCGCGACGGCGACGACATCTTCCTGCTCGCGGTGGAAGACGACGGCTGCGGCATGCCGGCCGAAGCGACGCCGAAAGGCACCGGCCTCGGCACCAAGCTGATCCGCGCGATGGCGCAAAGCCTGCATTCCGCGGTCGAATATGAACCCCGCACGCCGGGCGTCCGGGCAACGCTACGCGCGGCGATGGCGTAAGGCGCCGACGGCCCGACCGGCCAAAAAACCGTCGCCCCAGCGAAGGCTGGGGCCTCAAGCGGCTCTTGCGTCGCTCGGCCACCACGAGATCCCAGCCTGCGCTGGGATGACGCCGGACAGGGGATGCAGGGCGATGCTACCCCCTCAATCCACCGCCTCGACGAACCGCCGAGTCCCCTCCAGCGCCGCGCCGAACACGACGTGGCTCGCCAACCCGTACGCATGCATCGCCGGCGGCGTCTCGGTGGCCGACGGTCCCCAGCCGAACGCCGGCACCGCCACATCGTCCAGCAGCGTCGCGACGCCGACCCCGAACGCCGTGCCGAACCCCGCCGTCGTCTCCGGCCACACCCGTGCGGCCAGCGCATAGCCGGCGCCCAGCGCCGCGCCGGTCACGTAATGCACCAGCACCCCCGCGCTCTCGCGGCGCTTCTGCGTCACCGCCTCGCCCGTCACCGCCTCGCTGACGCTGTCCGCCGCCTTCACCGTGGCGGGATCGTCGTTGCTGCCGCCCATGTCGACCACCGCGGCGACGCCCTTCTGGAACAGGTCCATCGCCAGGCTGGCGACGATCCCCCCGGCGACGCCGGCGAGCAGGGTCTTGGGCAGGCTGTTGGCAAGTGACGACACACGCATTCTCCCGGTCAGATGCAGCGCCCAACGCCGCAAGCGACCGAGAGGTTCGCCAAGAACCCAAAGACGTAAGCGGGCTGCGCCTACGACGGGGACACTGTTACGGCTTGCGGAACTTCATCACGAACTGGTCGGTCTTCCCCCGGATCGCCGGATCGAAGACGTTCTTCGTGTGATCGTCGGCCGGATTGGCGAGCACATTGCTCGACCCGACATAGCGGAAGCCCGTCGATTCGATCTGCTGGCGCACCACCGCGGGATCGATCCGGTGCCGCGTCGCGGTGCCCGACAGGCCGGTGCCGGGCGCATCGGCATGGTCGATGACGACATAGGTGCCGCCTTTCTTCAGCAGCTTGAACACCGCCGCGTCGAACGCGCGCAGCGCGGGTTCGCCAGCGCCATTGTTGGGAATGTCGTGATAATTCTGCACCGTCCAGAACAGGTCGACGGACTGCGGCACGGTCGGCAGGTTGGTCGGCTGCACCTCGGCGGTCACGTTGGCCAGGCCGCGCGCCTGCAAGGCGGGCAGCGTCTTCGCGGCATATTTCGCTCCCGCCGCCGGCCACAGCGCATAGACCTTGCCCTTCGGCCCGACGATGCCGGAAAAGATGCGCGTCCAATATCCGGCGCCCGGCAGATAATCGATGACGACGTCCCCCGGCTTCACGCCCGAAAAGGCGAGCACCGCCGCCGCCTGGCGCCGCGCATCGTCCCCCGACTGGTCGGCGCGCGCGGGATCGGCGAGCGCCCGGCCGATTGCACTACCCGCCGGGGCGGCCTTTTCCTGCGCCACCACGGCGGTGGTCATCGCAAGGCCTGCGATCATCGATACGATCAGCCGCATCTTTTGTACCCCTCAACCGGTTGGACGTGCATGAGATTGACGGACAGCAGCATGAGCGATCTGCGCGGCGCGATCCAGCGCGAAGTGCATCGGCTCGTCGGCTTCGACGACGGCACCGTCGATCTCACCCGCCCGCCCGGCGACGACGGCCTGTTCGGCCCCGGCTCGGCGGCCTGGGTGGTGCATGGCGACTTTACCGCGATGATGGCGGGCGGTGTCGCCGCGCTGCTGCTGCAGATGCTGCACCCCGGCGCGCTGGCAGGCGTGTGGGACCATTCCAACTTCCGTGCCGACATGCTCGGCCGGCTGCGGCGCACCGCGCAGTTCATCTCGGCGACGACCTATGGCTCGACCGAGACGGCGGAGCGGATGATCGCGCGCGTCCGTCGCATCCACGATTCCGTCGCGGGCACGCTACCCGACGGCACGCCCTATAGCGCGAACGATCCCGAGCTGCTCACCTTCGTCCATGTCGCCGAGGTGGCGAGCTTCCTCGCCGCGCACCGCCGCTACCGCGACCCGGAGTATCCCGCGGCGGAGCAGGACCGCTATCTGGCCGAATATGCCCGCGTCGCCGAAGCGCTCGGCGCACGTGACGTCCCGCGCAGCCGCGCCGAGGTGGACGCGTATTTCGTCGCGATCCGCCCGCGCCTGCGCGCCGATCATCGCACGCGCGAGGTTGCCCGCGCCCTGCTCGACCAGCCCGTAGCGGTGCCGGCGCTCGCCTCCGCGCAAAAGCTGTTGATGGCGGCGGGCATCGACCTGCTGCCGCGCTGGGCCGTGACGCTCCACGACCTGACGCCGCCCCCCGGCCGCCGCCCGATGGTCCGCGCCGGCATGGCGGGCGTCGGCTCCGTCCTGCGCTGGGCACTGCGTGACGGTTCGGCGAAGCGGGCCAGGGATCAGGCGTAATTTTGTAGTTCGTCATTGCGAGCGAAGCGCGGCAATCCAGGGCGTCCTGGTCCGACTCTGGATTGCCGCGCTTCGCTCGCAATGACGCAATACGGCAGTCTGCACCGAATCTGCACGACCCACGCACAGCCTGAGCACCGCCCGCCCCATCCCGCCTCGATACCCGTCCGCCATCTCTGCTGCGCCCCTCGCACAGGATGCCCGCATGCCGCACCGCCTCTCCACCCTGTCCGCCAAGATCGCGGCGACCGCCGCCGTGATCTGCCTCGTCGAAGCGCTGGTGATCGACGCCGCCGCGTTCCTGTGGACCGCCGCGCTCGGCTGGATCGTCGCGCTGATCGCCACGCGGCCCGCCCTCCGCCGCAGCCGCGCCGCGCTGGTCGCGCTTGCCGCCGCCACGCTGTTCGTCGCCGCAATGTTCGACGATCCCAGCCCCCTTGCCGTCCTGCTGTTCCTCGTCGCGATCGTCCTCGCCGCACTGCTGCCACGCCGCCGGTTCGATACGGCGATCGCCTGGGGCCTGCGCCTCATCTGGGCGGGCCTCAGCGCGCTGCTGCTGCCGATCCGTGACGTCGCCCTCACCGCGCGCGTCCGTACGCGCCGCGCCCGGCCCGGCATCCGCCCCGGCGCCGTCGCCGCGATGCTGGTCCTGCCGGTCGCCGGCGGCGCGCTGTTCCTGACGCTGTTCGCCCAGGCCAATCCGCTGATCGAATGGGCGTTCGCCGGCATGGTCCTGCCCGATATCGGCGTCGTCCTGTGCCGCGGCGTGATCGCGATCGTCGTGTTGCTGCCGGTCTGGGCGACGCTGCGCCCCGATCCGCGCAGCACGGCATGGGATGGCGCGCTGCCCGCTTTGGCGCTGCCGCAGACGGGCATCGCGACGCTGATCCTGTCGCTCGCCACCTTCAACACGATCTTCGCGATCCAGAACGCGCTCGATCTCGCCTTCCTGTGGAGCGGCGCGCCGCTGCCCGCCGGCGTGACGATGGCGGACTATGCGCATCGCGGCGCCTATGCGCTGATCGTCACCGCGCTGCTCGCCGGGCTGTTCGTGCTGGTCACATTGCGGCCGGGCAGCCCCGGTGCCGCCAGCGTCGCAGTCCGCCGGCTGGTGACGCTGTGGATCGTCCAGACGCTGCTGCTCGTCGCCTCCAGCGCGTTGCGCACGCTCGATTATGTCGATGCCTATTCGATGACGGTGCTGCGCCTGTCCGCGCTCATCTGGATGGCGCTGGTCGCGACCGGCCTCGTGCTGATCCTGTGGCGACTGCTTGCCGGCCAATCGAGCGCATGGCTGGTCAACGCCAACGCGCTCGCCGCCGCGCTCGTGCTGACCGGCTGCACCCTCGTCGATCTGCGCGCCACCGCCGCCGCCTGGAATGTCGACACCGCGATCCGGCGCCACACGCCGCTCGCCGACCTCGACCTGTGCTACCTCGCCGACCTCGGCCCCTCCGCGATCCTGCCTCTCGCCCGGCTGGAGCAAGCGACCCGCGATCCCGCCGCGCGCGATGCCATCGCCTCGATCCGCTGGGAGGCGCAGCGGACGCTTACCGCGCAACAAGGCAGTTCGCGAGACTGGTCATGGCGGGGCGCCCGCCGCCTCGCCCGCGTGCAGGCGATGATGGGCGCCACCCCGCCGCGCCTGCGCGCCGCGCCCGACGGCCGCCGGTGCGGCATCATCGAACCGCCGCCCCAGTCGGCACCCCCAGCACCGGCACCCGCCGGCCAATGGACGAAGGCCCGATTGACGAAGGCCCCATTGACGAAAGCCGCGCAACGATGATCCTGTGCCCGATGCCCCGCACCGTGCTGATCGTCGACGACGATCCCCATATCCGCCAGCTGCTCGCCTTCGCACTCGACAAGGCTGGCCTGTCGCCGGTCGAGGCGGCGGACGGCGAGGCGGGGCTGGCGATGGCCCAGGCGCACAAGCCCGACCTCGTCGTCCTCGACATCAACATGCCGCGCATGGACGGGCTGGAGGTCTGCCGCCGGCTGCGCGGCGCCAAGGATGGTGGCGGCGACACGCCGATCCTGTTTCTCTCCAGCCGCGACGACGAGATCGATCGCGTGCTCGGCATCGAACTCGGCGCCGACGATTATGTCGTGAAGCCCTTTTCCCCACGCGAAGTCGTCGCGCGCGTCATGGCGATCCTGCGCCGCACCGCAGCCCGTCCGCCACAGGTCGACGAAGCGCGCACGCTCGGCCACGGCCGCCTCTCGCTCGACCTCGACGGCTGGTGCGCCGCCTGGGACGGCGCGGAGGTCGCGCTGACCGTCACCGAATTTTCGATCCTGCGCCTGCTCGCCTCGATGCCCGCCAAGGTCTTCAGCCGCGACGCGATCATCGACCGGTTGCACGGCCCCGGCTTCGCCATCACCGACCGCACGATCGACAGCCACATCCGCAACCTGCGCCACAAGTTCGCGACGGCAGGCGCCGCCGACCTGATCGAGACGCGCGCCGGCATCGGCTATCGCCTCGGCCCCTGCACCGGCACGTGATCGTCGCGCTAAAGGATTGGGCAAAGCGCCACTGGCCGCGCCTGCGGCTGCGCACGATCCTGTTCGCGACGCTGTTCGTCGTCGCGGCGCTGCCCGGCTTCGGCGCGGTGTTCCTGCGCGTCTACGAAAACACGCTCGTCCGCCAGACCGAGGCTGAGCTGGTCGCGCAGGGGGCAGCCCTCGCCGCCGCGGCGGCCGCCGACTGGCCGGGGGCGACGCCCGCCACCCCGCTCTACCCGGGCCGCATCGTCGTGCCGGGATACGGTGTCGACCTCAGCCTGACCCCGATCCTGCCCGAACGCCCCGATCCGACGCCCGCGCCTGCGCCCGCCCCGGATGCGGTGGCCGCCGCGCCCCGCCTCGCCCCCGTGCTGCGCGCGACGCAGATGACGACGCTCGCCTCGATCCTGCTGCTCGATCGCAACGGCCGCCTTGTCACCGGCAGCGGCAGCCTTGCGGCGCTGCCCGAAGTCGCCGCCGCGCTGCACGGCCGGCCCGCCACCACGCTGCGCCGCAACGGCGCCTATCGCGCGGTCTATCGTTTCGAATGGCTCAGCCGCGCCGCCGCGATCCGCATCCACCACGCCCGCCCCATCGTGGTGAACGGCCACGTCGTCGGCGTGCTGCTGCTGTCGCGCACCGCCCGCGCGCTGTTTCGCGGGCTGTACGAGGATCGCGGCAAGATCGCGATCGGCATCGCTGCCATCTTTGGCCTGCTGATCGTCATCAGCGGGTTCATCTCGCGCGGCGTCACCCGCCCGATCGAGCGGCTGGGCCAGGCGACCCGCGCCGTCGCCAGCGGCCGCGGCAGCGTGCCGGAGGTGCCGCCCACCGCCGCGATCGAGATACAGGGCCTCTACGCCGATTTCGCCGCGATGACCGCCGCGATCGAGCATCGCTCGCGCTACCTGCGCGACTTCGCCTATGCGGTCAGCCACGAATTCAAGACACCGCTCGCCGGCATCCGTGGCGCGATCGAGCTGCTCCACGACCATCCGGACATGGCCGCGGCCGACCGCACGCGCTTCCTCGCCAATGTCGATGCCGATGCGCAGCGGCTGACGCTGCTGACGACGCGCCTGCTCGACCTCGCCCGCGCCGACATGACCGCACCGGGCGAGCCCTGCGTCGATCCCGCGGGGGTGATCGCCCGCGCGGCGGACGCGGTGCGCGGCCCGGCTTTTCGGGTCGAGACGACGCTCGCGGCTCTTCCACCCGTCGCGCTGCCCGCCACGACGATCGAAACGACGCTCGCTACGCTGTTCGACAATGCCCGTCAGGCAGGGGCCCGCACCGTGCGGATCGACGCCGCCACCGATGCCGCGCACCTCGCCCTGACGATCCGCGACGACGGCCCCGGCATCGCGCCTGGCGATGCCGCCCGCCTGTTCGAACCCTTCTTCACCACCCGCCGCGGGCAGGGCGGCACCGGCCTAGGCCTCTCCATCGCCCGCTCGCTGCTGGAGGCGGGCGGCGGTACGATCGCGCTGGAGGCGGCACATCCCACCACGTTCCGCGTGACGCTGCCGCTCCTCTAACCCACGCCGTCACCAAACCGTCGCCCCAGCGCAGGCTGGGGCCTCAAGCGGCTCCTGTCCCGAGCCTAGACCGGGAGATCCCAGCCTGCGCTGGGATGACGGAATGTGACGGAGGTGACGAAGGATTACTGCGCTTTCGCCTGCACCTGCGCCTGCTCCACCGGCACAACCGGCAGCAGCACCGCGCTCGGCGTCTTGCCGCCGCGCTCGATCGTCACCGTCGCCTTCCGGTAATCCCCCGGCTTGGCGAAGAAGATGTTCGGCACGTACGTTTGCGGGTTACGATCGTAGAGCGGGAACAGGCTCGATTGCACCTGCACCATCACGCGGTGACCCGGCTGGAACACGTGGTTCACCGTCGGCAGGCGGAACTTGTAATGCTGCACCTTCCCCGCCGGGATCGCAGACGGCTTGGCAAAGCTGTCGCGATAGCGCCCGCGGAAGATGTCGAGGCTGATCGGCAGCTGATACCCGCCCATCTTCGGATCGGTCGCATTCTGGCCCGGGAAGACGTCGATCACCTTCACGACGAAATCGCCATCCGTCCCCGTCGTCGTCGCATACAGGTCTGCGATCGGCGCGCCCGATACGCGCATCGGCGTGGTCAGCACCGGCGTCACATAGGTCATCACGTCGGGGCGGCCATCGGCATGGCGCTGGTCGCTCACCAGCCAGTCGCCCCAGCGCCCGTCGTCGAAATTCACCGGCCGCGGCAGATGCGGCACCGGCTTGGACGGATCGGAAACGTAGCTGTCACCCCCGGCCGCCGCCGTGTCGAAGCCCAGCCCGCCGTTCGCCTGCAGATACATCGGCTTCAGCGGCGACGCGCAGCCGCTGTCGCAGGCGAGCGGCCAGTTGGCGAACCGGTCCCAGTGGTTCTCGCCGGTGTTGTAGATCGCCGCGGTCGGCAGGTTCGCCGGCGGCCCGTCCTTCAGATACTGGTCGAACAGCGGCAGCACCATCTGCTCGCGGAATTGCGCCGCGGTGTCGCCATTCCACTGGAACGGCCCCAGGCTGCGCCCTTCGCGGTTGATCTGGCTATGCCGCCACGGCCCCATGACCAGGAAGTTGTTGCCGGTCTTCCCCTTGGCCTTCAGCGCCTCCCAACTCGTGATCGCGCCATACATATCCTCCTGGTCCCACAGGCCCTGTTCCCAGATCGTCGGCACGTTGGAAGGGTTGGCGGCGAGCAATTTGTCGAGCGCCTGCCCCTGCCAGAAGGCGTCATAGGCCGGATGATCCGACATCCGCTTCCAATAGGGCAGCTGATCATAGCCCGACTTCTTCGCCCAATCCCCGGCAGAGCCGGTGCGGAAATTGTCGTAATCGTCCCACCCGCCGGTCGGCGGCAGCGGCCCGCCGCTCTTGTAGCCGGTCTGCCCGCCCAGCCAGGCGATATTGGCGAGGCGGAACGCACCGTAATGGAACCAGTCGTCGCCCATCCACCCGTCGATCATCGGGCTTTCGGGCGCCGCGACCTTCAGCGCCGGGTGCGGGTGCAGCAGCGCCATGACGACGGTAAAGCCTTCGTAGCTCGACCCGATCATGCCAACGCGTCCGTTGGACTGCGGCAGGTTCGCCTTGTTCACCAGCCAGTCGATCGTGTCATAGGCGTCGGTGGTATGGTCCACCTTTGTGGGGTTCAGCGGACCGATCACCGGCCGCGTCACGACATAGTCGCCCTCCGACCCGTATTTGCCGCGGATGTCCTGATAGACGCGGATATAGCCGTTCTTCGAAAAGATCTCGTCCGACAGCGGCAGCGCATTGACCATCGACGGCGAATCGCTGCGATTGGCGCGGCCCGAAGCATTGTACGGCGTGCGCGTCAGCACGATCGGCGCGTTGGTGGCGTTCTTCGGGATCACGATAACGGTGTGCAGCTTCACCCCGTCGCGCATCGGGATCATGACGTCGCGCTTGATATAATCGTTGTCCGCGCTCGGCAGCACGAACTTCGCCGGGATATCGCCCCCCGGCGGCGCCAGATTCGGGTTCGTCTGCGTCTGGGCCTGCACCCCCACCGACAGAAGCGCGATCGAGGACAGCAGCAGGACGGAACGACGCATCGGGAAATCTCCGGCAGATATGTTGCCGCATGCTAGGGCGAGAACGCGGCAGGGTACAAGCCACGCGCCATCACAATTCCTCCCCGGCACGGGGAGGTGGCACCGCGCAGCCGTGACGGAGGGGGGCTTCCCCGAAGCGCGGCGTACGCGGCAAGCCCCCTCCACCCCGCCGCGGCGCGGCGCGGTCCCCCTCCCCGTGCCGGGCAGGATTTACACCGCCCACACCCCCACGTCCTCCTGCTGCCCGATCAGCGCCAGGCCATGCGCGATCGACGTCAGCTCGCCGCCCGTCGCCAGCCGCGCCTCGCCGAACCGCTCGGCGAACAACCGCCGGATGCGCGGCGTCAGCGACGTACCCCCGGTCAGGAACACCCGATCGATCGCCTCCGCCGCAACGCCCGCCGCCGCCAACGCCTGATCCACCGCCGCATCGATCCGCGCGACATCGGGGGCGATCCAGCTCTCGAAATCGGCGCGCCGCACCTCCGCCGCGATGTTCAGCCCCGCGCCCTCGAACCGAAACTCCGCAACCTCCGCCGCCGACAGCGCGCGCTTCAGCCGCCCGACCGCGTCGTACAGGCGATAGCCCTCTTCCTCCTCGATCACCGCGATCATCCGCCCGATCGCCTCCGGATCGGTCGCGTTGCGGCGCAGCTTCTCCAGCTCCGCCAGCGTCTTGCGATTGCGCATCAGCGCGAGGCGCGACCAGTCGGCGAAATCGGCGAAATAGCCGCCCGGTATCTCCAGCACCTTGTCGAACGAGCGATAGGTGCCGCCCTTGCCCAGCATCGGCATCACCAGATGTTCGACGATCCGCCGGTCGAAGCGGTCCCCCGCGATACCGACGCCGGCATGGCCCAGCGGCTCGCACCGCCGCCCCGCGCCCGGCGCCGCGATCCGCACCACCGAAAAGTCGCTGGTGCCGCCGCCGAAGTCGGCGACCAGGATCGTCGCCGGCTCGCTCAGGCGCTCGGCATAGCTGAACGCCGCGCCCATCGGCTCGTAGACGTAATGCACCTCCGCACCCAATTGCGCGAACACCGCATCGTAGCGCGCCTTCGCCAGCGCCTCGTCGGGCTTGGCGCCCGCGAACGTCACCGGCCGGCCGACCACGACCCGATCGGCCCGTGTCATCGCGCCCTTCGCCCGCGCCGCCATCTTCGCGACGAACAGCTGCCCCAGATCCTCGAAGCGCATCCGCCGCTCGAACACCGGAGCGGTATCGAAACTCGCATTCGCCGCGACCGATTTGAACGACTGGATGAAGCGGCTCCCCTGCGGAAAGTCGAGATATTCGCGGATCGCCCACGGCCCGGCCTCGGACAGCACACCGCCGCGCCCGCGCTCGTCCTCCCAGAAACACAGCGCCGACCGGAACACCGCCTCCGTCCCCTCGGGCGCGTCGAGCGAGACGAGCGCCGCCTCGCCGCCTGAGGCGACCGCGGCGACGGAATTGGTGGTGCCGAAATCGAGGCCGAGCGTGCGTGTGGTCATGGCGGGGGCGCATCGACCGCGCGGCTGCGGGGGTCAAGCCGTTGCGTCCCATGCCCGTCACTTCACCCGCAGGCCGACGCGCGCATTTCCCCCCACCCCCACACCGTCATTCCCGCGTAGGCGGGAATCCAGACGCGCAGGTCTTCGTTGAAGCCGCACCGTCAGAGGTTCTGGATTCCCGCCTGCGCGGGAATGACGGGTAGATAGTCCCCATTCGCCGCCCCCCCACCCCAGCAATCTTTCCTTACACGATTGAACTCGAACCGTTTCGGCCCCGAAGCGTTCGGCATCGATGCGGGGGACCAGGGGCTTCATCATCACCGGCGGCTGCGTCCTGCTCGCAGGGTGCAACACGCACCAGTCGACGCTGGCGCCCTTTGGCGCGGACGCCGCCGACATCCGCCACCTGTTTCTGTTGATGCTGGCCGGCGCGGTCGTCATCGCGGGCGCGCTCGCGCTGCTGATGCGTCATGCGGTGCGCGCGCCCGAAGGCGAGCTCGGCCTGCAAGGCGGCATGCGCCTCGTTCTCTGGCTCGGCGGCATCATCCCCACCATTCTACTGCTCGGCCTGCTCGTCTATTCGCTCCCCTTCATGCGGCCCCGCCCCATCGCGCCCGCCGATTTGCAGGTCGCGGTCGATGGCGAGCAATTCTGGTGGCGCGTCACCTATCGTCCCACCGGCGCCGCCCCGATCGAGACCGCCAACGAAATCCGCATTCCCGTCGGCCGCACCGTCGCCTTCCGCCTGACCGCGGCGGATGTCGTCCACAGCTTCTGGATCCCGGGCCTCGCCGGCAAGATGGACATGATCCCCGGCCGCACCAACACGCTGGTCGTCCGCGCCGACAAGGCCGGGCGCTACCGCGGCCAGTGCGCCGAATTCTGCGGCCTCAGCCACGCGCTGATGGCGCTCGACGTCATCGCGATGGAGCCTGCCGCGTTCGACACCTGGCTCGCCGACCAACGCCGCCCGGCCACATCCCAGGGTGAAGGCGCCCGCCTGTTTGCGCAAAACGGCTGCAACGCCTGCCACACCGTCCGCGGCGCCGGCCCGGCTGGGCGCATCGGCCCTGACCTCACGCATTTCGGCGCGCGGCCCACGCTCGCCGCCGGCATCCTGCCGATGACGACGCAAAACGTCGCCGCCTTCATCCGCCATCCCGAACAGACCAAGCCCGGCGTCCGCATGCCGGCCTTCCCGCAACTGACCCCAGCCGAGGCCACCGCCATCGCCCGCTATCTCGAGGGCCTGAAATGAGCCTCCACGCGCAAGACGACCCCGCGCTCCGCGCCGCCCAGGAAGACCGCCTGCGCGAGGTGTGGAAGCCGCCGTCGGGCTGGTTCTTCCGCTGGACCGACGTCAACAACAACCGCATCGGTGTCTGGTATACGCTGACCGCCTTCGGCTTCATGCTGTTCGCCGGCGTGCTCGCGCTGATCATGCGCACCCAGCTGGCGGTGCCCGACAACGATCTCGTTTCGGCGAACACCTTCAATCAGCTGTTCACGCTGCACGGCTCGATGATGATGTTCCTGTTCGCCGTGCCGATGTTCGAGGCGGTGTCGATCATTCTGCTCCCGCAGCTGCTCGGCGCGCGCGACCTGCCGTTCCCGCGCCTCTCCGCCTTCGGCTATTGGAGCTTCCTGCTCGGCGGCGTTTTCGTCGGCGGGTCGATCTTCTTCAACGCCGCGCCCGATGGCGGCTGGTTCATGTATCCGCCGCTGACGACGCGCACCGACCTCAGCGGGCTCGGCGCCGACATCTGGATGCTCGGCTTGTCGTTCATCGAGGTGTCGTCGGTCGCCGCTGCGGTCGAGCTGATCGTCGGCGTGCTCAAATGCCGCCCGCCCGGTATGCGCCTCAACCTGATGCCGCTGTACGCCTGGTACATCCTTGTCGTCGCGGTGATGATCCTGTTCGCCTTCCCGCCGTTGATCGCGGGCGACCTGCTGTTCGAGATGGAGCGCCTGCTCGGCTGGCCGTTCTTCGACGCGGCCAAGGGCGGCGATCCCTTGCTCTGGCAGCACCTGTTCTGGATCTTCGGCCACCCCGAAGTCTACATCGTCTTCCTGCCCAGCATAGCCCTGTTCGCGATGCTGATCCCCACCTTCGCGCAGCGTCACCTGCTCGGCTATCCGTGGATCGTGCTCGCCGCGGTCGGCACCGCCTTCCTGTCGTTCGGCCTGTGGGTCCACCACATGTTCGCGACCGGCCTGCCCAAGATCAGCCTCGCCTTCTTCTCCGCAGCGTCCGAAGCCGTGGCGATCCCCACCGGCGTCCAGATCTTCGCGTTCATCGCGACCTTGTGGGCAGGCAAGGTGAAGTGGTCGACGCCGCTGCTCTACGCCAGCGGCTCCCTCGCGATCTTCGTCATCGGCGGGCTCACCGGCGTGATGGTCGCAATCGCACCGTTCGACTGGCAGGCGCACGACACCTATTTCGTCGTCGCGCACCTGCATTACGTGCTGATCGGCGGCACGCTGCTGCCGCTGTTCGGCGGCCTGTATTATTACTGGCCGCTCATCACCGGCAAGAAGCTCAGCGACCGCCTCGGCCGCACCGCCTTCTGGATCATGTTCGTCGGCGTGAACCTGACGTTCTTCCCGATGCACCTGTCGGGCCTCGAAGGCATGCCGCGCCGCGTCTTCACCTATCCCGCCGACCTCAATATCGGCTGGCTCAACCTCGCCTCGACCGCCGGCTCGTATCTGTTCGCAACCGGCGTTCTGGTGCTCGTCCTCGACCTCGCGCTGTCGCCGACGCGGCGGAAGGCGCCGCGCAATCCGTGGAACGCCGGAACGCTCGAATGGCTGGCGCACCCCGATGACGAGGATTGGGGCATCCGCTCGGTCCCGCTGATCGAAAGCCGCTATCCGATCTGGGACCAGAAGGATTTCGTGAAGAAGGTCGACGAAGGCCGCTTCTTCCTGCCCGATGCGGAGGAAGGCCGGCGCGAGACGATCATCACCTCGGTCCTCGACGCGAAGCCCGTCTCCGTCATCCGCCTCGGCACGCCCAGCGTGAAGCCGATGATCACCGCCGTCGCACTGGGCGCGGTGTTCATCCTCACCACCTATCACCTCTATATGCTCGCGGCGGTCAGCGGCGTCGTCACGCTCGCCTGCGTGTTGTGGTGGCTGTGGGACACCGCCGAAATCCCCGAAAAGCCCGCAAAGCCGATCGGCCATGGCATGACGATGCCGCTCTACATTGCCGGCCCCGCCGCACCCGGCTGGTGGGCGATGTTCATCACGATGATGGCCGACGCCACCGCCTTTTCCGGCCTCGTCTTCGGCTACTATTTCTACTGGACGATCCATCCCGATTTCGGCGCGGGCTTCGACGGGCCGGGCGCCAGCGGCCCGCTGGTGGCACTCGGCCTAAGCCTCGCCAGCTGGGCGGCCACCGTCGCTGCCCGGGAGCTCAACCATCGCAAACTTGTAACGCTCGCGCGCGTGGCGCTCGTCGCAGGCGCCGCCGCCGCACTCGCCAGCATCGTCGCAGCGCTGGGATCGCTCGACGGCCTCGATCCCAAGGCGAACGTCTATCCCGCGATCGTCTGGGTGCTGATCATCTGGACCGCCGTCCACGCCGGCGTCGGCATCGTCATGCAGCTCTACACGCTCGCGCGCAGCCTCGCCGGCCGCATGACGCCCACGCATGACGCCGACCTGCGCAACATCACCGTCTACCAGCATTTCTTCGCGCTCACCGCGCTAGTCACCTACCTAACGGTCGGCCTGTTCCCGGAGGCGGGGCTGTGAAGCGCTTCCTCTCCCGCGCGCGGTCGCTGCGCGTCACGCTCTGGACGCTGATCGTGCCGCCCACGACCTGGGCGGTGCATTTCCTCTTCTCCTACCTTTGGGCCGCCGTGTCCTGCGCGAAACTCGGGCAATGGGCGCGCTTCCCCACAGCCTTCGCCATCGGGACGGTCGCGGCCCTGCTCGTCATCGTGGCGTCGGGTTTGATCGCCTGGCAGCAATCGCGCACGCCCGGCGATCCGCCGCCACACAATGAAGGCACGGACATCGATCGCCTACGCTTCCTCGCCTATGCGACGATGCTGCTCGCGGGGCTAAGCTTCGTCGCGGTCATCTTCACCGCCGCCCCCGTCATCGTGCTGAGCGATTGCCGATGAGCCGCGCGCCCCTGTTCGCCGGTCTTGCCTTGGTGCCGGTCGGCTGGGCGCTCAGCCCGTTCGGCATGACTGGCCATATGGCGGCGCATATGATCGCCGTCGCCATTGCTGCGCCGCTCATCGCGTTGGGACTACAAGGCAGCCGCTACGATCCCGCCATGCTGTTCCCCCGCCTCGCCACCCCGCTCGCCGCCGCGCTGGTGGAGGCGGTGGTGGTGTGGGGCTGGCACGTCCCCGCGCTGCGCCGCCTCGTCGCGCATGCGCCGCTATGGCTTGCGGTCGAACAGGCAATGTTCCTTGCTGCCGGCCTGCTGCTCTGGTCCGCGGTACTCGCCCCCCGCCACCGCGCGGCGGGCGTCGCTGCACTGCTCGTCACCTCGATGCACATGACGCTGCTCGGCGCGCTGATCGGCCTCGCGCCGCGGCCGCTCTACATGCATCACGCCACGGACGCGCTCGCCGACCAACAGCTCGCGGGCGTCGTCATGCTGCTCGTCGGCGGCATCGCCTATCTCGTCGGGGGGCTGGCGATGCTCGGCCGCCTGCTCCAGCCGCGCGAGGGAGCGCCCGCATGACGATCCGCATCACCTGGTTGCGCGCCATCCTCACGCTGGTCCTGCTCGGCGCTGCCGGCATGCTGTTCGCCTGGTCGGGCGTGATGAATCTCGCCGCCTCGTCGGGCCATTGGAAGATCACCGACTGGTTCCTCCACTGGGCGATGCGCAGCTCGGTACGCACGCATGCCGCCTTTACGTCGCCCGACGACCCCGCCGACGCGCGCGGCCTCGTCAGCGCGGCGGGCCATTTCGCCAATTCCTGCGCGGTCTGCCACGGCGCCCCCGGCGTGAAGCCGTCGCCGGTCATGCAGGCCGCCACGCCCCCCGCGCCGGACCTCGCCGTCAACGCCAAGGAATGGACCGACAAACAGCTGTTCTGGATCCTCCAGCATGGCGTCAAATACACCGGCATGCCCGCTTGGGGCGTGCAGGACCGCCCCGACGAAGTGCGCCGCATGGTCGCCTTCGTCCGCCGCCTGCCCGGCATGACGCCCGCGCAATACAAGGCGCTGGTCGGCGAGGCGAACCCCGCCGCCCCGCTCGCGCAATGCGCCGGGTGCCACGGCAGCGACGGCCGCGGTCGCAATGCTCCCGACATGCCGATCCTCGGCGGGCAGTCGCAGGAGGCGCTGCTCGCCGCGCTACAGGGCTATGCCAGCGGCACCCGCTCCAGCGCTGTCATGCAGCAGGTCGCGATGCGCATGACGCCTGCCGAGATGCGCGACGCCGCCCGCGCCTATGCCGCCATGCCTGGCCTCGGTGCCACGCCTTCGGGGGATGCCGCCGCCGCACGCATCTTCGAGGAAGGCCTGCCCGCGATTCAGCTGCCCGCCTGCGCCAGCTGCCACGCCCCCGGCAAACCCTATCCCGTCCTCGCCGGCCAGCGCGCCAGCTACATCGCGCAGCGCCTGCGCCACTGGCGCGGCGACGACACCGTGGTCGACGCGCGCAAGAGCCACGCGACCATGCCCGTCATCGCGCGCCGCATTCCCGAAGAGATGATCGACCCGCTCGCCCGCTATCTCGCCGGGCGGTGATCGGCAGACGTGCCACGCGCTCCGCGTCTCACAGCGACCGACCGCCACTCCCCTTCGTCACCCCGGCCTTGAGCCGGGGTCCCGCTTTTTACCGGGGGAAGAAGACGAAGAAGCGGGATCCCGGCTCAAGGCCGGGATGACGGATGGAAAGAACGCGTCCGCAGGCCCCTACCGCGCGCGCCCCACCTCATCACCCAGCTTGATCTCGAACAGCGTCGGCCAATATTTCCCCGTCACGAACAACCGGTCGTGCGCCGCGTCATACGCGATGCCGTTGGCCACTGCGTCGGGATCGGGATTGTTGATCTCCGCGATTAGCGGCCTGAGGTCGATCAGCGCCTCCACCTTGCCGCTCGCCGGATCGATGCGCGCGATGAACCCGCTCATCCACACATTGGCGAGGATCTTGCCGCCGACATATTCTAGCTCGTTCAAATTCTTCAGCGGCCGCCCGTTCAGCGTCACCGCGAGTCGGCCGCGCTCGGCAAAGCGCACCGGGTCCATCCGCCGCAGCACCGGCGTGCCGTCCGACAGCAGGATCGACGTCGCGTCGCTGGTCATCCCCCAGCCTTCGCCCGCATAGCGGAAGGGCTTGCCCGTCTGCGTCAGCGCCGGCAGCGCCCAGCGGAATCCGATGCCCGTCTTCCACGTCACGCTGGCCAGGCTCTTCTGCCAGCAGGCGATCCCCTCGCCGAACAATTGGGGCGACAGCCGCGCGCGGGCCACCACCTTGCCGTCGTCCAGCGTCACCCGCCGGATGTCTGACGCGCCCTCCTTGCCCGTGCTTTCGTACAGCGCGCCGCCGCAGAACAGCAGCCCCTCGGTGAACGCCCCCGAATCATGCGGGAAGCGCGCCACCACATCGGCGGCATAGACCGGCACGCCCGATTCGGTGTCGATCGCGGGCGCGGGAACAGGCTGGGCGGCGGGCGGTGCCACGGCGCGGGGTGCCGCCCCCTGCGAGGCCTTGGCCTGCGGCGCGGCCACCGCCGCCTGGCGCGACACCGCCGCTCCCGCAGCCCCCAGAACCGCCACCGCCGCGGCGATCGCCGCCAGAGAAGATCGTGCCATCATCGGCACATGCCGTCGCACGCCCGCCCGAAAAACGCAAAAGGCGGGCGGTGCTTTGAGCGCCCGTTCCCCCACGCATGCGACCAACCGTCATCCCAGCGATCAACCGTCGACCCAGCGTTTCACCGTCATCCCAGCGCAGGCTGGGATCTCCCAGTGACGGCGCGGGACAAGAGCCGCGAAAGACCCCAGCCGTCGCTGGGGTGACGTCCGGGTCGAGGGATCAGGGCCATCGCCCCTCTCTCGGTGAGCGCCGCCCCTGCCACCCTCCGCCCCCGAAACGCAAAAAGCCCGGCACCTGCGGGATGCAGGGCCGGGCCTTTCACATTAGCGAATCGGGACGATTACGAAGCCGGCGACAGGTTCACCGCGGCATACTTGCCACGACGGTCGACCTCGAGTTCGAACTGCAGCTTGTCGCCTTCGTTCAGCGTGCCCATGCCGGCGCGCTCGACGGCCGAGATGTGGACGAATGCGTCGGGCTGGCCGTCGTCGCGCTGAATGAAGCCGAAGCCCTTCATCGCGTTGAAGAACTTGACCGTACCGGTCGCCTTCTCACCGGTCAGCTGGCGCTGCGGGCCACCGGCGCCGCCGGCGCGCGGACCACGATCGCCGAAGCCACCTTCACGCGGCTCGCGGGGAGCGCGCTCGGTCACCGCCATCGGCTCGCCGTCGATCTTCAGCTCGGTCGCCGAGATGCGGCCACCGCGGTCGACCAGCGTGAAGCCGAGCGGCTGGCCTTCGGCCAGGGCGCTGAGGCCCGCCTGCTCGACCGCCGAGATGTGGACGAACACGTCTTCGCCGCCGTCATCACGGACGACGAAGCCGAAGCCCTTCTGCGCGTTGAAGAACTTGACCACGCCGGTGCCTTCGCCGACGACCTGCGGGGGCATGCCACGGCCACCGCCGCTGAAGCCGCCACCGCCGCCGCCGCGGAAACCGCCGCCGCCGCCGCCGAAGCCGCCACGGTCGCCGCCGCCGAAGCCGCCGCCACCGAAGCCACCACCGCCGAAGCCGCCACGATCACCGCCGCCAAAGCCGCCGCCACCGAAGCCGCCGCCGCCGTAGCTGCTGCCGCCACCGAAATCGTCGCCGCCGAAACCGTCGCGCTTGTCGCGACCACGTCCGCCACGATTGCCGCGGCCACCTTTGTCGTAACTCATAACCCTATTCGTCTTCCCGGTTCGCCCGCATCCAATCCGTCGAAGAACCCGTGCGCCGGACGACGAACGCGAGCCTCCGGGCGCCAAACCTATTGCGCCTTGGGAGCTGCCATAGCGCACATTACAAGTCCCCGCGAACAAATTCGTCGTATCTTGGGTGCAAGTCGTGCCGATACTTGCCCATTGTGGCCGCCACAGCACGTTTATCGCTATGGTGCGCACGTATCGCGATGTTTCGGTGACACAATGTTAATCGTTGAGCCGCGCCGCGGAGCCGCGTAGGGCTGCGGCATGACCGTTCACTTCCACGAGGAAGACCTCCCCGCCGACGTCTTCGCTCCCGGCGCATCGATCGCCGTCGACACCGAAACCATGGGCCTTATCACGCCCCGCGATCGCCTGTGCGTCGTGCAGCTGTCCGATGGCGGCCCCGACGAACATCTCGTGCGCTTCGGCCCCGACAGCGATTATGCCGCGCCCAATCTGAAGGCGGTGCTGGGCGATCCCGCGCGCGTGAAGCTCTATCATTTCGGCCGGTTCGATATCGCCGCGCTCCAGCATTATCTCGGCGTCGTCGCCGCCCCGGCATACGACACCAAGATCGCCTCGCGCCTGATCCGCACCTACACCGATCGTCATGGCCTGAAAGAACTGGTCCGCGAACTGCTGGGGCAGGAACTCAGCAAGCAGCAGCAGTCGTCCGACTGGGGATCGCCCGAACTCAGCGACGCGCAAAAGGATTATGCGGCCAGCGACGTCCGCTTCCTCCACCGCCTGAAGACCGAGCTGGACCGCCGCCTGATCCGCGAAGGCCGCATGGAACTGGCGCAGCAGTGCTTCGACTTCCTGCCGACTCGCGCCGCGCTCGATCTCGCCGGCTGGCCCGAAATCGACATCTTCGCGCATGCCTGAGTCGATGGCGGCGACCGGCGACGGCCTGGCGCGCGTGCGGACGGCACGCCAGCGCTGGGCCGCGCCCGGCAGCCGCCACGACCGGCTCATCACCTTGCTCAACAGCGGGCTGCCGATCGCGATCGGCGTGCTCGCCGCCTTTCTCGTCATGGCGCCGCTCACCGCCAGCAACGAAGTCTCCTTCGTGCTCGACAAGAACAAGGTCGAGGTCGCCAAGGAACGCATGAAGCTGCAGGCCGCGACCTATCGCGGACAGGACGACAAGGGGCAGGCGTTCACGCTCAACGCCGGCTCGGCGGTGCAGCAGAGCAGCAGCGTGCCGATCGTCCAGATCAACCGCATGGCCGCCGATCTGCAATTGCAGGACGGCCCGGCGACGCTGCGCGCCGATCAGGGGCGCTACGACCTCAAGACCGAACAGATGAAGGTCGACGGGCCGATCGCGGTGCGCGGCCCCAACAACTATCGCCTCGATACCAGCGATGCGACGATCGATTTGAAATCCAAGACGATGCAGAGCGATGGCAAGGTCACCGGCACCGTCACGCAAGGGAATTTCAGCGCCGATCGCCTGAACGCCAATCTTGACGATCGCACCGTGCGGCTCACCGGCAATGCCCGCTTGCGGATCGTGCCGGGAAGGACGAAATAGCCGCCCATGCGCGCGCTCCCTTTCCTCATCCCGGCCGTCCTTGTCCCGGCCATTCTCGCCGTCGCCGCCCCTCTGGCCGCGCAGACCGCGCACAATTCAAACGCGCCGATCGATTTCGGCGCGGACACGATCGAATTGCAGGACAAGGCGAATCGGGCGGTCCTGTCGGGCAACGTCAATGTCCGCCAGGCGGAAATGACGCTCACCGCGGCGCGCATGACGGTGTTCTACACGGGGCAGGTGATCGGCGGGAATCCGCAGGTCTCGCGTCTCGACGCGAGCGGCGGCGTCACGGTCAAGCGCCCGGATCAGACCGCCAAGGCGCAATATGCCATCTACGACCTCAACCGCCGCGTCATCACGATGCTCGGCGCGGTCACGCTGACGCAGGGCGGCAACACCGTGAACGGCGGTCGCCTGACCATCAACCTCGACACCGGCCGCGCGGTGATCGACGGCTCTTCGGTCCGCGGCTCCGCCGGCGCACCCGGCGCCACGACCAGCGCCGCCCCCAACGGCCGCGTCACCGGCACCTTCTCCGTCCCCAAGCGCAACTGACGGGCGAGACGACCGCCCCCCCCGTCACCCCGGACTCGTTCCGGGGTCCACCGGGCCGCAAGGGGACGGCAAGAGGCTCAAACCATCCCCCTCGCCGCAGAGTGGACCCCGGACCAAGTCCGGGGTGACGGGTCGCCGGATCCCCCACCCATCGCAAGGGGGCTTCCCTCCGCGCCCTCCCCGCGCCATGACGCAAGCCGCATGCACGAAGCTTGCCAACGGGCCCTCCGCCGGCAACGCTCCGCTAACCCTTTGATGCGAGGCATCAGCCAATGGACGCCGTGACCGACCTTCAGACTGCCGAAGCGATCCACGAAGCGCCCGCCAACCGCGGCCTGCAAGCGATCTCGATCGCCAAGTCCTACGACAAGCGCGTCGTCCTCACCGACGTCTCCGTCTCGGTCGATCGTGGCGAGGTGGTCGGCCTGCTCGGACCCAACGGCGCGGGCAAGACGACCTGCTTCTATTCGGTCATGGGGCTGGTGAAGCCCGATTCGGGCCGCATCATGCTCGACGGCGAGGACATCACCCGCCTGCCGATGTACCGCCGCGCGATCCTCGGCCTCGGCTATCTGCCGCAGGAAACCAGCATCTTCCGCGGCCTGTCGATCGAAAAGAACATCGGCGCGGTGCTCGAACTCTCCGAGCCCGACAAGTCGAAGCGCCCCGCCAAGCTCGACAAACTGCTCGACGAATTCGGCCTCACCCGCCTGCGGACCAGCCCGGCGATGGCGCTGTCGGGCGGCGAGCGCCGCCGCGCCGAAATCGCCCGCGCGCTCGCCGCCGATCCGTCGATCATGCTGCTCGACGAACCCTTCGCCGGCATCGACCCCATCTCGATCGCCGACATCCGCGATCTGGTGAAGGACCTGAAGCGCCGCGACATCGGCGTGCTGATCACCGACCACAACGTTCGCGAAACGCTCGACATCGTCGATCGCGCCTACATCATCTACGATGGCCGCGTGCTGTTCGCCGGCTCGCCGGAAGAACTGGTCGCCGACGCCAACGTCCGCCGCCTGTACCTCGGCGAGGGCTTCTCGCTGTAGGGATATGGAGACGGCGGTCCCCCCAACCGTCATCCCAGCGCAGGCTGGGATCTCGTGCGACCGGCGCGCACGGTCGAAGAAGACCCCAGCCTGCGCTGGGGTGACGGTCTGATGTCTCTCGCCCCCCGCCTCGACATCCGCCAGTCGCAATCGCTGGTGGTGACGCCGCAGCTGCAGCAGGCAATCAAGCTGCTCGCGCTATCCAACCTCGAAATCGAAGGCTTCATCGCCGAAGAGATCGAGAAGAACCCCCTGCTCGAAGCCGCGCAGACCGAAGAGGTCGTCCGCCCCGAACGCATCGAGCGTGACGAACCGGCCGGCGCCGACGATCTCGTCACCGGTGCCGCCAAGGCCGATCCGCTCGACGTCGACTATGCCACCGAAAGCCACCAGCAGGACAGCGTCGCCGACGGTGGTGGCGGCTTCGACGGCGCGCTCGGCCTCAACGGCGGATCGGGCGGCGGCGGGGTCGGCGGCGAAGACGGCATCGACTTCGATTCGTTCGCGGAAGGCGACAAGAGCCTCGCCGACCACCTGCTGGCGCAAGCCGGCGCGGTCATCGACGGCCCCGACTGGTTCATCGCCCAGCATCTGATCGATCAGATCGACGAGGCGGGCTACCTCACCGTCCCCCTGCTCGACATCGCCAACCGCCTCGGCACCGCGCTCGCCCGCGTCGAACATGTCCTGGAGCAGATCCAAACGCTCGATCCCACCGGCGTCGGCGCACGCGACCTAGCCGAATGCATCGCCTTGCAGGCGAAAGAGGCGGACCGCTACGACCCCTGTATGGCGCGGCTGATCGACAATCTCGATCTGCTTGCGCGCGGCGAGCTCACCCGCCTCAAGCGCATGTGCGGCGTCGACGACGAGGACATGGCGGACATGATCCGCGAGCTGCGCAGCTACGATCCCAAGCCCGGCTGCCGCTACGGCGGCGAACCCGCGCCCGCGGTGACGCCCGATCTTTTCGTGATGAAGACCAAGGCCGGCTGGGGCATCGAACTCAACGCCGCGACGCTGCCGCGCGTCCTCGTCAACCGCCGCTATTACCACGAACTCAGCCATGGCCCGCAGGACAAGAGTTCCAAGGCGTGGCTGTCCGACGCGCTCGCCTCCGCCAATTGGCTCATCAAGGCCCTGGACCAGCGCCAGCGCACGATCATCAAGGTCGCGACCGAAATCGTGAAACAGCAGGAAGCCTTCTTCCTGCAGGGCGTCGCCCACCTCAAACCGATGACACTCGCCAAGGTCGCCGAAGCGATCGAAATGCACGAATCGACCGTCAGCCGCGTGACGAGCAACAAATATTTGAGCTGCGCGCGCGGCGTCTTCGAGCTCAAATACTTCTTCACCAGCGCGATTCAGGCGGCCGACGGCGGCGATGCGGTGTCGGCGGAAGCGGTCAAAAGCGCCATCCGCGCGCTCATCGCCGGCGAAGGCGCCAAGATCCTGTCCGACGACACATTGGTCGAACTGCTCCAGGCCAAAGGCTTCGACATCGCCCGCCGCACCGTCGCCAAATACCGCGAAGCGATGGGCATCGGCAGCAGCGTCCAACGCCGCCGCGCGCGGGCGTTGGGCGGCTGATCCGCCTCGCGTGGTCCGGGGGCGTGACCTGGGGCAACGCTTCCTCTCCTACGCTCGCTCGAAGAGAAGCGGGATGCCGGATCAAGTCCGGCATGACGACGTAAGGACTTACGGCTATCCGTCACCGATCAGTCGCTGATCGTCCACCCCTGTCGGGCGTCGCGGCCCCGGACCGGCTGGTTCGCCTCACGCGTGCGGCGGAAATTTTCGTCTGCGGTCCACCGGTCGTTCCCCTGCGAAGCCGGCGCCTGCGACAATGCAACGATCTTGATCGGCTGCGCGGGCGGGGGCGATACGCGTGTAGCGGCCACCGGCGCGACAGGCACGGCGGGAATCACCCCCCGCGGTACGGCAGGCGCCGACTCGGTGATCATTAGGCGCCCGTCGATGGTCTTCATCGTCGATCCGCCGGGCCGACCGGCCGCCAGCGCGGCGATCGCGCCGGTGCCATAACCCGACAGAAAGACCTCGCGGCCATATTCGTCGCGGTGATCGACGATCGCGACACCGGGCTGCGTGCCGTCCGGTCCGCCCAGGATGCGCAACACCTCCGCCACGTCGGCGGTGTAGCAGGCCGTTGCCTTGCGCGACCGGCAGCCGACCGGCGCGACCGCCTCTTGGCTCGGCCGCGCGTACAGCGTCGCGCTGCTTATGCCGTATGACGTCACGCCCCTGCCACCAAGCAACATGACGTAACGATAGCCCTCGTCGCGCGCCCGCTCCGCGGCCCGATACAGCGCCATGTCGATTGCCTCGTCGCGACCGCGCACGGCGGTCTCGATCTGCCACGACCCGTCCTTTGCGATCCTGTCTTCGTAGCCCAGCTTGTAGCCGATGCCATGCCAGCGCTTCATCGGCCCGTAGTACGGCGCCTCGTCGCGTCCGGCCCAAGCAGGCTGCGCGATCGCCAGCAGCAGGAGAAAGGGCCATATCCGCATCGTTACCGTCCTTTTCGCAGGTACGGACGGCGCTAGCGCAGTGGCGTTAACCGCCGGTTGATGCCGAGCCGGGGACGGACGCCCTCAATCATCCTCATCCTCGAACCCCACCAGCGCCAGCGCGCGCGCCTTCATCTGGCGTTGCTCGCACCAATGGACCAGCGCCTCCTCGCGGCCATGCGTCACCCACACTTCGCGCGGGGCGATCTCGCTCAGCGTCTCGGTCAGTTCGTCCCAATCGGCGTGGTCGGACAGGATCAGCGGCAACTCGACGTTCTTCTGCCGCGCGCGCTGGCGCACCCGCATCCACCCGCTCGCCATCGCGGTGATCGGGTCGGGCAGCCGCCGCGACCAGCGGTCGTTGAGCGCGCCGGGCGGGCACATCACGACATGCCCCGCCATGTCCGCCTTCTTGGCGTCGGCGACCGGCAACAGCTCGCCCAGCCGCACGCCATGTTCGGCATATAGGTCACACAATCGCTGCAGCGCGCCGTGGATGTAGATCGGCGCCATATGCCCGCGCTCGCGCAATTCGGCGATCACCCGCTGCGCCTTGCCCAACGCATAGGCCCCCACCAGCACGCAACGATCTGGGTTGGCGTGGAGCCGCTCGATCAGTTTGTCGATCTCGTCACCGGTATCGGGATGGCGGAACACCGGCAGCGCGAACGTCGCCTCGGTCACGAACACGTCGCACTTTACCGGCTCGAACGCCGCGCACGTGGGGTCTGGTCGCCGCTTGTAATCCCCCGACACGACGACGCGCTCGCCGCGAAAATCGAGCACGATCTGCGCCGATCCCAGCACATGGCCCGCGGGCACATAGCCGACTTCGACCTCCCCCATCCGGATGCTCTCGCCATAAGCGACCGCATGCCCCGCCTGCGGCCCGTAGCGCGCGTCCATGATCGCCAGCGTCTCCGGCGTCGCCCACACCGCCTGATGCCCGCCGCGCGCGTGATCGGCATGGCCATGCGTCACCAAAGCCTTGACCACGGGCTCCGAGGGATCGATCCACGCATCCGCCGGCTTCACGTAAATCCCGTGCGGATGCGGTTCCAGCCAGTCGCCCAATCGTGCCATCCCGCTACTACGCGCCAGATGGGTCGCGGTGTCCCATCCCCGCATATGCCGTCACCGCGGACTCGTTCCGGGGTCCACTCCGCGGCGAGGGGGACGGCCCGAACCTCTTGTCCCCCCGTGGCCCGGTGGACCCCGGAACCAGTCCGGGGTGACGGGGGATATGGCGCAGCCCGCGCGCGCCCCTACATACATCATGATGGATTTCCCCCAGCCGCTGACCGACTGGTTCGCCTCCCGCGGCTGGCGCCCCCGCCGCCACCAGCTCGACATGCTGCGCGAGGCCCGCGCCGGGCGCCACGCATTGCTCGTCGCCACCACCGGCGCCGGCAAGACGCTCGCCGGCTTCCTCCCGACGCTCGCCGAGCTGATCGAGGCGCCGACGAACGGACTCCACACCCTCTACGTCTCACCGCTGAAGGCGCTCGCGGTCGATATCCAGCGCAACCTCGTCACCCCCCTCGACGAAATGGGCGTCGACATCCGCGTCGAAACCCGCACCGGCGACACGCCCAGCGACCGCAAGGCACGCCAGCGCGTCAAGCCGCCGCAGATCCTGCTCACCACCCCCGAATCGCTGTCGCTGCTGCTCAGCTATCCCGACAGCGTCACGATGTTCGCCGGCCTGAAGACGATCGTGATCGACGAAGTCCACGCCTTCGCCACCGGCAAGCGCGGCGACCTGCTCTCGCTCTGCATGGCGCGCCTCCAGCGGATCAGCCCTGCCTTACGCCGCGTGGCCTTGTCCGCCACCGTCGCCGACACCGACGGCTATCGCGCCTGGCTCGCCCCCGACGGCGACATCGGTGAGGTCGCGCTGGTGCAGGGCGAAGCCGGCGCCGACCCCGACATCACCATCCTGCTCCCCGAAGACCGCGTGCCCTGGTCCGGCCACTCCGGCCGCTATGCCGCGCAACAGGTGATGGCGGAGATCGAGGCGCACGCCACCTCGATCATCTTCTGCAACACCCGCAGCCTCGCCGAATTGATCTTCCAGGATCTGTGGAAGGTGAACACCAACAGCCTGCCGATCGGCGTCCACCACGGCAGCCTCGCCTTGGAAGCGCGCCGCAAGGTCGAAGGCGCAATGGCATCGGGCCGCCTGCGCGCGCTCGTCGCCACCGCCAGCCTCGACCTCGGCGTCGACTGGGGGAATGTCGATTGCGTCATCCAGATGGGCGCGCCCAAGGGATCGTCGCGCCTGCTCCAGCGCCTCGGCCGTTCCAACCACCGCCTCGACGAAGCGTCGCAGGGCATTCTCGTCCCCGGTAACCGCTTCGAATATCTGGAAGCGCGCGCCGCCTTGGACGCGGTGGAAGCGGGCGAACTCGACCCCGACATCTTCCGCCCCGGCGCGCTGGACGTGCTCGCCCAGCACGTCATGGCGCTCGCCTGCGCCGCGCCCTTCGACCAGGCGGCGCTGCTCGACGAAATCCGCTCCGCTCTGCCCTATTCGGCGCTCGACGACGACACGTTCGACCGCGTCCTCCATTTCATCAGCGACGGCGGCTACAGCCTGAAGGCCTACGACCGCTTCAAGCGCCTGACGAAGGACCCCGACGGCCTGTGGCGTGTCAGCCACCCCAGGTTCGTGACGCAGCACCGCCTCAACGCCGGCATCATCGTCGAGGCGACGATGCTCAACGTCCGCTTCAAGAACGGTCGCCATCTCGGCAAGGTCGAGGAAGGCTTCGCCGCACAGCTCAGCCCCGGCGACACCTTCTTCTTCGCCGGCCTCAGCTGCGAAGTGCAGAGCATCGACACCGAAGACCTGATCGTCCGCGCCTCCAGCAAACCCGCCCGCATCCCCACCTACGGCGGCAGCCGCATGCCGCTGTCGACCAACCTCGCCACCCGCGTCCGCCACTTCCTCGCCGAACCGGAACAATGGCACCGCTTCCCGCCCGACGTGCGCGACTGGCTGGAATTCCAGGCGAAACGCTCCGCTTTGCCCCGCCCCGGCCAGCTGCTGGTCGAAACCTTCCCGCGCGAAGGCCGCCACTATATGGTCGCCTACAGCTTCGAAGGGTGGAACGCGCACCAGTCATTGGGCATGCTCATCACCCGCCGCATGGAGGCGGAGGGGCTGAAGCCATTGGGCTTCGTCGCCAACGACTATGCGCTCGCCTGTTACGGCCTAGAACAGGTCACCGACCCCGCCGCCTTGTTCAGCCCCGACATCCTCGAACACGAATTCGTCGACTGGGTGCAGCAGAGCCACCTGCTGAAACGCGCCTTCCGCGAGGTCGCGGTGATCGGCGGCCTCGTCGAACGCCAGCACCCCGGCAAGCGCAAGACCGGCCGTCAGGTGACCTTCTCGACGGACCTCATCTACGACGTCCTGCGCAAATACGAACCCACGCACCTGCTGCTGCAAGCCGCCTGGGACGACGCCCGCGCCCGCATGACGGACGTCGGCCGCCTGGCGCACCTGCTCGACCGCGCCGCCGACACGATGCTCCACGTCGACCTCGACCGCATCACCCCGCTCGCGGTGCCGGTTCTGACCCTGATCGGCCGCGAAAAGGTCTCCACCGGCTCCGCCGACGACGCGCTACTGATCGAAGCGGAAGCGCTGGCGGCAGAGGCGATGCGGATCGATTGAGGGGGTGCAACCGCCCGGAACGTTGATCGGGCATCCTTTCGTCCAATTGCGGACGCACTGCGTAACGTATAGGCTCGGCAAATGCGTGCGGCAAACCTCATCGCCGGAGCAACAACAGCTCTCTGGTTCGGCCTTTTTCTGATGGGTCGCGATCTTGCTCGCGGAGTTTATCTTCAAGGCCCTGGCGTTGCCCCCAATGCAGGACAGATTGATTACTACATTATCGTCCCGGCATCGGCGGTTATGCTTCTCCTGTTATCGGCTTGGGCTGGAAATATCTGGCGAAAACCGATTGTTACGCTGATCCCATCGTGCCTTATCGGCTTCGCGATACTCCCGTTCCTGACCGGATATACGGGCGGGGTGTGACGGTCGATATCCGCCGCCCCCCTTTCCCACCCCCCCTCTGTCCTACACCGCACAAATCTGGCAAAGGGCCGGCATGACCCATGCCCGCCGCACCCCGCCCCTCACCCGGCGGGCCCGTCGCGGAGGGCGCTTTCGACACTTACGTACCGTCCACTTCGTCCACTTCCGCGGTGCCGAATCGGCCCGCGCAGCCGCCCGAGACTGCCTGTGACTTCCCCCCGCCGCACCTTCGCGATCATCTCCCACCCCGACGCGGGCAAGACGACGCTCACCGAAAAACTGCTCTATTTCGGCGGCGCGATCCACTTGGCCGGCGAAGTGAAGGCGCGCGGGCAAAACCGCCGCGCCCGATCGGACTGGATGAAGATCGAACAGCAGCGCGGCATCTCGGTGACGTCGTCGGTGATGACCTTCGAGCGTGACGGCATCACCTTCAACCTGCTCGACACGCCGGGCCACGAAGACTTCAGCGAAGACACCTATCGCACCCTCACCGCGGTCGATTCCGCCGTCATGGTGATCGACGCCGCCAAGGGCATCGAGCCGCAGACGCGCAAATTGTTCGAGGTGTGCCGCCTGCGCTCGGTCCCGATCATCACCTTCGTCAACAAGGTCGATCGCGAAGGCCGCCCGGTCTTCGAACTGCTCGACGAGATCGCCGACATGCTCGCGCTCGACGTGTGCCCGATGAGCTGGCCGGTCGGCATGGGCGGCGAATTCGAAGGCGTGCTCGACCTCACCACCAACACGATCAGCCGCCCCGAAGGCGACAGCCGCGCCTTCCTCGGCAAGACCGAGGCCGACCCCAAGCTGTCCGACCGCTGGGCGGAGGAGATCGAACTCGCCCAGGCCGGCTATGCCGAATTCGACGGCGAGGCCTATCGCAACGGCGACCTGACGCCCGTCTATTTCGGATCCGCGCTCAAGGACTTCGGCGTCGCCGAACTGATCGGCGCGCTTGCCGAGCACGCGCCGCCGCCGCGCGCACAGCCCGCTGAGCCTGCCCCCGTCGCGCCCGACAACGACGAAGTCACCGGCTTCGTCTTCAAGGTGCAGGCGAACATGGACCCCAACCACCGCGACCGCATCGCCTTCATGCGGCTGTGCTCGGGCACGTTCAAACGCGGCATGAAGCTGACCCCCACCGGCCACGGCAAGCCGATCGCGGTCCATTCGCCGATCCTGTTCTTCGCGCAGAACCGCGAAGTCGCCGACGAGGCCTTCCCCGGCGACATCATCGGCATCCCCAACCACGGCACGCTGCGGGTGGGCGACACGCTGTCGGAGCGCGCCGACGTCCGCTTCACCGGCCTGCCCAATTTCGCGCCCGAAATCCTGCGCCGTGTTCAGTTGAAAGACCCGACCAAGACCAAGCAGCTGCGCAAGGCGCTCGACGACATGGCCGAAGAGGGCGTGACCCAGGTTTTCTACCCGGAGATCGGCAGCAACTGGATCATCGGCGTCGTCGGCCAGCTCCAGCTGGAAGTGCTGCTCAGCCGCCTCGAGGTCGAATATAAAGTAGCCGCCGGGCTGGAGCCCGCTCCGTTCGAAACCGCGCGCTGGGTCTCGGCACAGGACCCCGCCGACCTCAAGGCGTTCACCGACCTCAACCGCTCGGCGATGGCCAAGGACCGCGACGGCAACCCCGTCTTCCTCGCTAAAAGTGCGTGGGAAGTCGGCTACATCGCGGATCGCTATTCGAAGGTACGATTCGCCGCGACGCGCGAACGGTAATCCCCCTCCCCGTCATCCCGGCGAAAGGGTTCCCATCGAAGTAATACTTCGATGGGGCCCAACGCCGGGATCCAGGAGGCAGGGCGGCAACGGAGGCGCGCCAACGCTCATGGCGCGCCGTCCATGGATCCCGGCCTCCGCCGGGATGACGAAACGGATGTTGGATCGGGGTCGCTCTAAAACCTTGGCACTGCAGGCCGATTCGGCTGGGCCTGTCCTACAAAGCGCAAATGCGCCACACCCACCCCGTCATTCCCGCGAAGGCGGGAATCCATAACCTCTAACGTCGCGGCCCCATCGCCGCCGTCAGCGCACTTGGATTCCCACCCCCGCGGCAATGACCGCCGCTCTTTCTCAACCCACACACAAACGAAAACGATACCCCCACACCGTTTCCGTTCAGGTGTTCATGTTGTCTATCTTCACCCCACCCAGTCGCGCCGCAGCGGCTTTACCGCGCACAGCATCAGCCCCGCCGCGACGATGTAAAACCCCAGCGCATAGACCGTCGCATAGCGCAGCGCGTCCGCCCCATAGGCCGCGGTCATCGCGTCCGACACGCGCCCCATGATCGTCGACCCCAGCCCCAGCCCGATCAGATTGTTGATCAGCAGGAAGCTGGCCGAGGCGGTCGCGCGCATCGGCGGCGGCACCAGATGCTGGACCGCGGTCGTCACCGGCCCCAGCCACAGGATGTTGAGCCCGTTGGGGATCAGGAACAGGAACCAGGACAGCGCCGGCGATCCGCTCATCAGCCCCGCGGCATAGAGCGGCACCGTGATCGCCCAAGCCACTGCGGGCAGCTTGGCATAGACGCCGCGATCGCGCCCGCCCATCCGGTCGGCCAGCCACCCACCGGCGAACACGCCGATCGTGCCCCCGATCAGCAGCAGCGACCCGATATATTGCGACGCGGTCAGCAGGCTGAAGCCGAACGACCGGATCAGGACGGACGGCACCCAGAAGGCCAGGCCATAGCCGCACAGCGAACTGAACGCCGCAGCAAAGCTCAGCAGCCAGAAACTCGGCTTGGCGGCCAGGATGCCGAACACCGTCCACACCGACGTGCGCTCGGTCCCAGCGGCGGGATCGAACGCCCCGCGCGCCGGCTCGCGCACCACCAGCCGGAAGATCGGCGCGATGACGACGCCTGCCAGCCCGACGACGATGAACGCCCAGCGCCAATCGACATGTGCCGCCAGGATCCCGCCCAGCAGCGCCCCGGCGGCCAGCCCGATCGGGATGCCCAGCGAATAGATCGACAGCGCCCGCCCGCGCTGATGCGGCGGGAAGTAATCCGAAATCATCGCATAGGACGGCGCAACGCCCCCCGCCTCCCCCACGCCGACGCCCAGGCGGAACGCGAAGAACTGCCAGAAGCCGGTCGCGAACCCGCACAGCGCGGTAAAGCCGCTCCACACCGCCAGGCTGATCGTGATCACCCAGCTGCGGCTCGTCCGATCGGCGATCAGCGCGAGCGGTATCGCCAGCGTCGAATAGAGCAACGCGAACGCCGCGCCGCCCAGCAGCCCCAGCTGCGTGTCGGTCAGCTTCAGGTCCGCCTTGATCGGCGCCGCCAGGATGCCGAGGATCTGCCGGTCGAGGAAATTGAACGTGTAGACGACCAGCAGCATCGCCAGCACGAGCGCACGGTAGCGGGGGGTCGGAGTCATGGCATGCATAGGTATTCCCGCGCGCTAGCCCCGCCCACCCGTCACCCCGGACTCGTTCCGGGGTCCACTCTGCGGCAAGGGGGAGGCCGGAGCCTCTTGCCGTCCCCATGCGGCCCGGTGGACCCCGGAACAAGTCCGGGGTGACGGAGGGGCAGTGCAAACCTTAGAACTTCGCCCCGACGCTCACGAACACCTGACGCGGGTTACCATAGAAGGCCGTCGCAACGCCCTCCTTGCCCAGCGTTGGGAAGGGCTTGCCGGCCGCATCCGGGATCGGCGTCCCCGCGATGTCCGACCGGATATACCGATACCCGCTGGTCTTGTAGCGCACGTCGGTCAGGTTCTTGCCGTACACGCCGATCGTGTACCGCCGCCCCTCGCCGAACGCATAGGTCAGGCCGGCATCCAGCAACGTATAGCCCGGCTGGTCAAGGAACGGGCTCGCCGTCTCGAACTGGTGCGTCAGGCTGCGGTACGACACGGTCGAATTGGCGGTGACGAGGCCGTCGCCCAGCGGGACGTTGCCGGTCAGCGTGCCGCTCGCCGTCCAGTCGGGCGTGTTCTGGAACACGCGGACATTGGCGACATCGACCCCGGTCGGGCCGATGAAGGTGCGGTAACGGGCGTGGATGTAGCCCAGGGTGCCGTTCAGCGCGACCGACGACCCGACCCCGGCGAAATCGCGGGCGAGGATGGCAGTACTCTCCAGCTCGACGCCCTTGATCCGCGCCCGGGCGGCGTTGGTGGTGATGCCGCAGAAGCTCTGCACCCCGTTCTGCAGGCAGCCGACCGAGCCCGGCACCTGCACGTCGGTATAATCGGCGTAGAAGCCCGCCAGCGCCCAGGTCAGCCGCCGGTCGAACGCCGATCCCTTGTACCCCGCCTCGTAGCTGGTGACGGTCTCCGGCTTGAACAGCAGGTAGTTGTAGATTTCCGAATAGGTAGGTCGGCCCGGAGTCGCGGCCGGCGCCGACGTGCCCGACCCCCGCGGATCGAAGCCGCCGCCCTTGAAGCCTTCCGAATAGGAGGCGTAGAGCAGGTGATCGGGCGCCGGCTTGAAGCTCAGCGAGACGCGCGGCGTGAAGCGCTTGAAGTTGGCGACGCCGCGGAAATTGGTCGCCGGCGGCGTCCCCAGGAACGGCACCGGCGTGCCGCCGAACTCGCTGGTCAGGCCGATGTAATTGGCCTTGAAGACATAGGCGTTGCGCTGGTCCCAGGTGTAGCGCCCGCCGACCGACAGGCTGAACTGCGGCGTGAAATCGTAGGTGAAGTCGCCGTAGATCGACGACGTTTCGGTCCGCACGTCGCCCGCGGTATAGGCGTCGAGGCCGGGGACGGTCGTCGACAACAGCACCCCGAACCCGGTCGCCGCCTTGGCGCCGAGATAATAATAGCCGACCAGGCCGTTCAGCTTGTCGGAGGCATAGAGCAGCTGGAATTCCTGGCTGGTCTGCTCGTTGCGATAAATGGCGGGCACATCGACGTCGGTCGCGGGCAGCGCGTCGAAGTCGATCGGCGTGAAGCTGGTGTCCTTGCGCCACGCGCTGATGCTGCGCAGCGTCAGGTGATCGGTGAGCTGCGCGTTGGCGGTCATCGACAGGCCGCCCGCCTGAATGTCCTGCTTGGGGAAGTTCAGCCCGGCGCGCGTGTCGAACACGTTGGCGAGCACCGGCGCGCCCGACAGCAGGCCTGGGATCAAACGGTGGCCGTTGCGCGGATTGCTGAGGTCGTGCGTGTAGTCGCCGGTGATCCGCACGAACAGCCGCGTATCCGGGCTCTCGAACTCGATCGTGCCGCGCCCCGCCCAGATATCCTTGTTGTAATTGTCGATATTCAGGTTGGTGTTGCGCCCGAACCCACCCCGGCTCAGCCGCGCACCGGCCACACCGACCTTGAACATGTCGCCGATCGGCGTCGACAGCGCGACGATGCCATCAGCCTGATCGTACGACCCGTAATTGGCCTTCACGCGCAGCTCGGTCTCGTTCGGCAGCCGCTTGGTGACATATTTCACCGCGCCGCCGATCGTGTTGCGGCCGTAGAGCGTACCCTGCGGCCCGCGCAGCACCTCGATCCGGTCGACGTCGTAGATGTCGAGCACCGCCGCCTGCGGCCGGTTGAGATAGACGTCGTCGAGGTAGATGCCGATGCCCGCCTCGAACCCCGGCACCGGGTCTTGCTGGCCGACACCGCGGATGAAGGCGGCGAGCGTCGAGTTGGAGCCACGTGCGGTCTTCAGGGTCGTATTGGGGGTGACGTTCTGGATGTCGGTCAGGTCGACCGCGCCGATCTTGTCGAGCTTGTCCGCACTGAACGCGGTGACGGCGATCGGCACGCTTTGCAGCGTTTCGGACCGGCGGCGCGCGGTGACGACGATGTCCCCATTGTCTTGGGGAGGCGTCGCGCTGGTATCGGGCGCCGTTTCGGCTGCCGCACTCTGCGAGGCGTCGGCCGGGGCCGTCTGCGCCATCGCGGGCGTCGCCAGCAGCGCCGCTGCGCTCGCGCCGAGCTTGAGGATCGTGGATGCACGCCGGTTCATAGCTTTCCCCTCCTGATCGGCGTCAGCCCGGTTGACCCGGCTTGTACGCCCTCTTGCACCCGCTATACTGAAACCTGAACCGGGTTTCAACTTCGGTCTTTGGGGGAGGAACGATTATGACCGAAGCAGCGGCGGACGCGGCCGACGGCACCGGCGCACCCGCAACCGTCACGGCCAAGACACCGCGGACGGCGCGGGGACGGCGGACACTGCGCGCGCTGCTCGATGCGGCGGCGGTGGAGTTCGGGGAGCGCGGGTTTCACGATGCGTCGATCAGCGGCATCACGCGTCGCGCCGGCATCGCACTCGGCAGCTTCTACACCTATTTCGATTCGAAGGACGCGGTATTCCGTGCGCTCGTCACCGACATGTCGGCGCAGGTCCGCGATCATGTCGCCCCCGCGGTGCGCTCGGCATCGGATGGGCTGGCGGCGGAACGGGCGGGGCTTGCCGAGTTCATCGGCTTCGTCCGCGACCATAAGGAAATCTATCGCATCATCGACGAAGCCGAATTCGTCGATTCGGACAGTTTCCGCGCCCACTACGCCTCCACAGCGGAGCGGATCGAATCGCGGCTACGCGCCGCGGCGGCGCGGGGAGAGGTACGGGGGGATGTGGATGACGTTCACGCCTGGGCGATCATGGGAATGAACGTGTTTCTGGGCCTTCGGTACGGCGTGTGGAGCGAGGATCGCGACATTGCACAGGTGGCGGACCAGGCCGCATCGCTGCTGCGCAATGGCCTGTTACCCTAAGCCGATGGCATCAACGAGGCTTGAGCGATTCGTCCTGCCGTAACGCGTCGGCGATGCGGTTCCGGATCGCGAGCAGCATGGTGGTC
Source organism: Arthrobacter sp. TPD3018 (assembly GCA_003075315.1). Taxonomy (GTDB): domain Bacteria; phylum Pseudomonadota; class Alphaproteobacteria; order Sphingomonadales; family Sphingomonadaceae; genus Sphingomonas. Next base: position 40,540 of record QDFQ01000008.1, on the reverse strand, counting down.
AGGTCCGCCTGTTCGTCGGCCGGCGCTGGTGGCGGCGCGCGATCCGTGTTGGCGAGGAGTTGCTGGACGCCGCGGATCGTATAGCCCTCGCGATGGAGCAGCGTATCGATGCGGCGGACCAGCGCGACGTCCTCCGGCCGGTAATAGCGCCGGTTGCCTGCCCGCGTGACGGGCCTGAGCTGGGGAAAGCGCGTTTCCCAATAGCGCAGGATATGGTGGGCGAGGCCGGTTTCCGCCGAAACCTCGCCGATCGTTCGAAACGCTCCGCGCGCCTTGTCGGTGCGGGAGGCCATCCGGGTCAGCTGGCCGACACGATGCGGTCGCGCATCATCTGGCTGGCGCGGAAGGTAAGGACCCGCCGCGGTGCGATCGGCACCTCGACCCCGGTCTTGGGATTGCGGCCGATCCGTTCGCCCTTGTCGCGCAGCACGAAGGTGCCGAACCCAGAAATCTTGACGTTCTCGCCACGCGACAGCGCCTCGCACATTTCGCCGAGAATCTGTTCCACCAAGCGCGCGGAGTCCGATCGCGCCAGTCCCACCTGGCGATGCAGGGCTTCGGCCAGATCCGCTCGCGTCAACGTGCCCACCGGTGTCATCAACACGCTTCCCACTCCATCTGTCAAAACAGCCCCTTGGGGGAGCTACACCAGCACAGACATGTCCGAAAGTGACTTTGTTACACGGCGTGGAAACGCTTGCATGAAAAACTACTCAAAATGGCGGATTACATCCGCAGGACCGCGGCGCCCCACGTGAAGCCGCCGCCCATGGCCTCCAATACCACAATCTGCCCCGGTTGGATGCGCCCATCGCGCGTCGCCGTATCCAGCGCGAGCGGCACCGACGCGGCGGACGTGTTGGCGTGGCGATCGACGGTCACGACGACCTTCTCCGCCGGCAGACCGAGCTTGCGGCTGGTCGCCTCCAGAATACGGGCATTGGCTTGGTGAGGCACGACCCAGTCGACCGCCGACGGCGTGAGGCCCGCGATGTCCAGCGATTCCTGCAGCACCGACGCCAGGTTGACGACGGCATGGCGGAACACCTCGCGGCCCTTCATGCGCAGCTTGCCGACGGTGCCCGTGGTCGACGGACCGCCATCGACATAGAGCAATTCGTTGTGGCGCCCATCGGCGTGCAGGCGTGTGGCGAGAATGCCGCGACCGCCCTCGGCCTCGCTCTCCTGCCCCTCGAGCACGATCGCGCCGGCGCCGTCCCCGAACAGCACGGCGGTGGTGCGGTCTTCCCAGTCGAGGATGCGGCTGAACGTTTCGGCGCCGATCACCAGCGCGCGGCGATGGACGCCGGTGCGCAGCATCGAGTCGGCGACCTGCACCGCATAGAGGAAGCCCGAACACACCGCCGCAACGTCGAAGGCGACGCAATCGTCGATTCCGAGCATCGCCTGCACCTTGGTCGCGGTGGCCGGGAAGGTCTGGTCGGGCGTCGCGGTGGCGAGGACGATCAGGTCGATGTCCTGCGCGGTGATCCCCGCCGCCTCGATCGCGGCGCGGCAGGCCGACGCGGCGAGCGTCGAGGTCGTTTCGTGCGGGCCGGCGATGTGGCGGAAGCGGATGCCGGTACGCTCGACGATCCATTCGTCGCTGGTGTCGAGTCGCTCTGCCAGATCGGCGTTCGACACACGCTGTTCCGGAAGGGCCGAACCCGTACCGAGAACGACCGAGCGGATCATGCGTGCACTGCCTTTTTCTCGAAATTGCCGAGGTCGTCGGCGATGCGGCGCGTGAGGTCGGCGCGCACCATCTTGGCGGCATTGCCGATCGCCGTGGCGACGCCGCGTTCGTTGGCGCTGCCGTGGCTCTTCACGACGATGCCGTTGAGGCCGAGGAAGACCGCGCCATTGTGATTGTTCGGATCGAGGTGATCGCGCAGCAGCTCGGTCGCCGGCTTCGAAATCAGGAAGCCGACCTTCGAGCGCACCGAGCTACGGAAGGCGCGCTTGAGCAGATCGGCGACGAAGCGCGCGGTGCCCTCGGCGGTCTTCAGCGCGATATTGCCGGCGAAGCCGTCGCAGACGATGACGTCGTGGTTGCCGCGGGCGAGCTGGTTGCCCTCGACGAAGCCGGTGAAGGTCAGCGGCAAATGCGTCTGGCCGCGCAGCACGGCGGCGGCGTCGCGAATCTCGTCGGTGCCCTTCTGGTCTTCGCTGCCGATGTTGAGCAGCGCGACGCGGGGGCTGTCGAGATCGAGGATGGTGCGCGCATAGGCGGCACCCATCACCGCGAACTGGACGAGATTGCGCGCGTCCACCTCGGTATTCGCACCGAGATCGAGCATCACGACGTCATTGTCGCCCAGCGTCGGCAGCGGCGCGGCGAGCGCAGGGCGATCGATGCCCGGCAGCGTGCGCAGCGCCAGCTTCGCCATCGCCATCAGCGCGCCGGTATTGCCCGACGACACCGCGGCGCCGGCGCGACCCTGCTTCACCAGATCGATGGCGATTCCCATCGACGTGGTCTTGGACCGGCGGATCGCCTGGCTCGGCTTGTCACTCGACCCCACGGTTTCGGGGGCGTGGACGATCTCGCTGGCATGGGCGAGGTTGGGATGGGTCTTCAGCCCCTCCGCCACCTGCGCCTCGTCACCCACCAGGAAGAAGCGCATGCCCTCGAACCGGCGGCGTGCCGCGGCGACGCCAGCCAGCATGACCGCCAGCCCCTCGTCGCCGCCCATCGCATCGACGGCGATCCAGGAAGTGTCGGGCATGGTTGCGCGTGTATCCAGTGGGTAAAGAGGGCGTTAGCCCTCGACCGAGACGATCTCGCGACCGTTATAATGGCCGCAGGCGGTGCACAGATTGTGCGGACGCTTCAGTTCGCCGCAGTTCGGGCACTCCTGGAACGCCGCGACGCTGAGCGAGTCGTGGCCACGGCGCATGCCGCGCTTCGAGGGAGAGGTCTTTCGCTTGGGGACGGCCATTTCGGCACCTTGTTCTAAAATCGACGTACGACAATCAGATGGCCCGTACGGGACGGACCAGCCATCGGCAAGGCGCCGACCGCCGGACGCCACCGAGAACCGGACGCATCGCGAAGCGCGGGCCTATAGCGATTTCCCGCGATGTTGCAAGCTGCGCCGTGGGCGCGCATCACGGCGCGGCCTGCCCAAGGAGACTCACGCCGATGCTGTTGCCCGTCACGCTCACCGTCGCCGCCGCCGCCGGAATCGGCAATTTCGTGCTGGCGATGCGAATCGTGCAGCTGCGCCTGAAGGGCAAGGTGCTGCTCGGCGACGGCGGCGACGAACGCCTGCTCGCCCGCACCCGGGCACAGGCCAATTTCGTCGAATATACGCCGTTCGTTCTGATCCTGATGGCGCTGATCGAGGCGGCGGGCGGATCCCCGCGCTGGCTGGCGATCACCGGCGGCCTGTTCGTCGCGGGCCGGATCGCCCACGCTTTCGGCATGGATCGCCTTGCCCCCAACCCGTGGCGCGCGGGCGGCGCAGTGCTGACCTGGGTGATTTTGGTCGGCCTCGCGCTGTGGGGCATGACCATCGCCTACACCTACGAAGCCGCGCCGGTGATGGAGGTCGTGCCGGTCGACGGTGCGCCGACCGTCTGATTCGCGGACGCTCCGGGGCGATTCGGGGCCGCGGAAGTGGACGAAGTGGACGATACGTAACCGTCCGAAACGCACCCCCGCGAACCGCCCGAAGGTCGGGGTGGCGAGCGGGCGGGGATTGCGCATGACGCGGCCATACACGGATCGGCGCGTGTAGGACAGCGTCGGCACGATGTAGGTTAACCACCTTGTCCAAAAGGACAGGAACCGGCGGCGCTGCCTCCCGTTGGGTTCGGACGGGAGATTCGCCATGAATTACAAAGCACTAGGCTTAGGGCTGGGCCTGTTTTCGATTGCACTCGGGGCCGCCGAGCTGCTCGCGCCGAAGCGCATCACGCGCGCGCTGGAGAGCGAGGGGCATGAGGGGCTGGTCAAGGGGTTCGGCGCGCGCGAGGTGCTGGCGGGCGCCACGCTGCTGGCCGCGCCGGCGGTGTCGACCAACGTCTGGAACCGCGTGGCGGGCGACGCGATGGACCTGACCGCGCTGGGCTTCGCCGCGGCGGCGCATCCACGCAACAAGGCGGTATGGGGATCGGTAGCGTTCGTGATGGCGGCGACGGCGCTGGACGTGTTCACCGCACGCGGACTGGATCGCGAGACGGGGAAGCTGTTGCCGGTGGAGGGGTGATATCCGTCTAAATCTCTGGCGGTTCGCCCGCCGTCGTCCGGCTTGCCGATTGTGAGATCGCTATGTCATCCTCGACGAAGTTCGGGGAGGACGGTGACATGATAGCGGCATTGTTGGTGGGCGCGTTTCTCACCGTACAGACGGGCGCACCCCAGACGCAGTCTGCCCCCCGCTGGGCCGTAAAGATCGATCCGGCCCATTGCCAGTTGGAGCGAAGCGGCGACCCGACGGCGCCGTCTTTGATCGTGGACACCATACCGGGCAGCGATAGCTATCGGGTCTTCATCCTGAATGGTGAGCGGCAGGGTGCGGCACCGCTCGGGCCCGGTTCGCTGCTATTCGCGCCTTCCCAGGCGACGCTGACGGGCCTTACCCGCGCGTCTGTCTTGCCGGACGGGCGGACTGTGGCGCGCATGGAGGGCGTGGCGCCGGCCGTGCTCGACGATATGGCAGGTGCGGACACGATTGCGCTGACGATCGGGTCGAAGGTGGCAGGGACGGTATCCATTCCGAATGCCGCCAAGGCCATTGCGGCCCTCCGTGCCTGCAGCGCGGATCAGCTGATCGCGTGGGGCGCAGACGCTGCGCAATTCGCTCCGGGCGGCCGTCCCCCGATCGCCGTCAAAAGCCGGGACGAATGGATTCCGAACCGCGATCTCGTCACGCTCGCCGCGACATCCGGAAAAGCCGACATCGACGCAACATTCCGCGTGGCCGTATCGCCCGACGGATCGATTACGGACTGCCGGGCGGTCACAGAAAAGACGGCGTCAACCGTCGTTAAGACCGCATGCGGGCCGGTGCTGAACAGGAAGTTGTTCACACCGGCACGCGACCCCGCCGGGGCGGCAGTCAAAGGCGTTGCGACCTTCCACGTTCAGTTGGTCACGCAATTCAGCGTCATCCGGCAGCCGGCTCGCCGTTGAACGCCTAAGCCGCCAGCGCACGGTCGCTGACGAACATGTTGTTCGCCCGTTCGTGCGCAAAGGTACTGGGGTTGCCGTGGCCGGGGATGAAGGTGGTGTCGTCGCCCAAGGGCCAGAGCTTGGTGACGATCGTTTCGATCAGCTGCTTGTGGTTGCCGCCGGGCATGTCGCTGCGGCCGACCGAGCCCTGGAACAAGACGTCGCCGACCTGCGCGAACTTCGAAGGCGCGTGGTGGAAGATCACATGGCCCTGGGTGTGGCCGGGGGTTTCGTAGACGTCCAGCTGCAAGTTGCCGACGGTGACCGTGTCGCCTTCGACCAGCCAGCGGTCGGGTTCGAAGGTGACGCCGGTCATGCCGTAGTTCTTGCCGTCGTCGTCGAGACGGGCGAGCCAGAAGCGGTCGGCCTCGTGCGGGCCTTCGATCGGCACGTTCAGCTCGTCGGCGAGCGGCTTGGCCTCACCGGCGTGGTCGATATGGCCGTGGGTGAGCAGGATCTTTTCGACCGTGACTCCCGCCTGCGCCACCGCGGCCTTGATGCGCGCCAGGTCACCGCCGGGATCGACGATCGCCGCCTTCATGGTTTCGGTGCACCAGATCAGCGTGCAGTTCTGCTGGAAGGGCGTCACCTGGACGATGGAAGCGCGCAAGGGGGGCGTATCGGTCATGATCCGAGAGATAGGCGCGTGGGGCGGGGGCGGCAATCGTCGCTTGCACCCGGCGGCATCGCCTGTGCATTTGGACCGGGATGATATCTGCGCCCTTCGTACTGCTGGATGATGCCCGTGACGGGGGGGAAGGCGCGCGGCTCTACACCGATCCGGTCGAGATCGTCGTCGCCCAGACGCGCGAGGAGGTGCTGCCGGCGCTGGCGCGGCTGCGTAGCGCGCGGCGGCGGGGCCTGCATGCCGCGGGCTATCTGACCTATGAGGCGGGCGCGGCGCTGGCGTCGCGTGCGGTGCCGCTGCGCGAGGGCGACGGGCCGTTGCTGTGGTTCGGGCTGTTCGAGGGATATCGTGCGCTGAGCGCGGGCGACGTCGCGGATCTGCTGCCCGATCCGGCCGGCGCCTGGGCGAGCGCACCCCAGCCGCGTACGTCGCGCGAGGCCTATGACGCCGCCTTTGCCGCGGTGACGGCGCTGATCCGGGCGGGCGATATCTATCAGGCGAACCTGACGATCCGCACCGACGTGGCGATCGCGGGCGATCCGGTGGCGCTGTACGCGCGGTTGCGGCGCGAGGCGGCGGCGGGCCATGGCGCGCTGGTGGCGACCGGCACGGCGCACCTGCTGTCGCTGTCGCCCGAACTGTTCTTTACGCTGGAAGGCGATGCGCTCACCTGCCGGCCGATGAAGGGAACGGCGGTGCGGGGGGAGACCCCGGTCGAGGATTCCGCGCTGGCGGATGCCCTTGCCAGCGATCCCAAGCAGCGTGCCGAAAACCTGATGATCGTCGACCTGATGCGCAACGACCTGTCGCGCGTCGCGGTGGCGGGCAGCGTCGCGGTGCCGGAACTGTTCCGGGTGGAGCGCTATCCGACCGTGCATCAGATGACGTCGACCGTCACCGCGACGTTGGCCGACGAAGCGGATGCGGTGGACGTGCTGACGGCGCTGTTCCCGTGCGGGTCGATCACCGGCGCACCCAAGCAGCGCAGCATGGAGGTGATCGCCGCGGTCGAGCCGGAGGCCCGCGGCATCTATACCGGCGCGATCGGGCGGATCGATCCGCACGGCGATGCGGCGTTCAACGTGGCGATCCGCACGCTGGCGGTGCCGGCGGGGGCCGAGGTGGCGACGCTGGGGCTGGGATCGGGCGTGGTCGCCGACAGCCGGGTCGACGAGGAATATGCGGAGTGCCTGGCCAAGGGCGCATTCGTGACGCGCGGGCAGGCGCCGCTCGACCTCATCGAGACGATGGCGTTCGATCCCGACGAGGGGTTGCCGCTGCTGGAGGCGCATCTGGCGCGGCTGACCGCGAGTGCGCAGGCGCTGGGCTTCCGCTTCGATCGGCATGGCACGCGCAACGATCTGCAGGCGGCAACCTTTCGGTTGCGGGGCCCCGCCCGGGTGCGGCTGCTGCTGGCGCAGAGCGGCGCGACCGCGATCGAGGTGGCGGCGATGCCGGCGCCCTTCGCCGTGCCGCTGCGGGTGGCGGTGGTGCCGTTGCCGGTCGATCCCAGCGATTTCCGCTTGCGGCACAAGACCAGCGATCGCGGCTTCTACGACGCGGCGCGGGCGGCGGCGGGGACGGACGAAGTGGTGTTCGTACGGCCCGACGGGCTGCTGACCGAAGGCAGCTTCACGTCACTATTCGTGGGCGGCAGCGGCGAGGCGCTGCGAACGCCGCCGTTGGCGCTAGGCCTGCTGCCCGGCGTGCTGCGGTCAGGATTGATCGATTCGGGGCAGGCGGTGGAGGCGAATGTGTCGCCAGAAGACCTCAACGGGCAATTTTTCGTCGGAAACGCGCTGCGCGGGCTGGTGCCAGCGGTTGTTGCGATTGCGAAAAGCGCACCCCCTCGTCTATAGGCGCGCGCATTCCTTCCGCCATCCAAGGCCTGTCCCATGAAGCCCTCTGCCGCGCTCGGCCGTATCAGCCCCTCGCCCACGCTCGCGATCACCAGCCGCGTGCTCGAGCTGAAGCGGGCCGGCGTCGACGTGATCGGCCTGGGCGCGGGCGAGCCGGACTTCGACACGCCCGATTTCGTCAAAGAGGCGGCGATCCAGGCGATCCGCGACGGCAAGACGAAATACACCAACGTCGACGGCACGATCGAGCTGAAGCAGGCGATCGTCGCCAAGTTCGCGCGCGACAACAATCTCACCTACACGCCCGATCAGGTGACGGTGAACGTCGGCGGCAAGCATACGTTGTTCAACGCGATCGTCGCCAGCGTCGATCCGGGCGATGAGGTGGTGATCCCCGCACCGTACTGGGTGAGCTATCCCGACGTCGTGCAGTTCGCGGGCGGCACGCCGGTGTTCGCGGTCGCCGGGCCGGAGCAGGATTACAAGCTGTCGCCGGAGGCGCTGGAGCCGGCGATCACGCCCAAGACCAAGTGGGTGATCCTCAATTCGCCGTCCAACCCGACGGGCGCGGCGTACACCGTCGACGAACTGAAGGCGCTGGGCGCGGTGCTGGCGCGGCATCCGCATGTGTGGATCTTCGCCGACGATATGTACGAGCATATCGTCTATGACGGCTTCCGCTTCGCGACGATCGCCGAAGTGTGCCCGGAGCTGTACGAGCGGACGCTGACCGTCAACGGCTGTTCGAAGGCCTATGCGATGACCGGCTGGCGGATCGGCTTTGCGGCCGGCGCGCCGTGGCTGATCAAGGCGATGGCGAAGCTGCAGTCGCAGTCGACCAGCAACCCCTGTTCGATCGCGCAGGCGGCGGCGGTGGCGGCACTGACCGGCCCGCAGGATTTCCTGAAGGAGCGCGCGACGGCGTTCCAGGGGCGGCGCGACCTGGTGGTCGGCATGCTGAACCAGATCGAGGGCATGACCTGCCCGACGCCGGAGGGCGCCTTCTACGTCTATCCGTCGTTCGCCCCGCTGATCGGCAAGACGACGCCGAACGGGCGTCGGATCGAGACGGACGAGGATTTCGTCGGCTATCTGCTCGACGATGCCAAGGTCGCGGCGGTGCAGGGCGCGGCGTTCGGTTTGTCGCCGGCGATGCGGATCAGCTACGCGACGTCGGACGATCTGCTGCGCGAGGCCTGCACGCGCATCCAGCAGGCGTGCGCGGACCTGCGGTAATCATCCAGCCCCGTCACCCCGGCCTTGAGCCGGGGTCCCGCTCCTCCTGCAACGGCGGGTGAATAGCGGGACCCCGGATCAAGTCCGGGGTGACGGGTGATTTGGGAATGCGCGGATCCATCCACATCGGCCGCAAATCCTGACGGGCGATGAACGGAGCGGCCACGCCGCGTTAATCCAGCGTTTCTATAAACGCGCTTGAGAGTGGCGGTCCGGACGACCATCTGGGCCGCTGAAACGGGGCCTGGCGCGCGACGTGCTGGCCCGAACGAGCAAAGACGAAGGTGCGTTATGCGCAACATGTTCAACAGCCGCTTCTTCTGGAAGTTCCTGGGCGGATTCGCCATCGGCGCGATCGGCGTCGTGACGCTGCAGCCGGCGAGCGCGCAGCTTGCACAGCCGATCCCGGCCGCGTCGCCGATCGTGCAGGCCCAGTAAACCGCACGGGACCGTGAGCCGCGTCGGAACAGATCCGATCCATGGCTCTGGAAGGCCGCGGTTTCCTCACCATATCAGCGTTATGCTGAAAGTTCTGCTGCCCGGCGCCGCTTTGGCGGGCGCCCTGTTCGCCTCCACCGGCTTTGCCGCCGCCGAACGCGCGGTGCCGCTGCCCACCGCCAAGATCGATGTCCCCGCCACCACGGGCACGCAGACCGCGGTGTTCGCGGGCGGCTGCTTTTGGGGCATGGAAGCGGTGTTCGAGCGGGTGAAGGGCGTCAAGAGCGTCACCGCCGGCTATGCGGGCGGCAGTCGCGCGACCGCCACCTACGATCAGGTCTCGACCGAGCGCACGGGGCATGCCGAGGCGATTCGCGTGAATTATGATCCGCGCGTCGTCACATATGCGACCTTGCTACGCGTCTATTTTTCGATCGCGCACGATCCGACCGAGTTGAACCGGCAGGGTCCGGACACGGGGCCGAGCTATCGCTCCGCGATCTTCCCGCAGGATGCCCGGCAGGCGGCGGTGGCACGCGCCTATATCGCGCAGCTGGGCGCGGCGAAGAGCTTTCCCAAGCCGATCGTGACGCGGATCGAACAGGGCGGGTTCTTCCCGGCGGAGGATTACCACCAGCGCTTCTACGACCGGAACCCGATGCATCCGTATATCGTGCGTTGGGACAAGCCGAAGGTCGCGGCGTTCAAGGCAGGGTTTCCGGCGCTGGCGCGATAAGGGGCGTTGTTGCGGGTTGGGGTGGTTCGCCGCCTTCCCCTCCCGTCATTCCCGCGGAGGCGGGAATCCATAACCTCCGAACCTCGGCGATAGAGCCGCACGGTTAGCCAGTCTGGATTCCCGCCTTCGCGGGAATGACGGGGGGCGGGCGGTGCGGGTCGGTTTCGTGGCGCAGGACCGTGCCATCGCCCGTCGCTTCGTCCAGCACCGGGACGTTCTCACTCCCCCTGCCACCCGTTCGTCATTCCCGCGAAGGCGGGAATCCATAACCTCCGGACCCCGGCGATGGAGCCGCACGGTTAGCCAGTCTGGATTCCCGCCTTCGCGGGAATGACGGGGGTAAGTGGCGCGGGATGCCCCCCTCGTCATCCCGGCGGACGCCGGGATCCATGGCTTTGGCGTGGCTGGTGCTCCGCGCGACGCTGCCTGCCTCGTGTCCATGGATCCCGGCGTTCGCCGGGATGACGATGGAAAGAATTAGGCCGCGATGGGGAAGCGGAGGAGGCGTTGTTCGACCGGCACCAGCGCTTCGGCACCCTGCCCCACGGCCTTCACCAGCGCGGGGTGATCGACGTCGAGGCCGCCGGTCAGTGCGCCGAAGGCAGGCAGCACGATCTTGCGCGGCGTCGCGACGAAGCAGCGGCGCGCGACCTGCTTGCCGCGGACGTGCAGGCGCAGCTTGGGGTGGAAATGGCCCGACAGTTCCGGGCGGGTGTCGTGCGGATCGGCCTCGTGGCGCAGGACCAAGCCGTCGATCGTCGCTTCGTCCAGCACCGTGCCGCCGCAGCGATCCTTCAGCCCGGAATCGTGATTGCCGGTGATCCACGTCCAGCGCAGCCCCTCGGTTAGCGCGCGCAGGCGCAGTTGCGCCTCGGCGGGCAGCCGGTCGCAGCCGTCGCTGTCATGGAAGCTGTCGCCGAGGCACCAGAGTTCCTTCGCCCCCGTCGCCGTCACGATCCGCGCGAGGTCAGCCAGCGTCGCGAGCGAGTCATAGGGCGGCAGCATCTGCCCGCGTGCGGCGAACCAGCTCGCCTTTTCGAAATGCAGGTCGGCGACCAGCAGCGCCGCCCGCGCCGGCCACCATAAGGCGCCATCCGGCAATGCGCACAGGGTCTGACCACCGAACGAAAAGGGAACCATGGCCCGCCCATGCCCGCAAAGCCCTACCCGATCAAGCCGTTACCCTGCCCTCACCCAAAGCCTCTTGCGCGGCAGACAAATCGGCGTAAAGCGCGCCGTCCTCCCGCGCCGGGGGATTGAACAGGGGTAAAGCGCGCCATGTCGGCTGCCGTCGAAGCACCCGCTTCCGAATCCACGGGCGCGCATTCCGCGTCATCCCATCCCGCCCTGATCGGCCTGACCATCGGCGCGCTGGGCGTCGTGTTCGGCGATATCGGCACCAGCCCGCTCTATGCGTTCCGCGAGGCGCTGCAGCAATCGGCGGGCGACGGCATCGATCCGTCCGAAATCCTCGGCGTGCTCAGCCTGGCGCTGTGGACGCTGACGCTGATCGTCACGGTCAAATACGTGCTGTTCCTGATGCGCGCCGACAATCACGGCGAAGGCGGCGTGCTGGCGCTGGCGGCGCTGGCGCGCAAGTCGATCGGCGTGCGCAGCCGGATCGCGCTGGTGCTGGGCGCGGCGGGGGCATCGCTCTTTTACGGCGATGCGATCATCACGCCGTCGCTGTCGGTGCTGTCGGCGATGGAGGGGCTGCGCACGATCCCCAGCGCCGCCAAGATGTTCGACGAAGGCACGATCCGCGCGCTGACGATCGTGATCCTGATCGCGCTGTTCTTCCTGCAATCCAAGGGCACGGCGCGGGTCGCGTCGCTGTTCGGGCCGGTGTGCATCGTCTGGTTCCTGACGATCGGCGGACTGGGCGCGTGGCATATCGCCGACGAGCTTTCGATCTTTCGCGTGCTGTTGCCGACCTATGGCATCCAGTTCCTCAGCACGCACGGTACGGTCGGGCTGTTCGTGCTGGGCGCGGTGTTCCTGACGGTGACGGGCGCGGAGGCGCTGACCGCGGACATGGGGCATTTCGGCAAGAAGCCGATCCGGATCGCCTGGCTGTTGCTCGTATTCCCCGCGCTGACGCTCAACTATCTGGGGCAAGGCGCCTTTGCGCTTTCGCGCCTGGAAGCCGCCGCCGCCGCGGGCAAGCCGTTCACCAATCAGGACTGGTTCTTCCTGATGGCGCCTGAATCGATGCGCGGGCCACTGATCGTGCTGGCGGGCTTCGCCACCGTCATCGCGAGCCAGGCGGTGATCACCGGCGCCTTCTCGCTGACGCAGCAGGCGGTGCAGCTGGGGCTGCTGCCGCGCATGAAGCTGCGGCAGACGTCGGCCTCGTTCGTCGGGCAGATTTACGTCCCCGCGATCAACTGGCTGCTGATGATCGGCGTGCTGGTGCTGATCATCCAGTTCAAGACATCCTCGGCGATGGCCGCCGCCTATGGCATTGCCGTGACGGGCACGATGGTGGTGACGACGCTGCTCGGGTATCTCGTCGCGCGGCATGTGTGGCACTGGAACCGGGTGTGGGCCCTGGCGGCGGTGCTGCCGTTCCTGTGCCTCGACCTCATCTTCTTCGGCGCGAACATCCTGCGCGTGATCGAGGGCGGCTGGGTGCCACTCGCCATCGCCGCCGCGATCGGGCTGCTGATCTATACCTGGGTGCGCGGCAAGGGCATCGTGCGCGCGTTCGAGGCGCGGCAGAGCATCCCGCTCGCCGACCTGGCCGCCGCGCTCGCCAAGCGACCGCCCGAGCGCGTGCCGGGCACGGCGGTGTTCCTGACCGCCAATCCGCGATCGGCGCCGGGCGCGCTGCTCCACAATCTGAAGCACAATAAGGTGCTGCACGAGCGCAACCTCGTCGTCAGCATCCGCACGACGGACCGCCCGGTGGTGGAGCCCGAGATGCGATCGACGGTCGAGCGGCTGGACGACAATTTCGAGATCGTCGTGCTGAACTACGGCTTCATGGAATCGCCCGACGTGCCCGCCGACCTGGGCGTCGGCGGCAAGACCGAGATGCGCAGCCTGGATGCGATGAAGACCAGCTTCTTCATCGGCCGCAACACGCTGAAGCCCGAAGCGGACGTCGGCATGCCGCTGTGGCAGGACCGCATCTTCATGTTCATGCAGCGCAATGCCAGCGATCCGACCGACTTCCTGAAGATTCCGCCGGGCAAGGTGCTGGAGCTGGGCGAGCAGGTGACGGTGTAGGGGCGCGCGTTCGGCGCGGCTTCTGCGTGGAACCGTCACCCCAGCGGAGGCTGGGGTCTTTCGCGGCTCCTGTCCCCCGCTGTCATGGGGAGATCCCAGCCTTCGCTGGGATGACGGTGGCGTTGCAGTGGATCGCGTTAGCGCTGCAGCGTCACCTGCATCGCGATGCGCTTCTCGCCGCCGGCCGGCACGTCGAACACGCCGGGCTTGTCGCGGAAGTCACCGGTAAAGCCTTCGGGATCGGCGATGCCGTGCCAGGGCTCGGCGCAGACATAGGCGGCGCCGGGCTTGGTCCAGATGCCGAGCATCGGCGTGTCGGGGAAGGCGATGCGCAATTGCGGGCCTTCGGGCGCGCCATAGGTCACCGCGTCGGAGCGGACGTGATCCCACACGAGCGCGTCGTCGGTGAACAGGTCGTCGCGCAGGTGCAGCGTGCGACCATCGAGCGGTGACTGGCGCGTGCCCGCGGCGATCGTGCCATCGGCGGCTATGACGCGCAGCGCGTCGGGCTCGTCGGCGTCGAAGACGATGCGATGGGCGGCGCGGTCCTGCCCATAAGGCAGCGGCCAGGCGAAGGCGGGGTGGAAGCCGAAGCTCGCGAGCATGGGGATGGTCGCGGGGTTGTGGATGCGCGCCTCGACGTGGAGCGTCGCATCCTGAACCGTGAACGTGATGTCGAGCCGGAAGGCGAAGGGATAGGAGGCACGCGTCTCTGCACTGTCGGTCAGCGCGAAGGTGACGCTGGCGTCGGACTGCCGAACCGTGTCGAACAGGCTGTGGCGGGCGAAGCCATGCTTGGCCATCGGGTAGGACGTGCCATCGAGCCGGATCGCCTTCTCGTACGTCATGCCGATCACCGGAAACAGGATCGGCGCGTGGCCGGTCCAGAAGGCCGGATCCGCGTTGGTCATCAGTTCGCGGCCCTCGGCATCGCGCAGGTGCGTCAGCTCGGCGCCGAAGGGGTTGATCGCGGCGGTTAAATCGCCGGAGCGGATGGTGACGAGGTCGGTCATGGGCTCCAGCTGTGCGTCAGGTGTGGGGCGGCGGCAAGGGTCGGGTGGTCTCTCGACCGTCATCCCCGCGGAGGCGGGGATCCAGACTGGCAGACCTCACGGCTTACGCGCGGACGTAAGAGAATAGGGGTTCCCGCCTTCGCGGGAATGACGGAGCTGGGGGCGTAAGCCTTCCAGCGAGCGCTCACCGCGATGCGGTTTGCAACCACGCCTCGTTGGCGGTCGCCGTTTCGCTTTGCATCGCGGCGGCGTCGGCGTTGGTGGGCAGCGTCCAGCCCTCTGCGGCCGACGCGTCCGTCACCAGCACCGGCGTGCCACGGCTGGTGATCGCGAACAGCTTCTTGGCGAAATCGGTCGGCACGCGGATGCAACCGTGCGACGCGGGGAAGCCGGGGTTCATACCGGCGTGGATCGCGACGCCGTCCCAGGTCAGGCGCTGCATGAACGGCATCGGCGCGCTGTCGTACAAATTGCTCTTATGCTTTTCCGACTTTTGCAGGATCGGGAAGACGCCGACCGGCGTCTCCTTGCCGTCCTTGCCCGTCGAGACGGTGGACGCACCGATCAGCATCGTGCCGCGATAGACATAGGCCTTTTGATCGGGGATCGAGACCACGATGCTGACCGGTTCGCTGCTGCCGCTGTCGTTCCACAGGAAGCGATTGGGGGCGAGCGACGTGACCTCCGGCGCCAGGGCATCGCTGGCCGCCGCCGCGAACGCGGGAGCCGGAAGCGCCATCATCAGCGCCGCCGCGGTCATTGCCGAAAACCATCGTGTCGATCGCTGTGCCATATCGATTCGCCCTTGACTTTCGTTTACCTTTCGCGGGTCTCAACGCGCGATATCGCGGCTGGTGCCATGACCAAATCGGATCAATCGAGCCCAACCCGCGCCGAAGCGTGCAACCGCAACGCCGACTTGGGGCTGGGACCCGCAGAATATTAAGTCCGAAGCTGCTATATGATGCCTAGCGGGCAAGAACCGGGGCATTACGGAAATTCGATGCAAAATCAGAATGATGGCGCGCGCGATCGTCGTGCGCTGCTGAAGAACGGATTGGTGCTGGCGACGACGCTGGCGATGCCGGGAACGGTTTCCGCCGCGACCCGCCGCCTGAGCCAGGCCGACCTGCGCCCGGTCAGCGAACCGCCGTTGCCGGCCCCACGCCCGCGCATGTTCGCACAGGCCATCACCTCGCCGCGCGTCGTGCGCCCCGATCTGATGCGCCAGGCGATGGCCGCGCTGAACCAGCATGGCCGCCGCATCCCGCGCCGCGACCGGATCGCGATCGCCGACATGGCCGCTTCGTCGTCCGAGCCGCGCTTCCACCTCGTCGACCTGGTGTCGGGCAAGAGCCAGTCGTTCCTGGTCGCGCACGGCAGCGGATCGGACCCGGCGCACACCGGCTATCTGAAGCGCTTTTCGAACGAGCCCAATTCCAACGCGACCTCGCAGGGCGCGTTCGTCACCGACGATTATTATGTCGGCAAGCATGGCCGCTCACAGCGGCTGATCGGCCTCGACGCCACCAACGACAATGCGCTGGCGCGCGCGATCGTCGTCCATTCGGCCTGGTATGCGAACAAGGACATGCTGCGCACGCACGGCATGCTCGGCCGCAGCCAGGGTTGTTTCGCGGTCGGCGAAAGCGACCTGTCCCAGGTGTTCGCGCAACTGGGCCAGGGACGGATGATCTTTTCGGCGAAGGTGTAACGCCGGTCAGCGTTCGCCGAGCAGCGCCAGAGTGTGCGAATCGCGCTGGCCGGCGTAAAAACGGTCCAGCGCCGCTTCGAACGGTGCCGGATCGTCGGCCACTGCGGCGAACAGCGTCAGCGACGAGCGAAACTTCATCGCGTCGATCCCGCCGAAAATCGCCTGCGCATCGCCCGGCGCCGCCATCGCCGCCTGCGTCGTGGCGAGCAGCCGGGCCCCGAGCACCGGGTGCGTGAGATAGGCGCGCGCTTCGTCGGCATCACGGATCGCATAGGTTCGCGCCATCGCGCTGCTGCCCAGCCCGGCGATCTGGGGGAAGACGAACCACATCCAATGGCTGGTCTTTCGCCCGGCATGCAACTCGGCAAGCGCCTGATTCCAAACGCCTTCCTGTGCGCGGACGAAGCGATCGAGATCGGTGGCGTCGGACCCGGACATGCGACAGGCAACCGCCGGGGCCTGTCTTGCGTTCCATGGCAATGCGTCCGATCCTTCTCGCCATGGGCCTTGCCCCAATCCTCTGCCTCGCGGCCTGTGGCGGCGCGCGCAAGGCGGAGGCCCCTGACAATGCCGCGGCCGCCGGCTTCGTCCCGCCGCCGACGCAGATGCCCAAGCCCCTGCCCGGCCAGGCGCATGCCGATGCGCTGACCGCCTATGTCGGCAAATATCCGACCGATGCCGTCGATGGCGTCGGCTTCTACGACCGTACCGAAGTGGCGCGCGCGCTGAACGATGCGGTGGGCGACGAGCGTATTCGCCGGCGATTCGTCAACCGCGACGCGGTGACCGTGCCGATCTTCCGCACCGCCGACGGCCGCATCGCCGCGCATGGCTGCATGCCGCACGATTGCGGCGACAATGACTGGACGTTGGTGCTGGGCGCCGACGGATCGCGTGCGGAAGCCTGCTACCACGATGCCGACACGATGGGCGACCGCAGCCGCTGGTTCGCGCCGAGCAAGGCGCCGGCGATGCGGCCGGGCGACTGCCCGCAGGAGCAAGGCTGATGCTGGAACATATCCCTGCCTGGCTGGGCAAGGCGCTGTCCGATGTGCGCGCGGGCGCCGAAAAGCTGGCGATCGCGCGCGGCACGCTGGGCACCGCGATCCCGCGGATCGAGCTGATGAGCCCCGCCTTCGCCGATGGCGCGCGGCTGCCCGAACGCTTCACCGCGGACGGCGACGGCGTGTCGCCGCCGCTGGTCTGGGGGCCGCTGCCCGAAGGCACGGCGCATCTCGCCTTGCTGGTCGAGGATGCCGACGCTCCAGCGCCGCAGCCTCTGGTCCATGCCGTCGTCTGGGGCATGCCCGCCGACACGGGCCGGCTGGAGGAAGGCGTGATCCGGGGCGATGGCGCGGGAACGCCCGAGCGCGATGTCGGCCGGAATTCCTATCTTCGCGAAGGCTGGCTGCCGCCTGACCCGCCGACCGGTCATGGCAGCCATCGCTATGCCTTCCAGCTGTTCGCGCTTGATGCAGGCGTCGGCGATCCGGGCGAAACGCCCGGCCGTGCCGCGATGCTGGAGGCGATGGCGGGGCATGTGCTCGCCGCCGGGGTATTGATCGGTACCTATAGCCGGGACGAAGATGCGCCGGTCGGGCCGATCGGGGCGGTCGCAACCGCCGGGTAGGTCGTCAGCCGTTCAGCCGATCGTGCCCGTGCTCTGGCTGGCGAGGACCAGGACGATGGTGCAGAAGGCGGACAGCGCGAGTGCGAAGCTGCGATACATGATGCGTCTCCTCAGGGCTTGCGGGGATCAGGCGATCGGCAGGACGGGGACGGCGGCGCTGATCGCGAGGCCGGCGAACGCGAGAGCGGCAACCACCGAGACGGCGGCGCGCTGAGCGATATCGAAGCGGATGGACATGGTCTTTTTCCCTTTTGGTGCGGCGAGCGAACCGTTCGTCGCCGCATGCCAGGGACTCTGCAGCCATCGTGCCAAATGCAAAAAACCGCGGATTTGCGCGGTTTTTTCTGGCTGCTTAAATTGAATTGGGAATTTTCGCCACGGCGATGGCGCGCTTTACGCCAATATCAGGCGGCGCACACCCGGTCGCGGCCATCGCTCTTCGCGGTGTAGAGCAAGCGGTCGGCGCGTTCGAACGCGGCATCGATCGTCTCGCCGGTCTGCACGGCGGTCACGCCGATCGACAGCGTCACCTGACCCAGCGGCTTGTCGGTTTCGCGGAGGCGGAATCGCTTGCCGGCGATGACACTACGCGCCCCGTCGAGGTGCGCGGCGGCATCGGCGAGGGTCAGGCCGTGGATCAGAATGGCGAATTCCTCGCCGCCGTGGCGGACGACGAGATATTTCTGGCATTCCTCGCTGAGCGTGCGCGCGACGGCGGACAGGACGCGGTCGCCGATCTGGTGGCCGTGCGCGTCGTTGATCCGCTTGAACCGGTCGATATCGCAGACCGCGAGGCAGAAGGGCCCTTCGAGTTCGCGGCGATGGTCGAACGCCTCGCCGAAGGCACGGCGGTTGGGCAGGCCGGTGAGCGCGTCGCGGCGGGCGGTGTCGTTCGCCTCGGCAAGCTTGGCGCGTAGCGTTTCCGCCTCGCGCGTCGCCTGATCGAGCCGCACTTCGGCATCGCGCACGCGGGCCAGCATCGTGCCGGCGATGCGCGCGATCGCGTCGAGACCGGCCGGCCCCGCCGTATCGATCGCCGCCGCGCTTTCGGCGAGGTCCGCGCCGAAATCGCGCGTCTGATCCTGCATCGCCCGCATCATCGTCGCGAAATCGTCGACCTGCGCCTGGGTCGCTTCGACTAGGCGAACCGCCTCGTCCTCGACCTCCGACTGGTGATCGCGGTAACTGGGGCGCGGCGGCTCCACCTCGGGCTGCACCGCGGCCCCCAGCATCACCCGCCCGCCGAGCTTTTCGATGTCGGAGCGGCTGAGGCGGAAGCCGCCATCGGTCAGCCGCATCACCGCCTGCGCGATCGCGCCGTCGGGATTGGTGATGACATCATAGGCGAAGGTGTAATGGGCCGGCTCGGGGCTGAGGCCCTGAGACGCGAGAAAGTCGCCGATTCGGGTGAATAGATCACCCTTGCCGTCCTTTCGCGCTGCCAACGGCCCGTTCATTTACGCCCTTTCCGGTGTTCCGCGATGTGTACCCGCGAAATGTTATCAGGAAGTTTCCGTGGGTTCACTTCGCTGCGAGGCGACGAACCGCGGCGAGCGTCAACGCCACATGCTGCGCGGGGTTCATATCGTCGTGCACGAAAGCGACCTTGCCGTCGCGGCCAATGACATAGCTGGTCCGCTTGGTCAGCGCGCGGCCGCTGGCGTTGAGCGCGACGTCGTAATTCTTGATCACCGCCGGCCCCGCGCTCGCCACCGCGAACTTGCCCGCGCACTTTTCCGCCGAGAAGCGCTGCAGCGTCGGCACGTCGTCGGCCGACATGCCGATCACGGTCGCACCGGCCTTCTGGAATTCGGGGATCGCCTCGGCAAAGGCATGCGCTTCGGCATTGCAGCCGCCGGTGAAGGCCGCGGGGAAGAAATAGAGGACGACCGGCCCCTTCTTCAGCTGCTGGGCGAGATCGATGCCGACGACCTGGCCGGCGACGGCGCCGCGGGTGGCGAAGGTCGGCGCTTTCGCGCCCACCGGCAGACCGGCGATGGCGGGGGTGGCGACGAGCGCCATCGAGGCAATAGCGGCGGAAAACAGACGCATGGCAGGGATCCTCTCGCAAAGACGTGACCGGACCCTAGCGCCTGGCCTTGCCCCGCGATAGGGCTGCGATCATGCCGATTACCGCCGCCGATATCCAGCTCGCCCAGCGCCTCGCCGACGCCGCCGGCGCGGCGATCCGCCCCTATTTCCGCGCCGACCACGGCGTCGAGCTGAAGGACGACCGCTCCCCCGTCACCCGCGCCGATCGCGAGGCGGAAGCGGCGATGCGCCGGCTGCTGGATGCCGAGGCGCCGGGCGACGGCGTGGTCGGCGAGGAATATGGCACCAAGGACGGCGTGACGGGGCGGCAATGGGTGCTCGATCCCATCGACGGCACGCGCAGCTTCACGGTGGGGCGCGCGATCTTCGGGACGCTGATCGCGCTGGTCGAGGATGGCTGGCCGCTGCTCGGCATCATCGACCAGCCGGTGCAGCGCGAACGCTGGCTGGGCATCGCAGGGCGGCCGACGACGTTCAACGGCAAGCCCGCGCGCACGCGCTCCTGCGCACAGCTGGAGGGCGCGATCGTCGCCACCACCAGCCCGCACCTGTTCGCGGATGGCGACGTGCCGCATTACATGGCGCTGGTCGCTGCCGCTTCGGGCGGGCACGCGCGGCAGGGGCCGGTCTATGGCGGCGACTGCTACAATTACGGGCTGCTCGCGAGCGGGCACCTCGACGTGGTCGCGGAATCCGGGCTGCAACTCTATGACTTTGCCGCGCTGGTACCGGTGGTCGAGGGCGCGGGCGGGCGGATGTGCGACTGGAACGGCGACCCGCTGACCGCGACAAGCGCGGGCCATGTGCTGGCAATCGGCGACCCGGCGCGGACGGACGACGTGCTCGAGGCGCTGCGCGCGGCGCATGGGCATGATCACGGGGATGGCCACGGGCATTAACCCCGCCCCGCCTCACGAAAGTGAGAGCGACAGTCTTGGCGGTAGGTGTGCGAACGTCCGCCTCAGACAACCCGTCATTCCCGCGCAGGCGGGAATCCATAACCTCTGACGTTGCGGCTTGAGGCGCGAGGGTAGCGCGTCTGGATTCCCGCCTTCGCGGGAATGACGGATTGGTAGAGAGCTCCCCTCGCCTCACCCGTCATCCCGGCGGAGGCCGGGATCCATGGTGGCGGTGGCGGCAGCGTGTGTGCGCCGGCGCTTATGGCGCGCTGTCCATGGATCCCGGCGTTCGCCGGGATGACGGAAATGGGAGGGCGCGCCTTGGTGGTCGGTGTGCGAACGTCCGCCCCACACGGACCGTCATTCCCGCGGAGACGGGAATCCATACCCTCTGACGTTGCGGCTAGAAGCGCGCGGGTAGCGTGTCTGGATTCCCGCCTTCGCGGGAATGACGGCGTGGTGGAGGGGGCACGAATGCTCCCCCGTCAGAAGATCCCCAGAAACTTCTTGCGCTGGGTCTTGCGTTCGCCGCCGGACGCCTTGCCATTCTCTTCCTTGGCGGTCGTGCCGTGGCCGACGTCGTCGCGGGGGGCGCCCTTGGTCGTGCGCTGCGCCGCGGCGGTGGCGCCGGCGAGGACCGGGCCGCAGGCCGCCGCCTTGGCGTCGCCGACGTCGACGAAGGCGAGGATACCCGCCACCGGGGTCGCGACCACCGCCAGCCCCAGGCCGGCGCCGGCGCGGCCGAGCAGCTGGTTGCTGATCACATTGAGCTTGGGATGCGCGAAGGTGCCGCCGATGCCGACGGGCGACTGCCCTGAGAACAGGCTGAATTTCTTGCCGTCCGCCCGGATGGCGAGGTCGACGCCCTCGGTCCGGAAGCTGAAGCCGCCGCGGCCGAGGATCACGTTCTTCGATGTGTCGATCAGGATCGGGTCCGCCGCCGCGACGCCGCCGCGCACGGTGAAGCCGACGAGCCCGCAGTTGATCCGCACCGGCTCCTTCAATTTGTCCTCGAACATCTTCTGTACGAAAGTGCCGATATCGAGTTCGGACAATTGCGCATTGCCGGTCGTCAGATCGCCGCGCGGGATGACGAAGGCGATGCGCCCGCGCGCGGTGCTGAGCGAATCGTGGATCGTGTCGCCGCGCCCGTCGAGCCGGATGCGACCGTGGATCGTCCCCGTCGTCCCCGCTTCGGCGACGCCATAGCCCTTGAGCAACCGGCCAAGCGGCGTCGGCGTCAGGCGGATGTCGTAGCGGACCGCCGACGGCCGTGCGCGCGTGTCGAACACCACATCGCTCGCCACATTGCCGCGCGCCATCGCGAAGGTGAGCGGCGACAGCGCCAGCCGTCCGTTCTTCAGCGCCAGCGTCAGGTCGACGTGGCTGATCGGCACGTTGCGCGATCGCACGACGCCAACCGTCCACCTGAGATCGGCATCGAAGCGCTGCATCGTCGCGATCGGCAGCGCCGCATCGGGCAGCAGCCGGCCGCTAGCCGCACCGGCCGCCGCCGCGGCGGCCTCCGCACCCTTGGTCGCGACGATATCGGGATTGTAGCCGATGAAGGGCGCGGCATCGATGATGTCGAGGCGCTTGGTCGCGAGTTTGGAATCGAGGTGCAGCCGCTCGCCCGTCGTCACGGTGAGCGTGCCGGCAAGGTCCGTCGCGCCTGCCACCCCAGTGAGGCGCGTGAACCGATAGTCCGCTCCGTCCTTCACCATTTGGCCGCGAACGCGATAGGTGCGCGTGTTGGGGATGGCGACGCCGATGATGCCGAGCAGGTCCGCCATGTTGCGCCCGCGCGCGGCGACCGACAGCGGCACGCGCTCGATCTCGGCGAGGGAGGGCAAGGTGCCCGCGACGTCGATGACGTTCCCCGCCGCACGCATCCGCGCGACGAGCTGGTTCTGGCCGCGGTTCACCGTCGCATCGGGGGTGAGCAGCCGCGCGGTCAGCGTGAAGGGCGCGGTGCGGATGCGGCCGGTGCCGGTGACGCCCACCGACTTGCCGATGCGCGCATCGGTCGACCGGATGTCGGCGATGGCGAGGTCGGCGAGAACCTGCATGCGCGGGTCGACGTAGCGCACGGTCGTGCCGCGCACGTTGGCGACGTCGATACGCGGGAAGTCGAGCGGCTTGCCGCCCTTTTTCTCGCTGAACGTCCAGGTGTTGGTGCTGTGGTCGCGCTTCCATTCGAGGTCGACCTTCCCGTCGACCAGATCGAGCCAATAAAGCCGGCGCTTGCCCCACAACAACGACAGCGGCGCGATCCGCGTGTCGATCCGCGCCGCATCGAACAGATAGGGGCGGCTGGCCCAGGCCGGGTTGGCGATCGTCATCCGTTCGGCGACGAACTTGATCTTGAACGGCGCGAAATAGAGCTGGAAGTCGCCGTCGATGCGCACCGCGCGATGCGTCTGGCCGCCGACGAATCGTTCGAACGAGTGGCGCAGGAAACGGCCCTTGGTGATATAGAGCACCAGCCAGATCGCGACGATCAGCGCGATGATCGCGAGCATGATGTTGCGCGCGATTCGCCACGCACGGCGGCGGCGCGCGGGCGGAATCGTCTGGGACGGGGCGGAAGCGGGCGTCTCCATCGAGTGGCCAAGCGCGTGCGCCCTCGTTCCGGTTCCGCATCGGTCGCCCGTCCTTGCGTTTTACGCGCGGCGGCGGTAAGGGCCCCGCTTCCCGAGCGAGGCGCTACAGGACTGCCCGGCCATCAAGGGCTGCCGCGGCTGTCCATGCCTGCTCATAGCGAAAGGACCAAAATGCCCAAGCTCAAGACCAAGAGCGGCGTCAAGAAGCGCTTCAAGCTGACCGCCAGCGGCCTGCTGAAGCACGGCGTCGCCGGCAAGCGCCACCGCCTGATTTCGCACAACAGCAAGTACATCCGCCAGAACCGCGGCACCAAGGTGCTGTCGAAGGCCGACACCGCGACGGTGAAGGCCTGGGCGCCGTACGGCCTCAAGTAAGGAGATCAGGACATGGCACGCGTCAAGCGGGGCGTAACCACTCGCGCCAAGCACAAGAACATCCTGTCTCAGGCGAAGGGCTATTACGGCCGTCGCAAGAACACGATCCGTATCGCTCGCCAGGCCGTCGAAAAGGCCGGCCAGTATGCGTATCGCGACCGCAAGGTGAAGAAGCGGACCTTCCGTGGTCTGTGGATCCAGCGCATCAACGCCGGTGTCCGCGCGGAAGGCCTGACCTATTCGCAGTTCATGCATGGCCTGAAGCTCGCCAACATCGCCCTGGACCGGAAGGTCCTGGCCGACATCGCGATGCACGAGACGGCGGCCTTTGCCGCGATCGTCGCGCAGGCGAAGGCGGCTCTGCCCCAGGCCGCGTAACGCGCCTGACGGACGGCATGCGAAGGGGCGTCGGTGGCAACACCGGCGCCCTTTTTCGGTTTGGGGGGTGGGGCGTACGGGGCAGCCTCCCCCGCCTTCGTCATCCCGGCGCACGCCGGGATCCATGGACTCGGGCCGTCGGCGTCGGCGTGCTACCATCGGCCCCATAGGCTCCGTCATTCCCGCGAAGGCGGGAATCCATAACCGTTGCCGTTCGTGATAAAGCCGCAGCGGTAGCGCGTCTGGATTCCCGCCTTCGCGGGAATGACGGAGAAGGGGTGGAACGGGATGGAACGACAGCCCTGCGTCTACATCCTGGCCAGCGGGCGCCATGGCACATTGTACGTCGGCGTGACCTCCAACCTCGCCGTGCGACTGCATCAGCATCGCGAAGGATTGATCCCGGGGTTCACCTCCCGCTACGGCGTGCAGCGTCTGGTCTGGTACGCTGTGGCGGACTCGATGGAGGCTGCGATTTCCCGCGAAAAGCAGCTGAAGACATGGCGCCGCGATTGGAAGCTGCGGCTGGTTGAAGAGCTAAATCCCGATTGGGACGATCTGGCACCCGGCCTTGGCCTGGCGCCCGCAAGAGAGAGCAACACGTGACCCCCGACCTCGACACCAACGACCTCGACACCCTGCGCGGCCAGCTGATCGCCGCGATCGATTCGGCGACCAGCCTCGATGCGCTCGAGGCGGTGCGGGTCGAGGCGCTCGGCAAGCAGGGCAGCGTCACCACGCTGCTGAAGACGCTGGGCAAGATGAGCCCCGAGGAGCGCCAGGTCGAAGGTCCGCGGATCAACGGCCTGCGCGAAGCGGTTGCGACCGGCATCGCCACTCGCAAAGAGGCGCTGGAGCGTGCGGCGCTGGATGCGCGGCTGGCGAGCGAGACGCTCGACATGACGCTGCCCGCCGATGCGCCGCTCGCCGGCACCGTTCACCCGGTCAGCCAGGTGATGGACGAGCTGGCCGAAATCTTCGCCGATTTGGGCTTCGCGGTCGCGACGGGGCCGGAGATCGAGACCGACTGGCATAATTTCAGCGCGCTCAACATTCCCGAAACGCATCCGGCGCGCGCGATGCACGACACCTTCTACCTGCAACAGGGGATCGACGCGAAGGCGGACGGCAGCTTCGACGAGCGCACGACCTTCTCGCTGCTGCGCACCCACACCTCGCCGGTGCAGATCCGCACGATGCTGAACCAGCAGCCGCCGATCCGCATCATCGCGCCGGGCCGTACCTATCGCTCCGATTCGGATGCGACGCACACGCCGATGTTCCACCAGGTCGAAGGTCTGGTAATCGACAAGGGCATCACGCTCGGCCACCTGAAGTGGACGCTGGAGACGTTCCTGAAGGCGTTCTTCGAGCGCGACGACATCGTGCTGCGCCTGCGCCCGAGCTATTTCCCGTTCACCGAACCGAGTGCCGAGGTCGACGTCGGCTATACGATCGAGAAGGGAAAGCGCGTGATCGGCGGGTCTGGCGGCGGCTGGATGGAGGTGCTGGGCAGCGGCATGGTCCATCCGAAGGTCATCGAGGCGTGCGGGCTCGACCCGAACGAGTGGCAGGGCTTTGCCTTCGGCTGCGGGATCGACCGGCTCGCCATGTTGAAATACGGGATGGACGACCTCAGGCCCTTCTTCGACGGCGATATCCGCTGGTTGAAGCATTACGGCTTTTCCAGCCTGGACGTGCCGACGCTGTCGGGCGGCGTCGGGGCTCAGTAGGCTGACACCCATTAGTCCATCATCCCGGCGAAAGCCGGGATGATGGACAGCGGGACAACAATTGGGACACGGACCGCGCGCCTCACACCGCTCGGGTCCATGGATCCCGGCCTTCGCCGGGATGACGAAGGTAAAGCGACATGAAATTCACCCTCTCCTGGCTCAAGGACCACCTCACCACCGATGCGAGCCTCGACGATATCGTCGACGGCCTGACGCGCATCGGGCTGGAGGTGGAGGGCGTGCACAATCCCGGGGAGGCGCTGCAGGCATTCCGCGTCGCGCGTATCCTGTCCGCCGAGCGCCACCCGCAGGCGGACAAGCTGCAGGTGCTGAGCGTTGATGCGGGTGACGGCCCGATGCAGGTCGTCTGCGGCGCGCCCAATGCGCGCGCTGGCCTCGTCGGCGTGTTCGGCGCGCCGGGCGCCTATGTCCCCGGTCTCGACGTGACGCTGAAGGTTGCGGCGATCCGCGGCGTCGAATCGAACGGCATGATGTGTTCGGCGCGCGAGCTGGAGATCGGCGAGGGCCATGACGGCATCATCGAACTGCCCGAGGATGCACCGGTCGGCACCCCCTACCCCGATTATGCCGGGCTGAACGATCCGGTCATCGACGTATCGATCACGCCCAACCGGCAGGATTGCATGGGCGTCCACGGCATCGCGCGCGACCTCGCCGCCGCCGGCCTCGGCACGTTGGTGCCGCCGACCGTGCCGGCGATCGACGCGCAAGGCCCCGGCCCGGACGTGCGGATCGAGGATGCGGCCGGCTGCCCGGCCTTCTATGCGCAGGCGGTCACCGGCCTCACCAATGGCGAGGCGCCGGAATGGATGCGCCAGCGGCTGACCGCGATCGGGCAGAAGCCGATTTCGACCTTGGTCGACATCACCAATTACATGACGGTCGACCTAGGACGGCCGCTGCACGTCTACGACCGTGCGAAGCTGACCGGCGGCCTCGTCGCGCGTCAGGCGCGCGACGGCGAGACGATCGAGGCGCTGAACGGCAAAACCTATACGCTCGCCAAGGGCATGACCGTCATCGCCGACGAGGCGGGCGTCCACGACATCGGCGGGATCATGGGCGGCGAGCATTCCAGCGTCACGGCCGAGACGACCGACGTCGTCATCGAATGCGCCTATTTCGCGCCCGATGCGATCGCGCGGACGGGCCAGGCGCTCACGCTGACCAGCGATGCACGCCAGCGGTTCGAGCGCGGCGTAGATCCGGCGTTCCTCGACGACGGCCTCGCGATCGCAACCTTCCTGGTCCAGCATTATTGCGGCGGCACGGCGAGCGGCGTCACGCGGGCAGGCGAGCCGCCGGTGGCGCCGCGGACGATTCGCTATGATCCGGCACGCGCGGAAACGCTGGGCGGTCTCGCCGTGGCGCCGGAGCGGCAGCGCGAGATTCTCGAACGGCTCGGCTTCGCGGTCGATGGCGACTGGACCGTCACCGTGCCGACGTGGCGCCGCGACATCGACGGCCCCGCCGATCTGGTCGAGGAAGTGATCCGCATCGAGGGGATCGACAAGGTCGCGCCCGTCGCCTTGCCGCGCACGCCCGGCGTCGCACGCCCGACCGCGACGCCCGAGCAGAAGCTGGAACGCCGCGTCCGCCGCGCCGCCGCCGCGCGCGGGCTGGACGAGGCGGTGACGTGGAGCTTCCTCAGCGACGCGCAGGCCGCGCCGTTCGGCGGGGGCACGTGGAGCCTCGCCAACCCGATCAGCGAAGACCTGAAGGTCATGCGCCCGTCGCTGCTGCCAGGCCTGCTGTCGGCGAGCGCGCGCAACCTGAAGCGCGGGATCGCCACCGTGCGGCTGTTCGAGATCGGTCGCCGCTATCTCGCCGACGGCGAGCATCCGACCGTCGGCGTCGTGCTGGCCGGCAACGCGCGCGAGCGCGGCTGGCGCGCGGGCAAGGCCGCGGGCTTCGATGCCTATGACGCCAAGGCGGAGGCGCTGGCGCTGCTCGCCGCGGCGGGGGCGCCGGTCGACAATCTGCAGGTGATGGGGGAAGCTGGGGATGCGTGGCACCCCGGTCAGTCGGGCACGCTGCGGCTGGGGCCGAAGACCGTACTGGCGCGCTTCGGCATGCTGCACCCCAGCCTGCTCAAGGCGTTCGACCTCGATGGCGCAGTCGCGGCGGTGGAAGTGTATCTCGATGCGCTACCCGCCAAGCGCATGAGCGGCTTCATGCGCCCGGCCTTCGCGCCGCCGGCGCTGCAATCGGTGCGCCGCGACTTCGCCTTCCTGGTGCCGCAGGACGTCAGCGCCGACGCGCTGGTGCGCGCGGTGCGATCGGCGGACAAGGCGGCGATCACGGGAGCACGCGTGTTCGACGTGTTCACGGGCGCGGGCGTCGACGAGGGGTTCAAGTCGGTCGCGGTGGAGGCGGTGCTGCAACCCGCGGACAAGAGCTTCACCGATGAGGCGCTGAAGGCCATTGCCGACAAGATCGTCGCGGCGGCGGCGAAACAGGGTGCGGTGCTGCGGAGCTGATCCGCGGCCCGCACGGGCGAGAGACTCGAAGTGCAAGTACGCGTCACCCGAGCGCAGGCTGGGGCCTTTGGCGGCGTCTGGCGCACGCCATCACTGGAAGATCCCAGCCTGCGCTGGGATGACGGCTGGTTCTGGGTGATTGGAGGACAGCCCGGGGTCGAAGCGACATTCGATGTCGCGCGCATTCCTTCCCGCCATGGGGAGGTGCCACCTGAGGCAGTGCCGGGGGGTGCGGAAAAACGCCCCTAGCAACGACGCCTTGCCCTGACCTCCCCCTCCGTCATGCCTTGCGGCATGCCACCTCCCCTGGCGGAGGAGGACTTGACGGTGCTCGACGCTAGAAGAGGCGTCCGCCGTTCGGCACCCGCTGATCGGGGGCGATCAGCACCACCTTGCCGTCCGCATCGGGAAAGCCGAGCGTCAGCACCTCGGACATGACCGGCCCGATCTGGCGCGGCGGGAAGTTGACCACCGCGGCGACCTGGCGGCCGACCAGGGCCTCGGGCGTGTAATGCGTAGTGATCTGCGCCGACGACCTTTTGATACCGATGCCCTCGCCGAAATCGATGCGCAGCTTGATCGCAGGCTTGCGGGCTTCGGGGAAGGGTTCGGCGGCGACGATCGTGCCGACGCGGATGTCGACGCGCTCGAACTCGGCGAACGTCAGCGGGTCGGGGCCGAGCGGATCAGAAGTCGACATTGTCGTAATGCGCCGGAGGGCCGATCAATTCCATCCGCTCGGACAGCAACGGGCGGAAGCTGGGGCGGCTCTTGAACCCGCGATACCAGCGCGCGGTCTGGTCATGCCCCTTCCAGTCGATGCCGCCGAGATAATCGGCGACCGAAATCTGCGCCGCGGCGGCGAGGTCTGCGAGGCTCATCGTCGCGCCGCCCAGCCAGTTGCGATGGTCGAGCAGGTAATCGGTGTAATCGAGGTGGCTGACCGCCGCCTTCATCGCCTCGCGCAACCCCTTGGCATCGGGCGAGGCGCGGTGGGCGAGGCGCTTGACGACGCGCTCGTGCAGCAGCGGCCCGGTGACGTCGCGATAGAAATGCGTGTCGAACCACGTCACCAGTCGGCGGATTTCGGCACGATTGGCCGCGGTGCCGTTGATCGTCGCCGCCTTATCGACGGTCTCTTCGAAATATTCGCAGATCGCCATCGAATCGATCAGCGGCGCGCCCGGGCGGCTCGCATCGACCATCACCGGCGTTTCGCCCGCCGGGTTCATGTCCATGAACTCGTCGCGCCGCTCCCACGGCGATTCGCGCACCAGCTGATAGCCGATGCCCTTTTCACCGAGCAGCAGCCGCACCTTGCGGCTGAACGGGCACAGGGGGAATTGATAGAGCTGCCACATGCCTGCGGTGTTAGAAGCATGGGCGGATGGAGGGAAGCAGCGATGACCTGAGATGACGGTGTTCACGTCATCGATGGCGTGATCCACATCGACCATGCGGAGATCGAAGCCGGGCTGCGCGCATTGGCCGCGCGTTGGCAGGTCACCGTTGAAGAGGCGTTGGGGATCGTCCTGCGCAACGCCTTGGCAGAGCAGGGACGCGAGATGCCGGGCCAGTCGACGGTGGTGGGATAGAGACGCTCCCTTTCATTCGTCATTCCGGCGCACGCCGGAATCTATGGATGCGTACGGCTGATGATGCGCGCTAATGCGACTGCACCGCCTCCATGGATCCCGGCGTGCGCCGGGATGACGAAATGAGGTTTACTCCCTATTCCGCCGCCACCGCTTCGACCGTGTCGTCGAGCGGGTGCGTCTGGCGGGATAGCATCTCCTTCGGGATCACCTGCCAGAAATCGCCGGCGATCCGGTCCCAGTCGGCGAGCAGGCTCTTCGACCATTTGCTGTCGGTCGCCTTCGCGTGGCGCTCGACGAGGTCCTTGAGCACGCCTTCCCAATGCGCCGACGCCAGCCGCTGCCAGACGATGCTGTCGGGGTTAGCGCGGCGTTCGAAGGTCGCGTGCGGATCGTAGACGAAGGCCATGCCGCCCGTCATGCCCGCACCGAAGTTCTGGCCGACCGTGCCGAGCAGCACGGCGACGCCGCCGGTCATATATTCGCAGCCGTTGGCGCCGCAGCCCTCGACCACCACGGTCGCGCCCGAATTGCGCACCGCGAAGCGTTCGCCCGCCTGCCCCGCCGCCAGCAGCGTGCCGCTGGTCGCGCCATAAAGGCAAGTGTTGCCGGCGATCGTATTGTCCTGACTGGCGAGCGGTGACGACACCGCAGGCCGCAGGATGATCGTGCCGCCCGACAGGCCCTTGCCGACATAATCGTTGGCGTCGCCGAACACCTCCAGCGTGATGCCCTTGCACAGGAAGGCGCCGAGCGATTGGCCGGCGGAGCCGCGCAGGCGGATCGTGACGTGGCCATCGGCGAGCTTGCTCATGCCGAAGCGGCGCGTAATCTCGCTCGACAGGCGCGTGCCGACGGCGCGGTGCGTGTTGCGCACCGAATAGGTCAGCTGCATCTTCTCGCCGCGGCTGAAGACGGCGGCGGCATCCTTGATGATCTGCGCATCCAGGCTGTCGGGCACGTCGTTGCGGAAGGTCGACAGGCTGAAGCGGCGCTCGGCGTCGGTCGCGTCGACCTTGGCGAGGATCGGGTTGAGATCCAGGTCATCGAGATGTTCGGCGCCGCGGCTCACCTGGCGAAGCAATTCGGTGCGGCCGATCACCTCGTCGAGGCTGCGCACGCCCAGGCGCGCGAGGATGTCGCGCACCTCTTCGGCGATGAAGGTCATCAGGTTGATGACCTTTTCGGGCGTGCCGACGAACTTGGCGCGCAGCGCCTCGTCCTGCGTGCAGACGCCTACCGGACAGGTGTTCGAATGGCACTGGCGCACCATGATGCAGCCCATCGCCACCAGCGACAGCGTTCCGATGCCGAATTCTTCCGCGCCAAGGATCGCGGCGATGACGATGTCGCGGCCGGTCTTGAGACCACCATCGGTGCGCAGGCGCACGCGACCGCGCAGGCCGTTGAGGGTGAGGACCTGATTGACCTCGGAAAGGCCCATTTCCCATGGCGTGCCGGCGTATTTGACGCTGGTCTGCGGGCTCGCGCCCGTACCGCCGACATGGCCGGCGACGAGGATGACGTCGGCATGCGCCTTGGCGACGCCCGCCGCGACGGTGCCGATACCCGACGAACTCACCAGCTTGACGCAGACGCGCGCGCGCGGGTTGATCTGCTTCAAATCGTAGATCAGCTGCGCGAGGTCTTCGATCGAATAGATGTCGTGATGCGGCGGCGGGCTGATCAGCGTCACGCCCGGCGTCGCGTGGCGCAGCTTGGCGATGAACTCCGTCACCTTGAAGCCGGGCAGCTGCCCGCCCTCACCCGGCTTCGCCCCTTGCGCGACCTTGATCTCGATCTCTTCGCAGGCGTTGAGATATTCCGCCGTCACGCCGAAACGGCCGGAGGCGATCTGCTTGATCGTCGAATTGGCGTTGTCGCCGTTTTCGTACGGACTGAAGCGCTTCACGTCCTCGCCGCCCTCGCCCGACACCGCCTTGGCACCGATGCGGTTCATCGCGATCGCCAGCGTCTCGTGCGCTTCGGGCGACAGCGCGCCCAGCGACATGCCGGGGGTGACGAAGCGCTTGCGGATCTCGGTGATCGCCTCGACCTGATCGACCGGCACGCCTTCGGCGGGGAAGTTGAACTGGAGCAGGTCGCGCAGATAGACCGGCGGCAGATCGGCAACGCCGCGGCTGAACTGCAGGTATTGCGTATAGCTGTCGGTCGACACCGCGGTCTGCAACAGGTGCATCAGCTGCGCCGAATAGGCGTGCGTCTCGCCGGTGTGGCGCTGGCGGTAGAAGCCACCGATCGGCAGCTTGGCGACGCCTTCGTCCCACGCCTGTTCGTGGCGGACGATCGCGCTGTAGTGGAGCGAGTTATAGCCTTCGCCCGAAATTTTCGCGGGCATGCCCGGGAACAGATCGTTGACCAGGCTGCGGCTGAGGCCGACCGCTTCGAAATTATAGCCGCCACGGTACGAGGAGATCACCGCGATCCCCATCTTGCTCATGATCTTGAGCAGGCCTTCCTCGATCGCGGTGCGGTGGCGCTTGAGGCATTCGTCGAGGCTGAGGTCGCCGAACAGCCCGCGGGTGTGGCGGTCGACGATCGCGGCTTCGGCGAGATAGGCGTTCACCGTCGTCGCGCCGACGCCGATCAGCACCGCATAATAATGCGTGTCGAGGCATTCGGCCGAGCGGACGTTGATCGAGGCGTAGGAGCGCAGGCCGCGACGGACGAGGTGCGTGTGCACCGCCGCCGCCGCCAGCACGCCGGCGATCGCGATGCGGTCTTCGGAGACGTGCTCGTCGGTCAGGAACAATTCGCTCTTGCCCTGGCGCACCGCCTGTTCGGCCTCGTTGCGGATACGCTGGATAGCGGCGCGCAGCTTTTCGGGGCCGCCATCGGCATCGAAGGTGCAGTCGATCTCGGTCGCGGTGCGCGCGAAATGCGCGCGCAGCCGGGCCCAATGCTGGCCGGTGAGCACCGGCGAATCGAGCACGAGCACGCGGTCGCGCTGATCCTCGGTATCGAGGATGTTGGCGAGATTGCCGAAGCGCGTCTTGAGCGACATGACATAGCGTTCGCGCAAGGAATCGATCGGCGGGTTCGTCACTTGGCTGAAATTCTGGCGGAAGAACTGGCTGATCAGGCGCGGCTTGTCGCTAATGACGGCGAGCGGCGTGTCGTCGCCCATCGAGCCGACGGCTTCCTTGCCGGTTTCGACCATCGGCGCCAGGATCAGCTCCATATCCTCCAGCGTCTGGCCAGCCGCGACCTGGCGGCGGGTCAGGCCGGCGCGATCGTAGCGGACCAGCGCGTCGGGGACGTCGGGCAGATCGTCGAGCGTGTGGAATTCGCCGATCATCGCGGCATAGTCATGCTCGCCGGCGATGCGATCCTTGACCTCGCGGTCGTTCATCACCCGGCCTTCGTCGAGGTCGACCGCGATCATCTGGCCCGGCCCCAGCCGGCCCTTGGCGACGATCGTCGATTCGGGAACGACGACCATGCCGGTTTCCGATCCGACGATCAGCAGACCGTCCGAGGTGCGCGTGTAGCGCAGCGGGCGCAGCGCATTGCGGTCAACGCCGGCCACCGCCCAGCGCCCATCGGTCATCGCGAGCGCGGCGGGGCCGTCCCACGGCTCCATGACGGAGGCGAGATACTGGTACATGGCGGCATGATCGGCGGGGACGTCGGTGTCCTTCTGCCACGCCTCGGGCACCAGCATGATCTTCGCGGTCGGCGCGTCGCGGCCGGAGCGGCAGATCGTTTCGAACACCGCGTCGAGCGCCGCCGTATCGCTGGCGCCCGCCGGGATCACCGGCTTGATGTCTTCCGAGTGTTCGCCGAACGCGAGGCTCGCCATGCGGATTTCGTGGCTGAGCATCCAGTTCTTGTTGCCGCGAACCGTGTTGATCTCGCCATTGTGCGCGAGGCAGCGGAACGGTTGCGCAAGCCACCATTGCGGGAAGGTGTTGGTGGAATAGCGCTGATGGAAGATCGCGACGCGCGATTCGAACCGCTGATCCTGCAGGTCAGGATAGAAGACCGACAGGCTCTCGGCGAGGAACAGCCCCTTGTAGACGATCGAGCGGCACGACAGCGAACAGATGTAGAAGCCTTGGATCTGCGCGGCGATGACGCGCTTTTCGATCCGGCGGCGGACCAGATACAGGGTCTTTTCGAATTCGGCGGCATCGACGTCATCCGGCATCGGGCCGGCGATCATGATCTGCTCGATCTCGGGCCGCGTCGCCTGTGCCTTCATGCCGATGACCGACACGTCCACCGGCACCTGACGCCAGCCGTAGATCGTATAGCCCGCCTCGATGATCGCGCTTTCGACTATCGTGCGGCAGGTTTCCTGCGCGCCGAGGTCGGTGCGCGGCAGAAAGATCATGCCGACCGCGAGCCGGTTGGGCAGCACCTTGTGCCCGCTGGCGACGACGGCATCGTCAAAGAAGCGGTGCGGCAGGTCGATATGGATCCCCGCGCCATCGCCGGTCTTGCCGTCAGCATCCACCGCACCGCGGTGCCACACCGCCTTCAGCGCATCGACCGCCGACTGCACGACGCGCCGCGACGCGCGGCCATCGGTGGCGGCGACGAGGCCTACGCCGCAGGCATCGCCCTCGCTATCGGGGCGGTACATACCGTGTTCGGCGAGATAGGCGCGCTGGTCGGTCTTCATGGGGTCGGTCATCGGTCTCGTCCTACTTCGTCGCCGGGGCGCCAAGCGCCGCGAGACGAGCCTGAATTTTGGGGAACGCCGTCATGCCGGCCTCGCGACCGAGGGCGCGGCCCTGCTCGGACAGGACCTGCTGCAACTGCGGCAAGGCTTCGAGCAGTTTCGCACCCGTCGGAGACGTGTAGAAAGCCAGGATGGCCTTCAACTCGGGCTCGCTGAACAGCTTGCGATATTCCTCTGCCGCCCCTTCGGCGATATCCGGATAATGCTCGCGGAAGGCAGCGGTGAATTCCGCGCTGATGATGTCGCCGATCTGTTTGCGTCCCTCTTCGGTCTTGAGCTTCGTCTTGAGAAACTCCGGCGTTTTCGGGGCCGTCGCCATCGCGTTTTCGACATTGGCGGTCATCAGCGGCATGATCTGCTGGAACATCGGGTCCATCGTCCGCTCGATCCGCAGCTTGCTGACGATCGCGCGTGCCGTCGCGATCGTGCCGGGCTGTGCCGCAGGCGCAACCTGTGCGATCGCCGGCATCGGCGCCGCAATCAGCGCAGCGCCAAGCATGATAGCGTAGCGCCTCACGCCGCGACCCTCCCGGCCTTCGCCTTGGCCTTCAGCCACTTGTGCATCGTCGCGGCGACGTCGCGGCCGTCGCGGATCGCCCAGACGACCAGGCTGGCGCCGCGGACGATGTCGCCGGCGGCGAACACGCCGTCGAGGCTGGTCATCAGCGTCTTGCCGTCGACCAGCACCGTGCCCCAGCGGCTGACGCCCAGTTCGGGCGCGCCGAACAGCGTCGGCAAATCCTCGGCATCGAAGCCCAACGCCTTCACGACCAGATCGGCCTGCAGCGTGAAGTCGCCGCTAGGATCGGGTTCGGGCGCGCGGCGGCCGCTGGCGTCGGCGGCACCCAGCCGCATTTTCCGCGCACGGACGGTGCCGTCGGCGTCGAACGCGGCGGGGGCGGAGAGCCAGACGAATTCGGCGCCCTCTTCCTCGGCATTGGCGACTTCGCGCTGGCTGCCGGGCATGTTGGTGCGATCGCGGCGATAGAGGCACTTCACGCTGGCCGCGCCCTGGCGGATCGCGGTGCGCACGCAGTCCATCGCGGTGTCGCCGCCGCCGATCACGACGACATGCTTGCCCTCGGCATTCAGCGCGCCATCATCGAACGACGGCACCGCATCGCCGAAGCCCTTGCGGTTCGACGCGATCAGATAGTCGAGCGCCGCAACGACGCGGCTGTCGTCACCGCCTGCGACGTCAAGCGCGCGTGCCTTGTAGACGCCGGTCGCGATCAGCACCGCGTCGTGACGCTGGCGCAGGTTGTCGAGGCCGGCATCCTCGCCGACGCGGAAGCCCTCGTGGAATACGATGCCCCCCGCCTTCAGCCGATCGACCCGGCGCATGACGACGGGCTTTTCGAGCTTGAAGCCGGGAATGCCATAGGTCAGCAGCCCGCCGGCGCGATCGTGCCGGTCGTAGACGTGAACCTCATAACCATGGCCGCGCAGATATTCGGCCGCTGTCAGCCCCGCCGGCCCGGCACCGATCACCGCAACCGACTGGCCGCGCGCCGGCCCCGGCACCAGCGGCTCGACCCAGCCTTCTTCCCAGGCGGTGTCGGTGATGAACTTCTCAACCGATCCGATCGTCACCGCGCCGTGGCCGGTGAATTCGACGACGCAATTGCCCTCGCACAGTCGATCCTGCGGGCAGATGCGGCCGCAGATTTCGGGCATGGTCGAGGTGGAGTTGCTCAGCTCATAGGCTTCGCGCAGTCGCCCTTCGGCAGTCAGGCGCAGCCAGTCGGGGATGTGGTTGTGCAGCGGGCAATGGACCGAGCAATAGGGCACGCCGCACTGCGAGCAGCGCCCGGCCTGATCCTCTGCCGCCGGCGGCGCATAGCGCGCGGCGATCTCGGCGAAATCCTCCGCCCGCGCGGCAGCATCGCGCTTGGCGGGATAGGCCTGCGGCCTGCCTACGAACTTCAGCATGGAATCGTGCGCCATAAGGCCTCCTCACTTTCCGCAATAGGAAGCGAAGAGGCCTATGTCATGCGCAAAATGACCGATATGGCTTATTTGCTGACCTAAAATCCGCGATTATCTTTGCGATCGACTCTCATCAACGCCGCAATGCGATAAACTAGGTCCGCTTTAAATCCTATCGCATCTGGAGCGCGACGAGCGCCACCGCGCCGACGATGATGCGATACCAGGCGAAGGGCGCGAAGCCGTGCCGGCTGACGATGCCGACGAACCAGCGGATCACCACGATCGCGACGACGAACGACACGACGAAGCCGATCGCGATGCTCAGCCACTCGCCCTGCCCCAACGTCGCGCCCGACTTCAGCAGATCGTAGGCGGAGGCGGCGAGCATCGTCGGAATGGCGAGGAAGAAGGAAAATTCCGCCGCCGCGCGCCGATCGACCCCCATGCTCAGCGCGCCCATGATCGTCGCGCCCGAGCGGCTGACGCCCGGGATCATCGCCAGACACTGAACGACGCCGACACCCAGCGCGGTCGACCACGGCATCGCCTCGACCGATTCGATCCGCGCCTGCTTCACCAGCCGTTCGATGACGAGGATCGCGATGCCGCCGACGATCAGCGCGACCGCGACGACGGTCGGGCTTTCCAGCAGCGCCTTCACCGCCTTGTAGACGACGAGGCCGATGACCATCGCCGGCAGGAAGCCGAGCACGATGTTGCGCACGAAGGCGAAGGCGCCGGGCTTCCTCGCGAACAGGCCGACCGCGACATCCCAGAACCGCCGCCAGTAGAGGACGACGACCGCCAGGATCGCGCCGAGCTGGATGACGATGTCAAAGGTCGCGGTCGCCTTGTCCTGGACGCCGAGCAGCGTACCGGCAAGAATCAGGTGCCCGGTGGAGGACACGGGCAGGAATTCGGTGACCCCCTCGACGATGCCGAGGAGGATGACGGTGAGGAGGTCCATGCACGGTCCTTAAGGCGGGGGCGGTATGGGATGTCCGGTCGCCCGGGCCGATCGATGCCACCCGCGCCTGTGGGGCGGGGGTGGTGACCGGCTCGGGGCGAACGGGGAAGCGGTCGAGCCGTCCGCGTTATGCGGCGAGGGTGGCCGCGCGGCGACCGAAGCGACCGGTGCGACGGAAGCGGACGAGCCAGTCGGGCGCGACCGCCTGCAACGGCGTCGGATCGACGCCCAGTGCGGCCAGTCCCTCCGCCCCTGCAGCGACGACATTGTCGTGCTGGAGCATAAGCCACTGATCCTTGGTGATCGGCGCCAGCGGCAGCGCGGCGAGCAATGCGCCGGCGGCATCGGGCAGCTCGACGATCGAGGGGCTGCGGCCGAGCGTCGCGGCGATCCAGCGGATGATCTCACCCATCGTCATCACGTCCGGCCCGCCGAGTTCGAACGTGCGGCCCGCATAGGCCGCGCCGGTCGCGTTCGCCATCGCATCGCCGACGTCGGCGGCGAAGACCGGCTGGAACTTCACCGGCGCGCGCAGCACCGGCACCACCGGCGCCTTGGCGACCATGCCGGCGAAGCGGTTGATGAACTGGTCCTCGCGCCCGAACACGATCGAGGGGCGGATGATCGCCGCGCCCGGGAAGGCGGCGCGCACCGCCGCCTCGCCGCGGCCCTTGCTGCTGCCATAGCCCGATTGCGCATCGGGATCGGCGCCAATCGCGGACATATGAACCAGCGTCTCGACACCCGCCGCAGCCGCCGCCTCGGCGACGGTGCGCGCGCCACCGACGTGCAGCGCTTCGAAATTGCCGGACAGGATGCCGACCATGTTGATCACCGCATCCGCGCCTGCGACGGCGCGGGCGACCGTTTCGGGCTTGGTCACGTCCGCCGCGACGAACTGCGTCTGGCCCAGGCCACTCAGCGGGCGCAGGAACCAGGCATGGCGCGGATCCCGCTCGGCTATGCGCACCCGGGCGCCGCCGCGCAGCAGCGCCTGCACCACATAGCGACCGACGAAACCGCCGCCGCCGAAGATCGTAACCAGCTTGTCCTGCATGCGCCTCGGGCCTTTTTTTCGTCGCTGTCCTGACAATCGCCCCCTTGCCCCCCAAAAGGCGTGTTGACAAGGCACATGGCCGCCCCCTAAAGGCCGCCACCTACCCCGTGCCCAGATGGCGGAATTGGTAGACGCACCAGCTTCAGGTGCTGGCGATCGCAAGGTCGTGGAGGTTCGAGTCCTCTTCTGGGCACCATTTTTTCCTGCGATGTGCAGTTGAGAGCGAGATGTGATGAGGAGCATGCCGCTGGGCTGCTCTCATGTTTTTCTCGCGTGCTATGCCGATCCGCCCGTCGATATTGGTGCGCGCGGGCGTGTTCTTTATAGCGCCCCTATAATCCTTAGCGGTGGCGAGCGTATCGACCCGCCCGAGGTACAGCATCGTTATCGCGCTGAAGCGGGTGGTAGCGGGCAGTGCTCCACGATCGATCGGCCCTGAGGGGTTTGAGGCCGTCTTTTTTCGAACCCTGACGACCCATTTGGCATGAGGCGATCAGGCTTGGATGACAGCGCGCCGATTTCGGCAGGACGTGCCTATCCCAATGCGGGCCTGGCATGATTCTCCAGTCATCCGACCCGCGCGATCGCGTGCTTCGCGGAGCGAGCGCGGGATGCGCCGATGGCGAAGTCAGGTGATGGTGTTGCCGAGGCCTGACGACAGCGATTGCTCAAAGGTCTTTCGGGGAAACTACGCCAAGAATTTGGGGCTAAACCTTCGGACGCAAGATTATGCCGTCTTCAACGGCGCCTAGCCGGGTCTCCAGCATTCCGGGAGCGTTGATCGTGACATGTAGGTTTCGACGCCGTGCCGCCGCTCAGCGCGTGCGGCAACGACGATGATAGCAGCTGCGCTACATCGTACGCGGTTGATTGGCGAGGCTCCCGACGCCCAGTCCTTGCCCTACTGCCGCTTCCACGTTGCAGCGAGGCGACACCGGCACACATGCTCGCGCTTCATGTTCACCTGAAGAGCAGGCACCGCCGCAGCGGCTCGGCCCCATCGGGCTTATCCAGTTCCTCTCCGCGCGCGCAGCCCGCCCCATTGGTCTATGCCAGGGTCAGCGAGTGCGATTATGAGAACCGCGCCGGTGATGACGCTGCGCGGTGCCTCTTTCGCCCTCAGAGGCGCGAATGGTGCGAAAGAGCTCCGGGAGCTCGCTCAACGCGGCCTGCCCCGATTGCTTGAGGGGGCGCAGCTTGGTCTCGACTAGCGCGCTAATACGCTCGGCCGGCGCCGTCGTAGCCCAGCCATATGCGATCGCAGCTCGGTTGATCTGACTGCAATGTTGCCCAACAGGCCGACTGACGTTGGGCGCGAGGCGTGCGTCGGCGCTCCGCCCCATGGACATAGGCAGACGTGACGGTCTGCCCGTGGACTATCTGACCGCTGGAAAGGCATCGTTCTCGCACTAGGGGGCAGCCAAGCCGCATAGTCCCGAGCGACGGCAGCCGACGGCGGTGCCGCGATCGTGGGGCGGCCTTTAACGCCATCACGGCCTTAGGCGTGGCCTTCCACCCGGATCACCGCCCTGCCCCAGTTCTGCTAGGTCTCAGTCCGCTGAGGCGGGCCTAGCGAGCTGGTCGTTGGGATAGGCACCGAGAGAAAGCAGTTTTCCTTCACCAAGGAAGCGGTACTTGGTCCGCCATTGCTTGGGGCCGTTGGGGCGGACGAGGAGGCACAGTCGGCCAGCTCGCAAGCCTACTGCCATCTGCGTCCGCTGAAGGGGCGTGAGCCACGGTAGGCCCGCGCTAAATCCCGCAAAAAAGGCATAAAAAAGCCGCCTTGGGGGTATCCTGAGACGGCTGTGTTTTTTTCGGAATGGTTGCGGGGACAGGATTTGAACCTGTGACCTTCAGGTTATGAGCCTGACGAGCTACCGGGCTGCTCCACCCCGCGACACTGGGTTACCGGAGTGAGACGCGAACGCCCCCGCGGATGCGGGGGTGTCGTGCCCGTTATTCCGGGGAAATCATGAATGGGTTCTTGTGTTCCCGCACAGGCTTCAATGCCTGGCGACGACCTACTCTTCCACTGCTTAGGCAGTAGTACCATTGGCGCAGTCGGGTTTCACG
>QDFQ01000007.1 GCA_003075315.1 Arthrobacter sp. TPD3018 | reverse complement strand
GGTAGCCCATGTCCGCCTCGGGCGCCCGGATCGCCTTGCGCACCACCTTGCGCGACAGGTGCAGGTCTCGCGCTATCGCCTTGATGGCCTTCCCCGACGCGTGCTCGCGCCGGATCCTCAACACCGTCTCCAATACCAGCATCCCGATCTCGCCGCCTGACACACCGCCAAGCGAACAGCCTAGACCACCGGGATGAGGGGTCCTTTTTCGACGCCGATCACCCCGCTACCGGGGTCCCTTTTCCACGCCGATCCACACCGGAAATGATGCAGATCGCTATACAGGGCCATGACCAACTGCCGCATCGCCCCTGCCAATGTCGCCATTGCTGAGACGCCGGAAGAGTGGATCTCGCCGCTGAGGCAATCGCCGAAGCGGGGCGTCGAAGCGTCCAGATCGTCTGTTTTGCAGAGTGCTACATCCCCGGTTACCGCTGGCGGACGGATACGTTACCTCCGCTTCTCTGCCGTTTCTCGCAGACGCGTGGGAGAGGGTCGGCGCTGCGGCAAGATCGGCGGGTATCTCGGTCATCTTGGGCGCTGAGCGGCCCACCGAACAGGCTGGCAGCCCCGCTGTATTGGCGCATTGCGGTGCTTGGACAGCGCGCGAATCGCAAATATCTTGAAAACCTGACGCAGGTGATCGTCCGAGGTCTCAGCGTTGGCAAATAGGACCCAATTCTTACCGTTCAGCAGCGTGTTTGAGGCATCTCAATCCGGATATTCCCACGAGACGGCAGGTTACAGTGATTTTTTCAGCCGACTTCGCGCGCCAAGTCGATCAGGGCCTTGAATGCGGCGGAGGGATTACGCCTGCTGGGATAATATAGGCTCAAGCGCGTGAGTGGCGGCGTCCACTCCTGAAGAACTCGGACAAGCCGGCCCGCTTCAATGTCGGCGCGCACGTCGGACTCCATGAAATAGCCGATCCCCATTCCCTCCAGAACCGCAATTTTGGCGAGGCTCGCTTCGTCGAGGGTCAACGGGCCCTCGACGTCGATCTGGAGGGTGCCGCCGTCCTTTCGGAACTGCCACCGATGCAGCGCCCCGTTTGGCAGCCGAATTCTGAAACAGGCGTGTCGGAGGAGATCGGGAGGCACTTGGGGTTCGCCATTGGCCGCCAGATAGGTTGGTGACGCCACCACCGCGAAGCTGCGTGGCGGTCCGACGGGTATAGCGATCATGTCGCTTGGCACGAGGTCGGCGCTTCTGAGGCCCAGATCAAAGCCCGCCTCGACGATGTCGACGATCCGCCCTTCGGTGACCAGATCGATGTGCACCTGCGGATACCGCTTCAAGAATGGGATGAGCAGCGGACTCAGAACCTCGCGCGCGCCTGTGGCGAACGCATTGATCCGCAGCGTGCCCGACGGCGTCTCCACCTGGGAACGCGCGGTACTCATCGCGGCGTGCAGCGTCCTGACTGCGGGCCGGATCTGTTCCACGAAGGTCTGCCCCGCGTCCGTCAACGAGACGCTGCGGGTCGTGCGGTTGAACAGCCTGACGCCGACGCGTCGCTCGAGCTTGCCGATCAGATTGCTCAGCGCGGTAGCCGAGAGGCCGAGTTCCAGGGCGGCCGCACGAAATGAGCCTCGCTGCGCGATGGCGAGAACCGCGTCGAACTCGCTCAGACCATCCCCAGCCATTATCCCATTTTCCGCAACGCCAGATGCCGATTTATCTCGATTATCACCAGCAATCATATCGCTAGATTGATCCCGTCCCGTCAAGGAGCCGAGCAATGACGATCGAACTTCCAAAACCCATCGCCGATTATGTCGCGGCGAACGCCCGCCTGGACGTGGACGGCATGATGCGGCCCTTTGCCCCCGACGCCGTTGTCCACGACGTTGGCATCGGCAAGCGATTCGAGGGCACGTCCGATCTGCGCACCCTATTTGAGCAGGAAGTCGTTCCGGTGAAGGGGATCTTCACGCCGGACACGGTTCGCCACGAAGACGGCAAGGTGGTCGTCGAGGGACCCGCGCACGGCGACTTTCCCGGGAGCCCCCTTCGCTTCACCTACAGCTTCGTGCTTCGGGATGATGCCATCAAGATGCTGGAGATCACACTGTGACCGTCGCGACAGAGTTCGCCGGTAAGCGGGTGCTCGTCAGCGGCGGCACGAAGGGCTTGGGCCGGGCGACCGTTGATCGCTTCCTGGCTGGGGGAGCCCAGGTTATTACCGCTGCCCGCGGG
Source organism: Arthrobacter sp. TPD3018 (assembly GCA_003075315.1). Classification (GTDB taxonomy): domain Bacteria; phylum Pseudomonadota; class Alphaproteobacteria; order Sphingomonadales; family Sphingomonadaceae; genus Sphingomonas. The sequence continues at coordinate 193,597 of QDFQ01000007.1, read as the reverse complement.
GAAGCGAAGCCGAGAGCCGACGCGATCTTCGTCGTAGCGGACCTTACCACCGCAGAGGGCGCCGAAGCGCTTGCCGACGCTGCGCTCGACCGCATGGGCGGAATCGACATCCTTGCGCATGTCGTGGGCGGATCGGCCTCTCCAGGCGGTGGGTTCGCGGCGCTCACCGACGCGCACTGGCTGGCAGAACTGAATCTAAACCTGATGGCCGCCGTCCGGCTCGACCGATTGCTCGTCCCGCAAATGATCGACCGCAGGAGCGGCGCCATCGTGCACGTCACGTCGATCCAGTCGATCCTGCCGTTGCCGGAATCGACGACCGCCTATGCCGCCGCCAAGGCAGCGCTCAGGACCTATAGCAAGTCTCTGTCAAAGGAGCTTGGCCCCAAGGGCGTGCGGGTCAATGCCGTCTCCCCCGGCTGGATCATGACCGAGGCGGCAGGCGAGTTCCTTGAGCGCGTCCGCAGCGCGACTGGCGGCACGATCGAGGGGGCGCGGCAGCAGGTGCTCGACGGCCTGGGCGGCATTCCGATCGGGCGAGCTGCCGAGCCTCACGAAGTTGCCGATCTGATCGCCTATCTTGCATCGGATCGCGCGGCGGCGATACACGGTGCCGAGTTCATCATCGACGGCGGAACGGTGCGAACCGTTTGAACCGTTGCGCGGGAAAACTGCCTAGTTGCTCTGTTCCCCGCGCCGTGGCGAGGCAGACGACCCCATCCAGGTTGTTCATAGAATTCCTAGACGGTGTCCGAAACCGGCCGCTTGTTCAGCATTACCACCGGCCAATCAACCGCGTTTCCGAACTCTCGGTTTACCGCGCCTGCGTAAGCTCGTTTGGCAATTTGGCCCGATGGAGATGATCAATGGGTCATTCGTCGATGGACCCTGCCTTTCACGAGCTTCGGCCTTGGAACGAGGGCCGGCTGATCGGTGCGAAGCGCGCCCTGAAACAGCAACAGGTCTGGGCTATTCGCTTCTGGCTCGACCAGCATAGACGACTGCGCGACCGAGCGCTGTTCGACTTCGCCATCGACAGCAAGCTGCGCGGCTGCGACGTGGTCAGGGTGCGGATCGGAGATATAGTTTCTGGCGGGCGCGTCCGTGACCGCGCCGTCGTGGTTCAGCAGAAGACCAGACGGCCAGTCCAGTTCGAACTGATGGACACGGCACGCAAGACGATGCGAGCATGGCTGGAGCGTCGTGGCGGGACACTGAACGACTTCGTCTTTCCCAGCCGAAACGACTACATGGCCCACATGAGCACCCGGCAATATGCCCGCCTCGTGCGCGAGTGGGTGGTCGGCATCGGCCTTCCGGCTCAAGATTATGGTACGCACTCGCTTCGGCGCACGAAAGCATCGATCATTTACAAAGCGACCGGCAACCTCCGCGCCGTTCAGATTCTTCTCGGCCATGCCAAGATCGACAGCACAGTGCGCTACTTGGGCGTTGACGTTGAGGACGCTTTGAAGCTGGCGGAACGCACTGAGGTCTGAGGGGACCCAATTACGGGTATTCATCACGGGTTCTCCGCTTCCGGATTTTCCCATCATTCATTTTAACGTTGCCAGGATACCGCCGCGCAGCGGACATGAACCTATGAGAACGGACTCACTATGTCCTTCGGCCGACCTGGTGATTCTACGAACGCGCCATTGTAAATTATTTAACGACCACCTTCTGAATGACGCTTCAGCATACAATAATTAATACCCTCAGATGAGACTCGGGCCCTAAGCGCACTAATATCCGTCGCCAAATGTCTTAGCTGGCCTACGCTGGTTAAACATTCATCTGCCGCAACCAATGTCCCGGCCGAATTAACGTAGGGACCCCAGCCTCGTCTTAAATAAGAAACCGTCGCATCCTTAAACACGGCCGACCTATGGTTGCCGCCGAAGGAAAAACACAGGTCTCATCAAACACTAGCGCGCGGTGAACCCACCGTCGGCAACGAGACCCGAACCGTTAAGATAGCGCGCTTCGTCAGAGACGAGGAACAGCGCCGGGCCGACCATATCCTCCGGTGTCCCGGCACGTCCCACCGGAATCTGGCCGATTGTTCTCGTTGTATACGCCTCCAGCACGTCTTGCGAGAGGTGCTCACCCACGCCCTCCACCATCGGCGTCATAATGAAACCCGGATGGAGCGAGTTGCATCGAACACCGTTCGCGGTCGCCGCGCAATGGAGCGCGACCGCCTTGGTCAGGTTGGTCACGCCCGCCTTGCTGGTACAATAGGCGGCGCCGAGTTGATCGGCGACCATCCCGTAGATCGACGCGATGTTGACGATCGCGCCGCCGCCGTTGACGACCATTGCGGGAATGGCCAGCTTGCAGCCGAGGAAGGTTCCGGTCAGGTTTACCGCAAGCACCTTGTTCCATTCTTCCAGCGAACAATCCACGATGGACGCTGGTGGGCCGATGCCTGCGGAATTGATCAAGATATCTAGCCGCGAGAAGTGGCTCATGGTCGTGTCGATGGCCGCCTGCCACGCCGATGGGTCGGCGACATCGAGCTGCGCGTAGATCCCCTCGCCGCCCTCCGCCATGATCGCGTCTGCGACGCCTTGACCCGCCTCTGCCTGTATGTCGGCCACAACGACCCTCGCGCCCTCGCGCGTGAGCCCGTGACAAAAGGCGCTACCCAATCCAGATGCGCCCCCCGTCACGAGGGCGACTTTACCTTTGAACCGCATATCCCTCTCCTCGTCTAGATCTTCCATCACGCAGAACGGAGTTCCACACTCCTTGAACCGGGCCGACATGGCCGCGCCAATTTAGTTGCGCTGGTCATAACGATAGCCGACCGACAGTCCCCACCACCGCGGCGGCGCAAATTGTTCGTAGATTGTATTGTATGAGGTGGAGAGGTCGAAAGCGCTAATCCGATACTTGCGATTGAAGACGTTCTTCACGAAAAAGCTTGCACGAAACGGGCTATTGGCAGGTGCAAGGTCGATCCGGCCATTAGCGACGATGTAGGACGGCACAACGGTGGCGGGATTGTTCAAAGCATCGGTATTGTATTGTGCAGTTGCCTTGAAATCCGCCTGCATGCCTATGGTGCCGAAGGAGGCCTCATGCTCGTAGCGTATCCGGCCGTTGACGCTCCAGCGCGGCGCGAGCGGCATCTCGCGGTCATAGGTGCGGAACGCGGGTCCCGGCGTCGTCACATCGCGCACCAGTGTGTGCAGCAGACCGCCGCCTAGAGCCACTGTCAGGCCATGGACAGGCCGCGCCGCCAGTTCCACTTCCGCCCCGTACAGACTGGCCTGGCGCGTTTGTAGGAAACCGCCAAGCGTTTGAAACCCAAAGGATTGGAACCGCGGATAGTCGTAGTAGAATATTGATCCGTTGAGCGTGAGCCGACGGCCGAGAAGATCGGACTTCACCCCCGCCTCGTAAACGTACACCAGCTCCGGCTTATACGGCACCTTGTCGAGCGGCGTGGCAACATCGATGAAACCGTTGTTGAATCCGCCCGCTTTGACGCCGCGACTGACGGAGGCGTAGAGTAGCGCATTGTTCACCTTGTAATTGAGTTGCAGCCGCGCCGCCACGTCGGTCACGTCGAGCCGCGTCAGATCACCAGCCGTCGTCTTATTGAAGTCGTTGGCCGCGAGGACCGTGCCGACACGCGGGCTAAACGGCGCATTCGACCAGAAGTCGAAAAAATTGCCAGGCGTCGTGAAATAGGTGAGCAACTGATCGAAGTCCTTCACGTCCTTCGTCACCCGTGCGCCCGCGATCAGGGTCAAGCGATCGGTCAGCTTCTGCTCGACGTTGCCGAACAGCGCGTAGGAGTGCAGGCGCAGGTCGGCATCGGCCAGCGCGACGAGAAAGGGGCTGCCGGCCGCGTTGACGAAGATTGGCGCGATCTGCTTCAATCCGGCGTTCTGCTGAAGGTAATATGCGCCAACAGTCCAGTTCGTCCTATCCCCGCGGTTGAATAATCGCAGCTCCTGCGAAAACTGATTGCTATGGGACATGTAGGTGGTGTTGCAAATATAACTTGGACCACCATCACAATCTTCGCGCGTGTAACGGTCGTAATGATTGAATCCGGAAATGGACGCCAGCTGGACAGTGTCGAAGTCGTAATTGAGTGACAGGAGGCCGGTGTAGGAATTTGCGCCCTTCAAGAAATGCGGGCTTCGATTGGTCGACTGAAACCAGGGGTTGCCGGTATTGCGTGGCCCTGGCGTCTCGACCAATCCGGTCACCGGATCACGGCTGGTGACGATCTGGTGATAGACGGTCGTGGCACCCTCGGCATGCCCATATTCGAATTTGGCGTCCGCGGTCAGCGGGCCACCTTTGTCGAAGCCAAGCTGAACCCGCCCGGCGTAGGTCTTCAGCTCACCCGCATCGCGTTGACCGTAGAGATTATGGATCCAGGGATCATTTTGTTGATAAATGCCGGAAGCGCGCAATGCGAAGCCTGCGCCTAGCGGCACGTTGACAACGGCCGTGGCGCGCCGGGTGTCGAACCGGCCAATCTCTGCCTCGACATCGACCAGCGTCCGCCCGGGCGTCGCCTTGTTCGTCACGAAATGGACGATGCCGCCCGTGGTGTTGCGACCAAACAGCGTGCCTTGCGGCCCCCTGAGAACCTCCACCCGATCGACATCGAACGTCGGAAAGCTACCGGCTCCTAGCGGCACCAGGTAAATTTCATCGATGTAGGTAGCCACCGGCGCTTCCGTCAGATCGTTGAAATCGGGCAAGGACACGCCGCGGATCGAGAAGTTCACATTGGTGCCGGGGCCAAACACGGAATTGTTCTGCAGATTCGGCACCTGCGCAGTAATGTCGGTGCTTTCGCGCACCCCTATCTTCGCCAGTGCATCGCCCGAGAGCGCAGTGATTGCGATGCCAACGTCCTGAAGTCGCTGTTCACGCTTCTGCGCGGTCACGATAATGTCGCCCTGGGCGCTGTCTCCGTCGGCGGCCGGCGGCGATGCCGCATCGGCCTTAGTGGTGGGGGCGCCGGCTGCCTGTTGTGCTTGCGCGGCGTGGGGCAGGAGGATAGCGGCGCCGGCCAGCAGACCGATAACAATCGAACGCCGCGCGCCCACAGGGCGCTCAGACACAAGTCCTCGTTCCATGATGAATGGTCCCAGTCGTAAAGATGGTGAAGAGGCGGAAGGTCGTCGAGCGACGCCGTAGGGTCAGCCCGTCAGCGCGAAACCGCCATCGACGAACAGGCCGGCGCCATTGACGAAGCCCGCATAATCAGAGGCAAGGAACAGCGCGACTTTCGCAACGTCTGCCGTTTCACCTAAGCGCCCCTGCGGCGTGCGGGCGACCAGCCATTGCCGAACCTCGTCGGTCGTGGAAAACGAGCCCATGGCAACGAAATCGCTCACCAGCTTGTCGATCATGTCGGACTGAATGATACCGGGATACAGGCAGTTGACGCGGATGCCGTAACCGGCCGCCTCGACGGCCGCGACCTTGGTAATCCGATCCACCGCCGCCTTCGTTGCGCCATAGGGCCCCATGCCCGCCGACGCGCCATGGGCGGCAATCGACGACAGGTTGACGATCGCCCCGCCCGCCCCCGCACGCCCGCCGGGCCGCATCGTGCGGAAGCCCCATTTCATACCCAAAAGCACGCCGTCGATATTGACCGCGTTCATCCGCTGCACTGCAGCCAGATCCAAATCGACGAGCGGTTGGGTTTCCTCCGTCCCCGCATTGTTAACGAGAATGTCGAGCCCGCCGGCCTTTTCGACTACTGCATCGACGATCCGCTCCCATTAGGCCTCGTCTCTGACATCATGCGCGAAGAAGTGTGCGCGGTCGCCCAGCACATCAGCCAGCGCCTGCCCCTGCGCCTGTAAAATGTCCGTGATGACGACCGCGGCACCATGCGCATAAAAGGCGGTGGCAATGGCCGCTCCTATTCCACGCGCGCCCCCTGTCACCACGGCGACTTTACCCGAAAAATCCATTCTCCCCTCCTATATGCTTATTTATTATACCATTATTTAGTAATTATATAATATATGAACGTCTATATTATATGTTTTCACAATCAAACGTCGAATACTTGGCAGAATAAGTGCTATTTGTCGTATCCGATAATAGCTTTTGTCTCGAGAAACTCTCCAAAGGCGTGCTCACCCCATTCTCGACCGTTACCTGACTGCTTGTAACCGCCAAACGGCGCGTTCATGTCGAGATCGGGATAGTTGAGCGACACTTGCCCGGCTCGCAGCCGCCTCGCGACTGCGCGCGCACGCTCCAGGTCGGCGCTCTGGACATAAGCGGCGAGGCCATAAACCGTGTCGTTGGCGATGCGGATCGCATCTTCCTCGTCGGTGTACTCAAGGATCGCGACCACCGGCCCGAAGATCTCCTCGCGCGCGATCGTCATATCCGGCGTGACGTCGGCGAAGACGGTCGGCTTGACATAATAGCCGGTTTCCAGCCCTTCGGGTCGTCCGGTACCTCCAGCGACCAAGGTGGCGCCTTCGTCGATTCCGCACTGGATCAGCCGCTGGATGCGCTGCCACTGCACTTCCGACACTACGGGACCGATCGCGGCGTTGCTGCCGGGTGCGCCGACGGTCGTTTCCGCCGCGGCCTGCGCCGCCGCGGCACGCGCCGTCTCACGCGCATCATGCGGGACAAGCAAACGGGTGGGCGCGTTGCAAGACTGGCCGGAGTTGAGCATTACCGACTTCACGCCCTGGCTTACCGCCTGTTCCAGTGGGGCATCGGGCAGCACGATGTTGGCCGACTTTCCACCCAGTTCCTGGTGAACACGCTTCACGGTTGGAGCTGCGTCGCGCGCGACCTCCACGCCGGCACGGGTCGATCCGGTGAAGCTGATCATGTCGACGTCCGGATGGCGCGACAGGGCTGCCCCGACCACGGGACCGGTGCCATTGACCAGATTGAAAACGCCGGCCGGCACACCTGCCGCGTGCATGATCTCGGCCCATATCTGCGCGGAAAAGGGCGCTTCCTCGGACGGCTTCAATATGCACGTGCATCCGACCGCCAGCGCGGGCATCACTTTGCACGCGATCTGGTTCACGGGCCAGTTCCAAGGCGTGATGAATGCGCAGACGCCGATCGGCTCCTTCGCGACCAGCGTCGGGCCGCGCTGCTCTTCGAAGCGATAATCTCGCAACGCGGCGATCGCAGTTTCGACATGGGCACGACCGATCCAGGCCTGCATCTGCGTCGCGAGCCACTGTGGTGCGCCCATTTCCTCGGTAATCGCCGCCGCCATGTCTGACTCGCGGGCCTGATACTCGGTCAGCACGCGCTCCAGGAGGTCCAGCCGCTCTTCCCGCGTGGTCAGCGAATAGCGGTTGAAGGCGCGCCGCGCGGCGGCCACCGCGAGATCCACGTCGCCGGGCGTGCCCAGCGTGATGCGGCCGGCGACTCGTTCTCTTGCGGGATCGATCACGTCGTGAACGGTGCCGTCGCGCGCCGGCGTCCAGCGGCCGTCTATGTAGAAATCAAGATAGTTGCGCATGCGTACCGTCTCCGATGTCGTTGCGTGTGTCCTGTGGCCCGCGACCGAGCGTCAGCTTCAGCCGGAGCAATTCGGCCACCATCAGCAGCAGGACGGAATTCCAGAAGATCAGCGACCAATTGCCCAGCAGCGCACAGACGACGATCCAGATCGTCATGCCGGCGACGATCAGCGCCAGATTGCCGAGGGCGAGCGCACTGACATTGCGGGTGCGATGGGTCATCACCACCTGCGGCAGGAAGCTGAAGCAGGCCGCAAGGCCGTAAATAAAGCCGGTGGCCTCCGCCCAACGCGTTGTGAGCAAATCCGCTAGAACCGTTGGCGCGGCTATCGCCAGAAGGGTGATGCCGGTGCCCACGACACCAAACACCGCCGCCATTGCCGCGCGCGAGATCAGGAAGAGGGTGGCGGCGTAGAACATCAGCGTCAGCCCATTGAGGACGATCATCGCCACGACGCCGTATTGGACGCCGATCAGCGTCGACAGCATGTTCAGCAAGACAAGCAGCACGTAACTACCCGTCGACAGGCCGGTGACGTCACGTGTGCGCAGCGTCTTCCACGCCTGGATGGCTGGGGCGGACATCGTCATCGTTCCGGCAACCAGCGACAGCGGCTCCACCAGACCCATCGGTCATCCTCTTCCTGCCCGCTGTTGTCGCGGATGACATGGTTGTGCCCACTGGAACGCCGGGGGACTTGCCCGAGAGCGCCAGCCAATTGGCTTGTGCGGCCAGCAACGGGGTGCTCAAAGATCAGCCACGCGCCTGGCGCGTAAAGTCAAGTGTAGCGGCGGCAAGTTCGCTATGATGGGCGATGGTGGTATGAAACGACGCAAAGTCGGCAGGAACCACCGCTCCGCCCACGCAAGGGCGGCAGAGAGAGGATGGCTATGGACATCATTCGCGTCGCGGGGCTCGACGGATATGCCGGACTGGTCGAGTCGATGGGGGGATCAGCGTTCGATCTTCAGCGACTACACAGCTTTGCAGGTACGGGAAACGAATCGGCCGAACGGTATTACCGGTTCCACGACGTGTTCGGGTTGCTTGAACGCACGGCCGACGTGCTGAACGCTCGTGATTTTGGACTACGGCTTGCCGAGCGCCAGGGGCTGAACATTCTCGGCGCATTGGGACTGGCGATGCGCAATGCGCCGACCGTGCGCTCCGCGCACCAGAAGGCCGAGCGCTTCATCCGCTATCACAGTCCGGCGATCCGCGTTGGCGTCGAGCCATTGCCCGGCGGAGAGTTCGAGTTGATCTCGTTCGATATCCTGCGGCCCGACGCATTGCGGGATGCGTCCCGCCAAACCTTCGAGCTTTCTATCGGCCTCACCTTCCGCAACTTGAAGACGCTAGCCGATGGCCTTTGCCGGCCCCGAGCGATCTGGTTTCAGCACGAGCCCCTGTCCACGCTCGCCCGCTATCGCGATCTCTTCGGCATCACGCCGTCGTTCCGCAAGGAACGCTCCGGCATCGTCGTCTCGCGCAACGATCTCGATCGCCCCATCGCGGGGAATGACACGTTAGTTCGTGAGATCGCCGAACATTATCTGATCGAGAAATGTCCGGTCACACGGGACACGATCACCGACGAAGTGACGCGGATCGTCGCGATGGTGATGCGGGAACGGGATTGTTCGCAGGCGGAAGCAGCCGAACTCCTCGGCCTCAAGCCCCGCACGCTGCAGCGACGTCTAACCGACGAGAACACAAACTTCGAGACGATCCGCGACGGCGTGCGCGCCACCATGGCGCGGGAGCTCTTGAGGTCTACCAACCTCAGCCTCACAACGATTTCGGAGCGCCTCTGTTACGCCGAACCCTCGACGTTCACGCGCAGTTGCCGGCGGTGGTTCGGTCAATCGCCGCGCGATTTCCGGCGCGCCGCCACACAGACTGCCAGCGGCTCCGTTGCCGGCATGTAGCGCGCGGTCTGCCGATCAACCGGCGGGCGAAGCACGCCGGCCTGTTGCGACCACCGTCAACGCCCGACGGGGGCGCTGGCTTCAGGCAAATTCGCCTTGGTCCACCGCGATCGATCGATGACATAGGCCCGCAGCGCCTCCACATCGGCCGGGGTCAGAACGCGTGAGAAGCTCACCATGCCACGGTCCTTCAGCGCGCCGTCGATGATGACACTCTTCCACGCATCGGCATTGGCCAGTGCGCCCGACGCGCGCAGGTCGGGGGTGAAGCCGTTTCCGATCGCGCTGTCGCCATGGCAGACTTGGCAATAGCGGCCAAAATGCGCCTTGCCCGACGTCACCTGCGCGGTGGTGCCGAATTGTGCTGGTGGTTGCCAGGGCAGTGTAACGCTGGTCGGCGCAGGCGGCAGCTTTGCCGTGCCGCCGATCTTAAGGACGATCAGCCGTGGCAGGTTGGGCACCTTGCGCGTCACACCGCCCGCGATACCCGCAACTAGCGGAAAGGCGCCGCCCTTGCCGGTCTGGAACGCAACATATTGCACCCCGCCGACGCGAAAGGTCGACGGGGCGTCGACGATGCCCGACTGCATGTCGAGATCAAGCAACTGCTTGCCTGTATCCGCGGCATAGGCGCGGAACCGCCCGGTGCTCGTGCCCTGGAATACAAGGTTTCCTGCCGTTGCCATCGTACCCCCGTTCCATGCGGCCGGGTAGTCGACGCTCCACGCGACCTTCCCGGCACGCGGATCGAACGCGACCAGCCGTCCGGTCGTCGCCGCCACCGCCGCCTTGAACGCCGCCTTGTCGTCCGGGAGCATCGTCCCCTTCAACGACGTGCCCACGTTAAAGCCCAGCACCTTCCGCTGATCCAACGCGTCCATATCCTGAAGATAGCCCTGCGGCACCTGTTGTGCCGGGATGTAGACCAGGCCAGTCTTCTGACTGAAGCTCATCGGATGCCAATTGTGTGCACCGAGCGCGCCGGGAATCGCGACAAACGGCTTGCCGGTGTTTTCATAGCGCGCCGCCGGATTTTCGATCGGGCGGCCGCTGGCCATGTCATAGCCGGTCGCCCAATTGATCCCGTCGACATAGGGCTTTGCATCGATCAGCTTGCCGGTTGTGCGGTCGATCGTGAAGAAGAAGCCGTTCTTCGGCGCGTGGTATAGCACCCTGGTCGGCTTGCCGCCCACCGGCTGCTGGGCAAGAATGATGGGCTGGGTTGCGGTGTAATCCCACGTTTCTCCGGGCGTCTCTTGATAATGCCATTTATATTTGCCGGTCGTGGCGTCGAGCGCGACGATCGATGACAGGAACCAGTTGTCGCCCTTCCCCTCGGACCGCATCTTGTGGTTCCACGGATTGCCGTTCCCCACGCCCAGATAAATCTGGTCCAAATCCTTGTCGTAGACGATCGCGTCCCAAACGGTTCCGCCACCGCCCGAGACGGTCCATTCGCCGCGATCGGACCAAGTGGCATTGGCCTTCGTTGCGAAGATCTCGTCGCTGGCGGCGTCGTCCTTTTGCTTCCTGGGATTGGGCGCTGTGTAGAAACGCCAGCGCTGCTTGCCGGTATCGGCATCGTAGGCAGTGACGTAACCACGCACGCCGAACTCCGCGCCGCCATTGCCGATCAGTACCATGTCTTTGACCACACGCGGCGCGCCGGTGATCGTATAGGGTTTCGTGGCGTCGAAGGTCTGCGTCGACCACAGCGGCTTGCCCGTCGTCCGGTTCAGCGCGATCAGCCGGCCGTCCAGCGTGCCGACGAAGACCTTGTTGCCCCATACCGCCACACCACGGTTGACCACGTCACAGCAGGCGCTGACCGCGCGTTCGCCGGGCACTTGGGGATCGAACGACCACAACTTCTTGCCGGTGGCAGCGTTCCAGGCGTCGACCTTCGACCAGGCGTGGCTGACATACATCGTGCCATCCACGACCACCGGGGTCGCCTCCTGCCCGCGCGCGTCGTCGAGGTCCGCGAACCATGCGACGTCCAGCTTGCCGACGTTGCGGTCGTTGATGTCGGTCAGCGGGCTGTAGCGCTGCTCGTCATAGCTGTAGCCGATCCCAGCCCAGTTATCGCCGTTTCCGCCGCCCTTCATCGCGGTTTCGCTCGCCTGTTCGGCGGCGTCGAGCGCGGCGGCAGCCTTCGCGCCATCGGCACTCTTGCCGCCGCATCCCGCCAAAACCAATGCCAGTGCCGTACTCGCCGCCATCCCGGCCGCCGTCAGCGCGCGTGCCATCGTGTCCCCTCCACCCTGGCGCGGCGAGTGTGTCGCCGGTCCGCCCTTCCATCCTCATTTCGACACATCGCCAGCCCAACGGCGACCCGCGAGCGGATTGCCGTTATCCTAGCTGGCCACCAGCGGCGCGTCAGTCTCCACACGCTTCCCGTCATAGACGAAAGCCGCATCCGTAAGGTCGATCGCCGGGAAAAATGCCTTCTCGGCCCAATAATCCTGGGTATGGCACCATTCCGGTTTGTCGCCGGCGCGCGGCAGCGCGTCGATATCGCGCAGCAGGTAACTGGGGCTGAAATTCTCGCCCTTGATCCACGGCCCGATCGACATGTCGCCATCTTCGGGGCGGAGCGCCACCTCCACCTTTGCGGCACCGATCGCGTCCATGTGACGCAACAACCGGCAGATGAATTCACCCATCATGTCGACGCGCAGCGTCCAGCTGGCGCGGAAATAGCCGAATACCCACGCCATATTGGGCACGCCGGTCATCATCATGCCTCGATAGGTCACGGTCTGCCCCCAGTCGATCGGGCGCCCGTCGACACTGAACGGAATATCCCCCAGCACGGAAAGGTTGAAACCGGTTGCGGCAACGACGATGTCCGCATCAATCTGCGTTCCATCCGACGTTCGAACGCCATCCGCATTAAACTGCTCGATCGTGTCAGTTACCACTGTCAGCTTGCCCGCGGCTGCCACCTTGAAGAGATCGCCGTCGGGGCAATAGGCTAAACGTTGCTGCCACGGACGATAGCGCGGTGTAAAATGCGGCTCGAACTGAAATGCTGGATCGCCGGAGGCCGTGCGGATCAGTTCGCGCAGTTCCTCGACGACGACGTCCGGCTCGGTCTGGCAACGACGCGTCAGCAAGTCCTGATCGTAACTGACCTGTTCGCGCACGACGCGATGCACGGTCCGCTCGTCGATGCCGATTTCGCGCAAGCGATCAGCCAGTTCATTCCTGTTCTCTGCACAATAGAAATACGTCGGCGAGCGCTGGAGCATGGTCACGTGCGCAGCCGTTTCGGCACAGGCTGGAACGACCGTCGCCGCAGTGGCTCCGGACCCGATCACCAGCACCTTCTTACCGGCATAGTCGATCGCTGGATCCCACATCTGTGCATGGACGAAGGTGCCGCGATAGTCAGACAGACCGGGCCAGTCCGGGACATAGGGCTTGTCGTGATTGTAATAGCCCTGACACATCCATAAGAAGCGGGTGGTGAAGGTCACCGTCGTCGCATCGGACACGCGGTGCGCTTCCACTGTCCACAGATTGTCGGTGCTCGACCAGCGACACGCCGTGATGCGATGGCCGTACAGGATATGGTCGCCGATCCCGTTCTCGTTGATCACCTCGCCAATATACTTCAGGATTTCTTCGCGGCTGGCGATTGGCGCACCCACCCATGGCTTGAACTGATAACCATAAGTGTAGAGGTCTGAGTCGGAGCGCGCCCCCGGATATTTATGTGTATGCCAAGTCCCTCCGAACCCATCCTTCATCTCTAGGATGACGTAGCTCTTGCCGGCGCATCGTTCCTGTAAATGATAAGCGGAACCGATGCCGGACACACCGGCCCCGACGATCAGGACATCGACGTAGCTGCTCTCGGATCGGGTCGCCGTCATTGCTTCGGCCATCATGTCTATCCTCGTAAAAACCGGATCAGTGGTCAGAGCGCAGCAAGCGCCCGAAATCGTCGATCGCCGCCGACAGGACTGGCACGGCCGACGGCAGCGCACCGCGCATGTTGACGATCCCATGGATCTGGCCGGCAGCTTCGCGGAACGACAGCGCCACGCCGGCCGACACCAGCCGCGCCCCGAACGCTCGACCTTCGTCGCGCAGGATGTCGAGTCCACAGGTCAGCAACACCGTCGGCGGCGACGACGACAGATCGTCTGCACGCAGCACCGACGTGCGCGGATCGGCGCGCTCCGCCTCGCTACCGATGTAGTGATCGCGAAACCACTGCATCAGCCGGCGATCGAGCAGATAGCCTTCGGCAAATAGCGCGTACGACGCCGATTCCACGGCCAAATCGGCCGCAGGATAGAGCAGCATCTGCGCCAGCACCCGCCGCGTGCCATCGCCATTGAGGTGCAGCGACACCGCCGCGGCGAGGCCCCCGCCAGCGCTGTCGCCTGCGGTCGCGATCCCTGTCACCGGCCGCCCCAGTTCGCCGGGCGACGACGCTGCCCATTCCGCGACACGCACGCAATCCTCGTATGCTGCCGGGAAGCGATGCTCGGGGGCCAGCCGATAGTCGACCGACAAGACCCGTAGATCCAGCCTGTTGGCAAGGAATGCGCAGAAACTATGATGCGTATCGAGGTCGCCGATCACCCATCCACCACCGTGGAAGAACACGACGACCGGCCCCTCGGCAGCGGGATGGGGGTGATAGACGCGCACAGCGATCGGCCCGTCCGCCCCGTCGACGAATAGGTCCGCCACTTCGGCTACCGGCTCCGCCGGCAGGTCCAGGCCTTTTGCCATCTCTCTATAGGCGGCACGTCCCTCATCCGGCGTACCATCGTAGAGCGGAGGCGCTTCCTGCGCCTTCAGCGCGTCGAGCAATTGCCTCGTATCACCCTCGACCATCATCCCTCCATATGGACGACGTACCGGTCAGCATCGGTTTCACGCCCGCTGCCGATACCTGCTTGTTGAGGCCGATGGTGGGTGGAGCGCGGCTTGGAGGGTATATCCGCAAACGCCACATTCTTGATCGAAGACGACAGTATAGCGGCTGCACCGTCTAGCTGGCGCATCCAACGCCCAAAGCGATCCGGCTCCAATCCTTGTGATTTTCCACGTCAATACGAAGCGCCGCTCGCGATGAGGTTGCCGTCGTCGTTGATCGCCCCCCGGCTCGGTCGTTTGGCCGTTGTCATTATGCAGCCGATCGTCGACGCAACGTTCGTCGCATGGGATCGCCCCGATGCTCGCGGGACGGCGCTACGCCTTGCGTTAGGCGAACCGATTGCCATCCAAGCAGGAGGCGAATGCCGCAGCTAACGCCCGCGCCGGCCCGTTCGAAGTCTCGCCTTCCGATGCGGGCCATGACGCTTACTAGCCATCACCGCATCAGCCAGTCTGCAAAGGAAAAAAGCGAACGCCCGATGCCGGGACAGGGGAATGTAAAGCCGACGTTGAAGCGGCAAGTTAGATTCTACATACAACGTCAGGCGCGCGCGCATTTAACCCGGCCATCTTGGCGCATTATCACAATCTTCTTGATTGTCGCCGGAGCCGCGGCGCTGCTAATGGCGATCCTGACGCGGGCGGACGACGGGATATCCAACCCGCCTGAGAAGGTTTGGCGGCGCACCTCGCGTTTGCTGTTCAGGGCTTTGCCGAAGGGTGTACGCTGCCAAGAGGGGCGCGATATCAAGCCTGACGGTGGGATTATCTAACCTTCTCTCCGGTGTGCTACTCGCCGACCTGCGATGCTAAGCGGCATCCCGCATGAGGCTGACTTGGTTGCGGCCGGCGCGCTTGGCTCGATACAGCGCCTCGTCCGCCTCGGCGACCAGGCGGGCGAAGCCCTCGCCCGCGACATTGCCGCTGGCGACGCCGATGCTGGCGGTGACGGGCGGCAGATCGCCGTACCGGCCCCATTCGCTCCGCCGGTGCGCCAGCACCGCTTCCTCGACCGCCGCACACACCCTGTCCGCGGTCTCCGCCGTTAAGGCCAGCGAGCGGCCCGGCAGGACGAGCAGGAATTCGTCGCCGCCCAGCCGGGCGAAGCGCGAGCCCGGACCGCCCACCTCGCGCACCGCCGCGGCCACCAGCTGGAGCGTGCGATCGCCTTCGGCATGACCCATCCGATCGTTGAGCGCCTTGAAATGATCGAGGTCGATCAGGATCAGCCCGGCGCCCCCCGTCATCCGCGCCCGCAGCCGATCGAGGCCGGTGCGGTTCAGCGCGCCCGTCAGCGCATCCTCGGTGGCGAGGCGCAGCAGCGCGCGCTCGGCCCGCTCGGCCGCGACCAGCGTCGGCAGGTTGCCGCGCATCGGCCAGCACGCGGCCAGCGCCACCGCCATCCAGATATTGTTGATGAAATCGAACTGCGCATTCATGCCGAGCGCGAACGCCGCCGACAGGCTGCCGCGGCCGAAGCCGATCACGGCGGTCAGGACGAAGGTGCCGCCAAGCATCCAGGCGGTGCGGAGGCGTTCGTGCCGGGCCAGACGCAAGGCCGTCACGGCGGCCCAGATGTCCGCGATCATCATCGTATAATCGATATAGGCGATGCGCTGCAGGCGATGCGCGAGATCATGCGACAGCAGGGGCACCAGCGAAACGGCCAGCAGCGCCGCAACCAGCCGCGGCCAATGGGGATTGCGCCCGGCCAGCAGCCGCACGCCCTGCGTTACCAGCACCGCCCCGCACAGCGACAGGATGGCGCCGGCGGAGACGCGGAAGGCGCGATCGAAGGTCTGCAAGTCGAAGACCGCCATGCCGATGCCCAGCATGACATAGCCGCCGCCCCAGAAACTTCGCCAGCCCGCCACGCCCTCCCGCGTGCCCGATGCCAGCGTGACGATCCCTGCGACGATCGTGAACAACGCCGTCAACACATAGATTGTCATTTGATCGAGCGGCAATCCTCTGCTCCCATGCCTCGCCACGAACCCGTTATCCGATCCAGGTTAATCAATCCTGCGCGAGCGCGAGCGTCGCCCGGTCCGCGATCCGTCCGGACGGATGATCGGCCGTCGGCGGCTAGCCGTGGGCCTCAACAAGTGCTCCTAGGCTGACCGAGCCACACTTGGCTGAAGGCGATGCGCGCGTTGTCGTCGATGGCTACGTGGACGAACTCCCAGCCGATGCCGCTGGCGTTCGACTGGCCGATGCGATCGCCGGTGATGCGGTGGCCGACCCGGTCGAAATGAACGGGCTTCTTGATGTCGATGTGGATGAACTCGCCGGGATGGTCGCGTTCGTAGCGGCGGACGGGTTCAGGCGGAAGCGGTTGGCGCTCATCGTCAGCCGCCCGTTCGCCGCCGCCATCGGTTCGTCCAGCCGCTTGCGTCCATCGGCCAGCACAAAGGTGACGATCCGCGGCCGCCCCCCCCAAGCGGCGTCATCAGCGGATAACAGGGCCTTGGGCGCTGGATCGAGGACGACGCTTGGCACCAGCAGGCTGTCCGATCGAGCCGCCTCGCCATATCGCCGTAACGACGCACATCTGGTCATTCGCGACCTCTTTTCGGTTCCCCACCTTCTGCCATTCATTGGTATGGCAGCCGAGGACATACTAAGCCCCAGCCCTGCCCGCCGTCCTGCCAGCTGTCTCGAAAAGGATGGGGAACTGAAAATGGATCACCATTCCTGCAATCCGACGCGAAGGGCATCGGGGAAGCAGAAGTCCGCTAACGCGGCTTGATCTCAACAATCATTTTTACAACTCCGTCGAATCGCCCCCCGAACCAATACCTTTCAAGCCCCAGAATGACTGTCAAAGGCGGTAGTGTTGAACATTAGAAATGCATTTGCCGAGCGACTTTTGATCGGCGCGCTCCGCCACCATTGCAATTCTGCAGCCTGCGGTGTGATGACGACACGACCATAGCCGCGATGGACTGTGTCGGCCCAGCGCAGTTCCGGGTTGGCGGCGACCAGCGCCGCAGCCACGGTGCTCGGGTTTTGCGTGGGAAACCAGTTTTCAAACCCGGGCGAGGTAACCGAGGGGACCGATAGTTCGACACCGGCTTGCCGCCCCTTCGTGTCGCGGAGACGATAGAACCAGCTATTGTGGCTGTCGCCCGACAGAACGATCAGCCGGGTGTTCGCATCGCTAGCCGCGTCGAGGATGCGCCCGCGTTGTGCTGGGTATCCGTTCCAATTGTCCATGTTCATCGGCACGCCGACACGGCCGGCATCGACCAGCAACGCGACTTCGTCGCGGGCGGCGGCACCGCCGCTCGGAATCCAGCCCAGCGCGGCCTCCGGCATTACCGTCATCCCCATCGGTACGGACTGGATCAGGACCTGATAGCGCGTGCGCCGCGCCGCTGCGGGCAGTTCGTCGAGCAGCCATGCCTCCTGCCCCTCGCCCAGCATCCGGCGGTCTGGCCGTTGCCAGTCCCCATTCCGGAACGCCGCCAGCCGCGTCTGTCGTCCCTCCGGTGGAGACTGGAGCGGGTAGAAGTCGGCCTCGGCCGTGCGCCCCGTGGTCCGCGTTTCCAGCGTCAGCAGGCTGGCGAGGGTGCCGACATCGCGCGCGCGCCAGCGATTGTCGCCGGACACAGGCATCCATTCGCGCCACGCCCGTGCAGCCGCCGCGCGGCGTGCGTGCCAGTCGCCCTGTTTCGAGGGATCGTGGTTGTAGGCGCCGTCCATCCAAGCATTGTCGGCAAATTCGTGATCGTCCCACACCGCCAGCCACGGCACATGGGCATGGAGCGCAAGCAGATCGGCGTCGCGGCGATAGCTGGCGTAGCGCGCCCGGTAATCGGCCAGATGCACGAGCTCACCCGCCGGTTCGATCGTCCGGCCCGCAACGGTCTGTGCGGCGGACGGGTAGATGCCGCGCGCATATTCGTACAGATAATCGCCCAGATGGATCGCAACATCGATCTCCGGGTCGCGCGCGGCATCGCCATAGGCGTTGAACCAGCCGAACGGCAGGTTAGCGCAGGAAAACACCGCCATCGTGAAACGCGGCGCCAATCCGTCCGGCAGCGTTGCGGTGCGCCCGGTTGGCGAGACGCTGCCGTCGGGCCCCAGGAATCGGTAGAACCAGCGCCGGCCCGGCTCCAACCCGATCAGCGTCGTCCGCGCGGTCCAGTCGGTTTCCGGTGCCGCGATCGCCGTGCCGCGCGCGACGATACGACGGAAGCCAGCATCGGCGGCCAGTTCCACGCGCAGCGGCACCGGCGTGGCCAGTCCGCGATATCGCGTCCAGACCAGCACCGAGGCAGCCGTCGGCTCGCCCGAAGCGACGCCGTGCGTAAAGCCCGTCTGTGGCGCAGCCCGCAGGCGCCCGGCGGGCAGCAGGCTGAGCGCCGCACCGCCCGCGACGAAGGTGCGCCGCCCGATCACGGCCGCTGCCGATAGAGTAGCGTCAGGCCGACGGTGCGCGGCCGGAAGCTGTTGTTGACGAAGAAGGGGGAGCGCCCGCCATAGTTGAATCGCTCCAGCCCAGGATGCACGTCGAGCAGATTGTCGACGAACAGCTGCGCCTCGACCTGGTCGAAGGTGATTCCGGTCCGGACACGGACATAGCCGGTCGCGGGGCGATCCCCCAGGATCGGGTTATAATAGGCAGTGTCGGGGTCGAGGCTGGAACGCTGACGAAAATTGCGGCTGGAGAATTCGTAATTTCCGCGCACGAAGGCTTCGTGCCCCCCGATCACGAAGTCGTAGCGGCCCCCCGCCACCACCTGCCACGGCGTGCCGGCCTGGAAGAGCGCGTTGCCGGCGTCGATCCCGAACGCGCCCGATGTCGCACCACGATTGACGTAGACGCGCTGGGTAAAGCGCGCATCGACATAGCCGACTGCCAGATCGAGCGTGACGCCGGCCACCGGCCGCGCCGTCATCGCCAGGTCGAACCCTTCGGAACGGACCTGCCCGGAATTGACGGTGTAGGTGACCGCACACGGATCGAGCGTCACGCGCTGCTGGATGTTCGACCAGTCGATGCGGAAGGCGCTGGCATCGAAGCTGATCCCTTTCAGCCGCCCCTTCGCGCCGACTTCATAGGACCAGGCATTGTCAGAGGTGTAGGGAATGTCGGGTATAGGCCGGCCCGCCGCGGTCAACTGTGCAAGGCAGCGCTGGCCGATCGGCGCGTTGATTCCGCCCGCGCGATAGCCCTTCGCGACGCTGGCATAAAGGTTGACGTCCGCTACGCCGTCATAGCTGACGACGAAGCGCGGGGTCAGCGGCCGTTCGCGCGCGTGGCCGGTGTCACGGCGCGGCGTTGTGCCGATATAGGGACCAGTGAAGACATTGTCGTTGTCGAGCCGGATTTCCGACCAGCGCAGACCCGCCTGTACGTGCAGATGGTCGACCGGTTCGACGTTCACATTGCCGAACACGGCGACCTGCCGCTCGCGCTCGACACGGTTGCCACTATAGCTGATGCCGCCCGGCAGCAGCGGCGCACCCAGCGTGTCGACCACGCCAATGCCGTAGATTGCCCGGAAGAATTGCTCCAGCGACGGCTCGACCAGTGTCTCCACGTTGCGCTGCCGATTGTTGGAGTAGAAGCCGCCGATCAACCACTGTACCCGGGCATGGGGATCTGCGGACTGAAGCCGCACTTCCTGTGAGAAGTTTCGCTGGGTATTCAGGATGCGGCCGTCGGAGCGTAGCCCGCGCGGCAGGATCGCGTAGTTGGGACCGTTGGCGGTCAGCAGCTGGCCCGGGAAATCCTCCCATCCGGCATAATTGTAGAGCGTGTTGTCGTAGAAGCGCGTCTGGTTGCGATCGAACCAGGCGGTGTTGGATACGATTGTGAAGCCCGGCCCGTCATAGCTGATGGCAAGGCTCGGCAGCACGAACCGGTCCCGGTTGGCGAGCGGCACCGGGTTGGCGTTGACGTAGCGATGCGCGGCCGGATCGGATCGCGATTCCCAATATTGATCGGTATCGGCCCGCTCGCGCCGTTGGAAGAAAACGGCCGGGGTGATCGCGAGACCCGGCAGCGGTTCCACCCGCAACGCGGCGCGGGTGGTCGCGGCCGTCACATGGTTGGCGTTCCTGGCGATCAGCGCGTTGCTCGCCGGATCGTTGCGATCGACCCAGCCCCCGGCGCGGCGATAGTCGGTGGCGATACGCAGACCCGCGACGTCGCGCAGGATCGGCACGCCGACCGCGACGCCGGCCTCCCAAATCGGCGCGCCACCCTCGGTGAAGGCCAGTTCACCGCGTCCGTAGACGTCCGTACGGGTCAGCGACGGCTGCGGCGTGATGTAGCGCACCGTGCCGCCCATCGATCCCGCGCCGAACAGCGTGCCCTGCGGCCCGCGCAGCACCTCCACCCGATCGAGGTCGAAGACCAGCGGCAGCGCCGAGGCGGCGCCTTCGCCGAAGGTGCGGACCTGGATCGGCGTTTCGTCCAGATAGACACCCGTCGTCGCCGCGCCCGCGTTGGACGCGAGGCCCCGGATCGCGATCTGGTTGATCTCCGGGCGCAGCCGAACGCCCGGGGTCAGCTGGGCGATATCGGCGAAGTCGCGCACCCCAAGCTGGTCCATGCGTCCGCGCGACAAGGCGACGACGCTCGACGGCACCTTCGCCAGCGGTTCGGCCGCACGTTGCGCGGTGACGACGATGTCGCCACTGGCCCCGGCATCCTCCGCGGTTTCTGCAGCGGCAGGCGCGGCGACTGCGACGGGTGCGGCGCGGACCACCACCCAGGTGCCGGGTCCGGCTGCCCTGGCCTGCAGGCCGGTGCCGGCGAGTAGGTGCGACAGGGCGGTGTCTACCGTCATCCGCCCGCGCACCGCCTGCGCACGCCGGCCTTTGGCGGCGCTGTCCGACACCATGATCTGGACATGCGCCTGCCGAGCGAGCATCACGACGGCCTCCGCCGCGGGTTGTGCCGGGATGTCGAATTGCACCACCTGCGCCGCGGCCGGCGCCGCCATCACGATGGCCGCACCTGTGCAGCCGAGAAGTCCGATCTTCCGCATCTTGCCCCCTTGCATGGGGCCGATCGCCCCGTTCGCCGGCAAGGACGATCGGGGCGGCGTTTTCCTTATCGGTCGATAACGATGCGGTCGGGTTCGATCCTGGCATGGGCATCGAGGCTCACCGCGGCGACCCGCGCGAAGCCCTCGGGATCGTCGTTGCGGAACGCGCCGTGCAGCGGCTCCCGCGCGAGTGCGGGGTCCGGCACCAGGATCGGGCGGCGATTGTATCGGTTGATCGTGGCGACCGCGCTCGCCAGCGTCTGGCCATACAGTTCCAGCCGCCCCTCGCGCCAGTCGAGCGCATGGGCCAGATGCTGATCGGTCAGCCGCTCGACAGCCGGCAAGGCCCCTGCGCGGAACCGACCCAACTGGCCGGCACGCAACAGCAGCGGTCGCAAGGCGCCGGTGACCTTGACCGATCCTTCCGTCACCAGTACGTCGATCACGTCCCCCTGCTCGACAGAAAATACGGTGCCGACCGCACGCACCCGGATGTCCCCGGCCGCCACGACAAACGGGCGGGCGGGGTCATGCGCGACCCGGAACAGCGCACGGCCCTGCTCCAGCCGGACATGACGCGCGTCTCGGGAGAAGTCGGGCTGCAGACGGGTGGCGGTATCGAGCACCACCGTCGACCCGTCGGTGAGCGGGGTTCGGCGGATTTCACCGATCTCGGTGGCGAGCACCGGTGCAGGGCGTAGCGCGAAGAACACCCCAGCCAGCGCACACGCCGCTCCCCCCGCCAGCACGGCGCGACGGCCGATTCCCCGGCGCGGGGCGGCGACGGGACTGGCGTGGGCCGCGTCCCGGCCGGACAGCGCCGCCAGCGCCGCCTGCGCACGGATCAGTGCCCCGCGATGCCGAGGGTCCAGCGCCAGCCATCGCTGCATCTCCGCCGCGCGATCCGCCGGCAGCGGCCCCGTCGCAAGGCGCGCGGCCCAATCGGCCGCGAGCGCGTCGCGCTGCTCACGCGCGTCGGCGATCGGCCTCATCCGCTAGCGCCTGACCATCGGCACGCAGCGTCGACAACAGGTGACGAACCGCCTTTGCCGCATCGTTCTCGACCACACCCTCGCTTACACCCATCGTCCGGGCAATCTCCTTTTGGGAGAGACCCTCCATGCGCCGCAACCGGAAAATCTCCCGGCAGCGCGCGGGCAGCGCCGCCAGCACCGCCGATACCGTTGCCAACTGCAGGTGGGCGTCGGCGATCCGCTCGGGATCCTCCCGTTCATCGATGATGGACGAGGCGTGGATTTCCGTAAGTGCGTCGAAGCGGACGACCTTCTGCCGCCGGAAACTCTCCCGCCGCAGGTTCTGAACGATCCTGATAAAATAGGCACGGGGCGCGGTGATATGATCGACAGAGGACAGGTTGCCCAGCCGGCAATAGGCGTCCTGGATCAGGTCATCCGCCTCGTCCGGCGCCGTGCCGCTGGCAATCAGCCAGCGCCGTACCGCGGCCTCGTGCGGCAAGATATGCGTCGCCAGCCAGTTGATCGTCGTGGAAGTCGCACCCACCATCCGCCCCGCCCCCCTGGACGGACCCGGCTGTGGAGGATGGTCGTTGCGTGCATATTACAAGGGTACGGTCGCCGGCCGCTCAGGAGCAGCGGACGACCGACTTGCGGTCATTCATTGCGGGCTCGCCGTCTTCCGACTTCGGACAGTCATTCATCCGAACGTCACAGCTAAACCGCGACACGGTCGAGACGAATGGGGGAAAGCGGACCTGAGGACGCGGCCAGTAGCCTACACAGGTCCTGCGTCCGCCAATCGCAGCCAAGACCACCTTTGCCGATAGCTCTCTGCCTTACGAGGATGAGCGCCTTTGCGGCGAAATAGCGAATTGCATCTTGCGCCTCGTTGGCCGGCGTAAAGCTATATTCCGATACACTGGCAGCGCCCGAAACGGGATCGTCCGGTTTGAGCGATCTATGGTCTGTGCGCTTCCTAGGTGGCGGCGAAATCGACTATCGCTTGGCAGAGCGCGTCAAGCGGTTCGATCGCAACGCCCTTGTCGAATGCGCCGGCTAGCCGTTCGGTTATATGCATCGTGTTCTTTTGCAAGTCTGGCGCATTGCCGAGCGCTGCGGAGGCGGCGGAGCCAAGCGATTGCCACAGGTCCACGCCGACGCTGGCTTTAAGGGCCGCGCCCATATCGTGAGGCCACGCCACCATGTTTGCATGCCACATTATGGTTTGAGGGAACGGCTCCACAGCGCAGCCGCACAGGCGCATGAGCGTCTCGTTGTCCTTTTTATGCTTAGCTTCCCTGCTAGCGGCGGTGTTCGCGTCACTATGTGTGATCTTATCTCCGTCGCAGTCGAAAGCTATCATCGCTGGAATCCCGAGGCCCGAGGCGATGGCCAGGGGGCGTGCAATTTCGCTCTTTCCGCCGGCAGGTAAGATAAAGCACCCCCCCTTACGAAAAGCATCCCAGCGGCCGGTCAAGCGCAACCACGCGATGATGTAAGCTTCGTCTTATAACCCCTCCACGATAACTAGCTTGGTCGTAAAAAACATATCGGAGAGAGTTAGCTGCATCGCTTGGTTAAGTTTGGCCAATGTCCCCTCTGCGAGCAAGGGTGGATCACCAGATGCCGCTGACAGACGCCCGCTCAAATCAGACAGAGACATGCTAGTAGCAACAGCACTTTTTGTCTCCTTATTTCGCCTAATCAGGCGAACACTTTCAAAGCCTTTGCCGTCCACGAAAAGCGGACTGTGCGTAGTGATAATGACCTGCGAGTTCTTGTCGGACAGACTCTCAAGGACTGACGCTAAGTGCCGTGCCTGCGGAGGGTGCTGGTACAACTCCGGCTCTTCGCATCCTAAAATTAGGGTTGGTTGCGCTGAATCGTCCTCCGAAGCAAGTCCGTGCAATAACGCGATAAGATACGAGCGCTGCAAGCCGTGTCCAAATCTAGCAATGTTGCCTTCGAATTGCCCGTCACCGGCGATCAGCTTTGTCATTGGCGCGTCAACCCGAACCGCCCCCTTCGGGTCTTGATGCCAGTCTAAGCGCGCTGTTGCATCGGGGATTGACCATTCCGACAGGCGCTGTTGAAGCTGTCCGGACACCTCATCGAGCACTTCCTTTTTGCTTTCTATCAACGCAACATATTTCCCACGCGCCTCCTCTCTGATAGCATCTATCTCATCAGCGAAGTTGATTTTGGCGCGGATGGTACGCTCTACTAGCTTACCAAAGGCGGTATTTCGGGCTTCTGACTGTTCGCCAGACGCATCTTTAACTGCCGGTATGTAAACCCACTGAATAAAGCGCCGTAATTTTCCAACCTGTCCGACACCATAGAACTGATCCTCGCTAGGTATGACCGTGCAGAGGTTCGGATTGGCGCCTTCGTATGTTCGGAGCGCCGACGCCATTCGATCTTTAACCGTCGATGATCCGTCCACATCGGGGTGCTTTTCTCTGATTTCGCCGAACATCGCTTTCAAGGTAGCGGCAGACGCACCCGCTTTGTCCGCCTCAAAGTACGGAGCAAAGTCCTCCATCGCGAGGCGGCTACCATATTGCACAACGGGCGCAACTTGCCGATCTTGGTCAAAAACCGCCCTCGCGGTAACAATTAGTTTCCCATCGCGTACGTAGTCTGAAAACTCTTCTATCTCAACGTCCGTCAAATTATGGAAGGTAACAGTGATCTCGATCGGCTTGCCTGTCTCTCGATTGTGAAAGTCCTCTGCATCTAATTGCACAATATTCAAGGGGGAGCCGTCAACCTCACGGAAGAAGATGTTAAGAGCACATAAAAGCGTGGATTTGCCCGAACCATTTGGACCCACAATTGTCGTGTATTCATCAAGCTTGATTGTTTCGTCAGCAAAAGCGCGCAGGTTAACGATCCGGACGGTTTCGATTCTCACCTAATCTCCCTTGCGCGCTCCGCGTTGATGCCATGGCGCTGACGCCAAAAGTCACCTATGTTTTTCAAGAAGGCAAGCGAATCTACCTAGTTGGAAGGAACGAGTGAGCATCGAAATGCCAGTTGAGGCGATCCGTAGGGGCGTGCGCGTTCGGCTCCATTATGACGGATTCAGTCGCACCGTAGAGGTCCATACCGTTGATATGACTCACGCTGGCAGGCAGTCCATGTCCGTGTTTCAAGTTAGTGGCGGTAGCGCCACCGGTGATGGCTACGGCTGGAAGCTAATGTCGATGGACAAGTCGCGCGGCATGTCGTTGACCGATTCTCCGTCCGGCGCGCCGCGCCAGGGATTCCAACGCGGCGATAAACGTATGCAGCGGATTATAGCCGAAATGTAAATGTTGGGCGCACTGTTGGGCCAACGCTGATCGGCGCCATAAATCCGTTAAGCTGCAATGACTTAGGAGGAGCAAGTGGCGGAGAGGGAGGGATTCGAACCCTCGGTGCCCGCAAAGGCACGCCGCATTTCGAGTGCGGTACAATCGACCACTCTGCCACCTCTCCGCAGAAGACGTCTTTGGCGGGTCGGTGAGACCCGCAATCCGTCGGTCGAGGGCGGGCCTTTAGCGGCTCGGTTTTACGGTGGCAAGCGCCCTTGTGCTTGTGCAGCGCGGAAAGACGATTAAATTATGGGCATGCCCCGTCATGACCCTATCGGCACCCTGCCCGCGCAGGGGCGCCCCAATGTCGTCGAGATCGATGCGCCGGCGATCGCGCATGCGCGCTTCTCGATCGGCGACGTCGTGCGGCACCGCCTGTTCGATTTCCGCGGCGTGATCTTCGACGTCGATCCCGTCTTCGCCAATACCGAGGAATGGTATGAGGCGATCCCCGAGGCGGTGCGCCCGCGCAAGGACCAGCCCTTCTATCACCTGCTCGCCGAGAATATGGATTCGAGCTACGTCGCTTATGTCAGCCAGCAGAATCTGGTGGTCGACGACAGCGACGAGCCGGTCGACCATCCGGCGATCGCCGGCCTGTTCGATGATTTCACCGACGGCCGCTACGCGCTGCGCCGCGAACACCGCCACTGACCGGTCAGCGGGAGGGACGCCGTAGCGCCCCTCCCCGCCCCCCCCTTAGAAGTTGATCGCCGCGCGCGCGTACAGGAAGCGCCCGTTGAAGCCGAACGGCGAGAAGTTGCTATATGGCAGGAACTGATAGGTCGTCGGATAGCTGCCGCCGACGCTCGCCGGGCGCAGGCCGAACGGCCGGCGATCGGGATAGACGTCGAAGGCATTGTCCACGCCCAGCGTCAGCTGCACGCCGCGATATTCGTAGCTTAGCGAGAAATCGGTGATCCACTTGGGGCGCAGCACCTGATCGTCCGGCCCGAGCAGCGTCAGGCTGGTCGCATCGGCGAGCGGTGCGGTCGTTTCGGGCGAGATCACCGAACCATAACGCGTCGTCCGCGCCGACACGCCGATGCCCGCGATCTTGCCGTCGGTCGCCAGCACGACCTTGGTACGTGGCTGGCCCCGTTCGAACCGGAAGCCCTCGACACGTCCGAACAGCACGAGGCCGGGGATCTGCGCGAGCGACCCCAGCGTGTTCAGCCGCTTGTCGATCTGGTTCTTCGTGTAGTTATACGCGGCCGAGAAATTCCAGGCGCCCAGGCCGCCCAGATTGGCGCGATAGGTCGCAACCGCATCGACGCCCTGCGTGGTCGTATCCAGGCCGTTGATGAAGAAGCGCGCCGCACCGACGGTGTTGAAGCCGTTCGCCACCAGCACCTGCTGCACCGCGGCATTCTGCGCCGCCGTGCCGACGCCCGCCGCACCCAGATTTTCCGACAGCACGATGCGGTCGCGGATCTTGATGTGGAAATAGTCGACCGTCAGGTTGAAGCCGCGGAACGGATTGAGCGTCGCGCCGCCCGACAGATTGACCGACTTTTCGGGCTTGAGCGGCTGCGAACCGAGCGCGCGCGCCACCGGGCTGTTCACCGCGACGGTCGACACGTCCACGGGCACGCCCGACAGGAAATTGGTCGAGGTGGTGGTGAAATATTGCTGGTGCAGCGACGGCGCACGGAAGCCGTTCGACACCGAGCCGCGCAGCGCGAACCCGTCGGTCAGCTCGTAGCGCAGCGCCAGCTTGCCGTTCACCGTATCGCCGAAGTCGCTGTAATGTTCGTAACGGCCCGCCGCGGTCGCGGTGAATCCGGTGAACAGGTCGGCGTCGAACTCCAGATAGCCGGCATAGCTGTTGCGGTTGACGTTGGTCCGGGCCGAGGCAGGCAGACCGCCGAAGCCCTGCGCACCCGCCGCCGCGGTACGACCGGGGAACGAGCAAGTACCGGTCGCTGCGGCGCCCCCGCCATACACGCCACCCAGCGTGGTGCAGTTCGCCGCCGTGGTGGTCCGCGTCGCCTGGAAGAACGGGCCGGTCTGGTACGACTGGGGATCGCCGGGGCGGATCTGGAAGATCTCGTGGCGATACTCGCCGCCGAATGCGAAGGTCAGCGGCCCCGCCAGGCCGACATCGAACTGGCGCGACAGGTCGGCGTTCGCCAGGATCTGCGAGAAGGCGAGGCCACCGGCATCGAACGAACGCTGGCTCTGCGGACCGAAGGAGACGTTGACGCTATCCTCGGTCCGGTAGCTCAGCTCGTTGCGACCGAAGCCGAGCGAGAAGTCGCCCTTGAAGCCCGCGACATCGGCCCGGATGCCGCTGGTCGCCGACAGATCGTCGATGCTCGACTGGATCTTGGGCAGGTAACCGTCCGGTGTCAGGCCGACGAAATTGGCGCTGGTCGGGGTATCGCGTGGCAGGATCGCTGAGAAATCGCGGTTGGTCGCCGCCGATTGCTGGCGGAAGTTCGCCGCCGACAGGCCGTCGCGGTGACCATATGTGAAGAAGGCGTAGAAGTCGGCCGAACCCAGCGGCTGGCCCATGTTGACGAGGAAGTTGAAGTCCTGCGTCTTCGCATCGCCATAGCGGAAATCGAGGCGGTTGAAGCTCGCTTCGCGCGAATCGAACGTGGTCGACGACGGACGGATGTAGTTGGGCCGAAGGTCGTAGCCCTGGCGGTTGGTGAAGTCGCGGTCGCGATATTCGCCGGTGAAGTTGAAGAAGCCGCCGTTGCCGATCGGCAGGCCGACGTTGACGCCATAGGTCAGCATCGCGCCGTCGCGCGCCTTGCGCTCGCCGTTGCTGTTCGCCTGAAGGTAGCGCGAGTCGGTCGGGTCGAGCGACGGCGAATTGCCGAGCAGGCCGTTAAAATTGGCCACCCCGTCCAGCGTCGTCACATATTTGCCGTAGCTCACCTGTGCGCGACCGCCTTCGCTCGCGGTCTTCAACTGGACGTTGATCACGCCCGCGATCGCATCAGAGCCATATTGCGAGGAGGCGCCGTCACGCAGCACCTCGACCCGCTGGATCGCGAGCGCCGGAATCATGTTCATGTCGACCGCCGCCGAGCCGCGGCCGACGGTGCCGTTGATGTTGAGCAGTGCCGACACGTGGCGGCGCTTGCCGTTGAGCAGCACCAGCGTCTGGTCGGGGTTGAGGCCGCGCAGCGTCGCGGGCCGCGTCACGTCGGAGCCGTCGGCGATCGAGGGCTGCGGGAAGTTGAACGAGGGGACGAGTTGGTTCAGCGTCTTGTTGAGTTCGCCGGTGCCCGATGCCTGCAACGCGCTGCCGGAAATGACGTCGATCGGCACGGGGCTGTCGATCGCGGTCCGGTTGGCGACGCGGCTACCGATGACGACGATCTGGTTGGCCGCCTCATCGCTTTGCGCCGACGTATCGGCCGTCGCTTCCTGGCTGGGCGCCGACTGCACCGCTTGTGCCCAGGCCGGTGCGGACAAGACCGACAAGGATGCCGGCACGGCGACGCCGGCAAGCAAGATTGCGCGCTTCATGATTTTCCCCTGTTTCGCTCAGCTTAGTTACCGTCGCGATCGACGACACTTTATGTCGCGCTGGGGGCCGGGCAAGTCATCGTCACAGACCCTTCATACGTTTGTCATACCGCTGTTGCTGCGCCGCCACATGATGAATGTCGGCGTGCCCCGCTTCAAAGGTTGACAGAAGCCTGCACATTCCGTAGCTGCCGCCGCTCATCCCGCCGGGTCTCCCTGTGCGGGCACATGTTTTTTGGGAAGTGACTAGAGCCATGTTCGCAGTCGTGCGCACGGGCGGCAAGCAGTATCGCGTCGCCGCCGGAGACAAGATCGTCGTCGAGAAGCTGGACGGCGAAGCCGGCGCATCGATCACGCTGGGTGATGTCCTGCTCGCGGGCGAAGGCTCGGAGCTGAAGAGCGTCGAGGGTCTGACCGTCGCCGCCGAGATCGTCGCACAGGCGAAGGGCGAGAAGGTCATCGTCTTCAAGAAGCGCCGCCGTCACAATTATCGCCGCAAGAACGGCCATCGCCAGAACCACACGATCCTCAAGATCGTTTCGGTCGGCTGAGCCCAGCGCGAACAGGAGTAGAGCAGCATGGCACATAAGAAAGCAGGCGGTTCGTCGCGCAACGGTCGTGATTCGGCCGGCCGTCGTCTTGGCGTGAAGAAGTTCGGCGGTCAGGAAGCGATCGCGGGCAACATCCTCGTGCGTCAGCGCGGCACCAAGTTCTATCCGGGCGCCAACGTGGGCATGGGCAAGGATCACACCCTGTTCGCGCTCGTCGACGGCCGCGTGGCGTTCCACGAAGGCAAGCTCGGCCGTAAATTCTGCTCGGTGCAGATTATGGCGGAAGCCGCCGAATAACGGGCAACCAGCCGGGTTGCCCACCAGGGTGACCCGGTCGCATCTTTCACAAGATGCCAACCAAACAAGGGAGACGGGTCACCCCGGCTCCCTTTTTCTTGCTCCCCGACCCCGACTGTCCCTGCCGCGTCACAGGCGCGTGGCAGCGGCGTGGCCAAGGAGAGAGCAGGAATGTTCGCGAGAACCAACAGATTGACGCTCCGGCCGGCGTGGCCGGAGGATGCGGCCGAGCTGGCCGCGGCGATCGATCACGAAGCGGTCACCCGGATGCTGAGCCGGGTCCCCTATCCCTATACCCTGTCCGACGCAGAGGCTTTTTGCGCCCGTCCGCATGCGCCAGACGATGCGCGGATGCTGATCGTCAGCCATGATCTTGTGTGGCCCGATGGCGCCCCGGCGATCGTCGGCGGCATTGGCATTTCGGAAATGGATGGCCAGCCCAATCTTGGCTACTGGCTCACCCCCGCCGCCTGGGGCCGCGGCTATGCGACCGAGGCGGGCCATGCCGTCATCGCGATGGCGCGTCACGCGCTGGGGCTGCACCGCATGGCCGGCTGGCACTTCGCCGACAATCCGGCGTCGGGGGCCGTCCTGCGCAAGCTGGGCTTCCGGCCGACCGGGCAGACCTTCGTCAAGCCGTCGCTTGGCCGGACCGAACCGGCACCGTCGATCGGCTATACGCTCGATCTGGACGCCGCAGAGGAGGATCACCCTGCCCTGCGTATCGCGGCGTGAGGGGGCGTGACTTGGCGGTCCGCCACCTCGTCACGCCGAGCAACGGCTGAGGGCCGCTGCCGACTCAGCCCGCCCCTATCGTCACCCCGGACTTGATCCGGGGTCCCGCTAAATGCGGACAGCCCTGAAGAAACGGGACCCCGGATCAAGTCCGGGGTGACGAAATGTGCGGTACGATCGAAGGCCGACGATCGACTATGTGCGCGATCGGAATGCGGTGGAGGGGGATCAGCCATCGCCGCGTGGGTGAGGCCTGCCCTCACCGATCTGGTCATTCCCGCGCAGGCAGGAATCCAGACTGGCTGACCGTCGTGAGCCTCACCGGCGTTAGCGGCTATAGATTCCCACCTGCGCAATAATGACGGAAGAGAAAGCCTCCCCGCCCTCCCCTCAATGCTTCTCCGCGACCCGCGTCAGCTTGCGGATGAAGCCGATCAACCCCGTCTGGCGCGAGCGCTTCAAGCGTTCCGCCGCCAGGATCGTCTTCACGCCCCGGAAGCATTCCTCGACGTCGTCGTTGACCAGGACATAGTCATAGCCATCCCAGTGGCTCACCTCATTGGCGGCGCGCGCCATGCGGGCGTCGATCACCTCGGCCGAATCGGTGTTCCGATTCGTCAACCGCGCACGCAATTCCTCCATCGAGGGCGGGAAGATGAAGACGCGCACCACGTCGCCGCCGGCGATCTGGAACAGCTGTTGCGCACCCTGCCAATCGATGTCGAACAGCACATCCTTGCCCGCCGCCAGCATCGCCTCGACCTGCGCGCGCGGCGTGCCGTAACGGTGACCGAAGACGTGGGCCCATTCCAGGAATTCGTCGTCCGCCACCATGCGGCGAAATTCCTCAAGCCCGACAAAGTGATAGTCCTTGCCGTCGGTCTCGCCCGGGCGAATGCTGCGCGTCGTCGCCGACACCGACATTTCGAGGCCGGGCTCGTCCGCGAGCAATTTGCGCGCGATGGTGGACTTGCCGGCGCCCGAAGGCGAGGACAGAACGAACAACATGCCGCGGCGGCGGAAGTTGTGCGGATCATTGGGGGAGGAGGACGGCATGCGCGCTACTGGCGTAGCCGCGGGCCGGGCGTCAAGCGTGGGCGCGTGGTTGGCGGCGAAAAGTGGCTGGCTGATCGCAGCCCTGCTGGTGCTGGCTGCGACGACATTGTTCGTCATGGGCCGCTCGCCGATCTGCCCCTGCGGCCGAATCGCGCTGTGGCATGGGGCGGTGCAATCCGACCAGAACAGCCAGCAGATCGCCGATTGGTACAGCCTCAGCCATATCGTCCACGGCCTGCTCTTCTACGCCGCGGGCCGGCTGGCGCTGCGCCGTTGGCCATGGACCGCCCGGCTCGTTCTGGCCGTGGCGATCGAGTCGGGTTGGGAGATCCTCGAAAACTCGCCCCTTATTATCGATCGCTATCGCAGCGTGACGATGGCCTGGGGCTATAGTGGCGACAGCATCCTCAATTCGCTCAGTGACATCGGCTGCATGATGCTGGGGTTCGCTATCGCGCGGCGGCTGCCCTGGTGGGCGAGCGCAGCGCTGGTCGTGCTACTGGAACTTGTGGCGCTGGTCGCGATCCGCGACAATCTGACGCTCAACCTCATCATGCTGATCGCGCCGGTCGGGGCGATCCGGCATTGGCAGATGGGTTAGAGGAAAATGGCTCAGGGCCAGACCGAATGAAGCGAGTCCCCGGCCACAACGCCGGGGCCACGCCCCTCATCGATCAGATCTGGCCGCGCGCCGCCTTGCGACGATCATAGGCCTTCTTAGCGACATAGCCGCCGCCCAGGATCATGCCGAGCGGCCCCATGCGCCGCATCGCGCCCATGGTCAGCGCGCCGATCGCCGCGCCTTTCAGGCCGCTCTCGCCATTGCGACGCTCGACTTCGCGACCCACCAACGCACCGATAATCTTGCCGATCATGCTTCCACCTTTCCGAAAATCTGGTCCTTCAGCTGCTCGGCGCCACGCAGCACCGCCCAGCCGACCGCGTAGGTCACCGCCAGCGGGAGCACGACCTTCAGCACGTTCGCGGTGACGGCGCCGATGATCGCGCCGTCCGCGACGCTGTCGTCGTCGCCCGAGATCGAGTCGATTGCCGCGCCGATCAGCGCGCCCGTGGTCGTCGTACTCACGCCATGCCCTTCGTGGTTGTTACGCCCCCAGCAAGCGCGCGAACCACGGGGAAGTTCCGCGGCGGACCCGTCCGGGCGATCAGCGACCGATCATCGTCTCCGGACGCACCAGCCGGTCGAACGTCTCGGCATCGACCAGCCCCAGTTCCAGCCCCGCCTCCTTCAGCGTCTGGCCGTGCTGATGGGCGTGCTTGGCGATCTTGGCGGCATTGTCGTACCCGATCTCGGGCGCCAGCGCCGTCACCAGCATCAGCGACCGGTCGAGCAGCTCGGCGATACGCGCGCGATTGGCGGTCATCCCCTCCACCGTCCGTTCGGCAAAGCTGGTCATGCCGACGCTGAGCAACCCAATCGAGCGCAGCACGTTGGCGCCGATCAGCGGCTTGAAGACATTGAGTTCCATATGGCCCTGCAGGCCGCCGACGGTGACGGCGACATTGTTGCCCATCACCTGCGCCGCGACCATGGTCAGCATCTCCGCCTGGGTCGGATTGACCTTACCCGGCATAATCGAGCTGCCCGGTTCGTTGGCGGGCAATTCCAGCTCGCCCAGGCCCGACCGCGGGCCGGAGCCGAGCAGCCGGATATCATTGGCGATCTTGGTCAGCGCCACGGCGAGCACGTTCAATGCGCCATGCAGGTCGACGAGGCCGTCGTTGCTGGCCAGCGCCTCGAACTTGTTGGGTGCGGTGACGAACGGCAGGCCGGTGAGGCCGGCGATCTCTTGCGCCACCTCCTCCGCAAAGCCCGCGGGCGCGTTCAGGCCGGTGCCGACCGCCGTGCCGCCCTGCGCCAGCGGCATGATGTTGCGATCGAGCGTCCCGGCGATCCGGTCGCGCGCATTGGCGATCTGCTGCGCATAGCCCGAAAACTCCTGCCCCAGCGTCAGCGGCGTCGCGTCCTGCAAATGCGTGCGGCCGATCTTCACCAGATCGCGCCATTCGATCGCCTTGGCATCGAGCGCCGCATGCAGCCGGTCGAGCGCCGGGTACAGCTGCTGCGTCACCGCCAGTGCGGCGGCGACGTGCAAAGCGGTCGGGAAACTGTCGTTCGAGGATTGGCCGCGGTTGACATCGTCATTGGGGTGAACGGGCGTCTTGCCGCCGCGTGTGCCCGCCAACGCCTCATTGGCGTGGCCGGCGATCACCTCGTTGACGTTCATGTTCGACTGCGTGCCGCTGCCCGTCTGCCAGATGACGAGCGGGAACTGGTCGTCCAACTGCCCCGCGACGATCGCCGCCGCCGCCGCCTCGATCGCATCGGCCTTATGCGCGTCCAGCCCATGCCGCCGGTTCACGCGCGCCGCCGCCTGCTTCACGATGGCGAGCGCATGGGCGATCTCCACCGGCATCCGCTCGCGCGGGCCGAAAGGGAAATTCGCCAGGCTGCGTTCGGTCTGGGCGCCCCAATAGGCGTCGGCGGGAACCTCGATCGGTCCGATCGAATCGGTTTCGGTGCGCGTGGTCATGCTGCTCCAATTCGTCAGACAAGCGCTTGTTGCAAGACAAGCGCTGTGCCAAATTTGCGACATGCTGATCCTTGCCCTGATCGCGCAGGCCGCGCTCGCCGCCGGCCCCTGCCATTACGACCGCGCCGCGATGCTGACGCTCGATCAGGCCGCGTTCGACCAGGACACGACCGGCGGCTGGCGCAAGCTGGAAGAGGACGGCTGCGAGGCATAGGCCGCCGACCTGATCCGCGACTGGCGGATCGCACACAAGGCGCAGGACGATATCCTGTTCTGGCATGAGGGGCAGCTGCGCGCCGACATCGGCCAGACTGCGCAGGCGATCGCGCTCTTCCGTCAGTCGTACAAGCCGGCGGCGAAAGACCGCATCGGCTGGAACCATTATGTCGACGGCACGATCGCCTTCCTCAACCGCGACCGCACCGCCTTCGATGCCGCCCGCGCCCGCCTTGCGGCGTTGCCGCAGCCGGCCGGGTTCACGTTCAACGGCCCGGACGGCAAGCCGCTGCCGCTCCGCTGGCCGCTCAACATGAACGTGTTCGAGGGCTTCGATCGCTGCTGGGGCCAGCCCTATAAGACGGCCTATGCCTGCGCGACGCCGATGCGGATCGTCCACGTTCCCGACCGGAAATAGCGTTCGGGAGAGTGGCCGGAACCGCTCACACGCCGCGTCAGGCCCGGGGCGTCAGGCCCGGCGCGTCAGGCCCGCAGCGTCATATGCGGGGCGACCTCCGCCAGCAGTTGCGCGACCGTCGCCATGTCGCCGCGCGCCACGATGGCGATCGTCGATCCGTCGCTGCCGTCTTCCAGCGAGACGATGGCATAGCCGGCTTCGGCAAGACTGGCGGGATCGACCGTGTCCGCCGATCGCACCCGTGCCGCCGCGAGCCGCTGCCGGGCGAGCTCTTGCACGAGTTCGTCGACCGTCTCCTCCTTCCAATCGACCAGCGCGACCCACCCCTCTTCGCTGAGCAGGTCGAGGAAGGCGTCGATCCGCATCGACTCGGACGTATCCTCCTGATCGACGAAGAAGCCCTCGCGCAACCGCCGCCGCGCGCTGGCAAGCGACCGGCCGGACAATCGATGGTACAGCTCGGCGAACTGCCGTTGCCACAGCGGGGTCCGCGGACCCGGCTCCGTCGGGGTGGCATCGGGCAGCACCTGCTCGGCCCAGGTCATCAGCGCGGACAGGAATTTTTCCTGCCGGACGGTCAGCTCGTCGGTCTCACGTCGCCCTTCGAGATGGTGCAGCACGACGATGGGCTCGCCGCCGGACGGGAAGCCGATCCGGAACCGGGCATGGAGCAACGCCGCGCCCGTCACGTCGGATCGCAGCCCCATCTTCAGGCGCAGCTCTGCTTTATGTCGCTTGCGCGAACAGTCGGCAAAACGCCCCGTGTCCTGCGCCTTCAGCGATTTCCCCACGGGACAATGGCCGATCAGGTCGAGCACCCGGCGCGCGTAGCGATCGGCGAGGTCGGACGGCGCGTCGGTCATTGCGGCGGGACGATCGCGCCGACATCGTCGGCAACGGCACGGCTCGCATCCGCCGCCATACCCGACGCCCGACGCGCGACCGCCAGGAACTCCGCTTCCGAAACCGGGGCATAGTTGCAGCCGACGAACAGGCTGTCGGCGGGCGGTGGCGGCGGTGCCTTCGCGCCGAACGCCTTGGCCAGCAGCGCGGCGGTGGCATTGCCGGTCGGCGCGAACGCCCCCAGCATCGGGCCGCTCTTGGGATCGACGAAGCGATAATATTGCTCGGTGATCGCGATCGGCGCGCGCTTCAGCGCATGCGCCGCGATAAAGGCCTCGGCGACCTTGCGCGGCCACAGCGTCACGATCCAGTTGTTGAGGAAGTACACGCGATCGACGCGCTGCCCCATCAGCGACGCGGGCGTCGTCAGCGTATAACCTTCGATGCCCAGCATGCCCTCGGTGGCCTTGTCGGGGGCGCCCTCCTTCATCCAGGCGGGGATTTTCGGGTCGAGGAACAGCCCGTTGGCAAAGGCCTCCAGCGCATCGCGTGACCGGCAGGACAGCGCATCGCCGAGCAGCTCCGGCGTCAGCGCGGCCGGCGCATCGGCCGGCACGGGCGCGGCCTGCGCCGCGGCAGACAGGGGCAAGGCCAGCGCCAGCACGAGCGGCAGGACGAAGGGCATGCGGCGGATCATGGCGCGTGTCTGCCAGCGCAGGGCAACGGGATCAATGGTCAGAATCGGACAGGCTTGACCCGCATCGCGCGCGCCGTCACCTGTCGGGGCATGAGAGTGATCCTGTCCCTGACGCTCGCCTTCGTCATCGCATTGGCGGGGACCGGCGTCGCGAGGGCGATCGACCCCGGCGTCTTCGGGTCCTGTTTCGAAGGGTCGTGTGGCTCTGCCGCGATGCTCGTCGCGCTAGTCGGCACGCTGCTCCTCGCGCCGGTCCTGTGGATCGGGCTGGGCCGCGCAGGGCCGCTCAGCCGTCTGTTGCTTGGCGCGATCCTGTTCGCACTTGTCGGTCATTTCCTGCTAACGCCGCCGCTCTGGCTCGCCGGCCTTGCCGCCTTCGCTTATGCCATCGTCCGGTCGATCCGCCGCGCGCGTGCCGAAGGGCGCGCGACCGGCGACCTGTTCATCCTACCGCGAAACTAGACCCTCTACCGTTCAGATGGCGGTCGCCCGCTCCACGCGCAGCCCCATTGTGCCGGCCAGCGCCAGAAGCCGGTCGGTGTCGGATCGACGGACGATGACGACGTGCAGATTGTCGTCGAGGCCGTTGTGCCACGACAGCACTTCCCACGCGGTCGGTCGCGCCAGCAATTCCGCGTCGAGCCACGCGAAATAGTCCTTCACGAGCACCTTTTCCTTATCCTCGCGATAGGGAAACGGCGGCAGCGACTCTGCGAATTCGTCGCTGATCAACTCGTGCAGCTCATCGATCTTGTCGCCGATCAGGAAGAACTCGCCCAGCGTCATCTCGACCACGAGGTGCCGGATCTCATCGGGCTCGTAATCGAGCAGCCACTCCTCGGGGTCGGTCACCGCCGCGTCCAGCTCGGCCGCTTTCTCGCGTACGGCCTCGTCGCCGAGCGACCCGCCGCTGAGCAGCCTGACGATCTCGGTGTACATTGCGCCTGTCCCTGCCGCCGTCGAACCGTACGGGGGATTAAAAGAGTCCGTTCCGGATGGAAAGCGGCTATCGCGATCTGGGCCGTCCGCGACCGGCAGCGATGGTGACCCCGGCGCGATTCGAACGCGCGACCTACAGATTAGGAATCTGGCGCTCTATCCTGCTGAGCTACGGGGCCACTGCCTCGCCTGATACCGGTGCGCGCGCGCAGGGTCCAGCCCGTCAGTTCGCCTCTTCGGGCGGCCGTACCGGCAGTGGCAGCGGTGCGATCGGCACGCCCTCCTCCACCAGCGCCTTCGCCTCGGCAAGGCTCGCCTGGCCATGAATGGCGCTCACCGTCTCTTCGCCGTCGTGCATCGCCCGCGCGCGCGTCGCAAAGTCGCGCCCGACCCATTGCGATCCCTCCAGCGCCTTGGCCTGCAACCCCGCCAGCTCGCGCAGCGCCGCCTTCACAACGTCGGGCGACGGTGCCGCCTCGCGCGTGTTGCCCTTGGCCGGAATGCCGGGCGCCATCACCGCCTTACCCACCCCGGTCGTCCCGCACATCGGGCAGACGACGTGGCCCGCCGATCGCTGCGTTTCATAGGCCGCGCTCGACTGGAACCACGCCTCGAACACATGCCCGCCGTCGCAGCGCAGATCGAAGACGATCACGCCCGGACCACCGGCGGAATGGGTCGATGATGCTGCAGCACCGGCATGCGCGCCCGCACGTCCGCCACGCGCGCCGGATCGACCTCTGCAAAGCCCAGGCCACGCGCCTCGCCCATGTCGAGCAGCACGTCCCCCCAGGGATCGACGACCAGCGAATGGCCATAGGTCGCGCGACCGTCCGCATGCGCCCCCGCCTGCGCCGCAGCGACGACGAAACACCCCGTCTCAATCGCGCGGGCGCGCAGCAGCGCGTGCCAGTGCGCCGCGCCGGTCGGACGCGTAAAGGCCGCCGGGATCGACAGGACGGCCGCGCCAGCCTGCGCCAGCGTGGCATACAGGCCGGCGAACCGCAGATCGTAACAGATCGACAGCCCCATGCCGCCCAGCAGTGTATCGACCACCACCGCGGTGTCGCCCGGCGCATAGCTCGCCGATTCGCGCCAGCTTTCGCCCGTCGGTAGATCCGCGTCGAAAAGGTGGAGCTTGTCGTAGCGCGCGCGGATCGCGCCCGTGTCGTCGATCACGAAGCTCCGATTGGCGAGCCGCCCGTCGTCACGCCGGATCGCCAGCGACCCGAGATGCACCCAGATCGCCGCCTTCGCCGCCGCCTCGCGCACCGTCGCCAGCACGGGGTCGTCGCCCTCGGCATGGATCGACGCGGCGGCCCGCACGCGATCGCGATCCAGCAGCCCCGCCATTTCCGGCGCGAAGACCATGCCCGCGCCGTTCGCCTTCGCCGCGGCGATGCCGTGGCGCAGGTCCGCGGCATTGACGGCGGGATCGATCCCGCTCGTCATCTGCAACAGTGCGATCAGCACGGGTGTGACGTCAGCCGGCGAGCAGCGGATCGAGCCCGCCACGCGCGTCGAGCGCCGCCAGATCGTCCGACCCGCCGATATGCGCGCCGTCGATGAACACCTGCGGCACGGTGGTGCGGCCGTTGGCGCGCTGGATCATCTCCTGCCGCTGCGGACCGCCCATCGTGATGTCATATTCCACTGGCTCGACGCCCTTCTCGGCCAGCAGCCGCATCGCGCGCGAGCAATAGGGGCAGAATGCCTTGGTGTAGATTTCGACCTTTGCCATGCCTGTGGAGGTGTGATGCGACGGCGGTCTTGTCAATCGTCGCTCTCCGCGATCACCCGCGCCCAGCACAGGATCGTCACCGATGCCGCCCCCGCGCGTAGCAGCACTGCGGTGCAGGCGTCCGTCGTCGCGCCGCTGGTATAGACGTCGTCGACCAGCCCGATATGCAGCCCGCGCACCCGCGCCGGGTCGGGTACGGCAAAGGCGCCCTTCACCGCCCCCGCCCGCGCCTTGCGCCCCATCCCGCGCAGCGCCGCGGTCCGCCGCCGCCGGGTCAGCGCGAAGGGATCGTGCCGCAGCCCCGTCTCGCGCGCCAGCGCCGCCGCGATCAGCCCAGCCTGGTTGTAGCCGCGCGACCACAGCCGCCAGCGATGCAGCGGCACCGGCACCAGCAGATCGATGTCCGGCGGCACCAGCGGTGCGATCCGCTGCGCCATCGTCGTCGCGATCCCCATCCGGCCGCCATATTTCAACCTCAGCGCCAGTTGCCGCGCGATCGGGCCATAAGCGACCGCCGCCCGCACCCCGCGGTGGCGCGGCGGATCGGCGAGGCAGGCGCCGCAGCGCGCGCCCTCCCCCATCGCATGCGTGAAGGGCAGGTTGCAGGTCGCGCACCACGGCGGCCCGATCAGGTGCAGGCTGCTCCAGCACGCGGCGCAGAAGCGATGGTCCGCCGCCACCGGCTCGCCGCATCCCGGGCAGCGCGGCGGCAGCGCCTGCGCCACCAGCACCCCCACGCCGCCCGCCAACCCCTTCAGGGCAGACGCGGCGATGCCTGGCGCAAATCGGCTCATGCCCGCTTGTCGCCCGGCCGTCCGAAAGGCACAAGCCGGCCCGTGACCAGTCCCGCCCCCAATGCCATTTTCGACGCCGCGGCCCGCCGCCGCCGCCGCGACCGCGCCGCTGCGGGCGACTATGCCGCCCACGCCTTCCTGCGCGAAACGATGGTCGACGGGCTGCTCGAGCGCCTCGCCGCCGTGAAGCGCGATTTCGCCGACGTGCTCGATATCGGCGCCAGCGACACCACGCTCACGGTGCCCGGCGCGCGGGTGGCGCGGATGGACCCCGGCTTCGCCTTCGCGCGCGCCAGCGGCGGCGTACAGGCAGACGAAGACCGCCTGCCCTTCGCCGATGCCAGTTTCGATGCGGTGCTCAGCGCCGGCGTGCTCGACCAGGTCAACGACCTGCCCGGCGCTTTGTCGCTCATCCGCCGCACGTTGCGGCCCGATGGCGTGTTCCTGGGCGCGTTCCTCGGCGCCGGCAGCCTGCCCGCGCTCCGCGCCGCGTTCCGCGCAGCGGAGGGCGACCGGCCCGCTCCCCGGCTGCACCCGCAGATCGACGTCCGCTCGGCGGGCGATCTGCTCGTCCGCGCCGGCCTGACCCTGCCGGTCGCCGACGTCGAGACGCTAGACGTGCGCTATGCGAGCTTCGGCCGGCTGCTCGACGATCTGCGCGGCAGTGCGCTGGGCAATATCCTGACCGCGCGGACCGGCATGACGCGCGGCACGCTCGCCCGCGCCGCCGCCGCCTTCGCCGAGGCGGCGGGGCCGGACGGGCGGACGACGGAGCGCTTTTCCATCGTCTTCCTCACCGGCTGGGCCCCCGACGCCTCGCAGCCCCAACCCGCCCGTCGCGGCAGCGCCACCGCCAGCCTGGCAGCAGCGTTGAAGACGCCCTGAGCCTCTGACGCTCCGTCATCGCGGGCTTAATCCGGGATCCCGCTATCGACGGTCGACAAAGCGGGATCCCGGCTCAAGGCCGGGATGACGGAAGGGAATAGCTCAAGCGCACCGCCCCCGCTCGATCTCGCAGCCCACCGCTGCGTCGGGATACACGTCCACCTTCATCGAGCGCACGCGCACCTGCCGCACGCGCGGATCGGCGAGGCACAGCGCCGCCACCGCATCGACCAGCGTCTCCTGCAACGCAAAGCCCGGCCCATCGGCAAGCCGGCGGATACCGTCGCGCACGAAGTCATAGTCGAGCACTTCCTCGATCCGGTCGGCACTGGGCGGCGCGGCATAATCGACCGTCATCCACACCGACAGGCGCACGCGCTGCGGCTCGGCCTCGTGCGGGTGGATGCCGAGGCGCATCGCCACCTCCAGTCCATCGAGGATCGTGGTGTAGACGCTCATGCCTCATCCCCGAACATCACATCGCGCGCGCTGGGCACGAACCGCTGGCCGGCGTCGACGTAAAGTGTCTGCCCGGTGACGCTGCGCGCGCCGAGCAGATACACGACCGCCGCCGCGACATTGTCTGCCCCCACCGGATGGCGCAGCAGATTGTCCGAGGCGACCGCGGCGAATTCCGCCTCGCTCTGCCCGCCGCTCGGCAAAGTGATCCCCGGTGCCACCGCATTCACCCGCACGCGCGGGCTCAGCGCCTGCGCCAGCATCGTCGTCGCACCGGCGAGCGCATATTTGCTCAAGCTGTAGCTGAAGAAATCGGGGTTCGGATTGGCGAGCTTCTGGTCGAGCAGATTGACCACCGCCCCGTCCGCAACGTCCTCCTGCGCGGCGAGCGCGCTCGCCAGCACCGCCGGCGTCATTGCATTGGTCGCATGGAGCCGGGCCGCGAGCCCTGCATCGATCGCCTCGGGCCGATCGAACTCGAACGCCGACGCGCTGTTCACCAGCGCCGCGATCGCTCCGCCCGCCGCCGCCCGGGCGCGTGCGAACAGCGCCGCCGCCTGCGACGGATCGGACAGGTCGCCCTGCACCACCGCACCGCCGATCTCCTCCGCCAGCGCCTGCGCGTCGTCGGCGGATCGGCCATAATGGATCACCACGCGCCACCCGGCGGCGGCGCAGGCACGCGCGATGCACGCGCCCAGCCGCTTGGCGCCGCCCGTGACCAGCACATGCCCCAGCGCCGGGCTGGCCATCAGCTGCGCAGGCCCATCAGCGACAGCACTTCCTTGCGGCTGCGCTCGTCGTCGCGAAATACGCCCATCATCCGGCTGGTCACCATCGACACGCCGGGCGTGCGTACGCCGCGTGCGGTCATGCAGGCGTGGCTCGCCTCGATCACCACCGCGACACCCTGCGGGCGCAGATTTTCCCAGATGCAATCGGCGACCTCCGCCGTCAGCCGCTCCTGCACCTGCAACCGCCGGGCAAAGCCGTGCAGCACGCGCGCGAGCTTGCTGATCCCGACGACATGGTCTTTCGGCAGATAGGCGATATGCGCCTTGCCGATGATCGGCGCCATGTGATGCTCGCAATGCGACTGGAAAGGGATGTCCTTCAGCAGCACGATCTCGTCATAGCCGCCGACCTCTTCGAACACGCGCGACAGGTGATGCGCGGGATCGTCGCCATAGCCGGCGCAATATTCGCGCCACGCCTTGGCGACGCGGCGCGGCGTGTCGACCAGCCCCTCGCGCGTGGGATCGTCGCCCGCCCAGCGGATCAGCGTGCGGATCGCCTCCGCCACATCCTGAGGGATCGCAGCCTCGGCCGCGGAGGCAACCAGATCCCCGTCGTCCGGTGCCGCGTGATCGTGTGACATTCCATACCCTTTCGGCCAACTGGCTCATCGCTGCGGTGCAGCAAACCTTACGTTCAATTTCGCAACTTATCGTGGTGATCGCCGCGGCCTCGCATACGGCAGTTTCCCACTGTACAAAACGTTTGACGACGACGAAATTCCGACGCTAACTCCACCATACCGCAGACTGGAAACCGCTCTACCGGCGCAAGACCGGATGGCGACAGGGAGACGAGGCCATCATGAAGAAATTCGAACTGCTTGCCGCATCCGCCCTCGCCATGACGGCCGCCATGCCCGCCGCCGCACAGACGGGCGCTACCACGTCCGCGCAGAATACGGCACCCACCAATGGGCCCGGACAGGAAGCGACCTCGGCGCAGAGCATCGATCCCAATGCCGCGTCCGCCGATACGGGCATCCAGGACATCGTCGTCACCGCGCAGCGCCAGTCGCAGCGGTTGCAGGACGTGCCGATCGCGGTCAGCGCCTTCTCCGCTGACAACATCGAAAAGCAGCAGATCGTCAACCCGATCGCGCTGCAACAGTCGCTGCCCAGCATCACCTTCACCAAGACGGGCTTCACCACCTCCAGCTTCACCATCCGCGGCATCGGCGATCTGTGCGTCGGGGTGACCTGCGATCAGGCGACTGCGATCCACGTCAACGACATGCCGCTCGCCACCACGCGCCTGTTCGAAAGCGAATTCTTCGACCTCGAACGCGTCGAAGTGCTGCGCGGGCCACAGGGCACGCTGTTCGGCCGCAACGCCACGTCGGGCGTCGTCAACTTCATCACCGCCAAGCCCGATCTCAGCAGCGTCCATGCCGCGGGCGAATTCGAATATGGCAATTACGATTCGAAGCGCGCGAAGGCGATGTTCAATCTGCCGATCACCGACACGCTCGGTATCCGCGTCGCCGGCACGTATCTGAAGCGCGACGGCTATACCTTCAACACCTATGACAACAGCCGCATCGACGATCGCGATCTGTATGCGATCCGCGGCACGCTGTCGTGGGAGCCGTCGTCCGACACGCGCATCGACCTGATGGGCTATTATTTCCGCGAAAAGGACAATCGCAGCCGCATCCAGAAGCAGCTGTGCCATCGCGATCCGACCGGCGTGTTGGGCTGTCTGCCCGATACCAAGAGCTACGAGACGACCAACGGCCTCTCGACGCTCGCCGCGGTGCTGACCTCGACCGAATTCTTCAACGTCAACAACCCCGCGCTCGGCCGCTTCGCGCTGCAGAGCCTGTACGGTGCCGACCCGTACGCCGGCGTCGTCAACCCCGCCGACGTGCGCACTGTTCGCCTCGACTATCGTCCGACCTATTTCGCGGACGAAGAGCAATATATGGTCAAGGTCTTCCACGATTTTGGCCCGGTGAACCTCAACATCACCGGCGGTTACACGCGCAACTCGGTCGACAGCACCGTCGACTATAACCTCGCGGTCGAGGCGCCGCTGGCGAACAACGCCGGCCTCGCCAACCTCAATGCGCTGGGCCGCGCCGGATCGCCCTTCGCCTTCCTCAACGGCGTGCGCCAGACGCTGATCCCCAACGGCCCGGCGGGCGGCGTCTGCCAGTCGGCGTCCGATCCCAACAATGTCGGCGTGTACGGCGGCAATGCGATCGGCTGT
Source organism: Arthrobacter sp. TPD3018 (assembly GCA_003075315.1). Lineage (GTDB taxonomy): Bacteria > Pseudomonadota > Alphaproteobacteria > Sphingomonadales > Sphingomonadaceae > Sphingomonas. Next base: position 149,246 of record QDFQ01000007.1, on the reverse strand, counting down.
TTCCCGCAAAGCCTCGACTTCGATCGGTCGCGCATCCAGAACCGCCAGTTCTCGGCCGAAGCGCACATCGACAGCAAGTTCGACGGCATGTTCAACTTCCTGCTGGGCGGTATCTACCTCGACAGCCTCAGCAAGAATAACGACTATTTCGTCAATGCCTTCGGCCTCGATTACGCCTCGGGTATCCTCGGCGCGGCCTCGTCGGCGGCGATCCCGGGCGTGGGCGGGAATGCCTTCCTCTCGACGCCCTTCTACCGCAACGACTCGCCGCGCTTCCGCCTGAAATCCTATGGCATTTTCGGTGAAACCTATTTCGAATTCAGCAAGCGTGCCAAGCTGACGCTGGGTCTGCGCTACAACCATGACGACAAGTTCGTGCAGGCGCGCAACCTCACGCTCAACGTGCTGACGCCTTATGGCGCGCAGGGAATCCAGAACGGCTTTAACTATGCGCAGGTCGATTTCGACCCGACGACGCCCGGCATCCAGGATTATGCCCGCCGCAACGTGTCGTTTGGCCGCCTCACTGGCCGCGCGGTCTTCGATTACAAGATCGACGACAACAAGCTGCTCTACGCCTCCTATTCGCGCGGCTATAAGTCGGGCGGCATCAACCCGCCGGTCGCGGCCAGCTTCTCGGTGCCGACTACCTTCACGCCAGAACAGGTCGACGCGTTCGAAATCGGGTCGAAGAACACGTTCCTGAACGGCGCGCTGCGCCTGAACGTCACCGGCTTCTACTATAAGTACAAGGGGCTACAGCTCAGCCGTATCGTCGCGCGCACCGCGGTGAACGACAATGTCGACGCCAATATCTACGGCCTCGAAGCCGAAGCCATCGTCGCGCCGATTCCGCGCTTCGTCGTCAACATGAACGCCAGCTACCTGCACACCGAAATCACCGGCAACAAGGCGCTGATCAACCCGCGCCTGCCCTCGGGTGGCCGAACGGACACGGTGATTATCAAGGATATCACCAACGCGTCCAACTGCGTCGTCATTCCCAATGCGGGCGGCGCAGCGGTGTCGAACGGCTTCGTCACCGCGGTGAACCGCGGCATCGGCCTGCAGGGGCCGACGTCGATCTCCGGCACCGGCACGACCGGAGCCTTCGGCATCTGCTCGGTGCTGCAGGCGCAGGCGGCCGCGACGCAGACCCCGGTAACCGTCACCGATGGCGTGCCCGTAGGCCTCAACGGCAACACGCTGCCGCAGGCGCCGACGTACAAATGGTCGGTGGGTGCGCAATATACGATGGACTTCGGCAGCGGCTGGAGCCTCGTGCCGCGTGCCGACCTCAATTATACCGGCAATTTCTCGGCGAGCGTGTTCAACATGAACATCGATCGCGTACCGGGCTATGAAGTCGTCAATGCCCAGGTGCAGCTCAATGCGCCGGACGACCGCTTCTACCTGCGTGCCTTCGTCCAGAACCTGACCAACAACAATGCGATCACCGGCCAGGCGGTCGCCGATCAGTCGTCGGGCCTGTACACCAACATCTTCACCATCGAACCGCGCCGCTACGGCGCGGCGGTCGGCTTCAAGTTCTGACGTTCGATCCGCTCACGCGGATGTACGGTGCCGGCCCGCTCCCCCTCCCGGCCGCCCACACGGTATCCTAATGGGTGGCCGGGAGGGGGAGCGGGCCGGCACCGTACCTGATCCAGCTAGGCTGGATCAGCAACCGACGCGCAACCCTTCGCCCCGCCAAGCGCTTGATCGCGCACCATGCAATGGAGGCGATCATGGCAGACCTGAAGAAGGGCGACGAAGTGACCTGGAAGAGCCATGGCGGCACCGCCCATGGCACGGTCGAAAAGAAGCAGACGAGCGACACGACGATCAAGGGCCACACCGTCCGCGCGTCGAAGGACGACCCGCAGTTCATTGTAAAGAGTGACAACGGCGGAAAGGCAGCGCACAAGGCGGACGCGCTCAAAAAGGCGTAACGTTTCAACGCCCCGGGCTGGACCGGGCGCAAACAGGAAGGAATGCGATGGCTACTGCACCCAAGACCGGCGGCATCCACGCCCCCGTGCAGCCGTCTCCCGAGCTGGGAGCGGTCGTCGGCAACGAGAAGCTGCCGCGCAGCCAGGTGATCAGCAAGGTGTGGGAATATATCAAGTCCAACAACCTGCAGAACCCTGAGAACAAGCGCGAGATCCTCGCCGACGACAAGCTGAAGAAGGTCTTCGGCAAGGACAAGGTGACGATGTTCGAGATGAACAAGTACATCTCGCAGCACGTCAAGGCGTAACCCCGCCTTCCCCGAATCGGGAACATCGCGCCCTCATGCGGCCGGCGATGTTCCCGATCGGTTTGGATGACGTGGCGGGTGCAGGGCTGTGACAGCTCGCAATCGCCAAGGCTGTTTCGCAACATCGACAACGGCAACAGCGCAGCCAAAATCACGCCGTCACCCCGGACTTGGTCAGGGATCCACCGGGCCGCAGAAACGGCATCAGAGAAGACGGACTGAAAAAAGGTCCGCCGCATCCACGCGAATAAACCGTCATCCCAGCGAAGGCTAGGATCTCCCGATCAAAGCGCGCATCGATAGCCGCACGAGACCCCAGCCTTCGCTGGGGTGACGCTTCTACTAAAAGTCTATCAGAGCGAAGCCAGCATCACCGCGGTCGCCCGTACCGAAAACCGCCCGGTCAGCTCCTCAGCGCGACCGCGCCGGAACGAACGGCAGGGCGATCACCGACGCGATGATCATCAGCGCCCCGGCCAGCACGTACAGATAAAAGCTCAGCGGACGCATGGCTTACAGCTCCGCCGTGGCGATGGCGCGCATCGTCGTCAGAATTGCCGAAACTACACACGTCATGTCGATCTCCCGCCCCCGGAATACCGCCAGTTAGTCGTCAAATGTGGCCATAATTTTGCAGACCGGCACATGGGGACGGCCGGCGACGCGCGCAACCCTGCCCGCCTCGTCCGCATTCGCACCGAACTACCGGGCGAAGCGCCTTACTTCTTGCGCTTGAAATCCACGCTGACGACGTTCGATCCGTCTTCGGCCGGCGTGACGGTGGGGCCGTCGTTCTCCGCCTCGTCATGCGGTTCGGGACCATCGTCCGGGCCTTCGGTCGCCTGAAAGCGCAGCTCGAAATTCACCGCCGGATCGTGGAAACCGGTAATCGCCGAATACGGGATAACCAGCTTCGAGGGCACCTGGTTGAACGACAGGCCGACCGAGAATTTCCGGTCGTCGACCAGCAGGTCCCAATAGCGGTTCTGCAGGACGATCGTCATCTCGTCCGGGAAGCGTTCGATCAGCCGTTGCGGGATATCGACACCCGGCGCCTGCGTCTTGAACGTGATGTAGAAATGATGCTCGCCCGGCAAGCCGCCCGAATCGGCGACGGAGCCGAGCACGCGTCCGACGACGGCACGCAGCGCCTCCTGGACGATTTCGTCATACGGGATCAGGCTATCGGGCAGGCCGTCGGTCATGACCCCTTGGGTAGCGCGATCGGCGGCGGGGTCAAGCCGCCACGATGGCCCATCAAATTTGTGTGTGACGACATGCACTCAACCGTCCTATGGGGCACGGCCATGCGCACCGCCACGATCAACCGCTCCACCGCCGAGACGCGGATCGACGTCACCGTCAACCTCGACGGCACCGGCGTCTACAGCATCAAGACCGGCATCGGCTTCCTCGATCACATGGTCGAACAGCTCTCGCGCCACGGCCTGATCGACATCGACCTAAAGGTCGTCGGCGACCTGCATATCGACGGCCACCACACCGTCGAGGATTCGGCGCTGGCGCTGGGCCAGGCGATCGCCAAGGCGCTGGGCGACAAGCGCGGCATCCGTCGCTACGGCGACGCGCTGTCGCCGATGGACGAAACGCTGACCCGCGTCGCGCTCGACATTTCGGGGCGGCCGTGGCTGGTGTGGAAGTCGGGCTTCACGATGCAGCGGCTGGGCGAACTCGACACCGAGCTGATCGAACACTGGTTCCACAGCTTCGCGCAGACCGCCGGGCTGACGCTGCACGTCGAGACTTTGTACGGCAGCAACAACCATCATATCGTCGAGAGCGCGTTCAAGGGCCTCGCCCGTGCGCTGCGCACCGCGGTCGAGATCGATCCGCGTAAGAGCGACGCGATCCCGTCGACCAAGGGCGTGCTGTAATGGGGGGCATTTCGTGAGCGAGCCCTTCGCCCGCCCCGGCACGACGCTCTGCATCGTGTCGCTGACCTATGGCGCAGACCTCGACGCGATCGACGCGGCGATGAGCGATCATGTCGACTGGCTGCGCGCCTGCTATGCCGAGGGGCGCCTGATCGCCTCGGGCCGCAAGCAGCCGCGCACCGGCGGCATCGTCATCGCGATCGGCACACGCGCCGAAGTCGAGGCGATGGTGTCGCTCGACCCGTTCGTCGCGCGCGGCCTGGCCACCGCCGACATCACGCCCTTTACCGCCAGCATGGCGGCGTTGCCGCTCGAGGATATGCTGGCGTCATGAGCATCGCGCTGATCGATTACGGCGCGGGCAACCTCCACTCGGTCGAAAATGCCCTGCGCGCGGCCGGCGCCACCGACCTCATCGTCACCGCCGACGCCGATGCGGTGGCGAAGGCCGACCGCATCGTCCTGCCCGGCGTCGGCGCGTTCGGCGCCTGCGCCAGTGCCCTGCGCGCCGTGCCCGGCATGGTCGAGGCGCTCGATCGCCGCGTGCGCGCAGAGGGCGCGCCCTTCCTCGGCGTCTGCGTCGGCATGCAGCTGATGGCGGACGTCGGCGAAGAGATGGGCGAACATCGCGGTCTCGGCTGGATGCGCGGCCGCGTGCGGCGGCTCGAGCCCGGTACGATGGAGGCGAAGGTCCCGCACATGGGCTGGAACGACGTGGTGCCGACCAGCGATCACCCGCTGGTCCCCGCGGGCGAGGCCTATTTCCTGCACAGCTACGCCTACGAGGGCGAGGACGTGATCGCGACCAGCGACCACGCCGGCCCGATCACCGCCGCCATCGCCCGCGACACGATGCTGGGGCTGCAATTCCACCCGGAAAAGAGCCAGCGCTACGGGCTGGCGATGCTTGAAAGGTTTCTCGCATGGCGGCCGTGATGCCATCCACTCCTCCCCGGCACGGGGAGGGGGACCGCTCGGCGTCAGCCGAGTGGTGGAGGGGGGCCGCCGCGCACGACCGCTTTTCCTACATGGGACATCCTATGCCGCACTCCCCCTCCACCATGCTGCGCATGGTCCCCCTCCCCGTTCCGGGGAGGATCTGATGACCCTCATCGTCTTCCCCGCCATCGACCTGAAAGGCGGCCAGGTCGTCCGCCTCGCCGAGGGCGATATGGACCGCGCCACCGTCTATGGCGACGATCCCGCTGCACAGGCGCTGCTGTTCGCCGATGCCGGCGCGCAGCACCTGCACGTCGTCGACCTCGACGGCGCCTTCGCCGGCGAATCGGTGAATGGCGAGGCGGTGCGCGGCATCGTCTCCGCCTTCCCGGGCCATGTTCAGCTCGGCGGCGGCATCCGCAACCGCGCCAGCGTCGAACGCTGGTTCGACCTCGGCGTGTCGCGCGTCGTCATCGGCACCGCCGCGCTCGAGGATCCCGATTTCGTCCGCGAGGCCGCTCGCGACTTCCCCGGCGGCATCGTCGTCGCGGTCGACGCCAAGGACGGCATGGTCGCCACCAAGGGCTGGGCCGATGTCTCGACGACCAGCGTGCGTGACCTCGCCCGCCGGTTCGAAGATGCGGGCGTCGCCTCGCTCCTGTTCACCGACGTCGGCCGGGACGGCCTGCTGAAGGGCTGCAACGTCGACGCGACCGTCGACCTCGCTCGCGCCGTCTCGATCCCCGTCATCGCCAGCGGCGGCGTGAAAGGCATCGACGACATCCACATGCTCGCGGTCCACGCGGCTGACGGTATCGAAGGCGTCATCACCGGCCGCGCGCTCTACGACGGCCGCCTCGACCTCGCCGCCGCACTCGCCGTGGCGCGGGCGGCGTGATGATGGTCACGCGAAGACGCGAAGACGCGAAGATGGCGCGCGCGTGGCCGCGTCATTCCATCGCCGCAGGCGGCCAGCCGTCTCCCGATCGCGATTGCAGAGCGACCCGCGGCCAAGCGGCCGGACCTCTTCGCGTCTTCGCGTCTTCGCGCGGACATCAAAGGCCATCCGCATGACCGTCCGCGCCCGCGTGATCCCCTGCCTCGACGTCGCCGACGGCCGCGTCGTGAAGGGCGTGAACTTCGTCGAACTGCGCGACGCCGGCGATCCGGTCGAGCAGGCGCGCGCCTATGACGCCGCCGGTGCCGACGAGCTCTGCTTCCTCGACATCACCGCCTCCCACGAAAACCGCGGTACGATCCTCGACGTCGTACGCCGCACCGCCGCGGTGTGCTTCATGCCGCTGACCGTCGGCGGCGGCGTGCGCACCGCCGACGACGCCCGCGCGCTGCTCCTGGCGGGTGCGGACAAGGTCGCGGTCAACTCCGCCGCAGTCGCCCGCCCCGAAGTCGTCGCCGACATCGCCGAACGCTTCGGCAGCCAATGCTGCGTCGCCTCGGTCGACGCGCGCCGGGTCGGAGAGCGCTGGGAGGTCTTCACCCACGGCGGCCGCCGCCCGACCGGCATCGACGCGATCGAGCACGCGCTGCACCTCGCCGATCTCGGCGCGGGCGAGCTGCTCGTCACCTCGATGGACAAGGACGGCACCCGTTCGGGCTACGACCTCGATCTGGTTCGCGCCATTGCCGACCGGGTCAGCGTCCCCGTCGTCGCCTCGGGCGGCGTCGGCGGCCTCGACGATCTGGTCGCCGGCATCCGCGACGGCCACGCCAGCGCCGTGCTTGCCGCCTCGATCTTCCATTTCGGCGAGGCGAGCATCGCTGACGCGCATAACGCCTTGGCACAGGCGGGAATTCCGGTCCGCCGGCCGATCCTCGCTTAGTGTTTCCGCAAGGCTTGACCGCTATGCAGGTCAGCCATGTACACCATTTCCTTTCGGCATGAGTGCAACCTGCTGGATATCCAGTGGCAGAAGCTGTTCGATCTGGCCGGCGTCGAACGCTATGCCGCGGAACTGGTGGACCGGTTCCGCAAGGAAGGCTTCACGAGCGGCTATCGCCTTCGGATCGACATGGGCGCCTGCAGCGTCCAGCCCGTGCAGGCCGCGGCGGCGATCCACGAACGGCTGGCCGGCTTCCCGCGCGCCAGCCGCATCGCCATCGTCACCGCCAGTGCGATCACCCGCCTGCAAGTGCAGCGGTTGATGACGCAGCCCTATCTGCGCATCTTCGACACCGCCGATGCCGCCTGGGACTGGCTGACCGCGCCGGACGCGGCCGCCACGGTATGACGTCGCTCGCCCTGCTGTCGGTCGCCGGGGGCCATTCCGGCACCGTCCACCGCCGCACCGGCCCCGAATGGTCCGACATCGCGCTGTTCGTCGTCGCGGCGCTCGGCCTGTGGCTCGTCCGGCGCGCGCTGCGCCGCCGCTTTGCGCATCGCAACGCCGACAAGGATTGACCCCGCCCCCTTCCCCACGCCAAGCGGGGCACATGGACCCGCTCGACCGCCTGGACGCCACGATCCGCAGCCGCCGCGATGCCGATGCCGGCACGTCGTACGTCGCCAGCCTGTTCGCCAAGGGCCGACCAAAGATCGCACAAAAGGTCGGCGAAGAGGCCACCGAAACCGTCATCGCCGCCTTGGCGGAGCCGGACAAGCTCGCGTCCGAGGCGGCGGACCTCGTCTTCCACCTGCTTGTCCTGCTCGCCGACGCCGGCTTGTCGCTGGACGACGTCCGCGCCGAACTGGCGCGGCGCGAGGGCGTGTCTGGCCATGTCGAAAAGGCCAGCCGGTAACGCGGCCGACACGCGGATCGCGCCTCCTACCCCTCGTCACCCCGGACTTGATCCGAGGTCCCGCTACCTCCGGCGGCAAGAAGAAGCGGTATCCCGGATCGAGTCCGGGATGACGAAATGGAGAAGCCCGCCGTGACGATGCAAGGCTCGATCGCCCCCAACAACCCGGCTACACAGGCCCGCAGGAGGACCCCGCATGCCGATCGACGCCACCCTGCCCTATGACGACCAGAACGTCTTCGCGAAGATCCTGCGCGACGAAATCCCGTCGAAGCGGGTGTACGAAGACGATTATGCCGTCGCCTTCCACGACATCGCGCCCGTCGCGCCCCTCCATATCCTGGTGATCCCCCGCGGCCCCTACGTCTCGTGGGACGATTTCAGCACCCGCGCCTCCGATGCGGAGATCGCCGGTTTCGTCCGCGCGGTGGGGCATGTCGCGCGCGAACACGGCCTCGTCGCCCCGGGCTATCGCCTGCTCGCCAATATCGGCGGACATGCGGGGCAGGAGGTGCCGCACCTTCACGTCCACCTGTTCGGCGGCGCGCCGTTGGGCCCCATGCTCGCGCGGTAACGCCATCCACTTGCATTAAGGGGATTGCCTCCGTTTCATTTGAGACTAGCATCCCCCCCTTCACCATGCGGCGGCGCGCTCAAGACGCCACGCACCTGGGGGGATACGCTACATGATATTCGGGCGCGTCAAACCACTCGACGCCATTCTCGCCACGGCCGAAAAGAAGGGCCTGCATCGCTCGCTCGGGGCCTTCCAGCTCACCATGTTGGGCATCGGCGCCGTCATCGGCACCGGCATTTTCGTGCTGACCTCGGAAGCCGCGCAAAAGGCGGGGCCGGGCATGCTGCTCAGCTTCCTCGTCGCCGGCTTCATCTGCGCGGTCGCCGCGCTCTGCTATTCCGAACTCGCCTCGATGGTGCCGGTGTCGGGCTCGGCCTACACCTACACCTATGCGGTGACGGGCGAGATTCTCGCCTGGATGGTCGGCTGGGCGCTGATCCTCGAATATGCGGTCGGCGCCAGCGCCGTCGCAGTCGGCTGGTCGAACCACGCGGTCGGCCTGCTCAACGGCATCGGTTTCCACGTGCCCGCCGCGATCAGCAACGCCGACGCGCTGATGGCGCATATGTATCTCGCCTTCGGTGCGGAGCCCAGCGCCGACCTGACGCAGGCGATGGCGACGGGCGGCTGGGTCAACGTCCCCGCGATCATCGTCGTCTCGTTCGTCACCTGGCTGCTCATCATCGGCACCACCGAAAGCGCCCGCGTCAACGCGGTGCTGGTCGCGATCAAGATCACCGCGCTCACCGCCTTCGTCGCCCTGACGGTTCCGGTGATGAAGGCGGACAATTTCAATCCGTTCCTGCCCACCGGCATCGGCAATCCGTTCAGCTCGTCGGGCCTCGGCGTGCTGGGTGCCGCCGCCTCGATCTTCTTCGCCTATGTCGGCTTCGACGCCGTCTCGACCGCCGCGGAAGAAACGAAGAACCCGCAGCGGAACGTGCCGATCGGCCTGATCGGCAGCCTCGCGATCTGCACCATCTTCTACATCCTCGTCGCCTCGGGCGCGATCGGGGCGATCGGCGCGCAGCCGGTCACCTCGCTCGCCGGCAAGGTGCTCTCGCCCGGTACGCCAGAGATCGCCGGCCGCTGCGCCGCGATCGTTGCCAGCGGGGCGCTCGAACCGCTCGTCTGCTCGAAGGAAGCGCTGGTCCACGTCCTCGACGTGATCAACTGGCCGATGATCGGTCGCCTCGTCGGCCTCGCCGCGGTGCTGGCGCTGCCGTCGGTCGTGCTGATGATGATGTTCGGCCAGACGCGCATCTTCTTCACCATGGCGCGCGACGGCCTGCTGCCGAACAAGCTCGCCTCGGTCCACCCGCGCTATCGCACCCCGCACGTCGTCACGCTGATGACCGGCGTCGCCGCGGCGGTGGCGGCCGCGATCCTGCCGGTCGGCAAGCTCGCCGATTACTCCAACGCCGGCACGCTGTTCGCCTTCTTCATGGTGGCGATCTCGGTGATGGTGCTGCGTCGCACCGACCCCAGCCGTCATCGGCCGTTCCGCACGCCGGCGGTCTATATCGTCGCGCCGCTCGCGATCATCGGCTGCGTCGTGCTGTACCTGTCGCTGCCGCTCACCGCGAAGCTGGTGCTGCCGATCTGGGGCCTCATCGGCCTCGTCATCTACTTCGGCTACAGCCGCAGCCGTTCCTACGTCGGTCGCGGTATCATCGATGTCGTCGACGATGCGTCCATGCAGCCAGAAACGGCCCGCAAGCTCGACTGATCGGTTCGCCGGGCACGCAAAAAAGGCCGGGGGAGCGATCCCCCGGCCTTTTTGTTTGTGGGTAGAACGGAAACCGGGCCGGCGGCGGACGCCCTCGGCCCGGCGTGGCCTACGCCGCCAGCCGAGTCATCCAGCCCTCGGCATGCGCGAAGGCGGGGGCGTCATCGACGTCCAGCCAGTCGAGGTCGCTGCAATCCACCACCTGCGCCCGGTCCTGCGCGGCGAGGATGCGCACGCCCTCGGTCAGCGACGGGCTGTCGAGGCCGGCGAGCGCATCGAAGAAGGCCTGCCCCACCGCAAAGACGCCGGTGTCGTAACAGTCGTGCGGCTCCAGCTCCTTGCCGATCGCGACGATCCGGTCGCCGCGTGTCGCGACGCAGGTGACGTCGAGCGGATCGACCCAGGGATGTCCCAGCCGCCGATCGATGCCAAGTCGCAGCCCCTCCCCCGCACCTGCGCGGGCAAGACGCCGATAATGGCGCGGCAGCACCAGATGATCGCACATCGCCATCACCGCCCCCTCAGGCCCCACCAGCGCCCGCGCGGCGAGCGCGCTGACGCCGTTGGGCTGGTGGAAATCGGTCATCACCGTCGGCACCTCGACCGGCCAGTCCCGGCTGGCGAGATGTGCGGCGATCGCATCGGCGCCATAGCCCAGCGTGACGATCACACGCGTCAGGCCCGCCGCCGCCATGCTGTCCAGCGCATGGTCGATCAGCGCCCGCCCCGCGACCGGGCACAGCGGCTTGTACGGCGTGACCGAGCGCAGGCGCGTGCCCTGACCGGCGGCGAGCAGCAGGCCCGTCGTGATCATCAGGCGGCCTTAATGAAGTCCTCGACCGCGATCTGCGCGAGATCGTCGGTCATCTGGTGGCGCGGGTGCTTGCAGAAATACGCCGAGGCAGGGTCGATCACGCCGGCGATGCCGCGGTCCTTGGCGATCGCAGCGCAGCGGATCATGTCGATCGCGACACCCGCCGAGTTCGGCGAATCCTCGACCGACAGGCGCAGTTCCAGGTTCATCGGCACGCCGCCGAACAGCTGGCCTTCCATGCGCAGGAAGCAGACCTTGTTGTCGTTCTGCCAGGGCACATAGTCCGACGGGCCGATATGGACGTTCTCGTCCTCCAGCCGCTCGGCCGCGACCGACTGCACAGCCTCGGTCTTCGACACCTTCTTCGACGCCAGGCGGCGGTGGTTCGACATGTTGAGGAAGTCGGTGTTGCCGCCGGTGTTCAGCTGATACGTACGATCCAGCTTCACGCCGCGCTTGGCGAACAGGTCGGTCAGCACGCGGTGAACGATCGTCGCGCCCAGCTGCGCCTTGATGTCGTCGCCGATGATCGCGACGCCGGCATCTTCGAACTTCTTCGCCCATTCGGGGTTCGAGGCGATGAAGACCGGGATGTTGTTGACGAAGGCAACGCCGGCTTCCAGCGCGCATTCGGCATAGAATTCGGTCGCTTCCTGGCTGCCGACGGGCAGATAGTTCATCAGCACGTCGGTGCCGCTCGCCTTCAGATCGGCGACGACCTGTTCCTTGGTCGGCTGCGTGTCGTTGGCGACCACGAACGTGCGGTCGTCCTTATACTCGCTCATATGGTCGGCGACGCCGTCGAGCACCGCGCCCATCTTCACGACGGTGCCGGTCGCGGGAATGTTGGCGGCGAAGACCGCGGTGCAATTGGGCTTGGCGAAGATCGCTTCGGCGACATCCTTGCCCACTTTACGCGCATCGACGTCCCAGGCGGCGACGACCTTGATGTCGGAGGGCTTATAGCCGCCGACTTCCCAGTGCATCAGGCCGACCGTGTCGTTCGTGCCTTCGCGATAATATTCGAGTCCCTGGACAAGCGAGCTCGCGCAATTGCCGATGCCGACGATGGCGATGTTGATGCTCTTCATGAATGACCCTGTTCGCTGGATAGAAGGATGGAATGCGGCGCTTGGCCGTGGACGAAGCGGCGCTCGACGCGCCGGTGACGGATGAGGCCGATCAGACAGATGGCCGACAGCGGGCCGATCTCGACCCACCAGAAAATACGCGGATTGCCGATCAGGCAGGCCAGGCAGATCGTCCAGACGCGGACGTTCGCGGTGAGCAGCGACTGCAGGCGCATCACCGGCACCGCGGCCGCGGCATAGGCCGCACCGAAGGCGGCGCGATCCTCGGCCGCACCGAAGCGGCGTTCGAACGGCATCGAGATGCGATCGACGCTGCCCGCGACGCTATCGTAGACGCGCACCAGCCACGGGCCGGTCGGCACGGGAACGCTCGACAGCGCCTCCCCGCGCGCCCGGCGGTGGAAACGGGCGCGCTCGCCCTCGTACAGGCTGGATTGCACCGCATGGCACGCGCCCGCCGCGATCGCGAGCACCCAACCACCGGCCGTGCCGACGGTATAGGCCAGCGAGAGGTAGATCAACGCGAAGACGCCATGATCGCACAAGCCGTCCAGCGTCCGCCCGAGCGCGCTCGCGGTCCGGGTCGCCCGCGCGATCATGCCGTCGAGCCCGTCGGCGACCAGCCAGGCGACCGAGAAGGCGAGACCGACCAGCGCCATCAGCGGATCATGCCACTGCGCATAGGCGAAGGCGGCGATCGTCCCGCAGGCGAGGCCCGCAAGCGACACCGCATTCGCCGACACGCCGTGCCGCAAGGCAAGGGGGAGCAAGGCGTGCGACGCGGGGTGGATCAGACAGAGGTTGGATGGGTCCTCGATCCGGCGATCGCGTGAGCCATCCCGGGGAGGCGGTGTCATCAGGGCTTCATATTGCGCCCGTATGATACCGAAGGCAATATTCTACGGAACGTTTCGGCGCAGTTCGTTCAGCCATACTGACGCAGTGCCATCCGACGGTGCCCGCCAATCGCCCCGCGGGCTAAGTGCCCCACCAGCCGACACTTTCGGTCCATTGGGGATTGCGGACCGCTTGAACTGGCTGGTCTGGAAGAAGCGAATCAGAAAACGCTCCAGCCAATATTTGATCGTGGGCAGGTCGTAGGCGACGCGCGCGTCGGCCGGAAAATCCTCCGGCCACCCGCCCTGCGCTGCGTCGCGCCAGGCATGCCAGGCAAGGAAGGCGATCTTCGACGGCGCCAGCCCGTGGCGGATCACGTAATGCGCGAAGAAGTCGTTGAGCGCATAGGGCCCGATCATCGATTCCGTCGATTGCATCGCGCCGGTGTCGGCATCGGCGGGCACCAGCTCGGGCGAAATCTCCTGCGCCAGGATCGTCGCGAGGACGGCGTTGGTCGCCGCGTCGTACTGGCCCGTCCGGATGCACCAGCGGATCAGGAACTGGATCAGCGTCTTCGGAACCCCGGCGTTGATCGCATAATGGCTCATCTGGTCGCCGACGCCATAAGTGCACCAGCCAAGCGCCAGCTCGCTGAGGTCGCCGGTGCCCAGCACGATGCCACGGCGCTGATTGGCCAGACGGAAAAGGTAATCCGTTCTGAGGCCTGCCTGCACATTTTCGAACGTGACATCATAGACCGCCTCGCCGCTGGCGAAGGGGTGGCCCATGTCGCCGAGCATCTGACGCGCGGTGGGACGGATGTCGATCTCGTCGGCGGTGCAGCCCAGCGCGCGCATCAGCGCCCAGGCGTTGCTTTTGGTCGCGTCACCGGTGGCGAAGCCCGGCATGGTGAAGCCGAGGATGTCGCTGCGCGGCCGTCCCATCCGGTCCATCGCCTTCGCCGCGACGATCAGCGCATGCGTCGAATCGAGCCCGCCCGACACGCCGATGACGAGCGTCTTGGAACCGGTCGCCGACAACCGCTTCACCAGCGCCTCGACCTGGATGTTGAAGGCCTCGTAGCAATCCTCGTCGCGGCGGGCGGGATCGTCGGGCACGAAAGGGAAGCGGCGGATGTGGCGGTCGAGGCCGGTGTCGCCCTCCCGCGCGCCATGCGTAAAGCCGATTCGACGGACGCCGCGCTCGGGATGCCCCGCCGCGACCGCGCTGTCGTTGAACGTGCCGTTGCGCAACCGCTCCTGCACCAGCCGCTCGCAATCGATGTCGGCGGTGACGAGCTCGGCCGCGTTCGAAAACCGGCTCGATTCGGTCAGCAACTCGCCCAGTTCGTAGATCAGCCCCTGCCCGTCCCAGGCGAGATCGGTTGTGCTCTCACCCGGCCCCGCGGCGGAATAGACATAGGCGCAGGCGGCACGCGCGGATTGCGCAGCGGCCAGCAGCATGCGTTCGCGCGCCTTGCCGATGACGATGTTGGAGGCGCTGAGGTTACAGCAGATCGTCGCCCCCGCCAGCGCGCCCATGGTCGACGGCGGCGTTGGCGCCCAATAATCCTCGCAAATCTCGGCATGCACGACGAAGCCCGGCAGATCCTCCGCCGCGAACAGCAGGTCGGTGCCGAACGGAACATCGCCGTCGCCCAACCGGATCGTCAGGCCGGTCAGGCCCAGCCCCGGCGCGAACCAGCGCTTTTCGTAATATTCGCGGTAATTGGGCAGGAAGCTCTTCGGCACCACGCCCAGAATGCGCCCGCGATGCACCACCACCGCGCAATTGTAGAGCCGCCCGTTGCGGACCAGCGCCGCGCCGACCAGCAGCAGCGGCGCGCATCCCGCAGTCTGTTCGGCGAACGCCAGCACCGCCGCGTCGCTGGCGCGCTGCTGCGCCGATTGCAGATGCAGGTCGTCGAGCGCGTAGGACGTCAGGTTGAGTTCGGGAAAGACAACGCAATCCACACCGCGCGCATCCGCCTCCCGCGCCATCGCGACCGCCGCATCGACGTTCGCGGCGATATCGCCGACGCTCGCGCGCGGCGTCGCGGCGGCGACGCGGACCATCTGGTGGGCGTGGATCGAATGGAAGCGCTGGGTCATGGTGGCAAGGCTAGCCGCTGTGAGGAAGGGGGGCTAGCGGCAACGGCTCGTAAGCCGGGGCGATCCGGCGATGTTAAGGCGATTCCCGCCAACGTCGCGCCCCCTCCCTCGTCACCCCGGGCTTGACCCGGGGTCCCGCTTCTTCTTGCGGTGGGTTGGGAAAAAGCCGGACGTCGGCTGGGGTGACGGATGGAGGCCCTACTTCCCCCCCTCGCGCCGGGTCAGCGCCGCCACGCAGCTTGCACGGTCGATCGTGCTGCCATCGGGCTCGCGCGCGTCGAGATAGGTGACGCGGGGCCCCTCATTCTCCTTCGGGTACAGATAGGCGTCGAGCACGCAGATCGGCCCGGCGAATTGCAGTTTGCGCGCGGTACCTTCGCGAATGTCGGCATCCGGCTGGCCGAACAGGCGGACGAGGCCCGCGGCGTCCTGGCCGATCACCCGCTCCAGCCCCGCGCTGGTATAGGGCACGACCGGGCGGCTGACCGTCGGCACGACCGCCCCCGGTGCGGCGCACGCGCCCAGCCCTGCCGCGAGCGCGAGGCTCAAGATCGTGCGCGTCGTCATGCGTGTCCCCCTCGCCCCCCGTGGAACAGGTGCGTCGCCATTGCCGCGCCTAGGATCGGCGCGAACAGATTGGCGAGCGGAACCACGAACAGTCCCGCGACGGCAAGGCCCAGCACGAACCGCTGGCCGCGGGTCGCCTTGCGCCAGCCCCGCATCGTCGCATCGTCGATGTGTCGGCTCGCCACCATGTCGCCGAGGTCGCGCCCCAGCAGCCAGCCATTGACCAGGAAAAAGGCGATCGCCGGCCCGATCGCGGTGAACAGCAGCGCCAGATAGACGGGCGTCATCACCAGATTGATGCCCAGCGCGCGCACCGCCGAGGCCAGCGCCATCCGCCCGGAGCGTACGACGCCGACGTCCCGCGCGATGGCATGCGCGGCAGGATAATGACGCGCCTCGACCGCCGCGACGATCGCGTCACCGAACAGCCCGATCACCGCGATCGCGACGACGCGGAACAGCAGCCAGGCGGCGATGACGAACACGACCACCGTCAGCGCCCCCGCCAGCCCGTCGCCCAGCGCCGCGCCCAGATCGGCGAAGGCGGCGTGCAATCCACCGAACAGCGCCAGCCCGAGCAGGACGAAGATCGCCACCGTCAGGGCCAGCGACTTCGCCAGCACCCGCAGGATCGCGGCGTCGCCGAGTTGGCCGAGGGACAGGGTGAAAGCGCGGAGCATTGCGTGTGGGGGTGGGGCGGGCGCGCTGTGACGTCAACCGGCATCGCGCGGCGATACGGGTCGATTGGTGCCGCCCTCCCATTCTTCGTCATTCCCGCGAAGGCGGGAATCCAGACGCGCTACCGTCGCGGTTCGACCAGCAGCGTCAGAGGTTCTGGATTCCCGCCTGCGCGGGAATGACGGAATGTGTCGGGTATAGCTCACCCCACCCCACGCCCCCCCCACCCTCGCGTTGCGCGAAACCGCGCACGCCCCTAGGGAGCGACATCTGACTTTTCCGGAGCTTCCCTTGTCCCACCCTACCTATGACGTCGTCGCGATCGGCAATGCGATCGTCGACATCCTCGCGCAGGCCGACGACGCGTTCATCGAGTCGATCGGCGTCGCCAAGGGCTCGATGCAGCTGATGTTTTCGCCCGAGGATGCCGACGCGCTCTACGATCGCATGGGGCCGGGGCGTGAGGTGTCGGGCGGATCGGCGGCGAACACCGTCGCCGGCATCGCGGCGCTCGGCGGCCGCACCGGCTTCATCGGCCAGGTCGCCGACGATCAGCTGGGCGAAGTGTTCGCGCACGACATCCGCGCGGCGGGCGTCGCCTTCACCACCGATGTGCGTCCCGGCCAGCCGACCACGGCGCGCTGCCTGATCTTCGTGACGCCGGACGGCCAGCGCACGATGAACACCTATCTCGGCGCCTCGCAGTTCCTGCCGGCCGCCGCGCTCGATCTCGGCATGATCGAAGACGCCGCGATCCTGTATCTCGAAGGCTATCTGTGGGACCCGGAAGAGCCACGCGCCGCGATGCGCGTCGCGATCGAGGCCGCGCGCAAGGCGGGCCGCAAGGTCGCCTTCACGCTATCCGACGTCTTCTGCATCGGTCGCCACGGCGGCGACTTCCGCAGCCTGATCGCCGATGGCCTGATCGACATCCTGTTCGCCAATGAGGGCGAGTTGACCGCCCTCGCCGAGACCGAAGATTTCGAGGCCGCGGTTGCCAAGATCGCAGCCCAGGTGCCGACGCTGGTGGTGACGCGCGGCGCACATGGCGCCTGCGCGCTGCAGAACGGCGCGCGTGCCGAGGTTGCCGCGGAGCCGATCGAGCGTGTCGTCGACACGACGGGCGCGGGCGATCTGTTCGCCGCCGGCTTCCTGCACGGTCAGGCGCAGGGCAAGGGCCTGGAGGAATCGCTGAAGCTCGGTGCGATCTGCGCCGCGGAGATCATCAGCCACTTCGGCGCGCGTCCGAATGTCGACATGAAGGCGCTGGTGGCCACCAAGCTCGGCTGATCGCGTCTGAAGACGTATCGAAGGGAGGTGCCGGTCGGCGCCTCCCTTTTTCGTGCGCGAAACGGCGCGACAGGAGGACGCCGGTCAGCCGCGACCGGGTGTCACCGTGCGTCTAAAGCGGTCGTGGCGGTGAACCTCACGCTGCATTCTGTTTCGGCACAAGCCGCAGTCCGCGTGCCCTCGCCTGGTCTGCCAGGAAGGCACCGACGTCCGCCTCGCGCAGCGGCTTGGCGAAGAAATAGCCCTGGATCAGGCTGCACCCCATGTCCTGCAGGATATCGAGCTGCTCCTGCGTCTCGACGCCCTCCACCACGCAGCTGAGCGACAGGTCGCGCGACAGCGCACTGACCGAGCGCACGATCTTCTGGCTCGCCTCGCTGTCGGCCAGGTCGCGCACGAAACTGCCGTCCACCTTGATCTTGTCGAGCGGCAGTTTCTGGATCTGGCTGAGCGACGAATAACCCGTGCCGAAATCGTCGAGCGAGATGCGCGTGCCGGTCGCCTTCAGCCGATGGATGTTGGCCAGAGCCTCATCCAGGTTCATCATCAGCGCGGTTTCGGTCACCTCGAACTCGACGCGGTGGGACGGCACGCCGCTCCGCTCCAGAATCTCGATCAGGCGCGTCACCTTATCGGCGGCGACGATGTCGTGGCCTGACAGGTTGAACGAAATGCCCACCTCGTCCGGCCATTGCGTGATCGCACGCAGCGCCTTGTCGAGCAGCACCGGGGTCAGCGCCGAGATATACCCGCATTGCTCGGCGACCTGGATGAACTTGCTTGGCGATACCGACCCGAGCACCGGGCTGTCCCAACGCGCCAGGCATTCGAGCAGCAGCGTCGTATCCCGGCTCGAATCGACGATCGGCTGGAATTGCAGATACAGCTCCGCCTCCAGGTCGGCGGCACGCAGGGTGCGCTCCAGCAGTGCCGCTTCGCGGACGTCACGCTCATGCTCCTCGCTGAACACCACCGGCTTCATCCGGCCCGTCCGCTTGGCGTGGAACAGCGCGTAATCGGCGCGTGCGTACAGATCGTCGCCGCTGTCGGCCATGCGGGGGAAGGCCGCAAAGCCGATCGAACAGCCGACCTGCAGGCGCAATTCGCCGATGCGGATCGACTTGCCCACCTCGGCGATGATCGATTCGCCGATGCCGAGCAGCCGGGTCTCGTCCTGTTCGTTCGCGATGATCAGCGCGAATTCGTCGCCGCCCAGACGATAGACGTCGGCGACGCCGGCCAGCGCCTGCTGCAACCGTTCCGCCATCCCGCGCAGCAGCCGGTCGCCGACGACATGGCCATGGCTGTCGTTCACCGACTTGAACCCGTCGAGGTCGATGATGCCCAGCGTCAGCGGCTGCCCGCTGTCCCGCGCGACGGCGAGCGCCTTGTCCAGATCGTGGAAGCAGCTGCGGCGATTGCCGATCTCGGTCAGCATGTCGGTGTTGGCGATGCGGAAATTCTGTTCGCTCAGTGCCTCGATCTCCGCCGTCTTGATTTCCAGCGTCAGGCGTGAGCGGACCAGTCGGACGAAGTCGTTGAAATTGTGGTTCGCGACATAGGCAAGGCCCGCGACACCGCCGGTCAGCAGCGTCACCACGCCCCAGATATGCGTGCCCGCGCCTGACGCGATCAGCAGGACGCCGACGACACAGCTGATCGCCGCCAGGACCGATGCAACGCGGACATGCTGCAACCCGAACAGCACGAACACCATCTGGCCGGCTATGCACAGCGCCAGCAGCAGCCGCATGTCGGACGTCGCCCATTGCGCAATCCAGACCTGCCACGTGACCAGCAGCGACATACCCAGCGGCAGTTCGATGCTGACGAGCCGCATCGTACGCTTGCATTCGTCGGTGGAGGGGATCGCGTTGCGCCGCCGAAACAGCAATACGTACCAGAACAGCCCCTTCGGGACGAGGTACAGGAACGGGAACACCGCCCACGCCCACCATGGCGCCACCATCGAATGCACCGCCGCGACGGCGGCCGTATCCGCGCACAAGGCGATGAACATTGCGGTACAGACGCCTGCCAGCGCCTCGAAACTCGCCTGCTCGACCGATTGGCCTCGAACGTAATCCTTGGTCATCGCACCTTCCCCATGCGGCCGGGGTAGCGGTCCAAGGTAAACGGTCCGTCTAGATAGGACCGTTTTTGACAAAAATTATCGCTACGGGTGGAAGTCGCGGACGAGGCAGGGGAATGGCGCCGGTGTCGACTAGGCCTGCGTGCGCTTCGACAGCACCGCGGCGCGCCGTTACAGCGGGGCCAACCACTCTGCACGAGCCGACATGCCGCGTCTGATTCTCTTCAACAAACCCTATGACGTGCTCAGCCAGTTCACCGATCGCGGCACGCCCGCAGAGCGCGTCACGCTATCGCGCTTCATCGACGTACCCGGCGTCTATCCCGCCGGCCGGCTCGACCGTGACAGCGAGGGGCTGTTGCTGCTGACCGACGACGGCCGCCTCCAGGCGCGCATCGCCGATCCGAAGTTCAAGCTGCCCAAGACCTATCTCGTGCAGGTCGAAGGCATGCCGGACGCCGCCGCGCTCGCCGCGCTGCGCACCGGCGTCGTGCTGAAGGACGGCCCCACTCGCCCCGCCGAGGTGGAGGCGATCGACCCGCCCGACCTGTGGCCGCGCACGCCCCCGATCCGCGTGCGCCAGGCGATCCCCGACCGCTGGCTGCGCCTCACCATCCGCGAAGGCCGCAACCGCCAGGTCCGCCGCATGACCGCCGCCGTCGGCCACCCGACGCTGCGGCTGGTGCGCTGGCGGATCGGCGACTGGACGCTCGACGGCCTTGCACCGGGGGCATGGCGCGACGCCTGACGTCACCCTCGCCAAGGCAAAAGCGTCATCCCGGCGCAGGCTGGGATCTCCCGCGCGCCCTGCCCCGCGCTACGACCGGGAGATGCCAGCCTGCGCCGGGATGACGTTCCTCACCAGCCATACCCCCCTAACCGCCCAGCATCGCCAGCTGCCCCCGCACCACGTCGAGGTTATGCTGGGCCAGGTGACTGCCCCGCCCCGCGACGCTGCCCTCCAGATCGGGCCGCTCGCCGATCGCGATCGCCCGCTCCCACGCCCCGCTCGCCAGCGGCAACCACTGGTCGACCGCTCGCGCCGGATCGGCGATGGCGTGATCGAGCAACAGGTCGCCCAACACGAAGAAGAAGTCCGGCGACTCCGCCCAGCGCGGCATCTCCGCCTCGGCCAGCGCCATCGCATCGCCCAGCCGCCCCGCCTTCGCCAGCGCCGGAATCGCGCAGGTCACCAGCTCATGCCGCCAGCCCGCGTCCGGCGGCGTCACCGCCACCGCCTGTGCATAGCCTTCCGCCGACGCCGCACCGTCGCCGCGCATGTCAGCATCCTTGGCGATCTGGTACAGCAGATACGCATCGCCCGGCCGCCCGGCGAGCTCCGCCAGCAACAGCCGATGGTTGCGATCGCGCTTGCGGGCAATCTGTGCCGCCCGATAGCCGTCATGTCCGATATGCAATCCGGTCCGCACCCGCGGCAAAGCGGAGGCGACCTGCTCATGCACCCGCCCCTCGAACCGCACGCCGCGCGGTAGAACCCGCGTGATCCAGCTCCGCGTCGTCGTCGCGCCCTCGCCATCGTCGCTCAGCACACACGCCCGCCCCAGCCGCTCCCCCCCCGCGCACCAGTCACGCAAGGCCTCCCCGCCGGAGACGATCCATTCGTCCGCGTCGATCACCAGATGCCAGTCCGCATCCGCCAGCCCCAGCGCATGGTTGCGCGCGGCCGCGAAATCGTCGGGCCAGCCGAGGTGATGCACCTCCGCCCCACAACCCGTTGCGATCGCGACGGTATCGTCGACCGAGCCGGTATCGACCACCACGATCCGATCGACGAACGGCGCCACGCTCGCCAGGCACCGCGCGATACACCGCGCCTCGTCCCGCACGATCAGGGTCGCGGCGATGGTTGGGGCGGGCATAAGGGGTCTTTCGCTGGCGGGCTTGCGCCGCTTGTCGCATGCGATGGTTAACGACTTCCGACGTGCCGCCCCATCAGCATCACCGCGACATCGCCCCGTGCCCGAAGGCTCAAAATCAAAAGATACGGCAACAGAAACGCCGCCCCGCCGAACAACGCCACGATGCCGAGCAGGCAGCCCGATGGCGTGAAGCCATTACGCCACGCCGTCCACAGCGCCGACAGCATCAGGAAACACGTGAAATCGGCGTTGAACTGGCCGGGCCATGCGCCTCGTGCGATGTCGCCAAAAAAGATCGGGATCAGGTTCAACCCGTGATGGCCGATGACGGTCGCCGTATAGGCGATCAGCGCCATCCAAGCCACGATCAGCAGTGCGCGAAAGGCGAGCATATATTCTCCGATGGCGATGCCCCACCCGCGGATGATGATCGACCTGCGCCGTTGCCGCAATCCTGCCACCCTGTCCCCCTGTCCCCCTGTCCTACACGCCCCCGATCCGCTATGATCCCGCCATGCTTCGCGCCCTCCGCTCGCCCGCCCGTCCCACGGCGGCCCGGCACGAGGGGCGTTTCCGAGCAATACGTATCGTCCACTTCGTCCACTTCTGCGCATCCCGACTCGGGCGCCGGACCCGCTTGACCCGCCCGCCCCGATCCCGGACAGCGGCGCCGTGACGCACCTGCCCCCGCCCCCCGCCGACCTGTTGCGCGATGCCGCGCTGTTCCTCGATTTCGACGGTACGCTCGTCGAATTGCAGGAGCGGCCCGACGCCGTCCGCGTCGATGCGCGCCTCGCCGCGCTGATCGACCGGCTGTCCACCGCGCTCGACGGCCGCGTCGCGATCATTTCCGGCCGCCCGGTCGATGGCATCCGCGCGCTGTTCGGCGCCCCCGCCTTCGCCATCTCCGGCAGCCACGGGCTGGAGGTCGCCTGGCCCGACGGCCGCGTCAGCCAGGCGGAACGACCCGCCGCGCTCGACCGTATTGTTGCCGACATGCACGACTTCGCAACTGCAACACGGGGCGTCCTGGTCGAGGAAAAGCCCCTCGGCGCCGCGCTCCATTACCGCGCCGTTCCCACGGCGGAAGCCGCTGCGACGCAGCTCGCCACCCGCCTCGCGACCGATGCCGGCCTCCACCTGCAGACCGGCAAGATGATGGTCGAGGTTCGCGTCGCCGGCGCCGACAAGGGCAGCGCGCTGCGTCAGATGATGCAGGCCCCCGCCCTCGCCGGCTACAAACCCGTCTTCCTGGGCGACGACGATACCGACGAACCCGCCATGGCCGCCGCCGCCACGCTCGGCGGCGCGGGCATCCTGATCGGCGCGCCCCGCGCCACCGCCGCCGCCTGGCGCCTCGACAGCGTCGCCGACACCCTTTCCTGGCTCGAAGCCACAACCGAAAGCCTTAGCGAATGACCAGCGTAGACCTCTGGCCGATCGGCAATTGTCAGGTCAGCGCGCTGATCGATCGCGCCGGCCGCTACGTCTGGGCGTGCGTGCCGCGCGTCGACGGCGATCCGATCTTCTCCGCCCTCGTCGGCGGCGCCGAGCCGGAGAGCGGCTATTGGAGCGTCGAGATCGCCGATTCGGTGTCGGTCGAGCAGCACTACATCCGCAACACGCCGATCCTGGTCAGCACACATACCGACAGCGCCGGCAACGCGCTGGAGGTGATCGATTTCTGCCCGCGCTTCGATCGCTTAGGCCGCACCTACCGCCCCGTCGCCTTCGCGCGCATCGTCCGCCCGGTCGCGGGGTCCCCGCGCATGACGATGCGGCTGCGCACCACCTGCGGCTGGGGCGGCGCCTGCCGCGAACAGATCGGCGGGTCGAACCATCTGCGTATCAACCTCGATACGATGCAGATGCGCCTCACCACCACGGCGCCCATCGGCATGATCCAGGAAGAGCGCATCTTCCGCCTCGAACGCCCGCTCCACTTCTTCCTCGGACCTGATGAGAGCTTCAGCGGCGATCTGGCGGAATCGATGGAGGCGATGCTCACCCAGACGATCGCCGAATGGCAGGAATGGACGCGCGGTCTCGCCATCCCGCTCGAATGGCAGGATGTCGTCATCCGCTCGGCGATCACGCTGAAATTGTGCCAGCATGAGGAAACCGGCGCGATCGTCGCCGCGCTCACCACCTCGATCCCCGAACATGCCGGGTCGGAGCGGAACTGGGACTATCGCTACTGCTGGATCCGCGACGCTTATTACACGGTCCAGGCCCTCAACCGCCTCGGCGCGCTCGACGTGCTGGAGGGCTATCTCGGCTATCTGCGCAATATCGTCGACGATGCGCGCGGCGGGCATATCCAGCCGTTGTACGGCGTGCTCGGCGAAGCGACGCTGACCGAACGCTTCGCGCCGGCGCTGGCGGGCTATCGCGGCATGGGCCCGGTGCGCGTGGGCAACGCGGCCTACGAGCAGCATCAATATGACGCCTACGGCCAGATCGTGCTGTGCAGCGTCCACGCCTTCTTCGATCAGCGGCTGCTGCGCCTCAATACCGTCGAGGATTTCCACCGCCTGGAACAGGTCGGCGAACGCGCCTGGACGCATTACGACAAGCCCGACGCGGGGCTGTGGGAGCTGCGCACCCGGCAGAGCGTCCACACCTATTCGGTCGCGATGTGCTGGGCGGCGTGCGACCGGCTCGCCAATGCCGCGCATGCGCTGGGCATGGAGGATCGCTGCACGCTCTGGCAGGATCGCGCCGACCATATCCGCGGCGTGATCGAGGACAAGGCATGGCGGCCGGACACGAACCGCATGTCGGCGACCTTCTCGGGTGACGACCTCGACGCCAGCCTGATCCAGCTGCTCGACCTGCGCTTCTTCGAACCCACCGACCCGCGCTTCCTCGGCACGCTCGAAGCGGTGGAACAGGGCCTGCGCCGCGGCAGCTTCATGCTCCGCTACGATACCGAGGATGATTTCGGCCTGCCCGAAACCGCGTTCAACGTCTGCACCTTCTGGCTGATCGAGGCCCTGCACGTCACCGGCCGCCACGACGATGCGCGGGCGCTCTTCGACGAGATGCTCGCACGCCGCACCGCGTCAGGGTTGCTGTCCGAAGACATCGACCCTACGTCGTTGGAGCTGTGGGGTAATTACCCCCAGACCTATTCGCTGGTCGGCATGATCAACTGCGCCGTCCTGCTGTCCAAACCCTGGAGTTCGATCCGCTGAGCCGTCTGATCATCATTTCCAATCGTGTGTCTGCCCCCTCGGGGTCTAAATCCGGGGGGGCGCAGGGCGGCCTCGCCGTCGCCCTCGCCTCTGCCCTGCGCGAATATAAGGGCATGTGGTTCGGCTGGTCGGGCGAGCGGACCGACGAATATACCGGCCAGATCACCTTCCAGCGCAACGAAGGCGTCACCACCGCGACCGTCGACCTCGAAGAGCAGGATATCGAGGAATATTACAACGGTTACGCGAACCGCACCCTGTGGCCGCTCTTTCACTATCGCGTCGATCTGGCGGAATACGAACGGGAATTTGCCGGCGGCTACCAGCGGGTCAACGAACGCTTCGCCGACACCGTCCAGCCGTTGATCGAGGAAGACGACGCGGTCTGGATCCAGGATTACCACCTGTTCCCGTTGGGGCAGGAGCTGCGCAAGCGCGGTGCGAAGAACCGCCTGGGCTTTTTCCTCCATATCCCTTGGCCGCCGCGCCGCCTGCTCGCCATCCTGCCCGAGGCGGAAGGGCTAGTGCGCAGCCTGTTCGCCTATGACGTCATCGGCTTCCACACCGACGAATGGCTGTCGTCGTTCCGCGATTATTGCACCGCCGAACTGGGCGCGATCGTCGACGGCGACGAGCTGGTGCTCGGCGACCGCCGCGTACGCGTCATGGCCTGCCCGATCGGCATCGATGCCAAGGAATTTGCCGGCCTCGCCACCAGCACGCGCGGCCGCCTCGCCTTCCGCCAGATGCGCGACGCCGCCGTGGGGCGCGACATGATCGTCGGCGTCGACCGGCTCGATTATTCGAAGGGGCTCGAAGAGCGCTTCCTCGGCTACGAACGCTTCCTCGTCGAACATCCGGAAGAGCGGAAGGAAGTGACGCTGCTCCAGATCGCGCCGCCCAGCCGCGCGACCGTCGGCAGCTATCAGAAGATCCGCAGCAATCTCGAAGGGTTGGCGGGCCGGATCAACGGCGCCTATGCCGATATCGACTGGGTACCGATCCGCTACGTCAACCAGGGCTATCCGCGCGACGTGCTCGCCGGCATCTATCGAGCCGCCAAGATCGGGCTGGTGACGCCCCTGCGCGACGGGATGAACCTCGTCGCCAAGGAATATGTCGCCGCGCAGAATCCCGAGGACCCCGGCGTCCTCATCCTGTCGCGCTTCGCCGGCGCCGCCTGCCAGCTGACCGACGCCGTCCTCATCAATCCCTATTCGGCCGAGGAAATGTCCGACGCGATCATGCTCGCGCTGCGCATGCCGCGCGAGGAACGCATCGAACGCTGGCAGCGGATGATGGACGTCATCACGCGCGAGGATATCGGCTGGTGGCGCAAGACCTTTACCGAGGCGCTGATGGAAGCCCCGCTGGAGATGGAGCAGGAGCCGGCATGATGCGGGTGCGCGGCAGGGCTTCGGGCATCTCGTCGCGGATAAACGCATAGATCGCCTCGCGCACCTCGCACCGCAGATCGAACGCGGTGGAGGCATCCTTGGCGGTCATCAGCCCGCGCACCTCCATCAGCCCATCTTGTTTTGAATCAGTGACTTGGCAGTTGAAGAACCGCTGATCCCAGCGGGGGCTGGCCCGAACGACCTCCTCCAGCTTCGCCCTGATCCGGGCCACGTCGGCCGCGGGATCGAGATACCAGAATACTGACCCCAACAGCGCACTCGTCTCCCGGGTCCAGTTCTGGAAGCTATTCTCGAGGAACTTCGACACCGGTACCACCAGCCGCCGGTCGTCCCAGATCCGGACCACGACATAGGTCAGCCGGATATCCTCGATCCGTCCCCATTCGTTGTCGATGATGACGACGTCGTCGATCCGGATCGGCTCGGTAAAGGCCATCTGGATACCGGCGATCAGGTTCTTCAGTGCCGGCTGTGCCGCGGCGCCGATGGCAAGGCCCGCCACACCGGCGGAGGCGGCGAGCGTCACCCCGATCGTCCGCACCGACGGGATGCTCATCAGCATCATCATCGCCGTGATCAGGATCAGCACGAAGACCCCGATCCGGTGCAGGATGCCGATCCGCGTCCGCCGCCGCCGCGCCCTCAGATTGTCGGCGGCGGTGATGTCGAACCGCACTTCGCTGATATCCCGATAGGCGGTCAGCCCGGCGAGCAGCATCCAGCCGAAGATACCCGGCGTCAGCAGCCCCAGCACCCGCTGCCAGATCGTCTCCCAATAGCGCGGCAGGTCCAGCCCCGGCCCCGATGCGGCGAGTGCGATCACGATCACCAGCCAGAAACTCGGCCGGTCCAGCCGTGCGATCAGAATATCGTCGGTCTTCGTCGCAGTGCGTCCCGCCAGCCGGCGCAGCGCCGCGAACAGGATGCGATGGACCAGCGACAGCAGCAGGACGAACGCCAGCACGCCGCCAAGCTTCCCCGCCCAGTCCGGCAGGTCGATATCGAGATAGGGGATATGCATCGCCGCTAACACGCACCACGCCGGCAAAGGCTCCCGCCCCGTGCTCCGCCGCCCCGAACACAATGGCAGATCGGTGCGTTGTCGGCACGGTTCGAATCAGCTGCTGTCACGAACCCGTCACATACAGGGTCCACCGCGGACATATGGCTACGACGCTCTCCGCCGCTTCCCCCCAAACGGCTGCACGCGGCCCGCGGCTCGACGGGCACCTGCACCCCGCCGGCCGGTGGATCTTCCTCGCCGTCCTGATCGGCGCGCTCGGCTATGCCGGCGCCAGCATCCTGACGGATACGGCAGAGGTCGGCGAAACGCTGGCGACGAGCGTCTTCCTGTTCCTCGGCCTCGCGCTGCTGATCGCGCTCGGCTTCGAATTCGTGAACGGCTTCCACGACACGGCCAACGCCGTCGCGACCGTGATCTACACCCACGCCATGCCCGCGCCGCTGGCCGTCGTCTGGTCGGGCGTGTTCAACTTCCTGGGCGTGCTCGCCTCGTCGGGTGCGGTCGCCTATTCGATCATCACGTTGCTGCCCGTGGATCTGGTGATCAACACTGGCTCGGCGGGCGGGTTCGCGATGATCTTCGCGCTGCTGCTCGCGGCGGTGCTGTGGAACCTCGCGACCTGGTATGTTGGCCTGCCCAATTCGTCGAGCCACGCGCTGATTGGTTCGATCCTCGGCGTCGGCCTCGCCAATCAGTTGCTGGCCCGGGGTTTGAACGGCACCTCGGGCGTAGACTGGCATCAGGCAGAAAAGGTTTTCTCCGCGCTGTTCTTCAGCCCGCTGATCGGCTTCACCGCCGCCCTCGTGCTGCTGCTGGTGATGAAGCGCTTCCTCCGCGATCCCAAGCTCTATCGCGAACCCGACACGCAAGCACCGCCGCCCAGGGGCATTCGCGCGACGCTGATCGCGACCTGCACCGCGGTCAGCTTCGCGCACGGCAGCAACGACGGGCAGAAGGGCATGGGCCTGATCATGCTGATCCTGATCGGCTGCGCGCCCACCGCTTATGCGCTGAACCGCACCGTCCCCGAAAGCGCGACACCCGCCTTCGTGGCGCAGGCGCGCTCGGCCGCGGAAATCTACGCCCGCCAGCCGGGGCCGGAGCCGACGGTCGACATCGCCCGCGCCACCGTGACGCGCGGCCTCGCCGAGCGCCGGGTCGATACGCCCGCCATGTACGGCGCGCTCGCCTCGCTGTCGCGCGATGTCGGCGACAAGCTGGAAAGCTACGGATCGCTCGGCAAGGTACCCGCCGCTGCCACGCCCAATCTGCGCGGCGACATGTACCTCGTCCTCGATGCGGGCAAGCTGATCGTCGCCGACGAAGGTGCCCGCACCCACTTCACCGCCGCCGAGATCGACGGGATCAAGGCCTATGGCAGCCGGTTGGAACAGGGCACGCGCTACATCCCGCTCTGGGTGAAGATTACCGTCGCAATCGCACTGGGCCTCGGCACGATGGTCGGCTGGCGACGGATCGTCGTCACCGTCGGCGAACGGATCGGCAAGAGCCACCTCACCTATGGCATGGGCATGTCGGCCGAGCTCGTGACCGCAGCGACCATCCTGCTCGCGGATCGCTTCGCCATGCCGGTGTCGACGACGCACATCCTGTCGTCGGGCGTCGCCGGTGCGTCGGTCGCGAACGGCGCCGGCCTGCAATGGCGCACCGTGCGCAACATGGCGCTCGCATGGTTCATGACGCTGCCCGCCGCGATGCTGTTGTCCGGCGTGCTGTACTGGATCCTGCTGACCGTGCTGCACACGACGATGGCCGCATAAGCGCAACACTTCCGTAACCTCGCCGTGACCGCGGCGTCACATCGGCAGGCTATGCATCACCCATGAGGGAACAGCGGGTTCCCGAGGGGGCCTCGCATGACCACCGACACGACCACCGCCGATATCCTCGCTTTCGTGCCCCAGCGGCCGACCGTGCCGGAGGCTGCGGGCGTCACGCGCCGCCGCTATCGCACGATCTGGATTTCGGACGTCCACCTCGGCACCCGCGGCTGCAATGCCGATATGCTGATCGACTTCCTCGACCATGTCGACAGTGACCAGCTCTATCTCGTCGGCGATATTATCGATGGCTGGCGCCTCAAGAAGCGCTTCTACTGGCCGGCGAGCCACAACGATGTCGTCTGGCGCCTGATGAAGCGTGCCAAGCGTGGCACTCGCGTCACCTATATTCCCGGCAACCACGACGAGGTGTTTCGCCAGTTTGCCGGCATGGACTTCGGCGGCGTCAAGATCCGCCGCAAGGCGATCCACACCACCGCCGACGGCCGCCGCCTGCTGGTGCTGCACGGCGACGAATTCGACGCGATCACGCTGGCCCACCGCTGGGTCGCGTTCATCGGCGACAGCGCCTACACCGCGCTGATGGTGGTGAACCAGTGGCTCAACGTCGCGCGCCGCTGGCTCGGCCTGCCCTATTGGTCGCTATCGAAGCATGCCAAAGCGAAGGTCAAGAACGCCGTCGCCTTCATCTCGCATTTCGAAGAGGTCGTCGCCCATGCCGCGCGATCACGCGGCGTCGATGGCGTGGTGTGCGGACACATCCACACCGCCGAGATCCGCGATATTCAGGGCGTGGCTTATTATAACGACGGCGATTGGGTAGAGGGCTGCACCGCCCTCGTCGAACATTTCGACGGCCGCATGGAGTTGCTCCATTGGGCGGATGAGATTGCGGCGCGCAACGCCCCGGCCAGCTCCGATAGCGTGACCCGCGCCGCCTGATGCGCATCGCCCTCGTCACCGACGCCTGGGCGCCCCAGGTCAACGGCGTGGTCCGCACGCTCACCGCCGTCCGCGACGAGTTGGAGGCGCAGGGCCATCAACTGCTGGTGATCTCGCCCGATCGCTTTGCCAGCCTGCCCTGCCCCAGCTATCCCGAAATCCGGCTAGCATTGGCGCGCAGTGGCACGATCGGGCGGCTGATCCGCGATTTCGATGCGGATGCGGTGCATATCGCCACGGAAGGTCCCCTGGGCCTGGCCGCGCGCCGCTGGTGCGTCGGGGAAGGCGTGCGCTTCACCACCGCCTATCACACGCAATTTCCCAACTATGTCGCGGCACGGACCGGCGTGAATGCCGAATGGATCTGGCGCTATATCCGCTGGTTCCACGCACCCGCCGACGCCATCCTCACCTCGACCCCTTCGGTCGATGCGGTGCTGCGCGCCCATGGCCTGCCGCACCTGCGCCGCTGGGGCCGCGGCGTCGACCTCGCGACCTTTACCGCCGATGGGCCACGCGATCCCGTCATCACGGCATTGCCGGGCCCGATCCAACTCTACGTCGGCCGCGTCGCGGTCGAGAAGAATATTGAGGGGTTCCTCCAGTCGACGACGCCCGGCAGCAAGGTGGTGGTGGGCGACGGTCCGGCGCTGGCGATGCTGACGGCACGCTACCCGCAGGCGCATTTCTTGGGACCGCGCTTCGGCGCCGACCTTGCCGCTGCCTATCGCAGCGCCGATGTGCTGGTCTTCCCAAGCCGCACCGACACGTTCGGACTGGTGATGATCGAGGCGCTCGCCTGTGGCACCCCCGTCGCGGCCTTGCCCGCTCCGGGGCCGGTGGACGTGCTGGACGAGAGCGTCGGTGCGATCGACGCCGACCTCGACATCGCCATCCCGCGCGCCCTGACCCGCGACCGCGCGGCCTGCATCGCGTATGCCGCCCGCTTTACTTGGGCGAGCAGCGCGGCCCAGTTCCTCGACAGCCTCGCCCCGTTGCGGGTGGTGGAAAGCCGCGCGGCCTAGCTGTCCGCCAGCACGAAACGCACGTGCGCTATTGCCGCCTTGCGGGGTTCACCGTGCCGCGCCTTCGATTGCTGTCCGCTCTTGCGGCACGGTGAACGGGTTAAATGGTTTACTCGAGTCCACCACCCAGCGAGCGGTATAGTTCGACAAGGTTGCTGATGCGTGTCAGTCGGGTCGTTACCAACTGCTGCTGTGCCGAATAAGCGGAACGCTGTGAATCCAGCGTGTTGAGGAACGATTCCACGCCCGCCCGATAGCGTGCGTCGGAAATGCGCAGCGCTACGTTCGCCGCCCCGACGCGGGCGGTCTGCGCCGCAATCTGCTCGTCGATCGTGCCCCGCTGCGCCAGCGCGTCGGCGACCTCGCGAAAGGCGGTCTGCACCGTCTTTTCATAGGTCGACACCGCCGCCTGCTGCGACGCGCGCGCATAATCGACATTGCCGCGCAGACGTCCGCCGTCGAACAGCGGCAGCGATACCGACGGGGCGCCGGTATAGGTGAAGCTGCCCCCCGCGAAGAGCCCGCTCAGCGCCGTGCTGATCGTTCCCAGGGTCGCCGTCAGCGAAATGCGCGGAAACAAGGCCGCTCGTGCCGCGCCGATATTGGCATTCTGCGCGATCAGCTGATGCTCGGCCTGCAACACATCGGGCCGACGCAGCAGGACCTCGGACGACAGGCCTGCGGGCAGCACCTGCAATGCCGCATCGCCGTTGCCCAGCCCTTGCGGCAGCAGGTCGGTCGTCACCGGCGTGCCCACCAGCAGGTCGAGCGCATTCTTGTCCTGCGCAACCCGCGTCTTCAGCACGGCGATATCGTTGCGCGCGCTCTGATAGCTTGTTTCGGCCTGCCGCGCTTCCAGTTCGGATGCGACACCGATGCGGAACTGCGCCCGCGTCAGCTCCAGCGATTGCTCGAACGCCTTCAGCGTCTCCTGCGAGATACGTAGCTGGTCCTGATCCGACCCCAGGGTCGCCCAAGCCGTCGCGATCTCCGCGATCAGGCTGATCCGCGCGGCGCGTTGCGCTTCCTCCGTCGCGAAATACTGTTCCAGCGCCGCGCGATTGAGGTTGCGGACGCGGCCGAACAGGTCGAGCTCGAAGGCGGAGAAGCCAGCGTTGACCGAATAGAATTCCAAATTCGACGAATTGGACCCGACCGCCGCGCCGCCAGCGCCGGCACCCACACCACCACCGGTTCCCGCACCCGCTCCGGCACCTGCACCGCTACCCGCGCCAGCGCCCGCCCCGGCGGAAGCCCCGCCGAAGATATTGTTGGTGTACGTCCCCGACCCCGACACCGTGGTCGACGGCACCAGATCGGCACGCTGGATGCGATATCGCGCCCGTGCTTGCAGAACATTGGCTGCGGCGACCCGCAGGTCGCGGTTGTTCTCTAGCCCCAGCGCGATCGTCTTGCGCAGGCGGTCGTCGGTGAAGAACGTCTGCCAGCCGATCTTGCTGACGTCGGGCGCGTCCGTCGCGGCGGCCGGATAGACGCCGCCCTGCGGCAGGGCCACCGGCACCGCGCCTTCGGGCCGAACGTATTTCGGTGCGAGATTGCACCCCGCGAGCGCGCTGGCGCCCAACAGCGCGAGGACGATTTTGCGTGTCATCACCACTCAGGCTCCCTGCGGATGGGGCGCATCGCCCTCGCCGTCCACGTCATTGCTGTCATGCGGCCGGTCCTCGACGGGCCGCTTGCCGTCATGGCCGTGCCCGAACAGGCGCAGCACCACGACGAAGAACATCGGCACGAAGAAAATCGCGAGCAGCGTCGCCGACAGCATGCCGCCGACCACCGCGCGACCGATCGCATTCTGACCGCCCGCACCTGCGCCGGTCGAGATCGCCAGCGGCAACACGCCGAAGATGAAGGCGAGGCTGGTCATCAGGATCGGGCGCAGACGCAGCTTGGCCGCCTCCACTGCCGCATCGAACGGCCGCATGCCTTCGTTGATCCGCTCTTCGGCGAACTCCACGATCAGGATCGCATTCTTCGCCGACACGCCGATCGTCGTGATCAGGCCGACCTGCAGATAGATGTCGTTGTTGAGGCCCGTCAGCCACGCCGCCAACACCGCACCCAGCACGCCGAGCGGCACCACCAGCATCACCGAGATCGGCACCGACCAGCTTTCGTACAGCGCAGCGAGGCACAGGAACACGATCAGCAGCGACAGGCCGTACAGCGCGGGCGCCTGACCGCCAGACAGCCGCTCTTCGAAGGACAGGCCCGTCCATTCGAGCGCGGTGCCCGGCGGCAGCTTGGCGTGGATTTCCTCCATCGCCTGCATCGCAGCACCCGTGCTGAGCCCGGCGCCCGGCGAACCCTGCAATTGCATTGCGGGCTGGCCATTGTAGCGGGTCAGCTGCACCGGCGCGTTCGCCCATTCCAGCGTCGCAAAGGCGGTAAACGGCACCATCTGACCCGTGCCGTTCCGCACGTACAGATCGCCGACATCCTCCGGGCTGAGGCGATAGGGCGCATCGGCCTGGACGTAGACGCGCTTCACGCGGCCACGATCGATGAAGTCGTTGATGTACCCACCACCCCACGCCGTCGCGATCGTCGAATTGACGTCGGCGAGGTCGAGGCCCAGCGCGCGCGCCTTGTCCTCGTCGATCTTCACCTTCAGCTGCGGTGCGTCGTCCAGGCTTAGCGGGCGGACCTGCGCTAGGCGCTTGTCCTGCATCGCCATGCCCAGCATCATGTTGCGGGCCTGCACCAGCTTTTCGTGACCGATGCCCCCGGTATCGACCAGCTGCGCATCGAAGCCGGTCGCATTACCGAGCTCCTGCACCGCCGGCGGCACCAGCGCGAAGATCAGCCCGTCCTTATACTGGCTGAACGCCCCCATCGCCCGGCCGACGATTGCCTGCGCCTTGTTGTCGGCACCGCTGCGCTCATCCCACGGCTTCAGGTTCACGAAGACCAGACCGGCATTCTGCCCCTGACCTGCAAAGCTGAACCCGTTGATCGTGAACACGCCGGCGACGTTGGCACCTTCGGCTTTCAGGAAATGGTCGCGGACGAGCGTCAGACCCTTGTCCGTGCGAGCGCTCGTCGCGCCGGCCGGCCCCTGGACCAGCGCCAGCACGGTGCCTTGATCCTCGTCGGGCAGGAAGCCCGAGGGCAGGCGCGTGAACACCAGCACCATGCCACCGACGATCAGCGCATAGACCAAGAGCGACCGCTTCCAACTGCGCGCAGTCCGCTTCACGCCACCTTCGTATTTCTGCTGGCCGCGTTCGAACCGGTCGTTGAACCAGCGGAAGAAGCGCGCGAACGGCCCGTTGCCCTCCGCCTTGTTCGGGTCGTGCGGCTTCAGGATCGTCGCGCACAGTGCCGGCGTTAGGATCAGCGCGACCATGACCGACAGCACCATCGCCGACACGATCGTGATCGAGAACTGACGATAGATCACACCGGTCGATCCGCCGAAGAACGCCATCGGCAGGAACACCGCCGACAGGACCAGACCGATGCCGATCAGCGCGCCGCTGATCTCATCCATCGACTTGCGCGCCGCATCCTTGGGGCTGAGATGTTCGGTGACGATCAGGCGCTCGACGTTCTCGACCACGACGATCGCGTCGTCGACTAGCAGGCCGATGGCGAGCACCATGCCGAACAAGGTCAGCGTGTTGATCGTGAAGCCGGCCACCGCCATCACCGCGAAGGTGCCGAGCAGCACCACCGGCACCGCGATCGTCGGGATCAGCGTCGCCCGCCAGTTCTGGAGGAACAGGAACATCACCAGGAAGACGAGGACGACCGCCTCGATCAGCGTGTGGATCACCTGTTCCACCGACAGCCGCACGAACGGCGTCGTATCATAGGGGTAGATGACCTTGACGTCGGCGGGCAGCGTCTTGCCGATCTCCTGCGCGCGCGCCTTGACCAGTTCCACCGTATCGAGCGCATTGGCACCTGCTGCAAGGCGCACGCCGAAACCGGACGCCGGCTTGCCGTTATACTGAACGTCGAAGCCGTAATTCTCCGCGCCCAGTTCCACCCGCGCCACGTCGCGCAGCCGCACGACGGCGCCAGCGGTGGTGGTCTTCAGCCGGATCGCGCCGAACTGTTCAGGCGTCTGAAGGCGCGACTGCACGCTGACGGTCGCGTTCAGCATCTGCGACTTGGGAGCAGGCTGCGCGCCGATCTGGCCGGCGGAAACCTGCGCGTTCTGCGCCTGCACCGCGGACGTCACGTCAGCGACGGTCAGTGCATAGCTGTTCAGCTTAATGGGATCGAGCCAGATGCGCATCGCATATTGCGCGCCGAACACCTGCAACTCGCCGACGCCGGACACGCGGCTGATCGGATCCTGGAACTTCGACACGACCATGTCGGACAGGTCGGTATTGCTATGCGACCCATCGGTGGAGACGAGGCCAACGACCAGCAGGAAGCTGGCGGAGGACTTCGTCACCTGAATGCCCTGGCGCTGCACCTCCTGCGGCAACAGCGGCGTTGCCGCCTGCAATTTGTTCTGCACCTGCACCTGAGCGATGTCGGGGTTGGTGCCCTGTTCGAAGGTCAGCGTGATCGTCACCGTACCCGCCGAGGAGGACGAGGACGAGAAATAGCGCAGGTTGTCGATGCCCTTCAGCTGCTGCTCGATGATCTGCGTCGTCGTGCGTTCCAGCGTCTCTGCATCAGCGCCCGGATAGCTCGCGGTGATCGCCACCGCGGGCGGCGCGATTTCCGGAAACTGCGCCACCGGCAGGCTGCGGATCGCGATCGCGCCCGCCAGCATCATAACGATGGCGATGACCCATGCGAAGATGGGTCGATCGATGAAATAGCGTGCCATGGTTCGTTACTTCGCCTGGCCCTGCGCCTGCGGCTGCCCTTGCGGACCGCCGGCAGGCTTGGCGTTCGGATTCCACGGCTCGCCCTTCACCGGCATGCCCGGTCGCAGCATCATGCCGCCTTCGACGATCAACTTGTCGCCGGGCTTCAGCCCGCCGGTGACGAGCCAGCTGTCGCCGATCGTCCGCGTCGTCTGCAAGCTGCGCGGCTGCACCTTACCATCGGCGCCGATCACCATCGCCGTCGCCTGCCCCTTTTCGTCGCGG
Organism: Arthrobacter sp. TPD3018; assembly: GCA_003075315.1. Lineage (GTDB taxonomy): Bacteria > Pseudomonadota > Alphaproteobacteria > Sphingomonadales > Sphingomonadaceae > Sphingomonas. The sequence continues at coordinate 113,240 of QDFQ01000007.1, read as the reverse complement.
GTCACAGCGCGCTGCGGCACCAGCATGCCATTCTGCTTGATGCCCTGCACCAGCGACGCACGCACGAACATGCCCGGCAGCAGCAATCCGTTGGGATTGGGGAAGAGCGCACGGATCACCTGCGATCCGGTCGTCGGATCGACGGTGACGTCGGCGAAGCGCAACGTTCCCTGCGGGCCATAGGCCGTGCCGTCCTCCAGCGTCAGCTTCACCGGCGCGTTGCCGTCACGCAGCAGCTGACCGTCCATGATCTGCTGGCGCAGCTTCAGCAGATCGGCGCTGGACTGCTGGATATCGACATAAACGGGATCGAGCCGCTGGATCGTCGCCAGCGCCTCGGTCTGCGACGCGGAGACGAGCGCGCCGGTGGTGAAGACCGAACGGCCGATCCGGCCGCTGATCGGCGCGCGGATCGTGGTACGCGCCAGGTCGATCTGCGCCGTACGCAGTGCCGCCTGCTGCGCCGCAACGTCGGCGCGTGCCTGCTGCGCGCTGGTCTGGGCGTTTTCATACTCCTGGCGGGCGATGGCGTTGATCTTGACCAACTCGCCATAGCGGCGCGCCAGCGCCTCGCTCGACGCGATCGCGGCGCGGGCGCGGGCCAGGGCTGCACGGGCACTGGCGACCTGCGCCTGATAGGGCGCGGAATCGATGCGATACAGCGGCTGGCCTGCGCGGACCATGTCACCCTCGGTGAACAGACGCGCGCGGATCAGGCCGTTGACCTGCGGCCGCACCTCGGACGTTTCGAATGCGGTGGTGCGCCCCGGCAATTCGGTGGTCAGCGTCACCGGCTGTTCGCGCACGACGGCATAGCCAACCGTCGGCGGCCCCTGCGGCGCCTGCTGCTGCTGTTCCCCCTTGCCGCCGCAGCCCGTCAGCGTTCCGCCCAGAACCAGTGCCAACGCTAGCGTCGCCGCGCCGTGTCGCTTATCCGCCATACCGAAATGTCCGATTTTGATTTTTTGTGAGTGATCGATCACTCACGCTCTGGTACAACCGGATTCGAACGGGCGTCAACCCGTGCCGGGACGAGGATAGAATGAACGACGCGAATTTTTGTTGCACTGCACCAAGGAACAAGGCGGACGCGCGTCGCGACCGCGCGATAGAGGCTGCCCGCAAGCTCTTTATAGACAAGGGTTTTCACAGCACCGGCATCGCCCAGATCGCGAAGGAATCGGGAATTGCGGTCGGCCAGCTGTATCGCGATTTTTCTGCGAAAGAAGATATCGTTGCCGCGATCGTTGATGCCGATTGCTGCGCGTTCATGGCAGGCGACTCGCTGCGAGCCGCCATCGACAACAACGACGCGGCATTGGTTCGCGACTGGCTTCACCAGTTCATCACTGCCGAGGATGAAGCGGACGATATCGAAAATTCGCGGCTGTTCGCGGAAATCGTCGCAGAGGCGGGGCGCAACGAACGGATTGCGGCGATCTTTCGCCGCGTCAACGACGACGTCCGCGACCTGATGCTCAACGCGCTGGAAATGCTTGCTCCCTCGCCACGGATGGCGGAACGGCGCGCGGTCCTGTCGGACATGATTTCAACGATGGCGCTGGGCATGCTGCATCAGGAATTGATCCGCCGGGATTTTGATCGCGGCCCGCTTGCGCGGGCGTTCATCGTCACGGTCGATCGGGAGATCGATGCGATGCGCGCCGAAGGGGCGGCCCAGCAGACCGCCTGAGCCGATGCTCTCCTATCGGCTGGGCCACATCGCCAGGCTGGTGTCGACCATCCGCTCGAGTTCGTCGCGCTTGGCGCCCGATCCCGCCTGCACCGCCATCCCCTGCAACAGCGCGTAGAGATAGCTGGTGAGACCACCGATATCGACCGCCGCGGGCAGATCTCCATCCGCCTTCGCCCGCTCGAACCGCTCGACCAGCGCAGCTTGGGACGAAGCACGGCGCGCGATCATCTCGCCCCGAACCGAATCGGCCTCCGATCCGCAGGGCATGGTGGCGATCACGCCAAGGCACCCCTTGGGCTCGCCTGGGCTCGTCTGCATCGCCAATGCGCCGCGCAGGATCGTCTCGGCAACGCCACGCGCGGTCGGCTGCTCCAGCGCCGCGCGCATATATTCCAGCTTTTCCTGCTCGTAGAGGTCGAGCGCCTTGTGAAATAGCGCCTCCTTGTTGCCGAACGCCGCATACAGGCTGGGGCGCGTGATCCCCATCGCCTCGGTCAGGTCGGCGAGCGACGTGCCTTCATAACCCTTGCTCCAGAAGACGCGCAGCGCCGCGGCAAGGGCCGTATCCGTGCAGAATTCCCGCGGACGCCCCTTCGCACACGGGCCGGGTGACGCGGTAAGAACGCTTTCCATATCGCTCAGTATAGAAAGTCTGGCGCGCCGAACAACACCGTATCGGCACTACCGCTTACGCGGCGCGCTTCCCGGGCTGGCGTTGCCGCGGAACCGCGCCGTTCGTCCCCATGATCTGCCGTGCGACCGCCTCGGCAATCTTGATACCATCGACCGCGGCCGACAGAATGCCGCCCGCATAGCCCGCCCCCTCGCCGGCCGGAAACAGGCCGATCGTATTGAGGCTCTGCAAATCATCGCCACGCGTGATGCGGATCGGCGACGAGGTGCGCGTTTCCACCCCCGTCATCACCACATCGGGGTGATCGTAGCCCGCAATCTGTCGCCCGAAGACCGGCAGCGCCTCGCGCATCGCCGCGATGACGAAGTCCGGCAGGCAGGTCGCGAGGTCGGTCGGCGTCACGCCCGGCCGATACGACGGCGCGATCGATCCCAGCGCAGTCGACGGCCGCCCCGCCAGGAAATCCCCCACCCGCTGCGCCGGCGCCTTGTAGCTCGATCCGCCCGCAATGAACGCCAGTTTCTCGATCTGGCGCTGCAGCGCGATCCCGGCGAGCGGATCGCCCGGATAGTCGCGCGCCGGATCGATCGCGACGACGAAGCCCGAATTGGCGTTGCGCTCGTTGCGCGAATATTGGCTCATGCCGTTGGTGGCGACCTGCCCTTCCTCGGACGTCGCCGCCACCACCGTGCCGCCCGGGCACATGCAGAAGCTGTAGACGGTCCGCCCGTTCGAACAGTGATGCGAGATATGATATTCGGCCGCGCCCAGAATGGGATGGCCGGCATTGGGGCCGAAGCGCGCCTGATCGATCCAGGATTGCGGGTGCTCGATCCGCACGCCGATCGAAAAGGGCTTGGCCTCGATATAAACGCCCGCCTCGTGCAGCATCGCGAACGTGTCGCGCGCGCTATGCCCGACCGCGAGCACCACCTGCTCCGCCTCCAGATAGTCGCCGTTGTGCAGGTGCAGCCCCCGCATCCGCCGTGTGCCATCCGCATCGGCCGCGACGTCGATCCCGTCCACGCGCCGTTCGAAGCGATATTCGCCGCCCAACGCCTCGATCGACGCACGCATGCTCTCGACCATCGTGACGAGCCGGAACGTGCCGATATGGGGGTGCGCCTCAGTCAGGATCTCCTCGGGTGCGCCCGCTTTCACGAACTCAGTCAGCACCTTGCGGTCGAGATGCCGCGAATCCTTGATCCGGCTGTAGAGCTTGCCGTCCGAAAACGTACCCGCCCCGCCCTCACCGAACTGGACGTTCGATTCGGGGTTGAGCTCGCTACGACGCCACAGCCCCCAGGTGTCTTTGGTCCGCTCGCGCACTACCTTGCCACGATCGATGATGATCGGGCGGAATCCCATCTGGGCGAGGATCAGTCCGGCGAACAGGCCGCACGGCCCCGTCCCGATCACCACCGGCCGCGGTCCGGTGTAATCCGCGGGCGCCTTGGCGACGAAGCGATAGCCGGTGTCCGGCGTCGGCCCGACGTTGCGGTCGCGGCGGCAGCGGGCCAGCACCGTGCCCTCGTTCTTCACCGTCACATCGACCGAATATACGAGCTGGATATCCATCTTGTCGCGCGCGTCGTTCGCCCGCCGCGCCACCGTATAGCGCACCAGATCGCGCGGCCCGATCCGCAGCCGATCCCGGATCGCCGCTGCCAGCGCCTCCTCGGGATGATTGAGGGGGAGTTTCAGCTCGTTGATGCGTAGCATGCCGCCCGGATAGCCGATGCGATGGACGCTCGCCAGTCCGCGCCGGGATCGCCTAGCCGATGCGCGCAGCCTGCCCTGCCACGACGGCCCAACCCGTGCCCGTCTGCCGCCAGAGGCGGGTGTAGGCATAATGTCCGTCGATCACGGCATCTGCGAACCGACCGACGAGCATCGCCTTCGTCGTTACGAGCACCATGTCGCCAATGACGGTATAGCGGGTGTCGGACAGATCGAGACGGCTCAGCTTCAGCAGGCCCTCGGCATGCGCAGACAGATCCTGCTCCCGGGTCAGGACGCTGCCGTCGGGTCCGGTAAAAACCAGCGCCGGATCGACCAACATCGACAGGGTCGCAACGTCCCCCGCCACCATCGCCGATCGCAACCGTGCTTCGCAGCGTTCGACCTCTGCTACGCCATCCATGCCACCCTCCTGCGCAACGACGGCAGCATCGCTACCACCGTCCATCCGATACTCTGCGGCCCAGCAGCTCGTCCACCCGCCGCCGCGTCGCGGGTGACGCCGCGGCGGGCAATGCATCGGGTGCGAAGAAGCACGCCTCGACGAGTTCGACGCCATCGATCTGTGGCCTGTCGCCGGTCGAGCCTCGAACGAGCCATACCGTATCGCGCCGTCCCTCGGCGCGCGCTTCCCATTGTCCGACGATCGCCGCCGCATCCAGCCGGCACCCGGTTTCTTCCATCAACTCGCGCACAGCCGCCGCGATCGGCGCTTCTCCGCGCGCGATGCCACCGCCCGGCAGCATCCACAGATCGGACCGGCCATAACGATGCCGCACCAGCAGCACCCGGCCCGACGCATCGAACGCCATCACCTACACGCCCCGCGTCCGCCACCCGACAAGCGCCATCGCGCGGCGGCGCAAGCGATAGGCGAGATCGATCAGCGGACGCATCCCGCATATCCTATCGGGTCACGCAGGCGTCCGAAAGCTTGCCCTTGCCCGCCGAACCGGCAATGACGCGCGGGTTCAAGGGGAGCCGTTCATGTCCATCCTGTCCGACCGCTGGATTCGCGAGGCCGCGCAGACGCAGGCGATGATCGAGCCCTTCGTCGAAAGCCAGCGCCGCGACGGCTGCATCAGCTATGGCCTGTCGTCCTACGGCTATGACGCGCGTGTGGCGGATGAGTTCAAGATCTTCACCAACGTCGACAGCGCGGTGGTGGACCCCAAGGACTTCGCCTCGAACAGCTTCGTCGATCGCAAGACCGACGTGTGCATCATTCCGCCCAACAGCTTCGCGCTGGCCCGCACCGTCGAATATTTCCGCGTGCCGCGCGACGTGCTCGTCATCTGCCTGGGCAAGTCGACCTACGCTCGGTGCGGCATCATCGTGAACGTCACGCCGCTGGAGCCCGGCTGGGAAGGCCATGTTACGCTGGAATTCTCCAACACGACCCCGCTACCCGCGAAGATCTACGCCAATGAAGGCGCGTGCCAGTTCCTGTTCCTGAAGGGCAACGAGCCCTGCGAGACGAGCTACGCCGATCGGGCCGGCAAATATATGGGCCAGCGCGGGGTCACTCTGCCCCGACTGTGATCCGTACGGGCCTGCCCCGAGCCGCCCGGCTGCGGGGGCCCCGCCGGGTCAGCGCGTCGCGAGCGTCGTCGGCGTCAGCCGTGACAGGCCGCGCGTCGCCACATCATGCGACGAGAGCACGGCGCCGTTCGGCATGTCCATCGCCACCGCCGGCCGCTCCAGGACGCCGCGATAGAGCGCACGGGCATCCGCCGTCCGACCGGTGCGCACATAGGCCGCCGCAAGGTTGAGCATGAGTTCGGGACGGTCCGGAAAAATCCGTCGCTCGGCCTCGATCTGCTTCGCAGCCGCGGCGAAATCGCCGGCTGCGATCGCCTGATAGCCGGTGCGGTCCGCCGCCAGAGCCGGCGTCGCCAGCCATGCACCCGCGAGCATTGCTGCCATCATCACACGCATAGCACCATCTCCTTTCCTGCATGACGAGCAGGTTTCACTTTTATGACACTAACGTGTCACTTCGGAGACAGGGCCGCAAGCGATTTGATCAGCTATCCGGTGAACTCCGGACGATGCGGTCCCCCAAGCCCGCATAAAAGCCGGCAATATCGTGCAAATGCAGCGCGCTCGGGCGCAATTGCGCACCGATCGCATAGCGGCGTAGGTCCGGTGATCCGGCATCCCGCCAGCCCGAGGTCAGCCAGCGGGCCTGCGGCGCATCACCGGATCCCACGCGCCCCGCATCGTGGAGAAGGCACAGGCGCGATCGTTCGAGTGCGCGTAGTCGCCGCTGAGCCGGGCGCATGTCCCAACCATCCGCCCCGTACACCGCGATTCGCGTGGCGGTATCGGGCTTCAACGTCAGCAGCCGCGGCCGTGGGACCAGGCACGTGACGTCCAACAAAACGCCCAGAAACCTGTCGAGCTCGCGCAGACAATTGCCCACATAGCGTGCGCGGACGACCGCCTGTGGTCCCTCCACCATGGGATCGGCCCATGGCGCGAGCCCCGCGATATGACGCGCGCCCTGCCGCAGTGTCGCATGGGCAAGCGCCACCGGCGTTTCCGGAACGTCGGGGTGATGGGGCGTTGAGCGTGCGACGACAGCCGACGCTTGGCCTGTCATGAAAGGGGGTTCGGAGGGATCGCTTCGCGCGCCAGTCGGTCGGCCCGTAGACGCTCGGTCCGCTCGGCGCGGCTTGCCATCGCATCCCAGCTCGCGGCGGCCCGCTCCGACTGGAGGCGGACATTGTCCAGTGTCGCTGCATCGGCGACACCACGCTGGATTATCGCCTGACGGCGGCAGAAGGCGGCATCGTTCGACATGATTCAACCCCAGACAGAAAACGAAATGCCGACGCCGCCGCTATCGGACGGCGTCGGATCGATGTCAGGCGGCGAGGATCAGTCGACGCTGTGCAAATTGACCGCGGCCATCTTGCCGCGACGATCCTCTTCCAGATCATAGCCGACGCGCTGGTTCTGAGTCAGCGTCGCGAACCCGGCGCGCTCGACCGCCGAGATGTGGACGAACGCATCCGTACCGCCGCTCTCAGGCGCGATGAAGCCATACCCCTTGTCAGCGTTGAAGAATTTGACGGTGCCGATCGTGCTCATGGGAAGTCCCTTCTTTCGTGACAGGCGGAGCGCGTGTCGCTGCGCCTGATGCCGGGCTGCAGGGAAAGAGGGAAAAAGGGTCGCAGAGCGCCGATAAACCGTCGATGTGCGACTATAGCGGGAGGGATATGGGCGCGGAGTGCGCGTTCTACAAGGGCGCTGGGTCGAGGGTGGTGTTTGCCTGCCCAGTCGGGGAACGACATCGAGGGCTTTCGGGGCTAGCGCGGTAGCAGACGAGCGTGCTTGCTAGTGCAGCCAATGACGTGCCCACGCCAAGGTACCGTAGGAAATCCGGCGGGGAGATCGCTGCGATCCGCCAGAGCCGACGCGTCAACATGGGCGCTCTGACGCCGTCAACTCAGCACCAAGCCTTCACCCATCCATGCGAATAGAATGAGGCTCCCGACGATTTTTGAAAACCATCGCCGCAGCCAAGGCTGGAACTCCGCGGGGCCATCGCCTCCCAATATGTGGAAATGCCAGCCTTCAAGAGCCCATAACAACAACGGCGTCACTCGCATCCGTCTGACCGCCCTCAAGACATGCCTAGGAGGCCACCGCGCCTTAACACCGACTGCTTCGGGACGTGCGGAGCAGCGGATGTCTAAACAAGTCGGGCGTGACGGATCTGGCCTATGCACCGGTCTCACGAAGGCTGGGATAGTGCCCGGCTACACGTGATCGGTCGAAGCACCCGTTCAGCGTACCTCGCCATCCGTCACACTGGCTCAGCGGCTCAGCGGCTCAGCGGCTCAGCGGCTCAGCGGCTCAGCGGCTCAGCGGCTCAGCGGCTCAGCGGCTCAGCGGCTCAGCGGCTCAGCGGCTCAGCGGCTCAGCGGCTCAGCGGCTCAGCGGCTCAGCGGCTCAGCGGCTCAGCGTTCCCCCAAGACCAGACCAACGCAATCCCCACCCCGCTGGCGCACAAAAAAAGGCGGCCCCGGATGGGACCGCCCTGTCATCGTACCGTTCGGCGTGAATCAGAAATCGTTGCGATACTGCTCGTTGCCGATGAAGCCGAGCTTCGTGACCGCCGAGCGCTTGATCACTGCCAGCGTCTGGTCGACCTTGTCGTACTTCGCCTGCGGATCCGGCTGGAAGTGCAGTTCCGGCTCCGGATTGATCGCCGCAGCGGTGTCCAGATACTGACGCAGCGTCACCTCGTCGACCGGCTGACCATTCCACGAGACCGTGCCGGCCGCGTCGATGATGATCTTGTTCTTCTGCGGATCGACCGGCGGCTTCTGGTTACGCGGATCGTTGACCGGAAGGTCGACCTTCACCGCGTGCGTCGGGATCGGAAGGGTAATGATGAACATGATGAGGAGCACGAGCATGACGTCGATCAACGGCGTCGTGTTCATGTCCATCATCGGCTCGCCGTCGTCCGAGCCACCACTCATTGCCATGTCAAATACTCCTGGGTCGGGCGGGGCAGATCAGCCACCCGCGGGTGGCGGCTGCGAGATGAAGCCGACCTTGGCGAAGCCTGCCTGCTGCATCGTGTAGATGGTGCCGCCGATGCACTTGTAGGGCGTGTTGACGTCGCCGCGGATATGGACTTCGGGCAGTTCGAGGTTCGGGTTGCCCGCGCCGCCCTGGCGTTCGATCTCCAGCTTCAGCTTGTCGACCGCGCGGGTCAGCAGATCCTTGCTGGTGATCGGCGACGTGCCCCAATAGACGAGGCAGTTGCCGTCCGGCCCGCTCGTCACCGACAGCAGCACGTTTTCGGGCTTCGTCGTCGTCGGATCGAAACGGACCTTGGGCAGAACGATGCCCTTGACCGTCTGGATCGCCACCGGAACGGCGATCAGGAAGATGATGAGGAGCACCAGCATCACGTCCACGAGTGGCGTGGTGTTGATGTCCGACATCGGTTTCTCGGAGGAGCCTCCTCCTCCAGTGCTCATCGCCATGTGCGAGCTATCCTATCCATTCCTTATGGCCGGACGCCATCTGCCGCAGTGGACGAGTCCAAGGGCACCGGCGCCGGCGGGTTGCGGGATGCGCCGAAAAGGGCACATCCCGCAGCCTCGTCGCTTACGGGCGCGTCTGCACGCCACCGGCCTGGCCGGCGGTCGTGGTCGCGGCAACCGGCTTCACCGGCGCCTTCGAAGCGGCACCTGCGATCGTCGGCTTCACGGCGCCGTTCGAAGCGAGGAAGCCCAGCACGTCGTTCGAGAAGGCCGACAGGTCTTCCGCGATCGACTTGTTGCGGCGCTGCAGCCAGTTGTAGGCGAGCACGGCCGGAACCGCGACGACCAGGCCGAGTGCGGTCATGATGAGCGCCTCACCGACCGGACCGGCGACCTTGTCGATCGAGGGATCGCCCGACGCACCGATCTTGATCAGCGCGCGGTAGATGCCGACCACGGTACCGAACAGACCGATGAACGGTGCGGTCGCGCCGACGGTCGCGAGGAAGGCGAGACCGCCACCCAGCTTCGAGTTGATCGCCGCTTCCGAACGGGCGAGCGAACCGTGCAGCCAGTCGTGCGCTTCGACCGGATCGGTCAGCTTGGCGTGCTGGTCCTGCGCCTGCAGACCGTCGTCGACGAGCTGCTTGTAGGCCGAGTTCTTCTCGAGCTTGGCCGCGCCTTCACGCAGGTTGCTCGACTGCCAGAAACCCTGACGGACGCGCTTCGCCTGGTTGATGATCTTCTGCTGCTCGAACAGCTTCGAGAACAGGATGTAGAAGGAGACGATCGACATCAGCACGAGGATCGTGAAGACCGACTGCGAGATGAGGCCGCCTTCCTTCAGAGCGGCCTGCAGGCCGAACTGGTTTTCGGCTGCCGCGGTGCCGCCGGCCGCGAGAATGGTGGTGAGCATTTGGGTTAAATCCTTGTCAAACGGTGTAGAAGTTCGGGGAGGATCCGCCCGTCGTCCGGCCTATTCCGGATAACGGGCGGGCCGCATCATTCCTTCGGGATCTTCCAGACCACGCGCCGGGTCTGCGTCGTGGCGATCGGGTTACCGCTGGCGTCCTGCGCCGGGGTATAGCGACCCCGCCGCGTGATCGCCGCGCAAGCTGCACGATCGAGAGCCGACGAGCCGCTGGACGAGGTCGTCCGGCAATTCTCCACCCGGCCAGCGGTGCTGATCGTCCAAGCGATCACGCTGGTGCCCTCTTCGTTGTTGCGAAGCGAGCTGGGCGGATAGTCGTCGTTCGTGATCCACGCCGACGGGTCACCCTTCGCACCCGCAGCCTTGCTGACGACCGGCGGAGCCGGCGGCGCAGGGGGAGCAGGCGGGGCCGGCGGCGCTGCGATCGGCGTCAGATTGACGGCCGGCGGCGGCGTCGTGACCGTCTGGATCACCACGGGCGGCGGATTCGGATTCTGCACGATCGGCGGCGGCGACACCACGGGCGGCGGCGTCATCGGCGTGTCGGGCGGAGGGGGCGGCGGTTCGTCCGGCGGCGGGGGCGGCGGCTCCTCGACGTCGAACGTATTAAGCTTTTCTTGGGCCTTCTTCACGTATTGGTACGCGAGCCCGGTGACGAAGGCATAGCCCAGCGCCGCATGGATGAGCACGACGATGAAAATCGCGACCATCTTGCCACCGGACATCTTCTGGTCAGCATAGGCCATTCAGCAACGACACTCCCTAATCTCGTGGTCCTCGCGGCGCCTGGGGGAAGGACACGCGTAGGCCACTGCCCCGGCTGCGCCGGATATGGCAGTGCCGTCAGTCCTATCGTCCCGTTCCCCGCCGCGCAAACGCTTTGTCGGACGCAACAAACGTACAATCGCTTCGCGACAGAATTATTTCTGTATCGTTCAGGCGCGCTGGGCTAGCGCTACCGCCATGATCAGCGCCTTTCACCGCCGGCCAGCCACCCTGCTCGCCTGCCTCGCCTCGGCCGTATCTAGCCCCCTTATTGCCGCACAAATGCCGCAGAATTCCGCGGTTTCGGCCACAACCGCTTCACCGGGCGTCAGCGCGCAAACCGCTCCCCCATATGCCGACATCGCCGATCTGGTGATCGCGTCGCCGATCATCGCAGACGCCACGATCCGCTCCGCCCTAAAGCTGAAAGGCGCCGATTCGGCAGGCGTCGCGCCGGGCATGACACGCTATTATGTCGAGGCCGATCTGGTCGCGCTGGTGCGCGGTGCGGGCGGACTGCCGCCGCGAATCGGCTATCTGCTTGATGTGGCGCCCGATTCGGCGGGGCGACAGCCGAAGCTTAAGAAGCTGCGCGTCCTGCTGTTCGGGCGGAGCGTGCCGGGCACGCCGAATCAGATCCAGCTCGTCGCGCCCGACGCGCAGATTCCCTGGTCCCCGACCGAAGACCAGCGCGTCCGCGCGATTGCGCAGAGCCTCGTCGCCGCCGATGCCCCGCCCGTCGTCACCGGAATCGGCAATGCCTTTCACGTGCCCGGCGCGCTGCCCGGCGAAGGCGAGACGCAGGTGTTCCTCACCACCGCGAACGGTGCGCCTGTGTCGCTGACCGTCCTGCGCCGGCCCGGCGAGCAGCCGCGCTGGGCGGTTGCGCTGTCGGAGATCGTCGACGAGGCCGCGGCGCCGCCGGCACGCGACACGTTGCTCTGGTATCGCCTCGCCTGCGCCCTGCCCGCCGCCCTTCCGGCCCGCAGCACCGCGTCGCTCGATCCGGCAAATGCGGAGCTCGCGCGGCAGGACTATCGTTTCGTATTGGAACAGCTCGGTCCCTGCGGCCGGACGCGCACGCTGCGCTGATCCGGCCCGCGCCGCCGTTTACCGACGGTGACGGACCAGCGTGATTCCGATCGATTCGCCCGCCTCGGCGATGGCGAGCTTTACGATCTTCACCTCGACGCGCAGCACGCGCTCGTCGGCGAGGAACAGCGTCTCGCAGATATGGTCCGCGACCGCCTCGATCAGTGTGAAGTGCAGCCCCTCGGGCAATGCCGTGGTCGCCGCATGTTTCAGATCGAGATAGTTTTTCGACGCCGACAGCGGCGTATCGGGCGCGAAATGGTCCGGGCAGCGCAGATCGACGGTCAAATCGATGCGCAGCGGCTGCGGCAGGTGCGTTTCTTCCGAATAGATGCCGGTAAGCACCTGGACTTCGAGGTCGTGGACCTGCAGCTGAAGACGGTCTTGCATGGGCGGCGCCTCTAGCAAGCCTGCTCGCGGGACGCGAGTAGGGTGCGGTCCTTGCGCATTCCGCTTGCCATCCGCCCCTGCGCGCGTCATGCGCGCCGCCGCCCGCTGTCGGGCGTGAAGGACCCCTGCCCGTGATCGCTTTCGTGCCGCTGGCTGATATCGATGGCGCCGCCGTCGAGGCGCTGCTCGACCGTGCGTTCGGCACGGACCGTCACGGACGTACCGCCTATAAGGTGCGGGGTACCGCCGCCGCGGTGCCCGCGCTCAGCGTCGCGGCGCTGGAAGACGGCGCGCTGATCGGCTCGATCCAATGCTGGCCCGTCCTGCTGACCGGTGACGACGGCGTCGGCCATCGCCTGACCATGATCGGTCCGGTCGCGGTCGAGCCGGGCCGGCAGCGCGATGGCATCGGCCGCCGCCTCATGACGCATGCGCTCGACGCCGCAGCGGAGCATGGCCTCGACCGTGCGCTGATGCTGATCGGCGACCCGGAATATTATGCGCGCTTCTTCGGCTTCGACGCATCGCGCACCGCCGGCTGGCGCCTGCCCGGCCCGGTCGAACGCCACCGCCTGCTCGCACGCGGTGCCGATGTGCCCGCAATCCACGGGGTTCTCGGACCGATCGCTTTGCCCGTAGAGGCCGCGAGCGCCTGATCCGCTTTACGTCGCGCCTGCCAGCCCCTACCTCGCCCCCATGCCGATGGAGGAGCTTCCCGATCTCGCCGGTCTCAGCCTAGCCGAGATCGCTACCCTGGTCGAACAACGGCGCCTGCCGCCGGTCGAGCAGTGGAACCCCGCGCATTGCGGCGACAGCGAGATGCGCATCGCGCGCGACGGCACGTGGTTCCATCAGGGGTCGCCGATCGGCCGCCAGACGATGGTGCGCCTGTTTTCCACCATCCTGCGCCGCGAGGAGGATGGCCGCTTCGTCTTGGTCACGCCAGTCGAAAAGCTCGACATCGCGGTCGAAGACGCCCCCTTCGTCGCGGTCGAGATGAAGGCGGAGGGTGACGGGCCCGGCAGTCGGCTCGCCTTCCGGCTCAACACCGGGGATCTCGTGAATGCCGGCCCGGACCATCCGCTGCGCTTCGCCACCAGCGAGGACGGCCCCCGCCCCTATCTGCACGTCCGCGGCGGGCTGGAGGCCCTGGTCGCGCGGCCGGTCTATTACGACCTCGCCGAACGCGCGCTTGCCGAACCGGAGCGGCCCGGTATCTGGAGCGACGGCGCCTTCTTCCCGCTGGACATGACGGCGTGAGCCTCGCCGCGCGGCTGGCTGCCGCCCTCGATACGGGACGGGCCGCGCAGCCCGCCCTGCTGACGAGCGATCATCGCGACCTCGAATCCCGCAACGACGCCGATCTGACGCCCGCCGCGGTCCTGATCGCGGTGACCGACCGCCCCCGCCCCGGCGTGATCCTGACCCAGCGCACCGACACTTTGCGCAATCACGCGGGCCAGGTCGCCTTCCCCGGCGGCCGCCTCGATCCCGGCGAAGATCCGGTGACCGCCGCGCTGCGCGAGGCGGAAGAGGAAGTCGCCCTGCCCCGCACCCTCGTCGACGTGGTCGGCAGCATCGCGCCCTATCGCACCGTCACCGGCTTTGCCGTCACGCCGGTGCTCGGCGTCGTCCCGGCGGACGTGCCGCTGGTACCGAGCGAGGCGGAGGTCGCCAGCGTCTTCGAAGTCCCGCTCGATCACCTGCTCGACCCGGCGCAGCAGGTGCAGGCGAGCGCCGAATGGCGCGGACAGACGCGGCATTTCTACGAGATTCGCTGGCAGGATCGCCGCATCTGGGGGGCAACCGCAGCGATGCTGGTCAATCTGTCCCGGCAGCTCGCATGGGCGTGACACTGAACCTCGGCCGGCTTGCGGCGCGCGAAGGCTTCGCGGCGCTGATCGAGGCATTGGGCGGTCCGGATCAAACCCGGCTCGTCGGCGGCGTGGTGCGCGATACGTTGCTGGGGCTCGACCCCGCCGACGTCGACCTCGCGACGCGCCTGTTGCCCGACGATGTTCTCGCCCGTCTGAAGGCCGCCGGCATCCGCGCCGTGCCCACCGGCATCGCCCATGGCACCGTCACCGCCGTCCTGCCGTCCGGCCCGATCGAGGTGACGACGCTGCGTCATGACGTCAGCACCGACGGGCGCCACGCGGTCGTCGCGTTCACGGACGCGTGGGACGAGGATGCCGCACGCCGCGACTTCACGATGAATGCGCTGTACGCCGATCCCGTCACGGGCGCGGTGTGCGACTCGGTCGGCGGCCTCGCCGATCTTCAGGCACGCGTCGTGCGCTTCATCGGTGATCCCTATCGCCGGATCGCCGAGGATCATCTGCGCATCCTGCGCTTCTTCCGCTTCCACGCGCGCTTCGGCGACACGATCGACGCCGAGGGCCTTGCGGCATGCAGCGCCCGCGCCAACGACCTGATGGCGCTGTCGCGCGAACGGATCGCATCCGAGTTGCTCAAGCTGCTCGTTGCGACACAGGCGGTGCCCGTCGTCACCCTCATGATCGACCACGGCATCTTCCGCGCCGTCCTGCCCGAAATCGTCGATGCCGCGCCTTTTGCCGAACTTGCGGAGCGTGAGGCAGCGGCCGGCATTGCGCCCGATGCGATCCGCCGGCTGGCGACGCTGATCCCGGCGGCCGCGGCGGAAAGCGTCGGCGCGCGGCTCAAGCTGTCGAATGCCGACCGCAAGCGCCTCTGCGCTGCGACGCAGGGTCCGGGCGACGAAGGGCCGCGCGCGCTCGCCTATCGCGTCGGCCTGGCGAGCGCGATCGATCGCCTGTTGCTGGCCGGCGAGGACGTGTCGGCGTTGCAGGACTGGACGCCGCCCGCCCTGCCGATCGGTGGCGGCGCGCTGGTGGCGCGGGGGCTGTCGAAAGGGCCACAAGTCGCCGCGGTGCTACGCGCGATCGAAACGTGCTGGATCGCCGAAAGCTTTCCCCCGGCGGATCGCGTCGATCAGATCGCCGATGCGGCGGTCGAAGACGCCCTTGCCGCCCGGATCGCCGACAGCGCATCGACGGCCTCGAGCGGCCGCGCGTAGAGATAGCCCTGGCCGTAGGTGCAACCCAGCGCCGCAAGCGTCTGCGCCAGATCGTTGCTCTCGATGCCCTCCGCGGTCGTCCGCATGCCGAGCGCCTGCGCCAGGCTGAGCACTGCGCGCACGATCGCGATCTTGTCGCGGTCGGTCAGCATGCCCGTCACGAAGCTGCGGTCGATCTTCAAAATGTCGATCGGCAGCTTCTGAAGGTAGGCGAGGTTCGAATAGCCGGTGCCGAAATCGTCCATCGCCAGCGTGCAACCCAGCGATTTCAGCGCGTGCATGATCCCCGCGATACGGTCGGGATCGCTGACGATCGCGCTCTCGGTCAGTTCTAGGACGAGGCGGTCGCCCGTCAGATCGTGACGGATCAGCGCCGCCTCGACGACAGGAGCGATATCGTCGCGCTGCATCTGGATCGCCGACAGATTGACCGCGAGGCGCATGCCGCACGTCCCGCCGCATTCCTCATCCCACCAGCGCAGCGTCCGCGCCGCTTCCTCGATCGCCCAGCGGCCCAGCGGCACGATCAGCCCCGATTCCTCGGCGACCGGGATGAAGGCACCCGGATCATGTTCGACGCCCTGCGGGTCGCGCCAGCGTGCGAGCGCCTCGAACGAGACGATCGCGCCGCTCGACAGGTCGCAGATCGGCTGGAAGGCGAGGCGCAACTGGCGCTCCTCGATCGCGCGGCGCAGCGCGGTTTCCATCGCGAACTGCTCGCGCGCCAGCGTAAAGGCCTGGGTCTGATAGCTTTCGACCTGCAACCCCGACTTGGCGCGCTTCGCCGCGAATTGCGCGTTGCGGATCAGCTCCTCGGCATCCTCGACGCTCTCGTCGGCATGCGCGATGCCGACCGAACATTCGATGCCGATCTCATAATCGCTGAGGCGGAACGGCGCCGTCAGCACGCGCTGGATGCGCTCGGCGAGCCAGGTCGCCTCGGCCTGATCGTCGTCGATCCCCATCAGGATCCCGAATTCGTCGCCACCGATTCGCGCCAGCACGTCGCGCGCGCGTAGCGCCCCCTTGATCCGACGCGCGACGGTGATCAGCAATTCGTCGCCGGCAAGACCACCCAGGCATGCATTCAGCCGCCCGAACCGATCGAGGTCGATGACCAGCACCGCGCAACGCCCCTGATCCTTCTGCGCCGTCTCGATCGCGTCGCCGAAGCCTTCGCGATTGGGCAGGCCGGTCAGACTGTCGGTGGTCATCTCGCGGCGTAGCGAGCGTTCGGTATGGACCTGTGCGGTCAGGTCGATGAAGGAAATCTGGCACCGATCGCGCAGCGCCGGCGTCGGCCGCGCGAAGGTCACACGATAATAGCGCGAATCGATTACCTGGCCGATCGACCAGTCGAAATCGGTGCGCATCTCGGTCGACCTAAGGAATGCGTCGATCCGGCTCGCGAGCAACGCCAACATCGGCGATCGATCCGCCACCACACCCAGTCCCGCGAGTCGGTAGGCACGGTTCATCGAGAGGAAGCCAAAGGCATCGCCCTCGCGCACCACCTGCACCGCGGGGATCGGAATCAGCTCGAGGTCCCGCTCGAGCATCTCCTGCGCAGCGGACAACGGGGGCACCAGATCGGACGAGGCGGTAGCCATAATCCCGTCCATAACCGGCGTTCGTTAAAGCGATCTGAAAGTCGGCCAGACGTTTACGCCGTCTCCGACAGAGTTTGAATCCCCCTTCACCCCCCGAAGCGATTGTCCCGCGGGAATCCCGTCGGCGGCGTCCGCCCCGCGGCACCGCGCGCGGTGCGCCACAGCGACAGGTCGCTTTCCGTCCGCGTGCGGCCCGTGTCGCCCCCCATCGGCCAGCTCATCCCCTCGGCGAAGACGAAGGTCGTCGCGTCGGACAGGTTGCCTTCGCGGAAGCGCTGGATCTGCACCCCCTGCCCGCGCGTCATCACCGGCAGCTCCGCGATCGGGAACACCAGGAATTTGCGGTTATCGCCGATCGCCGCGATGTAATCCGCGTTCGGCACCACCGGGCGCACGACCAGCAGCTTCTGCCCCGGCCGCGGCGTCATCACCGTCTTGCCCTTGCGGGTCTCGGCGATCACGTCTGCCACCGGCACGCGGAAACCCCGCCCGTCGGTCGCCGCGATCAGCAATTGTTCCTGTGCGCGCGCATTGAGGAACGCCGCGACGCCGACCGATCCGTCGAGGTCGATCATCGCGCGCACCGGCTCGCCGAAGCCGCGCCCGCCCGGCAATTTGTCGGCCGCCAGCGTGTAGAACCGCCCGTTCTCCGCCGCGAGCAGCAACTTGTCCGTCGTCTGCGCGTGGAAGGCAAAGGCGGGGCCGTCGCCTTCCTTGAACTTCAGCGTATCCGACGCGGCAAGGTCGACATGGCCCTTCATTGCGCGGATCCAGCCGCGCTGCGACAGGATCACCGTGATCGGCTCGCGCTCGATCATCGCTTCCAATGGAATGTCGCGGGTCGGCGCCGCTTCCTCGATCCCCGTCCGCCGCGCGCCGAGCGCGGTCTCCGGGCCGTAGCGGTCGCGGATCTTCTTCAGGTCGCGCTTCATCCGCCGCTTCTGCTTGGCGGGATCGGCGAGCAGCCCTTCCAGCTCGGCTCGTTCCTTGTCGAGCTTGTCGCGCTCGCCGCGAATCTCGAACTCCTCCAGTCGCCGCAGACTGCGCAGCCGCATGTTGAGGATCGCTTCGGCCTGCCGGTCGGTCAGGCTGAACTCCGCCATCATCACCTGCTTGGGCTCGTCCTCGGTGCGGATGATCTCGATCACCCGGTCGAGGTTGAGGTAGGCGATCAGATAGCCATCGAGCAGTTCGATCCGTTCGGCGATCTTGCCCAGCCGGTGCCGCGTCCGGCGGTCGAGCACGACGAACTGATGCTCGACCCACGCCTTCAGCGCCCCGCCCAGCGACATGACGCGCGGCGTGCGCTCCTTGTCGAGCACGTTGAGGTTGAGGCTGATGCGCGTTTCGAGGTCCGAAAAGCGGAACAGCCCATCCATCAACACTTGCGGGTCGACGGTGCGGCTGCGCGGCTCGAGCACGACGCGGATCTCAGCATCCGATTCGTCGCGCACGTCGGCCAGAATCGGGAATTTCTTGTCGTTGATCAGGCCCGCAATCTGTTCGATCAGCTTACCCTTCTGCACGCCATAGGGGATCTGGCTGACGACGATCTGCCAGCCGCCACCCTTTTCCCGCTCGATGTCCCAGCGCGCGCGGACGCGGAAACTGCCGCGCCCCGTGGCATAGCTTTCCGCGATCACCGCCGCCGGATCGACGACGATGCCGCCGGTCGGAAAGTCCGGCCCCTTCACATAATCGAGCACCGCGGCGTCGGGCGCATCGGGCTTGTCGACCAGCATCATCGCCGCATCGAGCAGTTCGGCGGCATTGTGCGGTGGAATGCTCGTCGCCATGCCGACCGCGATTCCGGCCGCGCCATTGGCGAGCAGATTGGGGAACAGGCCCGGGAACAGCTCGGGCTCCTGCTCTTCGCCATTATAGGTCGGCCGATAGGCGACGGCGTCTTCGTCTAGCCCGTCCATCAGGTCGATCGCGACCTGCGTCAGCCGCGCCTCGGTGTAGCGGTACGCCGCGGCATTATCGCCGTCGATGTTGCCGAAATTACCCTGCCCATCCACCAACGGATAGCGCAGCGCGAAATCCTGCGCGAGCCGGACCATCGCGTCGTAGACCGACTGGTCGCCGTGCGGGTGATACTTGCCGATCACGTCACCGACGACGCGCGCGCACTTCTTATAGCCTTGCGCGGGATCGAGCTTCAGCAGCCGCATCGCCCACAGCAGGCGGCGGTGCACCGGCTTCAGGCCGTCGCGCACGTCGGGCAGCGAGCGCGCGGTGATCGTCGACAGCGCATAGACGAGGTAGCGGTCCGACAGCGCGGTATCGAAGGGCGCGTCGAGCACGCCCACCGTCGGTTCCTGAAAATCGGTGGCCATATCGGGAACGATAGCAGGGGACGGCCCGCGATCCAACCGGATCGGCAGGGCGGGTGGCGCGGAGGCAAACGATGCGATAGCGCCCATGCCATGCCAGCCTCGACAGACGCCGCCCTCACCTGGCCCGACCTCACCGACCGCCCGCGCCCGGCGCCCGATGCCACCATCGCCTACGGCCCGGATTCGCTGCAGGTGATCGACCTGTGGCGCCCGGCCGCGGACGGCTCGCATCCGGTCGTCCTGATGGTCCATGGCGGCTGCTGGCAGACGGAGATCGCCGACCGGCGGCTGATGGACTGGATCGCGGGCGACTTACGCGATGCCGGCGTCGCGGTGTGGAACATCGATTATCGCGGCGCCGACCGTAGCGGCGGTGGCTATCCCGGCACCTTCCACGACGTCGCCGCTGCCGCAGACCGGTTGCGTGACGAGGCGGTCGCCCATGGGCTCGACCTCGATCGGATGGTCGCGGTGGGCCATTCGGCGGGCGGGCATCTCGCGCTATGGCTTGCCGCGCGGCACCGACTGCCCGCGGACAGCCCGCTCGCCAGCGCCGATCCGCTGCCGATCGCGCAGGTCATCAGCCTCGGCGGCCTGCCCGACCTCGTCGCCGTCGCCGCCAGCCCCGACAATGGTTGCGGCACGGACGTGATCGCGCAACTGGTCGGCGACCGCCCGCACCCGTTCGCCGACACGTCCATCCCCCCGCTGCTGCCGATCGGCGCGCGGCAGATCCTCGTCAACGGGCGCGAGGACGCGATCGTCCCCTATCGCTTCGCCACCGATTATGTCGCGCGCGCGCAGGCCGCCGGCGACCCGGTCGAACTCCACACCATTGCCGACACCGGGCATGTCGCGCTCATCGCCCCCGGCACCGCTGCCTGGACCGCCACCCGCGCGCTCATCCTCGCCGCGCTTGCAAAGGAACCCGCATGACCCGCGACCAGGCCCGCGCCCTCGACGCCGCCGATCCGCTCGCCCGCTACCGCGACGCCTTCGCGCTGCCGGAGGGCGTGATCTACCTCGATGGCAATTCGCTTGGAGTTCTGCCCCGCGCCATCACGGCCGCGCTCGCCGACACGGTGCAGCGGCAGTGGGGCGAGCGGCTGATCCGCAGCTGGAACGAAGGCTGGATCGACGCGCCGCAGCGCCTCGGCGGCCTGATCGCCCCGCTGATCGGTGCGCAGCTGCACGAGGTGATCGTCGGCGACACCACCTCCACCCACCTGTTCAAGGCGATCGTCGCCGCGTTGCGCCACGATCCCCGGCGCCGCACGGTGATGAGCGAAGCCGGCAATTTCCCCACCGACCTGCATATCGCCGAAGGCGCGGTCGGCTGCGTCCCCGGCGCGCAGCTGAAGGTGGTCGAGCGCGACCAACTCGCCGACGCGCTCGACGACGATACCGCGCTGCTTCTCCTCACCCACGTCCATTACAAGACCGCCGATCGCTTCGACCTTGCCGACTGGACCGCCCGCGCACACGCCGCCGGCGCGCTGATGCTTTGGGACTTCAGCCACAGCGTCGGCGCCGTCCCGCTCGACGTGACCGCCGCCAACGTCGACCTCGCGGTCGGCTGCACCTACAAATATCTCAACGGCGGCCCCGGCGCCCCCGCCTTCCTCTACGTCGCCGAACGCCTGCAGGCCGCCTTGGCCAATCCGATCAGCGGCTGGATGGGCCACGCCGAACCCTTCGCCTTTCAGGACACCTATCGCCCCGCCGAAGGCATGCGCCGCTGGCTGGTCGGCACGCCGTCGATCCTCGCCATGGCCAGCCTGGAGGCCGCGCTGAGGCTATGGGCCGACATCGACCAGCAGGCGGTCGCCACGAAGAGCGCCGCGCTGTTCGATATCCTCGACGCCGCCGGCACCGCCGCGGGCCTCGACTGCGTCAGCCCCGCCGACCCGGCAAAGCGCGGCAGCCATATCAGCTTCCGTGCGCCTCACGCCTACGAACTGACGCAGGCGCTGATCGCGCGCGGCGTCATCGGCGACTTCCGCGCGCCCGACGTCCTGCGCCTTGGCCTGACGCCGCTCTACCTCAGCCATGAGGACGCGTGGCAGGCAGGCGAGACGATCCGACAGGTCATCGCCGACGAAAGCTGGCGCGATCCCGCTTATGCCATCCGCAACGCAGTGACCTGAACGGTCAATCCTCGCCGAACAGATCGCGTTGCGCCTTGTCGAGTTCTTCGGCGTAGCGGCGGCGCACATACGGTTCGGAGAGGATGCCGAGCACCCGCGCATCCTCGCCCACCACCGCCAACTCGTCCGCACCTGCCGCGTCGAACGCCGCCATCACCGCCTTGATGTCCGCGTCGGGCGGCAAGGCGAGATCATGATGGATCGCGAGGCTGCCGACGGGTGCGTCGACTGCCGCGTCCTCGCCATAGGCCCGCGCGGTCTGCACGATCCCGGCGTAGCGATCGTCGGAATCGGACAGTACGACGCGACTGGTCGACCCGAGGGGAAACGCCCGCCGGAACGCGGCAACGCTGATATCGGCCGGCGTCGCGCGCTCGACGCGTCGCATCATCCGCCCCGCGGTCAGCGTCCGCATCCAGCCGACATCCCGCGCGCTCTTGATCGTCTCGCCACGCAAATGCAGCCGCCAGGTCGAGAAGGAATAGCCGAAGGTCTCGCGCACGATCGTGGAGGCGACGAGCACGGCGGCAAGGCTCGCCGCGGCCAGCGGCACGTCATGCGTCGCCTCCAGCACCAGCATCGCCATCGTCATCGGCCCACCCACCACGGCGACGGCGAGCGCAGCCATGCCGACGAGCGCGGCATTCTGCGGATCGACCACCGATTGCCCGGCCGCCAGCGTCAGCAGCCCGGCGAACAGATGCCCGAGCAGACTGCCGAGGAACAGCGAGGCGAAGAACAACCCGCCGCGAAAGCCGAAGCCCAGCGACACGATCGAGCCTGCACATTTCATCACGAACACCGCCGCGATGAAGGTCAGCGGCAAACCATATTCCAGATCGAGGTGGAGCGCGCCATGCCCCGCCGACAGCACCTGCGGCGTCAGCAGCGCGAGCGGGATCAGCAGCACGCCGCCCAGCACTGGCCGCCACGCCGCCGGCATCGGCAGCCGCCGGGTCAGCGCTTCCATCTCGGCGACGCTGCGCATCAGCGCGACGCCGACCAGCGCGGCGATAGCACCCAGCCCGGCGTAGATCAGATAATGGTGCGTCGCCACCGCCTCGCCCGCGCTGGCGCTGACCAGATACGGTTGCGCACCGAACGCCTGCGCCACGAGCACGCCCGACAGCGATGCCGCCGCGACCGGGGCGATCGCGGCGGGGGTATAAGCCCCGATCACGATCTCGAACGCGTAGAAAGCGCCTGCCAGCGGTGCGCCGAACGCGCCGGCGATCGCGGCGCCCGTCCCCGCCCCCACCAGCACGCGCAGGTCGCCGCGCCGCAGGCGCAGCCGCATGCCCGCGATCGATGCCATCACCGCGCCCAGCTGTGCATAGGCCGCCTCCAGCCCCACCGAGGCGCCAAAGCCGTTGGACAGGATCGTCTGCCCCGAGATGACGAGGCTATCCGTCAACGACATCCGCCCGCCGTGCAGCGCATTCGCCTCGACCGCGTCGATCATCCGCCGGGTGCGCGCGCGCGTGATCCAGGAAAAGCCAACGAGCGCCAGGCCGCCCAGCGGCAGCGCCAGCAGCGCAAGCGGTGCCAGATGCTCCGCCGCGCTCAGCCGCCCGCCGTTCGGCAGAGCGAACAGCCAATGCTGCAACGTCCGCGCGATCGCGCCCTGCACGACGCTGAGCAGCCCGGCGACGCCGCCTACCACGACCGCCAACCCGATCAGCACCGCCTCGCTCGCGCGCGCCCGCCGCCGCACCCAGGACGACACGCTGCGCACCAAAGTCATCAGTCGTGGACGTTCGGAAAGGCGAAGCCGCGCAGGTTGATCGTCAGCTGCATCGTCAACGCATGGTCCATCTGCGCCCGCGCGTTCGTCCGTCCGGGCCGAAACTGGTTCAGATACCCCACGTCCATGCTCATCCGCTTGCCGATCGGCACCACGACTCCGGCGATATTGCGCATGCGTTCGTACCCGCTGCGCTGTCCCCAGCTGGTGGAATTGGGCAGGTAGAAGCTTTCGTGGCTGACGAACAACGCCCAGCCCTTGGGGCGCAGCTTGTAATTGTAGCGCACCAGCGGCCGGATGCGGATGCCGACGCCGGGCCCGCGCGGGTCGAAGCGCTCGTCGATCCGGAACCGCGTCACGACCGGTCCGAACGTGCCCACCACCTGCTGGCGGATGCGATCCTCGTCCGCCCCCGTATTACCGTTATGCGCACCGACCTTGCGGTAGCCGAAGCCGAGTTCGAGCTGCTTCGTCACCTTCAGCCCCAGCAGCGCTCCGAATTCGGTCTGATACAGCCCATCCTGACGATCGCTGAACCGGGCAATCTGCTCCAGCGTCACGCGCAGATCGTCGGTCAGCGGCACGTTGGTGTTCACCTGCGTCCACACCTGTCCATCCTGCTGCTGTGCGGCGGCGGGACCGGCGGTGGCCAGCCACACACAGGCCGTCACGACATACAGTGATCGGAAGCGGACGCGCTGCGGCAACATCGGCGGCGCTTAGGCGATGATGGGGCCGATGTCATGAGCATCTTGACGGCAAATCCTACCAGGCAGATGGTGTATCAGATCAGAGGGGGAGGATCGCCGCTATGCGAGCATCTGGTGCAGCCGTGTGTATCGCCATCACCATGCTCGCGGGGTGCAGCAAGGCCCCGGACACTAATGACGCTCCCGCCGCGTCCGATACCGCGGGTGCCCCCGGCATCGCCGTCACCGCAGCACCGGGTGTCGCATTCAACTATCGCTACGGCTTCCGCCTGCCGCCCCGCGCCATTGCCGCCGTGCAGGAAGCGCATGCCAGCACCTGCGAAAAGCTGGGAATCATGCGATGCCGGATCACCAGCATGGACTATCGCGTCGTTGGCGAGAACGACATTCGGGGCAGCCTGCACTTCAAACTGGACCCCGCGATTGCCCGTGCCTTCGGCAAGCGTGGCATCGACATCGTGCAGGACGCGAAGGGCACGCTCGTCAGCGCCGAGATCACCGGCACGGACGCGGCCGAGGCGATCGAACGCGCTGGCGGCACCCAGGCCGAGGCCGCCGCGGCGGTTGCCCGCGCCGACGCGGCACTGGCCCGCAGCGACGCCAGCGCGGAAGAGCGCGCCGAGTTGCAACGCCAGCGCGCCGCCGCGGCGACCGCGGCACGCGACGCCGCCGCAACCGCTGCGGACAGTCGCGCCAGCCTCGCCCGCACGCCCATGACCTTCGACTATGAATCGGGGGATGCCGTGCGCGGCTTCGACACCAGCGCGCCGCTTACCAGCGCCCTCGACACCATGGTCGCGTCAGGTCAGGTCACGCTCGCCGTACTGCTCGGGATCGTCGCGATCTTCGGCCCACCGGCGATCGTCTTCGTCATCGGCCTGCTGCTGTGGCGGCGGATGCGCAGGCCCGTCGCGCGCTGGCGGCGGAAGGTGGACGACTGAGGCGTCCCTTGCGCGATTGCACCTCTCGCCCCCTTCCCCTATAGGCCCGCCCATTCCGGCCCCGGCGCGCGGCTCACCCGCGCCGCCGGGGCTGCCTACTTTCAGGGGAAGTCGCGCATGGCTCGCCGCCGCCAGATCTACGAGGGCAAGGCCAAGATCCTGTACGAGGGCCCCGAGCCCGGCACGCTGATCCAGTATTTCAAGGACGATGCGACCGCGTTCAACGCCCAGAAAAAGGGCACGATCAGCGGCAAGGGCGTGCTCAACAATCGCATTTCCGAGCATGTCTTCACGCTGCTCGATGCGATCGGCGTGCCGACGCACTTCATACGCCGCCTCAACATGCGCGAGCAGCTGATCCGTCAGGTCGAGATCGTCCCGATCGAGGTGGTCGTGCGCAACGTCGCCGCCGGCTCGCTGTCGAAGCGCCTCGGGATCGAAGAGGGCACCAAGCTGCCCCGCACGATCATCGAATATTATTACAAGGACGATGCGCTCGGCGATCCGATGATCTCCGACGAACATATCGCCGCATTCGGCTGGGCCAGCCAGGACGAGATGCACGACATCGCCGACCTCGCGATCCGCGTGAACGACTTCCTGACCGGCCTGTTCGCGGGAATCGGCATCCGTTTGGTCGACTTCAAGCTCGAATTCGGCCGCATCTGGGACAATGACTACGGCCGCATCATCCTGGCGGACGAGATCAGCCCCGATGGCTGCCGCCTGTGGGACATGGAATCGAACGAAAAGCTCGACAAGGATCGCTTCCGCCGCGACCTGGGCGGCGAGGCGGAGGCCTATCAGGAGGTCGCGCGTCGTCTGGGCTTGATGCCCGAAGGCGAGGACAGCGCCGTGCTCGACCTCGATTCCCACCGCAAGCGCCGGGGCAAGTAACCGATGAAACTCCGCATTTTCGTGACCCTCAAGCCCGGCGTTCTCGATCCGCAGGGCCGCGCCATCCATCACGCCCTCGGCAGCCTCGGCTTCGAAGGCGTCCAGGATGTCCGCGCCGGCAAGATGTTCGAACTCGAAGTCGCCGACGCGACGACCGACGAAGCGATCGACGGCATGTGCCGCCAGCTGCTCGCCAACACCGTGATCGAGAACTTCCGGGTGGAGCGCGTTTAAGATGAAGACCGCCGTCATCGTCTTTCCGGGATCGAACTGCGACCGCGACCTCGCCGTCGCGCTGGAGGCGGTGACCGGCACCAAGCCCGCGATGGTCTGGCACGCAGACACGGCACTGCCCGACGGCATCGGCCTGGTCGCCGTACCCGGCGGCTTCTCCTACGGCGATTACCTGCGCTCGGGCGCGATCGCAGCACGCTCGCCGATCATGCAGGCCGTCGTCGAAGAGGCAGGCAAGGGCTTGCCCGTGCTCGGCGTGTGTAACGGCTTCCAGGTGCTGACCGAAGCCGGCCTTCTGCCCGGCGCGCTGATGCGCAACGCCGGCCTCAACTTCGTCTGCCGCGATGTCGCATTGACCGTTGAGAACGCGCAGTCCGCCTTCACGAGCCGCTACGACGCGGGAGAGACGATCCGCGTGCCGGTCGCGCACCATGACGGTAATTACTTCGCCGACGCCGACACGCTCGACCGCCTCGAAGGCGAAGGCCGCGTCGCCTTCCGCTATGGCGAGACGGTCAATGGCTCCGCGCGCAATATCGCCGGCATCCTGAACGCCGCCGGCAACGTGCTCGGCATGATGCCCCACCCCGAACGCAAGATCGAATCGGCGCACGGGGGCACAGACGGCCGCCGCCTGTTCGAAGGCGTGCTGGAGACGATCGGAGCGTAATTGGGCTACGCAGACGCTACCGTGATCGCGAGGCTCGTCAGCCGCCCGAACATTCGGCCTGCCTGTAGCCACGCTCAATTTTAGCGAAAGGCTGGTGGGCCAGTATCGAGCGCCGTTCTGGCCAGTAGCTCGGTTCACCGCCCCTTGGCCCTCATCAAAGCAGCCGCGAGGGTCTTCCCGGGCTGTGAGGATTTTAACTGCGCCGACAAACGCAGGGAGAGAGTAAAGGGGGCGATCGCCCGCCCCCTCTTCCCAATTAGCCGTGGCAGGGGCAACCCGCGTGGTCGCAGCCGGCCGACTGCTCGTGGTGGTTGGCGCAATTGTCGCTGCAAAAGGCGCGGCCCTCGGCCTGCACGGCACCCTGCGGGCTGACGATGCAGACGCAGTCTGCGCAGGCACACTTCACCATGTCGACGTTGACGCTCATGATTCTATTCCTCGTGATGATGGTCTTCGGGTTCCGATACGTGGTCCATCATGTTGGTGAGCATGGTGCGCACGTGGCAGTCGGGCAGATCGTAGAAGACGTTCCGCCCGCTACGCTCCTGCTTCAGCAAGCGCCCCGCGCGCAGCAGCCGTAGATGCTGCGACACCAGGCTCTGACTGATGCCGACCTCTGCCGTCAGATCGCCGACCGTGCGCGGCCCGTCGAGGCACGCCGCGACCAGCCGCAGCCGGTTCGGTTCGCCCAACAGCCGAAACAGTTCGGCTAGCTGTGTGCTCTCGTCCGCTGTCATACATCCTTCAACACATGAACACATCCTAATATGTTCATGTGTTGATCTATGTCAAGCCGCAATGTGGTTGGTCGCAGCAACGGGCATGGGTTTTCGCTGGCACAGCCACAGCCATGCGCGCCGCATCGCGGAGCACGCCGGTGGGTCGTGGCGATCGGCGACGATGGACGACATCGACGGACACGTGCATGCGTCAGCCGCATTATCAAGGATCGAGGGCGAACGGGATCGGTGCGCGAGCCGATGCGGGTGCCGAAGTGTTTTACTGATGACCTAAGCGCGCGCGTCTATCAGCACTGCGGCTTACGCTCCGCATCACCGCTCCTTGCGCTGCTCGGCCGTAACGGCGCGGACGATGAAGTCAGGCACCAGCACGTTCTCGGTCTGCAACCGCGCGTGCGACCCCTTGATGAGCACGGCGTCCATATAGGCAATGTGACGGCGATCGAGCTCCTGATTCGAGCTCTCCACCGGCTTGCCGCCGGCCCCTTTCACCTCCAGCCAATACAGACGGCGCGGCTCATCCGGCGCGGTGAACATCGCCTCGAAATAGGTCCGCTCGCGCCCCAGCGTCGCCACCGCCTCGCGATGATGGCTGCGCAGATAGTCGATCCACTCGCGGAAGGTGGCTTCGCTTCCCGCCTTGCGGTCGAAACGGTGCAGCGTCACCTCAACCGGGTGCAACGGCTCCGGCGGTGATTGCGGCACTGCCGCGCCGAGGCAGAGGGTAACGCCGATGCCGGCGACTATGCCGAGCGCGAAGGATCGATACCGTGTCGTGATGCCGCGCACCTCAGAAGTCGACAGCGAGGTAGGCGGTAGCCATCCTCTGCGGGACGTAGTCGAAGGTCGACGGGCCATAATAATCCCACGCATAGACGTTGAAGAGATTGCTGACCGAGACCCGCAGCGTCGCGCGGCTCTTCCCGATCGCGAAGCGATAGCGGCTGCCGATGTCCACAAGCGTGCGCGCAGGGATGAACAGGTCATTATTCACCGTGGAGGCGACACGTCCCTGATGATTGACGGCACAATCAAGGGACAGCGCCTCGAAGCCGGGCAGGCGCCAGTCGAGATTCAGATCGATGGAGCGCAGGGGCACGCCAACCGGGCGCTTGCCGGTCTGCCCCGATGTTCTCGCTTCGCCCGTCACCTGCGGATCCAAGACGACGCCGCCCAATGCCATGCTGAGGCCGTGAACGGGTGTGCCGGACAGCGACGCCTCCATCCCTCGATTGCGGATGTCGCCGAGCCGCCTGAAAAGCCCCGTCGGATCGAGGCTGAGATAGGGTTTCCGCACGTCGAACACGCCTGCCACCAGCTTCACGTCGCCGGCGATGTTCCAGCGCACCCCCGCATCGCGCTGGCTGGTCAAGATGGCGGGCAGAGGCTGGTTGCGGTTGGTGGCGTTCTGCGGCGGCAGACCGGCCTCTTCCAGCCCTCGCGTATAGCCCGCGTAGAAGGCGACGCGATCGCCGGCGTAGATCGCACCGGCTACGTTGAAGAGCCAGGGCCGGTCCCGCGTTTGAAGCACGGGCTGGTCGGGACGTTGAAAACGCTTGGCGTAGTCCGTCCTTGACAGGCCGGCGCTCAATTCGCCGATGCCGCGCCACCGCCCGGTATAGGCGATGCCGCCGAACCACTGCCGCACCCGATCTCGGCTGTACGCACCATAAGCGATCGATGGCTTGGCGAAGTCCAGCGGATCGCCGAGCCGCACGTCGCCGAAATCGAGAAAGGCTGAACCGCCGACGCGCTCGTCGCGGGCCCGACCGCGGGCCGACAGGCTGATGTTGTGGACACGTGGGCCATCGACGATCGTGTGTGTCACACGCACTTCGCCCGACACCGAAACCCGCCGATAGGGTGGGTCTGAAAAGGCGATATAGCGGGCGCGGCCGTCAGGCGTGATCTGGTCGAGAAAGGTGAAAATGTCCGCCCTGCTTGCGGAAAGCGCTCGAAATAAGCCGATTTCGATCTTCCACCCGCCCGCGAACGCTGCGCTGCCGGTGACGCCCGCCGTCTCTGATGGGCCGGCGTACACTGCCCAGGCAGGGCCGTAGAAAACGCCACGCCGGATCGGTGGCGGCAGATAAGGGCCTGCCGTCGTCAGAAGCGGACCGACCTTGCTGTCGTCGATGTCGGACCGTCCCCAGAAGGGGAGCAGTTCGATACCCGGGCGCGGTCGCCACCGTAGGGTCAGGCCTTCGACATGCTGCCGGCTGGTGGCTCCGTTATTGAAGACGTGGTCGTACAGGCCAAGCCCCGCGCCTAGCGACAAGGCATCGCCGGCAAGCGGCAGCTCGGCATCGAACTCCAAG
The DNA here is from genome assembly GCA_003075315.1 of Arthrobacter sp. TPD3018. Lineage (GTDB taxonomy): Bacteria > Pseudomonadota > Alphaproteobacteria > Sphingomonadales > Sphingomonadaceae > Sphingomonas. The sequence goes on along the minus strand of QDFQ01000007.1, from coordinate 83,575 downwards.
CTCTTGTCGCCCAGGCTATTGAGACCGACGGTGGTCGACAACAGCGCTTGGTTGCCCGGGCGGCGCAACGCGTAGTCCACAACGCCAGTCGGCGCGGGGAAGAGGTATCCCTGGGCGGACAATCCCACCTTGATGCTGGTGGATCGGCGGATGCGCTCATTGGGCGTAGCGGTCTCATCGAAATAGAGTCCGTCGATCCGCGCATTGCCGGCAGCGATCGGGGAGAAGCCGCGCACACTGCCGCTGTTGTAGATGCCGATCGTCTCGCGACCGATGGTGGTCCCGAACGCATCCTGCGCCTGTCGTACGGCGTTCTCCTCCGCCCGGCCCTGCGGCACCGTCGGCGCCGACGGCGTGACCTGGACAGAGGGCTGCTGCGCCGCGGGCGGCGGCGCGGCCACTTGCGGCGCCGTGGCTTGGGCAAGCAACCACCAACCGACGGGAACTGCGGTCATCCGATCAGCTCGAACCGTCCGCGCTCGGGCGAAAAGCGAACGGCGTCCGTGTCGAACGCGCGGCCGACATGGCCCGCCACGATCAGGTCGGCTGCCGGTCCGACTACCAATCCCCCCGTGCCGTCGAGCAGCCATACAGCGTCGGCGAGCTGCAACGACAGGTCCAGATCGTGACTGGAGAGCAATACGGTCGTGCCGGTGGCGCGCGCATGCGCGCGCAGCAGTGCCATCGCCTCGACACGTCCCGGCAAATCAAGAAAGGCGGTGATCTCGTCGAGCACCATGAGCCGTGGCGCCTGCGCGATGGCGCGTGCAATCATGACCCGCTGTCGCTCGCCATCGGACAGGCCGTCGAACGGTCGAGCGGCGAAGGACGTGGCACCCGCCTGGGCAAGCGCCTCGACCACCCGCGCATCGTCCTCCGCTGATAGCCGCCCCTGCCAGCCGGTGAACGGCTGGCGTCCCATCGATACGACGTCGGTAACGGTCAGCCCCGGGCTCGACACGCGCTCGGTCAGTACCACCGCGATGGCCCGCGCGCGGGCCTGCGGTCGCATCGCGGCGATATCTTCGTTGCCCAGCAGCGCGCGACCGCCGCGCGCAGCCTGCAGGCCGGCGATCGTCCGCATGAGCGTCGACTTGCCGGCACCGTTGCGGCCGAGCACGCAGACGAAGCTGCCCGCCAGCGCCTCCAAAGTAAGATCGGCAAGCACGGTTCCTCGCGGGCCGACGTAACCGACGCTCAGCTTATCCAAACTCAGCATCAGCCGCTGCTCCGCATTGCCGGGGCGAACACGAGAAGCGCGATCACCACCGGGGCGCCCACCAGCGCCAGCACCGCATTGAGGTGCAGGAAATGCTGTTCCCACGGCAGATGCACGATGAAGTCGGCGCCGAGCGCCAGCAGCGCGCCGGCAAGTCCCGCCAGGGGTATGAGCGGCAGGATGCGGGCGGTACGCGCCAGCCGGCGGGCGAGGTGCGGGACGATGAGCCCCACGAAGGTGACCGGGCCGCACAAGGCTGTCACCGGCGCGGCGAGCAGGACCGTCGCTGCCAGGATCGATCGACGCAGGCGCGGCACGTTCGTGCCCAGGCTCGCGGCATAGGTTTCGCCGAGCAGCAGTGCCGTTAGTCCCTTCGCGTTCACGACCGCCAACGCCAGTCCGCAAGCGACCGGCAACACCAACCACGGCAGGTCGGCGGTGGTCGCCGCCGAGAATGTGCCGTCATCCCAACCCGAGAACACGCGCCCCCCGACCCGGCTGGCGAAGTGCAGTATGACGCTCACCAGTCCCTGTGCGGTGAAGCCGAGCATCAGACCGACGACGAGGAGTGTGATGTTGCCAACCCGGCGCGCAAGCGCGGCCATCGCGGCGGCGGCGGCCGCGACGCCGATCACCGCGCCGAGCGTGAGACTCAATCCTGCAAAGGACGTCAGGAAGAGGAGCGCGGCCGGGCCGGCGAACGCCGCGCCCGCGACGGCGAGGCCGACACCGAGCTGTCCGCCCGCGACAAGCCCCAGCGACCAGGCGTCCGCCATCGGATTGCGGAACAGCGCCTGCATCAATGTACCGGCGACTCCCAGCGCGCCGCCTGCCACGACCGCGGTTAGGACACGGGGTAGGCGGATCGCCCAGACGATCTCGGACAAGGTGGGATCCCCGGATCCCGTCATGGCGCCGATGACGTCCAGCGGCGAGAGTGTGACTTGACCATAGCAGAGCGACGCGGCCGCAAGGACAAGGATACTCAAAAACAGTGCACTGGCGCCCGTCACGCTACGAGCCATGGCCGACCCCCGTGCTGTTGCCTGCCCGCTGATCCTGCCGCACCCACGTGGCGGGCCAGCCGCGCAGTTCGGGGTGCAGCATCCGCGCGTAATCGCGGAGCAGCAGGTCAGGTCGGAGCGCGCCCCGTTCGAACAAGTCGAACGCGTCCGCCCCCGGCTTTACCCCGCCATCGGCGGCGAACACGCATCCGTCACGCCAGGCACGCATATGCGCGAGGAACCGTTGATCTCCGAACCGCTTCGAAATCGGATCGCGCCACAGCCAGCAGTCGGCCTTGCCACCGTCCGTCAACAATGTTTCGGATGCCATCTGCATCGTGTCGTCCAAGCGCGGGTCGTCGGGCCGACGCATGACGTTGATGCCACCCGCGTCTTCGAGCAGACGATTGGCGGCACCGCGAACGGTCACCATCCATGTGTCGCCGTTCATCCACCAGGCGGAAAGCACGCTGCGCCTGGGCAAGGCGGCGACGGCCCGCTTGACCTGATCGACGCCGTTCTCGACCATGGCGACAAACTGCTCGCCCTGCCGCTCCCGTCCGGTCAGCATGCCGAACAGCCGCGCGTATTGTACAGGGCCCAGATAGTCCGATTCGTTCGCCATGAAGACGGGCACAACCGGTATACCCATCGCGATCGCGCGATGCATGGCGTCCGCATGTGCCGGATCCCCGATCGTCATGAGGAAGACATCGGGCTTGGCCGCGAGCAAGACGTCGAGGTTGGGAGGCGAGTGCCACCCATAGCCGATCTGGCCGATCTTCCCCTGTTTCACCCGCTCGCGAATGGCATCGTCGTAGGACTTCGTGCCGCCCACCGCGACCAGTCGGTCCGCCGCGCCGATGGCGCTCAGCAGCGCTTCACTCCCCCCGTAATTGACTGCAATACGCTCCACCGGCGTGCGCACCATGACCGCACCCGCAAGATCGCCGGTCAGTGCAGGCGCCTTGACGCTTTTGGGCACGAGCACAACGCGCACCCGCTGCTCCGGGCCATTCGCGGCACCGCCCCAGGTGACGATATTGGCGTGCAGATCGATGATCCGGTACCCATCCCTTTCGACCACGCTGAACGTGCGGGTGTGGGGGATCGGGATCGGGCGACCGACGGCGGGTGTCTCGGTCGCCTGCTTGCCGCACCCGGCAAGAAGAGCGATCAGGAACGCAATCAGCCAACGCATCAGAAGCTCGCCCTTACAGTGGCCCGGAACTGGCGCGGAGTGGACGGGGTCGCATAGGTCGGTTCCGTATCCGTCCCGAAATAGGAGTAGATCTCGCGATCCAGGACGTTCGTCACCGCCAGATCGAGTGCCAGCGGCAGCCGCGTCGGCAAGGCGATCGTCGCGCTGAGATTGAGCAGCTCGTAGCCGCCATTCTCGACGCGATTGTCGCCGGTGATCGGGTAATCGCCATAGACGTAGAGGTCGGCGCGACCATTCAGCCACGACGCGAAACGCCGTTGCGCGCTGAAGTTGAAGATGTGGGTCGGGACACCGGCCGGACGATTACCCGTCAGGTCGACCTCACTGGTCGCACCGGGCACTCGATATTCCCGCCATACCGCGTCGACATAAGAGTAATTGGCGGAAATGCTGGTGCCGCGATCCGGCCGCAGGACGGCGGAAAGCTCCAGCCCCTGGCTACGGTAGCGTTGCCCGGTCGTCAGAAGGGTCGATGGACCATTTGGATCGGGGTTCGTGGTTGTGACAAGCCGGTTGCGCTGGTCGTAGCGGAACAGTGCAGCTTCCCAGGCAAGGATACCGGAGCCCGTCCTGCCCCTGTAACCGACCTCGTAGCTGTCGATCGTCATCGGCTTGAGATCGAGCTGATATAAAGCCGGATCGAAGTAGAAGAGCGGTCCGAAGTTGGAGCTAAAGCCCCGCCCATAGGAGGCATAAACCGTGCCTCGTGTTCCATCGTCGCGCTCACCCAGTCGATAGGCGACGCTCGCCTTGGGCGAAAAGGCGTTCTCCGATGCCGACAGGCGCCCTCCCGGACTGAAGGCCGCCTCGATGGGACGGAAGACCGCGCGCCGGCGGAAGTCGTCATAGCGTAGGCCGAGGGTCACGGTCAGCCGGTCAGTCGCGGCCCATTCGTCCTGAAGATAGGCCCCCCAGAACCGGTTTCGCACCGTTCCGTCGGTCAGTAGGAAGTTACGCTGGAAACAGGGCGCATCGGCGTTCAGCACCGCGCCGGTCGCGTAATTGATATCGATCTGAAAGAAGCGGAACCCGCACTGCGGCGTGAAGCCATATTCGCCGGACCAGAAATCGCGTTCGTTCATCCGGGCACGCTCGACATTGCCACCGGCCACGATCGTGTGGGCGCCCAGGCGCGCCGTAAGCTGCGCATCGCCGATCCAGACACTGCTCTCGTCCTGTCGGGCAAAGCCGTTGACCGCGTAGGTCTCGGCCTGCGGATCGACGCTGCCACTGAGGTAGAGATTGAAGCTGTTGGTCCGGTCGAACCGACGATGCTGCCCGGTCAGCACCAGCTCGACATTGCTTCCGAAGCTGTGCCTTAACCGGAGAGCGCCGATTCCTCCCTTGGTATCCAAGTCGTTGGGCAGGTAACCGATGTAGCCGCGACGACCGCCTGCAACGGCGACACGGGTCCCGTCGCTAAGCAGGGGAATGTTGCTTGGCACCTCGACCTGCCGATCGAAGTAGTTGCCATAGGCGGTCAGCGTGGTGTCTGCGCCGATCGGCACGACGACCTTGCCGAACAGGTTCAGCACCTTTCGACGAGAGTTTTCCCGCCAGCCGCCGTCATCTTCGTAGAAGCCGGAGAGGAGCATCCCACCCCCATCACCGAACATCTTCCGCTCGAGGGTCGCTTCCCCGCGAAAATAGTCGTACGTCCCTGCCGTCAGCGAAGCGGTCATGCTGTCGGAACCTGGGCTGCGCGTGACGTAATTGACCGCGCCGGCGGTCGCCCCGCGCCCGTACAGCGCGGATACCGGTCCACGTACGACTTCGGTACGGCTGATCGCCCCGTAGGGCAGCTGGTTGAGCAACACCTGCTCATCCGGACCGACGAACGGTATGCCATCGATAAGCGCGAGGAAGGTATCGCCCCCAGCGCTGCCGGTCACCCCGCGAAAGGAGAATTGCAACGCATCTTCGGCATCCCCGTCGGTACGGCGAAAGAAGATCCCGGGGATGCCGCGAAACTCATCGCTTCCGATCGTCAGACCCCGTCGGCGCAGGCCGTCGTTGTCGACCACGGTGATCGCCGCAGGTACGTCGATGAGCGACTTTTCGGTCCGTGTCGCCGTTACGACGATATCGTCTGGACTGGCCTTCTGGTCGTCAGCCACCTGCGCCAGCGCGGTGCCTGGTAGCATCGACAAAGCAGCACCGACCACCATGGTAACAGATCGTCTCGTCAACGCGTCCCTCCCCCAGACCAAAGCGACGTATGATATGTAATATCATTACGCAAGAGTCTCGAGAAAGCGTGCCCGGCGAGCTTAGTGATCCAAGGCGATAACGCCCCTCCAATCCTGGCCGCCTAGCACTGAGCCGATCGCGAATAGGCCGATCGCCTGTGCATGCTCCCGCGGATCAAGAAGCACCGCGCTGACAATGGTGCGGCTGGACGACTGCAGCGTCATTGAGATGGATCGCCAGACGGCTCCGAGCTGACTCCGCAGTGCGCTATGCTCTGGTGAATCTCTGGCGAGTTGGCGTCTCGACCGGCCGCCGGAGCCCCCAAACCACCCAGAAAGCTGGCGCGCCCGGCAGGATTCGAACCTGCAACTCCAAGCTTAGAAGGCTCGTGCTCTATCCAGTTGAACTACGGGCGCGCAAGGCAGCCCCGGTAGCGCGTTGCGTGGGCCGGGAAAAGCCATAGAGTGCGCAGCCATGGACACGGGGCACGAACGGGCGGTCGATGCGAGCGCGCTGCCGGGGCAGGCGTTTCGCTATTATGATTTCGTGATGGCGGCGTTCGTCGCGATCCTGCTGCTGTCGAACGTCATCGGCGCGGGCAAGGTCGCACAGGTGACGCTGCCGGGCATCGGGCCCTGGCCGTTCGGCGCCGGCATCCTGTTCTTTCCCGTCAGCTACGTGATCGGCGACGTGCTGACCGAGGTCTATGGCTATGCCCGCGCGCGCCGGGTGATCTGGGCAGGCACCGCCGCGGTCGTGTTCATGGCGTTCATGAGCTGGGTGGTCGTCGCCCTGCCGCCGGCGCCGTCCTGGGGCAATCAGGCGGCCTATGCCGTCATCTTCGGCCAGGTGCCGCGGATCGTGCTGGCGAGCGTCCTCGCCTTCTGGGCGGGCGAGTTCGTCAACAGCTACGTCATGGCACGCATGAAGGTGTGGACCGGCGGCAAGCATCTGTGGACCCGCACGATCGCCTCGACCGTGTTGGGCGAAGGCGTGGACAGCCTGATCTTCTATCCCGTCGCCTTTTTGGGCGCAGAGGGCTTCACGCCGCAGCTGGTCGTGACCGTGCTGTTTACGCAATGGGCGCTGAAGGTGGCGTGGGAGGTGGTGCTGACGCCGCTGACCTATGTCGTGGTGGGCGCGCTGAAACGGGCCGAAGGCGTGGACGTGTTCGACCGGGGTACGGACTTCACGCCGTTCCGCGCGCGGGTCTGATTGATTGCGGCATGCCGCGAGGCCCCCTCGGCCAGCGGAAACGACAACGTTCAGCGCCGCCGCCTAGCGCTGCACAGCACGGCTGCGGCGATGCGCGTCATGTACAGTCCGCGCATGACATTGGCGCGATGCGTACGGATGGCATCCGCCGTCCCTTCCCTCAACAATTCGTGACAGGACCCGACACACTGAAGGAAGGGATTCACTTTTAGCCCTTAATCAGTCGGTTATGGCTACAAGTGCGCCCCTACCCCCGACCCCTGCGCTGCCCGCAAGGCGCGCCATTCGGCTGCGACTTTCGCGGATCACGGGGGCCTTCGCCCGCTTTCGAGGAACCGGCAACGCGCAGACGTCCTTCCACGATCGCGATTCGCCCGATAGCGAACTGGACGAGATGCTGGCCGCGGCACAATTCCGGGCGCTGCGTCATCAGGTGCCGAGCCTGCACCTGATCCTGCTGATCAACGTCACCTTCCTGACCTTCATCACCTCGTCCGCGCGCGCCGCGCCCGTCACCTATGTGCCCTCGTGTGTCCTCGCTTGCTCCAGCGTGTTCCGCATCCTGAAATGGCGGCGCGTCCATTATGCCGGTGCGGCGGCGGCGCGGCGGATGTTCGCCTCCACGGTCCGCACCTCGCTGCTGTTCGGCCTGAGCCTGTCCGCGTGGAGTGCCTGGGTGCTCTACACGCGCAGCGCGGACGTCGCCGCCTTCATCCCGTTCTTTGCGGCGCTCTCGACGATCGCCTGCGCGGTCTGCATGGTCTCGCTGCCCCGCGCCGCTTATGCCGTGATCTGGTCGGGAACGGTCCCCATGGTCGTCGCGATGATTGCGACGGGCAACCCGGCGCTGATGGCGGCGGCGGCGAACCTGTCGGTCATCGCCGTGCTGCTGTTCGCCTGGATGCAGCGTCAGCATCAGCAATTCCACGACATCGTGCAGGCGCATGCCACGACGATCGAGCGCGAACGCGAAGTCGCGCACCTGGCGTTCAATGACCAGCTGACCGGCCTCGCTAACCGCCGCGCCTTCCTGGCCCGGTTAGACGAAGCACAGCGGCCGGCCGGCCAACGGCTAGACACCACCGTCGTGCTGATGGACCTTGATGGGTTCAAGGCGGTCAACGACCGACTGGGCCATGGGGTCGGCGACGTCCTGCTGCGGCGCGTGTCGGATCGCCTGGCCCAGCATGTACCGCCCAAGGCGCTGTGCGCGCGGTTGGGGGGTGACGAATTCGCCGTGCTGCTGCCCACCGCCGACGCGGCGGAAGTCGCGGAGGCGGCGCGACGGATCGCGGCGATATTCGACCGGCCGATCACCATCGGCGACGACGTGGTCCAGCCACGCGGATCGATCGGCCTGTCGACGGGCGATGTCTGGCCGGACGATCCGATCGACCTGATGCATCGCGCCGATCTGGCGCTGTACGAGAGCAAGGCGCTGAAGCAGGCGCAGCCCTATTTCTTCCACATCGGCTTGCAGCAGCAAAGCGATCGGCGCCGCATCATCGAAACCGCCTACCAGGATCCGGCCGCGCTCGCGCAGCTCGGCGTGCATTTCCAGCCTATCGTCCGCACCGGCACCGGCGAGGTCGTCGCGTTCGAGGCGCTGATGCGCTGGCAGCACCCACAACTTGGCAATGTGCCGCCCGACGAACTGTTCGCGGTGGCGGACCGTGCACGGGTCGCGACGCATTTCACCGACCATCTGTTCGCACGCGCGCTGGCGAAGGCGACGCAATGGCCCGCGCATCTCGCCCTGTCGTTCAACGTCACGGCGGGCGAGGTCGGGCCGCATCTGTGCACGATGATCGCCGCCGCCTGCGACCGCCACGGTTTCGCGCCCGATCGCCTGATCGTCGAGATCACCGAAACGGCGCTGCTGCGGGACCTGGAGATGGCACAACGGACCATCGCCGAATTGCAGGCGCTGGGCGTCCGCGTGGCGCTGGACGATTTCGGCGCCGGCTTCGCCTCGATCGGATATCTGAAGCATATCCGATTCGACCTTATCAAGATCGACGGCGGCCTCGTCCGATCGATCGTCGAATGCCCGCTCGCCGGCCAATTGCTGATCGGCGTCGTCGAGCTATGCCGCGCGGTCGGCACGCCGATCGTGGTGGAACAGGTGGAGACGGAGGCGCAGCTCGACATCCTGCGCGTCCTGGGGGTCGACAAGGTGCAGGGCTATCTGCTCGGGCATCCCACCGCCGAACCCGATCTGACCACGCACGAGTGGTTGCAGGCCAACCATATGTGACGATCCGGTACGATCCGCAGATGCCGTCTCGCATCTGCGGCATCCCGCCGCACCGGCCATAGCCAGTCGACGGGCCGGCTGCTTGGCCGCATGGCACGGCGACGTCGGTTGTCAGGGTATCGCGCCACGGCTAGAGCCCGCACCATGGCGGCTTCGAAGAACACACCCGCACCGGTGGCCACGCGCGCCAATTATCATCGCGGCAACGTCGTCGAGGACCTTCGCAAGGTCGCCGAACATATCCTCGCCACCGAAACGTTGGAACATGTGACGGTGCGCCGCCTATCGCGCGAACTCGGCGTGACGCCCGGCAATTTCTACAACCATTATCCCAGCATCGACTTTCTTGTGCTCGACATCGCGCGCGAGGCGTTCGATCGGCTTGAGGTCACATTGCAGGCAGCAGCAGCGACCAAGGATACGAAGGTCGACCGGCTGATCAGCCACGCCCAGATCTATGTCCGCTTCGGCGTCGCGCAGCCCGAGCTGGTCCGGGTGATGTTCGGGCGCACCGATCGCGGCACGATCCACCCGGGGTTTCGCGCCGCTTCGCTGCGGGCGTTCATCGGCATGGCAGAACTGATCTATGGCGAGGGCGGGTTCGACCTCAGCGACACCGCTGCCGCGCATCGCAATTGCCCGCTGGCCTATAGCTGTTTCGCGCTGTGCATCGGCCTTGCCCGAACGATCGGCGCCGGCCAGTTCGACATCGATCTCACCAGCAACGACGATATCGACCGGTTCGTGGACCTGACCGTGCGGCCAATGGTGCAAGGCGCGATGGCCACGCTGTAGCCCACCGCGGGCTGGCAACGAAGATCGTCGGGTCCGCCCGCCAGTGGTTCCACGATTCCGCACGGCCACCCCGCCCCGCGCCCCGCTCGGTCACGGCTCGACGACGACACCGTTCGCGTCGGATCGCACCTTCAGTCCGTAAGCGGAGTGGAGAAGGTCGAGGAAACCCGCGCTGTTATCGATCTGGAACGTCCCGCCGATCCGGATGTCGGCGGTGGCAGGGTCGGCGATGCGGATTGGGTGGTTAGTGTAACGGTTGAAGTCCGCCACCGCGTCCCCCAGCCGCTGGTTGTCGAACACCAGCACGCCGTCGCGCCATCCGGTCATCGCTTCGACGCGTGCCGGTGCGGCGAGCGCGACCAGCGTGCCGTGCGATTGGGCGTAAGCGATGTCACCCTGGCCGATGACGGCGGAGCGCGTGCCGGCGTCGGACGTCGAATCCTCGATCCGCACACGCCCCGACAGCACCGCCACCGTCACCTTGTCCCCATCGCGGCGAACGGTGAAGCGCGTGCCGAGAACGGTCACCGTCCGTGGCCCGGCATGCACGACGAAGGGATGGTCGGGGCGGTGGACGATGTCGAAATACGCCTCACCCTTATCCAGCCAGACCTCCCGCCCCGCATCGCTGGCCGTCGTGCGCACGACGGTCGCGGTGTTCAGTTCCACCCGGCTGCCATCGCGCAGCGCGATCGTGTGGCGGATGCCCACCGGCGTCTGAACGCGCACCGGCGCGGACGCCGAAGGGGATGCCTCGTCCTGCGTAACGTGCCCGAGCCCAAAGCTCGTCGGCGATCGCAGCACCGTCGTGCCGATGCCGACCGTCACCGCCAGCGCGGCGGCGATCGCCCCGATCGCGCGGGGGCGAGCGCGGAGCACCGCCTGCCAACCGCGCCGGGCGCGCGAGCGCGGCGTGGCGGCCCGGAAGCCGAGTGCCCCGACACGATCCGCCGCCGCCCAGCCATGGCGCAGGCGCCAGAATGCGGCCTTATGCGCCATCTGCTCGTCCAGCCACGCGGTCAGCGCGGCGTCGTCCTCGGCCGACCAGTCGCCGCTTTCCTGGCGGACGATCCAGCGCGCAGCCGTTTCTTCGATCATCGTCGCGCGGTTCATTGGCGGCGAGCCTTGCCAGTGCTGGCCGCGCCGCCGCGACGGATCTTGCCCGCGCCGCCCAGCATCGCATCGGCCATCGCGCGGATGCCCAATACCAGCTGGCGTTCGATCGTGTCGATGCCGACGCCCATGCGTGCCGCCGCCTCGCGGGTCGACAGTCCTTCGATCTTGCGCAGGCGCACGACCTCGCGGCAGCGCGGGGGCAGCCGCTCAATCCCCTCCTGCGCCCGGCGCAGCGCGTCGCGCGCATCGAGATGGCGATCGGTCGCGGACAGATCCACGCCCTGTTCGACGCTTTCCATGTCGGCATAATGCTCGAATTGGACGATCCGTTCGCGCTTCGACCGGTTGACCAGGATGTTGCGCGCGATCGTAAAGATATAGCCCGCGGTGTGGGACGGCAATTCCTGCCGCCCGCCGGTCAGCGCCGCCTCGTATATGTCCTGCCGGATATCCATGATCTGCTCGGCCGTCCGCCAGTTACGACGCAGATAGCGGGTCAGCGACGCCTCCAAGGGAAGCACCTCCTCGCAAAACCACCGCTCCAACTGCCTGTCGTCTACCATCGTCCGCCCGAGACACTCCATCGTCAAAAGGGTTCGCCCGTCATGACAATCGGCCGCGTCAAAACCCTAACGCAAAAAAGCGACTAGCCCCGGTTCGAGCGTTTTGTCGAAAAGTTCCACGCCCGTAAACTTTTTTGAAATCCGATGTTACGGGTTCGTGGCCGTCGAATGACAATCTTGCTGAGCGGCGTGATGGGAGCGACCGCAACAAGGGGGCATCAGATGAAAAAAAGGGGTGTGGCGATCGCATTGGGGGCGACCATGCTGACGGCCTTTGCGCCGGGCCATGTCGCGGCGCAGACCACGCAGGGCGTGCGGGCCGCCCAGCGGTTCGATATTCCAGCCGGGAGCTTGGCGGCGGCGCTGCAAGCCTGGAGCAAGGTCACCAAACTCCAGATCGTGTATCGGATGGACGATGTCGGCCGCAAGCGAACCAATGGCATCCAGGGCGATTATGCCCCGTTGCTGGCGTTGCAGGGCCTGCTGATCGACACCGGTTTGAAGATCGTCACGACGGAGGATGGGGCGGTCGCCCTCCGCCCTTTGGCCGGCGACGAGGTCGACACCAGCGCCACGCCTGACATCCTCGTCAACGGCAAGGTCAATTGGTCGCTCAACACCGGCATCGAACGCACGCAGGACGACAGCCAGCCGTTCATCGTGCTCGGTCGCAAGGAGATCGAGCGCAGCGGCGCGCCCAACCTCGAAACGTTCCTGCGCAACCAGCTGAACGTCAACACCTCGCCCACCGTCGGCGATCAGGCGATCGGCGGCAGCACCTCAGCCGATCCCCGCCGCCCGATCGGCGTCAGCGCGATCAACCTGCGCGGCATCGGCCTGCGCGACACGCTGATCCTGGTCGACGGTCGGCGCCAGCCCGGCATCAACCTGGGCAATGGCGACATCACCCAGCCGTCGATCACCGGCATCCCGATCGCTGCGGTGGAGCGGGTCGAGGTGCTCGCCTCGTCGGCCTCTGGCATTTACGGCAGCGGCGCGTCGGGCGGCGTCATCAACATCGTGCTGCGCCGAGACTTCAAGGGCGCCGAACTGTCGGCGAACTACGACAATACCGGCGATTTCAAACAGGGTCGCGGCTCGATCGATCTCACCGGCGGCCTGCCGCTGGAGGGAGGACGCACGCGCCTGACCTTTACCGGCAATTGGACCAAGCAGCTGGCGCTGCGCTACGGCGACCGCGACAATCTGCGCCGCCGCGGGTTGGACGACATTCTCGCCAACGACCCCGGCTCTTTTTATGGCGGCTTCACCAATCCGCCGCAGGGTTCGCTGGTCAACTTCAAGACGCAGGACGGCTCGCCGCTCCAGCTGAAGCCCCAATATGGCGGCCAGACGCTGTCGAGCGGCCTGGGGACCATTCCCAAGGGCTATGCGGGGATCGCGAAGGCCGGCCTGACTCCGCTGCTCTCGTCGCTCGGCACCTTTAACCTCGACCAGCCGAATACCGCCGCCGGCACCGGCGCCCGCGCGCCGCTGCTCTATCCGATGAATCAGTACAGCGGTTCGGTCGCGGTGCGGCGCACGTTCAACAGCTGGCTGACCGCCTATGCCGAAATCGGCATGTCGCATTCCTCGGCGGTCAACACCTTCTCCAACACGCTCAACTCGGTCTTCCTGTTCGCGTCGGCCCCCAGCAACCCGTTCACGCAGGATCTCGCGATCGCGTTCCCGGCCAATCCCGCCTATGATGCCCGGATCAAGCAGGTGTCGTCGACACTGCGTACGTTGGGCGGTGCCATCGTCCGGCTGCCGGCAGACTGGCAGGCGGTCGCCGAAGTCTCCTATTCCAAGTCCAACTTTTCGGTCGCGAACAGCCCGCCGGCGATCAACGTGTTCGCTTCCAACGATCTCCAGTCCGGGGTTCTGAACGCGCTCGTCGACACCTCGACCTATCCACTCCCCTTCACCTACGACAAGACGCCTTATTATCAGCGCCAGCAGGACGGCAAATCGAGCAACGTCGCGCCCTCGCTGCGCCTCGCCGGGCCGCTGCCGTTCTCGCTGCCGGGCGGCAAGCCGCAATTGACCGTCAACACCGAGATCAACACCCAGAAACTGGACTCGCGGCTCATCACGCTGCTGACCGATGATGGCGCGGTCACCACCTTCATCCCCACCGCGCACCAGACGACCAAGTCGGTCTATGGCGAAGTCGTGTTCCCGATCCTGGGCGACAAGCATCAACTGCCGCTGATCCGATTGCTGGAATTGCGCCTGTCGGCACGGCATGAATCGTATAGCGGCGACGGCACCGATACGTCGGACCCGGTATCGTGCACGGCACCGTTCGTGGCGACACAATATAGTTATTTCGACAACTGCCCGCCGGCAGGAACCGTCATCGAGCGGTCGACAACCACCAATGCGCACACCGATCCCAGCATCAGCCTGCTCTGGTCGCCGATCGATGGCGTCACGCTGCGCGGCTCGTACACGACCGGCTATCTGCCGCCGCAGCTCAGCCAGTTGGTCAAGGTCCCCCGCCCGCAGATCACCCTTCTGATGCGCGATCCGCAGCGTGGCAACGAGTTGATCGGCACCCAGATGTTCGGCCTTGGCGTCATCTCGGGATTTTCGGGCGGCAATCCGGCCGTTCGGCCGGAATCGTCCAAGACGTGGACGGCCGGCCTGATCCTGAAGCCGCATCTCATCGACGGCCTGCGCTTCTCGGTCGACTGGACGCGCATCCACAAGCGGGACATGTATTTCGATCCGCTGCTACTGCTTTTCGGTGCCGTGCAATCGCAGTTCAACCAGTTCATCACATCGAACCCCGACCGCGTCACGCGCGGCCCAGCATCGGGAGGCTTTGCCGTCGGGCCGATCACCGCGCTGGACATATCGCTGATCAACCTGACGTCGCTGGTCACCTCGGCCTATGACTTCACGCTCAACTACGACACGAACCTGTTCGGCGGTCAGCTGTCGGCCGTCGGCCGTGCGACCTATGTCGATCAATTGGTGATCCAGCCGTTCGCCGACACGCCCGCGCAGAATTACGCCGGCGTCGTCACCGCCGGTTTCGCGGCCGGCACCAGTGCATCCGGGTCCCTGCGCTTCCGGGGCAGCGGGTCGCTGCAATGGACGAAGGACCGGCTCAGCCTCGGCTGGCAGACGCGTTATCTCAGCGGCTATTACCTGACGCTGGATCGCAGCTTCGTGGCCGCGCAGGGGTCAGCGAAGGTCGCCAGCCAGATGTATCACGATATGAACATCAGCTACCGCCTGCCGCAGAAGATGACGGTGCGCTTCGGCATCAACAACATCTTCAACAAGATGCCGCCGCTCGATGTGACGCAGGCCCCGCTCTATTACAGCCCGTACGGCGATCCGCGGCTGCGCAACTTCTATCTGGGGGTTAGCAAGTCGTTCTGACCCCGGCCGCCGCATCCCGTCGAAACGACGGGGTGCGGCGGACCGTCGACGGGCGCAGCGCGGCCGGACGCCGCCCCAGACACGATCCTCGCCATTACGGTTTTCCCACCCCCGATTGTCCTGGCCCGCGACGGTTCCGCACCCGTGTCACGTTGCCGAACCGTCGCTCGACCAGCGCCTCCCCAACCGATCAAGGATAAGTCGATGAGCCTGCGTATGATGTTGATGGCCGGTACGGCACTGATCCTGGCCCCCGTCCCGGCGTTGGCCGGACGCCCCGCGAAAGCCGCAACGGCCA
The DNA here is from genome assembly GCA_003075315.1 of Arthrobacter sp. TPD3018. Lineage (GTDB taxonomy): Bacteria > Pseudomonadota > Alphaproteobacteria > Sphingomonadales > Sphingomonadaceae > Sphingomonas. The sequence goes on along the minus strand of QDFQ01000007.1, from coordinate 68,300 downwards.
CAGCATCCCACCCGGACACCGCCCCGGCGGAACTCGTCAAACTGGTCCGCGACTTCACCATTCCCTATCAGACGTTCACGCTGCCCAACGGCCTGACGGTCATCGTCCTCACCGATCGCAGCGTGCCGATCGTCTATACCAGCATCAATTATGCCGTCGGTTCTACCTTCGAGCCCGCGGGGCGCAGCGGCTTTGCCCATCTGTTCGAGCATCTGATGTTCAACGGCAGCGAGAATGCGCCGGGCGACTATTTCAAATATCTGCGCGACGCCGGGTCGATCGGCGTCAACGGCAGCACCGGCTATGATTTCACCAACTATCACGAGGCAGTGCCGACCGGCAGCCTGGACCGCGTGCTGTTCGTGGAAAGCGACCGGATGGGGCATCTGCTCGGCGCGATCACTCAGGGCGTGCTCGACGAACAGCGCGGCGTCGTCCAGAACGAAAAGCGTAACAACGACAACAATCCTGCCAGCATCCTGGGCTATAGCCGCCGCAGCGCGATCTATCCCGCCTCGCACCCCTATGGTCACAGCGTCATCGGATCGATGAAGGATCTGAATGCGGCGTCGCTCGCCGACGTGCATCAGTGGTTCAAGGATTATTACGGCCCCAACAACGCCACGCTCCTGCTGGCGGGTGACATCGACCTGGCGACCGCCAAGGCAAAGGCGATGCGCTATTTTGGCGACATCCCGCGCGGGCGCGCGATTACCGCGCCCGCCGCCGAGCCGCCGGTCCTGACCGCGCCGATCGACCAGTCCTTCACCGGCCCCGTCTCGACGGCACAGATCGCCCGGACCTGGCCCGTACCCGGCGGGCGCGACCCGGCGAACTTTTCGCTCGACGCGGTATCGGGCCTGATGACCGGCATCGACGGCGCGCCGCTGTTCGACAAGCTGGTGCGCCGGGACAAGCTGTTCAACAATCTCAGCGCCGACAACACGACCTATCGCGGCGTCGGGGAATTCACCATCTACGGCTCTGTCCGGCAGGGTGTCGATCCGCATGTCGCGGCAAAGGCGCTGGACGATGCCATCGCCGCATTCCTGCACAGCACGCCGTCCGCCGATGCACTGGCGCGCTACAAGGCGACGCGGATCATCCCTGCGGTCCGCAACAACGAGACGATCGAGGCGCGCGGCGGCCTGTTGATGCAGGCCAATTCGGTGCTCGGTTCGCCCGCCAAATATAAGGACGACCTGATGGCGTATCTGGCCCTGACCCCGGCAAAGGTCATGGCCGACGCGCGCAAGTGGCTGGGCCGTCCGGGCTATCGCGGCATGATCGTCCCGGGACCGCGCATGACCGCGGCGGGCGACGAAAGCGTCGCGGGGGCCGAAGTGCCCGACGCACCCAAGACCGCCGTCGTCGCCCCGCAAAGCGGCACGCGCGGCCCGATCCCCGGCGTCGGCGAGCCGCAGGCCGCCCGCTTCCCGCCGGTGCAGCACGCCACATTGGCGAACGGCATTCCCGTCCTCTACGTCCAGCACGACGCGGTGCCCTTCACCACCGCCGAACTGTCGTTCGACGTGGGCAGCGTCGACGATCCAGCCGGCAAGCCCGGCACGATCCGCGCGATGTTCCAAATGCTGGACGAAGGTGCGGGCGGCCATGACGACCATTGGTTCAAGCAGTTGCGCGAACGCACCGGCGCCGCCATCTTCGGCAGCGCGCAGAACACCGACTCCGGCGTCTCGTTCGCAGCACCCAGCGCCAGCCTGGACACGACGCTGAACACGATGATGCTGATGCTGACCCGTCCCGACTTTCCGCAGGATCGGCTGGAGGAATATCGGCGGCAGGAATTGTCGCGCGTCACGGCCGCGCCGACCAGCCCCGGCACGCTGTTGGGCACGGCCTTCACGCAAGCGCTCGCGCCCGGGACGCTGCTCGCCAAGGCGTCGCAGGTGCCCAGCGTGGCCGAGGTCGACGCCATCACGCGCTCCGATCTGGAGGCGGCCTTCCGTCGCTGGGTCCGCCCCGAAGAGGCCAAGCTGGTCATCGTCTCGAACGAGCCGCTCGCGACGCTCCTGCCAAAGCTGAATGCGACGCTGGGCCATTGGAGCGTGCCAGGTCGCGGCCCGGCCCCCATCGCGCTCGACCCGCGTCCGGCGCTGGTCACCGGCCCGCCCAAGATCGTGCTGGTCGACATGCCCGGCCAGGTCCAGGCGTTCCTGGGGGGCGGGCAACTGGTCGACATGCCGCGCACCTATGAGGGCGTCGCACCGCGTCTGGCCAATATCGCGCTGGGCGGCGAGTTCACCTCGCGCATCAACATGAACCTGCGCGAGGACAAGCACTGGACCTACGGCGCGTCGGGCAATTTCGACGTCAACGACCTGGGGTCGAGCTATCAGGTCGAGGTGCAGCTGCAGCCGGACAAGGTCGGCCCCGCGATCAAGGAAGTGCAGAAGGAGCTGAACGCGATCGTCACCGACCGGCCGATCACGCAGGAGGAGTTTGACGAGGCCGTCGCCAACACGCTGCGCAAGAATGTCGCCTCGTTCCGCTTCGGCGGACAGGTGATGGCCGCCGCCGCCATGCTCCAGCGCAATGGCTGGCCGGACGACTTCTTCAGCACCTTCGACGCGCGCATCCGCGCGGTGGCGCTGCGGGACGCGAACGCCGCGATGCGGCAGTATCTGCAACCTGCCAAATGGGTCTGGACCGTCGTGGGCGATGCCAAGACGATCCGCCCGCAACTGGAAGGACTGGGCCTGCCGATCGAGGTGGTGACCCCGGCCCAGGTGCTGGCCAAGCATTGAAGCGCACCGGGGCGGGGGTCGGTCATGCCCCGCCCCGGGCGGCCCTCGGCGCAGACGCGCTCCTCTTCTGACATGGGACAGGCCATGGACATCGACCATACGCCGCGTTTGCGCCTTTGCGGCATCATGGGGCAGGCGCTGTTCGCCGCCTGGCTATCGGCCAGCGTCGGCGCACCCGCCGCTGGCCAGACCCCGCCACGGCCGATCGGCAACGCCGTCGTCGACCTGAGCCCGCCACTGCCCCGCCCCACCGGCCCATCCTGCACCGTCACCCTGTTCGACCGGCGCGAGTTCCAGGGCGACGAACCCTTGCCACTGGCCTACCGCCCACCGGCCGACTGTCCCGGCCCGTGGCGCAAGGTGGTGCTGGAGGCGGACTTCGACGTCACCACGGGTACGCAATTCGACCGCTCCGCCGACCTGACGCTGGGCGGTGCCACCCTCTTCCTCGGCACGACGATGGAGCCCGGCGAAACCTATGCCCCGCACTGGCATGTCGCCCGCGACGTGACGGATTATGCCGCGCTGCTCCGCACGCCGACCGACGGCTGGGCGATCCTGGTCAACTATCTCGACAAGGACCATGACGCGCATGTCCATTGGGGCGCTCGTCTGGTCTTCTACGCTGGCGAACCACCCGCACCTGATGGCGTGGTCCTGCCGGTGACATCGGGGCTTTTGCGGCTCGACCCGCAAAAGCCGATGGTGTCACGCACGATCCGTTTCCCGCGCAACCTGACGCGACTGGCCATCGACCTGTTCGCCATCGGACAGGAGCGCGAGGAATTCTGGTACGATTGCGCGCCCGGCGATCTCGCCCAGCGCAACATCTTCGGGCCGCCACCCTGCGACGCACCGTATCGCGAGGTGGAGGTACGGATCGACGGACGGCTGGCGGGCGTCCGCTCGGTCCAGCCCGACATCTTCACCGGCGGCATCAATCCCGGCCTGTGGCGACGCGTGCCCGCCCTGCGCGCGCTGAACCTGCCGCCCGCCCGGGTCGACCTCACGCCCTTCGCCGCGCTGCTCAACAACGGCCGGCCGCATGTGATCGCGCTTGCCATGCCGACCGCCGGCACGTTCTTCCGCGTGTCGGGCACGTTGATCGGGACGGTCGATCCCGCGCGTCCGGTGGTGACCGGCGCGCTGACCGCCAATACGCTCGTCCCCGCGCGCGTCGTCACGCGCCAGCTTCGCGCGCCACGAGGGCCGGGCGCGATCGGCACGGTGGAGACGGTCGCCACGCGGGCCGATCGTGTCGAGGGCTATGTCGACACTCCTCACGGTCGCGTGGTCACCCGCGTCGCCTATGACCTCGACCAGCGGCTGACCAACACCCGCGACACCGGCGTGTCGAGCAAGCGCTATGCCGCACGCCAGACGATGACCGTCACGACGCGCGGCGCGACGCCATCGCGGCGCCGCATCACCGAACGCGACACGCTGGCGATCGATATCGGCATCCAGCCGCCGCTCTATGGGATAAAAAACGGCACGCAGATCACGCAGGCCAGCGAGCGCACGATCAGCGGCGATGGCCCTGACAACGGCCGCACGGCACAAACGCTGACGACCTTCGCGCCCAGCTTCTCACTGTTCACCGCGCCCTTGCAGACGCCCAATCATGTCCGCGTCACGTCGCTGGTCGAGGATGCGACGGGACACCGACGCGACGTCGAAGCCGTCGTGACGGACGACAGCGTGACCTACACCGACACCGCCCACCCGACGGCGCACGAAGCACCCGTCAGCAGTCGCGGGGCTGCCCCGGAACGATCATCTGCGGCATCGCGCAGTCGACATCGCCCTTCAGTCGCGGGGTCGCACCCGTGATATCCAGGGCATAGGGAAAGCGCGCGCCCGCCGTCGGCTTGACCTCGTCGCCGCCGGGGATGGGTTCGTAGACGCCGGGCGTTGCCGTCACCGCCAGAAAGAGGCGCGCATCGCGGGGCGCGCGATAGGTGATGACCGCGCTGCCTCGCCCCTCGACCGCGCCGAGCGGGGAATAGGTCGGCTCCGTCCCACCCCGCACCGCGACAAGGGCGAAGCGCCAGGCCGCGTCCTTGTCGGTCGTGCCGCCGGTCAGCCGGACCGAGACGCGGCCGTCCGCTCCGGTCACCGTCAACGGGATCAGGTCGCTGCCGAACTGGTGCAGCAGCAGGCCGGGCTGGGGCACGTAGCGACCGGGCCGATCCCCCGGCAGCAGCGATGCCCCGCGGGTGCCGCCGAACAGGAACCGCATGACCGCAGCCGCATCGAGCATGGCGCGCTGGTTCAGGAAATCCAGCGTCACCAGGCGCGCGCCATACCAGCCCATGTCATCGGCGAACGATCGCATCCCCTGAGGGTAGGCGCCCGACGCCTGCCCCAGCCGCACGACCGCCGGCAGGAAATCCTCCGCCCCGTCGCCGGTCGGCAAGCGCCGATCGTGGCGCCACGCCCCCCAGACCAACGGCCGCGTCCGCGCGTTCTCGAACAGCATGTCGATGAACGGATAGGCGCCATAGCGCGCCACCGGCCACACCGGGCCGAGATACAGGTGGTTCCCGTAATGCGAGATCCAGGTCGTCTTTCCCGGCACCAGCAGATGCCCCAGCCAGTTTGCGACGCTTTCCCAGACCGGCCCGGCGGTCGTGCCGCCGCGAAAACCGCCCGAGTAGAATTGGATGACATGGCCGAATTCGTGCGCGAAGGTCTTCGACCCGAACGCCATGTCCTGCGCGCTGATCCAGACGCTGGGCGAGGCATTGGCGCCATGCACGGTCAGGTCGCCGCCATCGACATGCGGGCGACCCGTACCATAGAGGTAAATGGCGATGCGCCGCCGCTCGCCCACAGGGCTGTCGGCATAGGGCATGGGCGCGCCGGTCAGGTCGCGGCTCATCCGCCAGACCCATTCGGCCCAGTCACCGGCACGCTTCAGAAATGTGGGCCAGTCCTGCCCGCTCGCCCGCACCCAGGCATAGCTTTCGCCCTGGGGATTGGTGCCGTACCAGAAGACGAAATGCTGTGTCTCATAGGCGCCGATCCTGCCGCTCTCCCGGTCGCCGGGTTGGACCTGCGCGGGATCCGGCACGGTCGCATAAAGATTCGGATCGGCGGCGTAAGGGTGCCGCGCCTGTTCCGCTCTGACGAAGGCACGATCGGCGGCCACAAAGGAATCCGCCCGAAACGCGCGATAGCAACCGGCCGCCGTCACCATTTCGACGATTTGCCGTGCGTCCCCATCATCCACACCATAGGCCTGGACCAGCCGGGCACGAAACGGCGCGCCGATCGCCAGCCCCTCGCGATTGCCGCCATCATCGTCGATGGTCGCGGGCTGGCGGACAGGCCGGATCGGCGTCCAGCGTCGCAACGGATAGCGCCCCCACGGTGCCAACATCGTTTGGCTGCGACACCCGCCCGGCGCAGCGGCGAAGGCGGGACTGGCGTGCAACAACGCCGTACCGACCAGCACCGACACCAGCGCCATCCATCGCAATCCCGGCGTCACGTGCATCGCTCCCCCCTACCCCGCGCGATCTCTCGTCATGCGATAAGACAAGGCACAACGGAAAAGCCGTAACGCCGCCAGAGGATCGCTCCGCACCGGGCATCGCGGTGTGATGGCTAATCGCCACGTCGCGCGCCCCTCTTGCAGCTTGGCAAGCCGGGATCGCCGCAATAGGTCGTCGCGGAGGACCTAGGACGATGCTGCCGGCCCGCTCACCGTTTCGTGCGAGCCGACGCTGTGCCTGCGCCTGCTGATCCCGGCGCTGGGCGCGTTGAAGGAGGCCACTGGGCTCGACCTGCGGGTGCTGGCCGCCGGCGGGACGATCGACTTCGCCCGTGACCATATCGACCTGGCGATCCGGCGCAGCGACTTCCCCCTGCCGCCCAGCGTGGATACCACGACGCTGGCCGCCGAGCGCATGGGGCCGGTGGTGCGGTCCGACCTCGCCGAGGCGGGCGGGGACACGCTGCCGCTGCTTTACAGCGAAAGCCGCCCCGACGCTTGGCGGACGTGGAGCGAGGCCGGAGGAGCGCGGTACACCGGCGCCGCGATCCGCTATCAGCACTTCTATCTGGCGATCCAGGCGGCCGAAGCTGGTCAAGGTGTTGCGATGGCGTCGATCCACATGGTCGCCGACGCCATTGCGAGCCAGCTCTTGGCCGCACCGCACGGCTTTCTCCCCGATGGCACGAACTATCTCGCCATCTGGCCCGCCGATGCGATCGATCCGCGACGCTCAAGGCTGATCGGGTGGCTCAAAGACCGGCTGACCGCACCGGTCGCCTGATCTGGAAAGAAGGCCAAGCTTCCCAGATAACGAGCGGCGCGCAAGACGGTTGGAGCTTTCTCGATGGGATGGTGAAGTAGGAATGCTTAAAATCGATGGGGGGCAGGCATAATCCGCTATGGGCTATGCTGGGCGGCAACCAAATGGAGGCATGGAATATGCAATTTGGATCGTTGCTGATCCTTTACGCCATCACGATTGGGGCAGGTGCAAGCGTAGCGTTGCAGCAAGTATTGAACGCCAACCTGCGTGCCCAAGTCGAATCCCCATGGTTGGCAGGATTCACAAGCTATTTTGTCGGCATGATAGCGATGCTAGTGGTGGCGGTGGTTGTTGACGGCCCGCGTTCGCCAACAACTATAGTTGGCCGTATCCACGGTCTGACATGGACAGGCGGGCTGTTTGGCGCGGTCTTTATCGCGACTGCGATTCTAATGGTCCCACGCTTGGGTGCTGCCACGACGCTCGCATTCATCATTGTGGGTCAATTACTGGCCTCAGTTTTAATGGACCATTTCGGTTTGCTAGGCGTGCCGCAGCACCCGGTCTCAATGGTTCGAACCGCTGGCATCGTGATGCTGGTGGGAGGCGTCGTACTTGTCAGGCAGTAGGTAACTGTTTTCTCGATTGGGAACGTGTCGCAGGAAGGCGGATGGCTCGGATCGTCCTGGCCCCACCATGGGGGCGCCGTTTTCCCAAAACCCGTTCCCGATTGCTCTTTCCCGAAACCGCACCTCGAAGACGGAGTTATGGGAAGTTGCGGCGTTCTCGAACGGCGGAGTTTCGGGCCGGCGGCCAAGACCCACCTTCAGACACTCAGAGCCGGTTTGTCGCTTCCCGGAAGCTGCCGTTCGTTCACAGATGGTCCGCGAGCGCGTTGTCCGCTCTACAGCTCAGTACCTTCTCGCGAATGTTGATGACGAGACTACTGATCTGGTTATGATGCCGCATGGCAACCGAAGACGAACGTTCAAAGAAGCTCGCTGTTTTAATCGACGCCGACAATGCGTCTCCTAAAATCGCTTCCGGCCTGTTCGAAGAAATTGCAGCGATTGGCGAGGCAAGTGTCCGGCGCATTTATGGAGACTTTTCCGGTGCCCGGTTGAGAGGCTGGTCGGAGGTGCTGTCCACGCATGCGATCATGCCGCAGCAGAATTTTGCCAACACTGTCGGTAAGAACGCCTCGGACATTGCCTTGGTGATCGACGCGATGGATCTGCTGCACACCGCACGTTTTGACGCCTTCTGCCTCGTCTCGTCAGACAGCGACTTTACCAGGCTCGCGGCGCGCATTCGCGAGCAGGGGATTGATGTGTACGGTTTTGGCGAGGCGAAGACTCCAGCCAGCTTTCGCCAAGCGTGCAGACGTTTCATCTATACCGAGAATCTTGTCGCCACTGCGGAAACAACTGCCCCTGCTTCTGCTGACGACAACAGTTTGCCGACAGCGTCTTCCACCTCGATCAAACAACCGCCGAAAGACGCTGTGCCGCTGATCGAAACGGCACTGGGGCAGATGGACGATTTCAACGGGTGGTACTTTTTGGGAGCTGTCGGTAATCGACTTCTGGTTCTGATGCCTGACTTCGACCCGAGAACGTACGGCTGTGCCAAGCTGGTGACATTGATCGAAAAGTCAGAATCTTTCGAAGTACGGCGTGATCATCTCATGGTTTACATCAAGCCTAAAGCGGCACGCCTAATGCCCTAGGTGGTACTGTTTGCGTCGCAAACAACGGCGTTCACTGGCAGCTTACGACGGAGGGGACGGCCCACTTTCAGCCGCTTCAGGCCGCTCGCCAGCGTCCCGAAGACGGTCGTTGGTTCAAGTGAGGCTCAATGGCTAGAACTGGACCGAGACCGACATGACAATTCGTGGATCAGGTGTTCGCCAGTGCCGACATCCGACCGACGGCCTTCTGACAGACCGCTCTTCTTTGTTCAGGGAGAACTCCGGTCCGCGCCTTTGCGAAGACGGGCTGACAACGTGCTCGGTATCAACCCTTGCAGCCTCGACTAGCGCCGAGTCAGGCGTCGCGTCCTCGCTCTCGTTCGAGCGAGGTAAGAATGTCGTCACGAAGAGCTTCGGCCGCGGCGATCCAACGCGCCGCATCGGACTTCAATCTTCCGTCGCCGCTTCGGTCGGCCGTGTCGCGGATGCCGCGCAAGCCGTGCGTCAAGTCGTAAGTATCTCGCGCGGACGACTCGAGGTCGCTGACCCTCACGTCTTTCGGGTAAACCAATTCGGCCTCCAATCCTTGGCTGAGCATAGCTCGCTGCTGGTGCACTTACACCACATTCGATAAGAACGCTCTATACTCCTGTCTGAACGAACCGCTTTCCCGCTCCTCAGCAGCTCGTAGTCTGTGGATGGACGGCAGAACAACTTAGAGCGCCCCATGATCGAAACCTCCCCACCGGAACTCATCAAGCTCTTCGAGGGGCGATTCCGGAACATGCTGGACACGGACTGGTCGTCCTGGCGGGACGCCTACGTTCAGCAGGTACGCACCGTGCAAGAGGCTGACGAGAACACGTGGTCGCAGCCGAGATTTCAGCAGATCCTCTGGGATGATCCCTCGGTTTCGAGCATCGGCCCGGGCCAGTCGGTTACAGTCGTCGGCGCGTACGACGACAGGCGCCTCGCCGCCGTCCTGTTCCAGGCGCGTGGCACGCTCGAGGGTCTGCCGCTCGATCAGCGCGGCGCAGCGCTGGACGATCTGTACCAGAGCGTTCTGGCGCAGGTGCACCCACGCTACACGCCGCGCCGACCCAAGGCGCGGCTCGCGCGGATGCTGGCCGCGATGTTCCCCGGCGACGTGACCTGCCTGATGGACGCACCCCGGGTGTGGGCCACGCAACGCCTCCTCGGCGCGCAGCGTCTGTCCGGTGACTTCATGGCCCAGCATCCGTCGATCAAGGCCAAGCTGCGGGACGCGCTCGGCCGGGCGTCCGACCTCGTCGGCGAGGTCGAGCAGTCGATATTCGCTTGGTTCCTGTGGGAGGAATTCGCGAACAAGCCCGATAACGGTGCCGTCGCCACCCAGACCACCGACAGGCGGGCGAACGCCGTGCCTGCCTTCTCGCTCCTGCCCGCAAACGCCCAGCGGCGCAGCCTCACCTGCGTCAAGGACAACGTCCCCCTGCTCATGGCCATGGTCCGCGAGGCCGAACAGGGCATCAACCGCGAGGATCTCGTCGGCGTCATCCTGGGGGAGGCGACCCAGCTGAACGCGAGCTCCGCCGGCAACATGATCTCGCAGGCGATGGGCGGGTTGGGGCTCCTACGACTGCAAGGCAGCACCTACCGGCCGACCGAACGCGGACAGGAAATGTTGACAGCCTCAGAACCGGCACATGTGCTCAGGGGAGCGCTAATCGGGCGCGTCTTCGGGATGGGACATCTCCTCCGGATGGTCCAGCGGGAGCCGACCAAGCTCCGCCCCGTCGATATCTCGACGAGGCTGAAGGACCTCGTCCCGACGTGGACGTCCACGCAGCCCGGATCCTACATTTTCGCCTGGGCGAAGATCGCGGGCCTCGTCCAGGTCGAGGAAGGGCCAGGCGGCGGCCGGGTCAGCCTGACGGAGGATGGGGAAGACTATGCCGCGGCGCTCCCGGACGACTTCGAGGAGCGCTGGACCATCGAGCAGCAGGAAGATTCGGCCGTCGAGCAGCCTGCCGCCATCCCGGCGCTGCAACCGCGATCAAACAGCCCGACGCCGTCCTATGGATCGGACGACATCGTCGCCGATGGCTGCTTTATGGAGCGCGATGCCATCGTGGCCGCAGTCGAACTGCTGCGCCGCAAGAAGAACCTTATCCTGCAGGGGCCTCCCGGCACTGGCAAGACCTGGCTCGCCAAGCGGCTCGGCTTCGCCCTGCTTGGCGCCCGCGACCCTGAACGGCTAACCGCGGTGCAGTTCCAGCCCTCGCTCTCCTACGAGGATTTCGTGCGCGGCTGGCGACCCGATGGGGCCGGCGGGCTGCAGCTCGCCGACGGCGTGTTCCTCGACGCGGTCTCCGCCGCCCTGGCAGAGCCTACGCGGCCGTTCGTAATCGTCATCGAGGAGATCAACCGAGGCAATCCGGCCCAGATTCTCGGCGAGATGCTGACGCTAATCGAAGACGGGAAGCGCAGCCCGGCCGAGGCGCTCCGTCTGACCTATCCCCGCAACGTCGGGGAACGCGTGCACGTACCGGAGAACCTCTACATCATCGGCACCATGAACCTGGCGGATAGATCCCTCGCGCTTGTCGACTTGGCGCTGCGCCGGCGGTTCGCCTTCATCTCCCTGAAGCCGCTGATGAATAAGGCGTGGCGCTCCTGGGTGACGGCCTTAGGATGTCCACCGGCGCTCATTGACGAGATCGCGGCGCGGCTGGGAGCGCTCAATGACGCGATCGCCGCAGATCGAACCCTCGGCGAGCAGTTCCGGGTGGGGCATAGCTTCGTAACGCCGTTCGCGGCGCCGGGGCCCGCCGACGAGAACTGGCGGGACTGGTTCATCGAGACCGTTGAAACCGAGATCGGACCGCTCCTGTATGAGTACTGGTATGACCGGCCCGACGAGGCGAAGGACCACGTTAGAAAGCTGCAGGCCGGTCTCTAGACGGTGAACGCGCATCCGGCAGGAACCGCTGCGGCGTGGCGCAGCCACGTCGGCATCCCCGTCCGCAACCTTTGGATGCTGCTCGTCTACGCCTCCGACCTTGCCGGCTTCGGGGAGGCGCTAGAGGCGGGCATGGACGGAGACGCGGAGCTCGACGATCTGCTCGCCCGCCTGCTCACCGTTGTCGTGGAGCGGAGGCTGAGACGCAGCCTGTCGCGCGGTTATGTCGACCGGCGGGAGGGGCTCCCGCGGGTGCGCGGCCGCATCGACTGGCTCGAAACGGAGTGCGGCATGCTTCTTCGTCGCGGCAAGGTGATGTGCCGCTACCAGGACCTGACTCAGAACACTCCGCGCAACAAGCTCGTAAGGGTGGCGCTGGAGCAGATGTCGCGACGTATCCGCAACTCGGACCTGGCGGCGGACTGCCGACGGCTGGCCGGTGTGCTTGCGGCGGCCGGCGTCATCACGGAGATGCCGACACGGGCAGAGATGTCCCGGGACCGCATTGCGCGACACGACTCCGACGACAGGCTGATGGTTGCAGCCTCTCGGCTCGCGCTGGACCAGATACTGCCCAGCGAAGTTGGCGGCGACGCCTACGCGACGAGGCTTCAGCGAGACGAGATGCTGCTCAGGGCCATCTTCGAAAAGGCCGTCGCGGGCCTGTACCGACACGAGCTTCACGGTCGAGATGGCTGGCGCGTGAATGCACAGAAGTCCTTTCACTGGCAAGCCGAGCAACCGACATCCGGGATAATCGGCCGCCTCCCGTCGATGGCCGCCGACATTGTCCTAGAGCGGGGATCGCGGCGCATCGTCGTCGACACAAAGTTCACGAACGCGCTCAAGCCACGGCGGTACGCCGGACCCGGGTTCGACAGCGGCCACATCTACCAGCTCTATGCTTACCTGCGATCACAGGCCGGGGCCGGCGACGACGTCGCCGACGCAGCGGAAGGCATCCTCCTCTATCCTGCCGTCGACGAGGTGATGGACGAGGCCGTCACCATCCAGGGCCACCGCCTGCGGTTCGTGGCGGTGGACCTGTCCCTGCCATCGGCGGAACTGCGCAAATCCCTGCTAGATGCCGTGCGCGGGCCGGCAGCGACCAGTCCAGGCTAAACGGCTGATGCGAGCCGTACCCGATAGCTCAGTGCGCGGCCGCTCAGCTTCGAACACTCCCGGCGCCGCCGCCGTAGCATCCGCTCCTGTTTTTCAGACCGCCAATATCTGCTCAGCGTGATCAACGAGACCGCACGGCGGTCAAGATTCGGTCTGCACGAAGCCGATTCTCCACAGCGTCGGCGAAGTCTATCACCATGGCCGCGAGGCTGCCGTCCAGGGCGGCAAGCCAGAACGCGCGATCGGCATGGGTCGCGATAGGAAAGTGGCGGTCGTTGGGTCCTACTAGCTTCCAGGCCGGCCACGCCTTCGTCGACTTCGGCGCGCCGAGAAGAGCCTTCATCGCCCCCTTCAATCCGGCGGGCAGCCTGACGCCGCCGACGCTGTTTAGGCCGTAGTAAAGCCAGCCGTAGCTCGCCGTGTCCGCCGCGAGACCGAAGCCCAGGCTGGAATTGGTTCCAAAACTAATGGTAATCGCGCCGTACCTGACTGGCCCGAGATCGGAGCGGGCGACGCGCCAGCCTCGGCTTCGCGCGGCGCCGCTCACCGCAGTCACCACACCCTCCAGAAGGCGCGCGCGGATCGCGTCTCCGGCCTCGACGATCGCCAGTGCCGGCTCCAACGCATCGCGGTTCCGGACCACCACATCGATAAGATCTGATTGCTCCTGCACGTCGTCGGTCCCCATGAAGCGCTTGCCAATATGTCGCACGATCCCCTCCAGCATCGCCGAGACCGCCGGTGCCCGGCTGACGGGCATGCACTCCTCTAGCCATTCGATAAGCGCCGGATAGCCGGTCAGCACGAGATTGCCGGCCTCGACCTCCCTGCTTGCCCTTGCGGGCTCGATGGAGGTCGCCGAAGGTCCCTCGCCCGAGCCCGAGAGATACACCAAGCAGTGTCCGCCGCGGCAGTGCTGAGCGAGATCGTCCAGATACCTCGCGACCTGCAGCGGCTGGTCGGTCGCGTCCGGCTTGTTCTCGATCGCCAGCGCCCGACCACCGATCCTCACCAGGATGTCGATGTAGCCTCGACCTTTGCCGGACGCGGTCGGCATTTCAGTGTAGACCTTCGCCGTGCTTGCGCCCGCCAACCAGCCACCGTCGAGCCCGGCCCACTTGAGGAATGCCTCAAGAAAGCGGGCGCCCTGGCCGTGGCTGCCCGACGGATCGAGCAGGTTCGCTAGGATGCGGGAGATGCCGTTCTCACGGACATCGAGGTAGTCGAGCAGGCAAAAGTCTGGCGCGTGAATCTCCGCATCTGCCGCCCGCTGCGCCGCCCGGCCGCGAAGTAGATCCGCCGTTGCGTCGAGCAACTGTTCCGTCTGCATGAGCGCTCCCTCAATACGATGTGGCGGCGACTGGCATCCTGCAAATCCGATCTGGGAATTATGCAATCCGTCCCTTTCGGGATGGTGCAACGTCAAGATTCTTTCGGCGAGTTATTCAAGCGACATTAGGCTCGAGGGAAGCCGCCCGGCGAGTCTCATTGGACGGCCTCTGTGCTCTGAACATCGTAGAGGCGCATTGACAGCCGTGAGTCCAGTCTGTGATCGAGCAAGGCCTGGAAGATGTCTCGGCACGTCTCAGGCGACGGGACGATGAGGCCGGCATCGTCGAACACGATCGCGAGCCCCATCGCTTCACATTCCGTACGCAGGTTCTGCATAAAGGCGGGATCCCGAAAGTGGCCCTTTTCCCGGATCGCCACCGCCCTCCTGAGCTGAATCTTGTTCTCCCCGACGAAGGCGGTGATCGCGGCCACATCGGAGAAAATGCCACTGAAGTCCGGCTCGCCCGCGAGCTCTTGAAAGGCTTCCATGTGTCCGGCCCGATACGCGAGGACGGACTCGAACCGCGCCTTGTTGGCGACGAATACATCGCCGTCGAACACGAAAAAATCGAAGACGGGTTCCATCGTGAAGGTGGGACGCTCGTCAACGTCCAGCTCCTCGTCCTGGAAGACGACGCGAAGCATGTCGGTCGCCCGGCGGGTGGACCAACTCGCGTTCGTCTTCCTGACGGCGAGCAGGACATCGTCCTGCGTGGCGAAGCGGAGCATGTAGAAGTGCGCATTGGCGATCTGCTTCAAGCGCTTCACCTTCCTGGCCTCGGTCGGATTGGCGGACTGCGCCTCGACAAGCGCAATGTGCGTTTCGTCCGCGCCGAGCGTGAGGACGCTCGCCTCGTTATTCTGCGCTAGGATCTCGTACTCGATCGTCTCGCCGACGGCGTCGATCCTCTGCGCAACCGCTTCTCTTAATGAGGCGGCTAGTTCGTCGGTGATGCCCACCCAGCGGCCGGTGAAGACCGGCACACCGTCCCGAGTGGAGCGCTTGTAGACCCAGACCGTGAGGTCGGCGCCAGCGAAGTCGAACGCCTTGAGACCTGCGAGGTTAGCCATGTGGATCCTCCTTATCCTGCGGGACGAGGATCAGCACGTCCTGCAGATTGCCTTGACGGTACACGCGGTTGGGCTCCAGGTCGTTCCGGGCCAGCGCTCTGCCAACAAGCGTGTCGCCGCTCTGGAGATAGCCATACTTCACCTCGAATAGCTTCCACCCGAAGACAATTAGTAAGGGGTTCATCACGATCTGCCCGGACCTATAGGTTATCCAGAAGATCCAGACGAAGAACACGGCGAAGCCGAGGAGCTTTGCGGGTGATGCGAAGTCCAGCGCCATGAAAGACACGATGTAGGGCATGGCGTAGTTGATGAGGTCGGCAGGAATGTGCTTCACCTCGGACACACGAATTCTGTGCGGAACGGCTGTAGAGCGCAGCGTCAGCAGCGTCACCATTACGCACGCGATCCCGGCTGCGACCACGCCCAATGACCAACCGGGGTGTAGGAGGGGCAGCCTGCACGAACCTGCAAACAATGCCGAGGGGCGGCAGACTGTTGTGCCAAACGCCGCCGGCTCGATGTCCTGGACGAGCAGGACCACTCCTAGCGGCAGGTATGAGCCGACGTACAGGACGAAGGCGGCTTGCTTCCTAAGCTGCATTGAGCCTCTTGTGGGACCGTCACTATCGCCGGCCTCACGGAAGCGTAGGCCTCTACGCCAAGCGATTGCAATACCGATCTAATCAAAGTGTCCGCGTGAGCACAAGCTCTCGCCTCGGCAACGGCAACCGAGTTCATCCACGCCGTGGAGCAGCCGTTTATCGATCCCTTTACGCCACGTTTCTAAGATCGCACCCAGACCGAGTACTCAGTAGCCCGGGCCACGCTGGACCGTACCGCGAGCTATCCGGTATCCCAAGCCCGGCCGAAGCCGCGCTTGTATCAGGAGCACGGCGCTCGCCCTAGTCGCAAACCGGCTAGTACGGACCTGACCTCCACCGGAAATCCTTTTGCCTGGGAGAAGCTGGCTTGGCTGTTCGGCCGCGTCGTGCGATCGCTTGGAGGACAGTTCGTCGAGGACGATCTGCCGAAATCGATGAAGCTCAAGACCGCATTCGAGAAGAGCTGCCGTACGGTGCCCATTGCACATAGGACGGTGCTGCTTATCTACCGCTTCGTGAATAGGTGCTCGGGTTTCAGAAGATCAGGCGCTGCTCTATACCCGAAACAGCGTCGAGTTCGTCCGCACCTAGGCAGATAGTCAGACCCAGAAGCAGACATCTACGATCCATTCCCCGCTTCCGAACTTTTGCCATTCGTTCATGTCGACCTTCCAGCATCGTCATCGCATAGCGCGGTGATCGGAAGGTCGCGGCTGCGATCGGTGCGGCACGAGGTAATTTGATGGTGCCAGCCGACCTCAAGCCGGCTGGAGCACCTTGTCAAATCTGCGCTAGGCCACCGTCGGTAAACAGCTCGCTGCCCGTCATGAAGCTGCTGTCCGATGATGCCAGGAATGCAGCAGCGGCCGCGACTTCTGACGGCTCGCCGACATGTCCGATTGGCGTCGTCGCCCCCATTTCGATCATGGCATCACGGCCAACGACCTCGGCGGCAAGCTCGGTCAAGGTCGGGCCTGGTGACAAGACGTTGACCCGGATACCCGTGCCCCGCAGATCCTGCGCCCAGCTGCGTGCCAGATTGCGGACCGCCGCCTTGGAGGCGCTATAGACGCTGAATGCCGGCGTCCCCATGACGCCCGTGGTCGAGCCCGTAAGGATGACCGAGCCGCCGGCCTCCATCAGCTTCACGCCTTTTTGAACCGTGAAGATCGTGCCCTTCACATTGACGTCGAACGTCGCATCGACATGGGCGGACGTGATCTCGGACAAGGGCGCCAATGCCCCCGTGCCGGCATTGGCGAACAAGATGTCGAGCTTGCCGTGCTCCTGCTTCACCGTGTCGTACAGCCGGTCAAGATCGCCAGCATCGGCAACCGATCCCGGAACCGCCCGCGCATTGCCGCCGAGCGCCGCCACTGCAGCTTGCAGCTTCTCCGCCCTACGTCCGAACAGGTACACGAACGCCCCTTCGGCGATGAACCGCTTCGCTGACGCCAAGCCAATCCCCGTGCCACCCCCAGTAATAACAGCGATCTTCCCATTCAGTCTGGCCATAAGTGCCTCCATTCATTGGTTGCACGCAGTTGGCTTGCAGCCTACCTAAGGACAAGTATGCACCTTTTAGTAAGTACCTATAATGTCTAAAATGCCACTGGTCGACGATGCCGTTATCGCGCCCATCGCGCCTGCCTTCACCTGCGGGCTCGACGCCACGCTCAAGGTCATATCGGGAAAGTGGAAGCCGCTGATCCTGTACTTTTTGCTACGCGGGCCCACCCGCTATGGGGAATTAAAGCGCGCCATCCGCGACGTCAGTGACAAGGTGCTGATCCAGCAACTCAAGGAACTTGAGGCGGACGGCGTCCTGCGCAGGAACGACTACAAGGAAGTGCCTCCGCGGGTCGACTACACGCTGACCGAACTCGGCCAGAGTCTCGCCCGCGCGCTCGAGCCGTTATGCCAGTGGGGCACCGACAATATGGTCGTAATGCAGAAGCTATTCGCTGAGCGTGACGGCTGGGGGCGTGAGCGCGATTGACTGGCAGGCCATTGGGCCTGACTCGACAAGCATCGCACCCATCGCTTCTGGATCAGCCTGGCCCGAAGTCGGCCGTTCGCATCCCTCTTTCCGCTTCCAGGAGCTGGCCAATCGTTCGTCTCTGTGTACCGAGCGCACCGGGATCAGTCAGCCAGACCGCTCACGCCCTCAATGCTCCGATCAGCGCATCGCGCGCCAAGGCAACGCGGGGGTGGCGCAAGGAGGATTTGGCCCAGACAAGATAGTATGCGTTGGTCGGCACGCGGATAGGCGCTGCAATTTCGACAAGGGTGCAGGCCGTACGTTCGGCCCTGGTGAGATAGCCGGGTAGAACCGTCCAGCCCAATCCCGCGCATAGGCCAGAGCGCAGGACGCGCAAATCCGGTGCGGTCAGGGCCGGAAGCCGCGCTACCTCGATCTGGTTCGCCTCCAGCCAGTTGCGTACCAATGGCCGGTCGAGGTCATAGGCAAGATAAGGCACCGTATTAAGCGCTTCACTGAGCGGCATGCGCGCCATTTGCTCGGCTACGACGGGCGCGGCCACAGCTCGCAGGTCTTCCGAGCCGATCTCCTGATAGGCAAGCCGTGCATCCGCGGGCCGGGATGCCGTGATGCAGAGGTGCACCTTGTCATCAAGCAGCATGGCATAAAGGGCTTCGCGCCCACCGATATGCAGGCGCAGATCAAGCCCGGCGTTGAGAAGCGGCCCCAGTCTTGGCGTGATCATTTCGCCGAGAAGGTCAGATGGCGCGGCAATATGCACCGTCCCGGACATTTGAACCGACCGCGCCCGTGCCGATGCCAATGCGGCTTCGGCACGGTCGAGGCTGCCACCAATTGAAGCGGCGAAATCGTCCGCGATCACCGTGGGACGGACGCCGCGCGAATGGCGATCGAAAAGCGGATGGCCAAGTTGCGCCTCGAGCGAGGCGATGTGCTGGGACGCCGCAGGCTGCGTGATGCCGAGCGCGCGCGCTGCGTCGCTCAATGACCGACGGCGATAGACTTCGATGAAGGTGCGCATCTGTGGAAGAGACATTATGTTTCCATAAACTGATTTATGGATGACGGCCATTCCCGTTGGGGTTCATGATGAGCGGTGAGGCCTATCTAATCCAGCATCGACGGATCGAACAGACGCATGATCGATGCTCGATCCTGACGGGCTTTGGTGCCGGCCATCGCCGCGACGGCATCGTCACTCGCCCGCCTCCACGATCCGGCACGCAAAGGAGCCAAGCCGATGACACTCATTCTCATGATCGCCACGTCAGCCGACCGCATGACGCCCGGCACCGAGCCGACCGGCGTCTGGCTCGAAGAACTGACCACACCCTACTACGCCTTCCGCGATGCGGGCGCCGACGTGACCTTGGCCTCGATCAAGGGCGGCGCGATCCCGGTCGACCAGCGCAGCGTCAACGCCGATGGCGAGAATGATGCATCGGTCGAGCGCTATCTGAAGGATGAGGCGCTGAAGGCGGAGGTCGCCGACACGCCCGTTTTCACCGGCATCGACATTTCGGGTTACGACGCGGTGTTCCTGCCCGGCGGGCACGGTACGATGTTCGACTATCCCGGCAACGAAGACCTTGCGCGACTGGTCGAGCGGTTCGACCGCGAAGGCAAGATCGTGGCCGCCGTTTGCCACGGTCCCGCCGGACTTGGTTCCGCGAAGAAGCCGGATGGCACGCCGTTCGTGGCGGGGCGCCGGGTTTCCGCCTTCACCGACAGCGAGGAACGCGCCGTGGGCCTCGATCAGGCCGTGCCGTTCCTCCTCGAAACCCGCATGAAGGAGCTGGGCGCGCATCATGAGGGCGGCCCCGATTTCCAGCCCTTCGCTCTGCGCGACGGCAATCTGGTGACCGGACAGAACCCCGCTTCGGCTACGCGCACCGCGGAGCTGGTCATGGAAGCCCTCACGGTAAAGCGGGCCTGATCATGCGCTATCTCCACACCATGCTGCGGGTTGCCGACCCGCAGGCGACGATTCGCTTCTTCGAACTGCTGGGCCTCAAGGAAACACGGCGGATCGAAAACGAGCAGGGGCGCTTCACCCTTATCTTCCTCGCGGCTGACGAGGATCATGGCGGCGAGGGCAAGCCCGGCCAAGCGGAGGTCGAATTGACCTATAACTGGCCGCCCGAGGATGGCAGCCCGGCCGAGACCTACACGGGTGGCCGCAACTTCGGCCACCTCGCCTACCGCGTCGAGGACATTTACGAGACCTGCGCAAGGCTGCAGGCCGGCGGGGTGACGATCAATCGCCCGCCGCGTGACGGACATATGGCGTTCGTCCGCTCGCCCGAAGGTATCTCGATCGAACTACTCCAGCAGGGCAAACACAGGGCTCCTGCCGAACCATGGGCTTCGATGCCCAACGTAGGAGAATGGTAATGGCCAAGCTTTTCGAACCCCTGGACGTGGGCGGCCTGTCGCTGAGCAACCGCATCGTGATTGCGCCCATGTGCCAGTATTCGGCCGAAGACGGTGCGATGACCGACTGGCACCTGATCCATCTTGGTCAGCTGGCCATGTCGGGCGCGGCCGCTCTGACGATCGAGGCGACGGCAGTTACGACCGAGGGGCGCATCACCTATGGCGATGTCGGTTTGTGGGATGATGCCACCGAAGCGGCGATGCAGCGCGTCGTCGATGGCGTGCGCCGTTGGTCCGACATGCCGTTGATGATCCAGCTCGCCCATGCCGGACGCAAGGCGAGTACGGCAAAGCCCTGGCATGGTGGGGCGCAGATCGCGCCCGATGCCGAACATGGCTGGCAGACCCTTGCGCCGAGCGCCCTGCCGTTCGAACCAGACGAGCATCCACCGCGCGCGCTCGATCGCGATGGCCTCGCCCGTATCCGCGATGCCTTTGCCGATGCGGCACGGCGCGCCGCCCGGATCGGTCTGGACTCGATCCAGATCCATGCCGCACACGGCTATCTCCTGCACGAGTTCCTCTCGCCCCTCTCCAACACGCGCGAGGATGAATATGGCGGCGATCTTGCCAATCGGATGCGCTTCCCACTCGAAGTGTTCGATGCCGTGCGCGCGGCCTTCCCGGCCGACAAGCCGGTGACGGTTCGCGTCTCGGGCACGGACTGGGTCGAAGGCGGCTGGACGGTGGACGAGACCGCGATCTTTGCGGCAGAACTCGAAGCCCGCGGATGTGCCGCGATCCATGTGTCCAGCGGGGGACTTGACCCTCGCCAGAAAATTCCGGTCGGTCCATCCTACCAGGTGCCGCTCGCGAAGGTGGTGAAGCAGGCCGTGTCGATGCCGGTCATAGCGGTCGGTCTCATCACCGACCCGCATCAGGCTGAGGCTATCCTTCAGGATGGCAATGCGGACGCGATCGCGATTGCGCGCGGCGTGCTGTGGGACCCGCGCTGGCCTTGGCATGCAGCTGCTGCTCTCGGCGCATCGGTGGAGGCACCACCACAATATCTGCGGTCCGAGCCGCATGAGGCCGGGCGTATTCTCAAGGAAATGGATCTGGCCAAGTCTACACCACGCTGCTGATCGCTCACCACCAGGGCTCTCTCGCTCCGCTTGTATTCATCGCGTGGACGGATGCGGAGTGAGGGAGCGCGCCGTAACTTTGTGGGGCGGTCAACACTATATCGAACGACCGCTAGGTGCCAGGGATCACCTCTTCCGGTCTACGTGGGGTATCGTCCGTGCGGATGCTCACCAGCAGGCCGCTGAGGTGGCCGAGACCCAGAAGTCGTCATTCGCGAAGCCTTTCCGCATTCCCAACTTCCGACATTCATTCATCAGTCCGCGAACAACCATAAACGGTAGCTCGGCGCCCGCTCTGGTGCTCCCGAAAGTGGCCGTTCGTTCACTATGGTCAGTCCGTTGCCCGCGGCGACGGTCGTCTGTTAGGTTTAGCGTATGGCCACGCAGCAACGCACAATCGATTTCTTGCTTGAGCAAGCGACCGTTGCCGGCACGGTTACGGCGAAGCCGATGTTCGGTGAGTACGGCGTCTACGTCGATGGCAAGATGATCGGCTCGGTCTGCGACGATCAGCTGTTCGTGAAGCCGACGGTATCGGGCCGCGCCCATGCCGAACCGGTGTCGGATGCGCCGCCATATCCAGGTGCGAAACCGCAGATGCTCATCTCAGCCGATCGGTGGGAGAATGCCGAATGGCTAGGCGAGCTGCTGCGCATCACGGCGGCAGAGCTGCCGGCACCCAAGCCGCGAAAGCCAAAGGGAGGCTCGTAGGCACCCGCGTCGGAGAGACCCATGTGTGGACGGCCCTCCGTTGGCAAGTACGACTTTCGCCTAGCATTGCTGGTTGGTGCGGCGCACGATGCCGCTGGCCGTAATGCCATTCGCGCGTCTCCCGTTTGCGATCGAGTTTCGGGACCGCTTCAAGGTCGGAGCGGCCGATCTGGCTCCGCTGCCTTGCTCACTTCAGGGCTCGTCCCTACAAGAGACCATGTCACATAACAGGCCCATGCCAGCTAATCCGGCGAATGCGCCAAGCATTCGCTTCTTTCCCGATGTTGGGATCACTGCGAACATGCGCGTGCTTGATCTGGGATGCGGCAACGGTGATCTGAGCCGGCTTGTGGCTGGGTTGGTCGGCCCGGGAGGCGAGGTTGTTGGTGTTGACAGGAGCGAGGAAGCGCTAGCGTCGGCACGCACTGTACCACCGAACACGCAGGCTGCTCCGATCCATTATCAAACCGCCGATCTGAGCGGTGAATTCCCCGATCTTGGCGTGTTCGATGCGATCGTCGGCCGGCGCGTGCTGATGTACCTTCCGGATGCCGCTGCAACGCTGACCCAGCTGGCACGCTTGGCAAAACCGGGTACGATCCTGGCTCTGCAGGAACATGCCCGCGCCGATCTCCCGGCCGGGACCAACGCTCTTCCGGTGCATCGGCAGTGCTACAGAATGATGTGGGACACCGTCGCCGCGGAAAAGGGCGACGTCGCCCTCGGCTATCGCCTTGCGGCCCTGATACGCACAAAGGGATTTACGATCGAGCATGCACGCAGCGAGGGCGTTCTGATCCAGCCTTGGGAAGAATCCTTCCTGCCGGCGCTCATGCGTATCATGCTGCCACGCATGGTCGAGCACGGCGTCGCTCAAGAGCAGATCGATTTGGATACACTTGCTCAGCGCCTTGATGGCGAGCGTCGGGCAGCGAACGGCACGATCTTCTGGGATTTGGCCTTTCTAGTGTCGGGCCGTTTCGAAAGCGTCGAATAACTCGAACGACCTTCCCAGTTGGGAACGATCAGCGAGACGGCCAGGGCCATCCGGTTTGCGATTGAGAAGAGGGAAAGTTGGTTCAGGCTTCCCAGAACGCCTGATCGTTGCTGATATCGGACGCGAAGAACGAGGCTTCTGTGATCCGGCCGCCTTTGAAGCCGAAGACAGCCATTTCCTGCCCCCGGATCGTTCGGCCGTTCTTGTCGGCGCTCCACTCGATGACCGCAGCGCAATGGCTTCCCGTCTCGACGGTGCTTGCGACCCGCAGCGAAAACGTGCCGCCGGTAGTGGCAAGGGCACGTTTGAGCATGTCCACCACCGCATCGGCCCCATGAAGGTGCCCCATATGATCCCCGACGACCGGCTCGTTCCAACGCACATCACCTGCCAGCCAAGGGCGTAACGCGTCCGGGTCGTTTGCCAGTCGCGCTTCGTAAAAGGCGTGGACCAGGGCGGCGGGTGATTGATGCTCGGGATTCATGCCGCCTTTGTAGCGCCAGCATTACGAGGTCGCCAACTCGCTCCAGATTGTTAGCGGCCTGCGAGACGGGCGGGGCATCCCTAATGGGATGGTGAAACGGGGATCTGTGGATTGCGGCGCGGGATGAGCGGAAGCGGAAAAGCCGCTTGCCTCACCGGAGGATCAGGCGCAGTGTGTTATGTAAATAATACGCGGAGATTTAGGGCGTGGGTAAATCATTCCGGGCGGCGTACATCATAACTCTGTTGCCCATCCCCGTAGCGGCTCAGAAGGCCGCTCCCACGCCGTCGAAGATCGTGACGGTCGAGCAGGGGCTGACGTCGGCTGTCGTCTTGGCGGGTGTGCCAAGCCCGCGCCGCACGATCGCAGCGGAGATGCGCCGACTGAATGTGCCCGGAGTTAGCGTCGCCGTTTTGCATGGCGGCACGATCGAGTGGTCGAAGGGATACGGATTCACGCGCGCGGGCGGTGCGTCCGTGACGCCCGATACGCTGTTTCAGGCCGGCTCGATCAGCAAGCCGGTCACGGCGCTGGCAGCGTTGCGCCTCGTTCAGCAGCACCGTTTGACGCTGGACGGCGATGTCAACGCGCAGCTCAAGGGATGGAAGCTGCCGACGCCACCCGGCGCGCACGTCACGCTGCGCGAGTTGCTGTCTCACACGGCGGGAACGACGGTGCATGGTTTCCCCGGCTACGCTGCTGGTGTCGCGGTGCCGAGCGTGAACGACGTGCTTGCCGGACGCGCGCCGGCAAACACCAAGCCGGTCGTCGTGGATATCAAACCGGGGACGATCTGGCGTTATTCCGGCGGTGGCTACACGGTTATTCAGAAGCTGATCGGTGATGTGACAGGCAGGCCGTTTGCCGAGGTTCTTCGGAATGAGGTGCTTCAGCCCGCCGGCATGACGCTCAGCAGCTTTGCTCAACCACTCGATGCCGCATCCTTGGCGACCGCCGCATGGCCACATGACGGGGCAGGCAAGCTCGTGCCCGGCGGACCCCATACCTACCCCGAGTTGGCCGCCGCTGGTCTGTGGACCACGCCGAGCGATTTACTTCGCTACGCAATCGCCGTGCGCGACAGTGCGCGCGGTGAGAAAGGCAGCATTCTTGAACCGACGCTAGCGGCCGGAATGCTGACACCTGGCAAAGGGGAATGGGGCCTCGGTCCAGAGGTCCACCCGACACCCACCGATCGCGCCTTTGCGCATGGCGGCAGCAACGAGGGATATGAGAACTTCCTGGTAGCTTATACCGGCTCGGGCGACGGGGTGGCCGTCATGACGAACGGCGCCCAAGGTGCCGAGCTTGCATCCGAGATCACCCGCAGCGTGGCCGCAACCTATGGTTGGCCTAGCTACCACAGTATCGAGCGCGCGAGCATACCGATCCCGACCGATATTCGCGCTCGCCTGATCGGGACCTACGCTGTTTCCGATCTCGGCACCTTCTCGATCACCGCGGATGGATCGGGCTTGGCTATCTCGCTCAAAGAGGGCGTCAGCGAACCGCTCTATGCGTCGGCGCCGGACACCTACTTCGTGCTTTCAACCGACTTGGTCCTACGGGTGAATAATCGCGAACCAAAGGTCACAGGGCGGCTCGTCATGGGATCGTTCGACTGGCCGTTCGCGAGGGAGACAGATGCTAAGCCTTAACTTCTGACACTCCGTATTGAGAGCGTGACGTGGGAAAGGGTACGCGCCGATCGTACCCCTAGACCTCCCGGGCCCCGCTTCTGAAAATCTGTTTCCGAATGCCTTTTCCAAGACGGCACAGTGGAGACGGAAAGATCGCAAGCCGCGAGCCTCCCAAAGAGGCGGATATTGGGAAAGCGACGGGCGCCGGGAATGGCCGAGTTGGGTCATGCGGCCGTCGGCCGCTTCACGGCTGAGGAAGACCCACATGCGGTCGTTCAGCGGCCTTGGTGCGCTTTCCAACTTCGCTCGTTCGTTCATGTGAAATGATCAGCACCGAAGGAGCCGCGGAGATTTACGCGAAATGACGTGAGGTGGGACATTTCCGCCGGTCCGCAGCGCCCCTCTCGAACGGCAGATCCTGCCTAAAGCCGACATCAGACGTCTGCTTAAGCGACGCCGTAAAAAGAACAGAGATTAGACGATCGCAGATTGCTGCCACCTGAGCCGGACAGGCAGAACTCGGTTTTGCAATTCAGCTGTCCTCAGGATTCCAATATAGCGGAACCGCGTAGTGCTTGACGCGGAACGTTTCGCCCGTGCCCTTGTGAGGGTGCGCAGAATTGAACTGTAGCCCGCTGACCTTCTCGATCGCTCCCGTGAGTTCCCATAATCGTTTCAGCGATGCCTCCCACTTGCCCAGCAGCTCGCCCGCCTTCTCCTGATCGAAATAGATGATGACCGCGCCGTTGTTCTGCCCGGGTAAACCGGTCGCATAGCGGGTCATCAGTTGTCTAAAACCTTTGAAAATCCAAGACTTCCCAGTCCAGTTTTTTGCCTCACCGATCCACAGAAAGCCATCGCGCATTTCAACGGAGATGTCTGTGTGTCCGCCTATCTTCACGTCGTGAAACGCCGGAAATCCCGCCATCTGAAGCATTGAGACGATCTCAACAGTTCGCTGGTCCTCGCTTAGTCCTTGCTTGTATTTGCGATTACGAACGAGGTTGGCCATGGCGAGGCCAAGCGCTCGCTCCAACTGCTTGAGCATATCATCGTGGGTCTCCGCCGCTTGGAGTCGCAGCTGGATTTCCAGAGGAGTATTGCTGTGCGCACGATTGAGAAGATCGCGCAGGGTGACCTCATCCGTCATGGCTACCCGTGAGCGCAGCCACGAATTCGTTAGATGCTTTGAAAACCGGCTTCAGCTGTCGCTCGAAATCAGAAACTTCTTCGCCCGTTCGAGGGTGGATAAAGCAGGCGTCATCAACTGACTGCATCGCTTCCTTGACCGAGATAGCTATCTCGCGATCGTCTCCGGCGTCGTAGAAGACAAAATACATTGTCAGCGGATTGTGCTTGATCGATGTGAGAGCCGTGAGGGCCGATTGAAACACATCGTCGTCGGGGCGGCGATGAACAAAGTCCGCTAATAAAATGTAGGTTAGCCGCTGAAGTTGGTTGGGCTTCATCGTCGCGAGGCGATCGACGAGCGCACGACATACAGGCAGAAGCGGCTCGCGAATGTCGCGATCTATGTTCCGCTTGATGTCCTCCAACGCCATGGTCTGTGCGTCAGCCATCTTCGGCGACGAGGTGATCCAAGACACGGTCGCGGACGTGCTCATAATCCTCAAAGCGAGCGCAATTCCTCACGACCATCTCCCCAATGAAGGGCTCAACCTCGGCGGTGTGAGCAGATGTACCGCTAATCGAAACCTCGGGCGCCGACGAGACGTCACGCCCCAGATCAACATGCCAAAGCACGCTGGTTTTATACACTTGGATTGGTGCGTCCAGAACCCCGATGCCGCCCTGATGGTATGCCTCCTCGCGACAGCACTGCTCCCCTCTGCGCGTCTTTTCCAGTTTTTGAGCGGAGCCCGCGACCATGAATCCTAGTTCAACCATCGCACCATCCCCACGTGCTTCATAGAGGGACTGCATAACCGGAAAAAGGTTGACCTGGCTGAGCAGCAGATTGCTACCTAAAAGGTCGTCAAAAAGTCCACGGGCTTGGTTAAGCGCAGCGACGCCATGGCGCTGATGCATCCCGAACGGGAAGTCCACCCGCAGTTCGACGTAGCTTCCCTCGTCCGGGATCCACAGAACGTCCAGCGCCTCCAAGCGCTGATGGCGGATACCAATCAGTTCGTTGAAGCCAGCCAGTTCGTCCGCCGCCTCATCGGTCAACTCTGCGACAACGACAGTCTCGCGGGTGGTTAGGTAGCGAACCGAGGCAAGCACCAGAGCGAGGCCATCACTGTAGGCCACTTTGGCGATCAACACGGGCGGCTGTCCTTGCTGGGCGCGTAGTTGATCCTCGTTGAGGAGGATTGGGTAGGCGTCACTGAACGGGCTCTCGCCTACCTCGAGTTCCAGCGCGGACTCGCGAAGTGCGTCCAAGTCCTCTTCTTCCAAGTCGAAAAGCTGGACGATCTTCTCGCCGCACATGATATGCTCTTCGAGTGCGCTCTCGAGTGCATCCTCCGCCGCCTCATAGCGCGCGTCGCCATCGGTGACGCGCGCCAAGGTCCTGTTCCAACCCTGGGCACGATCGAGCCCACGCGATTTCAAGAGACGCCTCGCCACTCCCCATGGCATTCGCGCGCGCATACTGCGAACAACATCAACGGTAGCCAAGTCTCTCGTCTCCCTAAGTAGCTTGTGATCATCGGCGTCCAAAGCTGATCTGACAAGCGGAGCCGCCCAGCAATACAAATTCGGATTACATCCGATCTGGCGCGAACCGCTCATCGCCCCGGCTATACGGTAGCGATCAAATCGCTGTTGGAGTTGGGTCGGGCCGATGTTTGCTGGCAATCTCCGTCGGCGCTGCACGTCGCGCATGCGCAGTTCGTGATCGACGTTGGTATTTCGACGAGCTGGGTGTGAAGCCGAATAAGCAGATGGTGTAAGTGCCGGTGCAAAACGTCCTTACGGACAGGATCTTTCAAGATCGGAGTGTGGCCAGCCGAACGACCGAAATTCGGGCGCTTCGCGGACGATCCGCTCCGTAGTCATCGTTCGGCAGCTTCCCCTCAGGAGCGGACGTTTGCGGTGCCGAATCTTAACGGCCGGGCCCGGTTGAGAGCCGCGGCCAGCTTTACGCCAGCGCTGACCCAATTGCGGACATTCGTGGCACGGTCGCCGTTTCCGGATTCCTGCCGTTCGTTCGTTCGAACGCGAACGATAAGCTGAACTAGGCTCCCGGCGGTGGCCCGCACAGCCTAGTTACATCATCGCTCGCGGGGGCGGGAATGAAGATACCATTCGGCGACCGCGATGTTCGGCACCCAGCAAAGCCATGCGACCAGGGGATACGAGGCGGCGAAGCCGATGCCCAACACATCGGACAGCGGCAGGTAGATCCGTAAGGTGACAGCCGCGAGGGTCAGCGCGAAGGACCGGACCATCCAGCGTCGGTGGGAAGCGATGCGGCCGGCAAAAACTTCACGCAGCGCGACGCCCGTCGTTACCAGCCACGCGACGCCGAGCGTGCCGAAGCCGATACCTGTGACCGGACCCGTCGATACGCCGGTCGCCAGGGCCATCGCTGACACCCCGCCGATCAGGCAACCCGCGACATAGATGCGGCCGAGGATCCTGTGGAGGAAGGGCTTGCCCTGTCGGAGACCTGGCAGGAATTGCACTGGCCCTACGAGCAATGCGGTTGCAGCTCCGGCGGCATGCATGACGATCCAAGGGCCGAAACGGCTGTTGGCCGCAATGACAGGTGGCGTTGGCCCCGCAGCGAAAAGGTAGCGGTAGGAGAAGGTCGCAATCCCGACGCTA
This sequence comes from Arthrobacter sp. TPD3018, assembly GCA_003075315.1. GTDB lineage: Bacteria > Pseudomonadota > Alphaproteobacteria > Sphingomonadales > Sphingomonadaceae > Sphingomonas. The sequence goes on along the minus strand of QDFQ01000007.1, from coordinate 39,359 downwards.
AGGATAGTCATACCGGCCCACGCGAACTTCTGCCCCCACGTCTTCGGGGCTGATCGGGTCGTCACGAGCATAAAGCGATCCGCCTGAATCGCTGGTCAATCAGCAGCGTGAAATGTTGCAAGGCGTGTGCCCCGACCAGCAGTTCCGGATAACGATCCGACACCCGCACCTCCATGTCCGAGAGCGTGGCTGCGCCGATGCGGAACGGCCCTTTCACCATCGCCTTGCCGGTGCCAACCGTCGTGTTGGTCAGCTTACCTTGGCCGGCCGACTGGACGGCACCACCGCCGACACGATCGAACAGCGCTTTAGGCAGCACGAACGACACGTTGGCGCCTGTGTCGAGATTGCCTTCCGTCAGGGTATCGCCGATCTTCACCGGCACCCGGAAGGCCCGCTCGTAAGACATGACGCCATTGCCCTCCCCGGAGAGCGCGAAAGCGCGCGTGAAGGTGAGGCGACGAGCCGGATAGTCGATTACCAACAGGCCATCGCCGAAGAACTCGCGCCCCAGGATGCCGGAGAACGCCGCTTCGGGGCTAAGCTTGCTGCTATAGTCACGGGTGACGACCTCGAGATCGCGTCGGACGAAGTCGTCAAGTGCAACGGATGCCAAGCGAACAGTTCTGACTTCCGCCGTTGCCACGCCATCCGACGTATGGCCCGATCCGCTCGGGGCAATAGCCAGCGTGGCAACCAAGCCGGCATCGGCACGCCCCATACCGCTCGCGCCGGTATCGACGGCGAAGACGAACGGCCCTTTCCCATCGACCTTAGCAGTCACATAGATTCGGCCATCGACGACGCGGAACGGCACGCTCAGAACCGCGCCGGTCATCGCTCTTCGCGCCAGGGAGCATGCCCTAAGTTTATCTGGCTTGATTGAGAAAGCGGGCGTTGCGAGACTGGCCATCGCGGTCGCCGCGACGGTCGCCGTGCGTAGAATATTCAGGTGCATGCCTTCCCCGAACTCAGGTGCATTACTTGTACAATACACCTGATGATTTGGCTTTTCAACAGCGCAAGGGGGACACGGCGGTGGTGATCGACGGAAAGCGGGGATGGCGGCGGAAGCTAAGGAAGACCCACAACCGGTCGTTCAGCGCGGTATTGCCGCTTCCCGATTTCTGCCGTTCGTTCACCTTGCAAAAGGTATCTCTTCGAGAGCCAGATCGGATGAGCGAACGTCTTCCATTGGGAGTTAGCGGACGTTCCAGAACGCCTCGTCCCGCACCCCAAAGGCGATGACCTCGCGACCCTCGTCGCCCGCACAAGTAGAATGATCGATAAGCCCTACGGCGTCGCACGAAAGTAGGTCTCCGTCTGGCCAAGTGACCTTCAAATCCTGCGAACGCTCAATGAGAATCCCGTCAATTTGCGTGGCGTGATCGGCCGGGCGATAAGCATCCGTGGGTCGAAAAATACCGGACGCTACACCCATGTCGCTGTCCCATACGGCAAATACGACCGTGCCGATTACTGTGGTCTCGACTTTGACAAAGAACTGCTTTGGCGGCGACATTTCCAAATCATAACCGTATTCACAATGTCCGCTAGTGGGAGGAAAGCGGCCGATCTACGAACGACGCTTGAAGCATAAAACGCACACAGGAATGGGCGATAGCGCAAAAGTCGAGAAGACCGCCAATTCGTCCAACTTCCACTGTGCATCGGTGCCCGCCCAAGCGAGGGTGAACCACACGCCAGCCCCTACAACGATGGTGTAGCAAACTGCCGCGATGCGAGCGGTGACGTCCACGCTTCCTAACATCCCCCGTGATACCACCGGCCTTAATGTCTGCAACTGGGCGGAAGCGGCCACCCTGCCCGCTGCCGTTACGACCCATTCCTGGTCATTCGCGGTTCTTTCCCGACTTCTCAAATTCGGCCATTCGTTCATGACGCGGGACAGGGCCCAGGTTCGCGGATGTCCTTATTGGGGCGGTGCGAAACGTTAGCATATTCGCCGAAGTGCAGGGTGAAGCGCGTCCGGCCCGGCTGCGATTCGAGCGTGACCCTGCCGCCGTGCAGCGCGGCAACGCGCTCGACGATGGCGAGGCCGAGCCCGGCATTGGCGGTGCCGCGGCGATCGCGCCGCCAGAAGCGGCGGAAGACCTGATCCTGTTCCGCGCGCGGAATGCCGGGGCCGTCGTCGCTGACCGAGAGGCTGGCCGCGTCGACCTCGACCGCGATCCGCGTCTCCGCCGGGGTATGCTTGACCGCATTTTCGAGCATTGCACCGAGGGCGCGGCCGACGAACTGCGGCTGCGCGCGGATGACGCAGGGCGTCGCGGCGTCGTGCAGCGCGATCGACTTGCCGGTGCGGAACACCAACGGCGCGATCGCCGCGACGCTCTCGCGCGCCAGTTCGGCGAGGTCGACCGGCGCGAGCGGCAGCGCGTCGAACGCGTCCATCTCGGCGATGTCGAGCAGGTGCGTGACGGTGCGGGTCAGGGCGTCGAGGTCGTCGGTGAGCGCGCGGCGCAGCGCCGGGTCGGCGATCTCGCCGGCGCGGAGGCGGGCGAGCGCGATCGGCGTGCGCAATTCGTGCGCGGCATCGGCGGTGAAGTCGCGCTGCATGTGCAGACTGTCAGTCAGCCGGTCGAGCGCGAGATTGACCGCCGCGGCGAGCGGCTGCACCTCGCTTGGCAGGCGGGGATCGGTCAGCCGCACGTCGGGCCGCGCCGGCGCGATTGTCCGCACCAGAGCCGAGGCGCGGCGCACCGGGCGCAGCGCGCGGCGGACGATCAACGCGTCGACGCCGAGCAGGATCAGCAGCAACGGCAGTACGATCAGCCCCCCGTAAAGCAGGAACTGGCGAACGATATCGTCGACGATATTGGCGGGATCATCGAGGTTCTGCGTCGCCACCACCCAGACCTGCCGGCCCGGCACCGCGACCGGCACGCTAAGCGCGGCATAGACGCTGTGCCGCGAGCGGCGCGAGAAATAGGCCGCCTGCGCGCGGCGCGGGATGCGGGCGACCGCGATCGGCGGCACCGGCGACGAGGCGAGCAGCGTCCGCCCGGCCGCGTCGACCACGACATAGCCCAACCCGGCCGCCGTCCCCGCCGAGGGCGTGCCGAGCGGCGCGGCGATCGTCAGCCGCTGCGCGCCGTCGACGATCAGCGCGCGCTCAACCGCCAGCGCCTGCGACCGCAGCGTCTGGCGTTCGAGGTGATCGGCGGTGGCGTCGAGGAACAGATAGACCCCGAGCGAGACGGCGAAGGCGGTCACCACCACCGCGACGCCGTGCCACAGCAGGATGCGAGACAGCAGCGAACGCGGCATGGCAAGCCTCATGGCGCCGCCGCCAGCATATAGCCGACGCCGCGCACTGTGACGATCTGCGCATCGGCCTGTGCCTCGGCGAGGCGACGGCGCAGGCGGTGGACATACACTTCGAGCGCGTTGGAGCCGAGGTCGTCGCCCATGCCGAACAATTGCGCCTCGAGCTGGCTGCGCGCGACGACGCGGTCGTGGCGGTGGATCAGCGCTTCGAGCACGCCCAGCTCACGCGCAGACAGGATCGTCACGACGCCGGCGATGCGCACGTCGCGCGACACCGGATCGAAGACGGTATTGCCGCAGGCGACCTCGCGATGCGCGACCATGCCGCTGCGACGGAGCAGCGCCTGGACGCGCGCGACCAGCTCCTCCGGCGCGAACGGCTTGACCAGATAATCGTCGCCGCCCGCATCGAAGCCGGAGACGCGGTCGGCGACGCTGCCGCGCGCGGTGAGCAGCAGCACCGGCGTCGGATCATCGCGCAGCCGCATCGCCCGCGCCACCTCGCGCCCGTCGCGATCGGGCAGACCGATGTCGAGGATCACCGCGGCATAATGACCGACGTCGAGCAGCAGCAGCCCGTCCTCCGCGGTGGCGGCATGGTCGAGCTCCAGCCCCGCGGCCGCGAAGACGCGGCGCAGCATCCGCACCAGATCGGCGCTGTCCTCGATGATCAGGAGTCGCATCACCGTCGGGCTAGCCGAGCGGGCGCCGCCTGTCTCGGTCGGAGCGGCGTAAGGTTCACGTAATCCAGCAGATCTAGCCGATCCGACGACACGGGCGCGGCGAATCGTCGCCGGCGCCGCACCGGCCTTAGATCCGAATTGGAGAATTTGACCATGGCGATCGTCGCCAACGCCGCGCGGCCGATGCCTGCCGCGCCCGCAAGGCCAAGCCCACGCATCGCGTTGTTCTCGGGCAATTACAATTATGTCCGCGACGGCGCCAATCGCGCGCTCAACCGCCTCGTCGACGTTCTCGAACGCCGCGGCGCGCGCGTGCGCGTCTATTCGCCGACCGCGCGCGTGCCCGCCTTTGCGCCGAGCGGCACCCTGGTGTCGGTGCCGTCGATCCCGCTGCCGGGACGCGGCGACTATCGGCTGGGGCTCGGCCTGCCGATCAGCGTGCGCGCCGATATCATGCGGTTCACGCCCGACCTGATCCACGTCTCGGCGCCCGATTGGACCGGCGTCGCGGCGCAGCGGCTTGCGCGGGTGCGCGGCGTGCCGCTCGTCGCCAGCCTGCACACGCGGTTCGAGACCTATGCGCAATTCTACGGCGCCGGCCTCGTCCGCCCGGCGATCGAGCGGCATCTGCGCAGCTTCTACCGGCGCTGCGACCGCGTGCTGGTGCCGACCCGGCCGATCCTCGACGCCTTCGCCGGCGACGGCTTCGCCGAGACGGTGCGGCTGTGGAGTCGCGGCGTCGATCGCATCCAGTTTGATCCGGCGCGCCGCGACCCGGCTTGGCGTCGCGCACACGACATCGCCGACAGCGCCTGCGCCCTGCTGTTCTTCGGCCGGCTCGTCCGCGAAAAGGGGCTGGCCGAATATGTCGCGATGATCAAGCAGCTGCGCGCGCGCGGCGTCGCGATCGTCCCGCTCGTCGTCGGCGACGGCCCCGAGCGCGACTGGCTGCGGCAGCGGCTGCCCGAGGCGCTGCTGACCGGGCATCTCGATGGCGCGGCGCTCGGCCGCGCGGTCGCCAGCGCCGACATCTTCGTCAACCCGAGCGTCACCGAAGCCTTCGGCAACGTCACGCTCGAAGCGATGGCGAGCGGCCTACCGACGGTCAGCGTCGATGCGCCGAGCGCGGCGACGCTACTCGCCGGCGGCACCGGCCTGCTCTATCCGCCCGGCGACCGCGACGCGGCGAGCGGGGCGCTCGCCCGTCTCGCCGCCTTCCCCGAGCGGCGTCGCGCGATCGGCCGGCACGCGCGCGAGGCGAGCGCCGCTTATGGCTGGGACCGCGCATCGGCGATGGTGTGGGACGCCTATGCCGAGCTGCTCGCGACGGATGCGCCGCGATGAGCCGAGGCTGGCTCGCCTTGCCGCTGCTCGCGCTGCTGCCAACCGCCGTCGCCGCGAAGGACGCGCCGGCGATCGCCGAACCGATGGTCTTCGACCTCGTCCGCCCGCTCGGCGCGCGGCGCGGCGAACTCGAGGTCAATGCGCTCGCACAACGCGACCTCTCCGGCGCCCATCGGACGGTCGAATGGGCGCCGGAGATTGAATATGCCTTTGCCGACAATCTCGCGGTCGAGCTCGAATTGCCGTTCGAGAACCGCAGCGTCACCGATTACAAGCTCGGCCTGCAGGGCACGTTCGGGCTGTTCGATCGCGGTCGCGGCATCCATGGCGTGCAATATCTCGGCCTGTGGAACCGCGTTGAGCGACGGTATCAGAGTTCGCTGCTCTATGTCGTCGGCCATCGCCACGGCCCGCGCACCAGCACGCTGACGATGGTCGGCGTCGGGGACGTCGGCGCGGGCGGCGCCGAGACGCGCGCGCTGCTGATCAATCACACCAGCTTCTACGACATCGCCGCAGCGAGCACCGCGGGGGTCGAGGTCAATATGAGGATCGGCCGCGACAGGTCGACGCTGGTGATGCCGCAGCTGCAACAGGGGCTGACCGCGCGCATCCAGATCCAGGCCGGGATCGGCGCGCAGCGCGGAACGGGCAGCGCCTGGCGGCCGCGCGCCGGGGTGCGGCTGGTGCAGCAGCTATGAGCCGGATCGCCATCGTACCGCTCGTCCGGCTGCTGCGCTGCGTCGCTGGCGGCATCGCGCTGCTCGGCGGCCTGACCGCGGTGCAGCCCGCCGGCGCCGCGCCGGCTTCGGGCGACGGCAGTTGCCTCGCCGGGGCGGGGCCGTTCGTCACCGTCCGCGTCGACGGTCTGCGCGCCGGGCCGGGTCCGCTCAAACTCGAAATTTATCCGGCGGACGAGGCCGACTTCCTGCGCGACGACATCGCGCTGCTGCGCAAACACAAGACCTTCCGCCGCAGCTGGGCGCCCGCGCCAACGACGTCGAGCGCGCTGCTCTTCGTCCATAGCCGCAGCGGCCGCGTCAAGTTCGACATCTGGTCGGACGGCGCCGGCGTGGCGGGATCGCGCCGGCTCGGTCGTGCCAAGCCGACTGTGGCCGAGGCGGCGATCGACGTCGCGCCACAGGGCGTATCGGTAAACGTTTCTGCTCAATATCTCGCCGGCATCGGCGGTTTTAAGGCGAGCCGATGATGATTCACCGTTCGCTGCGTTGGGGGATGCTTGGCAGCATGACCGCGGTAATGATTACCGGCACAGGCGGCGCCGACGGTCGGTCGCTGCCGGCTGCTCAGCGCAACATCGTGGTCGTTTGTGCTGCCGACGCTCGCTTCAGCGTTGGAATTAGTACCGGTCGAGCAACGCTGAATGCCGGAGGCATGCGCTATGATTTGCCGGCACGGCCTAGATCGATCGGCCAACGCTATGGCTCGGGCGACGTCGCTTTCGCACTGGATGGCCCGCGCGCAGTACTGATTGGCGCTGCGGGTGGGCCCTATCGCCAGTGTTTCGTCCGCAGCAACGCAGCCCGTCGATAACGTGCTTCAGATCAATCGTTGCCGAGTATAGTGCGACTTGCAGTCCCACCCTTCAGTCGCTCTAACGTCAGCGGTACTCCCGGATGGGTGTAGTGACCCAGTTTCGGTCGTTCACGCACATATTTCGGCTGCCCGAAACCTGTCGCGTCTCAATATATACGGACTGACCGCTTGGACGAACCGAGCTGCTTAGCCGGGAATGACTCATGGTGGACAAAGCAGCCATCCATCGCGGCCCCGCCGAACGGTGGGTTCGACCAAGAGCACACATTCACGAGCGTCCCGATTGGAATTGAGATTGCGGAATTGGGGTGGCCCTAAACCGCCGCTCTCAACTGCCGGGGGGTCTTGCCATGGACGGCCCGCACGCGGCGGGCAAAATGGGATCGTGAGGCGTAACCGGCTGCTTGAGCCGCCTGTATCACGGAATAGCCGGACGATCCCAGAAGCGCATGCGCCGTTGCCATGCGGATGGACAGCGATACCTCCCGGAACGATGTTCCCAATCTGCCCAACTGGCGGCGAAGGGTGGAGGCTCCAATGCCAAGCTCGGCCGCGACCTGGCCGACCTGCCATGCCCGCCCCGGATCGGCCAAGATGATCGCTTCGACCTGTTCCCTCCGGCCGACCGCCGTCAGCATCCCGGCGGCCGGGGTCTCCGCCAGCAGCAGCAGGATTTCCAGTACGCGGTAGCGCGCCAGAGCCACGGCGACCGAAACATCCATCCCTGTCAACGTACTGGCGGCATGGCCATATGCCTCGACGAGGGCTGGCGTCAGGCTGATATCAAGCCGATCTGGAATGGTGCCGGTCACCGGGCGGCGCAGGTTGCTGCGCAACGTCCGGCGAAGACCGTCATCAACCGTGATGCAGATCGATTCATATCGGCCGGATGCGGGATCAGGATTGTTCACCAGATCGAATTCCATGCCGGCCGGGATCACGAACGGAACACCTGCGGCGAATGTCTGCATCACATCGCCCCGCCAGACTTCCTTGGTGCCGCTTAACACAACCACGACCGCCGGATGCTCCATCCGACTGCGGGCGATGCGTTCGCGCTCTTGGATGCAATAGCCGAAGACGCGGACGCCGCTGTCCGCACCATGAGCGACAGTGCCATGCACGCCTGCCGGCGCACGAAGGCCAGCCAGGCGGCTCAATAGTAAAGATCGCAGCGCGTTCTGATCGTAAGCTCTGATCGGCATGGCACGACAATCGCGCGATCGCCCGCGCCCGGCAACGACGTAGTGAGCGTTTCGGGCGCAAAAACGAGCATATTGGGCGCATAGGCTCCTCGATGTCCGGGCATCAGCATCGTCACATCCCATCTGAGGAGAACGCCATGCCTGTTTCGCTTTGGTCCCGTTTCGTAGCGGGGTGCCTGTCCCTTATCATGAGCGCGGGCGTTCAAGCCGTGGCGCCCAAGGACGAGGTGATGATCTGGCGTCTGGATTGCGGTCAGATCGTGATGAATGACGCCTCGCCGTTATCCGATACCGGGATCTACGACGGCCAATCCCGTCGCTTGAGCGTCGGCTGCTATCTGATCCGCCACGGCAAGGATTTGATGCTGTGGGATGCGGGCCTGCCAACCTCGCTGCTGGGCAAGCCCATCGATCAACAACCGATAAGCCCTACCCTGGCAGTTGACCTCCCCACCCAGCTTACCCGCCTCGGCATTCGTCCGTCCGATATTACCCGACTGGCGCTAAGCCACTACCATTTCGATCATGCGGGACAGGCGGCGACATTCCACAATGCCACGTTGATGATCGGAGCTGCGGATTGGACGGCGCTGCATTCCAACAAGATGCCTTTCGGCGCGGACTCATCCCTCCTCGCGCCTTGGCTGAGTGGGAAAGGCAAAGTCGACCCAATCGAAGGAGACCGCGATGTATTCGGCGACGGCTCGGTGGTCATTCTTGCAACGCCAGGACATACACCCGGCTCCGCCGCACTGTTGGTCCGCCTGCCAAAGACCGGTCCCGTGCTTCTGAGCGGGGACGTCGCCCATCTGGAAGCGCAATGGCCATTGTCGGCCGTGCCGACCTGGAACACGGAACGCGCCGACAGCTTGGCGTCGATGGACCGGTTGCAGAAGCTTGCATTCAACCTCGGCGCCGCGATCATAGTGCAGCACGATCCCGGCGATATTGCAAAGCTCGCCGCCTTCCCGAAAGCGTCTCGATAGAACGAAGCCGCGTCGCAGTTGGGAAGGTCGAGAGGGGCAGGAAAGGCAGGCTCAGTTTCCCGATACCTCCTGGTTTGATTATTTTTTGGTGCACCTGGAATAGGTCGGCATCTCCCGCCCGCGGCCTAACGGCGTGGGAGACCCAAGTGCGGACGTTCACCGAGATCTTGGCGCGGTCTAGAGTCAGCCGTTCGTTCGTCATCATCGGTGTGGACGCCCGGATTGTCCTTGGGCCATGTCAGGGTACGAGTTGACACGGCGTGCGGTGCTCATACCGAGAAGGGCTTGAACATGGAATTCCAAGACGTTGTCCGTGCTAGGCGTTCAATTCGTGCCTTTCGGTCGGACCCGGTGCCGCCGGAGGTAATTCGCGACCTGCTACAGACGGCCTGCCTGGCGCCGTCAGGCACCAACATCCAGCCGTGGAAAGTACATGTCGTTACCGGCGAGATGCGCAGGCGGCTTGAGGAGGAGGTTCTGGCCCACCGCGAAACCCGGCCGAACGATGACAGGGCGGAGTTCGCGCGGTCATCTAAACGCAAGGAGCCCTACATTTCGCGGATGCGGGCGCTGGGCAAGGATATGTATGGACGCATCGGCATTCCGCGCGGCGACGAAGCGGCGGGCTGGCGCCAATGGGGCCGTAACTACAGCTTCTTCGACGCCCCCGTCGGACTGATCTTCACAATTGACAAAGAGTTGGACTCGATGTCGTTCCTCGACATCGGCATGTTCATGCAGACGTTCATGCTGGCTGCAAAGGATCGAGGGCTCGACACCTGCGCCCAAGGCGCTTGGAATCTCTTCTGGACTGCGACTCGGCGCATTTTGTCGATATCAGAGGACGAGTACATCATCGCTGGTATGGCGCTAGGCTATGCTGACGCCGACCATCCCGTCAACGGCGTGATCGCACCGCGGGAGCCACTCGACCGTATCGTCACCTTTTACAACTGACGGACGTTGCCGGGAAGCATTGCGCAAAAGACCCAGAAGCAGACATCCAGGCCCTGAATCTTTCTTCCCGGAACCGGGCGTACATTAGGAAGTGAACAGCAGGCGTCGCGGCCGAAGGATCAGCCGGAGCAGCGCGCGCCGTGACGATTGACAAGGCCAGGTCATGATGGCTGATTGCAATTATGGGGACGGCGATCTCCCCACGAGGCGTCAGCCGGAGAATCGCGTCCGCCTTTTTAATGAAGGACGCCCCATGCCTGCACCAAACGCCATCCCCCCTGAGAAGCTTTCGCGACTGGTCGGCACCGCCGGCTGCCCGCGTATCATCGACCTGCGACTGTCGCCCATCCGCACAATACCGAGCGCAGTTCCGGGCCATCTTCAAATTGCACCACCCGTAAATGCCGTCATCGTCGTCGATCAGGATGGCGGTACGGGTTCCGTTGCCGCGGCGGCGATGATGCGGAGCAATGGCAAGAATGCCGAAGTACTCGAAGGCGGCTACGCCGCTTGGGCGCGGGCGGGCTTGCCCACCGTTGAGCTCACGCATGTTCCGCCGCGCCGCCCCGATGGGAGGACGTGGTGGGTGACCCGGGCGCGGCCGAAGGTCGACCGCATCGCTTGCCCTTGGTTGATTCGCCGCTTCGTCGATCCCGCGGCGCGCTTCCTGTTCGTGGCACCAGGCGAGGTGCTGGCGGTCGCCGCACATGAACAGGCCGAGCCCTTCGACGTCGTCGACGACGGCGTGTTTTGGAGCCATCGTGGCGATTTATGCACATTCGACGTCATGGTCGAGGCCTTCGGCCTCGCCGACCACGCGCCGCTGACGCGGCTCGCCGCGATTGTCCGCGGGGCCGACACCGACCGGCTCGATCTCGCGCCCGAAGCGGCGGGGCTGCTCGCGATCTCGCTCGGACTGTCGCGCAGCCATAGCGACGACCATCAGCAGCTCGAAGCCGGCATTGCGATCTACGATGCGCTATACCGCTGGGCGCGCGACGCGCAGGCCGAGCACCATGATTGGTCGTCGCACCAGCCATCTCGCATGCGGGTGACAGCATGACGGTTGCCCCGACACACAACGCGGTACGAACGCCGCCAGAGCCGATCACACTTGGGCAGGCATTCTGGGTCTGGCTGCGCATCGCCGTGCTCTCGTTCGGTGGGCCTGCCGGGCAAATCGCCGTTATGCACCGCATCTTGGTCGACGAAAAACGCTGGATCGGCGAGCAACGGTTCCTGCACGCGCTTAACTATTGCATGCTGCTGCCGGGCCCCGAGGCGCAGCAGCTCGCCACCTATATCGGCTGGCTGATGCACCGGACCAAGGGCGGCATCGTCGCGGGCGTGCTGTTCGTCCTTCCCGGCGCCATCGCGATCATGGCGCTGAGTTGGGTCTATGTCCTGTACGGTCAGGTCGGCATCGTCTCCGCCCTGTTTTTCGGGCTCAAGTGCGCGGTGCTGGCCGTCGTGCTGCAGGCGGTGATGCGGATCGGCGGGCGGGCGCTCAAGGCGACGCCGGCACGCGCGCTTGCCACCGCGGCCTTCATCCTGATCTTCTTTGTCGGTGCGCCCTTTCCGGTGATCGTGCTGGGAGCTGGCCTCATCGGATGGTGGTCCGCGCGGCGGGGCGGCACGGCCTTCCGTGGCGGGGGCCATGGCGCCTCCAAGGGGATGGTGGTAGCCGACGCGGACACATTGCTCGGCGAGGACCTGCCGGCGCATGCGCTTCCAACATGGGGGCAAACGATCCGCACGGCCCTAGTCTGGCTGGCGCTCTGGCTGCTGCCGGTCGCGACACTGCTGACCGCGCTCGGGCCCGACGATGTCTTCAGCCGCATCGCAACCTTCTTTTCGACGATGGCAATGGTGACGTTCGGCGGCGCCTATGCCGTGCTCGCCTATGTCGCCCAGCAGGCGGTCGACCAGTACCACTGGCTCGCGCCCAAGGAGATGCTCGACGGGCTGGGCATGGCGGAGACGACGCCAGGGCCGCTCATCATGGTCCTGCAATTCGTCGGCTTCCTGGGCGCCTATCGCGATGCCGGCGCGCTGCCGCCGCTGCTCGCCGGCACGCTGGGCGGCCTGCTCGCGACCTGGGTGACGTTCGTGCCGTGCTTCCTGTGGATCTTCCTCGGCGCGCCGTTCATCGAGCGGCTGCGGGGCAATGCTGCCGTGGCCGGAGCGCTGTCCGCGATCACCGCGGCGGTGGTCGGCGTCGGCCTTAACCTCGCGGTCTGGTTCGCGCTGCACACGCTGTTCCGCGCAACGACCCCGATCGCAGCGGGGCCGGTGCGTTTCGATGCGCCGATTCTGGCGAGCATCGATCCGGTAGCGCTTATGCTCGCGGGCGGCGCCGCCGGCGCCTTATTCGGGCTTCGGGCAGGCGTGGTGACGACGCTGCTGGGGACGTCTGCCGCCAGTCTCGCGCTGCACGGCCTCGGGATCGTCACATAGGGACACGGCCACGGAACAGGGGCAAAGCTCGGCTAATCGGAGCGCAACATATGCTACTCCCTCAATTCATATCGATTTGATAGGCTTTGATTCGAGCCCAACTCGGGTCCGTAACGCGGAGACCTGCATGATCCCGATCCGCTTCCACGATCCGCCTGCCGTCGAGACGCCTCCTACCCTACCCTGACACGGCGAGCGGACCGGACCCACCGGCCATGTCCGCGCAATAGAAATCCGCCCGGCCGGCGCCATTGGCGCCGCAGCCGGCGACGGAACGCGCCGACGCCGACCGCCAGAACAACGAGAAAGCCAATCCATGAAAAGGGGATTTCCGGCGACGACGGCGCGCGTCCGTCGCCACCGTCGACTATGGCTCGCCGCCACCGCGCTGGTGCCGTCCGGTGCCGCCGCACAGATCGTGCCCGTCGACAGTGACGGCGCGGCCCTGGTCTTCGCGGCCACCGATCCCGTGCGGGCCGAAGAAACCGCGGCCACCCCCGTCGGCGATATCGTCGTCACCGCCCGACGGCGGACGGAGCGGGCGCAGGACGTGCCGATCGCGCTCAGCGTCGTCGGCGCGGAGCAGCTGGGAATACGCGGCGATTATCGGCTCGATCAGGTGCAGCAGCTGGTGCCCTCGCTTCAGGTGTTCAGCTTCAACCCGCGAAACACCAACATCAATATCCGCGGCCTTGGCTCCAACGTTGCGCTGACCAACGATGGGCTGGAAAATGGCGTCGGCGTCTATATCGATAACGTCTATTACGGCCGGGTCGGGCAGAGCCAGTTCGACCTTGTCGATCTCGACCGTGTCGAGGTGCTGCGCGGCCCGCAGGGCACGCTGTTCGGCAAGAACACCACCGCCGGCGCGATCAACATTTCCAGCCGCCTGCCGCAATTCCAGTGGCATGCCGACGGGCAGGCCGATGTCGGGAATTACGATTACCGGCAGGTGCGCGGGTCGCTCACCGGGCCGCTGATTGACGGCCTTGCCGCCTTTCGGTTGAGCGCCGCCTATACCACGCGCGACGGCTTTCTTTACGACACGACGACACGCCGCCGCGTACACGATTACGAGAATGCCACGGTGCGCGGCCAGCTGCTGCTGACGCCCACGCCCGCCCTGACCGTCCGCATCATCGGCGACTGGGGGCAGCAGGACCAGGCGTGCTGCATCAACCTGCCGGTCCGCACCTTCGCGACCTACGATAACGGCGCAGCCATCGCCAATACGTTCGTCCAGCGACTGGCGCGCTTCCCGAACTACACGCCGCTACCGATCGATGCCTTCGCGCGCCGTACCGACGCCAATTCGCCGTTCCAGGCGAACATGGACACATGGGGCGTCTCGGGCCAAATCGATTACGACCTGGGCGGCGCGACGCTGACGTCGATCACCGCGGTGCGACAGTGGAACTGGTTCCCGCGCAACGACAGCGACTTGACCGCGCTGTCGATCAACACGCAGAACCACATCCTCAACTTCCAGCGCCAAGCCAGCCAGGAAGTACGGCTCGCCTCCAACGGCACGCGAGCGATCGACTGGCTGATTGGCGCCTATTATTTCCGGCAGGTGGTGCGCGGGTACAGCCGCGCGGAATTCGGCCCAGACGCCGCGCTGGCGCTTTATCCCTCGGACAATCAGACGGTGGCCGGCATCGCCACCAACGGTCTGCTCTCGGCGGGCCGCTCGGACCCGCACACGAAGAGCGCCGCGATCTTCGGCCAGGGAACGTGGCACATCACCCCGGCGCTCAGCCTGACTGCGGGGCTGCGCTACACGCATGAGGACAAATGGGGCAGCTACGGCAGCCAGCGTCTCTTCGCGCAGCCGACCGACGGGCTGACGGCCGCGCAAATCGCGCGCGTCGCCACGATCCGCAACGCGCTGACGCCGATCCAGGCGTTCGCCGTCGACACCAAGGACGACAGCGTCAGTGGCCTTGCGACGCTTGGCTGGAAACCGACCGACGACACGTTGATCTATGCCACCTATTCGCGTGGCGCGAAGTCGCCCGGACTAAACCTGACGACGCTGCCGACTGGCGTCACGCCGGTCGTCCGCCCGGAAACGGTCGACAATTACGAAGTCGGCCTGAAGTCCCAGTTCCTGAACCGGCGCGTCACGCTCAACCTCGCTGCCTACCAGACCCACGTCCACGATTATCAGACGACGATCGTCCAACAGGTGATCGGCACTAATACCTACATCAACTATATCGCCAACATCCCGAAGGTGCGGTCACGCGGGGTCGAGGGCGATCTGGCGGTCCGCCCCGCCGACTGGCTTAGCCTGACCGGCTCGGTCGCCTATACCGACGCAACCTACCGCGACTATCCCAACGGGCCGACGCCGGTGGAGGCGCTCAACCCTACTGCTGCCAATACCGCGGGTTCGCCGGTGCGCGACTTTGCCGGACAGCGGCTGGCGGGCGTCCCCACATGGGCGGCATCGCTCGGCGGAGACGCGACCCGCGCGATCGGTGGCGATGCTGAGGCATACCTGCACGGTGACTGGTCGTATCGCTCGTCCTATTACACGGTCGCCAGCAACAGCCGCTACGGGCTCGTTCCCGGCTATGGCATCGTCAACGCGCGCGTCGGCGTGCGGCTGGGCGACGGCGGCCGCTACGACCTGTCGCTGTGGGCGCGCAACCTGTTCGACAAGGACTATTTCCAGACCTTGAACGTGGTCAATTACGGCCTCGTCACCGCCATCCTCGGCGACCCGCGTACCTATGGCGCGACCCTCAAGGTCCGGTTTTGAGGAGCGCGACGATGGCGAGCATTCCCTTTGAGGACGTTTATGGCCCACCCCAACGAAGGGCGACAACGCGACACGAAGGGCACGCGGCCGTCAGGCTGATCGGATTCGGTTCGCTCGCCGTCCCGCTGGCCGGTGCGGGACTGCCGCTCGTCCTGTTCGTCCCGCAACTCTACGCCAGCCATTTCGGCCTGTCGCTGGCGACGATCGGGTTCATCTTCTTCCTCGGCCGCTTCTGGGACGTGGCGTCGGACCCCATCGTCGGCGCGCTGTCGGACCGGACGCGCAACCGCTTCGGCCGACGACGGCCGTGGATCGCGGCGGGTGGCCTGTTGTTCGGGGTCGGATCGGCGCTGCTGTTCTTTCCGCCCGCGACCGTCGCGCCACTCTATTTCGGTGCCGCGCTGTTCGTCTTCTACGCCGGCTGGACGATGATCGAGATTCCCTTTTCCGCCTGGGCGGGGGAATTGTCGGGCCAGTATCACGAGCGCACGCGCATCGTGACCTATCAGCAGACGATGCGGGCGGTCGGCCTGTTGCTAGTCCTGATCCTGCCAACCCTGATCGAGCAGTGGCGGCCCGCCGATGGCGTGCTGAAGCTGCATGCGACCGGCGCGTTCATCCTGACGACGCTGGTGCTGGCACTGGTCCTGAGCCTGACCGCCATCGCCGAACCGCCCATCCCGGCGCAACGGACGCACCGCATCGGCTTCTGGCGCAGCGCCGGGCTGGTGTTCCGCGACCGGCTGCTACTGCGCGTCCTCGCCTCCGACGTGGCGGTGACGGCGGGTCAGTCGATCCGCGCCGGGCTGATCGCCTTCTTCTGCGTCAGCTATATGGGCCTGCCGCAGTGGGCAAGCGGGCTGTACCTGCTGCAATTCGTGTTCGGCGTCGCCGCCGGGCCGCTCTGGCTCGCGATCGGGCGGCGGCTGGGCAAGCGCGAGACAGCGATCGCGGGCGAACTCGCGCAGGCGGCGATCAACATCGCCCTGCTCGCGGTCTTCCCCGATATGTTGTGGCTGCTGATCGCGCTCGCCGTGGCGCAGGGGCTGACGCAGGGCTCGGGCAACCTGATGCTCCGCGCGATGGTCGCCGACGTCGCCGATGCGCACGAGCTGGCCACCGGGCACAACCGCACCGGCCTGTTCTTCTCCGTCTTCAGCCTGGCGACCAAGGCGGGCCCGGCGATCGGCATCGGCCTCGCGCTGCCCCTGCTCGCCTGGCTCGGCTTCCAGCCCAAGGGGCAGAGTGCGCCGGCCGCACTGGACGCGCTCAAATACGTCTTCGCGCTCGGCCCCGCCGCCGCGCACATCATCTCGGCCGCGCTGATCTGGCACTTTCCGCTCGACCAGACTCGCCACGCCCAGATCCGCCGCGCGCTCGACGCCCGCGCGGCCACCGTTCCCGTCGAAGCCTGAAGGAGTGTGTGACATGACCGTGATCCAACACCAGTTCGACAATGCCGCCGATGCGGACAGCCCGCTCGACATCGTTCCCGTCGCAGGGAAGATCGGGGCCGAAATCAGAGGCGTCGCTCTTTCGGGCGACCTCGACGACTTGACGATCGCCGCGATCCAGCAGGCCCTCGGCCGCCACAAGGTGATCTTCTTCCGCGGCCAGCCCCATCTCGACGACGAGACCCACGAGGCGTTCGCGGCGCGGCTGGGCGAACCGCTTGCGCATCCGACCGTGCCGGTGGCGGAGGGTTCACGCTTCCTGCTAGAACTTAACTCGCGTGAGGGTGAGGCCGCATCGCAATGGCATACGGACATCACCTTCCTGCCCGCCTTCCCCGCCGCGTCGATCCTGCGCGCGCTGGTGATCCCGCCAGCGGGTGGCGACACGCTTTGGGCCAATACCGTCGCCGCCTATGAGGGCCTGCCCCCGGCGCTGAAGGCGTTGGTCGAGGATCTACGCGCGGTCCATACCAACGCCTATGACTATGCCTCCGCCCGACCCGAAGCCTCCGCGGACGCGATCCGCCGTCATCGCGAGGTGTTCGCCTCTACGGTCTACGAAACCGAGCATCCGGTGGTGCATGTCCATCCGGTGACGGGCGAGAAGGCGCTGCTGCTCGGCAACTTCGTCAAGAACTTCGTCGGTCTCAACCGCGAGGACTCGAACAGGGTCTTCCAGATCCTGCAGGACCAGATCACCAAGCCGGAAAATACCGTCCGCTGGCGCTGGCAGCCGGGCGACGTGGCGATCTGGGACAATCGCGCGACCCAGCACCGCGCGATCGCCGACTTCGGCCGGCAGAAGCGCCATTTGCGCCGTGCGACGATCGCAGGGTCGGTGCCGGTCGCACTCGACGGCGCCCACAGCCGCGCGGTGAAGCCCGAACCGTTGCTCGAAGCCGCGGAATGACCTGTCGTGCCGGCATTCTGCCCGCCAGAATGCCGGCATGCTCTCGATCTTGGAGAACCGCCTCGTGCGAACGACCGCGCTGACCATCGCCCTGCTCGCCACTGCCGTGACCGGCGCGGCCACGATCACCGCGGCGACCCGCGGCCATACGCAGGGCACGCCTGCCGCTCCGGCCCCAGCTGGCGCCAAACCGAACATCCTGATCATCGTCGCCGACGATCTCGGCTATTCAGACCTCGGTGCATTCGGTGGCGAGATCCGCACGCCCAACCTTGATGCGCTGGCCGCGCGCGGTTTGAAGCTGACCGGTTTCCATTCCGCGCCCACATGCTCGCCGACGCGATCGATGCTGCTGTCGGGCACCGACAATCACCTCGCCGGGCTGGGCAATATGGCGGAGATGCTGACGCCCAACCAGATCGGCAAACGCGGCTACGAAGGGCATCTGCCCGACGATGTCGTGACCTTAGCCGACCGACTACACGACCTTGGCTATGTGACGCTCATGGCTGGCAAATGGCATCTCGGCACCCGCGCCGAAGACAGCCCGGCGCGGCACGGTTTCGACCAGAGCTTCGACCTCGCCCAGGGCGGCGGCAACCATTACGGGCTGGACCTCGCCAGGGACGGCCAGCCCGGCACCACCTATTGGGAGAACGGGCGTCAGCTCGCCAGCCTGCCGGCCGGCTTCTACTCGTCGGATGCCTATGCGTCGAAGCTGATCGAGCAGCTGGGCCGGGCCGATCGCGCCAAGCCCTTCTTCGCCTACCTCACCTTTACCGCGCCGCATTGGCCGCTCCAGGCACCCGATGAGGACGTGGCGCGCTACCGCGGTCGCTATGATGAGGGCTTCGAAGTGCTGCGCGCGCGCCGCCTTGCCAGGCTGAAGGCGCTCGGCCTGGTCGGGGCGACCGTCACGCCGCACGATCTCGTCCTGCCGGCCGGACGCCGCTGGGCCGATCTGTCGGCGCCGGAGCGCAAGGAACAGGCGCGGCTCATGGAAATCTACGCCGCGATGGTCGATCGCATGGACCAGAATGTCGGCCGCGTGATCGCCCACCTCAAGGCGACCGGCCAGTACGACAATACGATCATCCTGTTCACCGCCGACAATGGCGCGGAGGGGATCGACATCGCCCGCTCCGAACTTCCCGAATTCCGCGCCCGCGTCGCAAAGGCGGACAATCGCTTCGACAACCTCGGCAAGCCGACCTCCTACGCCGGCTACGGTCCCGGCTGGGCGCAGGCGGCGACCGCGCCGTCGTGGCTGTACAAGGGCTATACCACCGAGGGCGGCACGCGCGTTGCCGCCTTCATCGACTGGCCGGGCGCGCGGCGGACCGGGGTCAGCGCGACCTATGGCACGGTGATGGATGTGGTGCCGACGCTGGTCGAGGCGGCGGGCGGTACGTGGCAGGGTGCCCGATACGCCGGGCGCCCCGTGCAGCCGGTGCGCGGGCTGAGCTGGCGACCCTATCTGACCGGCGCCGCTGACCGCGTCCATGCGCCGCACGAGGCGATCGGCAGCGAATTGTTCGGGCGGCGCGCCGTGCGGCAGGGCGACTGGAAGGCGGTGAACCTCGGCGACGCATGGCGATTGTTCAACATCGCTGACGATCCGGGCGAAACGACCGACCTCGCCGCACGCGAACCGGAGCGACTGAAGGCGCTGGTCGCCGCCTGGGACGCCTATGGCAAGGACACCGGGGTCATCATGCCGTCCGTCCCGAGCCGCTACCCTTGATCCGCCCGACGTTGATCGCGGCGTTGCTCGTTGGCGGGCTGCACGCGGATGCCGCGCCGGTCGCACGGCCGGCGGCATCGCCGTCTTGCGCGGGCAGTTTCGCGGATGGCAGCGTGCGCGTGCCCGCCTCGCGCTTCCTGATGGGCAGCGACGCTTACTATCCGGAGGAGCGCCCCCGCGTCACCGTCGCTGTCCCCGCCTTCGGCATCGACGCGCACGAAGTGACCAATCGCCAGTTCGCCGCCTTCGTCGCCGCCACCGGCTATGTGACCGATGCCGAGCGGCCCGGCGGCGGCGCGTTCGTCTTCTCGCCGCCGCCCGCCGACCAGCCGTTCCTCGCACCCGATCCAGCGACATGGTGGCGCTTCGTGCGCGAGGCGACGTGGCGCCATCCGCACGGCCCCGGCAGCAATATCGCCGGACATGCGAACGATCCGGTGGTGGACGTGACCTTCGCCGATGCCAGCGCCTATGCACGCTGGGCCGGCCGCGCGTTGCCGACCGAAGAGCAGTTCGAGGCCGTCGCCCGGATCGGCATTCGCGACGAGGACACCGAGCCCGAGCGTCACGCGGCCAATTATTGGCAAGGGCATTTCCCGACGACCAACACCGCGACCGATGGCTGGGTCGGCCCCGCCCCGGCGGGCTGTTTCACGCGCAGCCCGATCGGCACCTACGACCTGATCGGCAACGTTTGGGAATGGACGCGCAGCTGGTATTTGCCCGGCCATGGCGCCTTCGTTACCGGCGACGGCACGCCTGGCAATCCCAGTTTCGATCCCCGCCAGCCGCAGGTCCGCGCGCGCGTCATCAAGGGTGGCTCATTCCTGTGCGCCGCCAATTACTGCGCCCGCTATCGCCCCGCCGCCCGCCACGCGCAGGACGAAACACTCGCCGCCTCGCACCTGGGCTTCCGCACCGTCGCTCTGACGCAGCCCCGATAGCATGACCGGAAAGTGTTTCTTGGGGCGGGCCAAGCCCAAGCCGGTTTGCAGGGCGCCTGCGCTCCGGCATGGCATGGCGCCATGACCGTCGACCTCGCCATTCTCTACGAACATCCCCAATGGTTTACGCCGCTGTTCGCCGCGCTCGACCGGCGCGGTGTTGCGTATGAGACGCTGACCCCGGGCACCGCCTTCGACCCCGCCGACGCCTTGCCGCCCGCCCCCGTCATCATCAGCCGGCTGGCGATGTCGGCGTTCCTGCGCGAAGCGGAGCATCCGATCTTTTGGGCGCAATCCTTGATCGCTCGCTGGGAAATGTCGGGCGCGCGCGTGCTGAATGGCAATCAGGCCCTCGCGATCGACACGTCGAAGGCGCGCCAGCTGGCGTTGATCGCTTCTCTCGGACTCGCCATCCCGGCCACCCGCGTCGTCCACCGCGCCGCCGATGTCCCCGCGGCAGCCGCTACGATCGGCTTCCCGCTGGTGGTAAAGGCCAACATCGGCGGCGCCGGGGCGGGCATCGTGCGTTTCGACGACATGGACACACTCCGCGCCGCCGTCGCCGACGGGACGTTGCCGACCAGCATCGACGGCGTGCTGCTGGTGCAGGACTATGTCCCCGCCCGCGGCGGCACGATCACCCGGATCGAGACGCTCGACCGCGCCTATCTCTACGCGATCGACGTGGCCGGGGCGGGCGCGTTCGACCTGTGCCCGGCAGACGCCTGCCAGGTCCCCGGCAGCGCGATCACCATGACCGCGACCGAGCCCCCCGCCCCACTGCGTGATGCCGCCGAGCGGATCGCCCGCGCCTCCGCGCTCGATCTCGGCGGGGTCGAGGTGATGATCGACGATCGCGACGGCACGCCCCGCTTCTACGACGTCAACGCGCTGTCGAACTTCGTCGCCAAGCCGCTCGACGTGCTGGGCTGGGACCCGCACGACCGGCTGGTCGACCGGATCGTCGCCTGGATCGGGGAGGCACGCTGATGCGCTACGGTTTCTGGATGCCCGTATTCGGCGGCTGGCTGCGCAACGTCCCCGACGAGGGCATGGAGGCAAGCTGGACCTATGCCAAGGCGCTGACGCAGAACGCCGAGCGTTGGGGCTACGACCTGACGCTGATCGCAGAGCTGAACCTCAACGATATCAAGGGCACCGACCAGCCCGCGCTCGACGCCTGGTCGACCGCCGCCGCGCTCGCCGCAGTGACCGAGCGGCTGGAGCTGATGGTCGCGGTCCGCCCCAATTTCCATCATCCCGCCTTGTTCGCCAAGGCGGCGGCCAGTATCGACCGGATCGCCGGCGGGCGGCTGTCGCTCAACGTCGTGTCGAGCTGGTGGGCGGACGAGGCGCGCCAATATGGCCTGCAATTCGACCAGCATGACGATCGCTATGCGCGCACTGCCGAATGGCTAAGCGTCGTCGACGGCCTATGGACGCAGGAACGGTTCAGCTTCGCCGGGCAATTCTACACGACCGACGCGGCAATCTGCGCGCCCAAGCCTGTCAAGCGGCCGACAATCTATGCCGGCGGCGAGAGCGAGGCAGCCAAGGCGATGATCGCCAAACGCTGCGACGCTTATGTCATGCACGGCGATCCCGTGTCCGCGATCGCACCCAAGATCGCCGACATGGCGGACCGCCGCCGCGCCGCCGGCGGTCCGCCGATGCAATACGGCATGGCCGCCTATGCGATCGTCCGCGACAGCGAGGCGGAGGCGAAGCGCGAGCTGGAGCGTATCACGACCGTCACCGATCTGCCCGCAGGCTATGCCAATTTCGACCAGTGGCTGTCCGGCACGCAGCTTGAGCGCGAACTCAAGATCCAGGAATATTCGGTGTCCAACCGCGGCTTGCGCCCCAATCTGGTCGGCACGCCCGAACAGCTGAAGGAACGGATCGCCGAATATGAGGCGGCGGGCCTCGACCTGCTGCTGCTGCAAATGAGCCCGCAGGCCGAAGAGATGGAGCGCTTCGCCGCGCAGGTGATGGGCACTACCGCCGTACCGGACGTCGCCACGGCATGAAGATCCCTGCCGTTAGACGCATCTTGGCCTGTCTGATCGCCGGATTGGGTCTTGGCTATCTGGCGGGGCCAAATAGCCTCGCGCTGCCGACCCTGCAGACGATCGGCGGGGTGTGGCTCGACGCCTTGCGCATGCCCATCATCCCGCTCGTCTTCGCGCTGGTGGTCACCGGTCTGGGCAGCGGATCGGGCTCAGGCGGATCGAGCCGCGTGGCGCGTCGCGCGATCGGGGCTTTCGTCCTGTTCCTTTCCGGCTCCGCCGTATTCGGCGTCGCGCTGGGTTCGGCGATGTTCCGCGGGTGGCACGTGACGGGCCTCGACGCGGTGCGCGCGACCGGCACCAAGCTGCCCGACCTGCCGCCACTCGGCGAGACGTTGCGCGCGCTGGTGCCGGTCAATCCGATCGCCTCGGCAGCGCAGGGCGCGATCGTGCCCGTCGTGCTTTTCGCGTTGTTCTTCGCCATCGCACTGCGCCACATCGACCGGTCGCGAGCGGATGGAATCGCCAATGCCTGTCAGGGCGTCGCCGACGCGCTGCTCGTCATCATCGGCTGGGTCCTGCTCCTCGCGCCGATCGGCGTCTTTGCGCTAGCGTTCGACGTTGCCGCGCGTAGCGGCTTCGCAGTCGGTGCGCTGCTGCTCTGGTATGTCGTCGCGCGTGTCGTCGGCGGTATCGTTTTGCTGGCGGCGTTCGTGTTGCTTGTCGCGGTCGCTGCGCGCACGCGGCTGTCCACTTTCCTGCGCGCCGTGCTGCCCGCGCAGTCGGTCGCCTTCAGCACACAATCTTCGCTCGCCTCGCTGCCTGCCATGCTGGAGGCGACGCGCACGCTCGGCCTGCCCGCCCGGCCGGTGGGCACGGTGCTGCCGCTCGCCGTGGCGCTGTTCCGGATTAGCGCGCCGACCGCGATCGGCCTCGCGACGCTCGCGCTGGCGCGCCTCAACGGGATCGAGCTTGGGCTGGGCCAGCTCGGCCTCGTGGCGCTGCTCGCCGTGCTCAACAATCTCGTCATTGCCGGGCTGCCGAACCAGATCAGCTTTTTCGCCGCTTACGCCCCCGTGGCACTGGCCGTCGGCGTGCCCATCGAATTGATGCCGCTGTTCCTCGCGGTCGATACCATTCCCGACATGTTCGCCACCGCGGCCAACGTCACCGCCGACATCGCCGTCACCACCATTCTCACCGAGCGCGAAACGGAGGGCGCGGACGAGACATTGGCGGCCAGCTGAACCCATCATGACGGCGCGGGCCGGCGACAAGCGCAGCTATCGCCCCACCGATCTTTGCTAGCGTTCAATTCCCATGCGTTTAGTGGATGATCTCTGGCAAAGGAGGTCCGCCATGACACGCAAGCCCCAAGATACGGAGTCCCGGAACGGCGGTATCGGGATCGAATGGCCGACCATGGCCATCGTCACGCTGATCTACGGCGGCTGGCTGGCGCTGACCTGGTGGCATGCGGCCCTGCCGGCACCGGTGATCCTCATCGCGGGCGGCTGGCTCGTCGCGTGGCACGGCTCGCTCCAGCACGAGACGATCCACGGCCATCCGATCCGCTGGCGCGTGGTGAACGCGGCGATCGGCGCGGTGCCGCTGTCGCTCTGGCTGCCCTATGGCCTCTATCGCGACAGCCACGTCGCGCATCACCGCAGCCCGCATATCACCGATCCGCTCGACGATCCGGAATCGCGCTATGTCACAAGTAGCCGCGGGGTCCGCCATGTCGCGGCGCGGGTGCAGGCGACACTGCTCGGGCGATTGTTGATCGGACCGCTACTCGCCGTGCTCACGCTCGTCGCCGATGAGGGGCTGCGGCTGCGCCGCCAACCCGGCAAAGTCGCCCGCGACTGGCTGCCGCACCTCGCGCTGGTCGTGCCAATCGTTGCCTGGCTCGAATGGACGGGCTTCGGCACGCTGCGCTATATCCCGCTGGTGGTGTATCCGGGCCTGTCGCTGACGCTGCTGCGTTCCTTTGCCGAGCATCGCGCCGACCTGCCCGGCCCCAGCCGCGCCGCCACGGTCGAGCGCGCCGGGCCGCTCGGCCTGCTCTATCTCAACAACCATCTGCATACCGCGCATCACGATCGCCCGGACCTCGCTTGGTATCGCCTGCCCGCGCACCAGCGCCGTCACCATGCGCGCCTCTCTGCACAGGCGGGACGCGGTTACCGAAGCTATGGCGAGATCGTCCGCCGCTTCGCGCTGGCGCCGCACGACGCCTTGGTCCACCCGGGCCGACAGGACCGGCGATGAGCACGCCGGTCGCCTCGCTCGGCATGTATGACCATCCCGGCCAGCGCGCCGCCAACGACGTGTTATGGTCGGCGATTGCCCGGCATCTGCGCCGGCTCGGCATCGCGGCGCCCAACGCCCTTGACCGCACCCGGTCGGTCGAGGCGATCTGGCGCGACCCCAACCTGCTGCTGGCCCAATGCTGCGGCTATCCGCTCGTCGCCGATCCCGACCTCGCGCTGCGCGTGATCGCCATGCCGGTCTACGCGCTGCCCGACTGCCCGCCGGGCCGCCACTACAGTCGCATCCTCGTGCGCGACGACGATCCGGCGACCAGCTTGGAAGCGTTCGCCGGGCGGCGGGTCGCGATCAACGCCCCCTTCTCCAACACCGGTGCGAACCTGCTGCGCGCCGCCGTGGCGCAGCTCGGACCGCCCGACGCTTTCTTCGGCCGGACGATCGTCACCGGATCGCACCGCGCCAGCATCGACGCGGTCGCCAGCGACCGCGCGGATATCGCCGCGATCGATGCCGTCACCGCCGCGGTGATCGCGCGCGACGATCCGGCGGCGCTGCACGGCCTGCGCGACCTGGCAAGAACGCCCCGCGCGCCCAACCTGCCCTTCGTCACCGCCCGCACGACACCACCCGCGGTCGTCGGCGCGCTACGAGAGGCGCTGCACGCGGCCATGCGCAACCCTGCCTTGGCACCGGCGCGTGCCGCGCTGCTGCTCACCGACATCGTGCCGGCGTCGATCCATCGCTACCGCATGCTCGCACGGATCGGGCGTGGCGCGCCGGAACGCGCGGTCGATCCGTCCGCCACGAAGGTTGCCGCCGCAATTCGTTGATCGCTGCGTGAACCTGCGCGGCGATGGCCCGTTGAGGTCTTTCCTCTGACAAGGTGAACGGCATGCCCAGCACTCTAGAGCTTCGCCACGTGCCAACGGCCTTGTCCTGCAGTCCCATTCCATTGCCGTGGCGCACCAGCGGTGTCGCCTCGCTGGTCGGTCATGCCCGGCCCGCCGACAACGTCCACGATCGCGCCTCCCGCGCGACGTTGCTAACACGGATCGCGGCGGTCCTCGACCAGCCGTTGCTCGATCCCATGGATGTCGAACAGGCATCGCTCGCGACCGCCCTGCTGGTCCCCGGCGAAGCCCTAGAGGCCCGCGTCGCCGCCGCCGCCGGCATCACCGACCGCCACGGCTTGCTCGGTGGAGTCGTCCCCGCACCGTTCGTCGCCACCAAGGCGATCTCCCACGGGCTGGTCGACGACCGGGCGGCGTGCCCAGCCGGCTGGTCCTTCGCGATGAGCCGGCTGCTGGGGGACGCCGCACTGCCGGGCTATACCGCCTTCACCCATACCGATGCGGCCACGGCCGGTCGCCTGCTGCTCGTTAGGGGCCCGGTGCGCATCAAGGATGTGTGCGGCAAGGCGGGGCTGGGTCAGCGGGTGGTGCGCTCCACGGAACAGCTCGATGCCGCGCTCGCTCTCGAGGATGCGGCGGACCTTGCCGAACACGGCATCGTGCTGGAAGAAAATCTCACCGATGTCGTCACCTACAGCGTCGGCACAGTCGAACTCGGCCATCAGTGCGTCAGCTATTGGGGCACGCAGACACTCACCACCGACCACAAGGGGCGCGAGGTGTATGGCGGCACCGACCTTCACGTCGTGCGCGGCGGCTTCGCCGAACTCGCGGCGCTCGACCTGCCCGGTCGCCTTTCCCAGGCGATCCGGTGCGCGGCGATCTTCGACGCGGCGGCCCATGCCGCCTATCCCGACATCCTGCTGACGCGCCGCAACTATGACGTGATCGAGGGCACGGATGCGGCCGGAAACCGGCGGATCGGCGTGCTGGAACAGTCGTGGCGCGTGGGCGGTGCGAGCGGCGCGGAGCTCTCCGCGTTCGAGGCATTTCGTGCCGAACCCGGCACGACGCAGGTACGCTGCTCGACGGTCGAGGTCTATGATCTCGTCACTCCGCCCGTCGGTGCCGTGACCTATTATCAGGGCGTCGATCCCGTGGTCGGCGCGATGACCAAATATGCGATGAGGTATGCATGAGCAAACCGGGTGCGATCGACAGGAACGCGGTATCGCTTACGGTGGACGCCCAGACCATTGTCGGCACGTTGCTCCGCCCCGAAGTGCCGGTGCCCGGCTTCCTCTTCATCCACGGCTGGGGCGGCGACCAGGACGAGGATCTGGGCCATGCCGAGGAACTCGCCCGGCTCGGGTGCGTCTGCTTCACCTTCGACCTGCGTGGCCATGCCGGCAGCGATGCCGACAAGGATCAGGTGACACGGCAGAACGGCCTCGACGACGTGACGGCGGCTTACGACTATCTCGCCGCGCAGCCGCTGGTCGATCGCAGCGCGATCGGCGTGGTCGGCACGAGTTATGGCGGCTATCTGGCCATGCTGCTCACAGCGCAACGTCCGGTCCGCTGGCTCGCGATGCGCGTGCCCGCGCTCTACCCTGACGACCAGTGGGACACGCCCAAGGCCAGGCTCGATAAAGCCGTGGTGCGCGCCTATCGCCAGCAGCCGCATACGGGCGGCGCCGATCGCGCCCTGTCGGCCTGCGCCGCCTATCGCGGCGACGTGCTGATCGTCGAATCCGAACGCGACGAACAAATCCCCCGCGAAGCACTACTTTCTATGCAGGCCGCCTTCCGCCGGACGAACTCGTTTAGCCATCGGATCATTCAGGGGGCCACGCACTCCATGCGCGACCCCAAACATCAACACATCTATTCGACGTTGCTGACAGGGTGGATCGAAGACATGGTCCGCGCCGGCCGCCTCACATACGCTTAGGACACGGCATCGCTCGCCTGGGGCAAGCGTAACATTGACCCAGAAACGGTCGCTCAGAAGTCTCATTGCCCCGCTCGAAAGCGGCCTCTTGTTCAGCTTGCTGATCAGTCCCGGGTGGCGAAAAGCCGCACAGCCTTGTGGATGTGAATCCAAGCCCCGAACGGGCTTATCGGCGTGTCGCCTATACGACGGGAACGGGGCTCGCATCCTTGACTTGGCGGATGACGACCAGCGTCTTGAAGCTGCGCACGCGATCGTCCGCGGCGAACAACTCGCGTACCAATTCGTCGTAGCTCTCCATGTCGCGCGCCAGCATGCGGACGACGAAGTCATGATCGCCGGTGACGTTCCAGGCCTCCATCACTTCGGGAACGCCCTTTAGCATCCGCATCATCTCGTCGACCGTGCGCGCGCTCTCGCGTTCCATTGTGACCAGCACGAGCATCGACAGCGGCCAACCGAGGGTACGAGGGTGGACGACCGCCACCTCCCGGTTGATCGCGCCGGTTTCACGCAGGCGCCGTATGCGTCGATAGCAGGCCGGCGCCGACAGCCCGATCTTCTCCGCGAGGATGGGAATGGGAGTCTGCGCATCGAACTGCAGGTGTTCCAGCAGCTTTCGGTCGAACACATCGAGGGCGATAGCCTTGCTCATGGTAAGCCATTTAGCCGATAAACTTTATCGGTTCAGCGCCAAATCGAACCACGCCGATCCTGCTTGGCCAGTACTTTCTTGGCAGTATCCCAATCCGAGAACAACCATGACCCTTGCCCTTCGCACACCGCATACATCCTCGAACACCGATTATCGGGCGCTCGGCGCTCTCGTACTATCGCTGGTGTCCGTCACCTGTGGCGCGTCGTTCGCCAAGCGCCTGTTCCCGATCGTCGGTGCCGAC
This sequence comes from Arthrobacter sp. TPD3018, assembly GCA_003075315.1. GTDB lineage: Bacteria > Pseudomonadota > Alphaproteobacteria > Sphingomonadales > Sphingomonadaceae > Sphingomonas. Next base: position 11,076 of record QDFQ01000007.1, on the reverse strand, counting down.
GGCGCGACCGCGATCCGCCTGATCGTCGGTGCGCTGGTCCTGTCGATCATCCTGCGGCCGTGGCGCCTGCGCCTCGACGTCGGCTGGCGGCCGCTGGTCGGCTACGGCGTCGTGCTAGGCGCGATGAACCTCAGCTTCTACAACGCGCTCACATACATCCCGCTCGGTGTCGCCATCGCGATTGAGTTCACCGGCCCACTCGCGGTCGCTGTTTTCACCTCGCGACGTCGGGTCGACTTCGTCTGGATCGGCTTGGCCGTGGCCGGCCTGACACTGCTGCTGCCCCTGCGGAGTGGTTCGGCTTCGTTGGACTGGCGCGGGATCGTGCTGGCGCTGTTCGCCGGTGCGTGCTGGGCTCTGTACATTATGATCGGCAAGCGCGCGAGCGAGGCGCACGGCCCGGCCGCGGCCGCCGGTGGCATGATCGTCGCAGCTCTGGTCGCGGCGCCGGTCGGCATCGCGGAAGCCGGTACCGCTTTGCTCCGTCCGGAGGTGCTCGCCCTGGGGCTCGTCGTCGGCATCCTGTCGAGCGCCATCCCCTATGGCATGGAGATGATCGCGCTCCGGCGGCTGCCGTCGAATACGTTCGGCACGCTGATGAGCGCCGAACCGGCGGTCGGTGCGCTGATGGGCCTGGCGCTGCTTGGCGAGGTGCTGAGCACCGGACAGTGGCTGGCGATCGGGCTGATCGTATGCTCCTCAATCGGCGCGGCGATGACCGCTCGTCGCGGCACCGTTCCGCTCCAGATCTGACCAGCGTTGCTGGCGGACAGCGGCGCGCCGGGCACCGGTTGACGCGACAGGACGACCGCTAACGTCGCAACCGTAGGTGGTGCCCGACGTTCATCGGACAACGGAGATCGTCGATGCTCGTCCTCGTATTTGCCCTTGCCGCCTCCAGCCCGCTCGATCGCTGCCTAAACGCAGGCGAGGCGGCAAAGGGCGTGACATCCGCGATGTCGGCCTGTTTCGTCACAGACTACAAACGGGCAGATGCTCAACTGAACGCGACGTATACCAAAACAATGAGGCGCCTACCTGCTGCCCGTCGGGTCACCCTCCGGACGTCGCAACGAGCGTGGATTCGGGAGCGTGATGCGGCCTGTCCGCTTGACGATCGCGACGGTGCCGGCACGATCGAGACGTTGAACCATCCTGCCTGTTTGACGAAGCAGACCACCCGCCGGATCGGTTGGCTAATGCGCTATCGCTGACATCGTCGACGCTTCCCCGACGGCTAGCGCCGACGACCCAATCCCGGCCATTCTGACGCTCACGTCCGCTGCCCAGAACCTGCCAATTGTTCATGTGAGCGGACGGATCGCTCGGGCAAGCTAAAGTAGCCGCCTACGCGACCGAAGCCCTATGGGCTTGTTCTCGTGTGATTTTTTCGGGTAGGCCACCTTACCCGATGCCTGGCAGGTGCATTAGGTTTGACGATGCCCGAACACGAAGCTGACCGCACCGCTGCATTCGAGGACATTTCCTAACTTGCTTTGGTTGGACCGGGGTTCCTGGCTGACGGTCGCCAGGTTACAAGCCCCTCGAGACGGGAGCTAGGCAGTGCCTGATCTAGATCAGTGGGCTAGGCGGCAGCAAGTTCTCGCAGACTTCGGCGAGTTCGCGATCCACTCTGAGGACCTGGATGATGTGCTGACCGAAGCCTGCCATCTGGTTGGAGAAGCGCTAGGTACCGGCAGGGCCAAGGTCCTGGAGATCCAGAAAGATCACCACGAATTGTTCGTGCGGGCGGGTGTCGGATGGGCTCCTGACGTTGTGGGCACCGTCCGCCTCCCAATGGGCGAGCGATCATCCGAGACTTACGCTATCGAAGCCGCGCAGTCGATCATCTCGTCAGACATCGGGGTCGAAACCCGGTTTGATATTCCCGACTTCATGAAGAAGGCCGGGGTTGTGGCGCTGGTCAACGTGCCCATCTTCATGCCCGGGCAACGCGCATACGGCATCCTGCAGGTGGATGACACCAAGCCGAGAGACTTCGGTGACGACGAGATCCAGTTTCTGCGCACCTACGCCATGATCCTGGGGCCGGTCATTGATCGCCTGCATCTGGTTGAAGAGCGTGCACGCCGGGAAAGCCCTGCGCGAGAGCGAGGAACGACAGGCGTTCCTGCTTAAGCTCTCCGATGCCGTTCGACCGCTTGCGGCGGCCGCTGACATCCACGGCGAGACCACCCGGCTGCTGCGCAGTCAGCTGAATGCGGGGTGGTGCTACTACGTCGACTGGGATCTGTGCAGAAAGACGGGTTTGGTCCTGCGCGACAGCGTGCGGGAGGGGCTTCCGTCACTCGTCGGTTCACATGATGTTTCCGATGCGCCCGAGTTTCTTGAGCTGCTTTCTGATGGAGAGGTGCACTCGGCTCGCGATTACGCCAACTACGAACAGTTACCCATCAGCATCCGTCAGAATTTCACTGCCTTGGGCTTCCGATCGATGATGATGGCCCCCTTGATCAAGGGCGGCCGTCTCATTGCCACTCTGTTGGTCGGCGATACAGAGGTTCGAGACTGGTCCAGTGGCGAGGCTTCCATCCTTGTCGAGACAGCTGAGCGGACCTTGGCTGCGATCGAACGCGGACGCGCAGAGGCCGCGCTGCGAGAAAGCCGGGAAGCGCTGGCGTCCGATCTGGCCAATGCGGAATTACTGCGAAGCCTTTCGGAACGATTGGTGCCGGAGGACAGTCTCCAGTCGATATATGACGAGGCCTTGTCTGCCACGATCTCGATCACGAGCGCGGATGCCGGGACTTTCCAGCTTTTTGATCCAGCCACGAAGACGCTGGAGTTGATCGCCAGCCGCAACTTTTCCAAGACCATCACCGACTACTTCGACCGCGTTGATGCGGGCAGCCGGACAGCGTGTGGCATAGCCCTGAAAACGGGCGAGCTCGCCTTTGCCGACTTCCCCGAGGAGGTCGGAGACGTGGGCTGTCGGCTACTCGTCGGCGAAGGCATCCAATCGGCCGTAGCCTACCCGCTGATGTCGCGAGCCGGTGCCCCGCTTGGGATGCTTAACGCGCTTTGGCACCGTGCGCGGCATCGTTTGAGCGAGAGGGAGGTGCGCTTTCTAGGGCTGCTCGCGCGTCAGGCCGCGGACCTGATTGAGCGGTGGCGAAACCAAACCGCCCTGCGTGAGAGCGAAGAGCGTTTTTGCTCGATGGCACAGGCGATCGAGGATGTGTTCTACGTCACCGTGAACCGCGCCGGCTTTGTCGGAGGTCCTCACTCCTGAGAGGAGGAGCTGACCCGACAACAGACATCCAGCTAATCGCAGCGCTACTCGACTTCGGACGTTCGTTCACATGACTGAACCACGCGTGCCCTACGCGTCTGCGTGACTTAGCTATCAATCAGCCCAAATGAATTGGCGTTGCCCCCATAGATTGCGATGTTGCCTGCAATTCAAGCTAAGTCACAACACGCACCCTCGCCGCCCTTCCACGCTACTGGCCGTTCACCGTGGCGCCGCTCCCTCTTCGCCGCATCCTGATAAAGATACGCCGCATAGAAACTTGCCGCTCGACTCAGGCCCTGCCAATCCTCGATCGTGACGGACCGGTCTGTGTCCGGATCAGTCCTTCCTTACGCAGTTGTTGCAGCATGCGGTTCACGTGGGCAGACGTGAGGCCGGTCGCATCGCCCAATTGCTCCTGGGTCATCGGAAACGCATAGGTCAGCGCGTCACACAATCCGATGCCACGCAGGCGGATCGCGAATTCGCACAGCAGGTGAGCGATCCGTGACCGGGCGTCACGACGTCCGACGCTGGTGATCCACTGGCTGTAAATCGCGCTGTCGAGCAACGTCGAAAGCCACAGGGCACGATGAATGGTCGGCCGCTCCGCCGCGAGCGCACTGATGTCCGCGACCTGCAAGAGCGCGATCCTCGCCGGCGTCAGCATCTGGACATTATGGCTGGCGCTCTGCAGCAATCCGCCCTGAAGGTTGAGGAAGTCGCCGGCCATCCGAACCGACACGATCTGGCGCGAACCATCGGACAGTATCCGGTACAGAAACGCGAAACCGGAGAGGAGAGCGCCGCACGTGCCCAGGTCATCGCCTTGACGTGACAGATGAGCGCCCGCTCGAAGATCTATGCAGCGGATCGGAAGGGCGGTGAAGGCATGCCGGTCGCCGTCGCTCCAGTCGACGTGCTGCTCCAATTTAGCAAGGATCGGTGCCAGAACGTGCGCATGTGTCGCCATGTCAGCCTTCGAGGCGCGGCAGACAATCGCTCGTTCCGTAAACGATGCCCTGGAAGATCGGTTGAGGCTGAAGGCCCGGCGGCCCAACGAAACCATAATCACAACTCTGCCCTTGTTGCGGGTCGGGTGCACTAAGCTGGATCATCCCGCCCGCCCCCTCATCTCATGGCGAACACGGTTCGAGGCAATGCAAATGGTATTTACGGTCTTTTACGTCAGTCGGAGCCTTCTCCACGGCACCGAAGCCTCGGCACACGTCCAGGATATCATCGACCGGTCGACGCGGTGGAACGCATCCATGGGCGTCACCGGGGCGCTTGCATTCACCGAACGTCATTTCGCCCAAAGTATCGAGGGCGACGAAGATACCATTCGGGCGCTCATGGCGAGAATCGAGAACGATCAGCGGCACACGAACGTCACGATCAGGCGTGCCCGCCCCGAAACGGATTGACGGTTCGAGCGATGGAGCATGGCCTATTGGGGACCGGAGATTTTTTTGGAGCCGCATATCCTGCCGCTTATCGAACCGTTGCCGGCGAGTGCCGTAGACGCGCACGTCACCGACCTCATCGACTTGATGCACGGATTCGTCTCTCAGGTCTGACGTCCGCGTGAACGTACGAACGCCCGGTCGCGACAATGCGGCCCGCTCGCCTGCCGAGCCTAGCGCGACGCTTCGCCTCTAAATCTCGAGCCCCACGAATATGGCCCCGGTCCGGCTGCGATCCTGCGCCACCTCGAACGCCTCGTTGATCTGGTCGAGCGGAAAGCGATGGGTGATCAGCTCCTGGGTCTTGAGCACGCCCCGCGTCACCAGATCGAGCACCTCGACCTGTTCGGCATGGATGTCGTGAAAGGCGAAGCTGGCGCTGGGGATCAGCGTGATCTCGGACATCTGGATACGCTGCCACTCCAGGGGGATGGCGATGGCACCCGCATCGAAGCCGCCGACGATAACGACCTTGCCGCCGCGCCGCACTAGCCGCGTGGCGAGCGGCAGCGTGTCGGGCATGGACTCGCCGCCCGCGCATTCGAACACGATATCGGCGCCTTGGTCGTCGGTCTGGCCGAAGATCACTGCCTCGGGGTCCTCGTCGTCCGGGTGAAGGGTACGGTCGGCGCCCAGCCGCGCAGCCAAGGCGAGCGCGTGCGGCATCTTGTCGATGATCGTCACCGTCGCGCCGCTGGCCTTGGCGAGCATCAGCTGGCCCAGCCCGATCGGCCCCGCCCCGATGATCGCCACGCGCGATCCGATGGTCAGGCCCGACAGATGCTGGGCATGCAACGCCACGGCATAGGTATCGAGCAGCGCGGCATCGTCATACCCCACATTGTCGGGCAGGCGGTGGAACTTGTGCTGCGGCCCGACGACATATTCGGCATAGGCGCGCGACACGCTGGCGCGGCGGGTGGGATAGAGGTCCGGGCAGCGATTGTATTGCTGCACCCGGCACCAGTCACAATGGCCGCACCCCAGCACGGATTCGATCAGCACCCGGTCGCCGATGGCGACGCGCTCCACCGCCGGCCCGATCTCGACCACCTCGCCCGCCAATTCATGCCCCATGATGCAGCAGTGCAGCTCTTCCTCCGCCTTCTCCCAATGGCGCAGGTCGGTGCCGCAGATGCCCGCCATGCGCACGCGCGCCTTCACCCAGTCGTCGGCGGGGAGAACGGGCTCGTCGACCTCGGCGATCTCGAAGCGACCATCGGCGGTTTTGCGCGCGGCTTTCATGGCACGTCTCCTACTGTTGCGGCGGATGCGTCCGCCCTAGTGATCAAGCGCAGCCCGCACGCCCCGAGCGCGATCCCCCCATCCGCCAGCCGCGCGACCAGCGCCCGGCCGTCACGCAGCCCTGCATCCCATCGCGCCCGCACCGATCGGGGTGAAAAATCCAGCGCCTTGCCCGCCACTTCGGCCTGCTGATCGGCATAGTGCAGCTGGAAAAGCGTCACGGACGCCGCCGCCAGATCGGGATCGACGGCATACTGCGCCTGCCACCGGGCCAGGGTACGGCGCGATTGCGCGGCAAACAGCAGATCCTGCGCTCGCGCAATCATCCCGCCGATCGTCAGCGCAGGCGCCCCGGCCAAGGGCAACAGGTCGACCGAAATGCACAGCAGCGGCCCCTCCCCCGGCTGCGACAGCACGGGATCGAGCGGCAGGTTGGCGGACAAGCCGCCATCGACGAACCGTTCGCCCTCGATCGCGACCGGCGGAAAGGCGGGCGGCATGGCGCAGCTCGCCCGGATATGATCGGGCGTCATCCGGACGTTCCGGCTGTCGAACGCCACCTCCGCCCCCGTATCGAGCGCCATCGCCTGCGCGGTATAGCGCACGGGGCCCTCGTTCAGCCGATCGAAGTCCACGAGCCGGGCGAGCGTACGGGCCAGGGGCATCGTATCGTACAGCGCCGGCGCGTCACGATCGGCCAGCGCGGTGCCCAGCGGCGCAAACACGCCCTGCCGCCCACCAATCATCGTCGCCATCACCTCGCCGGTGCGGCGCCAGCCGTCGAACGAAATATCCCACCATGGTGTGCCAAATGTATCGACGGCTTCGGGCCGCCAAATATCGCGCAGCCGCGCCAGACGATCGGCCGACGCATTGCCTGCAATGATCGCCGCATTGACCGCACCGACCGACGTGCCGACGATCCACTCCGGTGCGATGCCCGCATCGTGCAGCGCCTCATAGACCCCCGCCTGATACGCACCCAGCGCATTCCCCCCGGCGAGCACCAGGGCGACACGCGTGTGAGACGGGATGAGCGACGTCATCGCCGTTCGCGGGCCGGACGGGGGATCGGACGGGAACGGCATCGGATCGGCATTCGACGGGTCGGCCTCATGCGACGGGGACAAACGACAGGGCCACGGACCTGCCGACATACGGGATCACAAACCCGCAATCGCCTGGATGGTGGCGCGCCATCTGCAGTTATATCTATAAAACTCAGTGATATAGATCAGGCCGTGCCGAGCTCTACCGCAACCCGTGCTTCGGGTAGGACGTTGCCCCGCCCGCATGTCCCTGCAGCCGCAACCAGAGCTGACGACCGCCGACCGTGAGCGCGGATTGCGATTGCTCGTCATCGAAGCGGGCTTTTCCGGCGGCGCGGCGGCGTTGACCAGCGGGGTGATCCTGACCGCCTTCGCGCTGCATCTCGGCGCGTCGAACGTCATGATCGGCATCCTCGCCGCCATGCCGTTCCTTGCCCAGTTGCTGCAATTGCCCGCCATCCAGATCGTGGAGCGCTGGCGCCGCCGCAAGCTGATCGCGGTCCTCTCCAGCCTGATCGGGCGGACCATGCTGGCCGTCATGGCGGTCCTCGCCTTTTCAAGCGGCACGTCCGCCCTGCTCGTCTTCCTGTGCGCGCAGATGCTGTTGTGCGGGCTCGGTGCGATCGGCGGCTGCGCCTGGAACGCGTGGATGCGCGATCTCGCGCCGGACGACCGGCTGGGCGATGTCTTCGCCCGGCGCACGATCTGGCTGACTGCGATCAGCCTGATCCTGGGACTGGCGGCGGCGCTGGCGCTCGACTGGACGCCGGCCGGCTCGTCGGCGCGCGACACGGTGTTCGCCGCGATGTTCGCCGCGGGCTGCGTCACCGGCCTGATCAGCGCACGCATCGTCGCGATGATGCCGGAACCAATCATGCCGCCAGCCAGCGGTCCCATCAATCTGCGCGCCTTGATCCGCCAGCCGCTGGGCAACGCCAATTTCCGCCGCCTGCTGGTCTTCGTCGCAAGCTGGCAGTTTGCGATCAACCTCGCGACGCCCTTCTTCACCGTCTTCATCGTCCGCCAGCTGCACTTCGCGGTCAGCTTCGTTCTGCTGCTCAGCGTCGCCAGCCAGATCGCCAACATCCTCGCGCTCCGCCTGTGGGGGCGGCTCAGCGATCGGTTCGCCAACACATCGGTACTCGGCGTCTGCGCACCCGCCTATATCCTGGCGATCGTCGCGATGATCGGCGCCTCGCAATTGGGTGACCGGCAGGCGGTGAAGCTGTGGCTGATCGCGCTCCATCTCGTCATGGGCGCGACGATCGCCGGCGTGACCCTCGCCAGTACCAATATCGCGCTCAAGCTGTCGCCCAAGGGATCGGCCACCGCCTATGTCGCGACCAATGCGATGACCACCGCGGTTGCCGCGGGGATCGCGCCGATCTTGGGCGGCTTGCTGGCGCAATTCTTCGCCGCGCGGCAGTTCGAGCTTGTGGCGCGGTGGCGCAGCCCCAATGGCATCTTCACCCTGCCGATCACCCTCACTGCGTGGGATTTCTACTTCCTGCTCGCCGGGCTGATCGGGCTCTATGCCATCCACCGCCTCTCCCTCATCCGCGAGGAGGGCGAGATCGAGCGGCGGGCGATGATCGGACAGGTGTTGAACGAAACCCGGCGCAGCATCCGCAACATTTCTTCGGTCGCGGGGCTGCGGGCGGCGACCGACTTGCCGGGTACGTTGCTGCGCGATGCCAGGGCGCGCACGCGGCTGAAACGCGCCCGGCAGGCCAAGACCCCATAAACGCATTGACCTAGTTTATCGGCCGGCCATCGTGCCGGAACTCTCGACTTTCCAAGGCTTTGCAAAAAGGACTGCCACCCTGTCGGAGTGATACGATGCCCCGAACGGCGACGGCCGAGGCGCCGCCCGCGATCAGCCCCCATCTCCTCGATCTACGCGCGATGCTGCGGGATGGCGCAAAAGCTTTGGCGCGATTCGATGTCGGGGATTTGTCGATCGCGCTACACCGCACCGAGGATTCCGTTTTCGCCGTTGTCCGACGCGCCTCCGGCGGCGGGCTCGCGGTGCGCGCTGCCTTCGTACCCACCGCCTTCGACTGCGCGGTGGTGCCACCCGGCCCCGGTGAAGCGGCGCGTCTGCGCCTCACCAGTGCCATGGGCGACCATGTCATATCCTGCGTCGCCGATCGCCATGCGGTGGAGTGTCTGCGTGTCACCACGCGCTTCACCCCTGCCCGCCCGACAATCCTGCCCTTCGCCCCGCGCGACCTTTATCCGCTTGGCACGAACGACGACCCCTTGCGCGCGCAGGGCAATGTCGAGGCGTCGCAGCGCGGATTGAACACGGCATTGCTGTACTTTCGGATCGATGAACCCGCCTTCGGCAATATCCTCTACATCCAGAACCTGACCGCCTCGAACGACTATTTCCGCGCCACCGGCACGCGCCCGCGCGAGGTGGTCGGCGGCGCGTGGCCCGAGCTTGGCTATGCTTTGCCCAGCCCCGATGCGCAGGCCGATCCTGCCAAGGTCGCGCTGGCGGCGGGTGAGCCGGTCACCCTGTCCGAGACGATCCTCGTGTTCCGGCATCAAGCCCCACCGCACGAGCGTGAGTCGGCGCGACAATTCGTCCAGATGCTGGGCAGTGCCTACGATCTGCTGGACCCACCCCCCGTCGCCTATCGCGACTGGCTCGACCGCGCAGAGCGATCCGCGCACGACCTTTCGACGGCGCCCACCGCGACGATCCGCCATTACGGCCATCGTTACGTCCACCCCTACACCGGCGCCGAATATCCCGACATCATGGTGCAAATGTCGGTCATCACGGCGCTTCACCAATGGGGTCGGTGGCGCGGCGAACCGCATCCGCTGGAGGCCGAACTCCGGGCCGGGTTGCGCAAATTCTTCGACGACGGACTAGGTACGTTTCGCCGCTATCTGCCCAATGTCGGTGAGCTGCCCCCTTCTGAGTGGTCCATCGACTATGACAGTCTGGATCGAGGAAGGGACGACGAATGCCAGCGAAGAAGCACAAGCCCGAGGAGATCATCGGCAAGCTGCGTGAGGTTGAGATCATGCTGGGCCAGGGCGGCACGACGGCCGAGGCATGCCGGCGCATCGCAGTTAGCGAGCAGACCTATTACCGATGGCGCAAGGAATATGGTGGTCTGAAGACGGATCAGGCGCGGCGGATGAAGGATCTGGAGAAGGAGAACCTGCGGCTGCGTCGCGCGATCTCGGACCTGACATTGGACAAGCTGATCCTGCAGGAGGCGGCGCGGGGAAACTTCTGAGCCCCGCACGGCGTCGGCGGTGCATCGACCAGGTGCGTGAGGTGTTGGATGTGTCCGAGCGACGGGTGTGCCGCGTCCTCGGGCAGCATCGGTCGACGCAGCGCAAAGTGCCGTGTGGGGCAGATGACGAGGAGGCGCTGACCGACGACATCGTCGCGCTGGCCAGGCAGTACGGGCGCTACGGCTATCGCCGGGTAACCGCACTGCTGCATGCGGCCGGCTGGTCGGTGAACCACAAACGGGTGGAACGGATCTGGCGGCGCGAGGGGCTGAAGGTGCCTCAGCGACAGCCGAAACGCGGTCGGCTGTGGTTGAACGATGGCTCGTGTATTCGGCTGCGGCCGGAATATCCCGGGCACATCTGGGCGTACGACTTTGTCGAGGCACGGACGCATGACGGGCGCAAGTTTCGCATCCTCACGATCATCGACGAGGCCAGCCGCGAGTGCCTGGCGCTAATGGTCGCCCGTCAGCTTCGCCACGAAGATGTGCTGGCGGCCCTGGCCGAGCTGTTCATTGACCGGGGCCCGCCTGCCCATATCAGATCGGACAACGTCCTATGTCTGGAAGCAGCGGCGGGTTTTGGCCAGCAGATATCCATGCGCCGACAACCATCGGCGCGGCATGCAATCTGAGCCAGATGGCTTCCACCGTCAACGGGATCGCTCCCTGCCATAGCAAACACAGGATCCAGCGGCGCCGGGGCGGCCGTGGTCCTCACCATCCTTAAAACGAGATACGCACCCAGGTGGAAGGCCCGAACATTATCTACAGGGTCGCTCGACGAGCGCCCTCACGGCACT
>QDFQ01000006.1 GCA_003075315.1 Arthrobacter sp. TPD3018 | reverse complement strand
CGTCCACAAGATGGCTGATATGAAGGTCGCGCCTTTGGGTCGGAAAATGATCTCGGCACGGACGCGCAAGCGTATCGTGCTGTGCAAACCCTGCCACGTGGACCTCCATGCGGGCAGGCTACCAGATAGGCGACAATTGCAACTCTGACGTAGGTGGAGAGCCGGATGCGCTGAAAGGTGCAAGTCCGGTTCGGAGGGGGGCCGAGGGACGTTCTCAACGAGACGCCACCCGGCCTACCCTACGCCTTCCCGAGCGGTTTCACCCCACGCCGCTTTCTATCGTGCCGCCGGCCGATGCCTTGCCATCCCGCGCCCAGACCTTCGTCGAACGCCTGCCAGCCACGGTTCACATCCGCGGCGACCGCGCATTCTACGATCCGACGGCCGACAGCATCACCATGCCGCCGCCCGAGCAATTCTCCACCCGGGCTTATTGGGCATCGACCTTGGCCCATGAAGCCGGGCACTGGACCGGTCATCCCAGTCGCCTCGACCGTGCCTTCGGCAAGAAGTTCGGCGACGACGCCTACGCCTTTGAGGAACTGTGCGCCGAGATGACATCGGCGCTGCTGGGCGCCGATCTCGAGCTTCCGACCGCCCACCTCGACGATCACGCCAGCTATGTCGATGCATGGCTGCGCGTGCTGCGACGCGAGCCCCGGGCGATCATGACCGCGGCGGCGAAGGCCGAAGCCGCAGCAGGATTTCTGCTACGTGCAACCGGGCTCGGACGCCTCGACCATGCCGACGAGCCTTATCGTGAAGCGGCGTGATCGTGCCCGACAGTCCGGACCTCCGCGCCTACCGGCGCATCGTCGTGGCGTTCAGCGGTGGCAAGGACAGCCTTGCCGCCCTTCTCCATCTCCTTCACCTCGGCGTGCCGGCGGACGCGATCGAGCTCCATCATCATGACGTCGATGGTGGCGGCGCGAGCTTTATGGATTGGCCCTGCACCGCCGGATATGTCCGCGCGATCGCCGAGCATCTTGGGCTTCGCGTCTATTTCTCGTGGCGTGAGGGTGGCTTTGCACGCGAACTCGAGCGGTCGGGCGCACCCACCGCACCGGTCGTGTTCGAGACCCCGGACGGTATCGGCCGCGCCGGGGGCAATGGCCCGATCGGCACGCGCGGTCTGTTCCCGCAGACCAGCGCTGACCTTCGTGTTCGCTGGTGCAGCCCATCGCTGAAGATCGATGTCCTGGCGGCCGCCATCCGGAACCAGGACCGGTTCCTCGATGGAGCCACGCTGGTCGTGACGGGCGAGCGCGCCGCCGAAAGCCCCTGCCGCGCGCATTACCTGGCTTTTGAACCGCATCGCACGTCGAGCAGGCGACGCACAGTCGATCATTGGCGCCCCGTCCACGGCTGGACCGAGGCACGGGTCTGGGAGGCAATTGCGGATTCGTCGATCCGTCCGCACCCTGCGTACACGCTTGGCTGGGGACGTCTGTCGTGTCGAACGTGCATCTTCGGCTCGCCCGATCAATGGGCGACCGTGCGTCACGTCTTCCCTCGCGCGTTCCAGCGCGTGAAGGTGCGCGAGGCGGCCAGCGGCAAGACCATCCACCGCGCGGCTGACGTCGAAACACGTGCGGATCGTGGCTCCCCCTATTCTGCCGCGCTCGTTCATCCCGACGAGCTTTCCCAGGCCGAGGACGAGCACTGGCGCCTTCCGATCGTGATGAATCCCTGGCGGTTGCCCGCCGGTGCCTTCGGCGACCCGGCCGGCCCACCATAGCATGAATGCCTCGTATCGAACTCTGCGCCGGTCGACCGCCCCCTTTCCCAGGCCGGACGGCATGACGCCCATCTCTCCCACAAGAAAGGATGTCCCATGACTGACCGCGTTTCTGCCTCCATCACGATCGGCGGTGTCCTCGATCGCAGCACCCTGCCCGAACTCGAGTCCATCGTTCGGCACGAGGGCCTTTCGACCGATTGGGACGGCGCGCCCTTCCATCTCGCCGAGCTCGTCGACGGCAAGTCCCTCACCCTCAAGGCCCATGAAGTCGCCCGCGGCGCGTTCGAGGCGCTCGAGGCATTCTGCGTTCGGGAGACGCTGCCCTTCGTCCGGTGGTCAGGCGCCTGCCCCGGACAATGGGGTGCTGAGCGCCTCGTCTTCACCGGGAGCGGCGAGCCAACACGCTTTCCATGCGACGAGGACGATTATGTCGTCATCGGTGAAGACCATCTTCAGCGCCTCGCCACGTTCGAGGCCGCGCTGGCGTATTTCGAGGGTGCGAACTTCGTCGTGCCGCCCATCCGGCTGCGTTGAACCCGCCGGCACAAGAGGAGAGGACGCCTTCGGCCTTTGCGAGCGCATCCGCGCTCAGGAGGCTGAACCATGTTCTACGACACGACCTATCGTCATCATCAAGCCCTTCATCCTTCGGGCCTGGAAACCTTCCCCGCAGCGCTGCACGCCCTCATCACCGCCGCTGACGACTGTCGCCGCGCCGGCAAGCCGATCGCGCAGGACGCCGCAATCCTGCTTCTCAGCCGCAACCTGGCCAGCGTGATCCGGCCGATGGCGGGTCCTGATGAAGCGCTACGCCTGCGATGCGTCATCGATCGGGCGTCGATCGAGGCGTCGCCAGCGCTTCTCGAGATCGCGGGACACCATGTGGGCGGGGATCCCGCCGCCAAACGCGCCTTCCATGCGCAAGCGCGTCGCGCCGTGGCACAGCTTGCTGCCGAAATCGGGCTCGGCGCCGGCGAGGCCCGGGTCCAGACGATCGACGGCGACGATGACGACGACGGTGTCACCGAGTTGCGTCATCCCGACATCGGCATCCGCGTCGTTCCGCGCAGCTTCCTGCCCGACAGCGAGATCACCTTCCATCGCTGCCGTGGCGGCGAGCCGTCGAGCAGGGTTTTTCGCGCACCCATCGCCGAATTGCTCGACGCCCCCGCGTTTGCGCGCCGTCTCACGCTGTCGATCGGGGCGCTTCCGCCATCGTTGGAGGCTGCCGCCTGACCCTCTTGCCGATGCAATCGCCGGTCGCATCCGGCGTCAGGAGAACGATATGCCTGAACTGGTCATCACCCGGGTCTTCCGACCGGCGGAACTTGAGCCGCCAGCCCGCGACACCGCGCGTGCCTGGGCGCGCCATCACCTGGTTCCCGACGATTGGCATGAGAGCGTCTTCGAAGACTTCGAGAACGTGTGCGCCATCGTCGGCGTCGAGATCGCGACCCGCCCGGTCCGGCTCTACGGAGGAGGAACCCGGGCGGCGCCGCGCATCCTTTTTTCCGGCTTCGCCAGTCAGGGCGACGGCGCGAGTTTCGAAGGCGAGTATCGGTACGCGCGCGGGTCGAGCGCCGCCATTCGCTCCTATGCGCCTGTCGACCCTGAACTTCACCGCATCGTCGACGCGCTCGCCGCCATCCAGCGCCGCAACCTGTATCAGTTGCAAGGCACCATCCGGCAGACGGGTCGCTACTGTCACGAATATTCGATGACGATCAGCGTCGAACGTGACGGCCCGAACGGACAAGATGGGACCCCGACTGCTGAGGACGATGTCACGGAGGCGCTTCGTGACCTTGCGCGCTGGCTTTATCGCCGGCTCGAAGCCGAATACGACTTCCAGACCGCCGATCATCAGGTCGACGCGGCGCTCGAGGCGAACGACGTCACCTTCACGGCAGCTGGAGCAAAGTTCCCATGACCCGGCCACCTGTCGTCGTGGCATGGGGTGCCGGTGTCGACTCGACCGCGATGATCATCGAACTCGCCGGGCGAGAGGAGCCGATCGACATGGTCCTGTTCGCCGATCCGGGCTCGGAGAAGCGCGGCACCTATGCCTTCATTCCGCTCTTTCGTGCCTGGATGGCCGAGCGTGGCATCGCATCGGAGATCGTTCGCTATCAGCCGCGCAACTTCAAGCATTGGCCGCCCTATGCAACGATCGCCGAGAACATGCTGACCAACGCAACGCTCCCGTCGGTGGTCTTCAATCGGGGATCCTGTTCACAGAAGTGGAAGGCAAGCGCCCAGGATGCTTGGACTGCGGACTGGGAGCCTGCACGGCGATGTTGGGACGCTGGCGAACGCGTGATCAAGATGATCGGATACGACGCGTCGCCGCGGGACACGCAGCGCTACGCACACGCCGTGGAGTGCGAGGATCCGCGCTATGCCTATCGCTATCCACTGCGCGAATGGGGATGGGATCGTTCGGCATGCGAGCGACGGATCGCTGCCGCCGGTTTGCCATTGCCACCGAAGTCGAGCTGCTTCTTCTGCGGCAGCATCAAGGCCGACGAGGTGATGGAACTCGCCATCCCGGAACTGCGGATCATCGTTCTCATGGAAGCGCGGGCGAAGCCCCGGCTGCGCAATGTCGACGGGCTCTGGCGGCGTCCCGTGCTCGGTCGTCGTGGAGCAACGCCGCGCCCCGGCAGCATCACCGAGTTCATTCGTGAGCGCGGCTTGCTGCCGCCCGACGAGATCGACCGGATCATTGGCGAAGCACCGACGGACCTCATCGCCTTTCAAGAAGCGCAGGCCGCCCTCCCCGTCGACGAGCGTGTCCCGATCGGCAATTGGCTTGAGGACTTCAATCGTGCCGCCGACGCGCTCCGCGAGCGCTCGCCTCAAGGCGGTTGTCCTGTCCCTAGGAGAGCAACTGGGGCGATCGGGGACGCATCGTGTCTCACTTATGCCGTCGGCCAAGGGTGAGCACTCCCATCAGCCAGGTCGCTTGCGCCGCGCCCTGCGCTGACCGTTACGCATTCATCGGGCGCTCGACCTCGCCTGCGGCATGGCGGATCGTCGCGCTCCAGCCATCGATGATGGACCCCATTGCCGGGTCCTCTACCGCTGACACATCGCCGAACAGCGCGAGCAACCGGCCGAATTCGTCGAGTGCGACGATATCGTTGCGTGCCAATAGGGTGCCGACAATCGTCAAGGCACCGCCCATCGCACGGCGCAGCGCGGATTCACCCGGCATGATCGCTGCGGCAACGGCGATCTGCGTGGGGTCATCCGCTACGTCGACATCGATGCACGCCATCGCGCGCTCAAGATAGACGCTTGCGGATCTCGCTCCGGCTTCGAGCAGAAGCGACTGTGCTTCTTGAAGCAGGTGCTGCACCCTGGCGCGCCGCAGCGCTGTATCGTCCTGTCCGGCCTCGTGACCGTTGGTGTCGTCCAACACACTCTCCGCGTCCCAGCGTTGAGCGCGAGATCGGCGTGTCCGTGAAGCGCGCCAATTCGGCCCAAATACAGGGTCGGGGAAATATCGCGTGCCTGGCAGGCAGACGCACGGCGAGGTCGACGCTCACGCGCCGCCCTGCATGGTCAGCAGACCCTCACTCACGAGGTTTCCACGCCCCGACCTGCGTCTCCACAAGTTACATCAGGCTAAGGGAGATCGTCCGGTAATGCCAGCAGCCGCTACTCCAGCCTCGGGACGTCGGTCGCCGTGCATCTATCGCACGATCCGCAGTGAGGCAGCATCGTTGCGCCCCTGCGACGTTCAGGTAAGCCTTGTGCCCGCCATCGGCCCCGTGGTTCACCGCCGTACCTGCGAGCCGACTTGCAGTGACGGCTCGATCGACGCGCCCAAGTCTTTTCGCTCATTCGCCTCCGCGTCCCAGCGTTCGAACGGACCGCCCTTGGTGCCGCCCGGATCGGGGTTGCGCGCGGTCGCGTAGCGGCCCGATTTGGGAGAGATCACGAGGTCCGCGTAAGCACGAACGGCGCGGGCAACAGGGCTGATCGTCGGCGCACTAGCGGGGCTGTGCCGCGCGCGCCGGCATGCGTCTGCTCTTTTGTCGCGGCTCGCCCTTACGGTCGAAGGGATCTCCCACCGTCGCCACTCGCTGTCGGGTCGGGAGCACGCCGACCGAGGATCTGGCGGGGCGGACCCCGCAGTGATGTGTAGTTCTATCCGCAGCCACTCTCGCTGACGCAGCAGGAGCAAGAGGGCCCAGGCGGCCAGTCACCTCGCTAGGTCGCGACGATGCCGGGGAGATGCTCCTACCGGACGCGACATGGCGCGGCATCGCTGGCCAGTCGTGGCGATGACGTCGAAGGGGATCGTGACGAGCATCCTTTCGCGGACCTTCCGCGTGCGCCCTTTTCGCCGGAGGGATGCGGCACATAGGCCCCCGCGATCCCCCCGCAACCCGCGAAAGCCGGGCCGTGTTGCCGCGTACCGCGGCTGCCCGCGCCACCCCGACTTTCGCGGGTTCCCCGCCGCGAAGCGGCGGTGCGTCGGGCTCTGCTGCGGCGTCCCAGGAGGTGCGCATCCGGCGGAAAAGGCCGCCGGCCTCTGCAATGAAAGGCTGTCGCCATGACTACTTCCCTCGCCGCGGCGCTCGCCGCTCTCGAACTGGGCCACCTCGAGCCGCGCTCCGACGAACTGCCCGGGATGGCACCGCCCCCGAGCGAGGCCCTCGATCAGACCACGACAGCGATCTGGAGCGACCTCTTCGCGACCCTCTTCAACACGTCCCTGGAGCGCGACATCGAGGAATTGGGCTGGGGCCTGGTGAACCTGTTCCACCGCGCGGCCGCGAAGAAGCACGCCACCATCGATCGTCTTACCGACGAGATCAGACTGCTGATCGCCGAGCAGGACGGCTCCGAGATCAACAGCACGAACCTTGAGGAGAAGGTCGAGCTCGCGAAGAAGATCGAGGAGGCGGCCGGCTGCTACGAGCAGATGCGCGACACTGCCGCGGCGCATTACATGCGCGAGACCGGTCGATCCTGGGTGCCCGCCACCGGCAATCGCATCTCACTGGGGGTTACCTCGGCAATCGTCGATGGTCAGGCGTTCTTGCGCGCGCGGCGTGAGCGCGTCCGCGATGCCAACACCGCGGTCGGAACCCCCGTCGTCTTCGCCGGCGGCCGGCTGACGTTCACCTGCGACGGGGACATGAAGACGTTCGGCGACAATCTCCTGCGCACGCTCAACGCCGTCCGCGAGCGGGTCGGGGACATGTACCTCGTCCATGGCGGCGACATGAAGGGGATCGAGCGCATCGCGGCGTCCTGGGCCGAGCAGCACGGCGTCCAGCAGGTTCGATTCGGTCTCGACCGCAAGCTCGGCGATCGCGCCGGTTTTCGTCGCAACGAGCAGATGCTGTCGCTCCGCCCGCGCTATCTCATCGCCTTTCAGGGCAATGGCGTGACCGAGCGCCTCGTCATCGATGCCAAGAAAGCGGGCGTCCGCGTCGTCGACCGCCGGGGACCGCTCGGGACGCCCCCGGCCGCGCTCGATCAGAAGCGCGAGGTCAGTCGCGCCTGATCGACGACGGGACCGCCGGTGCGCCGGCGGTCCTCGCTATGAGGGGGCTGGTCCCCATTTCCTGGCGGTGTCCGGCAGCCTTGGCGTTTCGCTTTTCCGCGATCGACATCGCATCGCACGCAACAGCGGTTATCAGCGGTTATCAGTGGCACGTCGCTGCACCAATGCTATTATCTCTTCCGAGCGCGCTGCGTGATCGTCGCATCCACCCTGTGGTGGACGACGGAAAGGGACAGGATGACCGAGACTGTGAACACGATCGAACTCGCCACCGAAGTGACCGCAGCCTGGCTATCGAACCCGAACACGCGCGCCGATCCGGAGGCCGTGCCCGCCTTTCTGACAGCGATTTACGCGTCGATCACGCAATTGGTCAGCGGCGAAGCCTCAGAGGACGCCGTCGAAGTCACTGCGGTCGATCACGCTCCTGCCGTCACCGTGCGCAAATCCCTGGCCTCACCCGATCGCATCATCTCGATGATCGACGGAAAGCCCTATCGGACCTTGCGCCGGCACCTCTCCACGCACGGCCTGACCCCGGATGAGTATCGCGCACGCTACAAGCTGAAGCCCGACTATCCGATGGTCGCGCCCGCCTACAGCGAGGCGCGGCGTGCCATGGCGAAGAAGATCGGCCTCGGTCGCAAGCCCAAGACACCGGCCGAGACGACCGCGGCGTCGGCCGTGCCGGCGCGCAAGCCCCGCCGCGCGAAGGGCGCCGTCACGCCGGCCTGATTGCGGACGGCGGGCGCGAGCGCGCCATCGGCCGGTTGGTTGTCGCCCCTCGACACGCGCCGACCGGTTCGGCCGCGCGATCGAGCCGTTCATCGGATCAGGGGATCGTCGAGCGGAGGTCGCCTGCCCGACCGCTCGGCGAACCCGGGTCCGGGTATTGAGGTCTGCTCGCAACTGATCGGCGGGGCTCATAGGAGAGACCGGGCTGCCGCCGACGTCGGAGAAGCCGGCGTCGCGTGGGGTCGGCACCAGGCTTCCCACCCCCTGTCGAGAGGAGGTATCAGACGTCCGCGTTCGTTGCTCGATCGCCCCAGGCTGCGCGGAGCGTCGTTGTATAGGGAACATTCTCGACTTCGGGCGCGGTTCGGCCAAGGCGCGTATGCCTGTGGCGTTGGGAGGGTCGGTGTCGCAGCCGCGCCCCCCTGCTCGCCCCTGACGTCCCCTGTCGGCAACGTGCCTCGACATGCATTGGTATGAAGGATGATGGTGCTGCTCCGGTTCGGCCCGCAACCGTTCGATCGCTCCAGCCCTCGATGCGATTGCAGCGCAGGTCAGTGGGGGAACGACGATCGAAGGTGCCGCCCGAATCCGGGGCGGGGGTGGCAGCGAGGTCGCAGGCCGGATGCGGTTTCACGAATATCGTGGTTCCGCTCGACTGCCTGAAGAGGGTCCATCCCCTCTCCTCACTGAACGACCTAAGCCGGCCGTCCATCGGCTCCAACCCGCATGGCTTCGGACCGAGTTGCCGCTTCGCGGCTGCCCGCACCACTCCTCGCCATGGGGTTTCCCTTCGCGTCTGCGCGCTCCGGTGGAGCCACCGGCCTGGCCGTCTTTGACGGTGTTCAGCCGAGGGAACGAACCCTCGAGCAGGACAAAGGAACCTCGACATGCAGAACCTCGTCATCCTCGCCGGCAACGTCGGCGCCGCCCCCGAGACCCGCACCACCCAGGGCGGCACCAAGATCACCAGCTTCAGCCTCGCGACCTCGCGGCCGAAGCGCGACAGTGAGGGCAAGGTCCTCAAGGAAAACGGCCGCCGACTCGAGGATACCGAATGGCACCGGATCACCTGCTTCAACGGTGTCGCCAAGACCGTCGCCGAATATGTCGAGAAGGGCCAGAAGGTGATGGTGCGCGGTCGGATCCACTACACCCGCTGGACCGACCAACAGGACATCGAGCGGTTCGGCGTCGAAATTATCGCCGACGAGGTCACCTTCCTCTCCTACGGCAAGTCCCGCCAGCAGCAGCAGGGCGCCGCGCAGGACAATGAGGACGACGACATCCCCTTCTGATCGGGGCGGGCGGCCCGGGAGCTTCGGCTCCCGGGCTCTTTCGTGCTGCCTCGCGCCAGGCATCCCTTCCTAACCTTTGTCGGTTGAGACACGATGCCCAAGTGGCAGGTCGAAGGACCGTGCTCGCGCCGATGACGTGATCCCGCACTCTACCTTTTTACCGTTTCGAGCGTTATGTTGACCACAAGCGGCCAAGACCCCTCGGCCGGGAGATGATGCAATGCTCGTCACGAACGTCAGGCAGCAGCGCGCGATCGGTCGCGCAGCCGCCGCCGCGGGTGGCTATTTCCAGCTCGCTCGGCGCCTGTCGCAGGCGCAGACCGAACGCACCCGTCGCGAAGGCACCGCAGTCGACGCGCCCCAGGCGGTAACCAATAACGAGACCACGCGACGCTGAACGTCTCGCATTGAGCCTCACCTTTTCCCTTCTTACCGCACTGCTGTGGCTGCTCCCGGGCATCACCGGGCTTATCTTCTGGAACAATCTGGGCCGACGCCACGGCGTACGACGGCCCGATCAACCGCTTACCGCGCTCAACAGCCTCGCGCTGGCGGGTGGCATCAGCCTCGCGGCGCATCTGTTCGGTGCGATCGTATGCGACGGGATCGTCGCAATTCTCAGCGGGCCCGAACGACCTGGGCTGGTCTCGCCTTATCGCGTCGTCGCCGGTTTGATGATCCGCCCGACCTCAGGTCCCAATGCCCGCGACCTCGGCCCGGGCGAGCCGCTCGGCCTGATCGAGTTTGCCTTCATCCTCATCTTTCTGTCCTATCTCGTCGCCGTCATGATCCGGCACAGGGGATTGGCGCTGGTGCTCGACGGGCTCGACAGCCACACCCAGGGCTGGGCATTCCAGCACATCATCGATCCGACGAACCATGGCTATTTCCAGCTCGCCTATGTCCTCACCGACGCGGTCGAAGACGGTCGCGGCCTCGGCTACGCGGGAGGGATCGCCGATATCCGTCTGTCGGACGACGGCGAGATCAAGGCGCTGACCCTGTCGGAGCCCAATCGCTTCATCTACATGATCGGCGGCAAACCCAAGGAGAAGGGTCATCTCAGCTTGCCGCGCAGCTGGGGCTCGATGATGCGGCGCGACGATGCGGGCGCGTCGGTCGCTGCCGGACTGGTGGTGGAGGAGGCAAAGCCGGTTGGCGGCGCCATCTACCTCCCCGCCGCGCGTATCCGAAACATGCTGGTGCTGAACTATTCAGAGCAGGCGCTGACCTCCGTCCTTCCTGACGCAGATCCCGCTCCCGCACCGCCCCCGCCTGTCGGCAAGCGCGAACGTGCCCGCGCTGCCGTGGCACAGGGCTTGTCCTGGCTGCTGCGCTGATGCGTTTCGATCCTGCCTTCCTTGCAGCGCTTCCCGACGATGCGCGGCTCATCGCCATCGGCATCGGCGTGTTGCTGCTGCCCCACCTCATCGCCGGACTATTCTGGTCGGCGATCCTGCGTCTCAAGCTGATGGTGCCGGCGGGGATTGTCGGCCTTCTCGCCGCGCAGGGCCTCGCGGTCACGATGACGAGCGGCCTGGGTTGGTTCGGAGGCGCAACCGGCATGGGCCGGACAGCACTCTGCAGCCTGCTCTGGCTGCTGCTGACGCTCATCATCCTGAACGTGCTCGCCGCTGTCGCCACCCGCTACGCGACGCCGCTTGAGTTCGATGGCCGCGTCATCGCGCCGGCCCGCTTCTGGCCTACCGGTCCGCTCGACTGGGTTTTGCGTCAGGAGGAGACGGTCAAGAATGCCACCTACGTCCCGCCGAGCGCGCAGCCGCCGCGCGAGGGCTTCGACTGATCGATGCTTTGCAGGCGGGTGGGGCACCCATGCCGGCGGTACCCCCTCCCCTTGCCCGGTGCGAAGGATCAGTATCCGACCTCGACCGGCAACGCACCGCAGGTATGACGCTGCTGTTCCAGTCCCCGTAGCAGAACACATCGTCGACGTCTCCCGGCTGTCGCCGGGACCGCCGCTCTATTCCGCTTGACGCTCCACCGAGCCCCTGACGGGTCTCGGCCCATCCGGGTGACGATCAGCTGACGAAGGCAGTGGCGCACAACGGGGCCGATCGCAGGCAACCGGCGCGCTGTGCCTGTCGAGCGCAATAGGATCGCTGGCGCATAGCACTGGTCTTGCCATCGCGGCACGCGGAGTGGGCGCGCGAGGAAAGGGAGCGACCGGATCGCCGACGTGGTGAACGTCGAGGGCGGCCCAGTGCTTCAGCCACGACGCTCCCGGCCGACGAGGTTCACCCCGCTCTTGGAGGCGCAATCCTTGGGCCGGTGCGGGTCCTTGTACGATCAACCCGTGAAGGGTCCGGGCGCTTCGCTACGGCTTTTTGCCGTGCCGGCGAAAAGTGATCGCGGCCCCTCCCCGTCCTGTCGGGCGCCTGTCGAGCGGGGATGAACCCCGTCGGCTTCACAGGAGCCTCGGACATGTTCAACGACATCTGGATCGCCCGCAAATCCGCCCTCAGCCTCGCCCGCAGCCTCATGGTCGCCACCATGGTCATCGCCATCGGCACCCAATACGCCGTCATCACCGCCGAAGATCACGACAGCTCGCACATCATCGTCAACGAATACGACCCTTTTGCCTGACATCCCGGGGGCTGAAAGGCCCCCCTCCCCTCCCCGTCTCGACCAAGGGCCCGGGCGGGCATCGAACCCGCCCGGGCCCGGTGGAGCGGTTCACCGGCTCACCAGATCCGCTGATCCCGGCTATCGTCGCGCGATGGCGCACGAGCTCGATGACATCGCCGCGCAAACCGAATGCCCGGCGTGCGGTCGGACACTCAACATCGCGTTCAAGACGCTTCGCCTCGCGCGGACGATCGATTGTCCGGGATGCGACGAGACGATCCGACCGATCGACGATACCCCCATCGCCCGCGTGCAGAAGCTGATCGACGAGGCCGACGGCTGACCACCTGACGGCCTCAGAGCAGGCCGCCGGTGACCTCGTGAAACGGCCGGATGCTATAGAGATCGGCGGGCTCGGTCGTCAGCAGGTCATCGACCGGCGCCTCCAGATCGAGCCAACGCGCCCAATCCTCCTGCCGCAACACAACCGGCGCGCGGTCATGGAGATCACTCAGCGCGCCCGGCGGCTGCGTCACCATCGTGAAGCTCTCGATCTCGCCCGCGTCCTGCGTCCTCGCCCGATCCCACAGGCCGGCGAAGCAGATCGGTGCGCCGTCCCGCGGAGCGACGTAGAATTTGGGTTTCGGCTTGCCCTCCCCCTTCCACTCGACCCACCCTTCGGCAGCGATGAGGCAGCGGCGTCGCTTGAAGGCATCGCGAAACGACGGCGCCGTCTTCACGCCCTCGGCACGGGCATTGAACGTCGCAGCCTTCCAGCCGCTGACCGGCCCCTTATGGAAGAAGGGGATCAATCCCCAGCGCATCCAGGTCAGCGCAACCCCGTCCTCCTGCGCGCGCAAGACGACCGCGCGATTGGTGGGACGAACCTCGGGCTGCGGCTCCAGATTGGGTGCCTGATGACGCTCGGGAAAGCGTACGGGGATGCGCGTCTCGTAGAACTCCTCGCAGACTTGATCGAAGCCCTTGGTGCGGCGGTAGTTGGTGCACATCGCTGTGGGCCGTCAACCGAGCGCGGTACGGACCGGTGGCAACGTCGCGAAGCTCCCGAGCAACGCCGGATCGCGCAGCAGCGCCGTCCAGGCCTGCCCGTAGGTCCGCGATGCGAGATAGAAGGTCGAGCCCGCACAGCCGACCATTCGGCAGCGCTCCAGCTTGCCGACCAGCGAATAGCCCACGCCATGGCGGGCAACGATGTCGTCGAGGTCGACGCGCAGTATCGTCCCGCAGACCGCGCAGCGTACGCGAACGAGCGCGTTCATCCGACGCATCTCGCCGACGTTTTCCAGCCAGCGGGGCCACAGGGCGATGATGTCGGCGCCGGTCTCCATCGATGAAGGATAGCGGGTCGGCTCCGCTTTCGTCCAGCATGGTGGGGCGGCTTGGCAGGGCGGCCCCCTACTCTTTTCCGGCGATCATCCGGGACTTTCCTGGCGCGCACGTCCTCGCCGAGGCGCAGCCCGGCGCAAGCCCGCTGGCGCGGGCTTCTCCACTGCCGTTTCGACCCTTCGGGTGCGCCGGGCGGCTATGCCCCGGCGGTCCTGCCGCGTGTCGAAAGGCCCCGATCACCGGGGCTCGAGCGTCAAGGAGACCGTCATGTCCGATGCCACCCCCCGGCCTGCAAGTACCGCCGATGCCGCCAGCGCGATCGCGCGCCTCAACGACCGGCTGCGCGATCACATCACCCAGCCCGGCACCGACCGGGTCATGATGACCAGCGGGATCGCCGAACTGATCGGCGACGTTGGCATCTTCCGCAACTTCCGCAAGCGCGCCGAACTCCTCCGAGCGATCCGGGGCTATGACGCCTTCACGCGCGCGAACGACCCTTATGGCGAACACGACCTCGGCACGTTCGACTTTGAAGGCGCAGCCTGCATGTGGAAGATCGACTATTACAACGCCGACCTGTCCGCCGGCTCGGAAGACCCCTCAGACCCATCCGTGACGGTACGCGTCCTGACGATCATGCGCGCCGACGAGCGCTGATCGGTCGGGCTCCGGCGGTCCTGCCGCCGGGGTCCGGTGCTGGCAGCGCGCCCAGTGCGTCCGATCCGGCGAGAGGCGCCAGGCCGAGGATCGCGATGGTCAGGGGAGCTGTCGCCATCGATCATGGTGACCCACGCAGCGATGCCGTGACCGCGCTCGGTCAACCCGGCGAAGCTGCACCTGCACGGCCGCGTCATATCGGGGCCGTCTTGGGCTCGTTACCTCGTTGGGGCATGTCGCTTGCTCGCGGATCGCCGCGTCCAACGGGAAGAAAAGAAGAGGCTGTCGTCGACGTCTCCCCAGTGTGACGGCCGGCCGGGGTCGGCGTCAAGGATGCGCGGTTCCCCCAATTCTCCCGGCCCGTTCCGCTGGCGCTCCAGGGCCGAGACAATCGGCTCCCCCACGCCCCGCTCGCGCGGCTGCTGGCGCAGTCCTGGACCCCGGCCCCAACCGACCGTCCAGCGGCACCTCGTCTTCACTCGAACAGACGGAGGCTTTCCATGCATGACCAATCGGCTCGTATCCAGGCGTGGCGTTCGGACCTGGCGGCAATCAATCGGGAGCTCGATGCGGCATCCCCCCTCCCCCGGCCATCAAAGGCCAAGCGTCGCCGCAATCCCAAGCCGCTCTGGGAGGAGTGAGCCGTCAGACCTTGAGGGGGGATCCTCGCGATTTTCTCTCCCTGTCGTCGGTCTCTAGGCGATCGCGGCGGGCGCTGGCCCAAGGGAGAAGGCTTCTTCAAGAGATACCACAGAATAGCGGGACAATGGCGGGTTGCGCCGCGGTGCAGCCGTTCGGTAAGGATGAGGCGCCTGCGGAGACGCGGGCCGGGGCGTGGAAACCCCGAAGAGTGAGAGCCGGTTCGATTGACCGGGTGGCGGACGCGTATGTCCAGGCCGCCCGGCTAAAGGCGTTCGCGCCAAGCTCACTCTTGGTTTCCAACACCCGGTTCCGAAGCGACGGCGTGCCCCGCGGGGCACGCCGCCGGCTTCCTGGCCGCCGGCTGCACGGAGCAGAGGTGTAGTGGCAAAGCGGCCGCGCGACATCGAGGTCGAAATTGTGCGGCGGCACCTGCCGAGCGTTCGTCAGCTTCTTTCGGCGCATCTTTGGCTCGCAAAGTCGGCGCGCATGACGCGGCATCGCATTTGGGCGACCTCCCCTTGTCAACCCTGCCGAGCTTGGATGGCCTCTGGATCCGGCGCGGCCAAAGCTATCGGCCGTCGTTTCCGGCCGACGCAACGCTGCTGGTGGGCGACGCCATTCTGCGATCGGCGTCGTATGTCTGGCTGGTGTGCGGCTAGATGGTCAGGGCGACCGTTGGTTATTGCCTGGGCGCAGCGACCATTCCGGCCGGCGACGTGGCCGCCACCGAGGCAAGCCGGTGCACCATGCCTCCGACGACCATGTGCGCAAAGTGTACAATGTGCACCGAGTGAGCACATGGCTAACGTTCACGGTGTGAGCATTTTGAAGGTTGGGACGTGTGCACGGCGTGAACATGTCAGCGCGGTGAACGTATAAACCTCGCGACCAAGTAGCCGCGAGCCGGTAGGAATTCGGTCCAGCTTGCTCTCTGCCGCAGGGTCTTCTCGCGGGGCGGTGATACGCACAACGGCGCGCGCAAACGTTCACAGCGTGAACATGGGCGCATTGTCGACAGGTTCAAGGAGGATCGTCGCGGCTGAAGCGCGGTTGCGCCTCTCGCCAGTACAGGAGCCTATTCGTCCCAGGTAGCTGCACTCACCAGCAGAGCGCCGACGACCTGCCCCCCCTCCCCGCGGCAGCGCCGCGCGGTTCGGGTGCGGGCGGTGACAGGATGGCCAATGATGTGGCGAGGCCGTTCCACGGGTATCGAGGTGAACATATTCAGGCGGTGAGCATGTCGCCAAGGTGAACGTCCTAGCTATGTGAACGTGTGACCAGGGTGAACATCAGAGCCATGTGTACATGAGTGCGGTGTGAACATGTCGCCGCGGTGAGCTTACGACCACACCAAGGCTGCACTGGGATCGCTGACGTCGCCGGTCGCGAAAGGCGATCGGACAACGCCTCGGCGGTTTGGTTGCGCTGATTGCTCGGTCGGCGAAACTCGGTCAACTCCCATCGCTGGCTGAACGCGGTTGCGTGGAATAGACGCTGGTCGTCCTAAGCAGGCGTGAGGGCAGGGGAGGGCGAGTGCCTCTGCGAGTTTCCTCGTGAGCATGTACTCAATGTGAGCATGCTCACACGTGGCGCTTGAACGTGCCGTCCGATCGCCGAGCGAAGGCGGTCCCCTGGCGCACGGGGCGATGCTGTCGGGAACGCGGCACTGTGGTCGCTTGTCGGACGCGAGTGCAAGCCGCGTCCGGTGCCTGACCCATTGCCAGCCATCCAACGCCCGCAATGCTCACGCGGTGCCCATGTTCACACGGCTTACATGTCAATAAAGTGCGCAAGCGACCATCGCGCACTTGTCACCAATGGGGGCTTGTGCAACTTTGGTCACACGTTCGCGGCGTGGTTGGTGCGTCACATGTGCACATCCGCCGATCAACCTGAGGAGACATCTGTTGCCGGTGATATCGATGCTGTCCCCGAAGGGCGGGGTGGGGAAGACCACTACCTCGCTCATTCTCGCGACGGTTCTCGCTTCGAAAGGGTCGAGCGTCGTGATGATCGACGCCGACCCGAATTTCCCGCTGTCACGCTGGGCGGCGAAGGACGGGAAGCCTGACAATATCGAGGTGGTACCCGAGATCGATGAGGACGAGATCATCAGTACGATCGACGCGGCGCGTAAACGCGCCGACTATGTCATCGTCGACCTGGAAGGGAAGGCCAGCGCGCGGGCGACCAACGCACTGATGATGTCGCATCTCGCCCTTGTCCCGATCCAGGGCTCCGAACTCGACGCCATGGAAGCTGCGCGCGCGTTCAAGGCGATTCGCAATGCCGGTACCGCGCGCCAGCGCCCCTTGCCCTTTGCCGCGGTTCTGACGCGGACGCCTGCTTCGACGAGGCTGTGGCCGCGTGACCTGAAAGCCGTCGTCGGCAATCTGGAAGATGCAGACGTCCCGATGATCTCGACCGCTATCGCCGAGCGCGGTGCATTCCGCGGCCTGTTCAGTATGGGCGGTACGCTGGACGACATGACTGCGGCGGATGTCGGTTCACTCGACAGCGCGAAGGCGAACGCTAACGCCTTCGCGTTCGACGTAGTGACGCTGCTCAAGGAAGGACTGGGCGCATGAGCGAGAAGCCTGCGGCATCGCGTCGATCGATCACCAGCTTCGCCGCTGATGATGACATTCCGGTCCCCACCGCTGAACAGCTGGCCGCAGCCAAATCAGCAGGGGAGGGGCTGGGCTTTCGCTCCGAAAAGCCGGCTCCCGCACCGGCGCAGCGGCCGGCGCCCAAGGTCCGGCAGCCGACCTTTACCGACGCGGTGCACGTCCGGTGCCGTCCCGAGGATCGTGCTCGCTTCGAGGACTTCGTCTGGCGCAACCGCGTTTCAAAGGGTGAGGCAATGACGCTTCTCCTTGACTTGGCCCTGACCGAAGAGGCGCGGAAGGCAAAAGCCGGGAAGTGACGACAAGCTGACCGGGGAGGGGAGGGGGTAAGTCTCCCGGCCATGATCGCGACCGCCCCGTCGATGGCACTCCGCCAGCACAGCCGGCGTCATACACCGGCCGGAAGGGGAGGGGGGCTGACCGCCAGGGACCATCCCCGTCGCTCCTCATGCCGAGCGACGAATCGGTGTGATTGATCGGCCGCAGGGTGACCGTTCCTGTGTCAGGTAGCGTCGCGTTGGGGCTTGCGCGTGCACGCCAAACGCGGGTCAGCGGCCGTTGGGAAGCGGACCAGCGGCAACGGAGCTCGCTATCTGCCGATAGCCTCGATCGGATCGCCTGGTCGTCATGATCTAGGCAACGTCAGCGACTCCGCACGATCGCCCATGTCCCG
Source organism: Arthrobacter sp. TPD3018 (assembly GCA_003075315.1). Lineage (GTDB taxonomy): Bacteria > Pseudomonadota > Alphaproteobacteria > Sphingomonadales > Sphingomonadaceae > Sphingomonas. Next base: position 134,886 of record QDFQ01000006.1, on the reverse strand, counting down.
CCATCGTACCCGTTGCGACCGCGATGGGGCTGGTGAAAGGCGCGAGGCTAGCGGCCGAGGAGCCTTGGTTGCCGGGAGCCGGTGCCGTCCTCGCTGCGACGGACTGGTGCGATCGCGGGAACGGCATCCGCTACGACGGGTGTGCTACCGACGATCCGTCGAGCGACCGTTCACGACAGCTATCCGAGCTCCGGGGACTGGTCGCCGGCAAGCGGAGAGGGGGAGGGGGTCGCGGGAACGCCGCTCTGATGCCCTGTTCCCTTCGCGCGATCGGATCCGCGAACGGCTGCCGCTGACACGCCGTTGGTCGGACATGCGATCCTCCAGAATACGCTCGCCCCGGCCGACCGATCAGCCCGAGAGCGCGGCCAGTCGTTCAGCCACTGCCTTGCCGCCATGGGAGGCGAGCGCCGCTGCGATCGTGCGGGCGTCGGACTTCTCGATGGCAGCGATCTTGACCCGCTCGAGCGCGGCCAGAAGGACAGGACGACCGGCGTCACGGGCCGCTTCCGTCGCTTGCTTCGCCTGCTCGTCGACGCGCGCCAGTTCGGCAAGCAGCGCCTCGCGTCTCGCCGCGATGGCCGCCAGATCACCGGTGTTGGATTTCGCACGAGGCATGTGGCGTTCTCTCTTGTGCTGCAATTCGTGGACAGCACAAACATGGCCGACCCTCTCCAAGATTACTAGGTATCAGGGTATTGATCTTGTCCAGATCGACGGTGTCGATACCGGACCGGCATCAATGACGACTGCCAAGGCCGTTCGACTGTCGAACATATCAGGCGTCCATGTGCTTGCAATAACCTCGGCAATACAGCCCACTCCGCGTCTGGAGTGATTTCACTCCATCTAATTGGTTTTTGTACGAGGGTGGATCAATTATGAGGGATGGCAGGATATGCCATCTGGCACCAATGTAATACATTGGCTCGATGGCACCGCTGCACGGGGCTTTGAAAGTGGTGATCAGTCTTCGGCTCAAGGACGATCTGATCGCGGAGATCGACCGCGTCGCGGCCGCCCATGGCCAGACCCGGAGCGCCTGGATCGCGCAGATCCTCACGCGCACGGTGCTTGCGTCGGAACATGATGACCTGCCCATCGCGGGGGCGGCAGGTAGGCTCGATCACGAGGGTCATTCAGACGAGCAGGTCCGGGTGACGGTCCGCCTCAACCGGCGCGAGATCGAGGCGATCGATATTGTTGGCGCGCCGCTCGGCCTGTCCCGCAACGAGTGGATCAAACGCGCCCTGCGCTGGCAGCTCTGGGACAAGGCCGCGCAGCTCCGGCTATGCCCGGCCATGAAGGAGGAGGTCGGAAAAGTCCGCAAGCAGATCCTTCTGATCGGCCGCAACATCAACCAGGCGGTCCATGCCATGAATGCCGCCAACCAGCCCGAGAGCAGCCTCGACATCGCGCGGATTGCGGAACCCTTTCTGGAGACGTGCGCCGACCTGAAGATCGTTCTGCACGCCACTCGGCGCAGCCTGTCCGCCTATGTCGGGGGCGAAGTCGCGTATTGGACCGGCGCGTTCGGAGCACCGCGCGCGTGAGCCTCAACCTGTCGCCGGGCACGCTCGACACGATGGCGGGGATCTTCGCGCCAGCGAAGAAGCAGAGGCTCGGCAGCGGGGGCGGGTCGCCTCCACCAGCAAAGCAGGGCGGAACAATGCTGAGGCTCGCGGTCGCCTCCATGTTCCCGAAGGCCACGAGCCGACCGGGTGGCGGTCGCCAACCTTATGCGACGAAGCAGGCATTCGGTGCGGGCGCCCAAGGCGCCGTCAGTCGTCGCGCTATCGCGACGATGGACCGAACCGCACGCCGGGTCCCCGAGGTCCTCGTTCGCATCACGGGACGTCAGCATGGCAGCGGGCACGTGCTCGCCAATTTCGCCTACATCAGTCGCCTTGGTCACGGCACCGACAAGCAATTGGCGCTGTATACGAGCGACGAGGAGGTGCTCCGTGACGGACGCGCCATGCAGGAGCTCGCGCAGGATTGGCAGGAATGGGAGATGGGCGACGATGCCCGCCGCAAGGGCGCGACGTCGCTATCGATGATCCTTTCGATGCCATCGGGTACCGATCCCGAACGCCTCAAGGCGGCCGCGCTGGATTTCGCGCGGGAGGAATTCGCGAACCGGTCCTGGGTCGCGTCGCTCCACATTGACCGGGATCATCCGCACGTTCACCTGACCTTCGCACGGCGCGACCATGATGGTCGACGTTTTCACCCCACCCGTGACGACCTCTTCCGCTACCGCCAGCGCTTCGCCCAGAAGCTGCGCGACCGCGGCATAGAGGCGAATGCGACGCCGGCGAAGGCGAGGGGGGTAGACCCCAAGCATGAGCCGATCGCTGCCAGGAAAGTGCGAGCAAACGGCCAGGTACCGCGGCTCGACACGAACCGCCTCGCGCGCGCACAACGCTTCGCGAACGCGACCACAGCCGATCCGGTTCGGGCTATCCTTACCGAGCAACAGGCCGTCGTCAGGGACGCCTATCTGCAGTCGATCGCCGAGCTCAGTGCCACCCCGTCGGTCGTCAACCAGACGGTCGCGAAAAGCCTGCAACGGTTCGTCGAGGTTCTGCCCGACCCCGAACCGAACTCCATCCAGGCCGCCCATACGCTCCGCGTGCTGCGGGCGTTGGACACCCGACTTGGTGGACTCGAAGCGGAGGCAAGCGATGCGCCAGCGGACCCGATCGCCGCCGCGATCGCCCGGTCCAGCGCGATGAGGGACCGGATCGAGGCACGTCGTCTTCGCGATCAGACGGATGCGGTCCGCTCGCCCGAACCCGTCGACCCCGAGCGGCAGAAGGAGGAAACTCGGACACCAATCACCCGCCACGATCCGGCAACCGCACCGACCGATATCGACGAGGTAATGCGTCAGGTTCAGGAGCGAGAACGCGCGCGGATGGCCCGCGAGCGGGAGCGGGATCGAAGCCCTGGTAGGGGAGGGCCGACGCGATGAGCGATGTCAGTCAGACTGCCGCCCTAGCCGCCATTCTTGACGCGCTGACACTGATGCAGGACCAGGTCGAAGAGATCGGCGAACGCAGCAAGCGCCTCGAAGCAAATCAGGCCGACATCCTTGCAAGGCTCGAGACCATCGATGCTGCGCAGGCCATCGCGACGGACCTCCAGCCTAATCTCGAGCATCTCGCGTCCGAAGTCTCCGAGACCCGGGGCGAGATGGGGGAGGGGTTCGCCCGTGTTGCGCAGGTCGCGGGCTGGGCGCATGCCGCGGCCGCTGGCAACGCCGCTCCATTGCCGGCCGATGTCCTCGACGATCCGCTGCTCGAGCTCTTCGTCATCAGCCAACCCGCAGACCGCACTTCAACCCGCCGCGCCATCGTGGATTGGCGGGAGAAGGCGCGGACGGTCGATACTGCGGCGCTGACCGCTCTTCTGATTAGCCAGTACCGCCCGTCACCGACAGACGATCGCGCAGGCCGCCGTCTGCGATACAAGTTGGCTGCGATCACCCGCGACGAACTGGAGCGTCGAGGTGCTGTGATGCCGCCATTGCCGCGCTCGACAATAGCGGCGGACCGATCGGCCGAGGCGCAGCGCGCGCGGTCCGAGGCGCTGGTCGAGGTGTGGCAAGCGGGGGAGGGCGCAATGCTCTACGCTGAGCCGGAGCTCGCTGGTGCGATGGACATCATGGCGGCGGCAAGGCGGGAGGGTGTTGCGCTGCCTGAGCAGAGCCTAGCAAGCGGATTGGCTGCGTTGCATCAGACGATTTCAGATCGCCTGAGTGTCGGCGACAGACCTGAGTTGGCATCTGATCCGAAGAACGTCGGCGCGAGGGAAGAAATACTCCGTGATCGATAGCTTTGAATCACGTACAATCTGAGGAAGAGACGCTGAAGCCGTGCGCCACATGTCAATGAGCGCGTCACATGAAGAAGCGGAACTGAAACGGGGTACTCCCCAAGCGGGGCATTCGTTTAAGAACCCGCGCTAGGACCTTGGCGTAGCTCATGGTCACGGGTAGGGGATCGTAGAGTCCGTCGTTGTTCCAATTCATCTTGGAAAGCGCCAATGCCGCCATAGCCGTGTCATCCCACGAGCCATGTCCGGCGTGGCGCACAAGCCGGATCGGCTTGGGAGTTCCCCGCCCGCCCTGAAGGTGCGGCCGCTTGCCCAAGCCGTCTACCGCGCCGTGTATCCAAAGCAGCGCGTCTCGTGGGCCGAGCTGTACCAGCGTTCCCCGTTTGACCGGATATGCGGCGGCCTGATTGCGGCGTGGATTGTTGGGGTCCTGCTCCCACCAGACACCACGCCACCCGACCTCATCAACGACTTGGATGAGATCGACCGCTTCGCAGACCGGTAGCGCTTCGAAGCAACCAGCGATCTCGTCGCTTTTGAATTCGGTGGTCTTGTGGATCATCACGCGTCGAGGTGAGCGTCCCCCGTGTCGTCGCCTGTAGAGTTCGAGCGACCGCGTGATCACTCGGAACATCTCGGCACGAGACAAAAACGGGTTCTCCCGTTGTACCTGAATTTCATTGGTATCAAACGCGATAAATTCTAATCCGGCGCCGTCCTCATCGAAAACCTGACTGCAGCAGGTTACGAAACGTGGACTACCGCTGTCGTCATTACGAACGGCATAGGAAATGCCGATGAAGGCCGTTTCCGCCTTGGTGTCAGCCAACTTCCAAGGAATGCCGCCAGCCTTGGCATAGATTGCGAGGCCGATACGCCACATCACGCTCGCTCGACATGAATAGGAGAGCGCGCGCCCTTCACGCACGATCTGGATCGGCATCCCGCGAATTGCTGCAAAGGCCTTCAGATAGTCGTGCAGGTCGAAGTCATCGTCGTGGCCGAAGAAGGCGGCCTCCCAGCGATCGGGCAGGTAGACGAACAGAACGTCGAACTCCGTGCGAAACGCCTCCAAGCAGCGAACTGCTTGGATAAGGCGGTCGGCCAGCAGAGTATGCGGCGCCGGGCTCGCGGCGAGATCGGCGTCCAGTGCCGGCTCAAGTTCGACACGGCACTTGGCCGGTGCCGCGGTTACCCGCGTGTTGAACACGGCCGAGAAGCCCGGCCACTCGGGAAGATAATCGGTTCGTTCACGTGGCGAAAACGTCCGGTGGAGCTCTTGCATGAAGCCGAACAGGCGGGTGGACTCTCCGGCCGGCGCAATGGTGGCAACCCGAATGGGACTGGGCACCTGCGAGGCGGAAAAGGGACCAAACCTCTTGAGGCCGCGTAGCGGATGAATATCTCGATCGCCGCTGCGCTCAGGATGGAAGAGGAGTTCCGGCTCCGGATACCAGACGTGGGGCGAAATTTCGCTGCTCATGGCGTCACCCTGAACGAGAACGCGGTTCGTCGCCCGACGGCGAACGAAGCGTCGATCCCATCTCCAATCCCCAGTGCCCGCACATTCTCTCCGGCAAACAGTCCCGTCCAGAAATCGATGAGCTTATCCGCATCCCGGTTGTAGCGGCGCGCTGTTCGCTCGCGCGCAAAGTCGGCCGCCTTGGCCCGGCTTGCGGTTGAGCCATCGTCGTCCGTATCGATCCGGGGCTCAACCAAGAGCCACAAGCGGTCGTCCGCCCAATCCAAGCGGACCGCTACTCCCTCCCGCCATCGTACCTTGCCGCCGTCGATCCGACCTTGGAGCGGTCCCACCAAGCTGCGCAGCGACCCCCAATGCTCATCTGCCGGGTCGTGCGGTGCCAGGATATGGACGTTGCGCCGCCGCTGGGCATCAAGCCCATGTACACTGCACAGCCCACGAACCAGCGCCTCTCGCAGCAGGCCTCGTTCACCGGAATCGTAACGCAGTCGCCGATCCTCAAAGACGGACAGATCAAAGTCCGTGATATCGTAGGGGGCGAAGACGCGGCGAAACTCCTGGTCCGAGCCGAACCCAATGACTCCCCCGCTGGTGCGGGTAGCAATCAGATCAGCCTTCGCCGCGAGTATTGCATCCCGGACGTCTGCCGCCCCACCAATTCCACAAACGACGCGGCGGGCGTTTGTCGGTATGGATTCGACCTCGATCCCATTTAGTCGGACGAGAGGCCAGTTATGTTTGCCGGTCAGCGCCGGGGCGGCTGTCCACCAGCGTTGCTTCTGACCCAGGCTGTCGAGCGCTGTCGAGTCGAGGTCAGGCAACAGACGCACGAGATCGCGAAGCGCTTCGTCCAAATTCTCGATACGGACCAGCCCGCTGTCGACGCCAACCGCCTGGGCGCGTTCGAGCAGCTGGTTGACGCGTTCGAAGGGTGGCTCCTCGCCGCGATGCAGCCAAAACAAGCCTCCCGGGAAGGCGCCGGGGCGTTCGAGTGCTGCCTCGAGCGCATCCATAATGGACGCATCGCGTCCGCTATACCCCCCGACGACCAGACCGGATCGGCGGCAGGAATCGACGAGCACCTCTCTGAGCTGTGCATCCTGCTGCCTGAGCTCGTCGGGTGTGTTCTTGAGCCGGCGGGACCGGAAATCGCCGTGCAGCTTGACCTCGATAGGCCATTGCTGCGCTGCAATCTGCTCGGCTGCCAGATCAGGCGCATCAAGGGCCACGACGCTGAGCGACTTGGTGGTGCCATAGGTTTGTGCGCAGGCATCCGCGACGAGGTGATCGAAGTTGGTGGTCCAGATCAGGTGAGCATGCCCCGCCTTTAGCAGGGCAGCGAGCGCTAGGTGGCCATAAGCAGGCTTTGCGCCGCCGATCATGCCATCGATGAACGTTCGACGGTCCTTCTCGGCGGGATAAGCTGCTTCGAATAGCGCCGCATATTCGTCCGGAGCACCGGGGACTGGTAAGCTGCCCGATCCGCTGACATGGGCGTCGAGCAACGCACGCACACTCGGATTGCCGGTGTCGGCGATGGTCGAAAGCGGCACCCGCCGCTGCGCCGCATAGAGGATCTGCTTGAACTGCCAGATCATGTCCCATGCGGTGGGCACGCCCGCAGAGACAGACGCACCCGCGCCCAGAAACCACATGAGCTGACCAGGTCGCAGCGCGAAGCGCCGTGCGAAGTCATCACTATCTATCTCAGGTGCCAAGCCATTCCCCTCCCGGGCCACGCTAGCCAACTCAGGCCGCCTGTAAAGTAGAGGCAGCCAGCGTTGTGAGATCGGTCGGACTGAACCAAAACACCCGCTTCTCGAAATCTGCCGGTTCTCGTCAGTGCCGCAGGAAGCCGTCAGCTCTAGGCACTGGCCTGGGGCGATCACATATAAGACTGTATGAGCACTTTTCTGCTTCCGTTATCCGAGTTCAACCGCATCCATCAGGTGATCCACGGCACGATCAAGGACGAGGGCAATCCCGGCAAGGCGTGCACGCTCTTTGCCTGCATCGGCGCCTTAATCTTGAACAAGCATTACAAGATACCGGCCAGGGCGGTAGCCGGAGGTTTTGCGCTATGCGTCGAACCCGAGAAGGTCATGTTCTTCGGGCGGGATGGGGGAGGTACCGTAGAGTTCGACGAAGACGGCTTCCACATGTGGGTCCAAACCGAGACCCACGTGATCGACTTCATGTCTCCCTTGTACCAAGAAGCGTTCCAGGACGTGCAGCAGGAAGTGGCCATTCCACGCCGAATGTTGCAGAAGCGGCTATCCGATGAAGCACCCGACCTCAACCAGCTAAAGAAGGCCGGCGACTACTTTACGATGCCCGATCCGGAGCTGAGCGAGCGCTTGATCGATCACGTCCTAGACCGGCCTATCAACACCGATATTATCCACATCGCTGAAACATGGTTCGGCACGCGTCGAGGTAAGCAGAAGCCATCGCTGACGATCGGCAGCAATGACGGGCTGGTTCGTGACCTGCGGCTGCCGGCGACCGTCGCGCGAGGAGCTTGGTAAGCCATGGCAGTTGCACGATGCCGCTCCGGTTCGCCTAGCCCATGGCCCCTGCGATGCCGCTGATCGGCACAATTGATCCTGCATGGAAGGACATGTCCAAATACGTAGTCCACTTCGCCAAGGAGTCTAAGTTCAAATCGGCCTATGATAACGCAATTGCGATCCTGTACGAGCGGCGCATTGTCGCGATGAAGGCGTTCGGTGCCGGACGCCATCTTCCGCACGCCAAGCGCTCGGTCTGTTTTAGTGAGGTGCCGCTTCATCACTTCAAGCGCCTGGCTGACGCGCGAGGTCAGCACGGGATCGGCTTTCGCAAGGAGTTTCTGGTCGAGCGAGGCGGCGGGCCGATCCTCTATGCCTATAAGGATACGCCGCAGGCGCAGGCGATCAATGCCCTGGTCCATAGCGCAGCCGGCGATCCGGCCGCTCCGGTCTGGAATTTGGCGCCCTTTGTGGACTTGCCCGGCACCTATGGTGTCTCGACCTACCTTTTCGAGTGGGAGCGCGAGTGGCGACACGTCGGCGACCTACCGTTTGCAGAGACGGAACCGGCGTTCCTAATTATTCCCGAAACGCTCCACGATGCCGCCAGAGGCTTCTTCGCCTCCGCTAAGCTCGATCATGTCGGCCCGAGCTACGAGTGTCCGTTCATCGATCCCTACTGGAGCGAAGACAGGATCGAGATGGCGTTGTCGGGCTGAGCGCTTGGGTGTTGAAACGGATCTCAATCGGTTGCGCTGTCTGGATGTAAGCGTTGTCGGCACGGCAGGCGAGACTGCACGGAACGACCGACAAGCTTTGCTCACCACGGAGATCAAGCGTGACCTGCATCTACTGTCCTTCCGACGGCCCTTATACTGAAGAGCACGTCGTCCCGGCGGGCATGGGCGGTGACGACGGCAAGTGGTTGCTGAAGGATGTCGTCTGCGGGGTCTGCAATACTGACGTTTTCTCTCCCATGGAAACGAAGGTAATGCGCGCCTCTCCTCTGGCGATCGCCCGCTTGTTCAAGCAGACCCGGTCACGAAAGCGGGGCAAAAGGACTGCCGCGCCCTCTATTTACGCGCCGGTCAGTTACTTTGATGATCCACAGTCCGGTCTGCTTCTTGAACAGGAGCTTGGCAGCGGAGGCCAGTCAATGGTTTGGCCGCAAGTGAACTACGTACCGCCCGAACGGATGACTGTCAGCGCGACCGACGCGGCGTCGGCGAACGAGTTGATTCGCGATCTGGGGCACTCGCCGACCTGCTTACGCTTTGTGAAAAGCTGCGGGACGGTGTCGAGGTGCGTTACCGTCTGACTTTCTTGCGCTGGGACGGCGTCGCTTACCAGCCGGGCGAGGTCGACAGCGCCGCAGCAGCGCCGCGCGGGGCCGTCTGGCTCGAGCCGCTCGAGTACCCAAATACCGAAACAACCGGAACTCTTACCGCGCGTGTCTTTCGTAGGGGCAGGGGGGCGATGACTTGCCGGGCGGAAGATGTCGAGGCTGTCGCCAGCCTGCTAACCCTAATCCGTCAAAACCACCCGAAGCTCGTCGTCCCCGCTGACGCCACCTCAATCAGTACCGACACGCCCGGAATCCATCTTCGCCAGACCATGGATCCCGTTGCCTATGACAGAGTGCTGGTCAAAATAGGCGTAAACGTCTGTGCTCATCTGTTTGGAGACGCAGCTGTTCGGACGCCAGCATTTGCCAGCGCCCGAGACTATGCGCGCTACGGAACTGGCAGCGTCGTTCAGCTTTCGATCGAGGAAGCCAAGAAATTTACCGAAGCTTTCCCGGTGCTCGCACACCATCATCTGCTCCTGGTCGCCACCAAGACACCGGAGGGCGAAAAACCTGGCTGTGTCATGATCACCATGCAGTTCTACGGGGGGCTGACGCATTCCTATTTGCTTGCCGTGGGCGACGTGGTCCCGAACGCCGCAGACCCAATCTTCGTTGTAGTCGACTATGAAGCCAACGTGATCGAGCGTCACACTCCGGAAAGCTTTTCACGGTTCGCGAAGCGAAACGGTGCGACTTGGCGTCCTATCGACCTAGCTGGGGGGAGTAGCTAGGGTCTGGACTCGTTGATCGCAGCCAGGAGATGATGGTGGCCGCGAGGCGACGTCGGAGAAAAAGGCGTTTGGGCACCGATCGTAGCGGGAGCCGACACGGCGCCAGTCCTTCAGACGGCCGAACATGATCTCGATGCGGCTTAGTCGTATCTGAGCGACTCTTTACCCGACCTTCGACGCGGGATGCCGGGTTTAATGCCCTTGGCGTTAAGAGCATTCCTGACCCGACGGCGTCATAGCCGCGATCACTGAGCAGCCACTGCGCCCTTGTGCGGGTCGTCGAGCAGCGCCGCCGCACCGGTGTAATCGCTGACCTGGCCCGCGGTCATGAAGAAGCTCGGGCCGAAGAAAAGTCGTGAATGACCGCGTGTGGGATCGCGTCGCCCATGCTGATCTTTGAGGGTCTAATTATCTGGCCATCGGCGATTGCCGAGAAACTAAGCGACCCGAATGTTGAGTGCGATCAGATGATCGAACAGCTCCTTTGTTCGTGCGCTTGGAGGCACAGCCAAGGCTGCGTCCACGGCGGTACGACTGAGCAAGGTACGCCGTTGATCAGAGCTCCCATGGGTTGAATTCGGCGACGCGAGGCCGGAAGCGGCAATCGCAGCAGCGTCCTCCGCGCCGGACTCGCTTGCCTGAATGACCCTCAAGCTATTGCGGGCCACCGCGGGATCGAGCCGGATCATCGGCATGGCAGGTGGCGCGATCCGTGTGCGTGCCGCGAGCTTCTTCTCGGCATAGTATCGAACCTTCTTGCCATAGGTCGCATACATGCCACGCCGAAAGACAATGAGATCGTCCTCTGGCAACATTTCAACCTCCTGGGGAAGCATCAACGGGCGGCGCTGATCGGACAGCGACGTGGAGCCACCCCCGCCTCCCCAGGTCCCTATCGAGCGCGATCGTGATTTGAACGTGTACGTGCCAAGCTGCTCGGAGATATTCTTCGCATCGGACAGCCCTGCCGGGCGGAGGATGAGCCGCACGGCACAATTGCGTTCGATGTCGGCCGCCACCTTGTCGCCGTAGACGCCTTGGATCTGCTCGATCGATTGGAAGGCCGGAAGCAGCCGGAGACCATAGCCGGCGACGTAGCTGAAGGCGTTCGCCAGGACGGAGCACTTGCCGAGGCTGGCGAATTCGTCGAGCGCGAGAAGCACCTTCACCCGGTGCCGATCTCCCTTTGGCAGTTCGCGCACATTCAGGTCGACGAGCTGCTGGAACAGCAAGCCGTAGATCGGCGCGGCGCGATCGAGGTCGTCGGGCGAGACACCGAGATACAGCGAGATACGCTCATCTCGGAAGTCGCGCAGATCGAAGTCGCTTTCCGAAGTGGCGGCATCGACATAGGGGTTCAGCCACGCATTGACCTTGGCCGTCACCGACTGACGAAGCCCCGTGAACGTGTTCGCCGACGACGACGTGTAATCACGGATGGCAGATTCGCAGCCCCCAGACAGCGGCTTCCCGGTCGCTTTGCGCTGCTCGATGATCTTCGGGAACCGTCGCTGCGCGTCGCCAGCTGCGAACTGCCGGTAGACTTCACCGAACGTGAAGGGGAGCGCGTCTTCGCCATCGTCGGCCGTCGCAGCGATATAGGCCGTGACGCCAAGAAACGCCGTACGTGCCCCCTCGGCCCAGAACTTGTCGCCGGTCAGCGGATCGGGGAACAGCATGACCGCGATTTTCTGCAGTTCGTTGATCACCTCGACCGGATTGCGACGATCGATATAACTGAGCGGATTGTAGCGAGCCGTCCGTCCGGATGGATCAAGCGGGTTGAACAGGACGACACGCTGGCCCAGCTCCTTCAGGCGATAGCCGGCCGTGTTGTCCCAATTCTCCTGCTTAATATCGAGAACTACTAGGGAGTCGGGCCAGTCGAGCAGGTTGGGAATGATGACGCCAACGCCCTTGCCAGCCCTGGTCGGAGCCTCGAGCAGCACGTGCTCGGATCCGTCGAAGCGCATCACCTTTCCGCCGAACTTGCCCAGGACGATGCCTGCCTTGCCGAGCAGCTTGCCCTTGCGAACCTCGCCCGGCCGCGCCCAGCGCGCCTCGCCATGGAGGGTCTGCCGCCGGAAGAGCGAAGACGCGATCAGAAATCCGGTGAGCACCAGTCCGATCCCGAAACCGACGATGAACGGCTTGTAGATGATCGGATAGGCACGCATCGACCACAGGGCCGCCGGGACCTTCAGCCACGGTGTCTTGGCACTGAGAAGATGCGCGCGGCAGAGGACTGCGACGGCTCCGATCGCCGCGCTGAACGCAAGGCCGATCACCGTTAGAAAGATGATTGCGCCGGGTTGCGACCCTTCGCTGCTCCGGACCCACTTGCCGCTCACGCGCGACCCTCCTCAGTCTCGCGGCTTACCCGCCGGATCGAACCACACCTCCGTCATGCGATAGCGCGCAGGCTGCCCGTCTCGCGGGGGCAGCCGGTCCATTTGCACGACGATGTCCACCAGCGACCGCAGCAATGCTCTGATGTCATGGCGGTCGAGGTCGCTTCCGCCGTCCGACTCCTTCACCAGGAGCGTGAGCTGCTCGAGCGCGCCCTCGGCCGTATTGGCGTGGACGGTGGTGATCGATCCGGGATGACCGCTGTTGACGTTCCTTAGGTAGAAGAACGCCGTTCCATCGCGCAGCTCCTGGAGGAGGATGCGATCAGGGCGCATGCGAAGGGCAGACTCCAGCAACTCTTTTGCCCCGACCTTCTGCAGCCCCTTGCCGTCCTTGGCGTACATCATGTGGACGCGGTTGCGCTGCGGCACGACCAGCTCGCGCGTATCCTCGATCGTCAGGATCCGCTCATGGTCGGGGATCAGCTTGATGAGCCCCTTCGAAAAGCTGGTCTTGCCCGATCCTGTGGCGCCGGAAATCAGAATGTTCTTCTTCGCTTCCACGGCCAGTCGGAAGAACGCCTTCCAATCACCGGCCGCGCGCCGCGCGAGCAACGCCGCATCGATCTCCTCGTGAAGCCCTTTGGCACGCACCTCACTGAAAAGACCGGCCCGATCGAAATCGTCGAGGTCCATCGAGACACCGGATGCTTTGCGTACCGTGATCGAGATGAAGCCTTGCTCGACTGCGGGTGGAACGACGACCTGCGCTCGTTCACCGCCTGGAAGGACCGATGATACGATCGGATACTCAGCGCTGACATCCTGTTTGGTGCAGCCGGCGATGAGCCGCGAGAGCGTCATCAAAGACGAACTGTCGAGCGAAGGCTCCTCGTGCCACTCCCAACCCGCGCGAGTTTCCAGTCCAATCAGGCCGGGCTCGTTGATGACGAGTTCTGTGACGTCGGCGCGCTCCAGATGGCGAATGATCGGCGCCGCGTTATGAGCGTAGAGCAGCGAGGCTGAACCCGACGCCATATCAGCGCCTCAGGCGCACTTCGTAGACCGACCGAAAGTCAAAATCCTTCGCGACGAAAATAGCCGCCGTATCGCCTTGGTTCTTCTTCAAGACGGGCCTGATCTGCATCGTCTGTTGAAGAACGGTATTGGCGGTGTTGCCCGGAACCTGCGTCGAATAGGTTCCTTCCCCTTGAACCGCCCGGCTCGCGATGTTGGAGGCGTCCTCCAAGACCGAAATAACGAGGCCAAGGCCGAAGCGGGACCAGAATTGTGTATCAACCCCGCCCGGCAATCCCGCGCGCCCAAGACTGTCAGACGCCGGCGAACCAAGGTTGATCGCGACGCCGCGAGGGGTGAGTGCCCGGGTCCAGAGAACGAAAAGGCGCGCCTGACCTTGCGTGATCCCGCCTGCATACTGGCCGAGCACCTTCGTGCCTTTGTCGAGCAGCACGATGCGGCCGTTTTCCGAGAAGACGTCGTGATTGATGACGCATGACACAAAGCCCGCCTGCGTCGAGTTTATCGCCGTCTGCAGCGTGCAAGGGATGACGGTTCCGGCGCTGAGGAGGAGACTGCGGTCGCCCACCATCGTCGCGCGCACCGTCTGAATGCCGGAATGGCTCAGCTGGTCGCCGAGGTCCGTAGCGCCCTTTGCCGTTGCAGTGCCTTCGCCTTGGTCATTGAAGCCGCTCGCGCCGACATCACGACGAGCGACCATCGACCGCCCGGTCTGGAGGTCGCTGCCATCTTGGACCCCACCGGGATCCTGCGAAGCTCTCGTCGCGTCATTTGCCGATCCGGATGTTTCGGGGGTCGGACCCGTCGCACCGAACGCCATGATCGGCGATCGGCGCGCTGCATCCGCCATGATCCTTGCCTGTTCCGCGCGGCGCTGAGCGGGCGTCTGTTGGCCACTTGCGGTCGGACCCTGGTTCGCCACGACACCCGCCGCAGGATTCGCATTGCCGCTCGCGTCGACCGTCGGTGTCGCCGGCGTGATGGGACGACCGAAGATATCGGTTGCGGGAGCGCCAGGTTGGCCGAGCTGATTGGCGAGCGCGGCGCGCTGGACATTTGGATTGGCCATCACCTCGTCAACGCTGCGATCGCTAGCTTTCGCAGGCGCGGCAGCGTTGGTCGCGTTCACCGGTCGATGAAAGGCACCGTACCCGATGGCTATGCCGCTAATTGCGCCGACAAGCCCTATCCCAGCGCTCAGAAGGGCAATATTCCCCCAGCCGCCGCTACGCGCCACCATGGTGTCCGGCTGTTGCGATGCGATCGGCTCGGGGCCGATCGACCCGCCACGATCGATGATGGTCTCGGCCATGCTATTGGTCCTTCACCTTGCGCTCGACGACGTTGGACACGGTGCCGGTCCGGTCACCCCGGACGTTGCGGGGAGGGGCCTCGTTGAAGATGCACAGTACGGCGGTGCCGCGACGGAGCCGCAACTCCCGATACACCGCATGGATCACGACGAAATCCTCGCGCACGTCGTAGGGAACGATGGTTTCGGTACCATCGACGTCGACCGCGAAGATCGACGGAACGTCGGCATGACCCGGATATCGCAGAACAGTGAACTCACCGTTGTCCGATACCTCGCTAGGCTGCAGTGCCACGTCGCCCTGCACCGTATAGTTCAGGTTCCGCTGACCCTCGATCACGGCATGGTCGAGCGCCGCTGTGGTAATACCAGACTCGATCGCCTTGGCGGCCTGCGCCTCTGCGACCTGAGCCTGCAAAGCGGCGACCGCGCGCTCCTCGCGCAGATAACGAAAGCGGACGCCGTACATCGTGCCGGCCGTCCCCAACGAGAGATTGAAGTGATAGGTGCGAGCCACGCCTGCCGCATTGGTGACGACAATCAAATTGGTGGGCCCGGCGCGTTCCCGGGGCTTCAGGAACACGATGTTGGCGACCGGCGCGATCTGCCACGATACCGTATCCCCGAGCGCCGCCTGCGTGATCGTCTCACCGGGTCCAAATCGGATCTCGATGGCATGGCGGAAACTGCCGACGATCGAGACAACCTGATCGGGATCGTAATTGACGTCTCGCAACCGGGTGTCCTTCGACCCCGGGCGAGGGACCTCAGAGGCGGTCGCGGGACGAGGGATCATCGTCGACGCGATGAGCCCGACCGCTGAGAAGGCGACTAGCCGATGCCATATCCTTCCAATCCCTCGCCAGAACCGGCTCGTCGCGCCCGCTTTCGTCACGGTCAGCTTGCTCATCGAAGGCGACAGCCGCTCCTCGACCCTCCGACGCAGCGCCGGAAGGAACGGGACGACGACACGATCCGGGTTCACCCGGGAGTTCGATGGCTCGTTCATGTCACGCCTCCGGATCAGAGCGATAGTTGACGACCTGGAAGCCGAGCGGATTGATGTTGCGATCTTTCTCATGCTCGGGGGCTGTCGTGAATTTGAAGGTCAGGATGGCGTTCCAATTCTGTGCGATGGGAGCGCTCTGTCCGTAGGTAATGATCTTGGAATAGCGGACCTGCGCGACGGTCTGGCTGAGGAAGCTGATCGACCGGATCGAAATCGATACGAAGCCTTTGTCACCATAAATATTGGACGGTGCATTCCTGTTGCTTGACTGGACGCTGTTCAGATAACGCTGTGCTTCGTTCTGATCGCTCATCAGCATGACGGCATAGGCATTTTCGCGTGCTGCATCGTTGAGCCAGCCCTCCCGTAGCCGGACGTATTGCGCGATGAAGTAGCGATTGACCGCCTCATCGTAGGTGCGGGGCTGCGGTCCCTTCAGGGCCGTGACGATCTGGGTTTCACCCGAGGATCGGTCGACGCGGATCACGAACGGATCAACCGTCTTGAGCGGGGTCAGCATCGCGACGGCGGCCACCGCGACAATCGCCAATACCACCGCGACTGCCGCGATGATCCAAGCGAGCTTCTCGCGTCCTGCGGCAGCGCGGAAGCGATCGTATTCCCAGGTCCGTGACGTCTGAAAATACTCGTCCTTCTTCTCGGCCTTCACCGCCGGCATGGCGTCGTCCCCCTGATCAGCATGGAAGGTAGGATCGAGCGACGATCCGGTTTGACAGGCGGGGCTTGGCCGCCGGACCTAGGATCTCGCGGCCCGACGATGAGGAAGGCGTGCCCGAGCCTCGTAGCGTCGGGATCTCGGGGGCAGACGCAGGCTGTTGCGGTGGCGCGGAGCCGGATGGCGGGGCGATCATTGATCGTGCCGCCGCTTGCGATACAGGCACGGGGATCGGCAGCGTCGGAAGAACGCTGCCGTAGGCGTTCGCTGGCCGTCGATGCTTGCCGTCGCAGACCGCCGGCTTCTTGAGTTGCGCGCCGGCACATCCGCTAAGCGCGATCGTGCCGATCGCCACCAGGGCTAAGCCTCTCATACGATCTCCAATGCTGGTGATGCTGGATCCAGCGGCCTGGATCCGATCTGGACGATGCTCATCGCTATGGTCATGCCGCGCGATTGATCGAACCGCCGCTCGCCGCCCGATTGGCTGGAGTGGCAGCCTGGGTCGCGCGCCGGAACATCAGGCGATTGGCCATCATGTTCGCACCCGTCATCAGAAAGCCATGGCCGCTGGACGAGGCGCCGCCGGCGATCCCCGAGGCGATGGCGGGGGACTGAAAAAAGAAGATCGAGCCGACGATATAGATCGCTGAGCAGGAGATCGTCGCCACGACCATGACCCCGGCGCTGAGTGTCAGATACGTATTCTCGGTGGTGACAAAGATGGTACCGTCGCCAATTGAACCCAGGATGCCGTCCATCGCGGCCTCCTGCAGGCCGGTGATGAATTTCGTCATGATCGCCATGATGACCATCAGGAGAACGAAGTTGGTGGTCTGCTTCAACCAGCCATCGAACAGCCACCGCGAGGAGTTGAACAGTAAGCAGGCAAGAGCAAGTGGCGCGAGCGCAACGCAGATCGAAACGGACAGCTTGGCGAAGATGACGATGCAGAAACCAATCGACGCCGACAGAAACGCAAAGACGTATAGGATTGCGATGCAGATATAGGTGACCAATGAACACGTCAGCTGAATGAGCGGCGTCCGGAAGTCAGTCAGGCCGCGCGAAGCCTGCGCCTGGACCTTTGTATTCGCGTCGACCATTCGCTGACCGAGTTTGCCGGTGTCGGCAACATAGGTATCGAACGTCGTGCCCGGATTGGTGACTGGCGTCCCCGACCCTGCCGCGATGATCTGGGCTGGCAGGTCGGTCGCGATGTTGACGACAAAGGTCGTATAGCCGACCGCGCTGGCCGCCGCGAGCGCGAAGCCGACCTTTCCAGCTTGGAACACGAGCTCCCGGAGTGGCGCCTGGATAGCACCCCGCAGGACAGCGAAGCCGAGCAACAGGAAGTAGATCGTGGCCGCAAGTGCAAGCGGCGCCGCGACGAAGCTCACAAGGCCCGAACCGAAGGTCGCGACGGCACCGGCAATGGCACTCTCCACGTACCCATACATGGTCGTGAACAACGTCATGATGTTGGGAGCGGCCATGCTAAACCCGTCCTGATATTGCGAACCGACACCGCACGAGCATCACTTCCTCAGCGTGTTCGCCTTGAAGAAATCCGAATCCTTCTTGCCCGCCTGCATCTGTGCGACGGAGATGGTGGCCTCCTGCGTGGTCGCGCAGAACTCGGCCTTTCGCGCCGGCGAAAGCTGGCTGTATTCGCCAGTGTCACATTTGCCCTGCCACTCGGTCAGCAGCGATCGATCGGCGATAAGTTGCTTGGCGGTGGGAATGGAGACTTGCTGTTGGCACGCGCAGACGGTCAGTAGCCCACATAATGAAATGAACCGACGCATGTTACCTCCGGATCGTGTTGGCCTCGAAGAACGCTGACTCGTTGCGGCCTGCGGATACCAGCGCAGCACTTGCGGCCAGATTTGCCGCACCGGCTTGGGCCATCTGGACCGCCTGCATCTTGAGCATATCGTTCTGGAGCTGCGCCTGTTCGACCGCGATGCGCGCCTGCAGGTCCATGACATCCTTCGGATCGCGGGCGCTCGCCAATTGCTGGCGGAGCTGATCGAGGCCCTGGGTCCGTGCTTGGGTCACGTTCAGGGTGTTTTCGCCGAGTGCCGCGGTCGTCGCTGCGGCCCCCGTGGCGTTTCGCAACGCCAGATCATAGGCTGCGTCCGCGTCGGACGATCCGGTTCCTGAAAGACGGTACCTTGCCTGGATATTCGAGGCGAGGTTGCCGAGCGGCCCCAGCCTCGAAAGGTTGCCGGATAGCAACGTTGCTGCGTCGGTATTGGCGTCGGGGAGGAGGTTGCGCACCTGAGGCAGGTTCAGGGTCGAGGCGATCTCGCTCATGTTGGTGAGCTTCTGCAGCGACTGTAACTGGTTGGCGGCCGTCTGGATCTGCTGCCTTCCTTGGTCGACGATGGTCAGGGTTTGACGGGCGGTCTGCAACGCTTGGAGATACGTCGTCGTGTCGAACACCGGGATGCCCTGCGCCGCGACGGGCGCGGCGAGTCCGATCACCCCGACCGATGCTGCGAGGCCGAGCAAGGTCCGTTTGATCCGCATGTCAGCTTTTCCTCTCGTTAACGTAGAATAGTGGCAGCCAGTCGTTTGGATGGTCGCCGGCGACGGCGATCGCTTCATCCATGGCGATCAGGGTCTCTGCCCGTCCGGACAGGACTTTCAGCTCATCTGGCATGCCGCCGAGGTCGAGCTTGGCAACGATGGAGGTGTGGCCCTGCTTGACGAGAAAGCAGCGGCTCTCCGGCGTCAGATCCTCGCGGATCAGCCGGAACTCCGCTTCCGTCAGTCCCAGCCCGTCGCAATAATCGGAACGCTTCGCATCCGAGTTGGGCAGGAGGATCTTGGTCGCCGTCTGCTCAATGATCGAATGGGCGATCGGAGAGCGCAGCGCGTCCGCGGGTGACTGCGTGCCGAAGACCATGAACGCGTTGCGCTTGCGGAAGGTCTTCAGTCCGTCCTGCGCGAACGATCGAAAGGCTTCGTCCTGCAGCGCTTTCCAAAACTCGTCGATATCGACGACGACCCGCTGTCCATCGAGCAGCTCGTTCACCCGGTGAAACAGGTAGAGCATAGTAGGCGTGCGGATCTCCGGGTTCTCGAGGAATTGCGTCATGTCGAAGCCGACGAACCGTGCCGACAACGATACCTCGTCGACCAGGCCGTCAAAGGCCCAGCCTAGCGATCCGCCTTGGCACCACCGCTCGAGCCTGGCGCCGATCCCCTCGGCGTCCGCGTAGCCGAGCATCTCGCGCAGCGCGCCCATTGAGCGAGCGGATGAGGGAAGCCGCATGACGGCGTCGATGCCGTCATCGATGAGACGGTCTTCGGCAACCGTGAGTGGCCGGTTCTCACGACGAACTAGCACGCGGACGAATTGACGGAGGAAGGCGATATTCTCCGCAGTAGGTGGCAACCCCTTTAGCGGCGCAAAGCCGGTTGGCTCGCCATTGCGCAACGTCAGGTAGGTGCCTCCACAGGCTCGGACAAAAATTTCGGCGCCGCGGTCCTTGTCGAAGAATATCTGCCGTGCGCCGGTCTTTTCGAGCTGCGCCTGAAGGAAGTTCTGCAGCACGGTCTTCCCCGCACCGGTCGGGCCGATAATCAGCGTGTGCCCGATGTCGGCGCGATGAAAGTTGAACCAGAAGGACGACCCGGCGCGCGTCTTAAGCAGCGTGACCGCCTCACCCCAATGGTTGCCCGATCGGCGTCCTGCAGGAAACGTGTAGAAAGGGCTCAACGCAGCAAAATTGCGACTGTTGATCACCGCTGGACGTGCCCGCATTCGAAAATTGCCCGGCAGCTGTGCCCAGAACGCCGCCTCGAGCGCGACATCTTCGCGCGCCATGACCATCCCGGTATCCGCCGCGGCCGAGCGCGCGATCGATAGCCGCTCGAGCAGCCGTTTCGGATCGTCGTCGATTACCGAGATCGACAGGTGATGCTCACCCATGACGAACCTGTTCGCCATGAGTTCGTCCTGGCCGTCCAGAAGCTCGATCGCTTGGCTGACGCCGGCATCATCCGACGACGTCATCTGCTTGTATTTCTTGGAAAAGCGCTCGCTAGCGGCCTGTTTTACCAGCGGGGCGAAGCTCTGCGTCAGCACAAAGGGGAAATCGAGCTTGAGCAGGCTGTTGAACTGCCCTGTTCGCGTGCTCGCGACATACTCGCGGACGCCGAACATCCCGAGATAATGCGACTTGTGCGGCAGCCGGATCTCGGCCGCTTCCCGGCCGAACACCACGCGGGATTGGTACAGCGCCTGTCCCAGACGGCCATCCAGCAGGGGCACGCGGATGCGGTCGCCCGTCAGAATGAAGTGCAGCACCTCCATGGGCTTCGAGAACAGGATGCCGTCATGTTCATAGAGTGACAGTGGCTCGGGGGCGGCGTCCGCCAGCAGCGTTTCAAAGTCGCGGCACTTGTCCGCCATGATCGCCAACGCGCGCGTGTCGAGTTCGTCGGGGCTACTCCGTCGTCCAAAGAAGCGCGCTACCTGGTCGCCGGCCATGCTCGATGGCCGCACGATGACCGCAACATAGAACTCGTTGTGGTAGAGGACCTTCTCCCTCAACGCCTCAGAGTAGCGATCTTGCAGCCGCCGGGCGAAATCCGAATGGAAGTCACCGCCGAGGACCGGATCGGTCGCTGTTCGAACGAGATGCGTCCACAATGCGACACGATCGTCACCGATCGATCGCCAGGTGATGTTGAGCTTGGTGTGCCAGGTGTTGAGGTCGGCGATATCGCTCGTCTCGAAGGGCCGTCCGTCGACGCGATATAGTCGCATCAGCGAGCCGTCTTCGAGGGCTACGACTGTGTCGTCGACGTGCCGGGTGTAGGGGATGAACTTGACGTCGTCCGTCTCGCGCACGGCAACGCGCTTGTGCTGCAGCCGGGTGTCAGTCATTGCCGAACTGCTTGCGTCTAACGGCCTTCCCGAGGCGGACGGGAGAATAGCTCCCGCCACCCCAGAACTTCCGGTTCTTCGACAGGAAAACCGTCTGGAACCAAAGGCCCCACAACCGAAAGGCATTGTAGTCGTAGTGGACGACCATCCGCGCCGGGAAGTAGAGCGCGCCGAACAATGCCAGGGGATAGAACGGGTTATGCATGATCCCCCACAGGACCATGCAGACCATGATGATCGGCATGATCGCCTCGAGCGGCAGTCCCATGAAGACCGACGGCCTGGTCAAGGCGAGGAAGACCTTATCTTCCGCCAATTTGTCGGCTTCAGCCACCCGAGCTCATCCAGCCGACGATCGTCGTCGCCGAGAAGATGATGCCAATGCCGATCAGCACGGTGACGGCGCGTCCCCAGTCCATGCGGCCCGTTAGTTTCGCATAACCGACTGCCATGACCGCGATCACACCGACGACGCCGGCAACCGTAACCATCCAGTCCTTGATGGTGTTGAGCCCGCCTTCGATTGCGGTTCCGCTACTCTGGGCAAGTGCCGGCTGCGCGATCGCGGCG
This sequence comes from Arthrobacter sp. TPD3018, assembly GCA_003075315.1. Lineage (GTDB taxonomy): Bacteria > Pseudomonadota > Alphaproteobacteria > Sphingomonadales > Sphingomonadaceae > Sphingomonas. The sequence continues at coordinate 113,118 of QDFQ01000006.1, read as the reverse complement.
AGAGCAATCATGCCGGCGACGCCGATCAGTTGCCGGGCACGACGATCGGACATCAGCCTGCCCATGTTCGACGTAAACTTCATAGGGGTCTCCATCGCTAGCTCTACCGCTCCATGTCGGATCGGATCTGGATCGGCTCGACCTGTCGAACCGGGGTCGGCTCACGCACTGAAACCTCGAACCCCCGCCGCAGCACGTCCGAAATCATCTGTCGGCTTTCGAGGTTAGCGGTTGCCATGCGGCCCGCATCACCGCCGAAGACCTCGCCGATATGGAGCTCCATCGCGGCCTGTGCCTCGCGCGCGCCGGCGAGCCGTGGATCGGCCGAGACGCGATCGATGGTCCCGTTCAGAAAGATCTCCGCCAGTTCTTCGCTCTCGCGCTGTCTCGCACTCGCGTCGCGGTCCTGACGTTCCCCGACAGTCGGCTCTCGGTCGATCAGCGTTCCGCTGCCGGCGGCCGAATGCTTCGTGCGGGCGGCGTCTTCTAGTTCATCGGCAATGGCGCTGGTGGCGCGCTGTGGCTCGCTTGCCTCTAGATGAGGGGTTTCGCGGTGCATCCCCGATCGCACGCGAGCGATCGCGTCGGCGATTTCGCCATGGCTTTCGTCGACCATGTCCAGTGAGCGCAACCGGTCCGGCCCGTATCCCACCTGCTCGAACGCCGCAGCCAGCGTTGGGCTCTCGAGGGCGCGCTCCAGAGACGTGTTTACTGCCTCGCGATTATGATCGAGGCGCTCCGATCGAACGTCGCGATCGAAAGCATCCATGCCTGGACGCAGGGGCGCATCGAGACTTTTGCGGTCCTCGATATGCCGGCTGACCGTGAGGAGGAGCTTTCGGTCGCCGCTCGATAACGCGTTTCCGTCATCGTCGCGCAGCGCGCCGCGGCCATCCGCCTCCGGCGGAGTCATCGCTGCCTTGGGATGTGTTTCGCCGACAATGTCAATGCGCGGCGGGGCAGCGGCTCCCTGCTGAGCGTCGCGCTCGCGGCGCTCCTTCGATGCGCGTCTGGCCTGCTCCACGCGCTCTTGCTCGTTGAAGCTGGGATCGTAGCCACTGACCCTAAGTCCTTCGCGGGTCGCGGCCTCCCAAACGGCCTGCCGAAACTCCGGCGACCCGTCGACCGCGATGCGATCCCAGCCGCTATGCTGCGCGATTGTCACGAGGGCGGCCACCGTCTCGGCGTCCTCACTTCGCGCAACGATGCGATCGTTCGTGATCTCGATCGAGGGTCCATCGCGATCAGTGGGCCGGAAGAGACCGATCCGCTGCTCGCCATCGGCACCGTCAACGACACGAACGTCGTATCGCCCGGCCAGGGCCGGTGGTAGCTCGAAGCCGGCCGGCTCGGCTGGAACCACAGGCATTCGGTCGTCCCGGACGATGCTGTTGGCGCCGCTCATTTGAACACCGTGACTGTGGTCGGCGAAAGCGGGCCGACGACCCATTGGTCTTGGGCTGTCAGCGTTGGGTGTGCCGCCGAAGCCGCGCGTGTCGCCGCAGCAGTGTCAACTCCTGGCAGGGCTGGAGCGGTTTCAATGGACCCCAGGTTCACCGCGGCTGACCAGACGCGGCCTGCATAGCCGTTGCGTAGACCACGGGTGAGGGACCCGGTGTTGTACATCGAGTACGTCGCAGAGATCGCGTCCAACCCCGAATAATGCCGGGCGGCGGTGTCGTAGCTGCGCTGCAGGATCACCGAGGCAAGACGAAGATTATTGCATGGCTCAAACACGCTCTCGATCGTCACGCCGAGACGGGTGAAATTTGCTGAGTTGATCTGGGCGAGGCCGACGTCGACCGTGTAGCCCGCCGCGATATAGCGGCGTACCAGCGCCGCTCCCTCCGGAACTGTTCTTGCGCGAACACGGGGACCCTTGTTCACGTTTATCTGCAACGGCTCGCCGCCGCTCTCGGTGAGGACGAGCGGCACGATCGCTTCGGTCGCGATCTCGGGAGCGCAGGCTTTCGCCAAGGCGATGATGGCCGGTACGTCGTAGCTCATTGGGACGTCACCGTCTGGTAGCGCGTGTCGAGCTGGTAGCGTGCCGTCGTTCCATCTGACTTAGAGACGGTGAGGCTGTAGCCATGTTTCGTTTGACGCGTCCGGATGCCGACGCCGATGCAGCTGGGGAACACGCCACCGATCGCGAGATGCTGCCAGAGCTTCGTAATTGGTGGCACACAGGCGGGATAGGTCGTCGGCGAGCCCGGTGTCGCGAGACACAGAACGACCTGACAACCCCAGTCGGACGCGCGTGCCGGCTGTGGCACCGCGATCGCCAACACGCCGGCAAGGGGGATCACGACGCCCGCTGCGCTCTGCGAGATCGTCTTGAGAGTCCGTGCCAGCATCATCCACCTCCTTGAAGCGAACGAGGACCGGTCGTCGCGAAGACGTCCCACGCCGCAGGTCTCGGCTCGGCAACCGACCCCTCGGGGACCGCGTCCAGCTGCCTGGTTCCGGCGGGTTGCTGCCCGCTACCGTTCCGCGCGACGTCCAAGAACCAGTCTTCGCCGTCCTCGATGTGCTGCGTCCGGTCTATGGTCTGTCCCGGGCGGGCGAACGCGACGTGCCAGTGATTGGAATGCCCTTGATCGCCTGGGCCAAGGAGCTCGATGATCCGGATGCCGTGCTGGGCCATCAGTGCCCGGATCCGGCAACGATCGATCGTCCCGACGCCGCCAGCCGGCACGAAGTCGACGGCTTGTCCGACTTTGTGCCAGCTGTAGCGGGCCCCATATGTCGCATTCGCCGGTCGGATCGTATCGGTGACGCGGGCGCCGAACGCCTTGCGAAGCAGGCTGACCACATCTGATACGCTTTCGGTACCGGCGAGCGGCGATCCGCGGCCGCCATCGCCGACACGCGCGAGACTGCATGGATCAAACACCGTCGATGGAGTGACCCCGAAGGTCGTAAAATGGCGCCCCGCGATCTGGAGCGGACCCGCGGTGAAGTCGGCCCTGAGGGCGAGAAGGTCGCGTACCGTCGCTTCCGCATCCGCGAGGTTCTGCGGCTCTCGCAGCAAGGTAGCGCCGCTGATCACGGCAACCGGAAAGGACCCCGCCGAGATTGGCTGAGCGGGTCCAACCATGGCTGCGCAGAGCTGGATTGCCTTCGCTGTGAGTGCCGCTGGAAGCATGATGCTCCGTCCATCTGGTGCAGTCCAAATAAACTCTAAAACGAAAATGACGCAAGATGGAAATTCGGCAGAGTCGCTTTAACGGCCTTCCTGGGTGCCGGCGGTTGCGTGGTCAGGCCGGTCTTCGACGCGCACCGTGTTGCTCGGAGCCTATGGTTGACCTACAGAATTCGCGCCCGGCACACGGTGGCGCTGGCGCCGTTCATCGAGAGGAGGGCAGGGGTGGGAAAAGTCGTCGCGTTCCTCGCGGAATGCCAAGGATCGGCGACGATCGACGATCAGAAGGCCGCCATGAACTCCGAGGCGCTCATCGTCGTTGCGGGCCGTCAGAGCTTCAACAAGCTGGGCGATCTGCTCGCACGCAGCGGTCTCCAACTTGAGGCCGGCGACAGGGTCGTGGTTTATGATCTGTCGTGTATCACACTTTCCACCCCGACGTTGATCCGCCTTATCGACCGGATGCTCCGCCGCGGCATCGCGTTCGAGATCGTAGCGGCGGGCGTTGTCATCGAACCCGCACCTGACGACAAGCTTCACGCGCTGATCCGCGCCCTTGATGGGCACCATCGTTATTTGCACGGGTTAAAAACACATCCCGAGACAGCGTCGCGGGGGCGCAAACGGCTTCTCGACCCAGATGATCTGCCTGCGATCAAATCGAGGCTGGAGTCACCGGGGGCGACGGCAACCGATGTCGCCCAGGAGCTACGCGTGTCGCGCTCCACCTTGTTCAACTTTCTCGAACGGTACGATCCCGACCGGGTCAGAAGGAGCAAGAAGATCAGCGACGGGGGTGATGAGGATATTAGAAAGCAGCGTCATCTCGCGTAACGTCACGCAGTCTGACGTCGCGCCCATGATATCCTTGATGCGCTGCACGGAAAGTGTCGCCCGCGCCGCCAGGACTTCAACAGAGAGCCCGGATCGATCTGCCAGCGCCGCGATCCTCAGACCGAAGCGACGTCGCATCGCTTTACCATCGCTCACGCCGACACTCCATACGATAGACCAGATACCGCTTTGTCCGGTTGCTCGAAGCAGTCGATTGCTACCCAATTGGATTTAGGAGGCCAGCGTAAAAGGAACAACGCCGTGTTTGGATGCAAGAAGCGATTAATTCGGAGTGATTAGGTTCCTAGTCGTTGTTCGGACGAAGCAAATCCCACACATCGGTGTCGAGAACTTCGGCAATCTTCGCCATGAGATCGAGCGTCGGATTGGCCTGTGCGCGCTCGACCTGCGAAATGTAGGCGGCCGTGCTGCCGGTCCGCTCGGCGAGTTGGGCTTGCGTCATGTTGTGAGCAAGGCGACGCTGTTTGAGCCTTCCGCCGAAAAGCTCGGCGAGAGGCAGCCTGACGTTATCGGCGATGATTACCTTTGGCATGATGCAGCGCTACCAAGTTTTTCGTGTAAGTCCCACAGTCTGCATCGAGGCGCGGCGCTCAACGCAGGATCACGGCAAGGCTGGGCCACGCCCGCAGGACGCCACGCTTCGTCAATGCTCTTGCGGCGCACGTTGGGTCCAGTGGGCCGCTAGACCGATGTCGTTGTCCAGCCCGTCCGGTAGTCAAAAAAGCTCCGGTCGGGCTAGGCGAGTGCCGCTCTCGTGTTCGACATAGCGCGCTGCGATCCGGAGGCCATGTGAGGCGGCGAACGCATCCAGCGCGGCGCGAGCGCGGTTGGCGTCCTGTTCAGCGATCGATGCGCGGAGATAGGCCCGGACGAACGTACCTCAGTGCTTGATGAACGGTCTTGTTATGTCCAGTCCTTTTTGAACGTCGTTTGACGGAAACGAGACTGAGCGCGCTCCAGTCTTTCAGAGGTATGCCCAAAAGACTGGCTGGGTCGATTTGCTAAGTTTGGCTTCTTAGGGAACGCCGCGAGGGACTACGCCGGACGAAAGCGCCGTGACACGGTGGGGTTAGCCGAACCGGTGTTGAGCGCGTAGTCGCTCCGGCGTGCTTTTCGGCTAAGTGTATGTGCCGACGGAGTGATCGCAAGCTCAAAGCCCGCTGGGTCGATCCAAACAACCTCATTATCCCGCAGTACGGGTACCACGGCATAGTGCCCGCGTTGTCCGTTGGTGCCGGTCAGCACGGCGTCAAACTGCGCAGTCGGCTTGTCCTCGGTGGCCTTCCTGGCGAGTGACCTCTGCCACTCGAGGAAGCGCTGCGGATCGATGAACGCGTCCGGTTCGGGGGCTGGTTCAGCAGATGTCAGCCAGCGATTAAAGTCGGCGCGGCGGTTCGCGCCTTCATCCCGTGTCTTCGCCAAACCCTGAGATAGACAGAAGGCGATGAATGGATCGTGCGTACCCCAGCGTAGGAGTTCCCGTGCCCAAAAGCCGAACCACGGAAGACCGGTCGTAGCCTTCCAATCACTCAAGCTAGGGATGGCTAACGGATCGGCTGCCCCCAGCGACCAAGCCTGCGCAACGACGGCTCCCAACGCCATACCAAGACGGTATTCGAGGTTGTCGGCGACGAAACGCTGCCAAGATCGCAGTTGATCGGGGGCAGGGGGTGTTACATCAGGTTCGTTGAGGCACCACCCAAGGACGTCATTCCAGCGGTCAAGCAGACGCTCATCGGTATCGGTCCGGCGGACGCGGAAACCGTAGCCGCGATCGTCCTTGATGAGATCGCCGATCCGCTCGAACACGTCGATCCGTTCTTCTGGACTAGCGGTCCCGTAGTTTACCGCCTTGCTGATTTCCGCAAGTATCGCGGTCGCTACTCCCTCGAACCGGCGACCAATCACCGGTGTGAAGCCAAATTGGTAGAGGCGAGTGCGTTCGGCACGGTCAGGGTAGAGCTGGGTGACTACGCCGGAACCGCGACGAATAAATGCTTGTTCAAGCCATGCTTCTTGGGCGGTTGCTGTTGCGCTGAACGTGCGCTCCCAAACGCTTTTCAGATGTGCCTCGATCTGCGCGCGCGACATTGCAGCAGTATCGCTTTGCTGAAGTTCCTCCACGGCCGCCAACGCCAAGCCATCAAGCTCATCCATGGCATCCGCAAGTCGGGCACGAGGGTCGGTCGCTCCAGTGCCGGCTGCTGCGCTGACGGTCGTGGGCGCCGTCGCCTCGAGCCAGTTGAGGAAGTCGTCTGGCGATACCTGCAGCAGCCGATGCGCGCGATCCCAGATCAGTTCCAGCAGCATCGCCAGGGGGCTGGGCACACTATCGGCATCACGCTCTTCTATTACAAGCGCATCACGCAGCTGGTCGTATTCCGTACTCAAGGTTGCCAGCTGACGACGCTGTATGGGGCGGCTCGCAGTGGCAGTGGTTGAAATTTGGCGGGGCAGAGCGACCAGGGTCAGTCCTTCAATCCCTCGCGATGCACCAGGTCGCCCAGCGCGTCCGGCAAGATTGCGAAACTCCGCCGTACTAAGCGGAGCGATGATCTGCTCCTCCTCGACTGGATCCCACGATGTGCGCTTCAGTGAGGTCAAAAATATGAGATCGAACGGAAGATTCACACCCTCCGTCAATGTCGCCGTCGCGACCGTTATCGGGCAAATACGCTGATCGATCATCTCCACCATCAACCGACGGAGACGCTGCGGCATCTGACCGTGGCTGGTGGCAATTCCCCGTTCCAACAGGAAAAGCTCGAAGCTATCGGCTCCACAATAGTCCTGACAAGCGGCTCGCGCCTCGTCAAAGCGCTCACCACGGCGGCCCCGGGGCGGCGTAAAATTGACGATCGCCTGCCAAGCTGGCAGCTCAAGCGCTTCTTTGTACCAGCGCATCGTTTGTTCGGGCTCTTGCGCGACCGAGATCAGGATGCGCTGATCCTCCTCTACGAGATGCAGGGCGGTCCACAAAACGCTCAACGTGTTGAAGCGATTGAGGCTGTTGCGCCACTGCGAGCGAAGCTGAGGCATCGGTGCAACGCGGAGGGGAAGATACACCGGGTCTTCCTCGCCCCGGAGGTAAAGCGGGCGGCCGTTCATGAGGTCGAGCAGGATACGACCTGATGCGTTCGTTGCGGTCTCCAGCACCCCGATAACCTGGCGGGTGCTGCGATAGCGGACGCCAACGGCCTGAGCATCCCCGCGGCCTTCGATCCAGCGCGCAACGGGCTGTGCGGCCCCCCCCTGCAACGGCGGTGAGCGCGATGCGTACGACCTCCGGCTGTCGCGCGACGATACGCGAAACCAGCGTCTCGAGCCGGATGGCCCGATTGCTATGCTCCGCGAAGCTTACGCGGGTGGACTCGTCAGCGTCGGGTACGACCTGATGGGCTTCGTCAATAATGAGGAGTTTGATGCGCGCTATGAGGATGGGCCCGAGATAGCGCATCAACGCGTCAGCCTTCTCGACCGTAGCGATAAGCACCACCGGACGGTCGGTCGTCAGCCAGGCATCCGTGATGCCCCAGTCGGCGCCACCATACAGACCCGTAATCAGGCACTCTCGACCAAGCTCCGAGGTCAGTTTCGCCTCGACCTCGTTCGCCAGCGCGCGAGAGGGAACGATATAAAGCGCCAACGGTCCGATCGCTGCGGGCTCCGCACGCAGGAGCAATTCTTTGACGATCGCCATGTTGGCCACCAACGTCTTGCCTGATCCGGTCGGCGTGCAAAGCGCGAAGGAGTCGTCGCGTAGTAGCCGTTCCAGTCCCTGCAGCTGCGATGTCCAAAGGATACCGCGCCCGCGACTGAATTGGTCACGCGCGTAATCGGTGAGCTTGGAAAGCCGCTCTGGCCGGAGCACAGCTAATGCGCGCAGGGGTTTGTAGATGGAGGCGGCAACGAAGCGATCGGCCACATCCCGGATCAGGGAAAGAACGAGCGCTGCATCGTCGCTGAAGGTCCGAGCTGCCATCTCGTCGAGCGCGCGCAACTTGGCCATTGCGCGATCCAGGCGTGGATCGTCACCGCGGCGGAGGCAGTCGGCGATGAGGCCGACAGTGCGAACTAATTCGATGGTGAAGTACCAGGTGACGCGATCGCCATCCTCGCCGGCTTCGTCGGATTCGAGGAGCGCGGTTGCGAGCAACGTTCCCTGGTCAGGCTGGGTGAGATGTGGGTGCTCGCTCCAGAAATTAGCGGCGCGCGCGATGACATCGTCGAAGTCGGCGCGCAGGAAGGCAGCGAGCAGGCTGACCCCATCCTGATCGGACGGCACCTGGGCGAGCAAGCCGGCTGCCATCGCCGGCAAACCGCCAAGTTGGTAGGCACCGGCCGCGAGCAATTCGATTGGTACGATCGTGCGCAGGCCGTCATCTGCCCGCGCCAACCACTCAAGCAGTTCGCCCGTGCGGCGATAGCAGTCGATAGCGCCAGGGCACGTCGGCCCATCCACTGTGCGGAAAATGTGCGCCGCATGAAGAAGACGGCGCGCGTCACTCAGCTGACTCTCAGACTCACGCGCCGACCAATGGATCGTGGGAACCTGCCAGGTCGTCTGCAAGCAACGCACGAAGGCGCGAGCCTGTGGGCGGGATAACGCGTTTTCGATGGCCAGCGAAGTGCGAACTTGCTCTGCGACGGCACGCCGCATCTCTTCGGACATGGCGTCAGGGCTTCCACATAGAGGTATACAGCCCGTCGATCAGCGCCTCACCGCCTTCAAGGATCAACTCGACAACCTGCAAGTCATGCGGGGCGGTGTAGTCTGCCGGCGGCTTCTTCCACGGGATCAGCACATTCAGTTTCTTGCGGGTCGCTGCGGCGTTGCCGGCGATCACAACGAGGTTCGTCCGAGCAAGCGTGGGTACGGTCGCGGTGATCGCGGCGTCCATGGACGCAATGGCGGTCGCATGATTCACGGGATCCCGCAGCTCCAGCAGGCGCTGCAGCTGACGCAAGCCCTTCGGAACGACGCTATCCCGATTCACCTCAAACCAAATGCCACGACCGTTGTGGACATTCTTGCCCGTAGTCGGATCTTTCAGGTTCTTCTCGCCATGGAGGAGGGCGGCGACGGCCGAGTTGGTAAGGGAGGCGCGCCACTTTGCTTCCCCGACGATGACCCGGACCACGTTCCCGGCCGCGTCGAGCCGTACCCCGACGAAGTCGGAACCGAAGCGACCGAATACCTGGCGCTTGCGGGATGGATCGTAGCGAAGGTCCCACAGATAGCTCTCCACATCGGCATGGAAGCGGAAAAGGAAGATCGGGACCGACCACTGATGCTCGCCGACGAGTTCCTCTGCATAGGCCTGGGTTACCAAGCCGGCGACTACTTCGCCAAATAGGCCACGCCGGGCGACGGCCGGCAGGCAGTCTGGATAGCAGGCATGGGCTCCCGCCGCCCCAGCGTCCGGGTGAAGGTCGATGCCGACCTGCTTATGAAAATGTTCGCGCGCGTCGAGATGAGCTGACTCAAAATACGGGCGAAGAGCGTCGATCAGACTCTTGTCGATTGGCTTGATCTGTTCGAGCAGGAGGTGACCGTAGCGATCTTCGATCGTCCCGTTGGCATCGAGCCACGCCTCAAGTGCGGCAGATGGGGGCGGTTCGGTGTGCACCTTACAACCTACCGGATAGTCACGATCTTCACGGCCACGTCGCCTGCTATGTCGCGCCACGCTTTGTCGGCGGTGTACGCCGCGACGCCGAGGCGTTTGGCCAAAGCGAGGCAGAAGCGATCGCCCAGCGACAACCCGGCCGATGAGGTGGCAGCGCGCAGGTTACCGGCATCCCAGGCGAGCGCATCATCCGCCGCGACGACGGTATAGGGCAGGGCCGCCAGCATCGCCCGCACGTCGTCAAGCGGCGCGCCTAGATGAACAAAGTGGCTGATGACCTCCGCCTGATTGATCGCGCACACTGAGGCATCCGCAATCACGCTGCCGACCTTGCTGGCACCGCGCTCGCCTTTCAACAGTGCGAGGATCGCCGAGACATCGAGAACGACATGGGTCATTCGCCGCTGTCCTCGCGCCGTACGGCAAGAAAGTCATCGACCGACGCGCCGGGCTGTTGTGCGTAGCGCTTGGCGATTGCTTGCGCCTTTGCCACCGCCTGCTCCACGGTGCGCAGGATAACTCCGTCCGGCGTTTCTTCGACAAGGACCGCACCGCCATCCTCAAGCCCTAGGCGCTTTCGAATGCCCACCGGCAGGCTCATACGACCATTTGGTGTGATGTTAACTTGTAGCGTCATATGGCAAAGCCCGCGTGTGGTGGCATTAGGAGTTATATATGCCACCATGATAGCGAAGAGGCGAGGGGGTAAACGCAAGCCGCCATCGATCCCGACAGCCACAATAGTTACTAGCGATAAGCCTGATTCCTGCTAGCAAGGTGGCAGGCAAAATTATGGGTCGGAACGGAGCCGAAACAGTGATCATCGACGTGCCGACGCCGGATGAATTTCACGATGCCGGCGTCAATCAGCTCTACCTGGCATGGAAGATCACCATGGACGCGCACGACGCGTGGTCCATCGGAGTTGGTGCCAGTGGGGATGCGGAGGCGACCGACGACTATTGGCGAAGTGTGCAGCCTGCACTGTCGAACGCCTACAGCCTTATCCAGCAAGCGATGGAGCTCGGCCTCAAGGGCCGGATCGCGCGCGTGTCGCCATACCTCCTCCTTGGCGATCCAGCCGACTGGAGCCCGAAGGCGGCGAAGGGGGCAACATCGTTTGGCGAGCTGCCGAGCCTCGAGGCGTCAAAGCTCGTAGCCGTGCACAACAGCGTTGCGGACCCGCCGCTGGACCCGGCGTTCAACACCTTCTGGACCGCGGTTCGCAAAGACCGCAACCGCATCATGCATTCGGCGCCGCGCGTAACCTTCACTGCGGGTGAGGTCACCCGTACCATCCTAATGGCGGCAAACGCGCTTTTTGCGGAGACATCATGGGTTGACCGGTTGTTTGCGATGGAGGGGGAGAGCAAGTTCGCCATCTTCGGCCTGGATGACCACGTCTACAGCGCCGTTGTCGGCCAGGTGGCCTGTGCCATCGAATTCCTCACACCCGCGGAGGCGATCGACCTTTTCGGCTTCAATCCCAGGCAGCATGCCTATCTCTGTCCTGCCTGCTTTGAGGCCACGCCGTACGATTATGCGGTGGATCTCCCAAAGCTAGCCCAGTTTGCCGCCAAGGTGCCCGGCGAGACCGAGCTAAGCTGCGTCGTCTGCCAGACGACGACTGACGTTAGCAGAGACGAGTGTGTGTATCCGGAATGTGTCGGTAACGTCATCGCCATGGAGCGGTGCCTGACCTGCTACCAGCTGCAGGACGAGCATCTGAAGATCGACGGCCCACCAAACGATGGCCAGGGGGATACTGTCTATGGCTACGACTTCATCTTTGGCCGGCCCCGCGAACGATCGGGGCGAACTTTTCTGAAGCACTATCAACGCGAAGACAGCGATGACGGTGCCATCGCCTTTGGGAAGCGAGCGCTGACGACACCTCACCTCGCAAGCTGGACCAGCGTCTCGATCTACGAGCACCAGTCCGGTATCTTTCCCTTTGGTGACAAGGCTCGAGTGCGCCCGCTTGGTCATTGGCTACGTCAGGAGGGCACGCTGTCATGGCACAAGGACGTGACTCTCTATGATCCTGTGCATGACGGTCCAGTATGATCGGCGATGATGCCGCGGAGCGCCGCGCGCTTCTCGCGATCGGGCCGATCGATCTGTCGCCAGCGTCAATCGATCTCGCACCGGATCTTAACCAGAGCGACCGCGCCCGGGTCGACCATTTCCTGGCGCGCGCATCGGCGGATGCGACCTTGCGTGCCTATCGGTCCGACTGGCGACTGTTCACGACCTGGTGCGACACACGCGGCTACGCCTCACTCCCGGCTTCACCCATTGTCACGGCTGCGTTCCTAAGCGAGCTTGCCAGAGACGGTAGCACCCATTCGAATGGGCGACCGTTATCCAAGTCGTCCATCGGTCGGCGGCTGGCCGCGATCGTCTTTGCCCACCGCGCCGCTGAGCTCGAACCGCCAACCGTACAAGCCGGCGCGGCCGCGCTGGATCGCGTGATGCGGGGTATCCGTAACGCCAAACGCAGCGATCGCCCGGCGAAGAAGCGGCCGGCCGACAGCGACGTGCTGCGTGACATGGTGCGCCATATCACCGGCTCCGCCCTCATCGACTACCGGGATCGCGCGCTGCTGAGCATCGGCATGATGGGGGCGTTCCGCCGCTCTGAGCTGGTCGCGATTGACATCGCCGATGTGGCCGAAGATCCACGCGGGCTGCTGGTCACGATTCCGTTTTCGAAGGGCGATCAGGAGGGCAAGGGGCAGAGCGTCGCGGTCCTCGATGGTCGTCGCATGGAGCCTGTGCGCCATTACCGCGCCTGGTTGGAGGTCGCGGGCATCACCGAGGGGCCCGTGTTCCGCCGTCTCACACCGCACGGCCGCCTCACCGAAAAGCCAGTTAGTCCGCAAACAGTGGCGCTGGTGGTCAAGGCGCGCGCAGCCGCAGCCGGCTATGATCCGGCACTTTTCTCAGGCCATTCACTGCGCGCCGGCTTCCTGACCGAGGCGGGTCGCCATGGTGCCAATTTGTTTAAGATGAAAGAGCACAGCCGCCATAAGTCGCTCGAGATGCTCAGCGAGTATGTTCGCGATCAGGAGGCGTTCCGCAATCACGCCGGCGAAGGCTTTGCGTAATGAGCAGGCGCGGAAGGGATGGGTTGGCGTTGGCGAGGATGTCGCATAGGCATAAGGGCGAGGGGACGCTGTGAAGACCGACACATCCGATGACTTCCAGTTCAGCCTGGCAGGCCGCGTGCGCAACCTTGGTTTCGCGCCCTCTCCGTTGAACGCGCTGTTCCCGTTGTTCGAGGCAATCGCCAACGCGTTCCATGCCATCGAGGCGCGCTGGGATCGTGAGGCGACGGCGAAGGGCGTCATCACGGTGACGATCCTACGCAGCAGCTCGGACGACGAAAACCCACCGGTCGCTGGCTTCCTGATTGAAGACAACGGGATCGGGTTGAACACCGACAATTGGCGCGCGTTCCGCACCGCAGATACCGCCAGCAAGATCAGCCGCGGCGGTAAGGGGGTGGGTCGCCTTTCCTGGCTGAAGGTGTTTCAGAACACGCACGTCAACAGCAGCTTCAGCGAAGGCGGCTCAACGCTGCACCGGTCGTTCGACTTCGCTGTCGCCCAGAACGACGCCAGTCCGCTGATTGGCCATGAGTTGCGGCTTGCGGGTGCGACCCCGACCATCGGCACGAAAGTGCGGCTGGAGCCTTACGTGCAATCCTACAGTGCGCATTGTCCTCGCAAGGTCGACACGATAGCCGCGCACATCATTGGTCATTTCCTGCGCAACTTCGCCAGCTATGAAGTGCCATCCTTCACGCTTGTTGATCGTGCCGAGCGGATCAGCCTGCTCGATTTTTACAGCAGCAACGTCGAGTCCGACACGCCCGAGACATTGAAAGTCGTCCTCGAGCCCGGGGAAGAACCGATCGACGTTGATATGTACCACATCCTGCTCAACAAGGGATTGCGCCTGCACGACGGCGGCAAGCACTGGAACCTGTATGTGGGCGATGGCCGCGTTGTTCGCGACGAGAAAATCGATAATCAGCTTGGGCTTGGTTACATCGGTGAAAATAGCGACTCCGTCTATATCGGCTTGGTGTCAGGCGACTACCTGAACGGCCACGTTAATCAGGAGCGCACCAACTTCACGTTCCGCGAAGATGACTATCGCAGCCTGCATCAGGCGGCGGTCGACGCTGCCAAGCGACACCTAGCGCCCTATATCGAACAGGTTCGCACCAAACAGGCCGGTATTACCTTGCGCGTCGTACGTGAGAACCCGCAGTTTCTGGCCGTCGCCAGCAATATCCCGGCTTTCGTCGAGGAGCATCTATCGCTCAACGCCAAGTCGGAGGAGGATATTTATATCGAGCTGGCGCGCCAGCGTCGACGCAAGCAACGCGAGACGAAGCGCGAGATAAAGGCACTATCCGCCGGCAATGCCAGTGAGGTCGTCGACCGGGTGCAGAAGGTTGCCAGTGCGATCAACTCGGACAAGAAAGCGTCGCTCGCCGAATATGTCGTTAAGCGGAAGGAGATCCTCGATCTCCTCGACAGTTCGCTGGCGTACGTCGATCCGGAGAAGCGAGACTACTTGCGTGAGGAGATCGTCCATGACCTCATCATACCGATCCGCTCGGATGGCGAAGCGCTCGACTATGAAGACCATAACCTATGGATTCTGGATGATCGACTAGCCTTCTATTCCTATTTGAAGTCCGACAAGCCCTTCACAACGTTTCTCACCGACAGCGACAGTACCCGCGAACCGGACGTCGCCGTTGTTTTCGATCGATCGCTGGCGTTCGACCGTGAAGGTACTGACGAACCGATTATCATTGTCGAATTCAAGCGACCCGGCCGACCCAACTACAGTCATAGCGACAACCCGGTCACGCAGGTGCTTGAATATGTAAACATCATGCGGAACGGCGGAGCGTTCAAGGATCGCACCGGCAGGTTCCGCAAACCTATTCCTCCCAGCACCAGATTTATCTGCTTCGTCGTCGCTGATTTTACGCCAAAGCTGGTCGAGGTTGTATCAATGTCGATTGCTCAGAATAAAAGTGCGGATGGCGAGGGGTACTTTGGCTTTTCGCCCATCCACAATGCCGTCGTTGAGGTTCTGCCTTACAACAAGCTGCTTCATGATGCCCGGCTGAGAAACGAGGCCTTCTTTGCCAAGCTCGGGCTGAACTAGTTACTCGGAATCACGAATTTGCGCGGATGACATAGCTGCGATTCCTATGTCAGCTAGGGAGGGCATCAGGTGGCACTACCGTCTCTGGTGGCGTATAAAGCTGGTCCCTAGTCGCGCGAACCACGTCGTTTACATATTCCGGCCATGGGCCGGCACCTGGTGGCATCGCAGCTTCTTCCTGTCGGTCCCGCAGGCGATTGCGGATCGTGCGGGCGGTGGTGCGGGTCGCCTCGTTGTCATCGTGCCAGGCGCCCCAGCGAACCCGCCAGTTAACGTATCGTGGCGGGAAAACCAGGAAGATCAAGGCCCCCACGCCGACGCCGTGTTCGCCAAGCAGCAGGATGGGAAGCGTGGCAATGGCGAATGCCTGAATCAGCGCCCAACAGGAACGATGACGGCGAAAGCCGTTCTGAACCAGCGTCGTCGGCCACCACGGACCTGCGACTGCCCATGCCGCGAGCGCGACCAACAGGCCGGTCAACACCATGCTGACGACGAAACCGATCCACAGCAGCGCCTTGGGAGCAATGAAGGTCAAGAAATCACCCATGCTGGCGCTGCGTGTCGAGGTCGCGCAGCTCGCGCAACAGATCGGTGGCCGGCGTCGAGACCACGATATCGTGGATGACCTTCTGGTCGAGGCTGATCACGTCTCCGACCGGACGTTCCGCGTAGCGAACCAGCGCAGGCTCGCTGGACGGCGTCCAACGTCGCGACGTGCCGGGCTTGAGTTCGAAAAGAAAGCGAGCAGGGGAGGCCAGGCTGATGCTCTGCGTTTGGCCATCGCTGCTCTGGCGGATGTCGGCGACCACGCCGCGATAGCCGACCCCAAGTCCGTCATGCTGGAGATCGGTCAGCACATAGGCGATCGGGCGATGACCGTGCTGCGTAGGCTTGATGATATGCGTGTAGGCCCAGCCGTGCCCGCCAAAGTCCCACCCTTCCGTAGCGACATCGAGTGCATCGTCGGCCATCAGCATGACGACTGCCAGCGTCGAGAAAATCGGTGCGCAAATGCCCCACACCAGATCACTAGCGCTCAACGCGGCTGCCTTTGGCCCACCCTGCGCGACGATCAGCAACGTGCCGATCGGATTGACCGCGGGCGTCCGGTAATCTGCGGGCAAGAAGCGGCTGACGTCGATCAGAAGCGTTTGCACCAGCCCGATAGCAAGCCCGGTCAGCAGGTGCGCGATCAGGGAAACGGCGACCCCGATCGCCAGCACGCTCAATGCGTTAACCGGCAGATCCGGGCGCGCAACGGCGTACCGGCGGGCGCGGGTATTCCAGAGCAGGATTGCGAAGAAGCCAGGAAGGAGGATTGCAACGCCTGTGACAACGGCCAGCGTCAGTGAGAACAAGGCTCAGGCCTCGACCAATTTCCGCTTACCGGTCGCCTGGTCAATGACCATCTTAGGGCGCTTGCCCGCAGCCTTCATAGCCTTGAGCTCCCGCTCGAGGCGTAACATGTCATCGTAACCGCCAAGCTGCCACGCGATCGAGGCGGTCTCTTGCTGTTCGCGAGGGGTCAGAACAGTGGCCATGTGGACAACATAGGGACGCGATCGCGCCGCGTCTATGGGGCACGGTCCTATACCAGCATCTGACGGCCTGAAGGCTTAGTCAGCCAGCGTTCGAAAGTGCGTCGATGATCCGACAATCGGCGATCGTTGTCGCGTCGCAGGTCGCTCCCCATTGCACGATCTCGGTTCTCAGCGCGGCGAGATCGGCGAGCTTGCGATCGATCTCATGGATGTGAACCGCGGCGATCGCATCGACCTCCGCGCAGGAGCCGCGCGGATCGTCTGCTAACCGCAGAAGGTCACGCACCTGGTCGAGGGTGAAGCCAAGATCGCGCGAGCGCTTGATGAACGACAGGCGATCCAGGTGGGAGCCGTTGTAAACGCGGTAGTTCCCTCCGCTGCGGATCGGCGCCCCGATCAATCCTTCCGCTTCGTAGAAGCGTACCGTCTCGACCTTCAACCCGGTCAATCTTGCTATTTCACCGATCTTCATCACAGACCCTTGACCCTCTAGTGGGATGAGGGTTCATATAGGGGGTCCGACCCAACGAATCGAGCACGATGATGGCGGACGCCTGTTGTTCAGCAAAGCGCGACACGATC
This sequence comes from Arthrobacter sp. TPD3018, assembly GCA_003075315.1. GTDB lineage: Bacteria > Pseudomonadota > Alphaproteobacteria > Sphingomonadales > Sphingomonadaceae > Sphingomonas. Next base: position 96,166 of record QDFQ01000006.1, on the reverse strand, counting down.
GCGGAACTTGGCCGTAAGGCCGAGCAGCGACGCGCGCTGATCGTCGTCATGGTCATCAACCTATCGATGTTCGCCATCGAGTTCGGTGGTGGGCTGCTGGCCCGCTCGTCGGCGCTGATGGCGGACTCTGTCGACATGTTCGGCGATGCCGTGGTCTATGGGCTGAGCCTCTATGCACTCAATCGTGGCGCACGTTGGGAGGCGGGAGCGGCGATCGCCAAGGGCGGCCTCATCCTGGTATTCGGCATCGCCGTCCTCGTCGAAATCGCCGGTAAGATCGCCAACGGCGTGCCGCCGTCTTCGACGCTGATGCTCGGCTTCGGCGGGGCGGCGCTGGCAGCGAACCTCACGTGTCTGGCGCTGTTGTGGCGTTTCCGCGCTGCGAACGTGAACATGGCGAGCACCTTCGAGTGTTCGCGCAACGATGTCGCATCAAACATCGGAGTGCTCATCGCAGCGAGCCTCGTCCACCTCACAGGTGCCGCATGGCCCGACATCGTGGTCGGAGGCGTCATTGCGATTATCTTCCTCCGCTCCGCGTGGCGGGTGTTCGCGGATGCTATCCCCGCATGGCGTTTTGCTGACAGGTCCAGTGCCTACAATCGCCCTCATCGCGGAGAGAACGCATGACATCGGGTCGTCATGGTGATAGGCGCGTTCCCATGCTGGCCCGCGCCTGGTCCTTGCTGCTCCTCCTGCTGGCGTCGTCGCTCGTGATGACGGCGACCGTCCACGCGCGCGAAGTGCCGGGGCAGGCGACGACGATCGAATGCACAGGCGTCGTCCATGTAGATGGTGATGCCGATCAGTCGCAGGGTGATGCCGACAAGGCGATCCCGCATCATCATGGAACCTGTCACGGACAGGCTCTGAGCATTCCGCAGGCTGACGCCATCCCGGTCACCTTCAATATCGAGGGCGCTCGTCCCAAACCCGGTTTCGACGCCGTGCGGGCGCTGAGTTCCGTCGATCCGGCGTTGCGGCCGCCAAACGCCTGACGGATGCTGCCGGCCGGGATGACCCGGCCTGACGACATTCGTTAGGATTCCTCGACAATGCAGAAATTGTGCGCAGCCTTGCTGGCTGCGGCGTCGTGCGCCTCGGTGGCCCACGCGCAAGCCGGGCCGCCTGCGCCTATCACGCAGGCTGGACCGATCTATTCGCTCGACCAGGCGGTCGTCGCTGCCGGCGGCTCGGCGCCTTCGACCTCGGCCGCTACCGCTGCCATCGAAGCCGCACGTGCGGGCCGGACCGTTGCGGGATTGCGCCCCAACCCGGTCTTCCAAGGACAGATTGAGAATATAACGGGCTCCGGACCCTATCGGGGCGTGCGCGCCGCAGAGACTACGGTCGGGTTCGCCATTCCGATCGAACTGGGTGGCAAGCGCAGCGCCCGGGTCGGAGTTGCCAACGCCCAACTCTCACGCGCCGAGATCCAGGCGGCCATCATAGCCGCGGACGTGCGGTTGCAGGTGACGCAGCTCTACGTCGAAGCGGTCGCAGCCGAGCGGCGGGTGACGACGGCGCGGGATCAGGCGCGGATAGCGGGCGACGCACTCCGCGCGGCAAGTGTTCGCGTGCAGGCCGGACGGGCGTCGCCGCTCGAACAACAGCGCGCCGACGTCGCGCGGATCAACGCCGAGGCCAACGTCGAGCGTCAGCTCCGACTTTCCGACGCGGCCCGGGCGAATCTGGCGCGACGCATTGGTCAGCCGATCGATGGCCGTCTCGACGAGACGTTGCTCGATCGATTGCCCGACGCGGCGGCCTATGGGCCGGCGGCACCGGTACGAACGGTCGGAACGCTGGCGCTGGCCGCAGCCGATGCCGACTTCAGCATCGCGGATGCGGGCGTAAGGCTCGCGCGCGCCAATCGGGTGCCGGACATCAACGTCGGTCCGGCGCTGCGCAGGCTGGAAGCGACGAACGACACCGCGGCCGTCTTCACGGTCTCGATACCGATCCCGGTGTTCAACAACGGCCGCGCGGCGATCGCACAGGCGACTGCACAGCGTACCCAGGCGGACGCTCTTCGCCGGGTGACGGCGCTCGACATCGAGCAAGCCATCACTGACGCGCAGGCTCAGGCGGCGAACGCGGCGACGACTGCGCGTGCGGCGTCCGGACCGGCTTTGGCGGCCGCGCAGGAAGCGGCTCGGATCGCGCGCATCGGATATCGCGAAGGCAAGTTCGGGCAACTCGAACTGCTCGACGCCGAACGCACCCTCGCCGAGACGCGCGTCGCCGCGATCGACGCGCTCGCCAACTACCAGAATGCACGCGCGCAAGTGGAGCGGCTGACCGCCCCTGCGCCCGTTGGGGGAAACCAGTGATGAAAAGCTATTATCTCGTGGGCGCAGCGACGGCCGCCCTCCTGCTGTCGGCATGCGGCGGTGGAAGCGACGCCGGAAACGAAGCCGCTGCGAACGAGGCATCGAACAGCGCGTCGGCGAACGCCGGGGCGGAAGCACCGGCGCAGAAGGATGCCGTGACGCTCACGCGGGAGCAGATCGCCGCAGCCGGAGTCCAGATCGGCCGTCCGATCGTCGGAGGTGCGGGAACGATCGAGCTTCCTGCAATCATCGAAGGCGATCCGCAGGGCACACAGGTCGTGTCAGCTGCCATCGCCGGTCGGGTGGTCGCGCTCACGCGCAATCTCGGGCAGACCGTCGGCCGAGGTCAAACGATCGCCGTGATCGAAAGCCGGGAGGCCGCACAGATCAAGGGCGAGGTGCAGGCCGCACGTGCACGGCTGCAGCTCGCGAACTCCAATCTCGCGCGCGAACAGCGCTTGTTCTCGCAGAAGGTCTCGCCCGAGCAGGACCTGATCGCGGCGCGCACCGCAGCGACGGAGGCGCGCATCGCGCTGACCCAGGCGCAGAGCACCGTTTCGGCAGCCGGCGTCGGCGGGGCGGGACTGAACCGGCTGGGAATCGCCGCACCGATCTCGGGCCAGGTGATCGCACGGCCCGTGACCCTCGGTCAGACCGTGACGGCCGATGCCGAGCTCTATCGCATCGCCAATCTCGGCCAGGTGTCGCTGGCTTTGAACCTCAAGCCGGAGGATGCCGGCCGCGTCCGTCCCGGCAACGTCGTGACGGTCAAGGCCGCGGGCCGGCAGGCGACGGCGCGGATCACCTTCGTGTCGCCAGCGCTCGATCCCCAGACCCGCCTCGTGCCGTCGATCGCGACGCTCGACAATCGTGGTGGCACTTGGCGCGTCGGCGAACCCGTGACCGCTTCGGTCGAACTGACGGGCAGCGGCGGCAGCGGTGCGATCCGTGTGCCGACCACGGCGGTGCAGACCGACGAGGGCAAATCGGTCGTCTTCGTACGAACTCCGAACGGCTTCCAGGCGACCCAGGTGCAGCTCGGCGACGCATCCGGTGACACGGTGATCGTCCGCTCCGGCCTGACCGGCCGTGAGCAGATCGCCACCACCGGCAGCTTCACGCTCAAGGCCGAACTCGGCAAGAGCGAAGCGGTAGAGGATTGAGATCATGATCGCCCGCATCGTCACATGGGCGGTCGAGAAGCGTTGGCTCGTCCTGCTGCTCGCCGTCATCGCCGCAACCATCGGCGCCTTCTCCCTCTACCGGCTGCCGATCGACGCGGTGCCGGACATCACCAACAATCAGGTGCAGATCAACGTTCGCGCGCCAGCGCTGTCGCCCGAGCTGGTCGAGAAGCAGGTGTCGTTCCCGATCGAGACGGCGCTCGCCGGCACCCCGGGCCTCGAATACACCCGCTCGCTGAGCCGCAACGGCTTCGCCCAGATCACGGCCGTCTTCTCCGACGCGACCGACATCTACTTCGCCCGCCAGCAGGTCGGCGAACGGCTGCAGGGCGTGGCCGAGAACCTGCCCGACGGCGTGAACCCCGAAATGGGACCGATCGCGACCGGTCTGGGCGAGGTGTACATGTACACCGTCCGCCTGCAGCACCGCGCCGACGACAAGCACAAGCCCGGCGAGCCGGGCCAGCAGCCCGACGGCAGCTACATCACCCCCGAGGGCGATCGGCTGACGAGCGAGGAGGACAAGGCGACCTATCTGCGTACCGCGCAGGACTGGATCGTCACCCCGCTACTGAAGAACACGCCCGGCCTGGCTGGTGTCGACTCGATCGGAGGCTATGCCAAGCAGTTCCTGGTCGTCCCCGATGTCCAGAAGCTCGCTTCACTCGGCATCACGCTGACCGAACTGGGTAACGCTCTCGAGCGGAACAATACCAGTGTCGGAGGCGGCTTCGTCAACCGCAACGGTGAGGGACTGGCGGTAAGGTCGGACGCTCTGGTCCGCAACACCGGCGAGTTGGCCCGGACCGTCGTGGCGACCCGCAACGGTGTGCCCGTGACGCTCGATCAGGTCGCGACCGTTCGCACCGGACAGGCGATCCGGATGGGTTCCGCGTCCGAGAACGGCACCGAGGTCGTGGTGGGCACCGCGATCATGCGGATCGGTGAGAACAGCCGCTCGGTCGCGACCGCGGTCGCGGACAAGCTGAAGACGATCAACGCCTCGCTTCCGCCGGACGTGGTGGTGCAGCCGGTGCTCAACCGCACCGAGCTGGTTAACTCCACCATCCGGACGGTGGCGCGCAACCTCGGCGAAGGCGCGGTCCTCGTCATCGTCGTCCTGTTTCTCCTGCTCGGAAACTTCCGCGCGGCGCTCATCGCAGCGCTCGTCATTCCGATCACGATGACGCTAACCGGATTCGGGATGCTCAAGGCAGGCGTCTCTGCCAACCTCATGAGCCTCGGCGCGCTTGACTTCGGCCTGATCGTCGATGGTGCGGTCATCATCGTCGAGAATGCGTTGCGCAGGCTCGCGGAGCGCCAACATCACGAAGGCCGACGGCTCACCGTCAAGGAGCGGCTCGCGAGCGTGGCGGCTGCCGCGCGCGAGATGATCCGGCCTTCGGTATACGGACAGGCGATCATTATACTCGTCTACGTACCGCTGCTCACGCTCACCGGCGTCGAGGGCAAGACGTTCGTGCCGATGGCGCTCACCGTCATCATCGCGCTCGCCTTCGCGTTCGTGCTGTCGCTCACCTTCGTGCCTGCGATGATTGCCATCTGGCTGTCGAAGAAGGTCGATGAGGAGGACGGCCGCATCGTCACCTGGCTCAAGAAGCGCTATGAGCCGGGGCTCAATCGGGCCATGAGGCGTCCCACGATCACGATCGGGGCGGCCGTCGGCAGCCTCGTCCTGGCGGTCTTAGCGTTCGGAACGCTGGGGCAGGTGTTCCTGCCGCAGCTCGACGAGGGTGACCTGCTCATCCAGTCGCTGCGCATCCCGGCGACGTCGGTCCAGCAGAGCCAGGCGATGCAGGTGCCGATCGAACGCATGATGTCGAAGCAGCCCGAGGTGCAGTTCGTCTATTCGAAGACGGGCACCGCCGAGCTCGCATCGGACCCGATGCCGCCCAATGCCACGGACATGTTCGTCATCCTGAAACCGCGCGACGCCTGGCCCGACCCCAAGTTGGCGAAGGAGGATCTGGTCAAGCGCATCGAGGGCAATCTCGCGAAGTTCCCGGGCAACGCCTACGAGATCACCCAGCCGATCCAGATGCGCTTCAACGAGCTGATCGCAGGCGTTCGCGGCGACATCGCCGTCAAGGTCTTCGGCGACGATTTCTCCGCCATGAACCGGACGGCGGAGCAGGTCGCGTCAATCCTGCGCAAGACGCAAGGCGCGGCCGACGTGAAGGTCGAGCAGACGACGGGTCTCCCGATGCTCGACATCCGCGTCAACCGCGATGCGATGGCACGCCTCGGCGTCACCGCTCAGGATGTGCAGGACACCGTCACCGCCACCCTCGGTGGCCGCACCTCCGGGCAGATCTTCGAGGGAGACCGCCGCTTCCCGGTTGTCATCCGCCTCTCGGAGGCGCAGCGTTCGGATCTGGGGCTGCTGCAGCAGGTCCAGGTTCCGGTCGCCGGCGGGTCCTTCGTTCCCCTTTCCAGCGTCGCCGACATCGGAGTCGTGGACGGGCCGAACCAGATCAGCCGCGAAAACGGCAAGCGCCGGGTGGTCGTGCAGGCCAACGTGCGTGGTCGCGACGTCGGAAGCGTTGTGGCCGACGCACAGGCTGCCATCGGCAGCCAGGTGCGCCTGCCACCGGGCAGCTATCTCGAATGGGGTGGACAGTTCGAGAACCTCCAGTCGGCCAGCGCAAGGCTGAAGCTGGTCATCCCGGCCTGCTTCGTCCTGATCCTGTTCCTCCTCTATGGCGCCCTGGGATCGGTGCGTGATGCCGCGATCGTGTTCACCGGCGTGCCCTTCGCGCTGGTGGGCGGCGTGCTGCTTCTCTTCGTGCGCGGCATGGACTTCTCGATCTCCGCCGCGGTGGGCTTCATCGCGCTGTCCGGCATCGCGGTCCTCAACGGCCTCGTCATGGTCAGCTCCATCCAGGACCTGATCCGTTCGGGCATGGACCGCGCCGAGGCGGCGCATGTTGGTGCGATGCAGCGCCTGCGTCCGGTCGCCATGACGGCGCTGGTGGCATCGCTCGGCTTCGTACCGATGGCGCTCGGACATGGTGCCGGTGCCGAGGTGCAGAAGCCGTTGGCGACGGTCGTCATCGGCGGGCTGATCTCGGCGACGCTGCTGACGCTCTTCGTGCTTCCMACCCTCTACGCGCGGTTCGGGCAGAAGGCGATCGAGCTGCCGGAGCACTACAACGAAGAGCACGAAGGCGATGATCACGGTCAGACCTTCGGGAAGACCATGGCCTGACGAACGAGGAGGGCGGCACCGTCGTGCCGCCCTCCCATATCGATGATGGGGATACCCATGCCGGAGATCACGATTTCCCGAGTTTTCCATGGCCCGCCGCTGCGGATCTGGTCCGCGCTGATAGAGCCCGAGCACCGTCAAGCCTGGAGGCCGATGATCCAGCTCGACGATGCCAGCCAGGTTGGCGAAACCCAGTGCACGTTCGCCTTTCCGGGCTGGTCACGCTCCGTCCGTTCACCCGCCGAGGTCGACCACCTGGACAAGCCCCGGGCTTTCGCCTGGTCGTGCGGCATTCCTCACGTGTTCATGATCGAGGAGCGCTTCGAACTCCAGGGCGACGACGGCGGCACCACGGTGTCGCACAGCTGCGCCCTCCGGGGCCTGCTCTCGCTCCCGATCGCCGCGATGGTTCTGCGTCGTCTGCGCGTACTGATGATCGAGGCCGACGACCGACTTGCGGCCTACCTTCACTGGCGCGCCGGACAGGCGGTCCGCGGAGCCGACCGGCGCCGCATAGCGCAGCACTATCGGAGGAAGGTACGATGATTGGCATCAAGATCGTCGCGATGGTCGGCTTCGTGGTCCTGACCGGCTGCTCGAAGCCCGCGCCCAGCGACCCGCCCACCCAGCAGGAGGTTCATTCCGCCGACAGCGGGGTGTCGAGCGGGCAACTCGGCCGTCACCGCTATCGCTGCGACGACGGAAGCAGGCTGCTGATCGACTACAAGGACGATGGACTGCGGCTCGACCTGCGCGACGGGAACGATGCTCCTCCCCGGATCCTCAGCGCGCCCACGCAGAGGCTGCAATATGTCGGCGACGGCATCACGGCGACATTCTCCGGAACGCAGCTGACGATCGTCGAGGGCACGAGCCGAACCCGGACCTGCGTCCAGGAGGGCAGCAAGTGACCCGATCGTATCAACGGTGCGGTTCGGCCGGAACACGTCCGCGCAGACGTCAGCGGAGGGCGTGACGATGTCCGATCCGACCATCTCGAACGTCATGGCGATCCGCGCAGACGTGATCGCGCGCAGTCGAGCGCTTCGCGAAGCGCAGCCGAACGTCGCGCCCGGCGCGGCGCCGGGCACCCCCTCGTCCAGTTTCGCACAGACGCTCGATGGCGTCGTAGCGAAGGTCAACGAGACGCAGCAGCGGGAAGACGTCGCTACCGAGGCCTACGAGCGCGGCGAGACGAACGACATCGCGACCGTCGCGCTGATCCAGAACCGTGCAAGTGTCGCGTTCGAAGCGACGCTTCAGGTCCGCAACAAGCTTCTGTCCGCATACAAAGACATCATGAACATGCCGCTCGGCTGATGCCGAAGCATGCTGGAGCAATGAACATTTATGATTGTGGGCGCCACGCCACGATTTCGGCAGATCATGTTTGAGGTATGGAAGCCGCTGACGATCCTCTTCGTATGGGACGTTGCGGTCACCGCCTTCCACTTCATGACGCCGATCAAGGAGCCGCCGCTTCCGACTGCGTTGTTCGGCACCGCGATCGCGCTGTTCATGGGCTTTCGGACCAACGCCGCATATGCGCGCTGGTGGGAGGCGCGGACTTTATGGGGCGCGCTCATCAACGCGTCGCGATCTTTGTCGCGCGTCGCGCGGAGCCTTTCGGAAGGGAAGGACGATGCGGAGGGTCTCCACCAGGATGTGGTCCGTCGGCAGATCGCCTTCGCCCATGCGATACGATGCCAACTCCGCCGCGAACCCGCCTACGACGAGATCAGGCGGATCGCGGGCGAAACGCTTGCCGAAATGGTCGTTAAGAAGACGAACCCGGCCAATGCGATCCTGAACAGCATCTCTCTGCTGTTCGCCAGTGCCCTCGCGAACCGCAGGATCGACACCATTCAGCAGGCGATGGTCGAGCGCGTGCTGGTCGACATCGCCAACGCCCAAGGCGGTATGGAGCGGATCAAGAACACCCCGCTGCCGAATGGCTTCCGTTTCTTCCCGAACCTGTTCACCCGCCTGTTCTGCCTACTCTTGCCCATCGCGCTGGTCGAATCGCTCGGGCTCTGGACGCCGATAGGCTCGACGTTGATCGGCCTCGTCTTCCTCGCCGTGCTGAGCATCGGCGAAGATCTCACCGATCCCTTCGCCAACACCGTCCACGATGTGCCGCTCACCGCCATGTGCCGCACGATCGAGATCGATCTGCTCGAGTCCGCCGGCCTCGAGGCGCCAGCACCGCTCAAACCGGTGCATGGAGTCCTGTGGTGAGCAGCGAGCGAGCTAAACGGACGGCTGTGCCTCGTGGCAGGCTCTCCCTGCTCGCGCTCGCCGCACTGGGCCTCACGGCTTGCGGGCCAGCGCCAGACGACACGGAAGGCGTTCTTCACAACGCGGAGACGATGCCGGACTTGGTTGGGCAACGTGTCGTCTACTGCGACGACGGATCGCGCGCCGACGTCGACTACCTCCGCGATGGTCTGCGTATGGCGGTCACCTGGCTGCCGCGCGGCAGGACGGAGATCCTGCGCGCGCGGGGCACCGGTGACGAGTTCCGCAACGGCAGCACGAGGGCGGTGATCGCGGGTGGATCGATCGCCTTCACCCGCTCCGACGGCAAGGTGCGCGTCTGCCACCGCACCAAGGGGGAGAACTGAGCGATGCGCCCTCTTGCACGCACTTCGTTGTCGGCGTCCGCGGTGATCCTCGGCACGATCATCATCACCAGAAGCGGGCTGAAGCTGCGGCTGGTTTCGTGTTCTCGGCACCTCGCCGCGAGCGTCGTCTTCCTCGCCGCCGCACGCGAGATGCGACGCGATGCCCGCATACGATCGAAGATCACAGTTGGGAGGCCGTCATGAACGACAAGCTCGAACTCGACATTCCGGTGCTGCTGCCCGACCTGCCCGATGCCGCCGACGCCTGCCTGGAGCGCCTCGTCTCCACCCTGGCGACGCGCGACGGCGTCGAGAAGGCCCACGTCATCGCTGTCGACGGTGACGCCCCTGCGGCACTGTGCATCCATTTCGACGCCGCCAAGCTGCCGCTGCCGCGGCTGCGCGAGATGGTACGTGCGGCAGGCGCCGAAATCACCGAACGCTACGGCCATTCCGTTTGGGAGGTTACGGGGATCACGCACGAACGTCGGGCACGCACGATCGGCGACACGCTCTGCGCGATGCCCGGCGTTGTCCAGGCGAGCGCGACCACCAGCGGAACGATCCGCGTCGAATACGATCGGCAGCGGACCGGCGAGGACGAGATCCGTGCGACGCTTCGCAAGCTCAAGGTGGGTCTCGGCGAACGGATCGCAGCCGACGATCATGCCGGACACGATCATGGGAAGGGCGCCCGGACGAAGGAGGAGCAGCATGGCCCAGGCGACGGCCACGACCATTCGCACGCCGAGTTCCTAGGGCCCAACACCGAGTTGATCTTCGCTCTCGCCTGCGGTGCGCTGCTGGGGATAGGGTACGGCGTCGAGAAGCTGATGCCTGACGCGGCGCAATGGCTGCCGACCGCCTGCTTCGTCGCGGCCTATCTCTTCGGCGGCTTCTTCACGCTGCGCGAGGCGATCGACAACCTGCGACTCCGCAGGTTCGAGATCGACACTCTGATGCTGGTCGCCGCAGCCGGTGCCGCAGCCCTTGGCGCCTGGGCGGAAGGCGCGCTGCTGCTCTTCCTCTTCAGTCTCGGTCACGCGCTCGAGCATTATGCGATGGGTCGCGCCAAGAAGGCCATCGAGGCGCTGGCCAAGCTCGCGCCGGAGATCGCGACCGTTCGGCGGGACGGCCAGAAAAGCGAGATACCCGTCGAACAGCTGGTGATCGGCGATGTCGCGATCGTTAGGCCGAACGAACGCCTGCCTGCAGACGGCTTCATCATCAAGGGCTCCAGCGCGATCGACCAGGCTCCCGTCACCGGCGAGAGCATCCCGGTCGACAAGATCCCCGTCGCCGATGCCGCGATCGCTCGTGCCAAGCCGGACGCGGTGGGTCCGGAAAGCCGGGTGTTCGCCGGTACGATCAACGGCGGGAGCGCGATCGAGATCGAGGTGACGCGTCGCTCAAACGAGAGCGCACTCGCCAAGGTCGTGAAGATGGTCAGCGAGGCGGAAACGCAGAAATCGCCGACGCAGCGGTTCACCGATCGCTTCGAGCGGGTGTTCGTGCCTGCCGTCCTCGTGCTCGCCCTTCTACTCCTGTTCGCCTGGGTCGTCGTCGACGAGCCCTTCCGCGACAGCTTCTACCGGGCGATGGCTGTGCTGGTGGCGGCAAGCCCCTGCGCGCTGGCGATCGCGACGCCGAGTGCAGTGCTTTCCGGCGTCGCGCGAGCGGCGCGAGGCGGTGTCCTGGTCAAGGGCGGCGCGCCGCTGGAAAATCTCGGATCTTTAAAGGCGATCGCCTTCGACAAGACTGGCACGCTGACCGAAGGACGGCCACGCATCACCGATGTCGTGGTGGTCGATGCTGCCGACGAGAACGAGCTGCTGGCACTCGCCGTCGCGGTCGAGGCGCTCAGCGACCACCCGCTTGCGCAGGCGATCGTCAAGGACGGCCGTGAACGACTCGGCGCACGCGGACTACCCGAAGCCGGAGACCTCAAGAGCCTCACCGGCCGCGGCGTCACCGCAACCGTCGGAGACGAGACGGTATGGATCGGGAAGGCCGAGATGTTCGGCAAGGAAGGCATTCCGGTATTGGGTCAAGGGGCAACGAGTGCCGTCGCCGCGCTGCGCGAGAGCGGCCGGACCACGATGGTCGTGCGCAAGGGCGACCGGGATCTCGGCGCCATCGGTCTCATGGACACGCCGCGCGAGGCCGCGAGGACCGCGTTGCGCCGTCTGCACGACATGGGTGTGTCACGGATGATCATGATCTCCGGCGACCATCAGAAGGTCGCCGAGGCGATCGCCCGGGACGTCGGGATCGATGAAGCCTGGGGCGATCTGATGCCCGAGGACAAGGTGGCCGCAATCAAGAAGCTGGCAGGCGAGGACAAGGTCGCGATGGTCGGCGATGGAGTCAACGATGCACCTGCCATGGCGAGTGCGACCGTCGGGATCGCGATGGGCGCGGCCGGGTCGGACGTGGCTCTGGAAACCGCGGACGTGGCGCTGATGGCCGACGATCTGGCCCATTTGCCGTTCGCGGTGGGTCTCAGCCGTCACACCCGTGGGATCATTCGCCAGAACGTCTTCGTCAGCCTCGGCGTCGTCGGCTTCCTCGTACCGGCGACCATCCTGGGGCTCGGGATCGGACCCGCGGTAGCGGTGCACGAGGGATCGACCTTGCTGGTCGTCGTCAACGCCTTGAGGCTGCTAGCCTACCGCGATCCGACCGGTAGGGCAGGATGACGGTGGAAGCCGTGAGAACGCCCACGTCTGAAAAGGCAGTTGCGTGCAGCAGCCTGGGGATGTTGCTCGAGCATCGTCTTCGGCTGCGCCCGCGACGCTCGGGGATCTGAAATCACAATGTTCGACATCATACTGGATGTACTTTCCTCCTTCAAAGGTTTCGGCGTTTTTCTGCTGATGCTTTTGGAGAACGTCTTTCCGCCGATCCCGTCGGAGGTGATCCTGCCGCTCTGCGGCTATGTCGCCACGCGAGGTGAAATCGGCGTGCCAGCCGTCATCGTCGCCGGCACGCTCGGATCGGGTGTCGGTGCGCTCCTGTGGTACTATGCCGGTCGCTGGGTCGGCGTCGATCGCCTGAAGCGCTTCGCCGCCTCGCACGGCCGCTGGCTGACACTGACCCCAAGCGAGATCGATCGGGTCGACCGCTGGTTCGATCGGCGCGGGCGCTGGGCGGTGCTGTTCGGACGCATGATCCCGGGCATCCGCACGCTGATATCCGTGCCGGCCGGCGTCAGCGGAATGCCGCTCGTACCGTTTCTCGTTGCGACGTTCGCAGGATCCGCAATCTGGACGAGCGTCCTGGTGGTGGCCGGCTTCCGATTGGGCACCCGGTATCGGCAGGTGGCCGACCTCATCGAGCCCACCAGCAACGCCGTGATCGTTGCCGCCTTCATCTGGTACGCCTGGAGGGTCGCAACGTTCGATCCATCGAGGGGGGGGCACTGATGGCCCTCAGTAATCTTCGCGCGCGTCGATCCATTCGGGTCCAGGCCTGCTCGGATCGCACCCGGATCCGTTCTTCGGCGGGCGCCTTGCGTGGCCGTGCGATCGCCCTGCCTGTCCTGCGGACCATCACAGGGCAGAAGCGTTGCCTGACCACCCGATGAAGACGCTTCAGCTTTTCGCCGCTCTTCTTCCGGCCGGCCTGTGGCTCCTGGCCGCCAACCTGCTTGTACGCACGACGCGCCTTGGCAGAACCTACAGTCTGATCTCCACCCCGCATGTGCTCGTGCTGATCCGATGGATCGGAATGTTCCATCGCATCGGATTCGCGACATGGAGGCGCCGCGGAGGGAAGTGGCACTGGTCCTCACAACCAGGGCCGATCGCATGATCGTGAGGATCCGAAGGTCGGCATACCGACCGGCATCGACCGCATCGAGGGAGCGACGATACGCTGCGAAGACGCCGAAGCGCCGCGGCGGTCGGAGCACGATCCGACTTCGGACGATTGGTGATGGAAGGCTGTCCCGACCGACCGGGCGAAGCCGATCGCGCGGACATTCGCGTTTGGGAGTACTGCCATGCTGGCACTGAGCTACACCATCATCCCGACCATCGCGGTCATTCTGGGCGCAATTGCCGCGGTCGTGCGACGTCCCGGTGCCGCCTTTACCAGCGCCATGCAGCATCTCGCGGCCGGCGTCGTGTTCGCCGCGGCGGCGACAGAGATCCTTCCGCAGGTCAAGCACGAGGCGAGCCCGACCGCGACGTTGATCGGCGGGGCCGCCGGTGTGGCGGTCATGCTCGCGCTCAAGGGCTTCGAGGAACGCTTCGAAGGTCCCGCCGCGCTGCTGGGCGCGATCGGGATCGACCTGCTCATCGATGGCCTCGTGTTGGGACTGGCATTCGTCGCCGGCGCCAAGGCGGGCATCCTGCTGACGGTCGCGCTGACGCTCGAGGTGCTGTTCCTCGGCGTGACGCTCACGACGGAACTCGGTGAGACCATGCGCTCCAGGCTGCGGGTCGTCCTGACGGTCGCAGGCCTCGCCCTTCTGCTTCCGATCGGATCGCTGGCCGCGCTGCCGGTGGCCACACTGTCACCCGTGGTGATCGCCGGCTTTCTGAGCTTCGGCCTCATGGCGCTCCTCTATCTGGTTACCGAGGAGCTGCTGGTCGAGGCGCACGAGAAGCCGGACAGCCCACTCATCAGCGCCTTCTTCTTCATCGGCTTCCTCGCGCTGCTCGCGCTCGAGGAGATCGCCGGATGAACCGCCTCGATCCCAATCGGCGCCCTGCGCCCACCCATCCGAAAGGAGAGACGACATGCCCACGATGAAGAAAATGCTGGCGGTCGCGGCCGTCGCCGCGACCGCGTCGGTGAGCGCGCAACCGGTCGCACAGACCATGCCGCACGGACGGCACCTGCGACCGGCCGCACCGACAGGTTCTCCCGCGACGCGGGCGTATCGCGCAGCCAACGCCAAGATGCACGGCGTCATGGACATCCGGTTCACCGGGGATGCCGATGTCGACTTCATGCGTGCGATGATCCCGCACCACGAGGGCGCGATCGCGATGGCGGAGGTCGAGCTGAGATACGGCCGCGATCCCGAAGTGCGGAAGCTCGCACGGGAGGTGGTCATGGCGCAGCGGGCTGAGATCTCGCGGATGCGCATCTGGCTCGCGAAGCGGGAGGCCGGCAAGTGAGCGCCGGTCACGACCACGGCGCCGGAGCGCACGATGCTGGCGCAGGGCACGATCACAGCCATGGCGCGGGCGGTCACAACCATGCGGCCGGCGCCAACGCCAAGATGCTGAGCTGGGCGCTCGCGCTGACCTTCACCTACTTCATCGCGGAGGTGATCGGCGGCTTCGTCTTCAACAGCCTGGCGCTCCTCTCGGACGCCGCTCACATGATGACCGACGTGATGGCGCTGGTGATCGCGCTGCTGGCTATCAAGCTGGGCCAGAAGCCGGCCGACGACAAGCGGACGTTCGGGTATCGTCGTTTCGAAATCCTCGCTGCGGCCTTCAATGCCGTGCTGCTGTTCGGCGTAGCGATCTACGTCTTCGTCGAGGCGATCAAGCGCTTCAGCACCCCACAGGAGGTTCAATCCTGGGGCATGCTGATCGTCGCGACGATCGGCCTCGTCGTGAACATCGTGTCGATGCGGTTGCTGATGGCGGGTAAGGAAGGCAGCTTCAACGTCAAGGGCGCCTATCTGGAGGTCTGGGCCGACATGATTGGCTCCGTCGGCGTCATCGCCGGCGCTCTCACCATCCGCTTCACGGGTTGGACCTGGGTCGACCCAATCGTAGCGGTCGGCATCGGCCTGTGGGTCCTGCCGCGTACGTGGATCCTGCTGCGCGACACCAGCAACGTCCTACTAGAAGGCGTTCCGGGCGGCCTCAAGCTCAGCGAGGTTCGCACCGCCATCGCCGGCGTGCGCGGCGTCGCCGACCTTCATGACCTGCATGTCTGGTCGATGAGCAACGACGAGGTGAACTGTACGGTCCACCTCGTACTCGATCGCGGTGCCGACGTCGATGGGACGCGCTCGGCCGTTCAAGCGCTTCTGCGAGACCGATACGAGATCGGACACAGCACGATCCAGACTGAGGTCTCGGGACGCGATTGCGCCGAACAGGGCATCCATCCTTGAGCCTCTCGGGCGAACCTCAAGGGCAGGCCATGAACGACATCCCATCGTCATCGCAGCGCCGTGACGGCGTTATGCTGGCTCCCGGATGTCAGCTCGGACTGCTGATCGCCGACCGCCGAGGGGGCGAGCTCTACTATCGCCCCCGATGCCGAGGCGTCTGGTTTGACCCGAGCAGACTCGACAAGGTCATCGCGCGAAATCCGCCTACGCTGGCATTGATGGTCCGCGGGACAGCCCGCATCCCAGCAGCGCCCGCTTCCCTGCCCGGGGGCCTGAAACCAGACCGAAGAGCACGCCCGGCATTCGCGGCGCTGGCCGCCATGAGCGAAGTCGACGAGGGGGCGTGATCGACGGCCTCTTCAACCACTGAAAAGCAAGGCGACGAAGAGCCGTCGCTTGCAAGCAGCATTCAAGCCGACGTGATCAATGGCGCCGCCAATCCAGGCGGTGTCCTGGGCATGATCAGAGCGATGTCTGCGCAGGCGTCACGCATGGATGCTCACCATCGATAAAGCCGAGCAACGGCTGCATACCGGAGTAAATTCGTGAAACTCATCAACATCGCCATCGTCGGCATCGGCAACTGCGCGAGCTCGCTCGTCCAGGGGCTGGAGCATTATCGCGGAGGCACCAACGACGCGGCCGGCCTGATGCACTGGGAAGTCGGCGGCTATGAACCCTCCGACATCAAGGTCGTCGCCGCCTGGGACGTGGATACGCGCAAGGTCGGCAAGGACGTCGCCGAGGCGATCTTCGCCAAGCCCAATTGCACCGCGGTGTTCGCCGCCACCATCCCGTCGACCGGCACGGTGGTGAAGATGGGCGCGGTGCTGGACGGCGTCGCCGACCATATGAGCCAATATAAGGACGATCGCACCTTCGTGGTCGCCAACGACACGCAGCCGACCAAGGAAGAGGTCGTCGCCGAACTGAAGCGTTCGGGCACCGACGTGCTGATGAACTACCTGCCGGTCGGCAGCCAGGAGGCGACCGAATTCTACGCCGAATGCGCGCTGGAAGCCGGCGTCGCCTTCGTCAACAACATTCCGGTCTTCATCGCCTCCAACCCCGAATGGGCGAAGCGCTTCGAGGATGCCGGCGTCGCGATCATCGGCGACGACATCAAGGCACAGCTGGGTGCGACGATCGTCCACCGCGTGCTCACCGACCTGTTCGCCAAGCGCGGCGTCAAGCTCGACCGGACGTATCAGCTCAACACCGGCGGCAACACCGACTTCCTCAACATGTCGAACCACCGCCGCCTCGAATCCAAGAAGATCTCGAAGACCGAGGCGGTCCAGTCGGTCGCGGCCGAGCGGCTCGACGACGACAACGTCCATATCGGGCCGTCGGACTACGTGCCGTGGCAGAACGACAACAAGGTATGCTTCCTGCGCATGGAAGGCCAGCTGTTCGGCGGCGTGCCGATGAACCTGGAACTGCGCCTGTCGGTCGAGGATTCGCCCAACAGCGCCGGTGTCGCGATCGACATGATCCGTTGCGCCGCGATCGCCAAGGACCGCGGCATCGCCGGCGTGATCGACCCCGCATCCGCCTATTTCTGCAAGCATCCGCGCACCCAGATGACTGACGACCTCGCCCAGATCGCGGTCGAGAACTTCATCGCAGGCGCATGAGGCCATCGATGCTTCGTACATCACGCCTACACTTGATCGGCATGGTGCTCCTCGCGGGCGCCGTGCCGGGTCGGGCACAGTCGCAGGCCGCCCCGAAAGCCGGCGCGTCCGCGTCGTCCACAAAGCCCCCGACCGACATCTATGGCCGCGACACGCCGCGAGGCACCGTCTCGGGTCTTCTTTCCGCAATGGCCGAGCGCGATTACAGCCGGGCCGGCCGCTACTTCGAAGCCAAGGCGGACGTTCGCCGTCTGACGGAGGAGCTTCAGTCCGTATTGGATCAGAGCGGTGCGATCGATCCGTTCGTTTCGCTGTCCAACGACCCGCAGGGAAATCTGGAGGACGGTCTCGGGTCCAACATCGAACGGGTAGGAAGCCTCTCGAGAACGGGTGACGTACCCATACTCCTTACCCGTGGCGGAACGGCAACGGCCGGCAACGTCTGGCGTGTGGCGCTGAAGACCAGCATCGCCGCACGGCGGCTGCACGAGCATAGGAACACCGGCAAAGGCGGGCAACCGATCGAAATCGGGGGCGCGGCGGTCGGGGACTGGTCGACCCTGCTCGGCCTCGCGTCGCTCGTCTTCCTTGGCTTCTACGTGGTCAGCGCCGGGATCCTCTTCGTGATGAGGCGCACGATCCACGATCACGAAAGGAGCAGGACCTATCGTGTGGCTCAGGCGGCGATGCCGCCGGTAAGCCTGTTCGGGGCGACCCTGCTGTTCCAGCTATGGGCGGGATCGCTGCCGGTCTCCATCATCGCACGTCAAATCCTGCTGCGGTACCTGGGTGTTTTCGCCTGGATCGCGCTGGCGTGGTTCTTCGCCCGCATGATCGATGCGGTGGCACAGCTCAGCATCAATCGGCTCAAGGGACTGGAACGACGGCAAGCGGTGTCCGTGATCAGTCTCGTCCGTCGCGCTGCGAAGCTCGTCCTGCTGTTCATCGCGGTCGTGGCCGTCCTCGACACGTTCGGGATCGACGTCACGACGGGGGTCGCCGCATTGGGCATCGGCGGCATCGCCTTGGCTCTCGGGGCGCAGAAGACGGTCGAGAACCTGGTCGGAAGCGTGACGTTGATCGCAGACAAACCCGTGCAGGTCGGCGACTTCTGCAAGGTCGGTGACGTGGTAGGCACGGTGGAGGACGTCGGCATACGTTCCACTCGCATCCGCACCTTGGAGCGGACCGTGGTGACCATTCCAAACGGAGATTTCTCGGCGCGACAGATTGAAAACTTCGCTCGACGGGACTCCTTCCTATTCAATCCGATCATCAGGTTGGAGCACGGGATCAGGTCCGACAAGCTGCCCGCGACCCTCCACATGATGACGGAAATCCTGGAGGCGAACGAACATATCATCAAGCCGGGCGCGCGGGCGCGCCTGAAGGACATCAATCTGAGCTCCGTAGACATAGAAATCTTCTCCTACATCAGGGCGCAGGACTTCGACGAGAGCTTGATCATCCGACAGGATTTGCTCTTGAAGATCCATGCCAGCTTGGAGAAGGCTAAGGTTCCGATAGCCTACGCCACGCAGACCGTTCACCTGAAGCATGTGGATACCGACTCGGACGACGTGCCTGCGGAAGTCTCGCCGATTATAACCTGAACCTGGGACTTGCGCAGGGTGCGGGAGCGTGTTCGTCGAAGAAAGGTGCATCTAATGCGATGATGCAGGTCTTACCTGCGCTGCATCATCAGAAGCCACAGGTCCTCTCATACATGCGATGGCGTTCGATCCGGCTCATGCCAGTGGAACTATTCTTTAGCGGATTTGCATATTTCCCCTGCCGATCCGCAATTGAGGTTTGGACATGGCGGATCCTCATCAATAGCTCGTCAATCGACGGAGGCGCTGCGCGCTTCGGTTTCCCACGCGCAGCGCCTTGGCTCACGGCAACCTGACGGTCGCCAGTCCCGAGTTGCCCGTTCGGCCGTTCACGGCGTTGACGTAGATCTTCGCCTTCCCGGCTCGCGGTAGGGCGATGCGCCCACTGAACGTCCCAGGCGCCGCGGTGAACGCAAGCGGCGCGCTCGCCAGTTCGTGGCGCCCGCTCCAGATGCTCGCAGTGACGGCGTAATCGGCGGATGGCCAAGGTCCATCGGGAGTTATCGGGCAGCCGCACATCAGCTCGACCTTGGCCGTGATCAAAACCGATCGGCCCTGCGTCGATATGGTGGGCGTGATCGCGAGCCCCGGAAGCTCGACAAGCCAGCCATTGCCTGCCGTCACCGGCACGCCTGGGACGATCCAGCGCTGCGATCTCACGCTGATCCTGGATCGAGGACGACCTATGGGGCCCTCCACCTCAAGGTCAACGAGCGTCGGCTCGCCGAGATCGAGAGTGACCTTGTAGGATGCGGCATCGGCAAGCGCGATCGAAGGGCTGCGTCGAGACGCCTCCATGATCCGCTCCGTGTCGCCCGTCCCGCCCCTTGTGACGCCGCGTGCGAGCACCCTGCCCGATTTCACCTCGCGCAGCGTGATGGATGCTCCTCCCGTGTGATCGCCGACGAACTTCCCGTCCTGGCTGATTACCCGCACGACGATCTGCGTCGGCTCGGCCGCCGCGGGCGCGACCATCAAGAGCCATGCGATGCATGCCACCGTCGACTTCAGCATGATCAGGCCCTCTCCGTCCGAAGCGTCTGCCTCGCCGAGACCTCGAAGATGATCCCGAGCTGAAAGGACATGATCACGATGGCGCACGACGAGAGGATCGTCGAGTCGAACCAGATCGGATCATGAAGCTTGAACGTCCCTTTGAACATCGCGAGCCAGCCGCCATTGAAGTTCTGCATCATGCCGACGCCCAACCCGAGCGTGGCAACAGCGACTGCGGCATACCGGAGGAAGAACCGATTGCCGTACGGGAGAAGCAGAATCAGTATCCCCAGGATACCGATCGCCGAACGTTGGACTCGACAGAACGGACAGGCGTAGGTCGCCTGTGTGAGATCCAACGTCCAAGTGGCGACGCTGATCAGGATCGATACAAGCCCTGCCAGGAGCAGGAAGCGTTTGGTGCTGATGGCTGCGAGCGTTGTCTCGCTGTGACGTTGGCTGAGCATGAAGGTATGTTCCTCGCTTAGGTCGAGTCTGGTCGCGCGCCATCCGCGGACCGGAGGCGTCATGCGACCTTTCGAATCTTCCATCGGTCATGGAATTATGGTTGGAGGCGGCGGACGCAGAGGATGCCGCCTGACCGATGCCTAGCGGGTCGAGGGTGGTCCCCGTAGTGGAGGACGAAGACGTGGAGGAGCCGGCACAGTGCTTCGTACGGCGTGGAAGATCGACGTCTTGATGATGAAAGCGAGGGCGGCAGTCAGTAGGACCGGATCGACCGCCGAGCAGATCGAGGTGTCCGTGGCGGAGACCGAGCACGGTGACGCAGGGCGGATGGATTCGGAGCCGTCGCGCGTGTCCGTCGACGCACCCGGAACCTGAACGAGGGTCACCAGCGGACCAGAGCTCGTGCAAACCGCCATGACCACGTGGTTGCCCGCCCTCTGCGGCATGAAGCCGCTCGGGACGACGAGTCTTGCTGCGATCGCGAGCACCGCGAACCATATCGCCAGATGGCGCGAACATGGTTGTTGGAGCATACCCATGATGACGGGGTACATGACGTTCAACGCCGTGTCATGCAGGTTGTGGGCTTTCGACCGGAGAGTTGGTGCTTGATGCCGCGAGCGTGTTCACACCGACGACCAGCGGCGCGACACGTACGTCTCGCCCCATCCATCCGGGGAGCGGCCAAACTTTCAAATGTCCGGGATCCACAGGTAGTCCGATGGTGTGCCCTTCGCGAGGAACACGGGCCCGCCGGCACCGTGGCCGTTCGGTGCGGTAGCCCCAGCGCCCGCCTTGAAACGCATCGACGCCGCTACCGCGTGGATCGCGGCGCGAGGTTCGGCTTCCGCGACCAACGGTGTGCCACGTGACACACCGCGGGCTACTGGCGAGAAAGAAATCGATCCCGTCTTACGGGTCGACGATGATCGGGCGCTTCGGATCTATGGATCGGTGCGTATGGTCTTTTATAGCTAGCTCATCGCATGCAAAACGCACCAAAATTGAGAGTGGTACCTTTGAACCTGTAGCACACGGAAAGTGTACTGAGACCCGGTAGTGCTATACGGGTATACCCAAAACGCACCTCCTAAAAAGCGCATCTGGCAGGATCGTAGCGGTGTGACACGTAAGGACAAGCATGACATTGGAGTGGAAGATAGGCGCAAGAGCGACATTGTTGTCGTAGGCGGACGTTTTAGCTATATTGCATCGAAGTGGTGCATCGGGGCTGACGTGCTAACATGACCTTGCAAATTAATATTACCCCTAACGGGCGCATGAGTCTGCCAGCGGACGTCCGGAAGCGCCTCGGTCTGAGTGGCGGTGGTGCGGTCTACCTCGACGAAACCGAAGATGGTGTGGTCTTGCGAACAGCAAGTCAGGCAGTGGCACGTGCCCAAGCCCTGGCCAAGCAGTACACCGGCGGTAACCCTGACGCTTCTGTTGACGCTTTTCTCGCCCGACGTCGGGAAGAGAGCGGCGAATGAGCGTGGTGCTTGACGCGTCTGCGATCATCGCGATGCTCAAGGGCGAGCGCGGCGCGGCAAAAGTTGCGGCGGAAATCGGTGGCGCGCGAGTGAGCAGCGTCAACTATGCCGAGGTCGTCAGCCACTTCGTCCATGCCGGCATGCCCGAGCGCGAAGTCGATGCGATGCTTGATCCATTGCCGCTGACGGTCGTGCCGGCCGACAAGGCGCTCGCGCAGATCGCTGGGCGGTTGCGGGCGGCCACAGCCGAGGCGGGGCTCAGTCTCGGTGACCGTTTCTGCCTGGCACTCGCACGGCGCGACGGTCTGCCCGCATGGACCAGCGACCAGAATTGGAAGAAGGTCGCCGACGCCGTCGAGGTCAAGGTTGTCGCGATCCGCTGACTTCGTACGGTCAAGGGTTAGGGGAGCGGGTAGGGGGCTCGGCTCGACTGCCATGGCCCACACCGCCAGAAGGTTTCGATGCTACGCCTGATCCACACAGCAGACTGGCAACTCGGCAAGCCATACGGCCGCTTCGACAGCGATGTGCGCGCTGCCCTCAGCGAAGCCCGATTCGATGCGATTGACGCGATCGGCAAGGCGGCAGCGGAGCATGAGGTCAGGCACGTACTGGTCGCCGGCGATGTGTTCGATACCGAAGGACCAGAAGACCGTGTGATCGTGCAGGCGGTATCGCGAATGCAGCGCTATGCCTGTACCTGGTGGCTGCTGCCCGGCAACCACGACTTCGCCCGCAATAGCGGCTTGTGGGACCGTGTCCGCGCCAAGGGCGCCGCCAATGTCCGCGTCCTCGCCGAGCCGGTGCCATGCGAGTTGGAGCCCGGGCAGTGGCTGCTGCCGGCACCGCTAACCCACCGGCACAATCTCGACGATCCAACCGCGCTGTTCGACACGATGGAGACGCCAGGCGCGCGCTCGCGCATCGGTCTCGCTCACGGCTCGATCCGCGACTTCTCGTCGCGCGGCGAGGCGCAGAACCAGATCGCACCTGATCGCGCGCAGCGCTCCAACCTCGACTATCTTGCGCTCGGCGACTGGCACGGGAGCCTCAGGGTCGATGCGCGCACCTGGTACTCAGGAACGCCAGAAACCGACCGCTTCCAGCGGGATGAGCCGGGCTACGCTCTGCTCGTGACGCTTGAGGCAGGGGCGGAGCCGTCGGTATCGCCAATCCGTACTGGCAGGTTCCAGTGGCTGATGCGCTCGTGGACGGTGGCCGACGCGGAGGGCTTTGCCGCCGAGTGCGACCGGCTGCTTGCGCAGGTCGAACCATCGGCAACCCTCCTGCAGCTCTCGCTCTCGGGTATCGTCAGTTTGTCCGATCGTATCGCGATCCTTGCGCGTCTCGACAATGACCTGCGCCATCGCCTGCGCCATCTGGTGGTTACCGCCGACGATCTCGTCGGTCGGCCGAGCGAACAGGATTTGGCAGACCTGCGGGTCGAGGGAATGATAGGTACGGCCGCGGGCAAGCTGATGAGCATGATAGAGGCCGGTGGCAGCGACGGCGCCATTGCCAGGCGCGCGCTTGAGCGCCTGTTTGTGGAACATCAGCGTGGGCAGGACGCGGCATGAGCCTTCGAATCCGGCGCGTTGCGCTTTCAAACTTCCGCAAATACCGCGACCCCTTCGTGCTCGACGGGCTGACCAACGGGCTCAACGTCATCATCGAGCCCAACGAAACTGGTAAGTCGACGCTGCTGGAAGCGATGCGCGCCGCCTTCTTCATCCGGCACAACACCGCCAACCGGCTTGCGCGTAGCTATGCGCCTTACGGTGAGGCCGTCGCTCCGCAGATCGAGATCGGCTTCGAGGCGAAAGGTGAGGCGTGGGAAGTCAGCAAGCGCTTCCTGAAAAGTGCTTCGGTTGAGGTTCGGGGACCGAACGGGCGTGCGCAGGGCGAGGATGCCGAGGCGCAGCTGCAAGCACTGCTCGGTGCGCGTCGCGACACCAGCCAGGGCGGCGACGCGGCCGCCCACGGCGCACTCGGCCTGCTGTGGGTCGGGCAGGCACAGGCGCTTGAAGTGACGGCGCCGGGTGAGATCGTGCGCGACAGCGTTCGCGCTACGCTGGAAGCTGAGGTCGGCACGATCATGGGCGGTGCCGCCTACCAGCGTGTTCGTCCCCGCATCGACAGCCAGTTCGCGGAATACTGGACCAACAGCGGTCGGCCGACCGGTCGCCAGACCGCGGCACGCGACGAGCATGAGGCAGCACAACGCGCCGCGAGCGAGGCGGCCACTCGGCTTGCCGCCTTGGAACAAGGCTTCTCCGATCTCGAGGCTGCGCGAGCGCGGCTAAAGGTGCTAGACCGCGATCTTGCCGATACCACCGATGCTGAGCAGCGTCGGACGCTGGTAGGCCAGCTCGATGTGGCGCGCTCTGCCGCTCAGCTGCTCGACACACGCCGCGCAGAGCACGGCCGCCTTGTCGAACGCGTCAGGGCCCTTGAGGATCTCGCATCGCGCCTCGCAACCGCCCGCAAAGCTGTCAGCGACACGGCTACGGCGCTCAGCAAGGCACGGGATAGTCGATCCGGCTTGGTCGGGGAGCTGGCGGCCGCACAGGAAAGAGCGAGGATAGCCCGTGAGCTGCTAACCCGTGCTCGTGACACTCGGCGGACCGCTCACGCGGCACTTGATGCTGCTCGGATTCGGGCTGCGGAGCGCGAGCGCCGGGGGGCAATCGGCGAGGCACGACGGCGTTATACCGAGTTGGTTGGGCTGGAGGCCGAATACGAAGCGACGCGACAGCTCGCGACTGCGACGATCCCTGCCACCGTCATCAAGGCCCTCGAAGAACGTGAACGTGCCGTGGACAAGGCGCGGGCGGCTATGGATGCCGGTGCGACGCGGATAGAGTTCGCCGGTGATGTCAGCGGTCTGACGATCGACGGAGCTGCGGCGGAGCGTGGAGACCGCATGCTGTCTCGCGAGACGCGCATCAGACTGGGCGATGCCGAACTGATCATCCGTCCGCCGGTCGGGCTGCAAGGCGCCGAGACGGCACTCGCCAATGCGACCGATGATCTGAACTCAGCCTTGGCTGAGCACGGGGTGGAGAGTGTCGCTGCGGCTCGTGATCGTAACGAGGCGGCACGAGACGCGGTCGCCAACCTTCGCACGCTTGAAGCGCGGATCGCCGGGATCACGCCTGCCGTGACGCTGCTCGACGTCGAGGCGGGTGCTTCGGCCCTGAAACTTTTCATCGCCGGATTGCGGGAAGGCGCGGAAGGGGAGGGGAGTGGCGAAGAACCAGACGTCGAGGCGCTGACGATCGCGTCACGTGAGGCGGATATAGCGCTGGCAAAGGCTGAAGGTGTCGATGCGGTGGCATCCGAGCAGTTGCGCGAGGTGGAGGCGCGCAATGCTCCATTGATGGTTCAGGAAGCTGGCGCCGAGCGGGATGCGCTGAATGTCGCGGCCCAGCTTGCCACCCTGGAAGCCAAGTCCGAGGTGGCCTCGCTTGACGACGCTTTGCGCGATGCGCGCCAGCAGGAGGCGGCAGCGCTCGTCAACCTGCAGGATGCCGAACGCGCGGCGACTGCGCATGACGTTGTGACGATCGAACGGCAGATCGGACTGCTGGACAAGCGGGTCGAGGTGGCCCGGGCCCAGCGTACCGACCTGGAAAAGGTGATTGCCGGGCTCGAGGCGCGGATCGAGGCGGAAGGCGGCAAGGGGCTGGCCGACCGCGCCGCAGTTGCGCGTGAGGAGGCTGATGCCGCAGCTGCCAATCTGGCACGTGTGACGCAGGAAGCCGAAACGCTGAAGTTGCTTCGCGACACTTTGGAGAGCGCACGCGCCGAGACGTCACGGACGTTCGTCGGGCCTGTGGCGCGGCGTGCGCGCCGGCACATCGAACGGCTGCTGCCGGGCGCGGACCCCGGCTTTGGCGACGACCTTGGCCTGGCGTCGATTGCGCGGGGCGGATTAGCCGAGGGTTGCGGCGATCTCTCCAGGGGCACGCAGGAACAGCTGGCAGTCCTCACGCGGCTTGCCTTTGCCGACATGCTCCTCGAGCAGGGCATGCCGGTCTCGCTGATCCTGGACGACCCGCTGGTCTATTCGGACGATACCCGCCTCGATCTTATGACCGAGATTCTGACGGAGGCAGCAACGCGAATGCAGGTCATCCTGCTTACCTGTCGTGATCGCGCCTTTCGCCATCTTGGTAACCGGATTAGCCTGGCGGGAGGTCGGTAACGGAACCTAGAAATTCTGGTGGTTAGCGGACCGGCCGCTTTTGGGTAAAGCAAGGCGCATAGCTGACGTTGGCTACCGCGGCCCCCGTTCCGATTGGGATCCCATGCGAGACGGGATCCCGAAACCTTGGGGTGTCATCTCGCCCTCAACCGGACCGGCCACCAGCGGCGCATTTTTCAACAGCCCCGGTCGATTTTCTGGCGGTCTGGCTTTCCGTTTCGCCACGCTCGACAAGCAGTTCGGGAAACGGCACCCGCCTTGCCGTATGTCGTGCAACTCGCGCATTGGTAGTGCTGGCCGCCCTTCCCAATCGGGATAGGACAAACTGAAAGTCAGGCGATCGTATCCACCACACCGCCGTCAACGCGTAGCGCCGCACCGGTGGTCGCGGACGCTTGTGGAGAGGCGATGTACACGCACAGGTTGGCGACTTCCTCGACCGTGGCAGCGCGCTGGATGATCGAGGACGATCGGTGTGCCTTGACGAAATCGGCGCCGGCCTCTTCCAACGATTTGCCCGAGGCGACCGCATCCGCCAGCATCTCGGATACGCCCTCCGAGAGCGTCGGACCGGGAAGGATAGCATTCACCGTTACACCCGTACCCGCCATGCGCTTGGCGAGGCCACGCGACAGGGCGAGGTCGGCGGTCTTGGTCACGCCGTAGTGGATCATGTCCGCCGGGATGTTCAGGCCCGACTCCGAGGACAGGAACAGCACGCGACCCCAGCCCTTGTCGCGCATCCGCGGCAGATAGGCCCGGGACAGGCGTACGCCCGACAGCACATTGACCTTGAAGAAGCGTTCCCATTCCGCGTCAGGCGTCTCGAAAAAGTCCTGCGGGCCGAAGATGCCGGCATTGTTGACCAGGATGTCGACCGCCGGAAGCGCGGATACGATGGCATCGCATCCGGCTTCCGTTCCAACGTCTCCGGCTACACCGCGCACATCGGCATCCCCGACCTCACGCTTCAGCCTGGCCACCGCCTCCTGGGTGCGGCTCTCGTCGCGCCCGTTCAGGACGACGATCGCCCCGGCTGCCGCCAGCCCCTTCGCGATTGCGAAGCCGATACCGGCGGTCGAACCGGTCACGAGCGCTGTTTTGCCGGAAAGGTCGATGTTCATGCGCTATCTCCAGGGATGGCTTTTTAACCGTCGGAGGATTGCGTAACGTCAGCCCTGCGCGGCGAGTTGCGCCCGCACGGCGTCGGCCAGCGGCGTCGTCGGACGTCCGATCAGCTTCGAGAGCTGATGGCCGTCATCGAACAGCGCGCCGTTCGAGGCATCGACGTCCCACGCCGCGAGCCCTTCGGCGAAGCCCTCGGGCAGGCCGACCTGCTTCAGGATCGCAGCGTAGTCGGCCTGCGGCAGGTCGCGGTACGGGATGTCGCGACCCGTCTGGCGCGAGATCTCGGCGGCAAGGTCGGCAAGCGTCACCGCGTCGTCACCAGCCAGCTCATAGGTCTTGCCCTCATGGCCCTCGCTGGTCAGCACGACGGCTGCGGCCTCGGCATAATCGGCACGGGTCGCGAGCGACAGGCGTCCCTCGCCAGCGCTGCCGACGAACGCGCCATTCTCCAGAGCCGCCGGGATCGAGCCCGTGTAGTTCTCGGTGTACCAGCCATTACGCAGGAGGGTCGTCGGGATGCCGGAGGATGCCAGCATCGCTTCGGTCGCACGGTGCTCCTCGCCTAGGCTGATCGGCGAGCGGTCGGTGTGGAGCAGGCTGGTGTAGACGATACGCTTGATGCCCGCCTGCTTGGCGGCCTCAATGACGTTGCGGTGCTGCGGCTCGCGCTGCCCGACTTCGCTCGACGAGATCAGGAGCAGCGTGTCGACCCCGGCCAGTGCCGGAGCAAGCGTCTCGGGCTGCGCGTAATCGAACGCGCGTGCCTCGACGCCCAGATCGCTGGCCTTCTCGGGCGAGCGCACCAGCGCCACGATCGGCTCGCCGGTCGACTTGCGCTTCAGGCTTTCGATGACGAGGCGGCCAAGCTGGCCGGTCGCGCCGGTGACGGCGATGGTCATGACAATTCTCCTTCGATGACGCGTTGAGAGTTGAGATCAGTTGAAACGGAAGCCGGAGATGGCGGTCGACAGCACTTCCTCGGCATAGACCCGGGCGCCTTCGCCTTCGGCCGCGCCGGCCGCGACCATCAGGGGCAGCAGATGCTCCTCCTTGGCCGGGGGATGGGCGAACCGCGCCGAGGGCGCATCGGCCCATTGCGTAAGACGCTCGGCCCGCTGTGGGCCGTCCAGCTCCATGCTTTCGGCCAGCCACTGGTCGAACGCCTGCGAGCCGGGCGTCGAGCGCGGATCGCCATAGGCGCGCATGTTATGGAAGCTCATGCCCGAACCTAGGATCAGCACACCTTCCTCACGCAGCGGCGCAAGGGCGCGGCCCGCAGCGACATGGAGGGCCGGGTCCAGCCCGCGCTCGACGGACATCTCGATCAGCGGAATGTCCGCATCCGGAAAGGCGACCTTGAGGGGCACGAACACGCCGTGATCCAGGCCCCGCTTCGGGTCGACAGACGAGGGGATGCCCGCATCCTTGAGCAGAGCCGCGGCACGGGCGGCGAGCGCTGGTGCGCCCGGCACGTCGTAGCGCAGCTGATAGGTATGGGGCGGGAAGTTGTAATAGTCGTAGATCAGCTCGGGCCGTTCGGCGCCGGTGAAGGCGAAGCCGTCCGTCTCCCAGTGTCCCGAGACGACGAGGATGGCCTTGGGCTTCTCGGCAAGCGAGTTCGGCAGGCTGCGCAGGAACGCTTCCATACCGCTCCACACGCCGCGCGGATCGTCCATGAAGAAGCAGGGGCCGCCGCCATGCGGGATGAAGTAGGTAGGCTGGACGCTCATGGTCATACACTCCGGTGCAGGCGCCACGGAAGCCGCCTGGATCATTGTTCGATCTGTTGACCGGAATATGTGCCCGATATCGCGCAATGATAATCGTTCGCGTAGAAGGATCAGCTTCAACCACGGGTAGGAAATCATGGCTGATCGATTGACGGGTATGGACGTGTTCGTCCGGGCGATCAGGCTCGGTGGCATCTCTGCTGCCGCACGCGATCTGCACATGTCGCCGGCGATGGCGGCCAAGCACCTAGACGCCCTCGAAGCGCGGCTCGGCACCACGCTGATCCAGCGCTCGACGCGTCGGCTGTCGCTGACCGAGGCAGGCACCGACTATTTCGAAAAGGCCGAACGTATCCTGATGGAGATCGGAGAAGCCGAGGCGGAGGCATCGTCGCGGTCGATCACCGCGCAGGGACTGCTGCGCGTCAGTGCGCCCGCCACCTTCGGCGTTCTGCACCTTGCCTCACTCATCCCTGCTTTCTCCGCACGTCATCCCGAAGTGACGATCGAACTGGGCTTCAACGATCGTTACGTCGACCTGCTGGAAGAACGTTGGGATGTCGCCGTACGGATCGGGCGCCTCGCCAACAGTGCGCTTGTTGCCCGCAAGCTCGTGGCGATGCGCGTCGTGTTGTGTGCCGCACCCTCTTATTTGGCGAGGCGGGGAACGCCAACCCGCCTGGCCGATCTCGGCGATCACGATTGCCTGGGCCACACCAACGCGTCGCTTGCAGGAACGACATCGTGGGCGTTCGGCAAAGACGGGACGATCAAGGTGCCGATCTCAGGATCGATGTGTTCCGACAATGGCGAGGCCTTGGTTCGCGCTGCCATCGCGGGCCAAGGGCTGGTCTATGGGCCACGCTTTATTGCGGCAGAGGCGCTTCGCGCCGGCCAATTGAGCGAGCTTGAGCTGGACGAGCCGCCTATGATGCTGGGAGCGGCATATGCCATCACACACCCGACGCGGCGCCCCGCCGCCAAGACGCGGGCGTGGATTGACTTCTTAGCCGAAGCACTCCCCGCTCTTGGCACCGATTGGTGAGAGGCCGAGCTAGCAGACGTCCCGAGTTTTCACCCGAGGACCGCGTCTGCTATCTCAAAACATCACGGTCTTTTATGATTGTAGATATCAGTGACCCAGCGAAAGCGACGCCCACAACCGCACATGGCTGGCATCGATAACGCCGAGGCTTGGTCCTTTTCAGTTGGTGCGGCGGGGGCCGCGGGCACGGCGGACGTTGCGGGTGAGCGTGAACCGCATCACTGCCAACCCTCGATGACGATCTTGCCGCGTGCGGTAGTGCTCTCAAGCGCCTGGTGCGCACGCTTGAGGTTCGCGGCGTTGATGGGGGAGAACCGTTCGGTGAGGGTGGTGCGCACGTCGCCGGCGTCCACGAGGCTGGCGATGGTCGACAGGATCTGACCCTGCGTTTCCATATCAGCGGTCTCGAACATGGACCGGGTGAACATGAACTCCCAGTGGGTCGACACCGACTTGCGTTTGAATGGTACGACATCGAGCGTCTTGGGGTCGTCGATGAGCGCAAAACGTCCCTGCGGGGCGATCATCTCGGCGATCTGCTCGATATGCTCGTCGGTGTGCGTGGTCGAGAAGACGAAAGCCGGCGCGCCAATGCCCAAATTCGCCACTTGCCGAGCCAGCGGCTGGCGATGATCGATGACATGGTGCGCACCGAGCTCGGCCACCCAGGCCTGCGTTTCAGGGCGCGAGGCTGTCGCAATGACGATCAGCTCGGGTACCTGGCGAGCAAGCTGGATTGCCATCGAGCCTACCCCGCCGGCACCCCCGACAATCAACAGCGCATGTGCTGCACCGGCTACAGGAGTACGCACGGACAATCGCTCGAAGAGGGCCTCCCACGCAGTGATCGCCGTCAGCGGCAACGCCGCTGCCTCTGCCCAATCGAGGCTAGCCGGCTTCTTCCCGACAATGCGCTCGTCGACCAAGTGCAACTCGGCGTTGGTCCCATCGCGGCCGATGCTACCCGCGTAGAACACCTCGTCGCCCGGTTCGAAGCCGCGCACTTCAGGGCCAACCGCGCGAACGACACCGGCGGCATCCCAACCCAGGACGCGCCAATCACCGTGGATCGAACCCGAGCCAGCGCGCACCTTCGTGTCAACCGGGTTTACCGAGACAGCCTTGACCTCGACGAGGAGATCACGGCCGGTAGCGTTGGGATCGGGAAGTTCGATATCGACGAGAGCTTCTGTGCGATCGATCGTTCCGGGCTGCTGGTAGCCGATTGCGCGCATGATAAATCCTATCGTCAGAGGCTATATAGCGAATTTTGTTACCTACGGGATACGCACAAGCGACGTCGCGGTTCGACATCGTCCTCAGGCTGGCGACGGCGTGGCTGCCGCTGCCGTCTTCCCCGTGAGGTCAGTGATGACCGCGCCGATCAGCGCCCGTAGCCAGCGGTGTGCGGGATCATGCCGATAGCGGACGTGCCAAGCCATTTCCACGGGAAAGCTGCCAAGGTCGACCGGAGCCGGCAGGATCTTCAGCCGGGGGTCGTGCATCAGCCGCCTGCAGATGAGCGAGGGCAAGGTGGCGCAATAGTCGGTCACCGCCACCATCTCGGCTACCGCGAAGAAGTTTGTCACGGAGATTGCGACGTCGCGCTTCAGCTGCTGTTGCGCCAGCGCCTGGAACAGCCCGGCGCGCATCCGTCCGGGCGGCACGATGTTGACGTGCTTCATCGCCTCGAA
Organism: Arthrobacter sp. TPD3018; assembly: GCA_003075315.1. Taxonomy (GTDB): domain Bacteria; phylum Pseudomonadota; class Alphaproteobacteria; order Sphingomonadales; family Sphingomonadaceae; genus Sphingomonas. Next base: position 64,703 of record QDFQ01000006.1, on the reverse strand, counting down.
CTGCTCGCGCGTCATGGCATCGCCGACGCCCGGATGGTCGGCGCGGACGGCGCAGGCGAGCCCTTCGTCCATCAGGTGCTGGACGACGAGGTTGTCGGGCGGATCGACGATGCGGCCCAGCACGAGCGCCGTCGTGCCCGACACGACGCCTGTTTCCACAAGATCGTTGCCGTAGGGCGTCAGGCGGAGCTTGATGCCGGGCGCGACCTTCTCCAGGCGCGCCACGACAGCGGGGACCAGGACGAACTCGACATAGCCGTTCGGCGCGATGGTGAAGAGCCGTTCGGCCTGTGCGGGATCGAAGGCCTGCTGACCGAGGACCGCGTCGTCAAGCTGCGCGAGTGCCTCGGCGATCAGCGGTGAGAGTTCAAGCGCGATCGGGGTCGGCTGGATGCCGTAGCGCTCGCGGACGAACAGTTGGTCCTGAAGCATCAGTCGTAGACGCGATAGGGCATTAGACAGGGCGGGCTGTGTCATGCCCATTCGCTCGGCGGCCCGCGTGACGCTGCGCTCCTCCATCAACGCCACGAAGATCGGCAGCAGGTTCAGATCGTAGCGCACGCAGTCATCCTGTCAGACGTATATCTGACATTAGAAAGATAAACTTCTAGAATATATCAACTAGGCCCATTTCCCATCCATCGGCGACGGGCGCCGCGAACATGGAGGTTCAGATGAGCAAGGGTCAGGTTCTCGTTCTTGGATCGAACGCGACACAGCTCGGTCTGCGTGGCGGCAGTACCGCAACGGTCGGTCAGTATCTCAACGAAACGGCAGTCCCCGCGCTGGCACTGCTCGACGCCGGCTATGATATTGTTCTCGCTACGCCCAATGGGACCAAGCCGCACATCGATGCCGGTTCCGACACGAAGGACCACTTTGGCGGTGATGAGGCGGCATACCAGCGCGCCAAGGACTTCTTCGCCAGCCACCCGGCCATGAACGACGTCCGCACGCTGAAATCGGTCGTCGACGAGGGTCTGGACGGCTTCGTTGGCGTGTTCGTGCCGGGAGGTCACGCGCCCATCGTCGATCTGATGCAGGACCGCGATGCGGGCACGATCCTCCGTCACTTCCACGCGGCGGCCAAGCCGACCGCGCTCCTCTGCCACGGACCGGTGGTCGTTGTTTCTACGCTCGACGATGCTCCGGCCTTCCGCAAGGCGCTGGAGGAAGGCGATGACGCCGGGGCGGCCGACCTGGCGCGAGACTGGATCTACTCAGGCTACCGCATGACCGTCTTCTCGGCGAGCGAGGAGAAGATCGCTGAGGAGCAAGTGCTGAAGGGCGAGCTCTTCTTCGACATGGAAAAGGCGCTGCGGTCGGCCGGTGGCGACGTCTCTGTCACCGACAAGAACTTCGCTTCGAATGTCGTCGTGGACCGGGAGCTGATCACGGGTCAGAATCCGGCGTCGGACCAAGCCATGGCCGACGCTTTGATCGAAGCCCTCGATCGCGCCGCTGCGTGAGTACCAGGATGACGGGCGGGGCGCTCAGGATGCGCCCCGCTTCGGATATAACCAGGACAGGATATGGTGCCATGACCGCCAACGTGAAGATCGTCGCCGTCCTAACCGCCCGTGCGGATACCGTCGACCGCCTGCGCGCTCTGCTCGACGCCATGCTAAAGCCAAGCCGTGCCGAACCGGGCAATTTGCGCTACGATCTCTGGCAGGACCAGAGCGATCCGAACCGCTTCGTCCTCGACGAGCTGTACGCGGACGCGGATGCGGTTACCGCCCACCGCGCGACGCCCCACTTCCAAAACTACCTCTCTCAGATCGGCGATCTGGCCGAGCGCGCCACGTTTGTCCTCAACCCCGTCTCCGCGACCTAAGGGTGCTGCCATGGGCAAGCTTAAAGAATGGGTGGGGTCGGCGCTGCTGGCACAACCGTTCTACATAGAGGAGCTGCGGATGATCGGCCTGTTGGCACCTGCGCTTCGCGCGGGCCTTATCGGCCTCGTTCATCCACGCGGCTACCGCTGGCGCGGGGCCGCGACGCAGCGAAAAATCAACATCTGAAGTGAAGGAAACACAGTCATGACCAAAGGTATCGAAGGCAAGGTTGTTCTCATCACCGGCGGGAGCACCGGCATCGGCGCCGAGACCGCGCGTCTTCTCGCCGAACGCGGTGCGAAGGTCGCCATCGCCGCACGGCGCAAGGACAAGCTCGACGAGGTCGTCGCGCAGATCGCCGAGAACGGCGGAACGGCACGCGCCTATGCGCTCGACGTCACCGACAAGTCGGCGGTCCAGACCGTCGTCGCCGCGATCGTCGCCGACTTCGGCCGTCTCGACGTACTGATCAACAACGCCGGTCTGATGCCGATCCGTCCGATGGCCGAGGTCAACACCGACGAGTGGGACCAGATGATCGACGTCAATTTGAAGGGCACGCTCTACGGCATCGCCGCGGCTCTTCCCGGCTTCCTGGAGCAGGGCAGCGGCCACATCATCAACCTGAGTTCGGTCGCCGGCATCAAGGTCTTCGCCCCGGGCGGCACGGTCTATTCCGGCACCAAGTTCGCCGTCAGCGCGATCAGCGAAGGTCTTCGCCAGGAGGTGGGCGAGAAGGTCCGCGTCACGTCGATCGAGCCCGGAGCCGTCGAGAGCGACCTGAAGTTCACGACGTCGGGTACGGCTGCTGAGACGGTGCTGGACTTCTACAAGCAGGCCATCCCGGCGGCATCGGTGGCGCGTGCTATCGCGTTCGCTGTCGAACAACCTGATGACGTCGACGTCAACGCGATCGTCATCCGGCCGACCGCACAGCAGTTCTGATTTCGACGAGGAGGCGGGGCCGCGTTTGCTCCGCCTCATGGGGAACGTAGCGGCCCGCTCTTCCGTTACTCTGCCGAATAATGACTGTCGGTTTCACTTGAGGAGTCATTTATGCCCAAACTTGCCCTGTATGTACCACTGAAGGCCAAGCCCGGAAAAGAGCGTGATGTCGCCAATTTCCTGACCTCGGCATTGCCGCTCGTTCAAGCTGAGGCGGGCACTCTGACCTGGTATGCGATCGAGGAAGGTCCCGGTGCGTACGCGATCTTCGATACGTTCGACACAGAGGAGGATCGGCAAGCCCATCTCGACGGCAAGGTTGCCGCCGCACTGATGGACAAGGCAGAAGAACTTTTTTCTGAACCGCCGCAAATTCACAAGTTCACCCTGCTGGCCGCGAAATAGCCGAGCGGTCGGCACCCTAAGCTGCTGTCTGACTACAGGGTAAGGTTCGTGTTTCTATCCGGAATGGGTGGCCCGGCCGTATCGGGAAATGAATAGATGAATATGGCAGGTCATCCGCAATAGTGGATGACCTTGTCTTCTGCACTTATCATATCTCTGAATTTAACGATAAGGCGCCGTTGATGGGTCGCGACGTGACGGCACCATTCGTTCGCGGGAGGGTGCCGAACGCGAGCGATGACTTGCCCGAGCCCGATATGCCGGTGAACACCACGAAGGCGTCGCGCGGTACATCGACGTCAATATTTTTGAGGTTATTCTGGCGCGCGCCGCGAACCTGCACGCAAGCGGGCAGCCCCGTATGCCCATGATCGGTGGCCGGCGTCGTCGCGTGAATATCCTTGCTCTTCAATTCAGTCTTCCTGCCCTATCCGCCCGTGCGGCCCGTGGTTCATCACAGTCGGGGAACAGATGAATGCTTTTCCGACTCAATACATCCAAAGGTCAGGCTGGCCCGATATTCGGCACCTTTGAAGTATTTTTCCAGCAGTGGACAAAGGTTACGATAAAACCATTTTCCCTGTTGGGTCGCGCGACGAGGCCACACACACTCCGCTGGTAAGCGCCTGGGCTGGGCGGCCCTGGTCCGTGCCGCTATCGGCATGTAACGACCGTACTTCGGCGCTTGTTACCGCATCGCGACGCGTTGCCCATTTGCCAGAGCGCGCTTCATCATGGCCGGGGTCGGGCCATGATGACGGCCGAGTTGTCGATCCGAGCGCCTCGCGCCGCTTCGGATCGGCGGGTCAGTAGTGAATGACCGTGCGGATCGACTTGCCTTCGTGCATCAGTTCGAAGGCCTCGTTGATCTCCTCCAAACCCATCGTGTGGGTTACGAATGGGGCCAGATCGATATCGCCTCTCATCGCATCCTCGACCATGCCGGGGAGCTGTGTCCGTCCCTTGACGCCACCGAAAGCGGACCCCTTCCATACGCGGCCCGTGACGAGCTGGAATGGGCGGGTGGAGATTTCCTCGCCCGCGCCGGCAACGCCAATCACGATCGACTGACCCCAGCCACGGTGCGCTGATTCAAGCGCGGCGCGCATGACGTGGACGTTGCCGATGCACTCGAAGGTATGATCGATGCCCCAGCCCGTCATCTCGATCAGCACTTGCTGGATAGGCTTGTCATGGTCCTTGGGGTTGATGCACTCGGTAGCACCGAACTGGCGTGCCAGCTCGAACTTGGATGGATTGGTGTCGATGGCGATGATGCGACCCGCCTTCGCCTGGCGCGCACCCTGAATCGCCGCGAGGCCGATGCCGCCGAGGCCGAACACGGCGACCGAGTCTCCCGGCTGGACCTTGGCGGTATTGTGGACTGCGCCGATGCCGGTCGTGACGCCGCAGCCGAGCAGGCAGACATGTTCGGGGTTTGCCTCGGGATTGATCTTGGCGAGCGAGACTTCGGCGACGACAGTATATTCACTGAAGGTTGAACAGCCCATGTAATGATAGAGGGGCTGACCATTGTAAGAAAAGCGCGTGGTCCCATCGGGCATCAAGCCCTTGCCTTGCGTTTCGCGGACAGCGACGCACAGGTTGGTCTTGCCCGACAGGCAGAAGTCGCACTTGCCGCATTCGGCGGTGTAGAGCGGAATCACGTGATCGCCCGGTCCGACGCTGGTGACGCCTTCTCCGACCTCGACAACGATGCCCGCGCCCTCGTGGCCCAGAACCACCGGGAAAACACCCTCCGGATCACTCCCCGCCAGCGTGTACGCGTCGGTGTGGCACACACCGGTGTGCGTCACCCGTATGAGGACTTCGCCTTTCCGGGGTGGGGCGACATCGATCTCGACGATTTCGAGTGGCTTGCCCGCCTCGAAGGCTACAGCGGCGCGAGATTTCATGTTGGGATACCCTCGTTGAGTTAAACCGATTGCTGGTGCGAGGCCGTCGCGTCAGCGCAAATTCGTGGGGGAGCGATCGCTCACTCCCCCCGGTATGCAGGTCAGACCGTAACGACGACCTTGCCGACCTGGTCGTTCGATTCGAGGAAGCGGTGAGCGTCCTGGATCGCGTCGAGCGGGAAAGTGCGCGCGATCCGCGGCTTGAGCGCGCCCGATTCCAGACCCGCCACGATGAACGCCTTGGCGCGATCGAGGGCGGCATCGTCCGAGACGATCTCGCTGTAGAGATACCCCTTGAGCGTGAGACTCTTGCCCAGCACGGAGAACAACGGGAACGGCGTCGGTTCGCCGCTGAGCGCGCCATATTCGAGCAGGATGCCGCCGCGTGCCATGCTCTCGGTCAGCGGCTCGAACGACGGGCCTCCGACCGGATCGAGCACCACGCGCGCACCCTGACCATCGGTTATCTCCATCACCCTCGCTACCAGATCCTCTTCCCCGGTCGCGACGACATGATGTGCACCGGCATCGATCAGGGCCTGGCGCTTGGCGCCGGTACGCGTCGTCGCGATTACCGTCGCGCCGACCATCCGCGCAATCTGGAAGGCAGCAAGGCCGACGCTGCTGGAGGCAGCAGTGACGATGACGAAATCGCCCTCGCCGAGTTTCGCCTGCTCCACCAGCGCACCCCAGGCGGTGACATACTGCATCCACACGGCCGCCGCTTCCTCGAACGTCAGCGCCACCGGATGCTTGACGACGAGGCGGGCGGGCACGTTGGCGACCTCGCCATAAGTGCCCCAGCGCGCGATATCGAGCGGGGGGATGACGCTGACGGCTTCGCCTTCCGCAAACCCGGTCACGTCCGCGCCGACCGTAACGACAGTGCCGGCAGCCTCATAGCCAAGGCGGCTCGGGAACTCGGCTTCCTGAAGGTAGGCATGGTTGCGGAACATCACCTCGGCGCGGTTTATGCCTATCGCCTTCACCGCGATCTGCACTTCGTCGGCCGCGGGCGCGGGGACTGCCACATCTTCAATCCTGAGGACGCTGGCGTCGCCATATTCGTGGATGCGGACGATGCGGCTCATTGTAAAATCCTTGATTATTGAATGATCGTTCTGTAAGGAGACGGACCACCCGTTTCAAGATATTATTTATCGATCGTTCCATATCGTGCACGAAAGATGACAGAGACGAAAGCCCGTCGCCGCGCAGGTCGCCCTCGTGTGTTCGACACTGACGCTGCGCTCGACAAGGCGGTGCGGCTGTTCTGGCAGCGCGGCTACGAGGCGACATCGATGGCCGATCTGGTGGCGGAGACTGGCGTCGCCGCTGCCAGTCTCTATGCAGCGTTTGACAACAAGGCGGGGCTGTTTGCGGCGGTGATCGAGCGCTACGCCGCGACGTTCAGCGTCCACCTCTATTCACCCATCAACGATCCGGCGTTGTCCACCTACGAGGCCGTCAAAGGCCTGCTGGAACGAGCGGCGTCATCATTCTCGGAACCTGGAACGCCGGCCGGCTGCTTCATGTATTCGGCAGCGGCAGCCGTTTCGCCGGCGTCCGCCGCCATCGAATGCCTGCTGCGCGACAAGCGTATCGCGGCGGAGGCTCTCCTGATCGAGCGTCTGCAACGCGGCGCCGCGCAGGGCGAGCTTGCGGCCAACACCGATCCGGCCGTGCTAGGCAAATTCATCAATACGGTCATGGAAGGCATGTCCGTTCAGGCGCGCGACGGCGCTACGATCAACGAACTGCTCTCCATCGCCAAAATGGCACTCGATCGATGGCCGGCCGCGATATGATCGTTACATGGTGGTCATCTGCCAATCCGCCTCCCGCGACCGAACAGTCGAACTCATCTCATTGGACGAAAGCACATGAAACACGTGACGTTGCTCGGCGGGGAAGTGGTTCCTTCAATGGGTCAAGGCACCTGGAAGATGGGTGAACGTGCTGAGCGGCGATCCGATGAGATCGCCGAGCTACGCGCCGGTGTCGAGCTAGAGCCGCCTCGACGATCCGCTCGAACGTCGCCAAGGCGTCTTCGGCGAGGTCTCGCAGGATCACAGATCGGTCTGCTTCTACCCTCTCGGAAGGATTCGTCGCCACTGGTTCGCCCCCTCAATGCATTCTTAGAAGCAAGTTGAGCTCAGACGGTGGTTGATCGCAAGAACTTACGTGTCGCGCGCGCCTTGATGTGTGCCCACAGGCCAATCCGATTTTAAGGTCGCCACCTTGGTGACGGACACGAGGCCTTGAGGCCGGAACGCGACGGCCCGTGCTCCTGATCTTGGCAGCCGGCGCTACGCGTCGATTAGGAGATACATATACCACGATACCCCACCTGCGGGAGCGTCAGCACGGCGTTATTTTACCGCAAATTTCGCTCCCATCTTACGCGACAAGGGTCACGCCGGAGCGATCGGCAAGCGCCTTGAAGCGCATGGCGAGCCCCGGATCACCATCGATGCCAGACGTGCTGACCACGCTTAGCGCACCAGGCGGCACGCGATCGCCGAACAACATCATCGCCTGCGACGAGGGATAGGGGCGAGACTCCCAGACCATCCCATGCGTGGCGGCGTCTTTGCGATGCAGTGCCGCAGACCAGCGCCGCGTGTCCGGAAATTCGCGCGCGGGCGTGTCGATCAGCTGGGTACGGGCGACGCCCAGCTTCATCAGATCGGGCGCGAGAAAGGAGCGAAGCACCAGCGGGCTGGCGACCCGGAGTACCGAGCAGCGAACATCGGCAAGCCTGCTCAGCGCAAAGGTCTTGAAGGTCTGCGTGGAATCGAGATCGTGGAAGATCGTATCGTACACCGCAGCCTCAAACCCGTCTGCGGCATAGGCCGTCGGCACCCGCTTGCGCACCGGGCCGATCGGCGCGAAGCGCGAAGCGCCGAAACCCGGATTGAACGCGTCTCCGGCAAGCTTCTCGGCGTGAATGCGCCAAAGCACCGTCCCCACCGGTAGGTCGGTAACGTGGGTCGGGAAGGCGGTCGGCGGTTTCGCAACGATGCCTGTCGGAGCGAGGGCCGTCACCCGCTGATCTCATCACCTTCGTGGGCTGCCGCCTCGAGAACGGCTGCTGGTTCGTCGAACCGCTCAATGGGTGCGGGACCACCAAGCCATGAGTTGGACGATACGAACCAGAAAGCAACTTGCCATGGCGTGCGGTTCGCGGGGAGGGCCGCGAGAACCTGCCGGATTAGCGGAAGGGGTTTGCCGTCGGCATCGAACTGGAACGCGGGAAAGCGATCCTGCCCCTGATAGGGGACGGCGAAGACACGGGCCTGCGCCTTCCAGCGCGCGGCCGTCTGGTGGCGGTTCTTGGCTTCGTGCCCGGCGCGCGCGGCAACCTCGACCGAGGTAAGCGTCTCGACCTCCTGAAGGAAGCGCTGCCGGATCGCGGTGTTATCGGCCGCGACCGCAGTGTGAAATTCCGCCATCGGGTCATGCGTGTCGGCCAACACATCGAGGAGCTGCTCGATCTTGCGCTCGAGGTGTCGGGTGCGAATGTCGGGCAGCAGCTTGTCGACGATGGCGTAGAGCGCCTGCCGATCCGGATCAGTTGCAATACCGGCTTCAGCTAGCTGCTCCAGCGCGTGATCGACGGCGGTGCGATATTGTGCGGAGAAGCCCTCAACCGTGGGCGCTATATATAAGGTTTCGTCGACCGTAGGCGCCGGCTCGGATCCACGCTGTTTGGCTGGCTTGTTGCGTGCGGTCTCGACCAAGCTGGCGAACACCAGATTGGCAAAGGCACCCGGATCAACGGCGTTGGCGAGGGTCGCCATGAGCAGCTCCTACGGTTAGTCTAGCTAACATATAAGCGATCTAACCGGCTTCGTCACCCTCATTGTATTTTCCGGTAACCCCTCTTCCTGGAAAAAGAGAGTGGCCGGGCAGGGCGCGTGTTGGTTCTCCTGAAACGGGACGCTGGATATCGCACTGCTTCGGATGAGCCGGTCAGCCGCCTAATTGCGGGTACGGCCCGCCTATGACTGGCCATCACTGGAATGGCTGCTCGCTAGCACGCCGAAATGGGTCCAGGCGATGTTGATCCAGAACTGCAAGGACTGGTTGGCGCCGCTGCGCGCTCGTGGCCAATGCACCATCGGCAAATGGGACTGGACGTTGCCGACATTCTGGCGCAGTTTCATGCGTGGCTCGCCGAGCCGAAGCACGCCAGCGCGAGCGGGTGTCGCTGATCGGGTGAGTGCCGGTAGAGCGGCCTAAGTGCTTCCGCCGCAGAGCAGATTTGCTAGTCCGATAATATTGATTATGTTAAATCGAGGCTGCTGGTGGTGGTCGCAAACCTCTCGCCAAACTTCGATGAGCGCCGGCCTGCGGCTCACGTGAGTTGGCCTCGTCCCAATCCCAATTCGTTGGGTCCTGCCGGTCATAGGTGTCCGGTAGCGATGGACGACAGATCGTCAGTTGAAGTCACAGGAACCGCTGCGTGTTTGCGCTCCGAATAGCGATCCACGAGCTGCGTCGCGTGCGGCCGTAGCAGGACCGTGAAGCGAACGAGCTCCTCCATCACATCGACGATGCGGTCATAGTAGCTTGACGGCTTCATGCGTCCGGCCTCGTCGAACTCCTTGTAGGCAATCGCGACCGAGGACTGGTTGGGAATCGTGAACATCCGCATCCAGCGGCCGAGCAGGCGGAGCGTATTGACCGCGTTGAAGGATTGCGATCCGCCCGACACCTGCATGACCGCAAGGGTGCGGCCCTGGGTCGGGCGCATGCCCTTCATCTCGAGCGGCAGGTGATCGATCTGCGTTTTCATGACGCCGGTGATCTGGCCGTGCCGTTCCGGGCTGCACCAGACCTGACCCTCCGACCACATCGCCAGTTCGCGCAGTTCGTGAACGGCCGGATGATCGTCGCCCACCACCTGGTCGGGGAGCGGCAGCGTCGAGGGATCGAAGATCCGCGTTTCCGCGCCGAACAATTGCAGCAGGCGTGCCGCTTCTTCCGTGGCGAACCGCGAGAAGGAGCGCTCGCGCAAGCTGCCGTAGAGCAGGAGTATTCGGGGGGGCGGCTCGATCGGTCCGAGCCCAGTGGCGGGCCGCGCGCGGATATAGGCGGGATCGAGCGCCGGCAGGAGGTCGGGATCGGCGAGCGTACGAAGCGGCATCAAAGAGCTTTCACGAGATAGCTGGCCGACGCCGGGCAGAGCGCGGTGAATTCGCGCGAAGCGGCAACCGCAGGCGGCGCCGCAGCGCGATCGTCCTCGGCATAACCGTTCACCCGGAAGAACGGCGCCGCGGTGTTGGTCAGGAGGTGCAATCGCTCGACCCCGAGACGGCGCGCCTCGCCCTCGAGCAGCGCCAGCATCGCACTGCCGATGCCGGCGCCCCGGCGATCGGCCAAGACCACCAGCGAGCGGAGCAGGCGGTCCGACCCTTCGCCCTCGATCCCGCCGAACCCGACCAACCCAGCGTCGTCGTCGAAGCGGACGAAGGCGCGGCCGGGTTCGGCGAGATCGGCGGTCGGCAGCTTGGCGGCTGCCAGCGCGCCGGCCAGATCATCCAGCTCGCCCGGCGCGAGACACGTGACGCGGAGGCCGGTCATGCGTGCGCCCCGCGCTCGTACCAGCCCCGGGATGCTTTCACGATCGAGACGACCGACAGCATCACGGGCACCTCGACCAGCACGCCGACGACCGTGGCCAGCGCCGCGCCCGACTTGAGCCCGAACAGCGAGATCGCGGCCGCCACGGCCAATTCGAAGAAGTTGGATGCGCCGATCAGCGCCGCAGGCGCCGCCACGCACCAGGCAACGCCGAAGCGGCGCGAGAGCCAGTAGGCTAGACCTGCATTGAAATAGACTTGGATGAGGATCGGCACCGCAAGCAGTGCGATCACCAACGGCTGCGCCACGATCGCCTCACCCTGGAAGCCGAACAGCAGGACGAGCGTCGCCAGCAGCGAGACGAGCGACACCGGCCCCAAGCGACCGAGCAGCCGGTCGAGCGCGGCTTGTCCGCCGTTCGTCAGCACGACACGGCGCACGAGCTGGGCGGCGATGACCGGCACGACGATGTAGAGCATCACCGAGATCAGCAGCGTGTCCCACGGCACCGTCACCGAAGCGACGCCGAGCAGCAGCCCGACGAGCGGCGCGAACAGGAACACCATGATGACGTCGTTCAGCGCGACCTGGGACAGCGTGTAGGTCGGCTCGCCCTCGCACAGGTTCGACCACACGAACACCATGGCCGTGCACGGTGCCGCAGCGAGCAGGATCAGGCCAGCGATGTAGGACGGCCCCTCCCCTGCGGGCAGAAGCGGCGCGAACAGCCAACCGATGAACAATGTGCCAAGCGCTGCCATCGAGAAGGGCTTCACCGCCCAGTTGATGAACAGTGTGACGCCCACCCCCTTCCAATGCTGGCGGACCGACCCGAGCGCGCCGAAGTCGATCTTGAGCAGCATCGGTACGATCATCAGCCAGATCAGCACCGCGACGATGAGGTTGACGCGCGCTACCTCGGCCGAGGCAACGCGCGCGAACAGGCCGGGCAAAAGGTGCCCCAAGCCGATGCCGGCAACGATGCAGAGCGCCACCCAGAGCGTCAGGTAGCGCTCGAAGGTGCCGATGCCGGCGCGCGCCGGCGCAGGTCCGGCGACAGGGGCGATCGTCGACATGGGCTCAGCCGACCCGCTCGCCGGACGCGTCCACCACCTGTTCGCCGTCCTCCTTGGCGAACGCGCCGAGCTGCCCGCTCGGCAACAGATCGAGGACGGCTTCGGACGGGCGGCAGAGCTTCACGCCCAAGGGTGAGACGACCAGCGGGCGGTTGATGAGGATCGGGTGCGCCATCATCGCGTCCACCAGCGCCTCGTCGGACAGTGTGGTGTCGCCGAGCCCCAGCTCCGCATAGGGCGTGCCTTTCTCGCGCAGCAGCTCGCGCGGCGAGATGCCCGCCCGCTCAATCAGCTCGAGCAGCAGCGCGCGCGACGGCGGGGTCTTCAGATATTCGACCACGTGCGGCTCGATGCCGGCATTGCGGATCATGGCGAGCGCGTTGCGCGACGTGCCGCACTCGGGATTGTGGTAGATGACGATGTCGACGACCGAGTCAGTCCGGCTCATGGGGCGTCCTTTCAGCAGCAGGGAGCGAGTTCGGCGATGAGCGGCCCGCACAATTCGGCGTTGCCGGCACAGCAATCCTTGACGAGGAACAGCGTTAGCGCGCGCAGCCCGTCGAGGTCGGCGCGGTAGATGATCGACCGGCTGTGCCGTTCGGAGCGAACGAGGCCGGCACGGGCCAGAATACCAAGGTGCGCCGACATCGTGTTCTGCGGCACATCCAGCCGGCGGGCGATCTCGCCTGCAGCCAACCCGTCAGGCTCGTGCCGCACCAGCAGACGAAACACGTCGAGGCGCGTGCCCTGCGCCAACGCCCCCAGTGCCGCGATCGCTAACTCGTTTTCCATATATCCAGCATAGCAGATATATCATAGAGCGATAGGCCTTCTCCCTTACCGCGGTTCGAGTGAATGGGGGGCTTAGGCGGTGTGACGCGCAGGTGTGCCACGTGGCACACCCTGCCCCGCCCCGATCGTCGGCAGCCCATCGAGCAGAGCCAAAAGATCGCCCAGCGCACGCCTGCGATAGGCGTTGTACCACCGGCGCCGGCGATGCTCGGCCGCGTCGTGGATCATGTGGCAGCGCTGGCAGAGCGCGGCGAGATTGCGCGGCGCATTGTCGGTCGGGTCGTGATTGAGGTGCGCGCAGGCGATATACACCCGCGTGAGCCGGACGATCGCGGCGACGTCTGCCCCGACGACACGGATGCGCCGTCCCCGCCCGTCGCGCCACTGTCGGCGATCGGCATCCCACCAGCGACCATCGCCAAGATGGAAGACGCGCGCACCGTGCGGCCGTCGGCAATGCTCGCAGCGGCCTTTAGCGCGGCCGAACCGGATCAGCCTGGACAGCTCGGGCCAGTCGATCGGGTACAGCCAGCGATGTTCCGGCATGATCGGCATGACGATTCTATGAGTCAGGGCCGAGCGGAACGAAAGCAGAAAATCACGGTCCGCACCGCGGGCGGCACATCACTCGCGCCAGCGCTGCCCATACTGAGCTAAGCGAGCCTCGATTTCGTCGATCCGGCGCCGCTGCGCCGCGGTGAGCGCCGCCATGACTCGCTTGAAAGCGGCCGGCTTCATCGTTCGGAGCTGGCCGATATCGCTGTCGCGGCGCAGCCGCACCTTCCAGTCGGCCGGGCGATACTCCACCCCGGCCGAGCCGAGCCGCCAGAAGATCATCGCCACCTGGTTGGGGGTGAACGCACCTTTGTCGTCGACGAAGGCGATGAAGTTCTGCGCGTCGAAGTCGGGTGCCTTGCGACCGAGCTTGAGCAGCGCGGTCATGACGCGTTGCTTGCGCGCGTCCTCCACCAGGCCGCGGCGGTGACGGTCCACCAGCTTTCCCGTATCGCGTGCATCGAGCCGTCGCCCTTGCTCGTCAATGCCGGCGATCTCGAAGCGCTTGATGCACTCGGAGCCGACCAGCAACGACGCGGACGTGCCGTCGTTCTCGATCTCGAAATGGTAGCGAAGCTCCTGCTGCCCGCACAGCTCGCAGGTGCCGTCCGCCGCTTCGAGGTCGAAGAAGCGCCCCGTATAGGTCCACTCCTTGAGCGCGGCGCCAAGGGTGCTCGCGCGGCTGAGCGGTAGCAACGACGCCGACGCCCGCTCCGCCCAGTTCGACATTCGCGCTTCCCCCCGAAGTCCCCTCCCGAACCTTATCCGTTTGTCTGGCGCGGGGCGACCCGCGCCGGGGAACGCCAAGGGCGCCGCCCTTTCGTTCCCGAACGACAATCTTGCCGCCCGTGTAAGCCGCCAAGCGCGGCGCCCGGCCCCGTCGGTGCCGGCCGCGCTAGGGCGGCTCGCCCGCGCCAGCTTACCAAGATTCTCGTTCCCCTCCCCATCCCGTCCTCGCCGGACAGGCAGGGCCGTGAGGCCGAACGGCCTTGCGGCCCATGCCAACAAGGAGGATCACCCATGCCGACCCCCGAGCAGATCGACACCATCCGGCGTCTCAACGATGCGGCGCGTACCCACCCTGGCCTCGCGAGCCTCGCCAACGTTACGATGGGATTCCAGGCCCACCCCGAGCTGGACCGTTTCGCCGCGTTGGTCGCGATCACCCGGTTCACGAAGTTCGATGGCAACAACGACCCTCATGGCGAGCACGATTTCGGCGCGATCTATAAGCTCGCAACCGGCGCGTGGACGCAGGACCGTCCGGACGATGCAAAGGCGGTTGTGCAGACGGTGTTCTGGAAGATCGACTGCTACGACACGAGCCTCACCTACGGCAGTGACGCTCCGTGGAATCCCGAGCAGACTAAACGGGTGCTGACGATCATGCTGGCCAGCGAATACTAACGCCTGTGGCGTAGCGATCCGCGCTCGATTGAGCGCGGATCAACCGTGCCGAAACGGACCTGCGCCAACGTGATTTGTTGAGAAATCGCGGGGGAGCGCGTAGGGTTAACGGCGAAAGGATGACGCGATGGCCCAGATCAATCTCGACACGCTGCGCGAGCGCATCCGCTCCATGGACTTTGAGCGTGGCACCCCCGAGCAGATCGCGCTCTGGCGCGAGGACGTAGCAGAGGCGCGCGCCAACCTCGTCATCGAGGACATGACGCCGACCGGCGACGAGGATGCCATGTTCGCCATGATGCTCGATGAGGGTGTTCCCCCTTCGCTCATGCCGTCCATCATCCTCGGCCTCTACAAGCCAGGAACCCACCAGATCGCGGCCTGACCTTGGCAGACGATCCCTACACCTATCCGGGGACCGACACGCTCCGGAACCGGCTTGGGATCACGGACGACAAGACCCTCATGGAGGCCGAGCGGAGGTTGACCTTGGCGCGCGGCGCAGAAGCCGCGCGCCTCACCTTTCCAGCGACGGCGGACGGCTATCGCGCCCTACATCGGCACCTCTTCCAGGACCTTTACGACTGGGCGGGTCAGGATCGCACCGTCAATATCGCCAAGGGCGGCTCCAGTTTCGCGCACGTGCCTTACATCGCGCGCGAACTCGATAAGCGGTTTGCCGATACGCGGGCGGGCGATGCGCTGAAGGGCCTCGCCCGCGACGAGTTTTTCGACCGGCTCGGCAACCACATCAACGAGATCAATGCCATCCACCCTTTCCGCGAGGGAAACGGGCGGACGATGCGCCACCACGCGGCGCAGCTCGCCCGCGATGCCGGCCATCCCATCAGGATCGCCTCGATCGACAAGATCGCGTGGATGGACGCGTCCCGGCATGGCTTCCTCACCGGCGATCATCGGCCTATGGCCGCGGTGCTCGCCGAGGCGGCGATCCGCCGCGACCTCGCACCCGAGGCGCGCATCGGTCCCGCCGGGATCGCCTTGCTGCCCCAGCGCGCGCCGCCCGAAGGGCAGCGTTACCGAGTGACGCTGACCAAGGCACGCGAGGAGCTGGATCGCTATCTCCCGGCCGCCCGCCAGCAGGCGGCCGACCGGCTGCGCAGCCTCGTCAGGGATGGTGCGTCCTCCCCTGTCATCGCCAACGCGCGCACCGAGCTGGCCTATGTCCGCCATGCCAAAGGTCCGATCTACCAATCGCACCTTCTCACCTATCTCGGTGTGCGTCAGGTCGATGCCGTCATCACGCCGCAGCAGACCCCGCTTGAGCGCGTGCGCGAGATCGGCGCGGCGCTCGGGGTTCAGATCAACTCGCAGTCGCCCGCTCAGCTCCAGCGCGCCGTCCGCTCACTGGAGCGACCAATCTTGCCGCCCGGTGCTTCGCCAGGTCAGGAGCGGCTTGCCGAGCTGTTCCTGAAGAACACCGCCGAGAAGAACCACGCTGACCCGCGCCTCGCGCCTGCCCAAGCAATCGTCGACGCGGCGATGCAGAAGGCACGCGAGCGCGGCGAAAGCGCGCGCACGGTCAACACGGTCGGGGAATCCGCTCGACAGCTCGTCGCCGACCGGATCAGAACCGGCGCCGTGATCGACAGCGCTGCCGGGCAGCTTCCCGATCACGGCCCCACGCATCCCGAGCGCGGGCAGGAACGCGGCCGCTAGAGAGGGTGCGTCCGCCCGCGATCGCGGGCGTGGCTCATGCGTGCGCGGTCGGGGACAACGTGCCCGCCGTCTCGGAGGCCATGTCGGTCGCACGCCACCCACCGAAGCGGGCATAGAGCGTCGGCAGCACGAACAGCGTCAGCAGCGTCGCCGAGATCAGCCCGCCGATCACCACCGTAGCAAGCGGCTTCTGGACCTCCGCCCCTGCGCCGTGCCCGAGCGCCATCGGTACGAAGCCGAGGCTCGCGACGAGTGCGGTCATGGCAACGGGCCGCAACCGGAGGAGCGCCCCTTCTCGCGCGGCCCGGGCGCGGTCCATGCCTTGGCGCATCAGGTCGTGGATGGATGAGACCATCACCAGCCCGTTCAGCACCGCGACCCCGGACAAGGCGATGAAGCCCACCGCGGCGGAGATTGAGAATGGCATGCCCCTGAGCACCAGCGCCAGGATGCCGCCGACCAGCGCCAGCGGCACGCCGGTAAAGACCAGCGCAGCATCCCGCACGGAGCCGAGCGCCCCGTAGAGCAGCAGCATGATGACCGCGAAGCAGATCGGCACCACGATCGCGAGCCGCGACCGGGCGCTGGCAAGGTTCTCGAACTGGCCGCCCCAGGTCAGGTAGGTGCCGGCCGGCAACGCGACCTGTGCCGCGATCTTGGCCTGGGCCTCCTCAACCACACCGGCGACGTCGCGTCCGCGTACATTGGCCTGGACGACGACACGGCGCTTGCCGTTCTCGCGGCTGATCTGGTTCGGCCCGTCGCCGATGCCGATGTCGGCCACGGACGACAGCGGCACGAACGACCCGTTGGCGGTCGGCACGGGGATCTGGCCGAGTGTTTGCAGATCGGCGCGCGCGGTCTCGCCGAGACGGATAACGACGGGAAAGCGGGCGTCGCCTTCGAAGATCATGCCCGCCTGTTTGCCGCCGACCGTCGCCGCGACGACGTCCTGCACGTCGCCGGCCGAGACCCCGACCCGGGCCATCGCGTCCCGGTTGGGGCGGATGTCGAGGAGCGGCAGCCCCTCGGTTTGCTCGACGCGGACATCGGCCGCGCCGGGCACCTTGCGGAGCACCTCGGCGATCTGCTGTGCGGTCGCGTTCATGCTGCCGAAGTCGTCGCCGAACACCTTCACCGCGATGTCGCCACGCACGCCGGCGATCAGCTCGTTGAAGCGCATCTGGATCGGCTGGGTGATCTCGTAGCCGTTCCCCGGAATGGTCGAGACCTTCTTCTCGATCCGCTCGACCAGGTCCTCCTTGGGCAAGTTCGGGTCAGGCCACTCATTGCGCGGCTTGAGCATCACGAAGGTATCGGTCGCGTTGGGCGGCATCGGATCGCTGGCGATCTCGGACGTACCCGTCCGCGAGAAGGCGTACTGCACTTCGGGTTCTCGGCTGATCGTCTTCTCGACCGCGAATTGCATGCGCTGGCTCTGCTCGACCGACGTGCCGGGCGGGCGCCAGGCCTGAACGAGGATGTTCCCCTCGTCGAGCTGCGGCAGGAACTCCTGCCCCAAGGTCGTGAACGCGAGCGCGGCCAGCGCGACCGCCCCGAGCGCACCGCCCACGGTGATGCTCGGGCGGCGCATCGCGGCATCGAGGCCCGGTTCGTAGCGGCGCCTCAGCCAGACCACGATCTGGCTCTCCTTCTCCTCGACCTTGCCCGCCAGGAACGCCGCGATGGCGGCCGGCACGAAGGTGAGCGACAGCACGAACGCGAAGATGAGCGCGATGATGACGGTGAGCGCCATCGGCTCGAACATCTTGCCCTCGACCCCCGAGAAGGTGAGCAGCGGCGCGTAGACGAGGATGATGATCGCTTGGCCGTAGACCGACGGGCGGATCATCTCCCTGGCCGAAGCCGCGACGATCGCCAGCCGCTCCTTGAGCGGCAGAAGCCCACCAGCCTCGTGCTGCCGGTGACCGAGATGACGCAGCGCATTCTCGACGATGATGACCGCACCGTCGACGATCAGGCCGAAGTCGAGTGCGCCGAGGCTCATCAGATTGGCGGACACACCAGCGCGCAGCATGCCGGTGGCGGTGAGCAGCATGGTGATGGGGATTACCATGGCCGCGATGAGCGCCGCCCGGAAGTTGCCGAGCAGCGCGAACAGCACCACGATGACCAGCACCGCCCCTTCGGCGAGATTGCGCGCCACGGTCGTGATCGTGGAGTCGACGAGGCGGGTGCGGTCCAGCACCGGCTTGACCACGATGTCGGTCGGCAGCGACCGGCCGACTTCCTGTAGTCGTTCGCCGACATCGGTCGCGACGGTGCGGCTGTTCCCACCGATCCGCATCACGGCAGTACCGACCACGACCTCGTGGCCGTTTTCGGATGCCGAGCCGGTGCGGATACCCTGGCCCGCCTTCACGGTCGCAACCTGGCTGAGCAGGACGGGCACCCCCTCGCGTGTCGCGACCACGGTGCGCGACAGCTCGTCGGCCGTCCGCACCCGCGCATCCGAGCGGACGAACAGCCCTTCGCCGTTTCGATTGATTGTGCCCGCGCCGATACTCGTGTTGCTGCGTTCGAGTGCGGTTGCGAGGTCCTGGACGCTGAGCCGCATCGAGGCCAGGCGCTGCAGGTCCGGAGTGACCAGGTATTCACGGTCGAAACCACCTAGCGAGTCGACGCCCGCGACGCCTTCCGTGCCGCGGAGCTGCGGCGCGACGATCCATTCCTGGACGGTGTGGAGGAAGGTCGCCTTATCCCGCTCATCGACAAGGTGCTCGCCTGCCGGCGTGATGTAGCTGCCGTCGCGCTGGAGCCCCGGCTCACCATCGCGGTGCTTCACATGGTTGCGTTCCTGAAACTCCACCGTCCACATGAAGATGTCGCCGAGACCAGTGGCGATCGGACCCATCTCGGGCATGACACCCTGCGGGAGGCGATCCTCGGCCATCCGCATCCGCTCCGCGACCTGCTGGCGGGCGAAATAGATATCGGTCGCATCGGTGAAGACGGCCGTGATCTGGGCAAAGCCATTGCGGTTGAGCGAGCGCGTATAGGCGAGCCCCGGAATGCCCTTCAGCGAGGTTTCGATGGTGAAGGAGACCTGCCGCTCGATCTGATCGGGCGACAGCGAGGGCGCCAGCACATTCACCTGAACCTGGTTGTTGGTGATGTCGGGCACGGCGTCGATGGGAAGGCGCTGAAGAGCGAAAACGCCCGCAAGCGCGGCGACGAGGGTGAGCAGCAGGACGAGCCAGCGCCGCTCGACCGAGAAGGTGACGAGGCGGGAGATCATGGGCTCAGTCCATGTCCATCTCGCCACCCTTGCCGAGTTCGGCTTTCAGGGTGAACGAGTTCGTGGTGGCGATCTGCTCCTGGCCGGTCAGGCCGGAGCTGATGATGACCTGGTCGCCGTTGCGGCGACCCGTCGTAACCGGCACGGCGCGAAAGCCGGTCGGCGTTCGGACGAAGACGACCGTGCGGTTCTCGACGCTCTGCACCGCCGTCGACGGCACCGCGATGCTCCGGTCTCCGGTCGCGGGGAGCATGAAGCTCGCGGTGACCGGTTCGCCCACGCGCCACGTACCCCCGCCATTGTCGAGCGTGGCGATGACCTGGACGAGGCGGGTGCTCTCATCGAGCGCCGGCGAGACGAACGAGACCCGGCCTTCCTGCCGACGACCGGCAGCCGTCACCTCGACGCGCGTCCCGGGCCGGATGCGACCGGCATCCGCCGGCGACACCGATGCCGCGATCGTCACGCGCGACAGGTTCGCCACCCGGTATAGCTCGGCATTTGCATCGACCGTCTGGCCGAGCACCGCGGGACGCGCGATCACCTGCCCCGAGATCGGCGAGCGCATGGCGATGCGATTGAGCGCACCACCCCCGCCCCCCGTCGCGCCGAGCTGCTGCTGCGCCAGGCGCAGCGCGATATTGGCTTCGGTCGCCGCGGTGCGGGCCGCGACCAGATCCTGCTCGGGCGACACGCGCTCGGCGAACAGTCGCTGCTCGCGCCGGAGGTTCGATTGCGCGAGCGCGGCGCGCGCGCGGGCAGCTTCCACCTCCGCCTTCAGCGAGGCGGCTTCGCGGCTCTCGATCACCGCGATGGGATCGCCCTGCCTGACGGACTGGCCGAGATTGCGGGTGAGCGCGACGAGGCGCCCGCCAATCGTCGCGGAGACCACTTGGACGCCCTGAGAATCGCCTTGGACGAGCGCGGGCAGCTCAATTGCGCCCGCGACGCCGCCAATGGTGGGACGCCCGACCTCGATGCCAGCATCGGCAATCTGTCGCGCGGAGAGCGTCACCGCGTCCTTGTCGGCCTTCTTCTCGCCCCCCTCGCCCTTCTCCACCCCTTCCATGCCGGCCATGTCGTCGGCCTTCTTCTCGCCCCCGCCGCAGGCGACGAGCGCGAGTGGAAGCAATGCGGACAGCAGCATCCGCGCGTGATTGTTCTTCATCGTGCGTCCTTCGCGTCGGTAGGCGCCGGGGCGGCGAGCCGCTCGAGCCGGGCCTGTGCGTCATGGTAGGCTGCGAGTGCGTCGATCGCGGCCGCGCGGGTGTCGGCGAGCGTGCGCTCCGCCTCGAGGAGGTCCAACTGCCCGAATTTGCCCTCACGGTAGCCGATCCGGGCGATCCGGGCGGCTTCCTGCGCCGCGGCGAGCGTCGGCCCCGTAGCGTTGCGCGCGGTGGTGGCGGCGTTGGCAACGTCGGCTTCAGCGGATGCGATGGCCTGTTCGGCGTCGAGCAGCGCGACCCGGCGTTGTGCATCGGCTTGGCTGCGCTGTGCCGAGGCCAGGTCTACCGCGGCGCGGCCGTTGTTGAACAGCGGCAGCGGGACGGAGACGCCGAATACCGCAGCCGTGTCGTTGGTCGCTTTGAGCCGGCGCGCCGACGCGCTGACCGTCACATCGGGTATGCGCTGGCTTCGGGCGAGCCGAACCTGCGCCGTAGCGGTCGTGAGGTCCGCCTGTGCGGCCGCAGCGGCCAGGCTGCCTTCACTGCGGACCGGCAGACGTGGCCCCGCGCCTTCGATCCGCGCGAACCAGGCGGCGTCGAGGGTCGAGGCACCGCGCCCGATCAGCCGGGCGAGGTTGCCGAGCGCGACCTGCGCCGAGCGTTCTGCCCGCTCGGCCGCCCCTTCGGCATTGAGCCGGGCGACGTCGGCGCGCTGCTCTTCGAGCGGTGACGCGCGCCCTGCCGCGACGCGGACCCGGGCGGCGCGCAGCACCTCGGCCGCGATCCCCACCTGCTCGCGGGCTGTCGCGGCGCGGCGCTGGCCTGCCACGGCATCGTTATAAGCTTGCGTCACGCGCAGCCGAAGGTCGGCTTGAGCGATCGCCGCATCGAGCGATGCGCGGTCGAGCTGCGCTTCGGCGACGGCGACCCGGGCCGATCGCTTGCCGCCAAGTTCGAGCGGCAGGGAGAGCCCGACCGTTGTTTCGGACGAGCGCAGCCCACGGTACATGCCGGTCCCGGCGACATTCTCCGTCATGGCGTCGAGCGAGGGATTGGGCCGCAGGCCCGCGACCGCACGCTGCGCCTCGGCCGCCTTGATCCCGGATCGGGAGGCCTCGATCGCGGGCGACACGGCGCCTGCCGCGGCAAGCGCTTCGTCGAGGGTCAATGACGGTGCCGCCGCACCGGTGTCCTGTGCCTGTGCCGACGAGATCGCCGCACAGGCTGTCGCGGCCAGGACGGCCGCCATCACGCGTTTCATTCCAAATGCTCCTGACGAACGGGGGTCAGGGCGCCTGAGCGCCCGCGCGTCAGGCCTGTGGTGGTCGCAGCGCCGCATCGCCCTGGTGCGACAACCAGAGCGGCGCCGTTTCATGCGTAAATCCGACCGGTCTTGGAGGCAGCGCGATGGCCACGCGGCTCTCGCCCGGCGTCGCCACACAGTGACCGTGGCAGGCGGCGTGATGATGCGGGAAATTCTTGTCCGCGTCGGCGGGGACCTGATCGCAGTCTACCGCGACATGCATCGCCATCTCGGTCTGCGGGACATCGATGCACGTGCCGTTCCCGCCGGCGTTCGCCGTGCCGGTCCAGCCGACGAGCACCAGCATCAGACATGCGACGAAGGGCAGCATCGCGCGAAGCCAGCCCTTCCGCCCCACCTTTCCGGTGCCGAGGTGACGCGGCCGTCGAGATCCACTCTTGCGGCGTGCCCGTGCGATCTCGGAGGTCCGATCGAGCGCCGTCACCCTTTTTCACCCATCTCGGCGAGGGCACCGCGCGTGATTTCCCAGGCCGAGTGTAGAAACAGCAGTGCGATAACGCCGGCAACGGCGAGGTCGGGCCACGCCTGCCCCGTCCACGCGACCAAAGCGGCCGCCGCGATCACCGCGATGTTCGCGACCGCATCGTTGCGGCTGAACAGCCAGATTGCCCGAACATTGGCATCGCCTTCACGGAAGCGAGAGAGAACCAGCGCTGCACTGACATTGACGATCAGGGCAACCACCCCGATCCCGCCCATCAGCTCGGCCTCTGGCGCCACTGCGTTGAGCGCGCGCCAAGCGGCGAACCCGATCACTCCTAAGCCGAGCGCGCCGAGAAAGAGTCCCTGTGCTAGCGCGATCCTCGACCGGGCCTGCGCGGTCCACCCTAGTGCGATCAGGCCGAAGAGCGAGATCGTCCCATCACCGATGAAGTCGAGGGCATCGGCCTTGAGCGCTTGGCTGTCGGCGACAAACCCGCCGACGATCTCGATGAGGCCGAAACCCAGGTTGAGTAGAACGACGATCCAGAGGGCGCGACGATACGCGGGATCGTTGATCGCACTGCGATCCGGAACTGAGCAGCAATCGCTGCAAGCCATGCGTCGTCGCCCTTCGAGTATTCGATGCGACGACCTATATGGACCCTGTAGTTGGTACAGGGTCAAGAGATGAATGCACTGACGATCGGCAAGCTCGCGGCCGCAACGGGCACGAAGGTGGAGACCGTCCGCTATTACGAGCGTGCTGGACTCATCGCTCCCCCTGCGCGGACGGATGGAAACTACCGCTCTTACCGTCCGGAGGATCTGGAGCGACTGCGCTTCATCCGCCGCACGCGCGATCTTGGCTTCTCACTAGACGAGGTGCGAGCGCTGTTGAACCTGGCCGCGCAGCGCGATCGTGATTGCGGCACCGTAGACAAGCTCGCCACGCATCACCTGGAAGAGATCGACCGCAAGATCGCGGACCTAACCGCACTCCGTCGCGAACTGGCCAGCGCGATCGCGAGCTGCGCCGGCGGTACGATGGCTGACTGCCGTATCCTGGAAGCTTTCGCCCCTAACGCGAGCGGTTAGCGTTCGTTACGACGGGTCGGGAACACCGGTCCGCGCACCGTCATCCGGTCGGGATCGTAGGGTTTTTGCAGGCCAACGATTTCGTCATAGGAGCCGCGCAGCCACGTATCGATGTCGCTCGGCTCAAGGATCGTGATCATCGCCTTGGGGTGGATCGGCGCCACCAGCGAATTGGGGTTGCACGTCACCATCGTGAAGCCGTTGCCGCCCTCGGTACGCTGCCAGAAACCGGCGACCGCGAACACAGGCTGATCGGTCACGCCGAACCACATCTCCCCCTTCAGCGGTGGTTTGCCGTCACCCAGATCATGCTTGTCGGGCGTGAACTCGCAGAACTCGGTCAACGGCACCAGACAGCGGTTCTCCGGCTTCTCTGCCAGCCTGCGCCATTGCGGGAGGCCGAGCTGGCGCACGTTGGTCATCGGCCACGCCGCCTTCCCGCCGAGCACGTCCCAGGTCATCACGTCCCAGGCTCGCTCCCCGCCCTGTTCGCGGATGACATAGTTGCGGCTCTTGGGGCGCAGCTCGCGCGGGTCAAACCGGTTGTCGCGGGGCCGCTCGCTAAACAGCTTCGCGGCCGATCCCCATAGGGTTTCGGGCTCATTCGACATGCGGGCGCGATTACACATGGCGTCCCGATATACCGATCCGGTCCGCGCCGACTAGCGAGCTACCGGGATCTCCCCGATGCGCGTCGTCCAGGCCGGGCTCTTCTGCGACCGCTTGGTGTCGAACGATCGCCCCCCACAGCCCTGCGCCGCAAGGATGACTGTGTTGCGACCGTAACGGGCGTTCAACCCGTCCATTGCGGCGAGAAGCCCGGGTGCCTTGGGGTCAGCCGTCGCGAACAGGTCCGCTTGCCCCTGCCCTTCCGGGGACAGGTCTTCGAGCAGGACGCCGCACTTGGTGTAAACCCCGCCGGGCTGGAACATCGTCTCCATCATCTTTCCCGCGATGCCGACGATAACACGGGGGTCGTTGGTCGGAGGCGACAGGCGTGCCGATCGCGACGCGGAGGGCGGGTTCGGCTTGTATCGGGAGCCATGCGCGAAGGCGATCAGGCGGCTCGCCGCCAACCCTTGCGCACGGATTTTCTCCGCCGCACGCGCCGCGCGTCGCGCCACGGCTTCGCGCAGTTCGGGCAGCGCGGTTACAGGCTCCCCGAACTGCCGCGTAACCGCCGTCGCCTTGAGCGGTTCGGGGGCAACCTTGAAGTCGTCGCATTCGATCCCGCCCAGTTCGCGCACGAGGCGTTCGAGCACCACCGTTCCGATATCGCGCGCGACCGCGGGCGGCAGCGCCGCCAGGTCCGCCGTGGTTTTCACGCCGAGGGGGCGAAGCCGCGCTTCGAGTGCGCTCCCGATCCCCCACACCTCACCCACCGGCCAATGCTCGAACAGCCGCCGGCGCAGTTCGAGGTCGTGCAAGTCGACCACGCCGCCCCAGACCTTCTCGGTCGCCTTGGCGAGGGCGTTTGCCACCTTGGACAGCGTGCGGGTCGGGCCGAGCCCGATCCTCGTCGGCAGGCCGACCGATCGGGCGATGTCCTCGCGAACCCGATGGGCCGTTCCCACATCGCCGAGCCCGTTCGCCAGTGCCGGCAAGCGGAAGAAGCTCTCGTCGATCGAGTAGATCTCCACCAGGTCGGAATGATCGGCGATGACCGCGTTGAAGCGGCGGTTGAGGTCTGCATACAGCTCATAATTGCTGGATCGCAGCTGGATGCCGTGACGCTTGATCCGATCCCGGATTTTGAAAACGGGCTCGCCCATTCGGACGTGCAGCGCCTTGGCTTCCTCGCTCCGCGCAACGGCGCACCCGTCGTTGTTGGACAGCACGATGACCGGCACGCCGCGCAGCGAGGGGTCGAACAGCCGCTCCGCGCTGACGTAGAAGTTCGCGACGTCGACGATTGCCCACGACACCGGCTAGCGCCGGTAGTCGCGGACGCCGGTCCGCACCACACCCCAGATTTCGACACCCTCGGCCGAGGTCGCCTCATAGCATTGCCGGCTATTGCGCGCCTCCAGGAACATGGCCCCGGAGCGCCGGACGAGCTGGCGGCAGACAAAGCCACCATCGACGATCGCGATCACGATATGGCCCTCGACGGGGCGGGTATCGCGGTCGACGACCACCACGTCGTTGTCGTGGATGCCGGCCTCGATCATGCTGCTGCCGCTGATCCGGAACACGAAACTGGCCGCCCGATCGAGCCGGAGCAGTTCGATCAGGCTTATCCCGTCATCTTCCCAATCCTGGGCGGGGCTCGGAAAGCCGGCTCCTGCTGCGCCGACGATGCGGAGAACGGTTCCCTGCGGCACGTCGGCGAGCGGGACCGGCTGCATCAGTGGCAGCATATGATTCCCTTCGCGCCCTTGTAACGCGTGAAGGAACGAAAAGTGAACGGGTTACATGCGCCGTTCGGCGCATCGATCGATCGGACTCCCGGTGAGGGCCGAGGCGACGAGGCGCGTATTCCCCCTTGAGCGGGGGCTCACGCGGAGATCACCGATGCACGATCATATGAGCGCCGAGATGCAGGCTTGCATGGACGCCTGCCACCACTGCCATGTCACCTGCCTGTCGATGACCACCCAACACTGCCTCGAGGTGGGCGGGGCCCACGCCGCGCCCGACCACATCAAGATCATGCTCGATTGCGCGCAGATTTGCGCCACCTCGCTCGATTTCATGGCGCGCGGGTCCGACCAGCATAAGCTCGTTTGCGGCATCTGCGCCCGGATCTGCCGAGCTTGCGCGGAGAGCTGCCGGGGTCTCGACGGCATGGAAGACTGTGTCGCCGCGTGCGAGCGCTGCGCCGACGCATGCGAGAAGATGGCCGCCTGATCGGCGATGGGCGGGCGACGATCGGCCGCCCGCTCCTTACATCGCCGTTGCGGGAGGCTCGAGCATCCCCAGCCAAGCAACCAGCGCCAGGATCGTGACGGCACAGCTCGCCTCGATCGCGAGGCTGCGCCGCAGAGCACCGAGCGCAGCCCGATGATCGCGCGCGGCAAGCGAGCGCTCGAACGCCGGCGTCAGCCGGAAGCGATTGAGGGAGGCCAGCCCCAGCATCGCGCCGAACAGCGCCAGCTTGGCGAGGAGGAGCTGGCCGTAGAGGGTGGTGGGAAGTCTCGGCAGATTGCCGGCACCGACCAGCAGCCAGCCATTCACCAGCCCCGTCACAACGATGGTGCCGACCACGATCGTGCCGACCAGACCGAAGCTGTGCAGCGCTCGGTGGGTTAGTCTGAGATGCGCGACGTCGATGCGAACTGCCGGCCGCACCACGAGCAGCGTCAAGCCGAGCAATGCACCGACCCAGGCGCCGGCCGACAACAGGTGCAGAATATCGGCTAACAGATGGACCCAGCCCGTCGCACCGTCGTCCATAGCGCCATGGCCTGTCCAGGCGAGCGTCGCGAGCGCAATGCCCGCCGCGAGCGCCACCAGGCCGAGCGGCGCGGTACGTCCTGCCGCGATCAGCGCCGCGATCACGGCCACAATCAGCGCGACCATGCGCGCTTCCCACGCCGTGCCCGTCGCGGACCCGGTAAGCAGCATCCCGATCGCTTCCCAATCGATCGGCCACGCCGGCGCACCTGCCATCGCCGCTGCGAGGAGGACGAGCGCGATGCCGGAAAACAGAAGGCCGAGCAGCCCGGTCCCCACCAGCCAGGGGCGCAAGGCGAGTGCGTCTGCGCGCTCCCCGGCCTTGAGCCCGTAGAGGCTGAACGCCGACAGGCCGAACAGCCCGCTCAACGTCGCATAAAGCGCGAAGCGGATCCCGATCAGCGGCCAGTCGGCTTCCACCTCACTTCACCGCGAAGGCGAAGTTGCCGGACACCCGATGCGTGTCGGCCGAGACGACGTGCCATGCGACGCTGTAGCGGCCCGCACCGAGCGGCGACTTGGGCACCACGACCAGCGTTCGACCGTCGGGTGCAACCTGGGTGGTGGCTGCAACCTTCATCGGCGGGTGCGTGGCGCCGCCATGGCCCGTCATCATCAGGTCCGCGCCAGAGAATTTCGGCATCAGCTTCTCGCTGAACTGCAAAGCGACACGCGCGGGCTTGGCAACGGTCGCGTTGGGCGCGGGTGAGGCCACAACGAGCTTCGGGTGAGCCTGCGCCGCACTGGCGAGGCTCAGGAGAGCGAGGGCGGCAGGAAGGGCGAGACTACGCATGAGGTACTCCGACGAGGTTCGTGCACCCTTCTACGCGGCGCGCTGCCCGACCCCTCACCAGCTGTTGAGGGATGATGGGCAGCGATGCGTATCCGGTGATAGAGGGGCGGAGTGGAAAGCATGGACGATCTAGACAGAGCATTGGCGCGACTAGCGGGCGCACCCGCCCCGGCCGCGTTGGAGGGTATCGAGGACCAGATCCTCGCACGGATCGGCAGCCGCCCCGCCGTGCGCGGGGTCGGGCTCGGGATCGGTGTGATAACCGCCGCGGCGCTCGGTATCGGGATCGTCGGTGCCGAGCTGCCCGCGACGGCAAGCCCTGCTGTCTCGCTCGCGCCGCTCGGCGGAGCCTCCCCCCTCGCTCCTTCCGCGTTGCTGATCGGCGAGCCATGACCTCGACCAAGCGGGTTGTCCTGTGCGCCTTGCTCGCCTTCCTGGCAGCGATTGGTGGTGTCTTTATCGGGCGCGCGCTGCTGCCGCAGCCCAAGCAACCCGGTGCGGCGCTCCACGAGGTGCTGCACCACAAGCTCGCGCTCGATGGCGACCAGCAGGCCCGATTGAAGGTGCTCGAAGACCGGTTCGCGGTGCAACGCCGCGCCCTCGAGCTGGAGATGCGTGCCGCCAATGCCCGCCTTGCCGAGGCGATCGAGGCCGAGCACGGCAATGGTCCGCGGGTGGCCGCTGCGGTCGACCAGAGCCATGCCGCGATGGGCGAGCTGCAGAAGGCGACGCTGGCGCATATCTTCGCCATGCGTCAGCTTCTCCGGCCCGATCAGACCTCTCAATTCGATGACGCGGTGGTGAAGGCGCTCACCGACGGCCAGGGGTGAGCCTCGATTGGACCGCGCTGTCGGATGGCGAACTGGCGACGCTCAGCATCGCCGGCCGACAAGCCGCTTTCGCCGAGATCGTGCGACGCTATCGGCAGCCGATGTTCCGGCTTTCGCGCGCCTTCCTCGGCGATGCCGACGAAGCGCTGGACGTGACGCAGGAAGCGTTTGTGGCCGCGCATCAGGCCTTGTCGCGCTACGACCCAAACCGATCGATGCAGGCGTGGCTCACGACCATCGCCGTCAACAAATGCCGCGATTGGGCGCGTAAGCGTGCCGTGCGCCGGTTTCTGTCGTTCGCGCTGCCGAACGACGAACAGGTCCAGAGCATCGTCGACGAACAGGTGCCGATCGACGACGCAGCCGGCGATCGGCAGGAACTCGATCGTGTGACCCGCGCCATCTCGACCTTGCCCGCGAACCTGAAGGAGCCTCTGGTACTTCGGACGATCGAAGGCCTGAGCCAGGCCGAGACGGCCGAGGTGCTGGGGATCAGCCAGAAGGCGGTCGAAACCCGCCTCTATCGCGCGCGAGCACGGCTGCTCGAAAAACTAGGGAACCGCTGAGGGCTGGACGGATCGGCCGCGTAGAAGAAGCGACGGCCCTTTCACGGCCCCATTCTTAGGAGCTTGCATGTCGCGTGTTCTCGACCGCCGCCAGGTGCTGCGCGGTGCCAGTCTGGCAGGAGGCGGCCTCGCCTTGTCGGCCTATATGCCGGCATGGGCACAGCCCGTCTCCGCCGGCATCGCCAAGCCGTTGCCCACGGTGTCGGGCGAGGACATCACGCTGAAGGTCGCGCATCAGATGATGATGATCGACGGGCGGCAGAGCCACGCGATCGGCATCAACGGCACCGTCCCCGCGCCTCTCATCCGCTTGCGCGAGGGACAGAACGTCCGCCTCCACGTCGTCAACGAGCTCGACGAGGAAACCTCGATCCACTGGCATGGGCTGCTGCTGCCGTTTCAGATGGACGGGGTGCCGGGGATCGCCTTTCCGGGTATTCCGGCGCGATCGACGTTCACCTACGAGTTCCCGATCATCCAGAGCGGCACCTACTGGTACCATAGCCATTCGGGGCTTCAGGAGCAGGAGGGGCATTACGGCCCGATCCTGATCGACCCGAAGAACCCCGATCCGGTGAAGTTCGACCGGGAGCACGTGATCGTGCTGTCCGACCACAGCTTCCACCACCCGCACTATCTCTTCGATCGGTTGAAGAAGGAGTCGGGCTACTTCAACCGCCAGCGCCAGACCCTGGCCGGGCTTCTCGCCGGCAAGGATCAGTCGCTGAAAGAGCGGTTGGAGTGGGGCAAGATGCGGATGGACCCCGCCGACGTCGCCGACGTCACGGGCTCGGTCTACACCTACCTGGTCAACGGCTACGGCCCCAAGGACAATTGGACCGCGCTATTCCGCCCCGGCGAGCGGGTGCGGCTGCGCTTCATCAACGCCTCGTCGATGACCACCTTCAACGTCCGCATTCCGGGCCTGCCGATGACGATCGTCGCGGCCGACGGCTTGAACGTGCGCCCGGTCGAGATCGACGAGTTCCAGTTCGGCCCGGCCGAGACCTATGACGCGATCGTCACCCCGCCCGACCTGCGCGCCTATACGCTGGTCGGTGAGAGCATCGATCGCTCCGGCATGGCCCGCGCGACGCTCGCTCCGCGCGAGGGCATGGCGGCCGAGGTGCCCCCGCTCCGCAAGCGCCCGCTCGCGACCATGAAGGACATGGGCATTGGCGGCATGGATCATGGCACGATGGACCACGGCGGCATGAATCATGGCGCCATGGGCGGCGCTGCGGGTTCGATGTCCGGCATGGACCATGCTGCGATGGGGCATGGCGCGGGCACCGGCGCGATGCCGGGTATGGATCATTCCCAAATGAACCACTTCGCGGCCGGCACCGCGGCAGGCGGCATGGCAGGCATGGACCACGCCCAGGCTCAGGGCGGCGCCATGGCCGGTATGGACCATGGCTCCGGCACGATGCCGGCGATGAACGGCGATCAGATGGGCGGGATAGACATGGGCGGCATGAGCCATTCCATGCGCGATTTCAGCAATGCCCCCGAGGTTAAAAAGGGACCGGGCGTGCAGACCATCTCGCCGATGCCGGTCGATCGGACCGGCGATCCCGGGCAGGGGCTGGAGAATGTCGGGCATCGCGTTCTCACCTATCGCGACCTGATGGCGCTCGACCGCAACCCGGACACACGCGCACCGGAGCGGGAGATCAAGCTCCACCTCACCGGCAACATGGAGCGCTATATGTGGGGCTTCGACGGCGAGAAGCTGTCGGAGAACCCCGACCCGATCACGCTGCTTCACGGCGAGCGGGTACGGGTGACGCTCATCAACGACACGATGATGGGACATCCGATCCACATCCACGGCCACTTCTTCGACCTGGTGACCGGCAAGGGCGCCTACGCCCCCCGAAAGCATACGGTGCTGGTGCAGCCGGGAGGCACGGTGAGCTGGGACGTGACTGGCGAGGAAGGCGACTGGGCCTTCCACTGCCACATGCTCTACCACATGCACGCGGGCATGATGCGCGTTGTCCAGGTCCGCAAGGCCGGGGAGGCCGCGGCGTGATCCGGTCGCTCCTCCTCGCCGGTATGGCGCCGCTCGGCCTTGCGACACCCGCATTCGGGCAGACCATGGACCATTCCATGCACAACATGCCGGGCATGACGATGCCGGCAAAGCCGGCCGCCAAGCCGAAGGCGAAAGCCGCGGCCAAGTCCGCGACTAAGCGTAAGGCTCCCGTCCGACGCACCGCGCCGCGGCGCGCGCAACCGGCGAAGACGCAGGCTGCCGACCCTCATGCCGGGCATGACATGAGCGGGATGCAGGGAATGGATATGAGCGGTCAGCAGCAGGCTGCGCCCACCCAGAACCCGCACGCCGGTCACGATATGTCTGCTATGCCGGGCATGGCAGCATCGACAGGTGCGGGGCAGGACCCGCATGCCGGCCACGACATGAGCACGATGCCGGGCATGGCGATGCCCGGCGATCAGCCCGCTGCCAAGGTCGGAACCGACCTTCCCCCCGGCAACAAGCCCGCTCCCGCTCCGGCCGGGGACCACCTCGCCGATCGTTTCTGGGGCGCGGACGCCATGGCCAGCTCGCGCGAGAACGATCTACGCCGCGAGCATGGCGGAATGACCGTCTATCAGATCCTCTTCAATCTCGCCGAATATCAGGCTCGCAAGGGTGGCGACGGCTATCGCTGGGATGGCGAGGCCTGGATCGGGGGCGACATCAATCGCTTTACGCTAAAGAGCGAGGGCGAAGGCACGTTCGGCAAGCCGCTCGAACAGGCCGAGGTGCAGGCGCTCTACAGCCGCGCGCTCGATCCATACTGGAACCTTCAGGCGGGCGTTCGCTACGACTTCAAGCCCAACCCCTCGCGCACCTACGCGACGGTAGGGATCGAGGGGCTGGCCCCCGGTTGGTTCGAGGTGGAGGGCGCATTGTTCCTCTCCGACAAGGGCGACGTGCTTGGCCGTGCGGAGGGCTATTACGACCAGCGCATCACCAACTGGTTCGTGCTCCAGCCTAGGGTGGAGGCCAATTTCTCCGCGCAGGACGTGCCCGAAACCGGCACCGGCTCCGGGCTCACGGACCTCGAGGCCGGGCTTCGGCTTCGCTACGAGGGCCGGCGCGAGTTCGCGCCCTACATCGGCGTGTCGTGGGAGCGGCAGTTCGGCGACACCGCGCGCTTCACCCGCGCACGCGGTGACAATACGGGCGGCTTCAGCTTCGTCGCGGGCGTGAGGACCTGGTTCTGAGCCTGCGGCTCCGCCTCCATGTCGGGGCAAGCAAGGTTCACCGCTGGCTTGCGCTCCTGATCGGGGCGCAGGCGATCGTCTGGTTCACCAGCGGGCTCGTCATGAGCCTGCTGCCGATCGACACCGTGCATGGCGATCACCGGATCGACCGGAACGTCGAACCGGCCCTGATCGCCACTCAGGATTTCGCGCCCGTCCCTGCCCTTCTCGCATCGGCCGGAGCGCCGGTGCGTCAGCTCCAGCACCGGATGCTGCTGGGGCGGCCGATCGTCGAAGCCCAGCTCGGCGACGGCAAGGTGCGTTTGCTGGACGCCCGCACCGCAAAGCCGCTGCCCCCGGTCGACGGCCCGGCCGCAGCGCTGATCGCAAGGCAGGCGTATCGCGGCGAAACTGGTTCGGCGCCCGTCGTCGAGCGGATCGAGCGCCCCAGCACCGAGTACCGCGGTGCCCTCCCCGCCTGGCGTGCTTCCTTCCCCGACACCGACGGAACCCGCATCTACGTCGCGGCGGAGACTGGCCGGCTGACATCGGTGCGAACCGGCACGTGGCGGCTCTACGACTTCTTCTGGGGACTCCACATCATGGATTGGACCGAGCACGAACGGTTCAACACGCCGTGGCTCAACGCCTTCGCAGCGGGGGGACTCGTGTTCGCCGTCGCCGGGGCAATCCTGCTCTTCATGCGCTGGCCCCGTCGACGCCGCAGAAAAGCTCAAGGGGTCCGCTAGAGAGCCGCGTATCCTTCAGTGGGTGGGGCCGAACAGGAGAGCGCGACATGGACCACGACCCCAATTCCAAACAGGGCGGCGCTATGGGGATGAGCTACGGGCGCTTCGCCGCGATGATTGTGACGTCGACGGTCGTGATGTTCGGCCTCATGTATCTCAACACTTACGCGCTGAGCCACGTCGAATACAGCCAGACCAGGACATGGATGGCGATCGTTATGGGCGCCGTGATGGCGCTCATCATGATCGGCTTCATGTGGAGCATGTACCCCAACCGGAAGGCCAATCTCGGCATCGTGGCGGCCTCGATCGTGGTGTTCGCCGGTGCCTTGTGGCTTGTCCGCAGCCAGGAGACGGTCGGCGACGTCGCGTATATGAAGGCCATGATCCCGCATCACTCGATCGCGATCATGACCAGCGAGCGAGCGCACATCAAAGACCCCGAGGTGCGCAAGCTCGCAGACGGGATCATCGACGCCCAGGTCCGCGAGATCGCGCAGATGAAGCGCTACATCGCTCGGCTCGAGGCGCACCCGACGCCCGATAATGCGCCCGACCTCCCCTCCTATCGCGACAAGCAGGTGCCTCCCCCACCCCCCGAAACCGACGAGAGCGTCGGCATCAATACGCTTCAGCCGATCCGCTGAGCAACATCGCTTGAGGGCTAATCGTTTGAAGCCCGTATCCCTGTTGAGCGGGGGCTTTGACGCAGGAGCGACACGATGAAGAAGATGATGATTTTGGCCGTCGCGGCCGCCCTCGGCGCGGTCCCCGCGGTCGCCCAGATGCAGGGCATGGACCATTCCGGCATGAACCATGGGCAGATGATGCGGCCGACGCCGGCGAACCCGTACCCGCAGGCCGAGATGGACATGCATCAGAAGATGATGTCGGCGATGGGTGCGGATGCCACCGAGACGTGGGTCCGCAAGATGGTCGAGCACCACCGTGGCGGCATCGCCATGTCGCGTATCGTGCTGCGCGAAACCAAGGATCCCAAGGTTCGCCAGATGGCCACCAAGACGATCGCAGAGCAGACCCGCGAGATCGGCGAGTTGAACGCCTGGCTGCGGGCGCATGGCAAGAGCGCCCAGTAATCGACTATCGTCCCTCCCCCCGTCACCGTGCGGGGGGATGGCCATCCGGGAACTCAGATATGGATCGCTTTCGCCTTCTCGCCGCCGCGCTGGCGTGCGCTACCCCTGCGGGGGCTCTCGCTGCAGGTCCCGTCCTGATGCATCGCGACCCGGGTTGCCCCTGTTGCGAGAAATGGGCGCAGCAGGTGAAGGCGCAGTTCGGCCGCGCCGTCCGCGTCGTCGACGATGCGAACCGGCCGGCGTTCATGAAGGCACGCGGTGTACCTCAGGACCTCGCCTCGTGTCACACCGCCATCATCGACGGTATGACCTTCGAGGGCCACGTCCCGATCGCCGACATGAAGCGCGCCCTTGCCACGCATCCGAAGGGCGTCACCGGCCTCGCTGTCGCCGGAATGCCGATGGGCTCACCCGGCATGGAAATGCCGGGCATGAAGGCCCAGGCCTATGACGTGATCGCGTTTGGGCCGAGCGGCCGCAGAGTGTTCGCCCGCCATTGAAAAAGGGAGGCGCGAACGCCTCCCTCTCCGCTTACTTCTTCTGCATGCCCGACATGTCGTGACCGGCGTGCTCGCCGTGCTTCATGTCCTTCATGTCGGCGCAACAATCCTTCTTCGCGCCGTCCTTGTCCTTGCAGCAGTCGGCGCCATCCTTGCAGCACTCCTTCCCGGCGCAGCAGTCAGCGGCGGCAAAGGCCGTGGCGGGAACGAGAGCGAGCGCGATGGCCGCGCCGATGAACTTGATGGTCTTCATGTGTAATTTTCCTCGAATGCACTGATTGATTGGAATCCACGTCGATCAGGCGGTTCGAGGAGGTGGCGGCGCAGGGCCGCCCGAGCGACCAACAAGGGCATGAGGCTCGGGTGCGGGCAGGTTCGTCCGCACGGCGAGCTGCGGCGCGGGAGACGTGTGAACGTCGAGGACCGTCGCGATGCAGGCTCCTACGCAGTCCACCGAAGGGGCCTTTTTCACGGGCGTGGGCGGCGCTCGATCGCAATCGGCCATTCCGGCATGCGCCTCCGCAGGCGGAGCAGCCTGCGCGATGGCCTCGCACATTGGGCCCATCCGCACGAACAGCATCGCGCCCAGCAGGAGCAGCGCGAGTGTGCGGGCGAGGCGGCCGAAGCTCATGCGGCCCTTCTAGGCTGCGCCGGGACGCTGCACCAGATCAGTGCGCGACGCCCAGCACCATCCAGATCGCCATGGCGACCATCATCACGTTCTCGGTGAGCGACAGGAAGCCCAGCGGCACATTGCTGTCACCGCCCACGCACGCGCATTTCAGCTCGCGCTTGTCGACATACACGGCCTTGATGACCGAGACCGCCCCGATCGTCCCGATCACCAGCGCGATCGGCACGGACAACCAGGTCAACACGCCGGCCGCCATCAGCACGCCCGCCGCGCCTTCCGCGTAGGGGTAGATATAGGAGTATGGCACCCAGCGCTTCGCGAGCAAGTCGTAGTTGAGGAACATGGTCGCGAACTTCTCGACGTTCTGGAGCTTCAACAGCGCCAGCACACACATGGAGAAGGCGATGAACCACTCACCGGCGCGTACCGTGAAGGGTGTGCCGAGCACGGCATAGCTGGCGGCCAGCGCCATTAATGCCGTCATCGCGAACACAACCGCGACCGGCCGGTAGGTCACCGCCTTGGGGTCGGCCACGGTCTTGCCGAAAAACCGGCGCAGATCGTCGTAGCCGCCTACCCGCTCGCCACCGATGAAGGTCTGGGGTGTCGTTTTGACCCCGTGCTCGGCTTTGAATGCGTCGGTTTCCTCGCGCGTCGTCAGCCAATGGTCCTCGACCTCGTAGCCGCGTCGGTGCAGCAGGTCCTTTGCCTTCAAGCCGTAGGGGCAGGTGTGCGTCGGCATCACCATGCGGTAGATCGTTGCCTTCTTGGGCGCCGCGGTCGCCATGTTCTTCTCCACCATGCTCGCGACACCTATATAGGGGCCGTACTATGGTACGGAGTCAAGGCATGGCCGACGTGACAATTGCGGGGCTCGCGCGCGAGGGCGGCGTCGGTGTAGAAACGGTCCGCTATTATCAGCGCAGAGGGTTGCTCGAGACGCCGGAGAGGCCTGAAGGATCGGGCTCGAATGGCGGTATTCGCCGCTACACAGCAGACGATGTTCGCCGGCTCCGGTTCATCCGATCGGCGCAGGCCGCTGGCTTCACGTTGGAGCAGATCGGAGAACTGGTGGCGCTGGACGCGACCGACGACCGCGCTCGGGCACGCCAGCTTGCCAACGAGCGGATCGCGGCGCTGGATGCGAAGATCCAGGAGCTGAAGCGCGTGCGCGCATCACTCCAGCGGCTTGCTCATGAATGTGGGTCGGGCTCGGAAGGCCCCTGCCCCATTCTAACCGCGTTCGACGCCGACTGATCCGGTCGGTGCTATACCCCTTCCGCGCTGATCGCCTCTTATTCCGGCGCGGGAAGGTGGCGGTAGAGTGTCGGGACCGAGACGCCGATCGCCGGCGCGATCTCGCGCATCGGCATTCCGGAGGCCAGGAGCTTGCGGGCGGCCTCGAGCCGCTTGGGCGTCATCACTGTCTTGCGGCCGCCTACCCTGCCCTCGCGCTTCGCCACCATCAGTGCGGCCGTCGTGCGCTCGCGGTTCAGGTCCCGCTCCATTTCCGCCATGGCCGCCATGATGTGGAAGACGAGCTTGCCGGCGGTGCCGGCGGTATCGATCCCGTCCGTCAGCGAGCGGAAGCCGATACCCCGCTCCGCCAGCTCGGCCGCAAGATCGACCAGGCCTTTCATCGTCCGGCCGAGCCGGTCGAGCTTCCAGACCACCAGCACGTCGCCGGCGCGAGCGTGTGACAGGGCATCGGCCAAGCCGATCCGGTTCGCCTTCGCACCGCTCGCCTTGTCGCTGAAGGTCCGCTCACACCCCGCTTCGCGTAGTGCGTCGAGTTGCGGCGTCAGATCCTGTTCGGGGGTCGACACCCGCGCATAGCCGATCAGCATGGCACCTTCTCAAAACTCATCTCACGTGCCTAGCACGACCAACCGCAATCGAGAATGTGTTTTGATACACGCTCCGCGCCTGCTAGACGTTCTCACATGGGCGCGGATCAAAATCGATCGTGGCTGTTGAAAAATTCAACGCGCGCTGTTGGTGCTACTCCAGATATTCAGCCCTCCATAAAGCGCCAAGAGTGCCATAAGCTTGGCCAGTGGACCAAATACGTCCTCCAAGCTTGCACCCATCTGATTTAAAGGAACGAAAATATGCATGGCGCAGGTGGCGGGGGAAAACCAGGCCAGCGCAGAAAGCCAGCCCGGCATTGCGTGGAGTGGCCAGGCAAAACCCGCTAGAAACACGAGCGGCACAGATGTCGGCAACAGGATCTTCAATGCATCGTCGCCGCTGTTGAACAACTTACCCAGCAACAGCCCGAGCGCCGCTACGGTTGCCGCAAAGACAGGAACTGCGACGAGGAGCGCCGGCAGCGCCCCAGCGTGCGGGATATCCTGGATCCAATAGATCATTCCGAAATAGAGCAAGGCGGACAGCACGCCGACAAGGGTGCATGCCGCCCACATGCCAAGCGCGGCTGCGACGGACATCCGCCGTTCCCTGCGCCGTTGGCGTTCCGCCATCAGCCGGGCGCAGGCGAGCAACAGCGTCTGCTGCAGGATGATGTTGGCGACCGCCGGGAAAATGTAGTCGCGGTAGCCGAGCGTGGTGTTGAACAACGGGTGGACAAGGATCGTCGGCATCGCCGCAAGCCGGGCACCGCCTTGCGCCGCGCGCCAGCGGTCGATCGCGCCGGCCAGCGTCGCGGCGACGCCGGTGCCGATGCTCTGCGCACGCAGCAGATACGTCCCGTTCAGCCACAATGCGATGCCCGCCGTACCTCTACCCGTCAGCGCGCCGCCGGTAAAATCGCGCGAGATCAGCAGGATGCCGTCCGCCTTCCGGTCACGCACGGCACCGCGCGCGGCGACCATGTCGGGAACCTCGCCGACGACGCGGACGCTGCGCGTTTCGCCAAGATCGTCGAGCAGGCGGCGCGCGGCGGTCCCGCCGTCGCCGTTCACAACCACCACGGGCAGCGCGCGGGCGGACTGGTGCGCATAGGGCGCTGGATAGTAGAAGGCATAGAGCAGCACCGACAATATCGCGAGCGATAGGAGATCGCGCGTCGTGACGATCGTCAATAGCGTGTGTTCGAGAGCCGCGCGAAACGTCATCGGCCTTCCCGGTCACGGCGGATAAG
This sequence comes from Arthrobacter sp. TPD3018, assembly GCA_003075315.1. Lineage (GTDB taxonomy): Bacteria > Pseudomonadota > Alphaproteobacteria > Sphingomonadales > Sphingomonadaceae > Sphingomonas. Next base: position 26,346 of record QDFQ01000006.1, on the reverse strand, counting down.
GATTATGCCCAGGCCGCCTGCGACCAGCGGATACAGCAGCAGCGTTCCCGCTGCCTTCAGGAACGGCCCGGCGGAGGCACCAAGCACCTGATCCATCTGCAGCGTCATGTAGTGGGTCAGCGGCAACACCTGGTGCCAGACCCGCGCGAACAGGCCCGCGCCATCGATCGGCAGCGAAGCGCCCGAATAGGCGAGCGCCGATCCCGCAACGATGACAGCGCCCGACAAGGCGGTGGCAATGCTGCGCGTTGCAGCGACGAGCAATAGCGCGACCGCCGCGGTGGCGACGAACAGCAATGCTTGCCCCGCCACGATCAGCAGCAGCGATCCGTCTGCGCGATAGCCTTGTGCGAGCGTGAGCCATAGCAGCCACGCAACACCCCAGAACGTTCCCGCAATCACATGAGGAGAAAGCCGCCCGGCCAGCGTTGCCGCAACGCCACCCCGTACGGCGAACGCGGCGAACGAGCCATCGTTCATCAGCACCCCGATGCTTCCTACGCAGGCAACCGCGATCAGCAGGTGCAACACCCCCGGGCCCAGCAGCAGTCCTAGATACCATTCCAGGCTGAGCGATGGATTGCCGAGCACCGTCACCTGCACGCCGGGCAGCAACGCCGGATCGATCGCGGCCAGTCCCGCCAGGCCGTGGGTGGACGCCCCGTACTGCGCCAGCGTGGCGGCGACTGCAACGCGCAGGTTCGTCGCCGCGAGTGCCCCCGTCGACAGGAACGCCGCCTGATGGAATATCTCGACCGGGGCGCGACCGGCATTACGGGTTCCGACGCCCCGGGGGATCACCACGGCGGCGACCGCCTGTTCGCGCCGCATCATCGTCACCGCGGCAGCGACGTCGGGCACCCGGCCGACAATCCGCAGGCCTGGGGAGGCGTCGATGTCGCGCACGATGCGCCGGGCCAGCACGCCGCCGTCACGATCTACAATGACGGTGGGCAAATGGTGCGGCGATCCGGCAGATAGCATCGCTGCCATCGCGCCCAGCAAGATTAGCGGCATGACAGTCAGCAACGCCAGATCGACGGGCGTCGAAATGATGCGGCCCCATTCGGCCCGGCACGCATTATACAGGGTGACCATCGCGGGCGTCACGCCGGCGGTTCGAACAGGACGCTCATGCCCGGCCGCAACCCTTGCGCCCCGCCTTCGGGTTTCAGCGTGACCTCGAACGCGCGGACGTCATAGCCGCGCGACTGGCGCGTGGCGCGCCATGTTGCAAAACTGCCTTGCGGCGCAATGTGGCTGATCCGGAACCGTAGGTCGCGGCCGAGCGCCGGGACGTGGCCGACGAGAAGGCGACCGGGGGTCAGTCCGTGATAGGCATCTTCGCGCACGGTCAACGCAACGTGCGGGTGATCGACGTCGATCACCTGAAACGCCGGCAGGATCGGGCTCACGATCTCGCCGGGGCGCAGCAACCGGCGTGACACCTCGCCGTCGATCGGAGACACGAGCCGCTTCTCGCGCTCCAATGCGGCAGCGGTCGCGGTCGCGGCTCTGGCGGCGCGGACCTGCGCGTCGGCGATCGTGCGATTTTGCGGCCTGATGCCGGCGCGTGCCTTGTCGTACTGGGCCTTTGTCGCCTCCGCCGCACGGCCGGTGCTGTCGCGCGCGGCATGAGCCTCGTCGCGGCGCTGCGCGGCGATAACACCTTGCGCATAAAGCGTGTCGGCACGGCGGCTCGACACCGCGGCCAGGTCGGCCGTCGCCTGTGCCGCCAGCCAGGTGGAACGCAACGAGGTCAGGTCTTCCGCCCTGGCCCCCTCGATCGCCACCGATTGCAGCGCCCGTGCGCTGTCGAGCGCCGCCTGCGCCTGCTGCTGACCACCATCGATCTCCGGCGCCGACAGGATCGCCATCACCTGCCCGCGGCGGACCCGGTCGCCCTCGTCCACCGCCAGCGTCTCCACACGAGCCAGCGCCTTGGTGGCAACATTGATCTCATCTGCCTCCACCTCGCCTTGCCATTGTTCGGGCGCGGGACGGCTCGCCAGCCACAGCCCGAGGCCGACGATTACGACGACGACGGCGATGCCGATCCACAGCAACCAGCGCGCGCGGCGCGAGTGGGCGGCAGGATCGACGTCGACTGCCGGATCGGTCATGGGCGGGCATCCGTGGGCAGATGGATGTCGGCGCCGGCGATATGATCCGCGAACGTATCGAGTTGGCCCGATGCCGACAGGAGCGCCGCCAGCGCGAGGTCATATTCATAGGCGATCGCCGCCCGCTGCGTGCGGGCCGTGGCAAGGGCGGCTTCCGCGGCCAGCACCGCGGTCATCGTTGCTTCTCCCTCGCGGAACGCAATCTCCTGCACTCGCAAATTCTCCTGTGCAGCCGCGAGCGAACTGTCGGTCAGCAGAAAGGCGCGCCGTGCCGATTCGACCAGATCCCACGCGCGCAACGTCGCGGTAATCGCGCTCTTGCGCGCTTCACGCGCGGCATCGTCGGCGGCCGCGGCGTTTGCCTTTGCTGCGTTCAGGGCATGGCGACGATCGACGTTGGACAGCAATGTGTAGCGCACGCCGACTCCGGCCACCCAGTCAGGCTCGGTCGGCAATGCATTCGATCGGTTGAGATTGTATTCGCCGAACGCGAACGCCTGCGGGCGGTAGCGCGATCTCGCAAGATCCACGCCGGCGCGGGCGACCGCACCTGCCGCGTCGGCCTGCCGCGTCTGTGGTAATCTTGCCTCGCCGCCGGTGAAGCTGCCCGCGGGCGCAAGCGGATGACTGACGACAAAGAGACCGGTGGTGGGGCGTACCCGGTCCACCTCAAGCAGGCGGGCAAGGTCGTCCCGGGCGCCATCGTGGGCGATCGCGGCGCGCTGCCAGGTTCGCTCGGCGCTGTCGCGCGCGACCTGCGCCTCGAGCGTGCGCGCGTGAGCAACGACCCCCGCGGCCTCCATTTTGCGAACGTCCGACAGCAGCCGGTCGAGTGCGTCGCGGCTTTCCCGCGCCGACGCGGCGAGCGCCGCAGCGGCCTGTTCGCCGAAATAGACGCGGATGAGGTTGAGCTGCGCGAGGTCGCGCCCTTGCGCCGCGCGCGCCGCGGCGATCTCAGCGGCTGCGCGGGCGCCGCGCTGGATCGCAGGTATCGCTCCGCCGGAATAGAGCGGCAGTACCCCCTGCACCGTTGGACGGAACACATCGTCACGGTAGCGATAGCTCAGCTGGTCGGGGATCGCGGTGAACAGGCCGGGCAAAGCCTGCCCGATCCTGCCCACGATGTCGGATGCAATCTGCTGAAACGCAGGCGGGACGGTCATCGGGATGCCGGACAGGAAATCCTGCGTCGCATCGCGCGCATCCTCTTTCTGTCCGGTCAGATCGACCGCCAGCGTCTTCTGATATTCAATGTACTGCGCCGACGCGGTAACGACCGGACGCCTGAGCGTCGCTACCGCGGCTGCCGTTTCGCGCGCCGCATCTTCTGCGTGGTCGGCGGCCGCCAGCGCTGGCGAGGTCGTCTCCAGGCGTCGGCTTGCCGCATCGAACGTCATGGCGACGTCCTGTGCTGCCGCGCCGGCAGCGATTGGCATCAGCGATGCCGCGATTATTGTCGCGCGTGCCATCCCGAACCCTGCCCAGCCCCCGATCATCGTCAATTCTGTCATCCCGGCCATACGCGGCAATCGACGAACCACGACCGCGATGATCCTGTTCTATTGATGATCGAGACGATCCGCGACGGCAAGATCGGCCGGGGTGGGCGGCGTCTTGCGCCACGAACCAGTGCGTCCCCGCTCGACGCCATAGGCGTACAGGCGTCGCATGTAGGTCTTCTCGAACAGGCGGTCGCTGGGTGCGACGTCGTTCCCGATGAACGTCAAGTTCCAGTCGATGCCGTGGCGATGCGCGTAGACGTAGCTGGTTTCCGCCAGTGTCAGCAGCGCTGCCTGCTGGTTGAGCGCGAAGGCGCGCTTCAGGATCGGGACGAGCCGCGGCGTCACCATCTGAAAATCGCCGCCAAGCCTGCTGTTCATCAACAGGTAGACGTGCAGCCGGGCGGCGTCCCCGATCGGCGCGTCGCTGACCGCGAGCTGCGGCGGGATTGCGAGGATGCCAGCGGTCGTCCCGCCATCGGCATGAAGCTCGCGTACGGGCGCCCCGTTGCTGGACGCGTCGATCACCACCGGGGGAAACACCACAGGAATGGACGACGATGCCAGCAATACCCGCCGGAACAGCTCGACCTTGTCCGGCAACATGCTGGCGGCGATTGCCCCCATATCCCAGATCACGCTGCGTTGCGCGTCGAGATTGGCGGTGGCGACGAACAGGCGGCGCCCCTTGGCCTGCTCCTCCGCGATGCGCGCTACAAGTTCCGGTGTCACCTCACGTGCGATCAGTTTCGCAAGCGGTGCGGTGGAGGCGACACTGGTCGATCCCGGTATCGCAAGTGGGAAGCGGGGATGGAAGATGTCCCTTGCGGATACGCTGGTGTAAAACCGGGCGATCGATGCATCGCCTTCCTTGCCCAGAAAGGCAAAGGGAGCGATCAATGCCCCGGTGCTGACCCCGGTGACAACGCTGAACTCCGGACGCGTGCCGCTCTGCGTCCAGCCGTTGAGCACACCGGCGCCATAGGCACCCTCGTCAGCACCACCCGAAAGGGCCAGCATCGTTACCGGCTGCCCGGCCGGCACATCGGGTCGCATCCGCTGCGCGGCATCCGGCAGATCCGCCCAGAAACGGACGTCCGGCGCACCGGCAATAGCGGCCGCGGCACTTTGCGCCCCGGTGAACGGCACGCGCTCCACCGTGGTACATCCACTGACAAACGCCATTGCGGCTATCGTAACGGCGCGGAGGATCTGTCTGGTCATCGCATGGCTCCACTAGCCGTAGTTGCTTCAGTGTCACGAAGATAGAAATGCTGAGCAAGATCGGGACGAATACGCACAAGTTGCCTGGACCCGCGATCGATGCACACCAGCGTAGACTCAACTATGGCAACGTCTTCGCCGTTTCGCTCGAAGCGAGTTTCAAAGTGGGCACGACATCCTTGATGACCAATGACGCGCACTACGGCGACGATCAGATCGTGCAGCACGGCGGGCCTGTGATAGACCACGTCATGACGGTGCGCGATCCAGGCGAGCGTCTCTACCTGTTCTGGCGGCGCGGTCTTGCGCCAATAGGCGTTGACCGCTTCTTGCATCCACATGAGATAGATGGCGTTGTTCACATGATCGAGATCGTCGATCGCTCCCGGACCGACCCTGATCGGATGCCGATATTCAACGTAGCGGCCCGGACCATGGTCAGGCATCTCAGTTCCACGATCCTGCCGCGATCCATCGCAAAGCGGTGAGCGAAGGCATGAACATATATTCGCCGCCACGCAGCCGGTTGTACGTGGTGACACCGTCTATACGGCGACGAACCGGCTCGGCAGGCACGGTGAAGCGTCCGGGTTCCTCATGCAGGCCGACCACAGGATCACGCTCCTTCCCCAGGTCGATGAAATTACCGCGATTGATCCATTCCTGCTGCAGAAACTCGATCGTGTCGAACGCACGTGCCGAGATGAAGATGAAGAAGATGCCGCGATCGTCCTCGCCATCGTCGGCAGCAGTCAGGTCGGCCGACCATTTCGGACCGAAGGTGGAAGAGCGGCGGATGATCCGGTGGATGTTTTCGTCGGTCAGGATCGTCAGTCGCTCACCGCGCGGATTGAGGCGGCGCATGTGCGCGCCATGCGGACAGACAATTCCCGCCTTGTCGCCCGAGAAATCAAAGTCGTTGCGCCGGGCCGGATCGGCGCCCAGCTCTTCGTCGTCGCGGGTCGGCGACAGGATCAGCGGTGCCCCCGATCGCCAGCGGCCGAACATCTTGGCGGCCAGCAGCTCCTGCGCCGCCTCATCGTTTGCCTGGCCGCGCACGAAATCGTTGAATGCGCCCGGTCGACTGTCATACTTGCGCAGCACGACATAGGAACCGTTCCGCCCCAGCGCGTCAGGCTGCGGTATCTCCAGCGGCGCTCCCGTTTCGCTGTCCTCGCCCAGGATGAACTCGCCCGGCGCGATCGCGCGCTCCTGCCCCGGCTGTGGATCGACCCCGGCACCCGCGACGGTCGGCTGCGACACCGAGTCACGAAAGCCGAACGGGTTCTTGGCATCCGCATCGGCTCCGAAACGATGTGTTCCGATCAGCGTCACGCCGCTCGATGCATGATATTCGGACATTGCCCGGTCGGTGGCTTCGTCAAGCCGGGCCTGATCCGAAGCGAAGATGGTGAGCGCGATGTGGCAGCGATTGTCGCGATACGCCTCCTCCCATTGCTCGGGAGCATTCTCTCCCGAGTCACGCAGCTGCTCGGCGCGCGCCGCCATTCCCTGACGAAACGACAGAGGAAAGCTGGCGAGCGAGCCTTCGGGCACCCCAAGCGCCTTCAGACCCGCGTGACTGATCGCCACGCCGGTCCATGCCGTCAGCTCTTCGGTCCAGTCTGCTGCGGCAGGGATATGCGGCGCGAGCCTTCGCAGGAGATCGCGGCCACCCGCGGCGTCGTCGACGTGAAGCATTGCGTGAATGCCGACATACGGTTCAGGCCGCGCGCGCAGGATCAACGCCTGAATGTCGTCCAGCTGCAGCGTCACGCGGTCAGGGCGGAAGCGGTCCTTGAGGTGCTGGAGGATACCCATCAGTAATCCACTCCGTGCGGCACCGACACCTGCTTGGACAGCAGGGCCAGCGCGTCCCGTGTCGCGGGGTCCACAGCGGTGTTGCCGGCCATTGTATCGAGGAAGGCATCGAGCGCCGTCTCCATCCGCTGCAGCCGCCGCACGTCCACAACCGTCACCTGCGGGTTGGCGACGAACCAACCGGCCGCGTCGATCTGGTGATCGGCGATGAAATCCTTCACGTCAGGCGAGGCAATCCCCGGCCACCCTTCGACATTGGCGAACAAGAGATCCATCAGGTCAGGGATCTTGGTCGCGAAGTCGTTGATATAGGTATCCCAGTCACCGTCGTACGCCGTAGCGAACAGGATGCGCGTGTCGTCGTCGAACAGGACGAAACGCATGTCATGCAGCGTCGAAACTTTCTGGGCGCCGTCGAAATTGCCGCCGGTCAGGTTGAAGATGCGACGCAGCCGGTCGCCGCCGCCAGGCTTGAGTTTGGCGATTGCAGTCAGTTCGGACACATTGCCCGATTGCCGGCCGGCCCGGCCCGCCGACCCGGCGGTGCCCTTGAACAGAGGGTTGTGGTTGCGGATCAAGCCTTCGATCGCGATCCTGGCCAGCGTGGGGGCATCGGCGGCGATTTCTGCGGCGAGGCGACGGAACTCTTGCAGACGGGTTTCGTCATCAAGCCTGGGATCTTTACTGTCGGCCATGAACGGCTCCTTCTGGTTCGGATCAGTCCGGAATTTCATCAAGCGAGCGTGGTTCGCGCCGAGCCACGGCATTCAGCCTGTGCCGCTGGCTGGAGGACGATTCATACGCTGCCTTGCGGATTCGCATGATGCCGCCGAGCGGCCGATGCGCCGCGACCCCGTTCCACGGGTTGAAGGCGAGATGGTCGTCGCCATGCACCTGTCTGGCCGGGGCATAGGCATCCTGGGGAGGGAAGGTCAGCGTTGCGATCGCGCGATGCGGTGAAAGGGCAGGATCCCACAGGACCGCCGCGTCCTCGATCGGCATTGTATCCGGGTCGACGCATAGCTGCGCGCGTAATTCGTATGTGGCGCCGGCGTGCCGGAAATGGTCGACTACCGCGTCACGCATGGTCGAGAAGCCCGCCTCGACCTGCCGTCCGGTCAGTTCGGCCACCCCCCCGACCGGCGCCAGCGACAGTTTCGCAACATGATCGCCGTAGCGGATTGCCGCCTGCGTATAAAATGTCTCGCCCAGCATGTTCGCATGGTCGCGCGCCAGTCCGTCAAGCGTGGCATTAGGGCTGCCGCCTAGCGCCTCCACAGCGCCCTTCACGCCACGCGCGGCAGCGGCGATCAGCCGCTGCGCCGCCTCAGGCGCGTCCGCGTTCTTTTCAAGCAGACCCAGCATGACCTTGTATTTGGCGATCGTACCAAAGGCGAGCGTCGGAAAATTGACCATCAGGAAATCCTGATTGGCCCCCCCGAGGGTGGGTGACAGGCGCTCGCCCCCAACGCCGATGACCTTGACCGCAAAGCCGCGCGGGGCCGGCACTGCATCGCTGTGAATATCACCCGGCGCCGATGACAGTCGAGCTACGATCTCATGTTCGCCAGGGTGGGCGAAGATGCCCTGCGCCAATTCGGCAGGCAGATCCTGATGGACTGTCATCCGCCCTTTCAGGATCGCATGGCTCTTCGCATGTGCGTCTCGGTGCGCATGATGATGCCGCTCTGCGTGAGCAGCCTGTGTCGCCGCCATTCGAGCCACGATCTCACGCGTCAGCGCAGCTTCGTCGGGCTGCTCGATTTCGAGATCGTCGCGATAGGCGATGGGGCGGCGGGTGGTCACGGATGACGGCTTTCATTGAGGCGGGCGTCATTAACATATCAAGCGATATATTAGTTGCAATACCTGTGTGGCTGTTGCTCTTGACGCCAACGGGCTGCATCTGGTGTCGGTGGATTATGAGACGACACCGACGACGCAGACGGTACCACGCCGCAGGAAGCGTCCCGAGATGCGCATGGAGACGCGGACACGACTGCTCGACGCCGCGATAGGGCTGATCGTTGCAGGAGGGGTCGCAGCCGCCTCGATTCGAGGCATCTGCGAACGCGCCGGCTTTTCGCAGGGCGCATTCTATTCGTATTTCGCCAGCAAGGACGATCTGCTCTTCACGCTGGTCGAAGAGCATATGGCGAACCTCGCAAGAAAGTTCGACATGTTGGTGGCAGACACCCGGTATCAAACGGCGGAAGCCATCCTGGATACGATCGGTGCCAGTCTGGATGCCTTGTCCGTCGACGCCAGCTATTCGGTTCTGGTGGTCGAACTTCACCTGCACGCACGTCGCAACGCCGCGTTCCGTGCTCGCTTCGAACCGGTCAAGATCGCGTACGAGTCCGCTTTCGCCGGTGTAATGTCCCATCTGCTACGGCGTACCGGCCTGACGCCGGTCATACCGAGCATTCAACTGGCGCGCATCCTTCTTTCGCTGTGGTCCGGTTTGACCCTTCAGGAAAGCAACGATCCTCCTCCCTCTATACAAATGCGACATGTGTTCGCTGCGCTCGCGCAAGTTTGATCGATGCCGCCCGGCAGGATAGTCAACGTTGCCGATGCGGTTGGGGGCGGTACCGCGGAGATGGCTGCCTTAGGAAGTCGCGGTGGCGGCCAAAGTAAGTGCCAGTCGCAAAAGGCTCATGATGCTATCTCCTAGGCATATTTTTACGAACGCTCCCGAAGTGGACAGACCCTCAGTTCCGCGATGCCAAGCAATCACTGAGGAATCTGTCGATCACTGCGCGGTAGGCCGTGGCGGCGAACGGCGCCTCAATCGAATGGCCGATCGCTGCAGGCAGTTCCCGGATCCCGTCGCACTGAAGCATTGGCTTTATGGCGGCAAGATCGCCGCGCAGCACCGCGAAATCGCCCGAGGCATGGACGATGCGAACGTTTTCGTGTGGGCCGGGTCCGATCAGAGCAGCAATGTCTCGATCCTCGCTGCCAGCGAAATAATCGAGCAATGCCCTATCGAAAGCCTGCTGTCATCAGTCTGAATCCGACACTCGCGAAGGTCCGGCCGCAGGTGAAGTCATTCCTCTCTCGAAGCCAGTTGCTCGCCGCGAACACACGCGAGCGAATGTCGCTCCCGCAAGACACGAATGGCGCTGACGGCGGCATATTGGGAACGGGAGTGAACTGGGCCTCTGGATCGGGGAGGGCGATGGTTTCCCCCGCAATGATCAACCTCCGGGTGCCGGCACCCGCAGTGTCATGTGCCCACGCCTGCGCCGGCTGCCCGCGATCCGCCGCGCGGCGCCAGTGTTTGTTCTCCGTCCACCACGTAACTCCAGCGAAATCCTGCAACTTTGCCACAGTTGGTGCGGATCCACATGCAGACGTCCCTGGACGCACCGACATAATCATGGAGCCAACCTGCGCACCTGCCTCCCTAGCTGATTGCCGGTCGTTACACGCGGTGATCAGCAGGGGCAGCGCGAATCACAAGAAAAATCGGATGCAGCGTGGCATCAGGTGGCTGTTTCCCTTTACGCCTTCGCCACATCGAACGATGCTTATCATCGTGCCAGCGGTTTGTTGTGATTACGACAAGGTTTCATTTCACGGTCGATCAGCGAGGAAAACGACCGGGGCTGTTGAAAAATGCGCCGCTGGTGGCCGGGTCCGGTTGGGGGCGGAATGACACCCCAACGCATAGCGATCCCGTCTCGCATGGGATGGCATTTCAGGAAAAACCTACCCGTCCCACAGCCTGTGGGCCTTGCATTTGGGACCGGCTTTCGAGCTACTCGCTACACGAGATCATCGGAACTGCCTCGGTCGTTTCACAGTTAAAACGAGCGAAAGCGGGAAAGTCGGCATGATCGCGTGCCTGCTTCGCTTCGCGATTCCGAAAAGGGTCGAAGCCGGCCGACATCGAAAGCACGCGCATGAATGCTGGCCTCCGCCGCCTCGCTGACTATCTGGGTTCCAGCTACTGGTTCGTGCCCACACTCATGGCCTTCGCCGCCATCCTGTTAGCCGGTGGGATGGTGGCGCTGGACAGCTACATTGGTTCGGCATGGATGGACGGCTACGTCTGGCTCTACGCCTCGCGCCCGGATGGCGCCCGCCAGGTGCTGTCCTCGATCGGCGGTTCGATGATTACGGTCGCTGGCACCGTCTTCTCGGTGACCATTGCGGCTGTGGTGTACGCATCCGGTCAGTATGGGCCGCGCCTGCTCACCAATTTCATGCGCGATCGCGGCAATCAGGTGACGCTCGGCACCTTCATCGCGACGTTTCTGTACTGCCTTCTCGTCCTGCGCACCATCCATTCGCCGGAAGAATCCGACGGGGCCGGCTTCGTACCGAACCTGGCCTTGCTCGTCGGCGTAGTGCTCGCACTCTGCTCGATCGGCGTGCTGATCTATTTCATTCACCATGTGCCATCCAAGATTCACATCAACAGTGTGCTCGAGGATGTGGGTGATCGGCTGCTGCGCGGTGTCGACGACCGGTTTCCTCGCTTCGTCGGCGAGGCGCCGGACGATCATCAGGCTGCATCGTCCGACATCCCCGCGACGTTCCGCGACAATGCGGACGCAGCGGCCGGGCGGGAGCGGCAATCGGTCAAAGCCAAAGATACCGGCTACATCCAGTTCCTAGACGACGAAGCCGTCATGCGCCTCGCCAAGAGGCATGATCTCGTGCTGCGCCTGCAATATCAGCCGGGCGACTTCGTCCATGTCGGGCGCACACTGATGGAGGTATCGCCTCCAGCGCCGTGTGACGATGACTGCACGGACGCTCTGCGCGGGGTATATACCATCGGCTCTCGGCGCTCGGCGCTGCAGGATCTGCGGTTCCTCATTGACGAGCTAGTCGAGATTGCCGCCCGCGCCCTGTCTCCGGGCGTGAACGACCCTTTTACCGCCGTAACCTGCCTTGACTGGCTGGGGGCGGCACTATCGGATCTCGCCGAGCGGTCGCTGCCCTCGCACCTGCGCGTCGATGACGAAGGCACTTTGCGCGTCATCGCCCATCCCGTGACATTCGGCTCGTTCATGGACCGGTCGTTCGGCGCGCTGGCGCAATATTGTGCGACCGACATGATCGCCGCCATGCGCTACCTCAACGCATTGGGCGAAGTGTCGCTGGAGTGCGATCAGCCTGATCGTCGCGCCGTCGTCCGGGACTATGCCGACAAGCTGGTCGAGCTGGCGGCAGAGGGCCTGAGCGGCTTCAATCTCGCCCGCGTCCGAGAGCGTGCCGACGAACTGCGCCGCGCGCTCGACGCGCCCGACTTCAAGCGCCGCCTGCGGGACGGCACCGCCTGGCTTGCCGGAACGGCTTGATCCCCATGCTGACACCCTTCGATGCCGCCGCGATCTTGATCGTGCTTGCCGCCACCCTCGGCTATCTGAACCACCGCATCCTGAAGCTACCATCCTCGATCGGCCTGACGGTCATGGGCTTGGTCGCGTCGCTGCTCGTCATCGGCCTCGATCATCTTCTGCCCGGCAGCGACGTCGGCGAACAGGTGGTCGGGTTCATCGCCGGCATCGACTTCCATACGACGCTCATGGATGGCATGCTGTCGTTCCTGCTGTTCGCGGGTGCCCTGCACGTCAAATGGGACGATATGCGCCGTGGACGCTGGCCGATCATCGGGCTGAGTACCGGGGGTGTCCTGCTCTCGACGGCGGTGATCGGCTTCGGCTTCCACTATGTCGCTGGTTGGCTGGGCCTCATCGTGCCTTTGATCTGGTGCCTGGTGTTCGGAGCGCTCATCAGCCCGACCGATCCGGTTGCGGTCATGGGCGTGCTCGGTCGCACCGATGTGTCGCCGACGCTGAAGGCGACGGTCGCCGGGGAAAGCCTGTTCAACGACGGCGTCGGCGTCGTGGTGTTCGCGATCCTGCTGGAAGCCGCGCTCGGCACCGAACCGCTGTCGATCGGACATGCGGGTGCCCTGTTCTTGCAAGAGGCGGGGGGCGGCGTGCTGCTCGGGCTCGCAGTCGGGTGGATCGGTTACCGCGCGATGCGATCGATCGACGAATACAATGTCGAGGTGATGATAAGTCTCGCGGTGGTGATGGGCGGCTACGCGCTGGCCTCGCAGCTCCACCTCAGCGGCCCGGTCGCAATGGCCGTCGCCGGTCTGCTGATCGGCAACAAGGGCGTGGCCGACGCCATGAGCGATGTCACCCGCGACTATCTGCTCAAATTCTGGTCGCTGATCGACGAAATCCTGAATGCGGTCTTGTTCCTCATCATCGGCCTTGAGGTGGTGGCGATCCCTTGGGATCCGCGTCTCGTCACATTGGGCGTGGCGGCCGTGCCGCTGGTCCTGCTGGCCCGGGTCATAGCCGTCGCTGCACCGCTGACGTTGCTCAAACCCATCCTGTCGCTTGGCCGTCTGGCGCCCGTGACCCTCATCTGGGGCGGACTGCGGGGTGGCATTTCGGTCGCTTTGGCGCTGGGACTGCCAGACGGGCCGGCACGGTCGATCGCGCTGGCTGCGACATACGTCGTCGTGCTGTTCTCCGTCATCATCCAGGGTGGGACCATCGAGCGGATATTGCGCCGGATGGATACGGGGGAACGACAAGCCTAGCGGATCGGCACCAGCGTATTGACGTTCGCGTCGGCGTCCGTCTCGCCTGAGGGCGGAGCCACGCCGCGATCACGATAAGAGGGAAGGTCGGGTGCACCAGCGGGAACCGGATTTGCCTCCAGCCTCGCAATCTCGCGCTTCATCTCGGCGATTTCACGAACCTGTGCATCGATGATCCGGTCGGCAATCAGACGGACGCGAGGGTCACGGATATGCGCCCGCTCGCTGGTCATGATGGCGATGGAATGATGCGGGATCATCGCCTTCATCCAGGCAACATCGTCCACCGTCTCCTGCGAGCGGACCAGCCAGAGCGCACCACCAAAGACCAATATTGCTGCCGCGACGATGCCGATGTTCGCGCGGGCGTTTTTGTACATGCCCCACATGAAGCCGATCATGATGAGCGCCATGACCGCACCCATGACAAGCGCCATCCACATGCGGGTCTGGCTGAATTCGATGTGGCTGAGGGCGTAGGTGTTCAGGTACATCAGCCCGAACATGACCACCGTAGAGGTGGCTATCATGCCTGCGAAACGTGCGTAGCCCATGGTCGATGACCTCCCGTTTCGCAGCCATTGTAGCGCCACGGAACCCCGAGGGCTCGTGGCGCGCCGATGGGTCAGGCCTTCGCTGCCTGCGCTTCTGCCTTGGTGACCTTCAGATAGATGCGATTGTCCTCGACCCGATCGACCATGTCGAACGGCAGCGTGTGGTGCTGGTGGTCGGCCGAGTCCGTCTTCGTCAGCTTGATCGTCTCGCCCTCGACCTTGTCGACGGTGCCGACATGCTCGCCGTCCGAACCAGCGATTTCCATATGTTCCTTAATCCGCAGCTTCTCGAACATGCTACCTCCTAGTTGAAGCAGTCCGAACGTCACAGCAACCGGACGGGTTCATCGCTTTTCGCAAAACGTCGACGACAAACGGTCGAACAGGCACAACACTGACGACCAAATTTGCCTGTCGCGGGGGCAATCGGTTCGCACGCGCGTTATCGAACGCATACCTGAGAAAAGCGGGAGGGGGTTTGTTCGACGTCGTTGCTACGGTGCTTCAGGCGCATCAGCCGGTGATCGGCTTGGTGTTCATCGTGGCGCTGTTCGCCGCTTTTGCCAGCGAACGCTTTCCGCCGGTCACGATCGCGATCGTCGGCGCCGGTGCTATGATCGTCTTCGGTTGGCTGACGCCTTCGCTGGTCACGGCCGCCTTCGCCAATTCGGCACCGATCACGATCGCCGCTTTCTTCGTCTTGTCGGGTGCGCTCGTCCGCACCGGTACGATCGAGGCGCTTGCCAGTATCGTCGTCCGCCGAGCGGCCGCGGCACCGAGGCGGACCGTAGCGGAAATGCTCACCGGCGCTGCGACTGCACCCGCCTTCATCAATAACACGCCAGTCGTGATCGTCCTTATCCCGTTGGTGCGCCGACTGGCGAAGACCGTGGGCATACCGGCGACCCGGCTGCTGATCCCGCTGTCCTATCTCTCGATCCTGGGGGGCACGCTGACGCTGATCGGCACCTCGACCAACCTGCTGGTCGACGGTGTCGCTCGCGCGAACGGGCAGGCGGCGTTCGGCATCTTCGAGATCACCGGCGTCGGCCTCGTCGCGATGGCAGCCGGCATCGCCACCATGCTGGTGCTCGGCCCCAAGCTGCTGCCCTCACGGCCGGACAACGACATCGCGGATCGTCACCAGCTCCGCTACCTGACCGAATTGACGCTGTCGGACAATGAAGCGGCCAAGTGCCCGACCGTTGCCGACCTGGCCTTCCTCAAGCGTGACGCCGTCCGCCTGGTCGCGATCAGGCGCGGCAGCGAATTGCTGCGCGAGCCGGCCCCCGACCTACGGATCAATCGCGGCGACCGCCTGGTGGTGGCCAGTTCGGCTGACGAACTGGATGGGCTTGCCCGAAGCCAGGGCGTGATCGTCGGCCTCCAGAATGTCGGTCGCCCCATCCGCCTTGCCGATAACGAGCGCGCCGACGACGTGCGGCTGATCGGCCTCACGATCGCGCCATCCCACCCCGCACTGGGGCGCGAACTGCGCGACATCCCGTTCCTGTCCAATCTGCCTGCCCGCGTGCTCGGGATCGGTCGCGCGCGGCATCTGCCCGGCCCCGATCTCGGCAGCGTACGCCTGCGCGCAGCCGACAGCCTGCTCGTCGCGGCCGATGCCGGAGCGATCGCGGCGCTGCACGAAAACACGAACCTCATCGCCGAAGACACCAGCCACGTTCGCCGCTTCCGCCGGCGTCGTGCTCCGATCGCGATCGGAACGCTTGCGGGCGTCATTGCTCTCGCTGCTTTGGGCGTGATGCCGGTCGTGCTCCTCGCCCTGATCGGGGTAGGTATCGTCCTCATAACCGGCTGCATCGATCCTGAAGAGGCGTGGCGGTCGGTCGACGGCAGCGTTCTCGTCCTCATCTTCGCGATGCTCGGCATCGGCAGCGGGCTGGAGGCGATCGGCACGGTGCAGCTCGTGGTCGACACGATCGCGCCGTGGATCGGCGGACTGTCGCCGCTGATGCTGATCCTGGTCTTGTATTTCCTGACGTCGTTGCTGACCGAGACGGTCACCAACAATGCCGTCGCCGTCATCATGACGCCGGTCGCGATCGGAATCGCGCAGGCGACCGGCAACGATCCCCGCGCACTGATCGTCGCGGTCATGTTCGCGGCATCCGCCAGCTTCGCCACGCCGATCGGCTATCAGACCAACACCATGGTCTATGCAGCAGCCGACTACCGCTTCTCCGACTTCGTGAAGATCGGCCTGCCGATGAATATCGTCGTCGGGGTGGCAACCTGTGTGGCGATCACGTGGCTGTTCCCATGAACGTAACCATATCGCTTGCGGAACAACGGTTTTGACATCCCGTTCTTCAACAATGCAGTCCGTCACGCCCCCGCCGGCGAAAAATCCGCTCGACCTCATCACGGCAAAGCTCCACGTCGCCTCGAACGACTTTTTCCTGCAGTTGCCGAACATCATCGGCGGGATCGTCTTCGTCATTGTCGCTTGGTTTGCCGGTAAACTCATCGCCAACGGGGTGCGACGAGCTTTCCATCACAAGGGGCTGATCGATCTTGGCGGCGTTCTCGCGTCGCTGACCTTCGGTCTGGTCGTTGCAGCGGCTGTCCTGATCGCCTGCGTTATCGTATTCCCGAGCGTAAAGCCCGCGACGATCATCTCCAGCCTCGGTATCGGTTCGGTCGCGATCGGCTTCGCGTTCAAGGACATCCTCCAGAATTTGCTGGCCGGCATCCTGCTGCTCATCAACCGTCCCTATCGGCGCGGCGACCAGATCGTGGTCAAGGATTTCGAGGGCACCGTCGAGCACATTCAGAGTCGCGCGACCCTCATCAAAACCTATGACGGTCGCCGGGTTATTATCCCCAATTCCGACGTCTACACCTCGCCTGTCATGGTCAACACGGCGTTCCCGGTGCGACGTGACCAGTTCGACATTGGCATCGGCTATGGCGACAAACCCGATCGGGCAATGACCGTTTTCGCCGAAGCGATCGCGAACGTAGAAGGCGTCGAGGCGGACCCAGCGCCGGAAGTGCTGCCTTGGGGATTGGATGCCAGCTCGGTGACGCTGCGCGCGCGCTGGTGGTCGGAATCCAAGCGCACCAACATCGTTCATCTGCGCGCGCGGGTCATTCTCGCGATCTGGCAGGCCGCGGCGGACAACGGCATCGACCTGCCGTTCCCGACGCAGCAGATCCTCTTCCACGACCAGACCGAGGAAACCGATGGCGACCGGACGCGGCAGCGGGAAGGCTGGCCCGCCGGTGCCAATCCGCCCCGCCCGCGGCGTAGCGAGCGCCAGCACGATGATGATCGAACGGCGGATCAGGCATAGGTGAATGGCATGAGCGATGTAGCACCTGCGCGGACCGACCTCAGCACCCGGTTGGCCCGCCTGGCGCTCTATCGATGGTGGCGGCGCGCGATCGTCGGCCGCGTCGATCATGAAGCCGTCATTGCCCGTATCGTCGAGGAAAGTGGCTGGAGTCCGCGCTTCGCCTTCATGACGATGATGTCGGCAGGTATCGCCGTTCTCGGCCTCCTGCTGTCGTCACCGGCCGTGGTGATCGGCGCGATGCTCATCTCGCCGCTGATGAACCCAATCCTCGGCTTCGGCTTCAGCCTGGCGCTGTTCGATTTCCGCGAATTGCGCCGGTCGCTGAAAGCCTTGGCGATCGGGGCTATCGCAGCGGTGGCCTTCACCGCGCTGATCGTGCTCGTCTCGCCCTTACAGGCACCGACCGCAGAGATCGTCGCACGAACCCGGCCAAATCTTTTCGACCTAGCCGTTGCGTTGTTCGCAGCGCTCGCCGGCACCTTCGCGATCATCCGCGGGCGCGGCGATACCATCGTCGGCGTCGCGATCGCGACCGCGCTGATGCCGCCACTCGCGGTCGTCGGCTACGGGATCGCGACACGCAACGTGCCGGTCGGGGCGGGTGCCTTTGCCCTGTTCGTCACCAACTTCATCACCATCGCACTGTCGGCGACGCTGATGGCACGCTTCTACGGTTTCGGGCACCATCTCTCGCGGCGGCAAAGCTGGACCCAGACGCTGCTACTGACCCTGGTGTTCGTCGTCATGGCGATCCCGCTCGGCATCTCGCTCAATCGCATCGGTCGTGAAGCGGTAGCCGTGTCGCAGGCGCGAACGCTGCTGACCGACAAATTCGGGGAAGAAGCCCGCGTAACGCAGCTCGATCTGGATTTTGCCGCCGACCCGCTGATTGTGCGCGCCGTCGTGATCGCGCCGCGCGGTGCGATGCAGAAGACCCCCGCGCTGCAATCGGCGCTGGCGCAGCGGCTCGGCCGACAGGTCCGCCTCGATCTCGACCAGATCCTCCTCGAGCCGGGAGCGGGAGCATTGGAGGCGCAGCGGGAAGAACTGCGTCAGGCCAGCGACTTCGCCAAGCTGGAGGCGCAGCATGGTGCCGACCTTGCCCGTCTGGTCGCGCTCATTACCGGCGTTCCCGCCGACGATGTGACGATCGACCGGGATCATCACCGCGTGATCGCCTCGGCCTCGCCATTGCCGGGCGCGACCCTCGAAACCTATCGGATGCTGGAAACCCGTGCAGGGGCGCAGGCGGAAGGTTGGAGCGTGTCTGTCGTTCCGCCGCAAGCCTCCCTGCCGGTCATCGCCTTCGCGGATAACGTCGATACGCTCGATCCGGCGGCCAGCGCAGCCGTTGCTACGTCGGTCTGGGCGGCCAAGCGTTGGAACATGACTGCTTTGGGCGTGCCCGGCTTGCCTGCCGGCGCCACTCCGGAACGGCCGAACCTCTCACAGCGGCGCGCGATCGCGATCGCATCGCTGCTTCGTACAGCCGGGATCACTCCGGTGCCGCTGCCGGCAGCCGGACAGCGTTTCGTTTTGACACCCGGCGTGGGAAGCACGCCATGATCCGTTCGCCCGAGGACATCGCATGATTGTCGCCATTGCACTCGTCGTTGCCCTCATCGTCACCCTCGCGCTCACCTTCAGCCCGTTCGCGCGAAGCGATGGCTGGCGTGCGACGGTGACGCCGCTCGCCTCGATTATCGGGTCGGGTTTCCTCATCTGCGGTCCGCTGCTCGCCCGCGAGTTCGGCAGCGCCGCCATTCTTGCCATGGGTCTGCTGCTCGCGATCGCCTATGCGGCTGGTTGGGTGATCCGGTTCAACATCACCCATGTCGAGAACCATCTGGCGGTCGCAACCTTCAACGATCCGATCGCCTGGGTCGCACGGATCACCCAAGGCGTTCTGGCACTCGCCTATGCCGTGTCGGTCGCCTATTATCTGAAGCTCCTGGCCGAGTTCACGCTCAAGCCGATCGCAATCGACCCGGCGTGGCAGCCGGTTGCCGCCAACATCATCGTGACCGTCATCATCGCACTCATGACGCTGCTGGCACTGGGCGGGAGCCTGCGGAAAGTCGAGCATCTCGCGCATGGGACGGTATCGATCAAGATCGGCATCATCGCCGGTATGCTAGTCGCGCTCGGTATCGCCTGGGTCATGGGCGGCATGGCCGATCCGCTGCCGCAGGCGCGGATTTCCTGGGCCAGCATCCCGATGCTGCTCGGCCTTATCATCACCGTGCAGGGGTTCGAGACGTCCCGCTATCTCGGCCATGACTATTCCGCCACGCTGCGGATCAAAACGATGCGTCACGCGCAGTGGATCGCGTCCGCCATCTATCTCGCTTTCATCGCGCTGCTGACGCCGTTTCTGGCGCGTGCCGCGGCGACCGAAGGGGTGGCCGGCATCCTCGACATCATGGAGTTCATCGCCCCGGCGCTCGGTATCTTCGTCCTGGCCGGAGCGGTATCCAGCCAGCTCAGCGCAGCCGTCGCGGACTCGATCGGCTCGGGCGGCCTGGTCAATGAGGTGTCGCGGCGCAGGATCAGCGTGCCGCTCGCCTTCACCCTGGCCGGTGCGCTGGCGGTGCTGGTGGTCTGGCTGACCGATCCGTTCCAGGTCGTGGCGCTGTCCTCGCGGGCCTTTGCCCTCTTCTACGCGATGCAGTGTGTGCTGGCGCTGCTGGTCTCGGTTCGAAGCGGCGCGGGATCGATGCTGCATCGTGTCGGCTTCGTCGCCGTCGGCGTCATCTGCCTGGTCGCGGTATTCGTCGGTGCGCCGGCGGAAGGATAAGGCCGTCACTGCGGCCATAAGGGCGTCGCTGAGACAGCTTGCCTCACCCCGGCATCTGCGAACCTGGCTGGGTTCTGGTGGCAAATGGGTAGCGCTGTCAGTCCGGGCGGTTCGCAGCGGTCTTCAGGATGACTTCGGTATCGCAGCCAGCTCGATCGCCTTCGCCGCCTTTCTCGCCATCATCCCGCTCGTCGGCCTGATCGCCGGCGCCTACGGTCTGCTCGTCCCCGGTGACACCGTGGCCCGTAACCTTGCGAAGCTGACGGCGATCCTGCCACGCGACGCACAAGGGATCGTGGCGGGCGGATTGCGCGATACGCTGACGTCCGACCGCCCCGCCGGTGTGACGATCATCATCTCGCTGGGCATTGCGCTGTTCAGCGCGCGGCGGGCGGGACGCTCACTGCTTCACGGCATCAACCTTGCCTTTCGCATCGAGCGCGAGCGCCAAGGCATACGCCGCCAGATCACGGCCATGCTGTTGGTGCTCGGATGTGCTGCGCTGGTGCTGACGGCCCTGATCTCGCTGTCCGTGCTCGCGTTCCTGCAAAGCTATGTCCCCGATGGACTGCCTGGCGCGCGGCTCGCCTCGATGGTGCTCCTATTCGGATCGCTGACGTTGGGGGCCGGCATCGGCCTGATGCTGGTCTATCGCTACGCGCCGGCAAGCGAGGCGGCCATCCCGTGGCGATCGGTCTTGCCCGGAACGATCGCGGGTGTCGCGATGTGGTTAGGGGCAACCCTCGTATTCCGCCTCTATGTCACGCATCTCGCACGGTTCGGTGACACCTACGGATCGTTATCCGCGGCGGTCATCCTGATGCTGTGGCTGATGGTGTCCGCCTGGGCGTTGCTACTCGGCGCGCGCCTCAATGCCGAGGCGATGAACCACGCGGGCATCACGATCGAGGAGCGCGATGCATGACCGACAGTCAGACCGAACATCGTTATCGTAATCGTCTCCTGACGCTCATCTCGACCGTTCTGCTAATCGGGGCGCTGAAGGAGGCCTTCGCGGTCGTGATGCCGATCGCCTTTGCCGCGATCATCGTCGCGGCATTGTGGTCACTCAAGCGCAGGCTGGCGCAGTATATGCCGTCGTGGCTGGCCTATACGCTGACGCTGCTGTCGCTGGTCGCGATCCTCGGCGCCTTTGCCGCAGCGGTCTATCTGTCGATCGGCCAAGTCATCGCAGCGCTCACGGCGAACTGGTCGAGCCTTGAGAAGGGATTCGGCCAGCTTGCCGGATGGGCTGCCGAGCATGGCGTACCGATCGCCGGGACGATCAACCGCCAGCGGATCATGGCGCTGCTCCAGATGCTGGCGGGCGGCGTCTATGGGTTCGTCACCTATGTCGGGTTCATCGGCATCATCGTGATGCTCGGTCTGCCCGAAGTGCCACGGCTCAAGCGCCGGCTGTATGAGATGATGGAAAATGGCGATCGCGGCGAGCTGCTGACCGTTGGCGAGGATATCTCCGCGCAGGTGCGCCGCTATCTCGGCACGACGCTGGCCACAAGTATCCTCACCGGTATCGCCTCGGCGCTCTGGTCGTGGATGACCGGACTGGAGCTGGCGCTGGTTTGGGGCATCCTGAACTTCCTTCTCAACTTCGTACCCGTGATCGGGAACATCGTCGGGATCGTGCCGCCTGTGCTCTTCGCCTTTGTCCAGTTCGGCGGATGGCAGATGTCCACGATTGTCTTCGTCGGCTTCGTCATCCTGCAACTGACCATCAGCAACGTTGTCTACCCCCTGTTGCAGGGCAAGCAGCTATCCCTGTCGCCGCTGGCGATCATCATTGCCATGACCTTCTGGAGCTGGGTTTGGGGTATCGGGGGGGCGCTGATCGCAGTGCCGCTGACCGCCGCGATCGTCATCATCTGCGGGCAATTCGATCGAAGTCGTTGGATCTGCAAGCTTCTGTCGGCGTGACCGATACATGCAGGTCGTACGAAGGCGATCATCCCTTCATGTTTGGCGTGATTATCGACGCAAGCATGCAGGACAGGTGAAGCGCATTGGCCGCTTCGATCGTTGATCTTGCATGAAGTATCCGACGTTCTGCATGTTGCTCTCCACGATCACGCTTACCTCTTCCGCGCTGCCTGTTATGGCCCAAACCTTGCCGGGAGCAGCGCAGGCCAGCCCTGTACCGCCATCGGATTGGCAGACCCTCTGGACCGAAGCGAACCGTGCCGCCCTGAAACAGGCCTTAGCCGATCGTGCCCGCCACGGCCTTGATCGTGTGACGTTCCTGCCGCGTAATATCGATGAACAGCCGACTGGCGACGTCGCCAGGTCCTACACCAAAGCTGCGATGGCATACGCCCACGCCTTGGCACAGGGCATGGTCGACCCGTCATCGCTGCACGACGTCTATACGATCGCGCGGCCTGTGACAGACCAGACCGAAGGACTAGGGGATGCCCTCCGCCGGAACCGCCTCGCACAGTGGCTGGACGGGTTGGCTCCCGCCGATCCGGAATACAGGTTGCTGTCGCAAGCCTATCTTGCAGCGAGCCGGAATGCCGACAACCGGAAACCCGTTATCCCGCTGGCAAACAGCATCCATATGGGCGACGTCAATCCGCGGGTTCCGGAGATCGTCGACCAGCTGGTGGAGGATGGCTACCTGACTGCGCGACCCTTCGCGGACTCGACGGACATCGCTGATGCCGTGAAGGCGCTGCAACGTGATTACGGCATCCGAGAGGATGGCATCGTCGGTCCGGATACGCTGGGGGTTCTGACGCTCGGCCCGGGCGATCGTGCCCGGACCCTTGCCGTTGCGCTGGAGCGGCGACGCTGGCTGTCGCGAACGCCGCCCGCGACCCGGATCGACGTCAACACCGCAGCCGCCGAGCTTCGCTATTATCGTGATGGGCAGTTGGTCGATCGCCGCAAGGTCATCGTCGGTGAGCCTGATCGCGAAACCCCGCCGCTCGGCTCACCGATTTATCGCCTGGTCGCCAACCCGACATGGACCGTGCCGAAGTCGATCCCCGTATCGAGGGCGACCGTCCGAGCCAAGAATATGCGGCGGATCAACGGCTATTGGGTGCAGCCTTCAGGGCCGGACAATGCGCTGGGCCTCGTCAAATTTGACATGAAGAACAATCAGGCGATCTACCTTCACGACACGTCCGCCCCCGAGCTGTTCGAGCGCAGCCAGCGCCATCTGAGCCATGGCTGTGTCCGCATATCCGATGCCCTGGGCTTCGCTGCAATGCTGGCCGATCAGGAAGGTGTCGGCGACGCCTGGGCCAAGGCACACGCGTCGGGCAGTTACGAGATCGTCGATTTGCCCCGCGAAATCCCGGTGCGGCTCCTCTACCATAACGCCTTCGTCGCAGAAGACGGCAAGGTCGCGTTCCGCACCGATCCCTATGGCTGGAACGACGCGGTAGCCGTCCGCCTCGGTTTCGCCGACGCCAAGACGCGACATGCGAAGGCTGAAGCGATCGATATCGGTCCGTGACAGGCAAAGTTGGCCGCTAAATGCTCGTTTTGCTGCGTTGTTCTCGGCTCTCGGACTACGCTATTAGGACCGATGTAGGGGCATTCCCCCACGCTGGGGACAGATGGCTGCTTCTACGCTCTTACTGGATCGACTGCGCGACCTGACCGTCGCGAAGCAAGGGCCCAAACCGCTGCGATATGGCATGACCGTGCTGTGCGTGGCGGTGGTTGGAATATTGCAAGCCGCGATCTTCGGAGCGTCAGCACCCTGGTTCCTCTACACGCCTGCCGTCGTGCTGTTGACGCTGTTTCTCGGCCGCGGGCCCGGCATAACGGCCACAATCCTGTCGGCAATCGGCGCGGGTTCGGTCGTCGCTCGAACCGGTGAGCCGTTGCTGCTCACGTCTGTTCACTGGGCCGCATCGATCATCTTCACCCTGACCACATTTGGCCTGGTGGTGTTGGTCGAGGCGCTGCGGACGTCGCTGCTGGACACCGATCGTCTTCGCGACGAGCGTGAGAAGGCACTGATCGTCACCGCCGAGCGCGAGGCGTTCCTGTCGGGCGTGCTGGGCAGTTCGACCGATTGCATCAAGGTGCTCGATCTCGACGGCAAGCTGACCTTCATGAGCGAAGGCGGGCAGCGCGTCATGGAAATCAGCGACTTCAACGCCGTCGCCGGCTGCCCCTGGCCGGACTTCTGGCAGGATGCCGGCAATATTGAGGCGAAGGCGGCCGTCGAGGCGGCGCGAGTGGGCAAGGCCCATAGCTTTGTCGGCAAGGCCGATACGTATCGAGGCACCCCAAAATGGTGGCACGTCGCCGTCAGTCCTATTCCTGGGCCGGATGGTCGACCTGATCGCATCCTGTCCGTTTCCCGCGACATCACCGAATTGCGTGCAAGCGAGGAGGAGCGCGAGCGGTTCGTCCGACTGGCGGAGAACAGCGCCGATTTCGTCGGCATGGCCCGCACGGACGGCAGCGTCTTCTACATGAACGATGCGGCTAGGCAGCTTGTCGGGCTGGAAGATGCCGACATCTCAACGCTCTCCATCGCCAACTTCTTCCCTCCCGATCAGGTGGAGACCGTCATGCAAGATGTACTGCCGGCGGTGGCCCGCGATGGCCATTGGGCAGGCGAACTCGATTTCCGCCATTTCCAGACCGGCGAGCGCATTCCTGTCCTATATTCGGTCTTCCCGATCACCAACGCGAACGGCGCGTTGATCGGCTATGGTACGGTCACCCGCGATTTCCGCGACCGGAAGCGCGCGGAAGACGACATGCGCCTGATGAACGGCGAGTTGGCGCATCGCCTCAAGAACGTCCTGGCCGTCGTCCAGTCGATCGCCGCACAAACGCTGCGCACCGCCCCGAACATTGAAACCGCCAGTCACGATCTCGGTGCACGATTGGTAGCGCTGGGTGCGGCGACCGACGTTCTGACCGGCAGTTCCTGGCGCTCGGCCGATCTATGCGAAGTGGCAACGCGGGCCCTGGCGCCCCACGGCGTCATCGGCGAGCGGATCCTGCTGGACGGCCCTTCCGTCACCTTGAAGCCTGAGGTGACGGTCGCCTTCGCACTCGCGTTGCATGAGCTGGCAACGAACGCCGCCAAATATGGAGCGCTGTCCAACACCACGGGCATGGTGACGCTCACGTGGCATGTCACCGGCACAGGCAATGACGGGACGCTGTCGATAACCTGGCGAGAGCAGGGAGGGCCGCTTGTCTCACCCCCGCAGCGCAAGGGATTCGGATCGATCCTGATCGAACGCTCGCTGCGTTCCTACTTCAAGGGCAAAGCTGAAACCGATTATCGTCCAGAGGGTTTGGTGTTCGATCTGGAGGCCCGGCGGGGCGATGCCGCGATTACGGACGAGTAAGGGACGTGGGACAGAGTAAACCGATCGGCAGCAACACCATCCTGATCGTGGAAGCCGAAGCGATCGTGCGGTTCGACATCGTGGCTTTCTTCGAGGAGCGGGGCTGGCGCGTCTTCGAGGCAGAAGATGCCGAACAGGCGATGGCAATCCTCGACAATCGCTCCGACATCCGGGTTGTCCTCATCGATGCGACGATCAGCGGGCACATGGACGGGGTGAAGCTGGCACATTACGTGCGGGAGCGTTTTCCGCCCACCTTGCTCTTCGTGGTGTCGGGAAAAGCGCCCGTGCCGCAGGAGGCTCTGCCGCAACGCGCCACGTTCCTGCCCAAGCCGTTCGATCTGCACCGGATGTTTCGTCAGATCGAGGATAGCCCGGTTACGCCCTGAAGGCATTTGGGCCGGGTTTCGATCGGCTAACCGGCTTGTCTTAAAGGCTCCGGCTTTTTTCCATCGGGAAGCCTTTCGCGCAAATGATCGTGCACCAACTTGGCGCTGAACGGCTTGCCTAAGAACGTCGCATTGTCCGGCATGTCACCCGGCTCGGGTTTAATCCGGCCACTGGCGATAACGATCTCGATCCACGGGTAGGTCGAAGCAACGTGGCGGGCCAAAGCGAAGCCATCAGTACCGCCCGGCATCTCCACGTCGGAGAACAGCAGCGTGATACTGTCGGCATAGCCAGGCAGCATCGCCAGTGCCGCGTCGCCATGATCTGTCAATCGGCGTCCAAAAAGGACCCCCTATAGGCGTGCAAAAGGGACCCCCCTCGTCGAGCCGCGTAACGGGTATGACGGGCGCGCCGTTCGCACTGGTTGCGGCGTAGGGCGGGCGTAGCCCGACCGGAGGCGCAACCAGTGCGAAGCGTTTTCTGCCGGTGCCCCAGGCGTCAGCTGCGGTGCTTGAAGCGCCAGCTGTCGTTGCCGGTCTCGACGATGTCGCAGTGGTGGGTAATGCGGTCGAGCAGCGCGGTGGTCATCTTGGGGTCGCCGAAGACGGTCGGCCACTCACCAAAGGCGAGATTCGTCGTGACGATGACCGAGGTCTGCTCGTAGAGCTTGCTGACCAGGTGGAAGAG
>QDFQ01000005.1 GCA_003075315.1 Arthrobacter sp. TPD3018 | reverse complement strand
ACCTCGTGGTGCTCGACGAACTCGGCTACCTGCCGTTTGCCCGCTCGGGCGGCCAGCTGCTCTTCCACCTGGTCAGCAAGCTCTACGAGCAGACCTCGGTCATCGTCACGACGAATCTCGCCTTTGGTGAGTGGCCGACCGTCTTCGGCGACCCCAAGATGACCACCGCGCTGCTCGACCGCATTACCCACCACTGCGACATCGTCGAGACCGGCAACGACAGCTGGCGCTTCAAGCACCGCAGCTGACGCCTGGGGCACCGGCAGAAAACGCTTCGCACTGGTTGCGCCTCCGGTCGGGCTACGCCCGCCCTACGCCGCAACCAGTGCGAACGGCGCGCCCGTCATACCCGTTACGCGGCTCGACGAGGGGGGTCCCTTTTGCACGCCTATAGGGGGTCCTTTTTGGACGCCGATTGACAATTTCCGGCTAAGTGCGAGATCGAACCAGATTTCCGAAGTCGATCGATTCCGAGGACGCTCGTGTCGTCTCGATGGCGGTTTCCAATCGGGAAACCAACGCGCCGGCAAGAACCGCGCTTTCGACTTCCGCTCCCATCGGCAGAGCCGCGACCGCGACCGTCGAGCGTGACGACCTCCGCTCTGCGAACACTTCGGCATACACCTCGTTCATAGCTGCAAAGTCGGTCATCGTGGTCAGGAACATCGTCGTTTTGATGACGCGATCGAGGCAGCTGCCTGTTAGCGATCAAACGTCCGCGATGTTGGCGAGGCACTGGCGGGGCTGGGCGGCAATGTTGCCCTCGACCAACGTCATATTGCTATAGTCCAGCCCGATCCTGCCCGACAGGAACCGCAGGTCGCCGATCCTCACGGTGTCGGAATAGGGCCGATCGTTCGATCGTCGGGAAGCGATATGGGATCGATCCAATACGTCGTCACAGGCTGATCTCCCCCGCCATGACGGGCACGCAAGAGCCGTGCAGCGTCGCGATGATCCCGGCCGCCGTGCGCTGTGCGTCGACCCGAAGACGGCTTGGCCGTCCCATCTCCACCCCCTGATCGATGGTGAACGTCGCTGCCTCCCTCGCCGCGTCGAGGGACAGCAGCAGGCACGCGAGCGGGGCGTTGGCGCTGCCGGTCGCCGGGTCTTCCCACGTCCCGGCCAGCGGCGCGAACATGCGGGCGCAGAGCGTGTCACCCTCCCGGCTATATACGTGAACCGAAAAGCGATTGCCTTGCTGCGGATGCGCCGACAGTGCTGCCCGAAAGGCGTCGATGTCCGGCGAGCAACGGGCCAGGGCGTCAGCAGACAGTTCGGCGATGACGTAGGTGTTGCCGTTCGAGGCGGCGATCGGCGGGTGGGTCGTCGTCACCACATCGCCGGGATCGAGCCGCAGGACGCCAGCGATCAGCGCGGGCGGCAGCGTTTCCCCGATCGTCAGCGGCTGCGGCGTCGTTACGGCCGCGCCGATTGCGGTGCCTGCGTCGTCCCGCGCAATCCGTATGCGAACGAGTCCGGCCGCGATCTCGAACGTCGCCTCGTCCAGGGTGGGATCGCGACGGGCGAGGATAAAGGCCGTGCCGACCATCGGATGCCCGGCAAACGTCATCTCGTCTGTCCGGTTGAAGATGCGGACGTGCGCCGTGTGCGCCGGATCGGAGGGTGGCAGGACGAAGGTGGTCTCGCTCAGATTGAACTCGGCCGCGACCGCCTGCATCGTCGCTGTGTCCAGCGTCTCGCCGCCCATAACCACCGCCAGCGGGTTGCCGCCGAAGCGGGTCGTCGTGAACACGTCGGCGGTGAAGAAGGGCAAGGTAGGCATGGCGATCTCCTACGATTCGCCACATGATTGACAGCCATTTGTTGATTGGCAAACCGACGATCGATGAGCGACGCTGATCTTTTCCGGGCCGTCGGCAACGAACGCCGCCTGCAGATCCTCCAGTGGTTGCGTGATCCGGTCGCGCACTTCCCGCCGCAGCGCGACGGCGACTTGGTGGAGGATGGCGTGTGCGGTCAGTTTATCGCGGACAAGCTGGGCGTGAACGCCTCGACGCTAAGCGAGCATATGCGGGTGCTGCAGGCGAGCGGCCTCGTGACTGCCAAGCGCATACGGCAATGGACCTTTTACCGACGCGATGATGAGAAGCTCGCCACGATTCCGTCGATCGTGGGCACGATCTGAAAGGGGTGTCGATGTTCAGCCATGTCACGGTCGGGGTAAGCGACCTCGATCGCGCCGCAGCTTTCTACGATGCGGTGCTGGCACCGTTGGGACTGGTTCAGCGAGACGTAGTACCGGATGGGGGACCACCGTCACGATGCTGGCATATACCAGGCGTGAACCTGCCCCGCTTCTACACCTATCGGCCGTTCGACGGCCGTCCCTGCTCCGCCGCCAATGGCGGTATGGTGGCGTTCCTGGCTCCTTCGCCCAAGGCCGTCGAGGATGCCTATGCCGGTGGGCTGCAACAGGGCGGCGCGGATGAAGGGCCGCCGGGTCCGCGCCCACACTATGGCCCCGACTATTTCGGTGCCTACCTGCGCGATCCCGACGGTAACAAGGTTCATGTCGTGCATCGCGGGTGAGTTTTGCGAATCGGTTTGCTTTCCCTTTTCGCGATCGGGAGTGGGAATTTCGATAAGGGGTGCCGAAGCCCTCGGCCGAATCCGCTAGCTTTAAGCGCAAAGGCCACGACTTCTCTTCATCCAAACAAGACCGATAATTGCCAAACCGATCGCAACGCCCCTTGCCCCGCCGTTCGGCTTGGCCTCGGTGGATGGCGGATTTGTCCCAACTGCCGCCGTTTCCGTGGCGGTGATGCGCTGCTTAGCCATCTAAGCGCTTTTACATCCGCGAGTGGTCGAAGCCCGGAAGCGGTTCAGCAGATCTATTTTGTTGCGTAAGGGCTCGCATGCTACCTTTTCCTCGGGCTAACCTATCATAAAAGTGTTTTCCTTTCCAAACCATGCGACTCGGATGCGCGCGGCAGAAGGTGGCCACTTACCGAAACATCGGCGCGCTGTTGGCCGGCATGTAGGCTAACCTCTAAAATCTATATAAAAACATCGACATCTGTACTGCTTAGCGATGGGGTCGGTGTGCCTCCCTCTCCGTCATTACTCCCTACTTTCGCTGATAATGTTCGACCACCTTTCATGCCGTCTCGGCAAGAAGTCGCGTCAGTCCGGTGGTCCGCCGTTCTTGTTCGGGCCCAGCTGTAGACCGTCGATCCCGGCGATCGGCCATGCGCCGATGGCGTGGGCGTCGGTGCCCAGGCCTGCGTGGAGGCGGCGTTTGGGGATGTCCTGTTCGCTGCGGACGAGGAGGTCGATCCGGTCGTGACGGTCGCCGCAGGTCACGGTGACGGCGTGCGCGCCGGCCTGTTCGACTGCCACCGTCGCCTGCCATAGGCCGTCGTCGGCGCGATGCATGGGGACGGGGGCGCCGTCGTCGATGCGCACCTCGACTGTCGCGTCGGCGGCCGCGCCCAGTAGGCGCGCGACGATGGTGACGGCGCCGGGGCGCGGCACCTGATGCGGATCGGCGGGCCGCGTCACCAGCCGCGCGTCGCATGGGCTGACGATCTGGACATGCGGCCATGCGGCGTTGAGACGACGGAAGCGCCAGCTGGGCGCTCGGCCATGGACGCACACGATCGCAAAGCCCGCGCGGCCGGCATCCTCCTCGATCTGCGCGGTAGAACGGGTCGCGCCGTAAATGACGCGGCCGTCGTTCAGCAGTTCGTTGTAATGCGTGTGGCCGGTATCGACGAAGGCGACGCGCGCGTCGGCGAAGGTGCGGGCGATGCTATCGCCATCGGCGGCGAGGTCGCCGGGATAGGCGTGCATGAACACCAGCGGCACCTGATCGGCCGCCTCGGCCCGCGCAAGTTCCTCGGCCAGGCGGTTGCGGTGGTGCATGGTCACCCGGAAGTCGGGGCCGCCCGCACCGGCCGATATGATGTCGAGGAACAGGCAGCGATAGCCCGCGATCGTCTCCGCCTCCGGGCGATTGGCGGCGGGGATGGCGGCGTCGTAATGGGCGAGATCGCCGGGCTCGAAATCATGGTCGCCCGGAATGATGCGCCACGGCGTTCGGAGCGGGGCCAGCGCGGCCATCATGCGCGCATATTGGTCGGGCGTGCCGTGGTTGGCGTTGTCGCCGGGGACGAAGACGAAGTCGATCCCGTCGGCGACGCGATTGACCTGATCGACGATCCCCTCCAGCCGGCCGAGGCCCTGCCAGTCGTCCGCCTCGTCGAGGTGCAGGTCGCCGATATGCGCCCAGCAGATTGAATTGCCCATCGGATCGTCCTTTCGCCTAGTCCTGATCGGTGCCGGCGCAGGCCGGGCGCAGCGTGGCGGCAAAGCCGATCCACAGCGCAAGGCTGGCGATCGCGAAGCTGCCGAGAATGAAGAAACAGGCGCGATAGCCGAAGGCCTGCGCGATCCACCCGCCGATCGCGGGCGACAGGCTCGCGCCGACGCCCTGCACGGTCATCACCGCGCCCTGGCCGACGTTGACGCGGCCAGTGCCTTTAAGAAGGCAAGCGACAAGGCCCGGCACCGCCACGCTCTGCAAACCTGCACCGATGCCGTCAAGCGCCTGCACGGGCCAGACGCCCCAATGCTGGATGACCGTGCCTGCAAGGAACCCGCGCAGCGGCAGCGCCGCGAACGAGACCAGCAGGACGAGCCAATAGCCGCGCCCCGCCGCGACCTTCATCGCGACGATGCTGGCGGCGATCATCACCGCCTGCGCGACGACGACCGTGGTCGCGGTGAAGAGGGCCGGATTGCCCTGGCCCGCACCGACGACCGCCAGCGTATACAGCGGCAGCATTCCGCCGTTGCCGAGGTGGAAACAGGCCAGCGCCAGCGCCAGGATCAGCATCGGCTTGTTGCGCATCAGCACCTTGAAGCCTTCGGCTTTGCCGCCATCCTGCCCTTCGTCGCCCTTTTCCAGGCCACGCGCCGCCTGATGGTCGATCGCCCGTTCGGGGATCGAGAGGACGGAGATGATCGCGAGCACGCCGAAGGCGGCCGACAGATAGAAGATCGCGGGCATGCCGAACTTCCACCCCAGCCACCCCGACAGGCCGGCGCCGATCATGTTGCCGGCGTGGTTGAACGCCTGGTTGCGGCCGTTTTGCGCGTTGAAGCCCTTTTGCCGGACGACGCCCAGCGTCATCCCCGCGACCGCTGGGCCGATCGCGGCGCCGGCGATCGCGGTCGCCACCTGGCTGACCGTCACGACCGCCCAAGCCTGCGACCAGAGGATGAGGAAGGACGCGAGCACGGTACAGATGCCGGTGACGACGACGACCAGCCGCTTCTTCGTCGTATGATCGATGAACGCGCCCGCTGGCGCAGTGAACAGCATGCCCGCGACACCGCCGGCGGTCATGACGGTGCCGATCGGCCCCGACTGCCAGCCGCGCTGTTGCAGGAAGACGCCAAGGAACGGGCCGATGCCCGCCTGCATGTCCGCCATGAAGAAATTGAGTGCCGCCAGCGCGCCTGTCGCACGCTTGCGATCGGCTGCGCCGTCACTGGAGGGCGTTGTGATCGTACCTGCCGTCGTTGCCATCGCCGCCTCCAGATCGTGCGGCCCCAACACAGCAACACTTTGAAATATCCGCGTCGGACATGATTTAGATCAAATAAGAATGGCCGGACCAGGCCCGGCAGTACGCGCCGCGGCATGCCGGGGTGTCATGACCCATCGGCTGCGGCGGCGCCGCACGAAGCGGCCGGCCACCAAGCCGCAGGGTTGCATAGCGTCGCTGGTGCGGCGATGAACGGCGCCGTTGCTGCGGATCACGGTGGTCCATGCCCGTCGCGGCACAATCGCAACGAAGATGGTATCGGCTTGCTTCCCAGTTCCGGGCTACTTCACGTCTATACGTCGCTTCGGCCCGAGTTGCTGCGTTTCCTGACGGCTCGCCTGGGCGAACCGGCGCTGGCGGAGGACGCGATGCAGGAATTGTGGTTGCGACTGGATGGTGGCGCGACCGGCCCCATCGCCAATCCCCGCGCCTATCTGTATCGCGCGGCCCAGAACGTCGCGCTCGACATCATCCGGACCCGACGGCGGCGCATCGTGCGCGATGGCGCGTGGGCGGTAGAGCGGGGCGGCACGGGGGACGAGCCGGTCGACCCGACCCCCGGTGTGGACCAACAGATGGTGGAACGGGAAGAGACGGCGCGGCTCGCCGCGGCGATCGCCGCGCTGCCCGAGGCGGCGGGGCGGGCCTTTCGGATGCATAAGTTTGACGGGCTGAGCCATGCGGAGATCGCCGCGCGGCTGGGGATCAGCCGGAGCGGGGTAGAAAAACACATTGCGGTGGCGATGGTGCATTTGCGCCGCGCCCTGAAGGACTGAGGAATGGTGGACGGGCGGCGTCTGGACGACATGAGCGCGGACATCGACGAAGCGGCGGCGCGCTGGCATCTGGCGCAAGCCGATGACGACATGGACTGGTCGGCCTTCACCGAGTGGCTGGAGGCCGATCCGCGGCATCGCGATGCCTATGATGCCATGGCACTGCTGGATGATCGCATCGACGCGGCGGGATCGGCGCTGCATCCTCGGCCGGCCGATCAGGCGCTGGGGCGGCGTATGCCGCGCTGGGGCGCCTGGAGCGCGATCGCTGCCGTCGTGATCGCGGCAGTCGTGGTCCTGCTCTATCAGGGGCGGCGAGGCGGCGAGCCGGCGGTCATCGCCTATCGCACCGGTCCCGGACAGGTGCGGACGATCCGTTTGGCCGATGGGTCGAGCGCCATCCTGGCGCCCGGCAGCCTGCTTCGCGTGCCGGCATCGCGCGAGCAGGCGCTGACGTTGGACGGGAGCGCGTTTTTCGACGTTCGCCACGATGCCGGCCGGCCGCTGACCATTCGAGCTGGCCGCTATACGATCCGCGACGTCGGCACGCGGTTCGATATCGCGATGGGCGAGGGGGTGGTGCGGGTCGCAGTAGCCGAGGGGGAGGTTGCGGTATCATCGCCCGATCGCGGCGACGCGACAGCGGTGATGGCGGGCCGCGCGCTGACGATCCAGGATCAGGATCGCGGCGTGCTACAATCGATCGACATGGGTACGGTCGGCGGATGGCGGAGCGGGCCGCTGGTGTACGACGACGTTCCGCTGGCCCTCGTCGTCGCGGATATCGCGCGGGCGAGCGGAACGGCGGTAACGGTTGATCGCGCCGTGGCGGAGCGTCGCTTTTCGGGGATGATCGCGCAAAGCGACGGGCGGAGGATGGCGCGGTCCCTCGCGGCGCTAACGGGGCTGGCACTGCGGGTGGAAGGTGATGCGATACATTTGGCCGATCGTACCGCTCGTTAGCATCGCCGCCGCGCCGGTACCGGCGGAGAGCGGGCGCTATCGCCTCAATATCGACGCGCGCGATCTGACCGGCGCACTGGCGCAGCTGTCGCAGCAGGCGCAGATCTCGATCGCGCGTGACGGCTCGCTGCCGCGGCTGGCGCCGGTGCGGGTGCGCGGACGGATGACCGCAGAGAACGCCCTGGCGCGGTTGCTTGACCCGCTCGGGTGGGAAGCGGTGCGCGTGGCGCCGCAGGCCTATCGCTTGCGCCCCCGGGCGGTGCCGGTCACGACGGTGCCCGTCGAGGAAACGCCGCCGCCCGACATCGTCGTGACCGGCCGCAAGCGCGACGAGGGCATGTCCACCA
Organism: Arthrobacter sp. TPD3018; assembly: GCA_003075315.1. Taxonomy (GTDB): domain Bacteria; phylum Pseudomonadota; class Alphaproteobacteria; order Sphingomonadales; family Sphingomonadaceae; genus Sphingomonas. The sequence continues at coordinate 239,760 of QDFQ01000005.1, read as the reverse complement.
TTCCGGCCCCGGTTGCGATCCTGCGCCCGGGCATGGTGGGGGGCGGCGTGGTCGGCACGACGCGTGACGTCGCACGTGCGGTGGACGGCCTGACGCTGACGGGGGCGGGGCCAGGCGCGGACCGGCTGTTCCTGCGCGGTATCGCCGACAGCGTCTTCAACGGCTTCAGCCAGTCGCCGGTCAGTGTCCAGCTGGACGATGCGCGCATCGCCTTCGATGGTGCCGATCCCGCCCTGCGGCTGGTCGATGTCGCGCGCGTCGAGATACTCAAGGGGCCGCAGGGGCCGCTATATGGGACCGGCGCGCTGGGCGGCGTGTATCGGATCGTTACCAACCGGCCGGTGCTGAATAGGGTGGAAGCGGACGTGGGCGTCGGCCTGTCCGGGGTCGCGGGCGGCGGCATCGGGCCGTCCGGGCAAAGCGTCGTCAATGTGCCGCTGATCCGCGATCGGCTGGGGTTGCGCATCGTCGGTTATGGCGCGGTCGATCCCGGCTGGATCGACGATGACGATGGTCGCCGCAATCTCAACCGGACGTCGACACGCGGCGCGCGGATCGCGTTTCGCGTGGCTCCCTTCGGGAGATGGTTGATCGACGCCAGTGCGGCGCGGCAGGCGATCGATGCCCGCGACACGTCCTATGTCGATCGCGCTGACGCGTATCGCCGCAACGTGCCGACCGCGGAGCCGTATCAGGCGCGCCTGTCCCATTACCAAGGGGCCATCACGGGCCCGATCGGACCGCTGCGGCTGACCGTTGCGACCGGGCTGACGACGCAGAGCCAAAGCCAGCGCTACGACGGTGGCGTCCTCGCCCCCGGTGTGCCCGTCGCGATCTACAACGACCGGATGCTGCGCGTGGTCGATCAGGAAATCCGCGTCAACTCGGCGGAGAGCGGGAGGCTCGTCTGGGTGGCGGGTGCCGCGTTCCTGTCGACACGGACCGAAGGCGATCTGGTCGGGCTGGCGCGCAACGGGATCGTCACGCGCCGCGGTGCCGCCAGCCGCGAGGTGACTGAGGCGGCGGTGTTCGCCGACGGGTCGGCGACGCTGATGAAGCATTGGCAATTGGGGCTTGGCGTCCGGGTCTTTCGAGCGGGAACACGCAACGACAGGTTCGGGATCGATCGCGCGGTCGGCCGCGCACCGGCTGAGATCGGGGTGACGCCCAACGTCTCACTATCTTACATCCCTGACCCGGGGCGGATCGTCTATGCCCGCTTTGCCACGGCCTATCGTCCGGGCGGGTTGAACACCGACGACGGTGCGACGCGGCGCTACGCGGCAGATCGGGTGCGCGCGCTCGACCTCGGCGGCCGGATGCGACTGCTCGGCGGGCGGCTGGGCATCGACGGCAATCTCTTCCTGACCCGGTGGAGCGATATCCAGTCCGACTATCTACGTCCCGAAGGCTGGATCGGTACGCGCAACGCGGGGCGCGCCAGTATCGTCGGCCTGGACGCGAGCGTCGACTGGGAGACCACGGAGGGCTGGCGGATCGCGGCGGGCGGGGTTGCGCAGCGCCCGCGGCGCCGCGACGACCCCTCCCGCTATCTGCCGCTGGTTCCCGATCTGTCGGCGCGGCTGGCGGTGTCTCGGATGCAGACGGTGGGCGGATGGCAGGTCGTGCCGCGTCTGTCCGCCGAGCTAATCGGCGCCACGCATATGGGGCTGGATCGCCCCGACGACCGGCGGATGCCGCCCCGGGTCATCGGGCGGTTCGGTGTGGTCGGCCAGTCTCACCGGCTGACGTTGGCGCTCGACGTCGACAATCTGACCGGGGTGCGAGCCGATACCTTGGCCTTCGGCAATCCCTTCGCCGCGACGACCGCGCGCTACTATACGCCTTATCGTCCGCGCACCCTGGCCCTTTCGGCCAACCGGCGCTTTTAGAAAAAAATTTGCGACTTGGACTGCGGTTCCTTTGCGTCAGCCCGTCGATGCGATCGTGCGAGACGATCAACACGAAGGAATGACGATGCGATTAACTGCCGCCCTTTCGATTCTGGCCCTGATCGGCGCGGTGCCTGCCGCCGCGCAGGATCGCATGGTCCGGCCGTTCGAGGGGGGCAGCGTCACGCTCATCGCCGGCGTCGATGGCGCCAACCGCTACAGCGACTGGAGCGCCGGCGCGGTCTATGGCGGCCAGATCGGCTATGACTGGCAGCGGACCGGTCTGGTCGTCGGCGTCGAGGGGGAATTGACCGGGTCGTCGAACCGCCAATGCAGCGTCAGCTATTCGACGAGCGGCGGCAATAGCAGCCTGTGCGTGAAGACGGGGCGGGACGCTTATGTTGGAGGGCGTATCGGGACGCCGATCGGCGCGGAGACGCTGCTGTATGGCAAGGCGGGCTATACCAATGTCGAGCAGACATTCGCGGTGCGCCAGACGACGAGCGGCACGGTCGACGGGTTCCGCCTTGGCGCGGGCGTCGAGCATCACGTCAGCGATCGGACGACGCTGAAGGCCGAATATCGCTACGCCAACTACGATGGCGGCTACGACCGGCATCAGGCGGTGGTCGGCCTCGGCTTCCGGTTCTGATGCCGTTCCGTCCGACGAACGGACGCGCTGCTTCTAGGGCCACATCGGCAGTTGATCTGCATCAATCCGTTCTATACGGGCAACACAGCCATTTGGTCCATTCCTGACGCAGGAGATCAGAATGCGGTTCATTCCTATCGCCCTCGTACTGGCCGCAACGGCCTCCACCGCCTGGGCCGATGTGCCCGGTGAGGATCATCCGCTGTTGCCGCGCTATGCCGGCGCCGCGATCAAGAACTATCGGCCGCCGGCGGAGGATCAGCTGGTCCTGCCGATCGCCCGTATCGACGATGCGACGACGACGCGGGGCGTGCGGGCGCTCGAGGGGCGGGTTACCCATATCGATTACGCCACGCCTACCGCGGTGCCGACGCTGGCGGTGGGGCGCTATTACACCGGGCTGTTGCAGCGCGCCGGCTATCGCACCGTGTTCGACTGCACGGGCAGCGTGGCGTGCGGCAAGGACATGGGGCGGCTCATTTTCCTGACCGATCGCGTTGCGCCGGACGGGTTCGCCGATGGGCTGTTCGGCAACCGGATGCGCGTCATCGTCGCGCAGCGCGGGGACGATTGGGTGATGCTCCATCTGTTCGAGGGGCCGGACCGCACGACGATTTACGAAGTGACCGTCGACAAGAGCGCGGCCGGGGCAGTGACGGGCGAAGCAACCGCGTCCGCCGCCGGCGGGACGGGACCAAAGGTTCACACCTCCAAGGCGCGCGACGTCACCGACTGTTCCAAGACCGTCAACGGCGGCATGAAGGCGGCCTATGGCATGGCTCTGGGCGGGCTGCTCGGCAGCAAGATCGGCGGCGGCGGGCAGGGTGCGGTGGCCGCCAGCGCGGCCGGCGGCGTCGTGGGGGCCGAACTGGACAAGCAGCATCGCTGCGGCCCCGGCGCCCAGATCGAAAGCAACGCCGCCACCGACACGCCGCCCGAGAAGCCGAAGAAGCGAAGCCTCGGCGGGCTACGCAACGCGCTGGGGCTGTAGGCTATGCTGGCCCAACCTCACGCGCGGCGGCGCGCTCTGTTTTGGGGGACGATGGCCTTGGCGGCGCCGACGATCGCTTTCGGTCTGTCGCGGATATCGCGGGTCGACGCGCAGGTGCGGCCTCCCTTCATCTGCAACGGTGTCCCCCAGGGGAGTCCCAACTGCGGGCCGCCGGTTCCGACGCTGAAAGGGTTTCACCGTATCGACCGGGCCTTCGGCGCCATCGCCTATGACAAGGGCAAGGGCGTGTGGTTCGGCAGCTACCAATATCCCTCGAAGCGCGAGGCGCAGGACGGGGTGCTTGACAATTGCCGGCAGAATGGCGGGTCGGCGTGTCAGCTGATGCTGTCCTACACCAACCAATGCGCGGCGGTCGCCCGCGCGGTGGAGGCCGGCCGGCCGGTGGTGGGGCATGACAGCGTGGATACCGGCAGCACGCAGGACGAAGCGATCGCCCATGTCCGCCATTCGTGCGAATCCGACTGGAACACGAAGCAATGCACGGTCCAGCTGGTCAATTGCAGCCACCACAATGTCGTCAAATGGTCCGAGTGGGTCTACGACGATTGAGCGCGGTGGCGTGGCGGCTGCAGGCTAGTGCCGTCGGGCGAGCGCTATACCACGTCTGATGCCCCGCATGGCGTAGCCTGCCGCCGCGATCGGGGCGTCGAGCAGGGCGGCGGCGGCACAGCTCAGGCGGAGGGGAGTCGCAGCGTCGCGATCGTGCCGCCGTCCGGGCCCTCGCCCAGCATAAAGGTGCCGCGGTGCTGCGCGGCGAAGTCGTGGACGATGCTGAGGCCGAGGCCCGCCCCGCCCGTGCCGCGATTGCGCGAGGCATCGCCCCGTTCGAACGGGAGCAACAGGCGCTCGCGATCCGCCGCGGGAATGCCGGGGCCTGTGTCCGTGACCGACACGAGCACGGCGGCGCCGTCCTGCCGCACCGCGACATCGCCGCCGCCCGCATAATCGGTCGCGTTGCGCACCAGATTTTCGACCGCGCGGCGAAAGGCCGGTTCGGGTAGGCGTACCCAGGCATCGTCTCCGGGCAGCAGGCGGATGCTCGCTCCGGCGTCGCGCGCGTCCGCGACGATCGCGGCAACCAATGAGCGAACCTCGACGATCGCGGCGGGGGCGGCGGCGTCGCGGGCGAAGGCCAGCACCTCACCGATCATCGATTGCATGCGGTCGACATCGGCGACCATGCGCGATCGCTGTGGCTCGGGCGCGGTTTCGACGCGCAGCCGCAGCCCGGTGAGGGGGGTCCGCAGGTCGTGCGCGATCGCGGTCAGCATCCGCGCGCGCTCGGCCGCTTCGATGGCAAGCCGGTTGCGCATCGAGGTGATTGCCGCCGCCGCCTCTTGCAACTCGCGGGGGCCGCCGGGCAGGCGAGCGACCGTATCGTCATGATCGATCGCACGGGCCAATATACGAAACGGCCGCGTCATCCGCCGGGCGAAAATCCAGGCGAGGGGGGCAAGCAGCAGCAGGCTGACGCCCAGCGCGATGAGGATGTTCCTCTGCCAGCCGCCGAGTAACGGCTGCGTCGCCGATACGGTCAGCCAGCGTCCGTCGGCTTGTCTGACGCTCGCCGCGAAGGCCGTCATCGGCATGCCGATCAGCGCGGCGCGGACCGCTCCGCTGGCCGCCGCGGGCGTCACCATTTCGAACCGCGTACCGCCCCGCCGAAGCAGGACGATGGATGGCGGTATCGTCGTCGCCCCGGGCGGGGGGACGTGCGTGACGGTCGTGCGCTGGACGATGATGTTAGACCGGCGTGTACCGTCGGGCCAGGTTACCCGGACATCGCCCGGCGATCGGCCCAGTTCGCTGGCGATCAGCCCTTCCAGCATCGGCACGCGCGTGCCCGACGGCGGGTCGGCCCGCCAGCGTCGGTCGAAGCCGGGCATCGGCCGGCGCAAGGCAGCGACCGCCTCGGCCGCGCTGAACCGCGGTGCGGGCGGTTGCGGCGCGAGGATGACGATCGCCGCGGTCGTCGCGACGCTCAGTGTCGCCACGGCGACGCCGAATCCGCCGATCGAGACGAGCGCGCTGAGGGGACGCTTCACGCCGGCCGCACCGCAGGCAGAAACCGGTAGCCGACGCCGCGCACCGTTTCGATCAGGGGCGCATGATCGGCGTCCCCCAGCTTGCGGCGCAAGCGGCTGACCGCAATGTCGATCGCGCGATCATAGGATGTCGCGTCGAGGCCGCGGGCCAGATCCAGCAACGCATCACGCGTCAGAATGCGGCCGGGACGGCGAACGAATGCCGCCAGCAAGGCATGTTCGCCCTCGCTGAGCAACAGCGGGCGTCCGGCTGGATCGCGCAGTCGCCGCTGCTCCATGTCCAGCCACCAGCCCGCGAAGCTGACACCGTCGTTCGTGTTGGCATCGGCGCGCTCCGCACCCGGACGGCGCAGCAGCGCGCGGACGCGTGCCAGCAGTTCGCGCGGCTCGAACGGCTTGGTCAGATAGTCCCAAGCGCCCACCTCCAGCCCGACGATCCGGTCGGTGACCGCATCCAACGCGCTGAGCATCAGGATCGCCGTTCCCGCCGGGGCAAGGCGGCGGCAGAGCGACAGCCCGTCCTCGCCCGGCATCATCACGTCGAGCACGATCAGATCGACGGGCGCCTGGGCCAGTTCGTGATCGCAGGCCGCGGCATTGCGCGCGGTGCGCACCGCATAGCCATGGCCGCCCAGAAAGTCGGCGATCGCATCGCGAATGCTGGCGTCGTCATCGACGACGAGGATCGTACTGGGGGCGATGGCCGCGGACTCCATGCCGACCGTCCTAGCAGCGCTGTGTAGCATTTGCGTATCAGCCACGGCTACCGGCCCGCCATCGCCACGCTACGCACGTCCGCTTTCCTGTCCACCCACGACACCAGCGAGGGAGGAACGGTGTGACGGTTCGGCACGGATGGGCGGCGATGCTGCTGACGGGGGGTGTGGCAAGCGGTGTCGCGGCACAGGAGGCGCCTGCGCCGCCCACGCCCGCGCAAGAGGCGAAGCCCGCGACCAAGGCGGGGCCGCGGATCGAGTTTCGGGGCGCGGACGGCAAGCCGCTTCCGCCGGAACTCCAGCGGGAGTTGGAGGAACGGTTCCGCAAGAACCCGCCGCCGGGGTTCGGCAAACCGCCGGCGCATGCGCCGGACGATATCGTCGTCGCAGCGCAAAAGCCGCGGGGCTCCGTGGTCGGCAACCTGCCCCCGGAGCGTACGTTCAGCCCGGTCGATCTGCGGGCCTATGGTGCGGATTCGATCGGCGCGCTGCTCGAGGCGCTGGGGCCGCAGGTGACGAGCAACCGTGGGCGCGGCGACGGCACGCCGGTGACCTTGCTCAATGGCCGGCGCATCTCCGACTTTTCGGAAATCGCGCGCATTCCGACCGAGGCGATCGAGCGAATGGAGGTGTTCCCCGAAGAACTCGCGCTCCAATATGGCTATCGCGCCGATCAGAAGGTCGTGAACATCGTGACCTTCGCGAACTTCCGCTCGCGCGTGGGGCAGCTCGGCTATGTCGCGCCGACCGAGGGTGGACGGGATAGTGCGATCGGCAGTGCCGACTATTTGGCGCTGCGCGGCGATACGCGCGTCAGCCTGGGGGCGACGTACCATCGCGCTGCGATGCTGCGCGAAAGCGATCGGGGTATCGTCCAGATCGGTAGCGTGTCCGACCTGGGTCGGGTGCGGACCCTGCTGCCCGAAACCGAACAGGTTGCGGTCAACGGCCTGATCAGTGGACGGATGGCGGGCGATGCGACTGCGACGCTAAACGGCCGTTTCGAATCGAACCAGAGCATCAGCCTGCTGGGACGGGACGGTGACGGGGTGCTGCGGCGGGATGGCGACCGGTCGGTCGCGCATCTCGGGACGACGCTGGGCGGTCGGGAAGGGCAGTGGCAATGGACCGTCACCGGCACGTACGATCGCATCGGCAGCATCCTCCGCACCGATGTCGCCGGCGGCATGGGGCGGCGTGATTCGGCGCGTTTCGTGGATACGCTCGCCGGTGTCGACCTGCTGCTGAACGGTCCGATCGCAGAGCTTCCGGCGGGGCCGCTGTCGGCCAGCGTGCAGGCGGGCGTCGCCTTCCGGGGGCTCGACAGCCGGTCGTCGATCGGCGGCGTCACGCAGATCGGCGACCTTGCGCGCAACCGTGGGGCAGCGCAGATCGACATTGCCCTGCCGATCTTCAGCCGCAAGCCGGATTCGCCGTCGCCCTTGGGTGCGCTCAGCCTCAACGCCAATGTCGCGCTGGAGCGGTTGTCGGACGTCGGGACGCTGCGGACGTTCGGCTATGGCCTCGCATGGTCACCCGTGCCCGCGGTGAGCATGATCGCATCCGCTACGCATGAGGAGGGCGCGCCGACGCTGGAGCAGCTCGGCGGCCCCACGCTCGTCACGCCCAACGTCCGGATCTTCGACCTTGGGCAGCGGGAGGTGGTGGACGTCACCCGCGTGTCGGGCGGCAATCCTGCCCTGCGCAGCGACGACCGCCATGTCGTCCGGCTGGGCGTCAATGTCCGCCCCCTGGCGCAGAAGGACCTGACCTTCAGCGTGGATTATGTCGCGACGCGGATCGATCGTCCCATCGCCGCCTTTCCGATCGTGACGCCCGACATCGAGGCCGCCTTTCCCGGGCGGTTCACCCGTGACGATCGCGGCCGGCTGACCGGGATCGACGGGCGGCCGGTCAATTTCGCCGAATCCCGCCAACAGCAATTGCGCTGGGGCATCAATTTCACGCGCCCGCTCGGCGCGGTACCTTCCGGATTCCAGGCGGCCCGGATGCGGGTGTACAGTAGCGAGGCCGAGGCGATACGGGCGAACCCGGGCGCCCTCATGACGCGCGCGGAGCGGGGCAGCGCCATGGCCCGCGCCGGAGACAATCTGCGGAGCCGGCTGTTCGTCAGCCTGTACCACAATTGGTATCTGCAGGATGCGATCGTGCTGAACGACCGGCTGCCGACGCTCGACCTGCTGGATGGCGGTGCGATCGACCTGCGCGGCGGGCGCCGCCACCACGAAGTTGAGGCACAGGCAGGGGTGTTCAAGCGGGGGCTGGGCGCGCGGGTCACGGCGACGTGGCAGAGTGGCACGACATTGCAGGGGGCAGGCAGCGCGGGCGATCTGCGGTTCCCGAGCTTCGCCACGGTGAACGTCAATGTCTTCGCCAATCTCGCCGATCGGTTTGGCGGGAAGACCGCGCCGGCGTGGCTGAAGGGGACGCGCGCGTCGCTGGGTGTGACGAACCTGTTCAACACCCGGCCGCAGGTTCGCGATCGGCTAGGCGCGACACCGCTCAGCTACCAGCCGGCCTATCTCGATCCGCTGGGGCGGACGGTCAGCTTCACCCTGCGCAAGACGCTATAGGCGATCGGCTACGCCGCCAGCGCGTACCGCCGGCAGTGGTCGAGGTAGCCCGCCTCATGGCTGCCGGAGAGCGAGACGACGCTTTCCCACAGCCATGAGGGTGCGTCGAGCTGCCCGTGCCGGCCCGATTCGAGCTGGCCGATCCAGTCTGCGCGCGCGGCGGCGTCCATCTGGCGGGCATGCGCCGTGCCGACGACGAAGGCGAGATGGCGGGCGGCGCGGATCGCCTCGCTGCGGCTAAACTGTTCGACCTCCAGCTTCAGATCGTGCGGGGTCAGCTCGCGGATGAACAGCGACCGGTCGAGCATCCGCACCGGCATCATCCGCGCGCCGAGATAGGGCGACAGGTGGCGGGCGGCCGTGGCGACCCGCTCGCCCGGGTCGCGGGGCATCGCCGCACCGCGCGCCGCGGGCGCGACGGGGGCGGTCGCTTCTTTCAGGTCAACCAGCGCATAGGACCAATTGCCCTTGCGCGTCCGGAGCGCAACGATCGCCGCATAGCGCAGCAGGCCCAGCGAACTGCACCCCTTCATCCAATACGCCGCATCGACCAGCCGAACCTCGCGATCCTTCGGCTTGCCCTTCAGCGAGAGGATCATCGCCGCGACGCGCTCGTCGGCGAACAGCGCGGTCAGCGCCTCGCGTTCCTCGGGCGCCAGCTCCCAGAACTTCTTGCCGAGCGGGATACGCGGCTCCACCGCATCCAGCCTTTCCTTCGCCAAATGGCGCCAGCGACGGCCGAGTGCCTCGCGTTCGACGCTGCGGACGGTGTCGGATTCGACGCCGGGATCGCCGCTGGTCGGATCGTGGATCGCCGCGGCATAGCCATCGACCATCGCCTCCATCATCCGCATCGTGACGACACCTGGCAGATCCGATCCGCGGGCGGCCGTCGCCAGCGACAGGCCCAGCCGGATCAGATCGTGCGCGGGGTTGCCGATCACCGCTTGGTCGAGATCGCGGATCTGGATGGCGACCGACCCGTCGCCGCTGGCGATCGGCCCCAGATTGCCGAGGTGGCAGTCGCCGCAGATCCACACCGCCGGCCCCTCGGGCACGCGCCGTGCCGCATCGGACGCCGCCAGCCATTCGTAGAATTTCGCCGTATTGCCCCGCACATAGGCATGGGCCGATCGCGCCATCTTCAACGTCCGTCGGGATTCGAGAACGGCAGTGCGATCAGAGGGATGCGGCATGGACGGATAGGACCTCGACAGGAAAGACCCCATCACAACGCCGGGCGCGCCCGAAAGTGACGAAAGATTGCTGGCCCGATTTGGTACTTTTAGCAGTTCCGGATGCGAATGCGCCATGGGGGCGACACTCCGGCGCATTCACAATGGTCTCGCCAGAAAGAAAAAGGACGCCGGGCCTCTGGCGGCCGCGGCGTCCCTGTCATTCCATGCTCCCGTCGCCGGGTGGCAGCGCTTATTTGAACGCCGTCACCTTGCCCGACTGGCCGACCGTATAGAGCGTGCCGTTCGCCACCACCGGCGGCAGCGCGAAGCTGTCCTTGGTGTCGATCGTGTTCACGATGCTGCCGTCGGTCGGCGAGGTGAAGACGATCTGGCCGAGGGAATTGGTCAGGATCAGGCGGTTGCCGGCCAGCACCGGGCCGAACCAGATGACCTGCGGACCCTTCTGCTTCTTGGTGTTCTTGAACCGCTGCAACTGCGCGATCCAGCGCGCCTTGCCGTTCGAGCGGGCGAGGCAGACGAGGCGGCCGTTGTCGGTGACGACGAACAGCCAGTCGCCCGCGATCCACGGCGTCGAGATGCCCGCGAAATTCTGTTCCCACAACCGCTGGCCGGTCGCGAGGTCGAGGCTCACCATACGGCCGCCCTGACCGACCGCGAAGATGCGGCCGTTGTCGATCACCGGATCGGCGTCGATGTCCGACAGGCTCGACACCGAGGTGGTGATCGATGTGCGCGACAGCGCGTCGCCCCACAGGACGCGGCCGTTTTCGTAGCGATAGGCGTTGAGCTCACCGCTCGAGAAGCCGGCGACGATCGTGCCCTGGCTTGCCGCGGGTGCCGCGACGCCGAACACGCCCTGCGTTTCCAGTGTGCCGGACTGCGCCCACTGCACCTTGCCGTCGTTCTGGTCGATCGCGAAGATCTGATTGTCCTGGCTGAGCACATAGACCGAACCGTTGGCCAGCGTCGGCGCGCCGCGCAGCGGGCCGCCGGGCTTGGCGCGCCAGATTTCCTTGCCGTCCGCAGCGTTGAACGCAACCACGTCGCCTAGGCCGTCGGTGGCGAACACGCGGCCGCCCTCGACGCTGGCACCGCCGCCGAAGCGCGCGGGGCGGTTTGCATCGCCGCTCGCGACGCTGGCGCTCCACAGCTTGGCACCCGTATCGGCGGCAAAGGCATGCAGCTGTGCCTGTACGTCGACGATATACAGCTTGTTGTCGACTATCACTGGCGCGGCGGCGAGCCGTTCACGCACCGAGCCACCGTCGATCCGGCTTTCCCAGGCGCGCGACGGGGTTTCGGCGAGCGCAAGCTGGCCCATCGACTTGGCCGCATTGCCGCCCGGCTGCGACCAGCTGGCGTTGGCGGCGGGGGCGGGCAGCGTCACCTGAATGTCGGCGATCGACGGATCGGCCTCGATGCCGTTCTCCGACGTCAGGATCGGCACGCGCTGGCCGACGGTCGGCGTCTTCTTGGGCGCGCCCTTGAACACGCCGCAGGCGGACAAGGCCATCAGGGCCGCAATGCCAACCGAGGCACGAATGGTGGTCTTCATCTGCGCGAGGCCTTCTCTATCGTGCGGCGGGTTATTGCGCGGTCGCGGCGCTGGCGGGGGTAACGACGCGAACCTTGGCGGCGGATGTATCCACCCCCATCGATCCGGCCATCTGAACCGCGCGTTGACGAATCGTCTCGGGCACGCTGTCGGTGCTGCCGAGCTGGCTGAACATCTGGCCGGCCAGGTCGCGGCGCCCGCTGTCGAGATAGGCCATCGCGACCAGTTCGCCCGCGCTGCCGAAATAGGCGTTGGCCGGCACGGCGATCGGCCGCAGCCGTTCGATCACCACCTGAGGCTTCAGCGTGTCATATTCGGCGACGGTCTGGCGGATCAGCGCGAGATCGCGGAACGGCTGCGCGACGTTGCTGTCGGCGGCGATTGCGGCGAACTTGGCGGCGGCGGCCTTGTCCTGCTTCTTCGACAGCAGGATGTCCGCCTCGGTCATCTGTGCCAGCGCGCGATAGCCGGGGCGGCCGGTCTGCGCGATCGGCGCCAGCGCCTTGGCGGCGGCATCGGGCTGGCCGTTGCCGAGCTGGTCGTAGGCGGCCTGCAATTGTTCGCCCTGTACGCCCGCCGCTTCGGTCTGGCGGTGTTGCCAGTACAGGAAGCCGCCGAACGCCGCGAGGGCGGCGACGATCGCCACGATGGTCCAGCGGCCATAGCGTTCCCAGAAGGTAAGCAGTTGGTCGCGGCGCAGTTCGTCGTCGACTTCGCGAAGGAACGCATCATTGTTTTGCGGCGTAAGGGCCAAGGAGGGCTCCGGACGATAAAGGGCGGACGATAAAGACTGGCGCGCACTCTTAGCGACGCCCGCCGGGAAACAAAAGGTCACGCAGGCTGTCGGCCTGCGCGTCGATCATCCCTTGGCGGGATAGATCTGCTCAGGGCCGGGGAAGCTGCGCGCCCGTACCTCGCCGGCATAGGCTTCGGCTGCGGCGGAAATACGGCCGGCCATGTCGTCGTAGCGCTTCACGAAGCGCGCGGTGCGTTCGAACAGGCCCAGCATGTCCTCGGCGACCAGCACCTGTCCGTCGCACTGCGCCGACGCACCGATGCCGATCGTCGGGCAGGCGATTTCTTGCGTGATTCGAATCGCGATCGGCTCCATCACGCCCTCGATCACCACGGCGAAGGCGCCCGCTTCGGCGACGGCCACGGCATCGCCGACGATCTTCTCCGCCTCCGCCTCGGTTCGCCCCCGCGCGCCATAGCCGCCCAGCACGTTAACTGCCTGCGGCGTCAGGCCGACATGGCCCATTACCGGAATGCCGCGTTCGGACAGGAAGCGGACGGTGGACGCCATCGCCGCGCCGCCTTCCAGCTTCACGGCCGCCGCGCCGGTCTGCTTGAGCAGCCACGCGGCGCTTTCGAACGCCTTTTCGGGCGAGGCTTCATAGCTGCCGAAGGGCATGTCGATCACGACCACCGCATGCGCGCTGCCGCGCACCACGGCCGCGCCATGTGCCGCCATCATCTCGAGCGTGACGGGCACGGTGGAGGGCAGGCCGTAGATCACCTGGCCCAGGCTGTCGCCGACCAGCAGCATGTCGCAATGCGCGTCGAGCAATTGTGCGGTGCGCACCGTATAGGCGGTCAGCATCACCAGCGGCTCAGCCCCCTTCCGCTGGCGGATCGCGGGGACGGTCAGGCGCTTGCGCAGCGCCGGCGTCGGATTCGCGCGGCTGGTCGCGGTGTCGATCGTATAGGTCGTGGACATGGCAGCAGGCCTTACGCGCCTTGGCTCAACCGATCCATCCCCGCCGGCGCGCATGGCCCGACAGCCAGACGCCGAACAGCGCCACGGCGGCGATGAAGACGGGGAAGGGGACGACCTGCGCCGCGCCGCGCACCGCGATGATGTCGGTCGCGACGAACAGCCAGCCGAACTGCACGATCACCGCGACCAGCGACACGAGGAACAGCGGCCGGGCCAGCGCCGACCGCAGCACCAGCGCGAGCGCGGCGGCAAGGCCGCTGCCGGTCGCAATGGCGTAGACGCCATTGTACCAGCTCGGGAAGCTCGCATAGAGCCGTCGGTAATAGGCGTCCGCCGGCCCCATCGCCTCCGCACCGAGGCGGATCTGCTGGACGCAGGCGAACACGCCCACCGCGCCCCAAATGACCAGAACCATCGCAACGATGGTGAACCACACAGGTATCGCCGGTTTGCCGCGCGTCATTGCATCCCCCTCTTTTGAAAGCAGGATGCCGCGCCACGCCCTGCGACGCAACGTCACCCCAGCGCGGCGGCCCATGCATCGGGCTTGAAGCCGACCAGCAGCACGCCGTCGCCCTCCAGAACCGGGCGTTTGACCATGGAAGGCTGCGCGATCATCAGCGCCACCGCCTTGTCCGCATCCAGGTCGGCGCGGTCGGCGTCGGGCAGTTTGCGGAACGTCGTTCCCGCCCGATTGAGTAGGACCTCCCAGCCAAGCGTATCGACCCAGTGCCGCAGTCGGCCCTCATCGACCCCGTCGGTTTTGTAATTGTGGAAGCGATACGACACGCCCGCCTGATCCAGCCAGACGCGCGCTTTCTTCACGGTGTCGCAATTGGGGATGCCGTAGAGGATAAGGGGCACCGTGGTCTCCATCGTGGTCGGCTCGGCCTTTGCCAGTGTCGGTCGCGGAGCGGAAGCCGTCAGTGTCGCGACAGCCGTACCTCCATCGATGGCACGTCGCCGCCCTCGACCAGGCACGGGCGCATGGCCGGGCCCGTCTCGACGAACCCCAGCTTTTCCAGAACCCGGCCGGAGGCGGGGTTCGACAGGAAATATCCCGATGTGATCGTCCGCAGCGCAAGGGTGTCGAACCCGAACGCAATGACCGCCCGCGCGGCCTCGGTCGCCAGTCCCGACCCCCAGTGCGGACGGCCGAGCCAATAGCCCAGTTCGGCGACATCCGGCGTAGGGGAGGGCGTCAGGCCGATCGCGCCGATCAGCGTGTCATCGTGCTTGCGGGTGATCGCCCATACCCATTCATGCGGGACGATCCGGTCCAGGAAAAACGCGGCATCCTTAGGCCCATAGGGATGCGGCACGCGCGCCAATCGTCGCGCGACATCCCGATCGCCGATGGCCGCGACGATCGCATCCGTGTCGCGGTGCTGCGGGTGGCGCAGGACCAGGCGCGCAGTGACGAGCGGGGGCCGATCGGGAAGGGGGCGTGCGTCCATCGTCCGGCCGTATAATCTTTTGGAAAAACCGGCCAGCCTGTCGCCGTCAGGCGGCGCGTCCGCTCGCAAGATAGCGGTTCAGCCACGCGCCGATCGCGGCATTGTCGCTGGGGCCGTCCAGCGAGCGTGTCGCCCGGTCGCGCAAGGTCGCATCGATATCGGGCGCGGTGTGGGCGGCGATCAGCGCGCGGGCGTAGGCGGCGTCGAACTCGGGGTGGAATTGCAGCGTCAGCGCATCGCCGTCGGCATAGGATAGGGCAGCGCACGGCGTAAACGCCGTGCGGGCGAGCACGTCCGCGCCCTCCGGCGGTGTCACGACCTGATCCTGATGCGAGGCCATGGCGGCCACGCTGTCCCCCAGGCCCGCGATCGGCGATACGAGCTCATAGCGAGTCAGCCCCAGCCCCCAGCCTTGCGGTGCCTTCACCACCCGGCCGCCAAAGGCATGCGCGATCGCCTGATGGCCGAAACAGATGCCGATCAACCGTGCCTTGCCCTGCGCGGTGCGCAGGAACTGGGCAAGCGATTCGAACCAGCCATGGCCGTCGTTCACGCCCGCCGCCGATCCGGTGACGACATAGGCATCGCAGGCGTCCGGTGAGCCGGGCAAGTCGTCGCCGCGGACGTCGTAGCACGTGTATCGGTGCGTCGGCCCCAGGAGCGCGGCCATCATCATGGCGTACGTGCCGTGCTCTGCGGCAAGATCGCCCGGCGGTGCGCCGGTTTCGAGGATGCCGATATGCATGGCAGTCGCTCCCGCAACAGCGCATCGCTTGCTGGGAAAAGGAAGGGCGGGGGAGAGTCCGGATACGCCGGTTGGACTCGATCCCCCGCACCCCGACCACACCGGTGCCGGTTTTACCGGCTGGCTCCGCTCCGTATATCTCATTGACGGCGCGGTTGAGGCGCAGCACCCGTACGCCGGATCGCGGCCAAAAAAAAGGCCGGTCAGAGACCGGCCGGAAAGTTTTTAGGAGAGGATGCCTGAAAGGCACGGTCTTTGTGCATCGCAGCACGGATTGTCGCAAGTGCAAAACGTGCAATCGCGCTTTTGTATCGCGCAATCGTTATCGGTATCACATAGGCGATGGTGGCTGATTACGGCTCGGCCGACCATTGCAAAGCAGGGTTCATCATGCGCTTTTTCCATGCTCTTCTCGCAGTCGCAGCGTTCGCCTCAGCCGGCTCCGCTGCACCGCCGCGCGAACCGGCGATCGTCCGTGTCCGGCTGGAAACCGCCTATGGCCCGGTCGTGCTGGCGCTCGATGCGCGGCACGCGCCCCGCACGGTCGCCAATTTCATGGGCTATGTCGACGACGGGCGATTCGACGGCATGACCTTCTATCGATCGGCACGGAACCGGCAGGCGCCGACCTATGGCTTCGTCCAGGGTGGGATTCGTACCGACGCGCGCCGCATCCTGCCGCCGTTTCCGCTCGAGACCACGACGATGACGGGGATCAAGCATACCGACGGCACGATCTCGATGGCGCGGCGTGCCGATGCCGGATCGGCGGGCGGCAATTTCTTCATCACGATCGGCGCGATGCCCAGCATGGACGCCAAGGGCAGCTATCAGGGCTATGCCGCCTTCGGCCATGTCGTGTCGGGTATGCCCGTGCTGAAGCGGATCCTGGCGCAGCCTACCGGCGGCGGTATGGGCGGGCAACTGCTGCTCCGCCCGGTCAAGCTGGTCCGCGCGGTGCGCCTGACCGGTACGCCGCGTCCGACGGGTATCGTCAAACCGTGGCTGGTAAAGACCCAGGCCGATCCCGCCCGTCGCAAGTAGCCGCGCACGCAACCATCCGACCGCCCAAGCGCTTGATCCGCCTTGTCTTGCAGGAGGTTGACGATGAAGACGGCATGGCTTGCGGCGCTGGCCGCGGTGACGATGGTGGCGCCGGTGACGACGGGCGCGGCGATCGCGCAGCGCGGTGACTATCGCTGGAACGGCGATCGGGACGGCCGGTGGGAACCCGCCGATCATTATCGCGAAGGCCGGTATCGCGAGCGGCGCCTGGGCCGCAACGACCGCATCTATCGCGGGCGTGACGGCCGCGCCTACTGCCGGCGCAGCGACGGCACGACCGGTCTGGTGGTCGGCGCGGTCGGTGGCGGCGTGCTCGGCAACCTAGTCGGCGGCGGCACGCTCGGCACGTTGCTCGGCGCCGGTGGCGGCGCCGTGCTCGGTCGCTCGATCGACCGCGGCAACGTGAAGTGCCGTTAAAGTAACGGACGGGGCGGGCGCGATGCCCGCCCCGAGCACGCTCAGCCGAGATGCGGTGCCGCGCCCGATTTGGGCGAATCATGCTCGCTGATCGAATTGAGCTGCACGTAATTGTGAATGCCCATCCGCTCGATCATGTCGAACTGCCGCTCCAGCGTATCGACATGCTCTTCTTCACTGGCGAGAATACGCGTGAAGAGATCGCGGCTGACGTAATCCTTGACCTGCTCGCAATACGCGATCGCGCCCTTCAGCTGCTCGACCGCTTCCATTTCCATGGCGAGGTCGGACTTCAGCACTTCTTCCACGGTCTCGCCGATGCGCAGGCGACCCAGAAGCTGGAAGTTGGGCAGACCATCGAGGAACAAGATGCGCTCCGACAGCCAGTCGGCATGCTTCATCTCATCGATCGATTCCATCCGCTCGTATTGAGCGAGCTTATAGACGCCCCAATGGTCGAGCATCCGGTAATGGAGCCAATATTGGTTGATCGCGGTCAGCTCGTTCTTGAGCGCCTCGTTCAGAAATTCGATGACCTTGGGGTCGCCCTTCACTGCCATATCCTTCGCCTTCCGCTAACGTCGTGGGCGGGGGTGTAGGCGCCGTATGGCGGATACGGCAAGGCAAAAAATGGCGGAAATCTGCGGTTTTTTGCCGCTGCGAACGTCAGGCAGCAGCGCGCTCGGTGTCGATAATGGCTCGCGCTACCATCACGCATTGCCCGCATTTCGCCTGGCAGCCGAGCGATCGATAGGCCTGGCACGCGGTACGGCATCCGTTGCGGGCCGCGTCGCGGACCTGGGATTCCCGTATGGCATTGCAAACGCAGACGACCATGGACGCTCCTTCGCTTCGCCCCTTGGATAGGGCTAATGCGAAACGGTCGCAAGTCCGTCTGCGAGTGATTAGCAGTCGCTGGGGTTCGGTTCGTCGCAATTCGTGTCGGCAGGCGGGTGATTTTTGCCGACGGGGGGCTCGCCGTCATTGCGAGCGAGGCGAAGCAATCCAGGGCGTTCTGATCCGGCTCTGGATTGCTTCGCTGCGCTCGCAATGACGGTGAAGCGGAGTTAGGCCAAAGCGGCGTCCGCGCCCATCAGCTTGGGGAAGAAGCCCTCATGCGCGCTGCGCAGATCGTCGATCGCCACCACGTCGTCGCGGTCCGGGCGTTCGAAGATCAGGCGCTTGCCGCCGGTCCGACCCAGCGGCTCGGCCTCGACGCCGGCGGCATGCGCCGCGCCCAGGAAGTCGAGCAGTGCATGATCGTGAACGGTGACGACATAGACGCCCTGGTCTTCGGCGAAGAACGACGCCGCGCAGCCGAACGGCTGCTTGCGATCGATCATCGCGCCAATGTTGCCGGCCAGCGCCATTTCGGCGAGCGTCACCGCAATGCCGCCGTCGGACACGTCGTGCACGGCGCTCAGCTGGCCGTTGGCGATGCCGTCGCGGATCAGGTCGCCGGTCTTGCGCTCGGCAACGAGGTCGACGGGCGGGGGCGGGCCCTCTTCGCGGCCATGGCATTCGCGCAGCCAAACCGACTGGCCGAGATGACCGCCGCGCGTACCGATGACGAGGATGACGTCGCCGATGCCCTTGAACGCGATCGTCGCGGTCTTCGTCCAGTCCTTCAGCAGACCGACACCACCGATCGCCGGGGTCGGCAGGATCGCCGAACCGCCGCCGGTCGCCTTCGATTCGTTGTAGAGCGAGACGTTGCCCGACACTATCGGGAAATCGAGTGCGCGGCAGGCATCGCCCATGCCCTCAAGGCAGCCGACGATCTGGCCCATGATCTCGGGCCGCTGCGGGTTGGCGAAGTTCAGGCAGTTGGTGATAGCGAGCGGCGTCGCGCCCACTGCGGTCAGGTTGCGCCACGCTTCGGCGACCGCCTGCTTGCCGCCCTCGACCGGGTCGGCGAAGCAATAGCGCGGCGTGCAATCGGTGGTGATCGCGAGCGCCTTGTCGGTGCCATGGACGCGGACCACCGCCGAATCGCCGCCCGGCGCCTGCACCGTGTCGGCGCCGACCATGTGGTCGTACTGCTCCCAGATCCAGCGGCGGCTGGCGATGTCGGGTGACGCCATCAACGTCAGCAGGTCGCGCGCGATGTCGTCGCTTTCGGGAGCGTTGGCGAGCGGCGCCGGCTTGGGCGTCGGCACGTGCGGGCGGTCGTACAGCGGCGCTTCGTCGGCGAGCGGGCCGAGCGGGATATCGCAGACCGTCTCGCCCTTGAACTTCAGGACCATCCGCTCGGTGTCGGTGACGTGACCGATGACGGCGAAATCCAGTTCCCACTTGCGGAAGATCGCCTCGGCCTCCGCCTCGCGGCCGGGCTTCAGCACCATCAGCATGCGCTCCTGCGATTCGGAGAGCATCATCTCGTACGGGGTCATCCCCGTCTCGCGCTGCGGCACGTCGTCCATGACCAGCTCGATGCCGACGCCGCCCTTCGACGCCATCTCGACCGACGACGAGGTGAGGCCGGCCGCGCCCATGTCCTGGATCGCGACGATCACATCGGTCGCCATCAGCTCCAGGCACGCCTCGATCAGCAGCTTTTCGGTGAAGGGATCGCCGACCTGCACGGTCGGGCGCTTGGCATCGGCATCCTCGCCGAAGTCCGCGCTCGCCATCGTCGCGCCGTGGATGCCGTCGCGGCCGGTCTTCGACCCGACATAGACGATCGGATTGCCGACGCCGCTGGCGGCCGAATAGAAAATCTTGTCCTGATCGGCGATGCCGACGGTCATCGCATTGACCAGGATGTTGCCGTCATAGGCGGGGTGGAAGTTCACCTCGCCGCCCACCGTGGGTACGCCCACGCAATTGCCGTAGCCGCCGATACCGTGGACGACGCCGCTGATCAGGTGGCGCATCTTGGGATGATCGGGCCGGCCGAAGCGCAGCGCGTTCATGTTGGCGACGGGGCGCGCGCCCATCGTGAACACGTCGCGCAGGATGCCGCCGACGCCGGTCGCGGCGCCCTGATACGGCTCGATGTACGAGGGGTGGTTGTGCGATTCCATCTTGAAGATCGCGGCCTGACCGTCGCCGATGTCGATGACGCCGGCATTCTCGCCCGGGCCGCAGATCACCTGCGGGCCTTCGGTCGGCAGCTTCTTCAGGTGGATACGGCTCGATTTGTACGAGCAATGCTCGGACCACATGACCGAAAAGATGCCGAGCTCCACGAGGTTGGGCTCGCGGCCCAGCGCGTGCAGAACGCGCTCATATTCTTCCTCGGACAAGCCATGGTCGGCGACGATCTGGGGCGTGATCTCGGTCATGGCCCGCGCCCTTAGCGGGATGGGGGAGGTTCGTCACCTCCTGAGGCAGGGGAAGTGTGGAGGAACGTGACCCTACATCCTCCGTCGCCCCGGACTTGTTCCGGGGTCGACGCTGCGGCGAGGGGAAGAGCTGGAGCTTCTTGCCCTCCCCTCGTGGCCCGGTGGACCCCGGAACACGTCCGGGGTGACGGAGGGAGGGCTGCATACGTATGCCTTCGGTCGCATGGTTGACCTCGCGACTGGCCACTGCGCACAGCCTTACGCATAATACCGGGAGAGATCTGACATGCGCGCCACGATGTTGCTGGCCCTGACCGCCCTTGCGACCGCGACTGTGCCGGCCACCGCCTTCGCACAGGCGGCGCCTGCCGTAACCGCGCGCGCAGACGGTGCCGACGTCGCCGTCGCCGGCGCCACGATCCGGGTCGTCGCGCTGACCGATTCGATCCTGCGCATCCGTGTCGGTCGCGGGGCGGCAATGCCGGAGGATGCGAGCTGGGCGGTCGATGCCAAGACGCGCGCGCAACATGTCGCGGTCACCCCCGCCGCGGACGGCTTCACGACCAAGGCTCTACGGGTCCGCTTCCGCGCCGACGGTCGCCTGCGCGTCGAGGATCTCGTCGGAAACCTCATCTCCGAAGACGCCGCACCCGTCTCTTTCGACGGCAAGGGCTTCGCGCTCGCCAAGACGATGCCGCAGGCCGAGCATTATTTCGGGATGGGCGACAAGACCGGCGGGCTCGATCGCCGCGGCAAGAGCTTCGTCGACTGGAATACCGACGCGTTCGGCTTCGGCAGCGGCGACGACCCCATCTACAAATCGATCCCGTTCTTCATCGGCGTTGGCGGAGTGGGGGGCAGCTATGGCCTGTTCCTCGACAACACGACGCGCGCCTGGTTCGATTTCGGCCATCGCGACGACACGCGGCTGGCCTTTGGCGCGCCGGACGGTCCCATCGACTATTATCTGATCGCCGGCCCGACCACGGCAGAGGTCGTGCGCCGCTACACCGACCTGACCGGCAAGGCGCCGCTCGTGCCGCAATGGGCGCTGGGCTATCAGCAGTCGCGCTACAGCTACATGACGGCGGACGAACTGCGCGGCGTCGCTGCCCGGCTGCGGCAGGAGCGCGTGCCGACCGACGTGCTGTGGCTCGACATTGACTGGCAGGATCGCAACCGGCCGTTCACCGTCGATACTAAGGCGTTCCCGGACATGAAGGGGCTGCTGTCCGACCTGAAGCGCGACGGGTTCAAGGTGGTGACGATCACCGACCTGCACGTCGCCCAGGCGCTCGACCAAGGCTACCGCCCCTATGACGAGGGCATCAAGCGCGACGCCTTCGTCCACCGTGCCGACGGCTCCGTCTACGTCGGCCCAGTCTGGCCGGGGCCGTCGGTGTTCCCGGATTTCACGCAGACCAAGGTGCGCGACTGGTACGGCACGCTGTTCGCCGATCAGGTCAAGATGGGCGTCGCGGGCGCGTGGAACGACATGAACGAACCGGCGATCTTCAACACGCCGACCAAGACGATGCCCGCGGACGTCATGCACCGCATCGACAGCGACGGCTTCATGCCGCGCACCGCCACGCATGCCGAGATCCACAACGTCTACGGCATGCAGAACACGCGCGCGACCTATGACGGCCTGCGCAAGCTGTTGCCCGACGAGCGCGCCTTCGTGATGACGCGGGCGAGCTATGCCGGGGGGCAGCGCTATGCGGTGACCTGGACGGGCGACAATCTCGCGACCTGGGATCACCTGAAGCTTTCGATCCAGCAGATCATCAACTTAGGGTTGTCGGGCTTCTCCTATGGCGCAGCCGACGTCGGCGGTTTCGCGGGCGGGCCGAGCCCCGAGCTGCTCACCCGCTGGTTCCAGATCGGCGCCTTCTACCCGGTCTTCCGCGACCATGCCGCCAAGGGCACACCGCGCGCCGAGCCGTGGGTCGACGGCCCCGATCACCTCGCGATCCGCCGTCGCTTCGTCGAGGAACGCTACCGGCTGATGCCGTATCTGTACGCGCTCGCCGAACAGAATGCGCGCGCCGGCGATCCGATCCTGCGCCCGGTGTTCTACGACTATCCCTCGGCAATGCGCATGTCGTGCGACCAGTCGTGGGCGTTCACCGTGGGGCGCTCGCTGCTCGTCGCGCCCGCGCCGCACCCCGACCAGCCGCAGGCCTATGACGTCTGTTTGCCCGCGGGTGGCTGGTACGATTATTGGACGGGGCAGCGGGCAGGCACGCCTGAAGCGGCGGATGCCGGCCCGATCCAGTCTGCGACGCAGGCGACGGGGCAGGCGACCGAACATGGCGACAAGGTGCGCGTGACGCCGCGGATCGACACGCTGCCCGTCTTCGTGCGCGCGGGTACCATCCTGCCGCGCCAGCCACTCGTGCAGAGCACGGCGGAAACGCCGTCCGGCCCGCTCCAGCTCGACGTCTATCCGGGCGCCGATTGCCGCGGCGACCTGTATGCCGACGACGGCCATTCGATGGCCTTCACGCGTGGCGTGTTCCTGCGGCAGGGCATGACCTGCACCATGACGCCCAACGGCCTGACGTTGGGCTTCGGCGCACGGCAGGGCCGCTATGCGCCATGGTGGAAGCTGCTGCGCGTCGTTGTCCACGGCTGGCAGGGGGAGGGCGCGGTTTCGCTTGCGCGCCGGACCATCGCAGCGCAGTCGGACGCGACGGCGGGTACGCTCAGCTTCGTCCTGCCCGATCAGCGTCGGGCGGCCGAGGTCACGATCGCCCGCCGCTGACCGTCACGAGAGAGCATCCATGGCCACCATCCCCTTCGACATCCCCCACAGCCTCGGCCGCGACGAGGCGCGCGCGCGCATCCAGGCGGGGCTGCCCAAGCTCGCGCAGCATATCCCCGGCGGCGGCACCGTATCCGATCACTGGACCGGCACCGACGCGCTGACGCTGACGATCATCGCGATGGGCCAGAGCGTCGAGGCGAAGATGGACATCGAGGATGCGCGGATCGCCGGCACGGTGAAGGTGCCGATGATGCTCAGCATGATGTCCGGTCCGATCGCGGAATTCGTGAAGACGAGCGCGGAGAAGATGCTGGCGAAGCCTGCGGAGTAACCTCGCGAGACGTCGCCCCACCACGCCGTCACCCCGGCCTCGAGCCGGGGTCCCGCTTCATCCGCGGGCAGTTGAAAAGCGGGACCCCGGATCAAGTCCGGGGTGACGGGGTATTGAGGCAGCTTCGGGCTACAGCCGCGCCGCGTGCCAGGCGAGATGATCGGCCATGAAGGTCGAGATAAAATAATAACTGTGGTCGTACCCCGGCTGCATCCGGAGCGTCAGGTCGATCCCCGCCGCCGCGCACGCCGTGGCCAGCAGTTCCGGCTTCAGCTGCTCGACAAGAAACTGGTCCGCATCACCCTGATCGACCAGCAACGCCGGCACCCGCGCGCCATCCTCGATCAACGAGACCGCGTCATGCGCGCGCCAGGCCGCGCGGTCCGCCCCCAGATAGCCGCCCAGCGCCTTCTCGCCCCACGGCACCTGCGACGGCGCGACGATCGGTGCGAACACCGACACCGCCTTGAATCGGTCCGCGTGGCGAAGCCCGATCGTCAGCGCACCATGGCCGCCCATCGAATGGCCCATGATCGACTGGCGTGACATATCGGCCGGGAAATGCGCGCCGATCAGTGCTGGCAGTTCCTCGGTGACATAGGACCACATGCGGAAATGCGGCGCCCAGGGTGCCTCGGTCGCATCGACGTAAAAGCCTGCCCCCTTGCCGAAATCATAGGCGTCGTCGTCCGCGACATCGTCGCCGCGGGGCGAGGTATCGGGCGCTACGAAGATCAGCCCCAGCTCGGCGCAAGCGCGGCGATACTCGCCCTTGTCGGTGACGTTCGCGTGCGTGCAGGTCAGGCCCGACAGATACCAGACGACGGGCAGCGTCGCGCCATCGTCATGCGGGGGCACAAAGACCGAAAAGGTCATCGGCGTGCCCGTCGTGGCGGACGCGTGCGTATAGACACCCTGCGTGCCGCCGAACGCCTTGGCGGTCGACACCGTCTGTAAAGTCATCGGAAGATCACCGTCCTGTTGCCGTTGAGGAAGACGCGCCGCTCGCCCACCCAGGCGACCGCGCGCGCGAGCACCTGCGCCTCGATATCGCGGCCGATGCGGATCAGCTCATCGACGCTGGCGCGATGGTCGACGCGCTCCACCGCCTGTTCGATGATCGGCCCTTCATCGAGGTCGGTGGTGACGAAATGTGCGGTCGCGCCGATCAGCTTGACGCCGCGGGCATGCGCGCGGTGATAGGGTTGTGCGCCCTTGAAACCGGGCAGAAAGCTGTGATGGATATTGATGCAGCGTCCCTCCAGCCCCTCGACGAGGCGGGGGCCGAGCACCTGCATGTAGCGCGCGAGGATCAGATAATCCGCCCGTGCCTCCGCCATCAGCGCCAGGATCGCGGCCTCCTGCGCATCGCGACTCGCGTCGTCGACGGGCAAATGGTGCCAGGGCAGGCCGTGCCATTCGACCAGCGGGCGCAAGCTGTCGTGGTTCGAAACGACGCCCGCGATATCCACCGGCAGCGTCTTCGTCCGCCAGCGATGCAGCAGGTCGTTCAGGCAGTGCGAGCCCTTCGACACTGCGATCAGGACCCGCGGGCGCGCATCTGCGGCATCCAGGCTCCAGTCGAAGCCGAACGTCTCCGCCACGGGCGCGAACGCCGCCCGCAGCGCTACGGCCTCCGCCGGGTAACGGTCGCCGCCGCGGACGAAGGCGACGCGCATGAAGAACCGCCCCGTGTCCAGATCGGCATATTGCTGGCTGTCGAGGATGAAGCCGTCGATCCCGGCAAGCGCCCCCGATACCGCCGCGACGATGCCGACGCGGTCCTGACACACCAAGGTGAGGATCTGGACCGCGCGGCGCTCCGTCATGCCGCGACGCGGTGCAGCGCGCACACCTTGTTGCCCGCGGGATCGCGCAGATAGGCGAGGTAGAGCTTGCCAAACGGCGCTTCACGCACGCCCGGCGCATCCTCGATCGCAGTGCCGCCATTGGCGACACCCGCGGCGTGCCAGGCATCGGCCTGTTCCGGGCTGCTCGCCGCAAAGCCGATCGTGCCGCCATTGGCATGGCAGGCGGGTTCGCCGTCGATCGGCTTGGTCAGCAGGAACATGCCGCCCGGGTGCATGTAGAGCACGCGCCCCTTGGGATCGACACGGCCGGGCGCGATACCGAGCGCACCGAGCGTCGCGTCATAGAAGGCCTTGGAAGCGTCGATATCGTTGGCGCCGAGCATGACGTGGCTGAACATGATGGTTATCCTCTCTCTTCGATCGTTGTTGTCGTACGCTTTACGTCATGCCGGGCGTGACCCGGCATCCCGCTTTTTCCTCTCGTGTACCGAGGGAGAAGCGGGCCCCCGGGTCAAACCCGGGGTGACGGGGGCAATGGGGCTCAGTAAATCACCACGCTACGAATGCTTTCGCCGGCGTGCAACAGGTCGAACCCCTTGTTGATCTCATCTAGTGTCAGGCGGTGGGTGATCATCGGATCGATCTGGATCATACCGTCCATATACCAGTCGACGATCTTGGGCGTATCCGTCCGCCCACGTGCGCCGCCGAAGGCGGTGCCGCGCCAGTTGCGGCCCGTGACCAGCTGGAACGGACGCGTGCTGATCTCCTTGCCCGCCTCGGCGACGCCGATGACGATGCTGGTGCCCCAGCCGCGGTGGCAGCATTCCAATGCGGTGCGCATCACCTCGGTATTGCCGGTCGCATCGAAGCTATAGTCGGCACCGCCGTCGGTCAGCTCCGCCACCTTCGCGACGATCGCCTCGCGGTGCATGCCCTTCGTGTTGAGGAAGTGGGTCATGCCGAACCGACGGCCCCACTCTTCGCGATCCGGATTGATGTCGACGCCGACGATCATCTTGGCGCCGGCCAGCTTCGCGCCCTGGATGACGTTGAGGCCGATGCCGCCCAGGCCGAAGACGACGACATTGTCGCCGACCTGCACCTTGGCGGTGTTGACGACCGCGCCGACGCCCGTCGTCACGCCGCAGCCGACGTAGCAGCTGGTGTCGAACGGCGCGTCCTTGCGGATCTTGGCGACCGCAATCTCGGGCAGCACGGTAAAGTTCGAGAAGGTGGAACAGCCCATGTAATGGAAGATCGGCTGGCCCTTGTAGCTGAAGCGCGTCGTTCCGTCGGGCATCAGCCCCTTGCCCTGCGTCGCGCGGATCGCGGTACACAGGTTGGTCTTCTGGCTGAGGCACGACTTACACTGGCGGCATTCGGGCGTGTAGAGCGGGATGACATGGTCGCCGACCTCGACGCTGGTCACGCCCGCGCCCAGTTCGCGAACGATGCCGGCGCCTTCATGGCCCAGCACGCTGGGGAACAGCCCCTCACTGTCGAGGCCGTCGAGCGTGTAGGCGTCGGTGTGGCAGATGCCGGTCGCCATGATTTCGACGAGGACCTCGCCCGCCTTGGGGCCTTCGAGGTCGAGCTCGACGATCTCGAGGGGTTTCTTCGCTTCGAAGGCGACGGCGGCGCGGGTTTTCATGGGGCTATTGCTCCGGAGGGATTGATCGCGGCGGGGTTATCGCGGGACGGGCGGCGGGAGCAAGCGAAAGGGCTGGGCTCAGGCCATGGGGTCCGCCGGCACCGCGACGATGCCCGCGGCGGTCAACGCGGCCAGGGTCGCGGCGTCGACGCCTGCCAGTCGCTCCAGCACGGCGGCGGTGTGCTCGCCCAGCATCGGTGGCGGCGTATCGTAGGTCACTGGCGTGTCGGACAATTTGATCGGGCTGCCGATCGTTTCGAAGTCGGGGTTGCGCGGGTGCGGGATGGTGACGCGCATGGTGCGCGCCGCGACCTGCGGTTCGTCGAGCGCCTGCGCGATGCTGTTGATTGCGCCGACCGGCACGCCGCGGGGATGGATGCGTGCGATCCACGCATCGGCGCTGTCGGTCAGGAAATGGGCGGCGAGCCGTTCGATCACTGCGTCCCGATTCGCGACCCGATCGGGGTTGCGCGCGAAGCGCGGATCGCGTGGAAGATCGGGCAGGCCGATCGCATCGCACAGCGCGACGAACTGCGAGTCATTGCCGCAGGCGATCACGAAGTCGCGGTCGGCGGCGCGGAACACCTGATAGGGCACGATATTGGCGTGGGCGTTGCCATACCGGCCGGGCGCCTTGCCGGTCGTCAGGTAATTCTGGCTCTGGTTGCACAGCATCGCGACCTGCACGTCGAGCAGCGCCATATCGATATGCTGGCCGAGGCCCGTCGTCGCGCGGTGCAGCAGCGCGGCCTGGATCGCGATGACCGAATACAGGCCGGTCATCAGGTCGGACACCGCGACGCCGACCTTCTGCGGACCGCCGCCGGGCAGATCGTCGCGCTCGCCGGTGATGCTCATCAGTCCGCCGAGGCCCTGGATGATAAAGTCATAGCCCGGCTCGGCGGCACGGGGGCCGGTCTGGCCGAAGCCGGTCACCGAACAATAGATCAGGCCGGGGTGGAGCGCGCGCAGGCTGTCATAGTCGAGGCCGTATTTCGCCAGCGATCCCGCCTTGTAATTCTCGATCAACACGTCGCACTGCGGCACCATCGCGCGGATCAGCGCCTGTCCTTGCGGGGAGGCGATATCGATCGCGACCGAATGTTTGCCGCGGTTCGCCGCCTGGAAATACGAGGCTTCGCGCGTCGGCGTGCCATCCGCGTCCGCCATCCAGGGCGGCCCCCATTCGCGCGTATCGTCGCCGCGTCGGGGGTGTTCGATCTTGATGACTTCCGCGCCGAGATCCGCCAGCGTCTGCGCGCACCAGGGCCCTGCCAGCACGCGGCTCATGTCGAGCACCCTCAATCCCGTCAGCGCACCCATGTGGCCATCCTCTCGCGTCCCTCCGCCGGTTCGGTGCCGGCGATGTATCGGGGAAGCGCTAGCGACCGCGCGTCGTGCTGCAAAGGGTTACAGCGCACCCACGGGGAGCAGATGCCCCAGCAACGCCGTCGCGGCCATCGCCAGCGCACCGAGCGCCGTGACGCGCACCACCGCGCGAACCTGCGGAGCACCGCCGGCCTTGGCGCCGATCGCCCCCAGGATGGCGAGCAGCATGATCGCCACCACCGGCACGACCATCACCGCGAGGTGACGGGGCGCCAGCGCGGCGATCACCACCGGCAGGATCGCGCCAGAGGTGAAGGCGGCGGCGGAAAAGACCGCGGCCTGAACGGGGCGCGACCCGCCGTCGTCGGCCAGCCCCAGTTCGTCGCGGCGATGGGCCCCCAATGCGTCATGCGCCATCATCTGTTCGGCCACCGTCTGCGCCAGCGCGGGCGCGACGCCGCGGCCGACGTAGATGGCGGCG
The DNA here is from genome assembly GCA_003075315.1 of Arthrobacter sp. TPD3018. Taxonomy (GTDB): domain Bacteria; phylum Pseudomonadota; class Alphaproteobacteria; order Sphingomonadales; family Sphingomonadaceae; genus Sphingomonas. The sequence continues at coordinate 211,025 of QDFQ01000005.1, read as the reverse complement.
AGTTCCCTGGTTTCGGCTTCGGGATTGCGGTGTAGTTCGGCCGCTTCACGCGTCAAATCGGCATGTTCAGTATCGGCCTGCGAGCTGACCGAGACATATTCGCCCGCCGCCATCGACAGTGCGCCGCCGACCAGCGCCGCCGCGCCGGCGAGCAGGATGGTCGCGGCGCTGGCGCCCGGCGCGGCGGCAACGCCGACGACCAGGCTCGATACCGAGATGATGCCGTCATTGGCGCCCAGCACCGCCGCGCGCAGCCAGCCGGTGCGGTGGACCAGGTGATGTTCGCCGGGGGCATGCGGCATGTCGGTCATCGGGTGGGCACCTCGGTTGAACGATGACGGTTATACGGACAGCGCCGTCACAGCGTCGAGCCAATCTGTTGAGACATCAGCCGATAGCAGAGGCGGGGACGGACAAATCTAAATTAAATTTCAGGCAACGGCGCGGCGACTTCCTCGTTTCGGCTTGATGTGGATCAGGCTCGACCTGTGGCACGTCGGGTTCCTCGCATCGCCCGGCTGCGCTCCTGTTTCACCCAATGGCGGATGCTGGAGCGCGTGTTCATGGAAGATTATAAGGACGTCCTTGCCGGCAAATGCCCCTTTGGCGGCGATCGGATCGGGGGGGCGCAGACTAGCAAGCCGACGTTGCAGGACTGGTATCCCAACCGCCTGCGCGTCGAACAGCTGCACCGCAACGGCCCGCGCGCCAATCCGCTGGGTGCGGACTTCGACTATAAGGCTGCGTTCGAGGCGATCGACCTTCCGGCGCTGAAGGCGGAGATCAAGGCGTTCCTGACCAGCTCGGTCGCGTGGTGGCCCTCCGACTATGGCAATTACGGCCCGCAGATGATCCGCATGGCCTGGCACTCGGCCGGCACCTATCGCATCGCCGACGGGCGCGGCGGCGCGGGCGAGGCGATGCAACGCTTCGCCCCGATCGACAGCTGGTGGGACAATGGCAACACCGACAAGTCGCGCCGGCTGATCTGGCCGATCAAGCAGAAGTATGGCGCCGCGCTGTCCTGGGCGGACCTGATGGTGCTGACCGGCAATTGCGCGCTGGAGATCATGGGCTTCCCCACCTACGGTTTCGCCGGCGGCCGGCATGACGCGTGGGGGGCGGACGACGCGACCTATTGGGGTCCCGAGGTCGTCGACATGACGACGGTCAAGTCGTTCGACGAAATGGTCAATCGCGACAAGCGCTGGCGCGGGCAGAACGGCGATGCCGATTACGACCTGGAACAGCCGCTGGCCGCGACGCACCAGTCGCTGATCTACGTGAATCCCGAGGGGCCCTATGCTAGCGGCGACCCGATGGCGTCGGCGCGCGACATCCGCATCGCCTTCACCCGCATGGCGATGAACGATGAGGAGACGGTGGCGCTGATCGCGGGCGGCCACGCCTTCGGCAAGAGCCACGGCATGGTGAAGGCCGACCGCATCGGCGCACCGCCCGAAATGGCGCCCATCGAGCAGATGGGCCTGGGCTGGCACAATCCCGAGGGCACCGGCGCCGGCGAGTTCACGATGACCAACGGCATCGAGGGCAGCTGGACGCCCGACCCGACGCAATGGGACAACAGCTACCTCGAAAACCTGTTCAAGTTCGAATGGGAACAGACGCGTAGCCCCGCGGGCGCGCTGCAATGGACTCCGGTCGACAAGAGCGCGCCGCACACCCCCGACGCGCATATCGCGGGCAAGACGCACCCGTTGATGATGATGACCAGCGACATCGCGCTGAAGGTCGATCCCGTCTATCGCCCGATCTGCGAGCGGTTCCTGACCGACTTCGCCTATTTCACCGAGCAATTCTCCAAGGCCTGGTACAAGCTGACCCACCGCGACATGGGGCCGAAGGAGCGTTACCTGGGCGAGGAGCGGACGATCGAGGACGATCTGCTGTGGCAGGATCCGATCCCGCCGGTCGACCATCCCCTGGTCGATGCCGCTGACATCGCCGCGCTGAAGCAGGCGATCCTGGCGTCGGGGCATTCGGTGTCGGACCTGGCCTTTACCGCCTTTTCCGCAGCCTCGACCTTCCGGCACAGCGACAAGCGCGGCGGCGCAAATGGCGCGCGTATCGCGCTCGCACCGCAGAAGGATTGGGCGATCAACGCGCGCACCCGTCCGGTGATCGACAGTCTCAAGCGCGTCGCGGCGGACTTCGCCAACGGTGCCTCGGGCGGCAAGGCGGTCTCGCTCGCCGACCTGATCGTGCTCGCCGGCTGCGTCGCGGTCGAGCAGGCGGCGACGGCGGCCGGCGCGGCGACCGAGGTTCCGTTCACCCCCGGCCGAATGGACACGACGGACGCGCTGACCGACGCCGATAGCTTCGAATGGCTGCGTCCGGTGGTGGATGGCTTCCGCAACTATGTCGATCCGAACTTCGACGCGGTGAACGTCGCCGACCTGCCGCCCGAACAGCTGTTCCTCGACCGGGCCGACCTGCTTGCGCTGTCCGCACCCGAATGGGTGGTGCTGACCGGCGGCCTGCGCGCGCTGGGCGCCAATTGGGACGGATCGTCCGACGGCATGTTCACCGACCGCGTCGGCGTGCTGACCAACGATTTCTTCACCGTGCTGACCAGCATGGACTATGAATGGAAGAAGGCGGACGAGCAGGGATCGCGCTTCAGCGTGGTCGCCCGCGACGGCGGCGATGCCCGGTTCGAAGCGACGCGCTGCGACCTGATCTTCGGCGCCAATTCGCAATTGCGCGCGATCGCCGAAGTCTATGCGGCGGCCGATGGTCAGGCACGCTTCGTCCGCGATTTCGTGGCGGTGTGGGACAAGGTGATGATGCTCGATCGGTACGACGTGCATCAATAACGTGGCCGGTGATCGGGGGCAGGCAGCCTGCCCCCGATAATCGCCTCAAAACAGAGGATAATCCAATCCATTACGGGTGCTTTACGCTGACGTCATCTTAACCCTTTATGGCCCACATGCGCACGGACAGATGACCTACCGAGCGCCCGACAATCGATGCTGACGAACCTCTTCCGTGAACGCCTCCGTTCGCGCACCGTACGCGGCCTGACCGGTGGGGACGAGGCGACCGCCTCGGCGCTCGATCGCCACGTCGAAGCTGCGCAGCAGGGTTTTGCCGCCCCCATCGCCGCCCTGTCGCTGATTTACGACGATATTCAGGCGATCCATACGGCCCGCGGTGTCGACGTCGGCTGTCTGCCGCGCCGCGACGGATTTTGCACCCTGACGCTGGACGTCCCGGACGTGCTGGAATGCTGCGACGCCGCCGCCGACTCGCGCTTCGCCAATTTGCCCCCGGTGATCGGGGCACCGTTCATCCGTTACTATATCGGCACGCCGCTTCGCCTGATCGGCGGTATCGAGATCGGCGCGCTCTGCGTCGCCGACGTCAAGCCGCGTCCGCCCGCATCGGCGGATCAGAAGGCCTATCTTGTCGGCCTGGCCCGACAGGTGTCGCTGGTGATGGAAGGGCGCCGCGGCGCACGGGGGGTAAGGGCCGCATGACCGACGTTGCCTTATGCTTCGCGCAGCACGACCTGCGCCTCGTCCTGCTGGCGGTGCTCGTCTGCCTGGTCGGCGCGGCGGCCAGCGTGCAGCTGTTCCACTGCATCCGTTCGGCGGACGGCTACAGCCGGGCGGGCTGGGTGATGCTGGCTGCGGTCGCGACCGGTACGATGGTCTGGGCGACGCATTTCGTCGCGATGATGGCCTATCGCGCGTCGGTGCCAGTGGTGCTCGATCCGATGCAGACGCTCAGTTCGTTGCTCGTCGCGATCGGCATGGCGGCGCCGGGGCTGGCGCTGGCTGCTTCGGCCCGACGTGGCGCGGGGATGATGGGCGGCGGCGTCATCGGCGGGGCGATCGCGCTGATGCACTATCTCGGCATGTCGGCCTATCATGTCGACGGCATCGTCACCTGGACCTGGCCGGTGGTCGCACTATCGGTGCTGCTGTCGGTCGGGCTGAGCGCCGCCGCCTTCGCACGCGCGCGGCAAGCCGGGCGTGCGGGTGCGCTGCGGACGATGAGCCTGCTGGCGCTGGGCGTTGTGGCGCTGCATTTTACCGGGATGGCGGCGATGCATATCACCGTCATCCGTTTGGGCGACGGTCTGTCGCTACCGACCATGAACGCGCTGGCGGTGGCGACCGCGGTCGCATCGCTCATCATCGTGGGGTGCGCCGCGATCAGCGCGTTGATCGACGGGCATACGAAGGGTGAATCCTACCGCCGGCTGCGTCGCATGGCGCTGTACGACGGGCTCACCGACCTGCCCAACCGCATGAGCTTCAACGAGGAGCTGGACCGGCGGTTCAACCGCAAGGGCGGGCATCTGTGCATGGCAGTCGTCATGATGGATCTGTCGCGGTTCAAGGTAGTGAACGACACCTATGGCCATTTGGCGGGCGATCAGCTGTTGATGGCACTGGCGGCGCGGATGACCGCGACGCTGGGGCCGAACGAATGTATCAGCCGTCTGGGCGGCGACGAATTTGCGGCGGTCATCTCCTACGATCTGGCCGAGGAGCTGACCGATTTCCTCGATCGGCTCCGCGCGGTCTTTGACGCGCCCTTCGTCTTCGACCGATTCACCGCCTCGATCGGCACGAACATCGGCGTGGCGCTCGCGGTCCACGACGGCTGGGATGCCGACGCGCTGCTGGCGAAGGCGGACCTCGCCATGTACCGCGCCAAGTCGATCCATTCCAGCGAACCGTGTTTCTACGACGCGCAGATGGACGATGCGGTGCGCGCCCGGCGTGAGCTGGTCGTCGATATGCGGCGTGCGCTCGACAAGGGCGCATTCGAGCTGCACTTCCAGGTGCAGGCGTCGACCGAGACAGGCGAGATCAAGGGATATGAGGCGCTGGTGCGCTGGAACCATCCCCTGCGCGGCATGGTGCCGCCGGCGGAGTTCATCCCGCTGGCGGAAGAGAGCGGCGAGGTGGTGCCGCTGAGCATTTGGATCCTGCGCCAGGCGTGTTTCGAAGCGGCGCTGTGGCCCAATCGGTATCCGGTGTCCGTCAACCTCTCGCCCAAGCACCTGTCCGACCCGCGTCTGGTGATGACGGTGCGGTCTGCGCTGGAGGATAGCGGCCTGTCGCCGACGCGGCTGGTGCTGGAGCTCACCGAAAGCGCGATCATTCACGATCGCCGGTTCGCGCTCGAACAGCTGCACGCGTTGAAGGCGATGGGCGTGTCGATCGTCCTCGACGATTTCGGCGTGGGCTATTCGTCGATCGACGTACTGCGCTCCTTCCCGTTCGACTGCATCAAGCTGGATGCGTCCTTCGTCGCCGAATTGGAATATGACGATCAGGCGATCTCGATCCTGCGTTCGGTGACGGCGCTCGGGGGCCTGTTGCGCATGCCGGTGCTGGCCGAGGGGATCGAACGGCCGGCGCAGCTCGCCATCGTCGCGCGCGAAGGCTGCGCGAGCGTGCAGGGGTTCCTGGTCGGCCGGCCGTCGCGCACTTTGGCGGACCCGCAGGAGGTGCGGCGGACAATGGCGATCGGTGCCACTCCGGTGGTCGTCGACTTCCGGCAACAGGCAGCGACCCCCAACGCGGCATAAGGAGGACGGTTGACAGGTCCGGCACGGTTCAACATTGGGACGTTACAACATCACTGGAATATATTTTGCTTCTTCGATCCCGCGTTGCCGCCTGCCTGTCGCCGCTGATTGCCTGCCTGCCGATCACGCCCGCCGCCGCGCAGGATACGGATGACGTCGCCGTCGGCAGCGGCGATATCGTCGTGCTCGGCACACGCCGGGCGCGCGGCGACGGAACGCTGTCGTCGGACATCGCGACCCGCACGCTCTCGCAGTCGAGCCGATCGATCGAGCGCGACCTGCTAACCGCCGCGGGGGCCTATCGCCTGTCGGACGCGCTCGAACTGGTCAGCGGCGTCAGCAACCAGAACAACCGTGGCGGCGTCATGGACAATTTCGCCATCCGCGGCTTCCTGGGCACGCCGGATGGCGGCGGGGAATATTATGTCGATGGCTTCCTCGCCAATCGCGGCATGGGGCCACCCCGCGATCCCGCGACCACCGAACGGATCGAATTGCTGAAGGGGCCGGCGGGCGCGCTCTTCGGCGACATCGATCCGGCCGGGCGCGTCAACATCGTCAGCAAGACGCCGGATTTCGTCCCGGCCGCGAATGCGGTGTTCACGCTGGGATCGTTCGGAACGCGCCGGGTGGAGCTGGATGCGACCGGGCCCGTCTCGCGGACGCTGGCCGCGCGGATCGTCGTCGCTGCGGAAACGTCGGACGGCTGGCGCAACTTCGTCGGGCTGGATCGGCAGGTGGTGATGCCGTCGCTGACTTGGCGGCCCAGCGAGCGGCTGCGCGTCACCTATATCGGCGAGATCACGCGCTTCGACACGCTGTTCGATCGCGGGATTCCGGCGCTCGACGGGAATGCGAACGCCGTGCCGCGCGATGCCTATTATGGCGAGCCGAACGACGGCAAGACCCGCTTCCGCAACCAGCGTCACCAGCTGACGGCGCTGGCCGACCTGGGCGGCGACTGGACGGTGACCGGGGGCGTCGCCTGGCGGACGGGAACGTTGAAAGGCTTCTCCTCCGATCAGTCGCGGCTGGTCGGCGGGCGAACGCTGTGGCGGCAGCGGCGATCGCGCGATTTCAAGGTGGACGATCTGTCCGCGCGGATCGAACTCGCCGGACATATCGGCGCGCATCGGCCCAGCATCGGGCTGAAGGGCTATACGCTGGACTATGCCGAACGCTGGATGCGGCGCAATCCGGGCGATCCGGCGCGCGGCGGCAATCCCTATGCGATCGACGTCTTCACGCCCGTCTACGGCCAGACGCCGCCGACGCTGCTGCCCTTTACGAACAATCGCGAAAAGCGCTGGTCGGGCACGGTCTATGTGCAGGACATGTGGGATGTGACCGACCGGCTGACGCTGTCGGGCGGTGCGCGGTTCGACGCCTATCGCCAGCGTATCCAAAATAACAACACGGGGCAGGTGGGGCGTACGGTGGGCTCGCCGATGCATTACCGGCTCGGCGCGCGCTACCAGGCGACCGATGCGATCGCGGTGCATGCCAGCTGGGGCGAAAGCTTCGTGCTCAACTCGGGCACGGGTCGCGACGGCAACGGCTTCGCGCCCGAAAGCGGCGTGGGATATGAGCTCGGCGTGGCCGGGCGTTGGGCGAATGTCGATATCGCCGCGACCTGGTTCGACATCCGCAAGCGCGGCATCCTCGCCAACGACCCCGTCGATCCCGCTTTCAACGCGCCGGTCGGTAGCCTGCGCAGCCGCGGGATCGAATGGGACGCATCGGTACGGATCGCGCCGCACTGGCAGATCGTCGGCAATTACGCCTGGACTCGCGCACGAGTGGACGACGGCGCCTTCCCGACCGATCGCGCGCTCAACGTGCCCGATCACAGCGGCACGGTCTTTGCGCTGGGGCGGTTCACCGACGATGACGGGCGTGGGTTCTCGGTGAGCGCCGGCGCCAGCTACATGGGGGACCGCGCCGGGTCGATCGAGCGCGACTATGTGGTGCTGCCTGCCTATCTGAAGGCAAAGGCTGCCATCGAATATGCCGTATCGCCGCGGCTGACGCTGCGGGCCGAGGCGGACAACCTATTCGACGCCCGCTACGCGCAGAGTTCGTACAGCCGGGTGTGGATCTATCCGGGGCAGCCGCGCAACGTCCGGCTATCGCTGCGGGTCAGCGGCTGACGTCGCCTCAGAACGCCGGGTCTTCGCCGGGCAGGGTGGAGACGTGGATGCCGCATTCCACCTTGTCCCAACCGCGCCAGCGGCCGGCGCGCGGGTCTTCGCCGGGGCGGACCTTGCTGGTGCAGGGCGCGCAGCCGATCGAAAGATAGCCCTGCGCCTCCAGCGGGTGACGCGGCAGATCGTGCTCGGCGAAATAGGCGTCGAGCTGATCCTTCGACCAGTCGGCGAGCGGATTGATCTTCAGCCGCCCGTCGTCCTCCTCGAAGCGGGGGAGCGCGGTACGGGTGCCGGCCTGGAAGCCCTTGCGGCCCGAAATCCACGCGTCGAACGGGCCGAGCGCGCGGCGGAGCGGTTCGACCTTGCGGATTTCGCAGCAGCCGTCGGGGTCGTAGGACCAGCGCATGCCGGTCGCGTCGCGTAGGGCGAGCATCCGCGGATCGGGCCGGAAGACGCGCAAGTCGGTGAGGCCCAGCCGCTCAGACAATTCGTCGCGATAGGCGAGGGTCTCGCCGAACATCTTCTGCGTGTTGGTGAAGATGACCGGCACGTCCTTGTCGATCTGCGCCACCATGTGGAGCAGGACCGCGGATTCGGCGCCATAGGACGACACGGAGGCGATGCGGCCCGCCAGTTCGCCGGTCAGGAGTTCGCGCAGCATCTCGGGCGCGGGGATGCCGGCGAAGCGGATCTGCATCGCGGCTGCGTCCGCGGCGGTAAAGGCGGGCGCGACATCGATCGTGTCGAGCTGACGTGCGGCCTCAGCCATGGCGCAGCTTCCACACCGGAGCGACGGCGTCCGCCGCGGCCTGATAGCGATAGTCGTAGCGGTCGAGCGCTCGGATCAGCGTCTCGCCGTCGATCGGGGCTTCGGGCGCGAAGCTGTCGAAGCCGCAGCGGCGCATCAGGGGCAGCTGATCGACCAGCACGTCACCCGCCGCGCGTAGTTCGCCGGTATAGCCGGCCTCACGCAATACGCGTGCGGCGCTGTAGCCGCGGCCATCGCGAAAGGTGGGGAAGCTGACCTCGACGAGCGCGAGTTGTCCCAGCTGCGGGATCAGCGCGCGGGCGTCCTCACCCGCTTCCAGCCGAACTGCTGTGGCGTTGGTCTGGCCCAGAAAGGCGTCGAGCGTGACGGCGGGTTCGTCGTGCGGTTCGTCGTCCCGGAAGCGCAGCAGCGTGTCGGCATCAGCCATAGATCGCCTCCTTGAACGGTTCGAAGCCGACGCGGCGATAGGTGTCGAGGAAGCGTTCGCCCTCGTCGCGCAGCGCGATGTAACGGTCGGTAACACGCTCGATCGCGTCGACCACGCCGTCCTCCGAAAAGCCGGGGCCGGTGATCTTGGCGAGGCTGACGTCCTCCGCCCCCGATCCACCGAGCGAGAGCTGGTAGTTTTCGGTGCCCTTCTTGTCGACGCCGAGGATGCCGATGTGGCCGGCATGATGGTGGCCGCAGGCGTTGATGCAGCCGCTGATCTTGAGCTTCAATTCGCCAAGGTCGCGCTGGCGTTCGCGGTCGGCGAAGCGGCTCGCGATCTTCTGCGCCAGCGGGATGGAGCGCGCATTGGCGAGGCTGCAATAATCAAGGCCGGGGCAGGCGATGATATCGGTGATGAGGTCGAGGTTCGGCTCGGCGAGGCCAGCGTCGCGCAGCGCGGCCCAAAGGTCACAAAGGTCACGCCCGTGCACATGCGGCAACACGATGTTTTGCGCGTGCGTCACGCGTAACTCATTGAAAGACAAGCGTTCTGCCAGATCGGCCAGCAGATCGATCTGATCGGCCGTCGCATCGCCGGGAATACCGCCGGCGGGCTTCAGGCTGACGTTGACGATGTGGTAGCCGGGTTGCTTGTGCGCAACCACGTTCTGGTCGAGCCAGACGGCGAAATCGGGATCGCCGCGGTCGACCGCAGCGGCCGGCCCGGTGTCGAACGCCGGAGGCGCGAACATCGCGGTGATGCGGTCGAGTTCGGCGCGCGGCGGGTCGATGCCCAGCTGTTTGACGAGGGCGAATTCCTCCTCGACCTGACGGCGGTATTCGTCAGCGCCGATCTCGTGGAGCAGGATCTTGATCCGCGCCTTGTAGATGTTGTCGCGGCGACCGTAGCGATTGTAGACGCGCAAGGCAGCCTCGAGATAGCTCATCAGGTCGTCGGCGGTGATGAAGTCGCGGATCAGGTGGCTGACCATCGGCGTACGGCCCATGCCGCCGCCGACGTAGATCGCTGCGCCCAATTCCCCGTTCTGCTCCAGCAGCTGGATGCCGATGTCATGCAGGCGCATCGCCGCACGGTCCTCGGCCGCGGCGATGACCGCGATCTTGAACTTGCGCGGCAGGTAGCTGAATTCGGGGTGGAACGTGCTCCACTGGCGGATCAGCTCGGCCCAGGGGCGCGGATCCGTAACCTCGTCCCCGGCGGCGCCGGCATATTGGTCGGCGCTGATGTTGCGGATGCAATTGCCGCTGGTCTGGATGGCGTGCATCTGCACCGTGGCCAATTTCGCCAGGATATCAGGCGTGTCGGCGAGCTTGATCCAGTTGAACTGGAGGTTCTGGCGCGTGGTGAAATGGCCGTAGCCGCGGTCGTAATCGCGGGCGATCGACCCCAGCATGCGCATCTGACGCGCGTCGAGCGTGCCATAGGGGATGGCGACGCGCAGCATGTAGGCGTGGAGCTGGAGGTAGAGACCGTTCATGAGCCGCAGCGGCTTGAACTGGTCTTCGGTCAGTTGGCCCGACAGGCGGCGCTCGACCTGATCGCGGAATTCGTCGACGCGGGCATCGACGATCGCCTGGTCGTACTGGTCGTATTTATACATGGATGGCTTTCCGGCCTTCGGAGTTTTGGTTCGCGCGGAGACGCGGAGACGCGGAGAAGACGCGCGACGCGGCGCCACCAACCCTCGTCATCCCGGCGAAGGCCGGGATCCATGGTTGCGTCGTAGTCAGCGGTTGCGCGATGCCCTGGACGATATCGTGTCCGTGGATCCCGGCGTTCGCCGGGATGACGAAGGGTAGGGTGGGGCCGCTCATCATATCACCCAGCTCCCGGCTTCGGGGTCCGCCGGCTTGAGAGTCAGGTCCGGCCGCACGGTCGGTCCAAGCGCACGGATGCGATCCTTGATATGCGCGGGGCGGGGGCCTTCGGGCGTGGCGATCGCGTCAATCAGATAGGGGACGTTGACGCGGCGGGCGCCTTCCTCGGCCCGCAGAATGCCTTCGCCCTCGTGGCCGACGTCGACGGCGTCCTCGACGTGGCGCGACCAGCCGGTGCCGGTCCACCACACGACATCGCCGGTGGGAAGGTCGTTGCCGGTCAGGAGCCTCATGCGCTCATTCCTTCGGCGACCCGCGCCCAGCGTGCAAGCTTGTCCTCGGCGTCCGAGAGTTCGACCACTTCGCCGACGACGATGATCGCCGGGCTTTGCACGCGTTCACGCTCGACCATCGGGCCGAGGTCGGCGAGCAGGGTGCGGAGCGCGCGGCTGCCGACGAGCGTGCCGCGCTCGAGCACCGCGACAGGCATGTCGGGCGCCACGCCGTCTGCCATCAGTTTGTCGGCGATGTCGTTCGCCGTCGCGACGCCCATGTAGATCACCAGCGTCCGGCCCTGACCGGCGAGGCCGGACCAATCCTGATCCGCCAGCCCCTTGCACTGACCCGCGACGAAGCTGACCGCGCTGCTATGATCGCGGTGGGTGAGCGGCAGCATCGCCTCCGCCGCGCAGCCGAGCGCCGCCGAGACGCCGGGAATGACCTCGACGGGCAGGCCGGCAGCGCGCACCGCTTCGACTTCCTCGCCGCCGCGTCCGAAGATGAACGGGTCGCCGCCCTTCAGCCGCACGACGATCGCGCCGGTCTTTACATGCGCGACGATCAACGCATTGATTGCCTCCTGCGGCAGCGTGTGGCGGGCGCGCCGCTTGGCGACGGAGATACGCTGCGCGGAGGGGGGCGCCAGATCGAGCACGCGCGGGTCGATCAACCCGTCATGGACGAGGATATCGGCGGTCCGCAACGCCTCTACCGCGCGAACGGTGAGCAGCCCGGGGTCACCCGGTCCGGCGCCGACGAGGATGACGCGCCCACGGGCGCCCGGATCGAGAAGCGTAGCCATGATCGCCGACATGGCCGTTGCGCCCTTGTGCGGCAACGCAGCGATGCTTGTGGCCCCGGAAGGGAAGCTTGTGACTGATTTACATCAATGTCATTTCGGGTGTGTGGTTCACGTCGCGTTAGTGTTTGTGACCTAACCCTTATGTATGACAAGCATTGCTCCCGTCGGGTGTCAGGGCTGCCGCTCTCCAGCCCATGTCTTCGACATAGCGATGGCGTTCCAGCCCATCGTCGATACGGTCACCGGCCTGCCCTTCGCCTATGAGGCGCTCGTGCGCGGGGGGGACGGCGAGGGCGCGGCCGAGGTGCTGGCCCGCGTGACGCCCGACAATCGCTACGCCTTCGATCAGCAATGCCGGGTTGCGGCGATCGAGGGGGCGGTGGCGGCAGGTATCCTCGACACGGGTGCCAAACTGTCGATCAATTTTCTGCCGAATGCGGTCTATTCGCCGCTGGCATGCATCCAGTTGACGCTGAAAACCGCGCGGGTGACGGGGCTGCCGACCGATCGGCTGATCTTCGAATTTACCGAGAATGAGGAGATGGCGGACACCGCGCATGTCCAGACGATCGTCGAATCGTACCGCGCGATGGGGTTCGGCACCGCGATCGACGATTTCGGAGCGGGGCATGCCGGGCTGGGGCTGCTCGCCCGATTCCAGACCGATTACATCAAGCTCGACATGGAGCTGATCCGCGACATCGACGCCAGCCTGCCGCGACGGATGATCGTCGAGGGCGTGGTGCGGATCGCCGCGTCGCTCGACATCACGGTGATCGCTGAGGGGATCGAGACGGTCGCCGAATATGAGACGCTGCGCGGCCTCGGCGTGCGCTACATCCAGGGCTATCTGCTGGCGCGGCCGGGGTTCCGGACGCTGCCGGTGGCAGTCCTGCCGGAGGCCCCGGTGGCGGCGGTGGCCTGAGGAGCGACGATCGCCCCTCTCGGCCTCAGGCGTCTCGCAACCCGATCCCGATATTCGCCCGTGCGCTTTCGGCTTCGTTGCTGACGACCGGATAGGCGCAGTAATCGGCGGCATAATAGGCGCTGGGGCGGTGGTTGCCACTCCAGCCGATGCCACCGAACGGGGCCGCAGAAGATGCGCCGTTGGTCGGGCGGTTCCAATTGACGATGCCGGCGCGAATACCCGCCCAGAAGCGGTCGTACAGCGACGGCGTGTGGCTGACGAGGCTCGCCGACAGACCGTAGCGCGTGTCGTTCGCGATGCCGATCGCCTCATCGAAATCGCCGGCGCGATAGACCTGCAGGATCGGGCCGAACAGCTCGATATCGGGCCGCTCGGTCGCGTGGGTCATGTCGATGATCGCGGGGCTGAGGAACGGTTTGTCGTCGATCGGCCGTTCCATGTGCCGGATCGGCCGGCCGCCGCGCATCGACAGCGCGAGGAAGCTTTCGGTCAGCATGTCGGCGGTATGGTTGTCGATCACCGGCCCCATGAACGGCTGCGGATCGTCATGCGGCGCGCCGACGATGAGCCGCCCGGCGAGCGCGTTCACCTGCTCGAGCAGCGGATCGTATAGCCGGTCTTCGACGATCAGGCGGCGCGCGGCGGTGCAGCGCTGGCCGGCGGAGGTGAAGGCGGACTGGATCACCAGCACGGCGGCCGAATGCAGATCGGGCGTGTCCCAGACGATGATCGGGTTGTTGCCGCCCATCTCCAGTGCCAGGATCTTTTCGGGCTTGCTCGCAAAGGCGCGGTTGAGCGCGAGGCCCGTGCGCGCCGATCCGGTGAACAGCAGGCCGTCGATATCGGCATGCTCGGCGACCGCCTTGCCCTCCGCCGGACCGCCGAGCAGCAAGCGGACGCAGGCCTCGGGCACGCCGGCGGCGCGGTAGCAGTCGATCAGGAAGGCACCGGTCGCGGGTGTCTTTTCGGAGGGCTTGAACACCACCGCATTGCCGGCGAGCAGCGCGGGCACGATGTGCCCGTTGGGCAGGTGCGCCGGGAAGTTATAGGGTCCGAGCACCGCCAGCACCCCGTGCGGCTTGTGGCGCAGCGCCATGCGGCTGCCCATCGGTGCATCGAGCCGGCGCTGCGCGGTGCGCTCGGCGTAAGCGGTGACGGAGATGTCGACCTTGGCGATGACGGTGTCGATCTCGGTCCGCGCTTCCCACAGCGGCTTGCCGGTTTCGCGGGCGAGCAGGTCGGCGAACTGTTCGTGACGCTGGCGCACGACGTTGCCGAAGCGGCGCATCGTTTCGATCCGCACGGTCAGCGGCAGCGCGGCCCAGGCGGCCCAACCGCCGCGCGCGGCCTCCACCTCGGCATCGGCATTGCCGATCGGGCCGCGCCAGAGCTCTGCCCCGGTCGCGGGTTCGTGGGAGATGATCTCGTCAACCATGCGTGTGCGCTTCGGCCCTCCTGCGGGCGGGGTTAGGCGAATGGCGGCGGGGCGGCAAGGTGGCGCTCAGGCGAGGGCGTCGCCCATGGCGCGGATCGCAGCGACCTTGGCGTGGACGCGGGACCAGTCGTCGGCGTCCGCGATGGGGGACCAGATCGCCTCGACCTCATCGATCAGCATGCTGCACGGGCTGCCCTGCCAATAGGCGTGATCGCGCGGCTTGCGCGCTGCGTAGGGGGCGAGGGCGGCGCGCAGATCATCCCACTCGCTGCCGTAGCGGTCCGGCAGAGCGCCGCCGAACATGTCGAAGAACAAGCGATCGATTGCCACCTCGGTCGCGCGCATCGTGCGTTCGAGGGTGCGAACGAGCGCGCGGTCCTCGTCGCCGCCGCGCGGGGTGACGCCAATCCGCCAGAGCAGCGCATTGGCGATCTCGCGCTGATAGTGGGTCGGGAATGTCTCGAGCGCGGCGATCAGCGGGTCGCTCTCGGCGATCAGGCGTAACGAGGCGGCGAGCTGCATCACGTCCCAGTGGATCGCCTCGGGCTGGCGGCCGAAGGCGTAAAGGCCGGCGTGATCGAAATAGGCCGCGGTGAAGGCTGGGTCCCACGTCGAGGCGAACCGCCACGGGCCGTAATCGAAGCTTTCGCCCGTCACGTTGATATTGTCGCTGTTGAGGACGCCGTGGACGAAGCCTGCCGCCATATAGCGTGCGGCGAGACGCGCGGTGCGCTCGACGACATGGGTGAGAAGCCGGATCGGATCGTCCGACTCCTCGCCGTACAGGTTGTGCAGCACATAGCGGACAAGCGCGCGCATGCCCGCCTCGTCGCGTTCGTAGGCGAGGCGCTGGAACGTGCCGATACGGATATGGCTGTGGCTGAGGCGCACCAGCACCGCCGACCGCGTGGGGGAGGGCTCGTCGCCGCGGACCAGCTCTTCGTCCGTCTCGATCAGCGACAGCGTGCGGCTGGTGGGGACGTTGAGCGCCTCGAGCATCTCGGTCGCCAGGATCTCGCGCACGCCACCTTTCAGCGTCAGCCGGCCGTCGCCGAAGCGGCTGTAGGGCGTCTGGCCCGAGCCCTTGGTGCCGAGGTCCATCAGCCGGCCGGCATCGTCATACATTTGCGCGAAGGTAAAACCGCGGCCATCGCCGATGTCGGGGTTGTACTGGCGGAATTGATGGCCGTGATAGCGCAGCGCGAGCGGTTGCGGCAGCGTGCCGGGCAGTGGTTGGAAGCGGCCAAATGCCTGAATCCATTCGCTATCGTCCAGCGTCGCCAGCCCGACCTCCGCAGCGGCGCGATCGTTGCGGAAGCGCAGCCGGGTCTCCGGGAAATCGGCGGCCTCCACCGGGGTCGCTATCGTGTCGCCGAGATCGAGCAATGCGGTGGCGGGGCGGTATGCTTGCGGGGTGGTGGGCATGTGTGGATATGGAGGGCGCTGCCCCCCGGCCGCAACCCCGAGGATTTCCGCATGGCTGCGTACGAACACGGTTACTGGATGTCGGCCGACGGGCTGAAGCTGCACTATCGCCTGTATCCGGGCGATGAGAGCCTGCTGCCCGTGCTGTGCTTCCCCGGCCTGACCCGCAACGCGCGCGATTACGACGCGCTCGCCGCAAGGCTTGCCGGACGGCGGCAGGTGATCGCGGTCGAGTTCCGGGGACGCGGGCGTAGCGACTATGCCAAAGACCCGATGACCTATGTGCCGGCAACCTATGTAGCGGACGTCCAGGCGCTGCTGGCCGAGCGCGGGATCAGGCGGTTCGTCGCCATCGGCACGTCGCTGGGCGGGATCGTGACGATGCTGCTCGCGCAGGCCGGTGCGCCGATCGCCGCAGCGCTGCTCAACGACGTCGGACCGGAGATCGAGGCGGCGGGGTTGAGCCGGATCCGCGGCTATGTGGGCAAGGGCAGCAGCTGCCCGACGTGGATGCACGCGGCACGCACGCTCGCCGAGGGCAATGGCGACGTCTATCCCGATTGGGAGATCGAGGATTGGCTGGCGATGGCCAAGCGGCTGTACCGCCTGACCAGCAGCGGCCGCATCGTGCTGGATTACGATCTGAAGATCGCCGAGCCCTTCCGTACGCCGGGTAACGAGGCCGGGGCGGATATGTGGGCGGCGCTGTCGGCGCTGCGGGACACGCCGACGCTGATCGTCCGCGGTGGCCGATCCGACGTGCTGTCGCAGCCGGTCGCGGAGCGGATGCTGGCGGCGCTCGACCAGGCCGAGCTGGTGACGCTGCCCAGTGTGGGTCATGCCCCGACGCTCGCCGAAGAGCCGCTCCGCGATGCCATCGACCGGCTGCTGGATCAGGCGCGCGCGTGAGCGAAGCGGGAATGCCGGCGGCCGTTCCGCCGGCCAGTGAACCGGCCAATGAACCGGGTGGGGCGCCGCGTATCGCGACGCTGGATATCCTGCGCGGCATCGCGATCCTCGCCATCCTGTTCATGAACATCAGCGAGATGGGCGCGTCGATGACCGCCAATTGGTCGGACCTGCACCATCTCGGCTGGAGCGCGAGCGACCGGATCGTCTGGTGGCTGCGCACGATCCTGATCGAGGGTACGCCGCGCGCGATGCTCCAGATGCTGTTCGGCGCGGGCATGCTGATCCTGACCGACCGGATCGACGCGCGGTCGAGCGATCCGCTCAGCGTTCCGTTGCGCTATGGCTGGCGCAATCTGGTGCTGTGGGCGTTCGGCATGGCGCACATGCTGGTGCTGCTGTGGCCAGGCGACATCCTGCACAGCTATGCGGTGGCGGCGATGGTCGCGTGCCTGTTCCGCGGGCTGCCGCCGCGGGCGCTGCTGGTGCTGGGCCTGTCCTATGCCACGTTCACGATGGCGCTGGGGGTGAGCACGGTCTCGCACCGGCTCGCCGATCCCACCGCCGCCTCTGCGAGCGCGGCCCGCACCGCGGCGGCGGACGATGCGGCGGTCGCGCGCGAAGACGCGTTCGGCCACGGGACGATGGCGCAATGGACTGCCGGCCAGCGCGCGGTGTCGATGGACCGGCTGCGCAACGAGGAAGTGGTAATCGTCTGGGAAGCCGCGGCGACGATGCTGATCGGCGCGGCGCTGTTCCGCTGGGGCGTGTTGCAGGGGGCCTGGTCGCGGCGGCGGTATTGGTGGCTGCTCGCCGCGGGATATGGCATCGCCGTACCGCTGCGTCTGTACGGCGGGTGGGAGGCGACGCGCCCGGAAGGCGGGATGGATATCGCCTGGCTGTGGGAAGATGCCGCGCGGCTGGCGATGATGATGGGGCATCTCGCCGCGGTGATGCTGGCGGTGCAGGGCGCACGGGGGCGGCGGCTGTTGCAGCCGTTCGTCGCGGCCGGACGGACCGCGCTGACGCTCTATGTCGCGCAAACGCTGATCGTTTCGTGGTTGATCTTCTCGCCGATCGGGCTGGGGCTGTACGGTCGGCTCGACTGGACGGCGATGATGGCGGTGGCGCTGGCTGTGAACGCGCTGCTGCTGTGGGGCGCGAACGTCTATGTCCGTCACTTTCGCATCGCACCGGTGGAATGGGCGTGGCGGTCGATCGTCGAACTGCGGATGCTGCCGCTGCGCTGATCGCGTTTCGCCGGGGCAAAGCGGTTTCGCCGGCGAGGCGAACGGGGTACAGCCCGGCGCGATGCACCAGCCGGTCCATATTCTCCACCTGCATTCCAGCTTCAGCCTGGGCGGCAAGGAAGCGCGTGCCGTGCGTCTGATGAACGCCTTCGGCGACGCGGCGCGGCACACGATCGTCAGCGGCATGCCCGACCAGCTCGGCGCGCGCGATCAGATCGCGAAGGGCATCCGCTACGAAATCGCGCAGGACCCACCGTCGTTGACCGGACGGCCATCGGTGGCGCGCTACGAGGCGCTGGCGCGCTACATGCGGCGCTTCGATCTGGTGCTGACCTATAATTGGGGCGCGATCGACGGGGTGATGGCGCGCCGCGTCTTCCCCAAGGGCACGCCGCCGCTGGTCCACCACGAAGACGGGTTCAACGCCGACGAAGCGGGCGGTCTGAAGATCGAACGCAACGTCTATCGCCGCATGGCGCTGGGCGCGGCGCATGCGCTGGTCGTCCCGTCAGAGGTGCTGGAAGGCATCGCGCGCACGACGTGGAAACAGCCGGCCGGCCGCGTGCACCGCATCGCCAACGGCATCGATACGGCACGCTACACGCAAAAGCCCGAATTGCGCGCGATCCCCGGTTTCCTGCGCGATCCGCGCGACGTGGTGATCGGCAGCCTGGCGGGCCTGCGCGAGGTCAAGAGCCTGCCGCTGCTGGTGCGCGCATGCGGTGGCCTGAGCGGCCGGTTCAAGCTGGTGATCGTCGGCGAAGGGCCCGAACGGGGTGCGATCCTCGCCGCGGCCAAGGCGATGGGCATCGCCGAGCGGCTGGTGCTGCCGGGCTTCCTCGACCGGCCGTATCGCTTCGTCGGGCATTTCGACATCATGGCGTTGTCGTCGAAGAGCGAGCAGCTGCCGATCAGCGTCGTCGAGGGGATGGCAGCGGGGCTGCCGATCGTCAGCACCCCGGTGGGGGACGTGCCGCGCATGGTCGCGGCGGAGAATGCGCCCTTCGTGACCGGTGGCGACGAGGTGCTGCTGCGCGATGCGTTGCAGGCCCTCGTATCGGATGCCGCATTGCGCCGGCGGGTCGGCGCGGCCAATCAGGCGAAGGCGCGTGCCGATTACGACGCGGATACGATGATTGCCCGCTACCGCACGCTGTACTCCGAGGCGATGGGGCGGCCCGGCGCACTGGGTTAGACGTCAATCGATCTGCCCGGAAAAGCGTCACCCCAGCGCAGGCTGGGGTCTTTTCCGGCTTGTGACACGCGCCTTGACCGGGAGATCCCAGTCTGCGCTGGAATGACGGCAGGTCTGGCGCGGATGGATGGCATCAGACGCCAGACGATCAAATCTCTGTTAGGTCCACCGCGTTGCGTGTCACGAAGGCGAGCGTGGCGGGGTCGGCCTCGCCATGGGCGAGCAGCGCGAGATCGCTCGCGCCCTGGAGCAGCCCGTCCTCGACCTCCGGTTCCTGGGCTTCGGCCGCCTCGACCGTGCCGGCGAGAATGTCGCGCGCCATATCCTTGCCATAGGCGCTGGCGAAGGCGGCGAGCGCCGTGGCGAAGCATTCGCGGTCGGTGACCGGGGCGGCCGGGCGGTGCTGCAGCGAGGCGCAGGCGGCGCCCAGCACATAACCGCGGGACCAGGCCGATCCGGTAGCGCCGCCATGCGGCACCGCGCCGGCCGCATAGCCCAGGGCGGCGAACTGACCCGACAGCAAGGCGTCGAGCGGACCACTGGGCAGCGGCATGGGGGCAGGCTTGCGGGAACGGGGCGTGCGCTTGGGCGCGATCAGAGTGTCGAGAACCCCCATGGGTCGATGATCCCTCGGCAGAAGAAGACGTGTCGTGTCGCGCCTCTCTGCCGCAATCGGGTTAACCGCCGCCTAAGCCTGCCGCCGGTCCGGTGGTGCATCCGGCTGGTACACGTTGCATTTTCTTCGCTTCGCCGCGTTCATCTTGTATAGCCGACCGGATTTATTCCCAGCGAGGTTGGATTTTCCGTGTTCAAGGGCCTGAAGCCGATCGTGTACAATGGCCGTGAGGTCTGGCCGCTGGTCGAGGGCGGCAAGGGTGTCGCCGCGACCAACCATGCCTCCGCAGGCGCCTGGGCGGCGGCGGGCGGCATCGGCACCGTCTCGGCGGTCAACGCCGACAGCTACGATCCCGAAGGCAAGATCATCCCGCAGGTCTATCGTGCGCTGACGCGGCGTGCCCGCCATGAAGAGCTGATCGAATATGCCATCGAGGGCGCCGTCCAGCAGGTGAAGCGCGCGTTCGAGATCGCGGGTGGCAAGGGCGCGATCAACATCAACGTCTTGTGGGAAATGGGCGGCGCGCAGCGTGTGCTGCACGGTGTGCTGGAGCGGACGCGCGGCATGGTGGCGGGCGTCACCTGCGGCGCGGGCATGCCCTATAAGCTCAGCGAGATCGCGGCGTCGTACGAGGTGTCGTACCTGCCGATCGTCTCGTCAGGCCGCGCCTTCCGCGCACTGTGGAAGCGTGCCTATTCGAAGGCTGCGAACTGGCTGGCAGCGGTTGTGTACGAGGATCCCTGGCTGGCCGGTGGCCATAACGGCCTGTCCAACGCCGAAGACCCGCTGAAGCCGCAGGACCCCTATCCGCGCGTCGCCGAACTGCGTAGCGTGATGCGCGAAGGCGGTATCCCCGACAGCACGCCGATCGTGATGGCCGGCGGCGTCTGGTACTTACGCGACTGGAACAACTGGATCGACAATCCCGAACTCGGCACCATCGCCTTCCAGTATGGCACGCGCCCGCTGCTGACGCAGGAAAGCCCGATCCCCGAAGAGTGGAAGGCACGCCTGACGCAGATCGAGGAAGGCGACGTCCTGCTGCATCGCTTCTCGCCGACCGGTTTCTATTCGTCCGCGGTGCGCAATCCGTTCCTGCGCAACCTGGAAGCACGCTCCGACCGGCAGATCGCCTTCTCGACCCAGGAAGCGGGCGACCACGTCTTCCAGCTCGACGTGGGCGTGAAGGGCAAGAACTTCTGGGTGACGCGCAACGACCTGCTGCGGGCGCGCCAGTGGTTCGGCGAGGGCTATACCGATGCGCTGAAGACGCCGGACAATACGCTCGTCTTCGTGACGCCGACCGAGAAGGGCATCATCCGCAAGGATCAGGCCGACTGCATGGGCTGCCTGTCGCAATGCGCCTTCTCGAGCTGGGCGGATACCGAGACGAATTCGACCGGTCGCCTCGCCGACCCGCGCAGCTTCTGCATCCAGAAGACGCTGCAGGACATCGCGCACGGTGGTGACGTCGACCAGAACCTGATGTTCGCCGGTCACGCCGCCTATAACTTCAAGCGCGATCCTTTCTATTCGAACGGCTTCGTGCCGTCGGTGAAGCAGCTGGTCGACCGCATCCTGACCGGCGACTGATCGTGCTGCTGATCGCCGGGACGATCCGCCTGCCCGCCGACCGGCTGGCGGCGGCGCGCCCGGCGATGCGCGCGATGGTGGAGGCGAGCCGGGCCGAGGATGGATGCCTTAACTATAGCTACGCGGAGGACGTGCTCGAGCCGGGTCTGATCCATGTCGCGGAGCGCTGGCGCGACCGCGCTGCGCTGGAGCGACATTTCGCGACGTCGCATCTGGCCGCGTGGCGTGCGTGCTGGCCGGAGTTTGGCATCGGTGAGCGTGCGTTGACGCTCTTCGATACGGACGACGGTACGCCAACGTGACCCCGGTGGTGGCCGCGGCGCTGACTGATGTGGCGCAACTGATGCGGCCGGCGCGCCATCCCTGGTGGATCATCGGTAGCGGGGCGGTCGCGTTGCACGGGGCGGAGGCCGGCGACGTTCACGACATCGACGTCCTGATCGACCGCGCGGATGCTCCCGCGGTGCTGGCGGCGGCCGGACTGACGCCGCTGACGATGCCGCCGGACCCGCTCTTCCGCTCGGATATCTTTGCCGTGTGGCCGGGCGCGGACGTGCCTGTCGAGATCATGGCAGGCTTTGCCATCGCCGGTCCGCAGGGATGGTGGCCGGTGCAGCCCGAAACGCGGGAGGCGATCGCTTTGCGCGATACGACGCTCTTCGTGCCGGCACGATCGGAGCTGGTCGCACTTCTGCACCGTATGGGACGCCCGAAGGACTTACGTCGTGCTGCGGCGTTGGAGGAGCGGGAGCCGGGTTGAGGCTCGACTCCCGCTCCATAAGGTCAGTCGGCGACGGTGCCGACTACCGCGCCGGCCGTTCCGCCGACCGCGGCCCCCTTTTCGACGCTGCCGCCCGTTGCCGCGGCGACACCCGCACCGCCCGCCGCACCGATGCCCGCACCCTTGAGCGTCGAGCAGGCCGACAGGCCGGCAGCGGTGCCGAGGAGAAGGAGCGTGGCGGCGATCGGCTTGAGCATCATGGGTTAGGCATCCTGTCGAAAGGGGTGCCGCGTTCAATGTTGCCACGCAGCAAAGGTTGCGCGACCCCATGAAATATCACGATTTGTTACATTCGCGCCGGAGGCGTCAAACCCAGCCGTCGAGCACCTGATCGGGCGGGCGGTGGCCGTCCGCCCACATCCGGATGTTCTGTATGACGCGCTCGCCCGACGCCTGCCGTCCCTCGAGTGTCGCCGAGCCCATGTGCGGTGTCATCACCACATTGGGCAGCGCGAGCAGGCGCGGATCGATCCGCGGTTCGTGCTCCCAAACGTCGAGGCCGGCTCCGGCAAGTCGACCCGCCTCCAGCGCATCGACCAGCGCGACCTCGTCGACGATGCCGCCGCGTGAGGTGTTGATGAGATAGACGTGCGGCCGCATCAGTCCGATGCGCCGCGCGTCGATCAGGTCGTGGCTGTCCGTGTTGAGCGGCGTGTGGATCGTCACGATGTCGGCGATCCCGAGCAGGTCGTCGAGATCGGCGTGGAAGGTCGCGCCCAGTTCCGCCTCGACCACCGCGGGCAGACGGCGGCGGTTGTGATAGTGGATCGACAGGCCGAAGGCACGGGCACGGCGCGCCACCGCCTGGCCGATGCGGCCCATGCCCACGATGCCCAGCGCCTTGCCGCCGATCCGCCGGCCCAGCATGCCGCCGGGGCTCCAGCCATGCCACTCGCCCGATCGGACGAGCTTTTCGCCTTCCGCGAGCCGCCGCGGGACGGACACGATCAGGGCCATCGCCATGTCGGCGGTGTCTTCGGTCAGCACGCCCGGCGTGTTGGTGACGATGATGCCGCGGGCGCGCGCTGCCTTCAGGGCGATATGGTTCACGCCCGCGCCGTAATTGGCGATCAAGCGCAGCCGCTCGCCCGCGCCTTCGATCAACGCCGCGTCGATATCGTCCGTGACGGTCGGCACCAGCACGTCGCAGTCGGCCATCGCCGCGGCGAGTTGATCGCGCGTCATCGGCGTGTCGCCGCGGTTGTTCGCGGTGTCGAACAGATCCTCCAGCCGCGTCATGATCGAGTCGGTCAACTCGCGCGTGACGATCACGCGGGGCGCGCGCGGCGCCGGCGGACGGGGGCTTGTATCTGGCATCGCCCGTCCGGCTTGGCGAAGGTGCGCGCGAACGTCAACGCATCGTTGCCACCGCCCGCGGTGGCGCTAGAGAGAGGATATACGGGAAAAAGGGACAGTGACGATGCGCCATCGGATCTGGGCGGCAGCGATGCTGGCGACGGTCGCTATGGAAGGCGGCGCGCTGGCGGCCGACGCCAAGAAGACATTGCCATATTACGCCTCGATCAATGCAGGCCGTGCGCGGATGCGGACCGGGCCGGACAAGACCTATCCGGCGAGCTGGCTGTATCAGCGTGCCGATCTGCCCGTGCGCGTCGTCGCCGTGTTCAAACAGTGGCGCAAGGTGGAAGACCCGGACGGTACGCAGGGTTGGATGCTGGCGGCACTGCTCAGCGAACGCCGCACCGGTATCGTGCGTGGGCAGCAACCCGCCGATATGCGGGCGCAGCCGTCCGCCGGCGCCGGTCTGTCGTGGCGCGCGGCGCCGGGCGTCGTCGGGCGGCTGAGCGAATGCGGCAATGGCTGGTGCCGTTTCGACGTGAAAGGGCAGGCGGGTTACGTCGAGGTGTCGCGTCTGTGGGGCGTCGAGCCGACGGAAAGGCTTCCGTAACGGTACGTTAGTATGATCTAAATTAGGGCGGGGTGTATAGGAGACGCCGCGCGTGATCCCGACCGAGCCTTTACCGCTTCACCACAGCTGGCCCCTTTGGATGGCCGATCGCTTCGATCTGGGGCGTGTGATCGAACTGGACAGCGCGCCATCCGACCTGATTATTGCTCCGGTCGACACGCTGGCGAGCGCGTGGAGCTGCGAACTGGCCGGGCAGCGGCTCGACTGGGGGGCGAGCGTGCGGCGCCTGTTCGGCTATCCCGCCGACCATTGTCCGCTGCGCGAAGAGGTCGTGACGCTGTATGAGGAATCGTCGCGGGCGGCGATGGAGCGGCTGCGCGCCCATGCGATCCGCCATCGCCGCGGCTTCACGCTCGACATCGCGATCCGACCGGTTGATGGCGGGCGCCGTTGGGTGCGACTGGTCACGATGCCGGTGTGCGAGGGCAAGACCGTCACGTGCCTCAAGGGTTGGAAGGCTGACGTATCGCACCTTTACGGCGATGGGGCGGCGATGCCGGTGCCCGCGATGCCGCTCAGTCGCGGATAGGCTTAGGGCGCTGATGACTGGCGAGCCATAGTCCCGCGGCGATCTGGGCGAGGGCGTAGACGCGGCGACGGGCTGGGTGGCCGACGAACGGGCGGACGGCTCGCTCTGCGCCGAGGGCCGCGTCCTTCCATAAATCGACATGGCGGTCGGGTTGGGCAAGGCCGATCAGGCCGTCGCCGACCATGAAGATCGCTGCCATCTCCGCCGAGCGGGCGGGCCAGGGGCTGCCGGTCAGCGCGCGCCGTGGGTCGGTCGCCATGCCCTCATCTCCTCTACCGCGACGCTGCGCCGCAGAATTTTCGCATCGGGATCAACGATATAGTGTGCGCCGACCGGAATGGTAAGCGTGCCGCGGCCGTCGGTCATCGGCAGGCGTGTGTTGGTGGCGCCGACCTGTACGTCGACCGGCATGGGGAAGGCGCCGCCGCCGGGCACCGTCCACGCGAAGGTCACGCGGTCGCCGGCACGCGTCTCGACGAGGTCCGGGAGCGCTGCCTGGCGCAGATAGACGTCGAAGAACCAGTGATAGTCCTTGCCCGTCACCTGCCGGACGAGCGTCTCATATTCCGCGGTCGAACCGAAGCGCGGGCGGAAATTGCCGGGGCGCGGATCGGGGCGACCGTACACGGCAAGGCGCGTGACCGTCCAAAAGGCGTCGTCGCCGATCAGCCCGCGCAGGGTGTGGAGCATCCACGATCCCTTGTAATAAATGTCCTGGCCCGCGCCGCCCTTGTCGGCTTCGTACACCTCTTCCTCGGTCAGGACCTTGCCCTTCACGATCGGCTGCGCGTTCACGATCTTGTCGCGTTCGGCCTGCATCATCGCGTCGTAGCGCGCGCGGCCTTCGCGCCATTGGCCGTACGCGGGCTGCATGTAGGTGCCATAGCCTTCGTGCAGCCAGTAATCGTCCCAATTGGCGGCGGTGAGCTGGTTGGCGAACCATTCGTGCGAGAATTCGTGCTGGAACAGCCAGTCGAAGCCCTCCAGCGTCTTGGCGTAGTCGTTGCCGTAGGCGTTGATCGTCTGATGCTCCATCCCCTTGTGCGGGGTTTCGACGACGCCGACCTTTTCGTCGCCGAAGGGATAGGGGCCGACCATGGTTTCGAAGAAATCGAGCGTCGGCGCGAACTCCGCGAAGAGACGTTCGGCCTGCGCCTTCTCGCCGGGCAGATACCAGTAGGACATGGGGATCGTGTTGCCGAACCGGCTTTTGTAGGTGCCGCTGATTTCCTCATACGGCCCGACGTTGAGCGCGATGGCGTAGGTGTTGGGGTTGCGCGTCCGCCAGTTCCAACGGGTGCGCCCGTCGGGCAAGGTGTCGACGCCGATCAGGCGGCCGTTCGAAGGCGCCTTCAGGCCCTTGGGTACGATGATGTGAATATCGACCAGCGCGGGCTCGCCGGTCGGAAAGTCGAGGCACGGCCAGAACAGGTCGCAGCCATAGCCTTCGGATGTGGTGGCGAACCAGGTGCGGCCGTCGGGCGTCTTCGACCAGACCATCCCGTCGTCCCAGGGCGCGCGCACCGCGACATGCGGCTGGCCGCCGTAGACGATGCGTGCGGTGACGCTCTCTCCCGCTTTCAGCGCGCGCGGCAGGCGGATGGCGAGGCGCCCTTCGGGGTTCGACCAGCTCGTCGGCGTGAGGGGTGTGCCGTCGATGGTGATCGCCGTGACGGGCAGGTTGCGGTCGAGATCGATCAACAGTGTTGCGACGGGTGCGGTGGCGGTGAAGCGCAGCGTCGCGGTGCCGTTCAGCGTTTCGGTGTCGGGCAGCACTTCGAAGGTGAGATCGGCATGGTCGAAGCGCAGCGCGAGCTGTTCGGCCGGGCGGACGCCGCCGGAGGTTTGGGTGAGCGGGGTGATCGGCGGCTCGCCCTTCTTGGGAAGCGGCGTAGCAGCGGCGGCGAGCAGGGCGAGGAGGAGCATGGGACGTCTTTACCCCGGCTCTCGTTTTTGAGGGAAGGGGCGCGGCCTTTGTGCGCGACCGGCCAGCCCCAAATTCGCCGTCACCCCGGACTTGTTCCGGGGTCCACCGTGCGGCTGGGGAAGAAGTTTGAGCCTCTTGTCCTCCCCTTGCGGCCCGGTGGACCCCGGAACAAGTCCGGGGTGATGGAGGGCGTTGGGCGGCGTGTGTCTGACCTACGGACTATTTCTTCGCCTGTTCCTTCTTCCACGCCTGATAGGCGTCGACGGCGTCGTCCTGCTTCAGCACGCGCGACATCGGATCGACGACGATATGCGCGCCCGCCGGTACGGTGATCGTCGCAAGGCCCCCGGTCATCGGCACCTTGCGCACGACATCGTCCACCGCGACCTCGACGGGGAGCGGGAAGGGTTTGCCGGTCGGGGCGACCCATTTCAGCGTCAGCTGCGTCGCGTTGCGGTTGACCACCAGCTTGGGCAAGGCGGCCTGGTAGAGGTAGGTGTCGAAGAACCACTGCCAGTCCTGGCCGGTCACCTGGTTGACGATCGCGATGAATTCGGGCGTCGTGCGGAACTGGGGCACGAAGTTGCCCGGCGCGGGATCGGAGCGGCCGTAGACCTCGCGACGCAGGATTTCGGCGAACGCCGTGTCGCCGACTGCGTTGCGCAGCGTGTGAAGGACCCAGGATCCCTTGTTGTAGATGTCGCTGCCGCGGCCGGGCGCCTTCTCATACACCTCTTCGGCGGCCTGCGGCTTGCCGGTGACGAGCGGCGATTCGTTGAGGATGGCCGGACGGCTCGCCAGCATCATCGCGGTATAGCGGCCGTCGCCCTCGCGCCAGCGCCCGTACAGCGGCTGCATATAGGCGGTGAAGCCTTCGTGCAGCCAGAAGTCGTCCCAGTTGCTCGCGGTAAGCTGGTTGGCGAACCATTCGTGACCAAATTCATGCTGGAACAGCCAGTCGAACCCCTCGGGCGCCTTGGCGTAATTGTTGCCATAAGCGTTGATCGTCTGGTGCTCCATGCCCTTGTGCGGCGTCTCGACCACGCCGACCTTCTCGTCCGCCCATGGGTAGGGGCCGACCGTCGATTCGTAGAAGTCGATCGTGGGGGCGAATTCGGCGAAGAGCTTCTCCGCTTTTTCCTTTTCGCCGGGCAGATACCAATAGAACATCGGAATTTCGTTGCCGAAGCGGCTCTTGTAGGTGCTGGCGATCTGTTCGTACGGCCCGACGTTGAGCGCGATGCCGTAAAGATTCGGATGCTTGGCCTCCCAGTTCCACGTCGAGCGGCCGTCGTCGAGGCGATCCACGCCGAGCAGCTTGCCGTTCGATGGCGCCGACAGCCCCTTGGGTACGGTGATGTGCAGCGTCACCTTCTGCGGTTCGTAGGTCGGGTAATCGATGCAAGGCCAGATGAGGTCGCAGCCCTCCATCTGTACCGCGGTGGCGATCCACGGCTGGCCATCGGGCGTCTTCGTCCAGACGAAGCCGCCATCCCAGGGCGCGCGCACCGCGGTGTGCGGGCGGCCGCCATAGACGATCTTGACGGTGAGCTTGGCGTCCTTCGCCGCCTTTTTGGCGAGCGTGATCGTCATCCGGCCTTCGGGGTTGCTGAACCCCGCATCGACCCCGTCGACCTGTACGGCCGTGACGGTGAAATTCTTGTCGAGATCGACGACCAGCTTGTTGATCCGGTCGCGCGCGGTGAAGGTCAGCGTCGCGGTGCCGTTGATCACCTCGCGGACCGGATCGACTTCGATCGCGAGATCGGCGGTGTCGAGCGTCACCTTCTTCTGCGCGGGATCGAGCGGGCCACCGGACAAAGCGGTCTGCGCGGTGATCGGCGGCATGCCCTTTTCCGCAGCATGGACCCCCGTCGACAGGAGCAGCAGGGCAGCGAAGGGCAGGCGTGGCGACATCGGTTTCTCCCTGGGGACAGGCGAGCGCCGGTTTCCACGCTGGGCCGGGCGATGACAAGTCCGAAGCGACCGGGCCGAAGCGATTGCCAGCCAAGCGATTGGCCCGACCCCGATCGAGCAGCAGGCTTGCATACCGACCCGTAACGATTGATGCCTATCGCAAGCCACCCCATATAGGGGGCAAGGCTGCCCCGGTATCGGGCGGCGTCGGAGTATCCATGACCCTATTTCCCGTACTTCCCCTGCGCGATATCGTCGTTTTCCCGCACATGATCGTGCCGCTGTTCGTCGGCCGCGACAAATCGGTCGCGGCGCTGGAGGCGGCGATGAACGCCGACAAGGAAATCTTCCTCGTCGCGCAGCTCGACCCGGCGCAGGACGATCCGGCGCGCGAGGACCTGTATGAGGTCGGCGTGACCGCAACCGTGCTGCAGCTGCTGAAGCTGCCCGATGGCACCGTGCGCGTGCTGGTCGAAGGCAAGGCGCGCGGTCGGCTGGTCGAGCTGTCCGAGGCGGACGGCTATCTGCAATCGACGATCGAGATACTGGAAGAGCGCGTAGCCGAGGGCATTGAGGTCGAGGCGCTGATGCGCTCGGCGGTCGAGCAGTTCGAAACCTATGCCAAGCTCAACAAGAAGCTGCCGGCGGAAACCGCGCAGCAGCTGGGCGAGTTGGTCGAGGCGGCGAAGCTGTCGGACGCGTTGATGGCCAACGTGCAGGTGAAGGTCGCCGACAAGCAGGCGCTGCTGGTCGAGCTCGATCCGGTCAAGCGGCTCGAAATGGCCTATGCGCTGATGGAAGGCGAACTCGGCGTTCTGCACGTCGAGAAGAAGATCAAGAGCCGCGTCAAGCGCCAGATGGAGAAGACGCAGCGCGAATATTACCTCAACGAGCAGCTGAAGGCGATCCAGCGCGAGCTGGGTAACAGCGACGACGAGGGCGACGGCGACGAGATCGCCGAGCTGACCCAGAAGATCGCGACGCTGAAGCTCAGCAAGGAAGCGCGCGCCAAGGCGACGAGCGAGCTTAAGAAGCTGAAGACCATGGCGCCGATGAGCGCCGAGGCGACCGTCGTGCGCAACTATCTCGACGTGCTGCTCGGCCTGCCGTGGGGCAAGAAGTCCAAGATCAAGAAGGACATCGCCGCGGCGCAGGCGGTGCTCGACGAGGACCATTATGCGCTCGAAAAGGTGAAGGACCGGATCGTCGAATATCTTGGCGTCCAGGCGCGCACCAACAAGCTGAAGGGGCCGATCCTGTGCCTCGTCGGCCCGCCGGGCGTTGGCAAGACCAGCCTCGGCAAGTCGATCGCCAAGGCAACCGGGCGCGAGTTCATCCGCCAGTCGCTGGGCGGCGTGCGCGACGAGGCCGAGATCCGCGGCCACCGCCGGACGTACATCGGCTCGCTGCCGGGCAAGATCGTGACGAACCTCAAAAAGGCCGGCACGTCGAACCCGCTGTTCCTGCTCGACGAGATCGACAAGCTGGGTCAGGATTTCCGCGGCGATCCCGCGTCGGCGCTGCTCGAGGTGCTGGACCCCGAACAGAACGGCAAGTTCAACGATCATTACCTCGAGATCGATATCGACCTCAGCGACGTGATGTTCGTGTGCACCGCGAACACGCTCAACCTGCCGCAGCCGCTGCTCGACCGCATGGAGATCATCCGGCTGGAGGGCTATACCGAGGATGAGAAGGTCGAGATCGCCGAACGCCATCTGGTCGAGAAGCAGATCGAGGCGCACGGGCTGAAGGCCGGCGAGTTCACGCTGACGCAAGCGGGCCTGCGCGCGTTGATCCAGCGCTACACCCGCGAGGCGGGCGTGCGAACGCTGGAGCGCGAGATCGCCAAGCTGGCGCGCAAGGCGTTGCGCCAGATCCTGGAGGGCAAGGCGAGCAGCGTCACGATCACGCCGGACAATCTCCACGAGTTCGCGGGCGTGCAGAAGTATCGCCATGGCCTCAGCGAAACCGAGCATCAAATCGGTGCGGTGACGGGTCTTGCCTGGACCGAGGTCGGCGGCGAGTTGCTGACGATCGAAAGCGTCACGGTGCCGGGCAAGGGCGCGGTGAAGACCACCGGCAAGCTGGGCGACGTGATGAAGGAATCGGTGCAGGCCGCCTTCAGCTTCGTGCAGGCACGCAGCCCCAGCTACGGCATCAAGCCCTCGCTGTTCCACCGCAAGGACATCCACATCCACCTGCCCGAAGGTGCGGTGCCGAAGGATGGGCCGTCGGCGGGCATCGGGCTCGTCACGTCGATCGTCTCGACGCTGACTGGCGTGCCGGTGAAGAAGGACGTCGCGATGACTGGAGAGGTGACGCTGCGCGGCCGCGTGCTGCCGATCGGGGGGCTGAAGGAGAAGCTGCTCGCGGCGCTGCGCGGCGGTATCACCACGGTGCTGATCCCGCAGGAGAACGAGAAGGATCTCGCCGACATCCCGCAGAACGTGAAGGATGGCCTGACCATCGTTCCGGTCAGCCATGTCGACGAGGTGCTGACGCTTGCGCTGACCGAGCCGCTGGAGGCGATCGACTGGACCGACGCCGACGAACTTGCGGCGCTGCCCCCGGCAGGGGTTGCGCCCGCGGGCGGCGAGTTGCATCACTGAGCACTTGGCGACCCTTGGGGTCCGTGTATTAACGCTATCGAACGGCCGCGTCGGAGAGGGCGCGGCCATAATCATTTGACATGCCCGGCCGCGACAGCGTTATTCGCTGTTCCGGCGGGGCAATGATTCTGACGCTCATGCCAAAGGGGGCAGTAACTCGATGAACAAGCAGGAATTGATCGCGACTGTCGCGGACATGTCGGGCCTCGCCAAGGGCGATGCGGTCAAGGCCGTCGAAGCGGTGTTCGACGCGATCTCCGCAAGCCTTAAAAAGGGCGACGAAGTGCGCCTGGTCGGGTTTGGCACCTTCTCGGTGTCGAAGCGCAAGGCGTCGACGGGCCGCAACCCGCGCACCGGCGAGCCGATGACGATCAAGGCGTCGAGCCAGCCCAAGTTCAAGGCCGGCAAGGGCCTGAAGGATTCGGTCAACTGATCTGACCGGGCGGGCGGCAATATTCCGGCGAGAATTTTTCGATGCGCGGATTTTGCACTGGACAGGGGGCCACGCCGCCCCCTAAAGGCCCGCCTCCGAACTGTTTCGGGCGCGTAGCTCAGCGGTAGAGCACACCCTTCACACGGGTGGGGTCACAGGTTCAATCCCTGTCGCGCCCACCATATCAGCCCGCCAGGTCGCATCGACCGGCGGGCTTTTTGGTGCGCTGCGGGCGCCCCATCGACCGGACGAGGCATTGCCCGTTTGTGTCATATCCCTGTCATTTTGTCGTTGCGGTTCGGGAACAATGTCTTCCGGCGCGCTTTAACGCCTTCACATTTCAGGGAGAGTGGTGATGGTAGACTATACGACCGATCGGACCGGACAGCGCGTCGTGGTGGAGCGTCGCGGCGGTGCGGGCCGTGTGCTGGCGATCGTTGCGGTCGTTGCGATCGTGATCGTCGGCCTGCTGTTTGCGACCGGTTTCTGGAGCGCGAAGGTGACGAAGGATGGCTCGCTGCCGTCGGTCGACGTCAGCGCCAAGGGCGGTTCGCTGCCGAAGGTCGACCTCGATTCGAAGGAAGTCGTCGTCGGCACCACCGAAAAGACGGTCGAGGTGCCCAAGGTGAAGACCGAGAAGGAAACCATCTCGGTGCCGGCAGTCGGCGTGAAGGACAACGGCGAGAAGTAATCTCGTCGCCAAGCCGGATGTTTCGAGGGCGTCTTCCCGTGGGAAGGCGCCCTCTTTCGTTTGGGGCCTGCCACAGCACGCAGGGTGGTACACGGGATATGAGTGCCCGGGTTACCGGCTCATAACGTCTACGATGTCATTTCCGGCCACCTGTCACGAGGGCAGGGCAGCGCCCGCAACGGGCTAGAGCCAGGCTGACGGTCGCAAAATCAACGACTTGCCTTCCTCGCGTGTCACATCACTGTCGTAATATCGTAACGGTAACGTCTCGAAATCCTCACGATGGCGTCATTCAACGCGCCTAACCGCCGCTCCAGGGATCGGCGAACGGGGGAACCTTGGTCGATCGCGGGCACGCAGCCCGACCTCGCGACATAGTATATCGACCGGGAGCATTTCGATCATGGTGACCACCACGCGCTACGGCAAATTCCTCATGACGTCCGCCGCCTGCCTCGCGCTGGCGGGCTGCGGCGGCGCGGACAACGTCGCCTCGCCCGGCGCGGGCAGCGTGACGATCGTGCAGCCGGCCCCGACGCCGACGCCGACCGCCCCCACGCCGACGCCCAGCGCGATCACTGCGGCGCAGTTCGCCGCCGTCACCACGGTGAATGGCATTTCGATCACCGCCGACGAACAACTCGCGATCGTAAATGCGGGCAGCAACAACAACGTCAACGGCACGGGCGCGCAGATGAACGGCGTCTACCCCGTCTCGTCGACCTCGCTGACCACCGCGACCGATCCGTCGTCGATCAACAGCTTCTTCACCAGCACCAATTACGTCGGTGCCCTGAACGGCCCGAGCGATACGAGCTTCCAAGGCTGGACCTGCAACTCGACCGCGGCCGAGTTTGGTGGGTCAGGCGCGCGCTGCACAGCGGTCCCGGCGATCGGCACGCTGGCGAGCGGCACCGCTTGCCCGACGGGCACGACCACCGCGACCGGCGGCAGCGGCACCGCGACCGCGGCGACCGTCGGCGGCTTCAAGGTGTGCGACATCCCGCAGGCGATTACCACCAGCCTGACGCTGCCGCGCATCCCCGGCATCGCCTATCGCCTGACCGGCCAGACCGAGGTCGGCACCGATCTGGGCTCGACCGGTGGCACCGGCGCGACGCTGACGATCGAGGCGGGCGTGACCGTCTTCTCCAACGCCAATGAGGCGACCAACGACCTGCTGCTGGTCAACCGCGGTTCGAAGCTGGTGGCGATCGGCACGCGCGACGCGCCGATCATCTTCACCTCGCAGCAGAACGTGACCTCCGCGACCGGCGAATCGGAAACCAGCCAGGGCCATTGGGGCGGCATCATCCTGCTCGGCCGCGCGCCGACCGGGGTGTGCGCCAGCGGCACCGGCCCGAACAATGCGGCGGGCAGCTCGACCACCTGCCAGCAGGCGATCGAGGGCGTCACCGGCCGCTTCTACGGCGGGCCGACCGCGGCCGATTCGTCGGGCCAGATGTCCTACGTCCAGATCCGCTATTCGGGCATCGCGATCAGCGACGGCAACGAGCTGCAGGGCCTGACGCTGGGCGGCACCGGCTCGGGTACGATCATCGACCACATCCAGAGCCACAATTCGGCGGATGACGGCATCGAGATCTTCGGCGGCAACACCAACATCAAATATATCGCGATCACCGGCGCCGACGACGACGGCTTCGATATCGACAACGGCTATCGCGGCTTCATGCAGTTCATGATCGCGGCACAGCGCGTCGGCGGCGCGACGGTCGACAGCTTCTCGACCGAGATCGACTCGAACAATGCCGAGGATCTGCTGCCGCGCACCTTCTCGACCTACGCCAACTTCACCTTCATCCAAACCGCGCTGGCGCCGGCTGCGATCCGTCAGCGTGGCGGGTCGGACATGCGCTACGTCAACGGCATCGTGAAGACGGTGAGCAACGTCGCCTGCATCAATCTGGTGGCCGGCGAACAGACCAGCGGCGGCCGCACGACGATCCGGCCGAAGGACGACACCCTGCAGGACTTCGGCCCGCCGACGTTCAACTCGATCTACTTCGCCTGCCAGGGCCGCTGATGCGGCGGGGACGCATCCGTCCCCAGCCAGCCTCGGTTCCGGGGTGGCGGTAACGCCGCCCCGGACACCTGTATCTACAGCCTCCTGTCCGGGATTGACGGTCATGTCGCAGCGGCACGCTTTCGCCACCCTTCTTCTTCTTTCCACCACGTTGGTGGCGCCGGCCGCGCTGGCGCAGACCAACGGAGCCGGCGCCCCGGCGCAGACGTCCACGCCCGCGACAGCGAGCCCGAGCGGTGCGGCCGACCCGCAAAGCGCGGCGCCGACCTCGACCGATCAGCAGGAGGCGCCCGTCGAGGTGTCCGCGCCCGGGATGAACGGTGATGGCGCGGATATCGTCGTCGTCGGTCGCAACATCCCCAACGTCGTCCGTGCGACGCCGCAGATCGTCTCGGTCCTGTCGACCGCTGACATCGCCCGCACGGGCGAAGGCGACATCGCCGGCGCGCTGACCCGCGTCACCGGCCTGTCGGTCGTCGGTGGCGGTTTCGTCTACGTGCGCGGCCTCGGCGATCGTTATTCGTCGTCGCTGCTCAACGGATCGCCGCTGCCCTCGCCGGAGCCGCTGCGCCGGTCGGTGCCGCTCGACATCTTCCCGACGACGATCGTCGGATCGGCGCTGGTCCAGAAGACCTATTCGGTGAACTATCCGGGCGAATTCGGCGGCGGCGTCATCAACCTGACGACCAAGGCAATCCCGGACAAGAATTTCGTCCAGGTGGGCGGATCGATCGCGGCCGACGATTCGACGACCAGCGAACTCGGCTACACCTATTACGGCGGCGGCGCGGACTGGATCGGCTATGACGACGGCACGCGGAAAGTGCCCGCGTTCATCCGCAACGCCCCGAAGGGCAGCGGCATCATCCCGGCGGCGCAGGTCGCGCAACTGTCCAACGCCTCGACGACGCTGCTCCAGCGCAACAACCAGCTGCCGGCGAACTGGTCGGGCGAGATCAGCGGCGGGTCGGTCTATGACATCGGGTCGTCGCGCCTCGGCGTGATCGCGTCGCTCAGCGCCAGCAACACCTTCCGCACGCGATCGGCGGTGCAGCAGGACAGCGTGTCGGCGGACGGCACGCTGCGCAACGACTTCCGCACGCTGCTGACCGACAATCGCATCGTCGCCAACGCGCTGATCGGCCTGGGCCTCGAGTTCGGCGAGAATACGCTGCGCTGGACCAACGTCTACATTCACGACACGTTGAAGCAGGCGCGTGGGTCCGCGGCGGAGCTGTACAACAACGCCAGCGGCCTGCGCTTCCAGCAGAACACCAACTGGTTCGAACGCCAGCTGATCGAGACGCAGCTGGTCGGCGAGTTCAAGATCACCGACGCGTTGAAGGTGGACGCGCGCGGCGCCTACGCCAATTCGAAGCGCAACGCGCCCTATGAGCGGCAGTTCGACTATCTGTGCTCGGCGACGACGACAAACGGCTATCCGATCACCAGCGACGGCATCCAGCAGGCCGGCGGGTTCCAGTGCAACGGCGCCTATCAGGTGACGCAGCGCTTCACGCCCTTCGCCTCGATCATCTTCAGCGAGCTGAACGAGGATCTGTGGACCGGTCAGGCGGACGCGTCGTACAAGATCGATGCCGATCGGCCGATCACGCTGTCGGCGGGCTATTTCTATCAGGACACCAAGCGTCGGTCGTCACGGCTTGTCTTCAACTATCAGACGTCGCGTGGCGGCGGCACCGCGCCGGGCTATCCCTATAACCTGCTGCGGCCGGATTATTTGCTCAGCCCCGACGTGCTCAATAATGCGTGTCCGCTCGATGGCACCGGCGCCTGCACGATCGAGCTGCAGTTCAACACGCAGGCGGGTGCCTATCGCTATGACGCGAAGCTCAATGTGCATGCGGGCTATGTCCAGGCCGAGGCGGAGGCGTTCGACGGCCTGCGCGCGGTGATCGGCGTGCGCTACGAAAAGGGCGACGAGCGCGTCACGCCGTTCGGCGTCACGGAGGGCGGCACGCGGCTGCGCAACGATTACTTCCTGCCGGCATCGACGCTGACGTGGAATTTCGCGCCCGACATGCAATTGCGTGCGAGCGCTGCCAAGACGATCTCGCGTCCGCAGTTCCGCGAACTCGCACCGCAGCAGTTCCGCGACCCCGATTCTGATCGGCTGTTCTTCGGCAACCCGTTGCTGCGCGACAGCGAGCTGTACAACCTCGAAGCACGCTACGAATGGTTCTTCAAGCGCGACCAGCGCTTCACGCTGGCGAGCTTCTACAAGCGGATCGATCGCCCGATCGAACAGGTCGGCTTCTACACCGGCGCCGACGACCGGTTGCAGACGGGCTTCACCTATCTGCCCAAGGCCGTGCTGTATGGCGGCGAAATCGAGCTGCAGAAGTATTTCCCGCTCGGCGACCTGTTCGCCGGCAGCGATTTCTTCGCAACGCGGCGCGCCTTGCTGATCGCCAACTACACTTACACCAAGTCGAAGATTACTGCGGACGGCACCTGCGTGCCCAACCCGGCGGTCGACTTCCGCTCTAAGGTGCCGGGCCTGGCGGACTGCGGCTCGAAGCTCGGGCCGGCGGGGCTGCTGTTCCGCGATGGCGCGCCGCTGACCGGCCAGTCGGACCATCTGGTCAACGTGCAGGTGGGGATCGAGGACAAAGAATCGCTGTCGCAGATCACCTTGCTGTTCAACTATGCCTCCGATCGCGTGACGAACCGCGGACCGTCGAACCTCGGCGGCAACACCTTCCAGCCCGATATCGTCGAGCATCCCGGCATCCGCCTGGACCTCATCGCGCGACAGGGCGTCAAGCTGCTCGGCGGCGAATTCGAGATCAAGGCCGAAGCCCGCAACCTCACGCGCACCCGCTATAACGAGAGTCAGACCTTCGCGAGCGGGAAAGAGGTGTACATCAACCGGTACAACTTGGGCCGCGTGTTCAGCCTGGGGGTGAGCGCGACGTTCTGATCGGGGTGGGGCGGCGTTTCCGCCTCCCATCCGTCACCCCGGACTTGTTCCGGGGTCCACTCTGCGGCGAGGGGGACGGCTGGAGCCTCTTGCCCGCCCCTTGCGGCCTGGTGGACCCCGGAACAAGTCCGGGGTGACGGAAGAGAGCGGGGAAA
The DNA here is from genome assembly GCA_003075315.1 of Arthrobacter sp. TPD3018. Taxonomy (GTDB): domain Bacteria; phylum Pseudomonadota; class Alphaproteobacteria; order Sphingomonadales; family Sphingomonadaceae; genus Sphingomonas. The sequence continues at coordinate 173,871 of QDFQ01000005.1, read as the reverse complement.
GCGCTACCCCCACACGCGCTCGCGATACCATTTCGTGATGACGTATTTCGTGCCGGCGCGTACCTTCATCCCCTGATGCAGGGTCGCAGGATTGAGCGTCCCGTCGGGGCGGCGGTTGTTCCAGGCGACGAGCTTGCCGGTTTCGGGCTGGACGATCTTGTCGACCGCCTTGAACCGGGTTGCGCCGCCCGCTTCGGGCGCGTTGAGATAGACCATCAGCGTCCACGTCCGGTTGCCCGCGACCGAGCAATAGCGGTCATAGTCCGCGCCATCGGGTTCGAAATAATCGGTATGTCCCTTGAATTCCTGCCCCACCGCATAGCGTTGCCCCTGCAACGGTTCGCCGTGCGCGGGGTGGAGGCCGGTGAAGGCGGTGAAGCGCGCCTCGACCGCCTGGACCAGCGGATCGCCCGCGAACAGGTCACCCGTCTCGCTGGTGCGGAACGCAGCGTCGCCATTGGGGTCGGCGATCGTCGACGGGCGGCGGACCGCGTCGATCTGCTCGATCAACGCCGCGCAGGTATCGGTATCCAGGAACTCACGGACCAGAAACAGGTCGAGCTTGGGGCTGGGCACTTTCTGCACGCCGGGCTGCGACAGGATGCGGCGGGCGATCGCCTGGCCTTCCAGCCCATTGCCGAGCAGGGTCATATCGGTCATGGCGGGGGTCATATCACCGGCCATGACATGCCGGAAAGGGGGCGCCGAAAAGAGGGTGGGGTGCATAGCACCCCATTGACGCACAAGCGTAACATGGCATGCGTAGGCCGAGGTACGCGGGACGGGACGACATCATGCGCTTGAGATTCGACGCGCGCACGCGGCGCATCCTGCGCCGGCTGCCCGTCGTGAACGTCTACTCGCTCGCCGAGCTGGTGCTGATCGGCGGCCTCGCCATTCAGTCGGCGCGGCTGTTCTGGACGATCGTGACGCCGATCGCGCCGCTGGGCGACTGGCGACCGGCGGAGGTCGCGGTGCCGGGGCGGCCGTATGACGTGCTGGCGGGCTTCGATCCGTTCTTTCGTCTGGGTACGCGCGCGCCGGCTCAGGCCACCGTCACCTCGCTGCAACTCAACCTGTTTGGTATCCGCGTCGACGAGGCGTCGGGCCGGGGCTCGGCGATCGTCGCGGGGCCGGATAATATCCAGAAGAGCGTCGCGGTCGGCGAGGACATCCTGCCCGGCGTCCGGCTGAAGTCGGTGTCGTTCGATCATATCACGATCGATCGCGGTGGCACGGCCGAGGACCTGTATCTGGTCCAGTCGGACGCGCCCGGCGCGGGCGCGCCCGCCGCGATGCCCGCCGCGCCGGCCGGCGTTCCGCTCGCTCCACCCGCGGCGGACGCCGCACCGGCGATCAAGGCGAGTCAGATCCGCAACGAGATCGGCTTCATCCCACGCATCGACGGCGGTCGCATCTCCGGTCTCGTCGTTCGGCCGCAAGGGTCGGGTGCATTGTTCCGCGCGGCGGGCCTGCGTGAGGGCGACGTCGTCACCGCGATCGGCGGGCGGCCGGTGAGCGGCCCGCAGGACCTCGATCGCATCGCTGCCGATTTCGCCGGCGGCGGATCGCTTCCCATCACCGTCGAACGCGGCCAGCAGACGCTCGCGCTCGCCCTTACGATCGCTCCGCAATGACCATGAAGACGTTCTACCCCGCGCTGCTGTTGTCGGCCGCGGCGCTCGGCCTGCCGATCCAGGCGATGGCGCAGACGACGCTGAACGTGCGCGACGCCGATATCCGCGCGTTCATCGCCGATGCCGCGCGGGTGACCGGGCGCACGTTCATCATCGATTCGCGCGTCAACGGCAAGGTGACCGTCGTCACCGACCGGCCGCTGTCGAAGTCCGAATATTTCGAGACGTTCCTGTCGACGCTGCGGGCGAACGGGCTGGTCGCGGTGCCCACCGGCAATGGCGCGTTCCGCATCCAGCCGATCGACAATGCGGCGTCCCAGCCGAGCCGCATCGGCCTGGGCGGAGCGGCGCGCAATAGCTTCGTGACCGAGATCGTCCGGCTGCGATCGGTCGATGCGCAGCAGGCGATCGATACCGTACGCCCGCTGGTCAGCGCGCAGGGATCGGTCAGCGCCAACCGCGGGTCGAACAGCCTGGTCATCGTTGACTTCGCCGACAACATCCGGCGTATCCGCGAAGTCCTGCGCCGGGTGGACAGCGACAATGCCTCGACCCGCGTCGTGGCGCTGAAGAACGCGTCCGCCAAGGAGATCGCGGCGGCATTGCAGGGCCTTACCGGCGGAGCGCAGGGCGGGCAGGGCGTTCCGGGCGGCGTCGGCACCAGCGTGACGGCCGTCGACAGCAGCAATTCGGTCATCATCCGCGGCGATCCCTCCAGCGTCGCGCGGCTGGTGTCGGTGGCGCAGGATCTCGACCAGAAGGCAAAGAACGGCACCGAAATCCGCGTCGTGTTCTTGGAGAATGCCGACGCGGCGCAGCTGCTGCCGGTGCTCCAGCAGCTGGTCGGGCAGGCGCCCGACGCGGTGCAGGAAACGCCGCTGTCGCGCACGCAGACTGGGTTCGGCACCAACACCGGCAGTGCGGCGGCAGTGCAGCGGCCACCGGCCGCCAGCGCCCCGATCCAGCAGAGCAGCGGCGGTGGCGCCACCGGCCAGCCCGCGATCACCACGCAAGGCGGTCGCACCGCCGCGGTCGTGACGCGCTTCCAGGGGGCCAATGCGATCGTCATCGCAGCCCCCGCGGACATCCAGCGCCAGCTGTCCGATGTCGTGCGCCAGCTCGATACACGGCGCGAGCAGGTGTTGATCGAGGGAATCGTCGCCGAAGTGTCCGACGCGACGGTCAACCGCCTAGGCGCCCAGTTCATCCTCGCCAATCCGTCGGGCGGGGCGTTCGCGGCGTCGACCTTCTCGAACAGCGCGCCCAACATCCTGCAAATTGCCGGCGCGATCGGCGCGCGCGAGCTGGGCCGCAACACGACGACGACGATCGCCAATGGCGTGACGACGACGGTGACGACCAACAATGCGTCGGATCAGCTGACGCAGAGCGCGATCAGCTCGATCATCGGATCGTCGGGCGGGTTCGGCGGGTTCGGCGGCAAGGTCGGCGACTTCATCTTCGGCGCGATCATCAATGCGGTGAAGAGCGACACGACGTCGAACCTGTTGCAGGTGCCGCACCTCGTCACGCTGGACAATCAGGAAGCGCACAGCCTGGTCGGTCAGGAAATCCCGATCACCACGGGGCAGGCGCTGTCGAACAATTTCGACAACACCTTCCGCACCACCCAGCGCGAGAATGTCGGCATCGAGCTGACCGCGCGGCCGCAGGTCAATTCCAGCGGTACGGTGAAGCTCAACCTGCGCCTCGAGGTCAGCTCGATCGCCGGGCCGGTGTCGAACGACAACAGCGACCTGATCCTCAACAAGCGCGAGATCGAGACGGTGCTGACCGTCGACGAGGGGCAGATTGCGGTGATGGGCGGGCTGCTGAGCGACGAGGAACGGCGGACGATCGAGAAGATCCCGCTACTCGGCGACATTCCGGTGCTGGGCAATCTGTTCAAGTCCAAGGCGAAATCGCGCAACAAGACGAACCTGATGATCTTCATCCGCCCGACGATCCTGCGATCGGCGGCGGATGCGCGGAGGGTTGCCGAGCAGCGCTACGGCTATTTGCGTTTGCAACAGGGGTTGCAGGCGCCGGGCGAGGAGCCGTCGATCGACCAGCTGGTGCGCGACTATATGGGCGCCGCGCCGCCGATCCCGTCCGCGCCGGTGCCGGGGAATATCGGGGACCCGCGCGTCGCGGTGCCGGTGCAGCACAATACGACCAGGGTTATCCGGCCGAGGGATCGGTGAGGCTTGCCCCGCTTTCGTCATCCCGGCGCACGCCGGGATCCATGGTTGCGGTGTCTCCGGCGGTGACGCGCGTCCTGAGCGTCGCGCGTCCATGGATCCGGGCGTGCGCCGGGATGACGGAGGAGGGGGCGCCATTCCCTTTCAAGCCGTCATTCCCGCGCAGGCGGGAATCCAGACTGGCTGGCGGTGCGGCCCTATCGCGAAACCTGCGACTATGGATTCCCGCCTTCGCGGGAATGACGGCGTGTGTGGGGCAGGCGGAGAGCGCCGCATGATCATCCGCCCCGGCTCCGAAATCGACGAGCCCGCCGCGCTGGCCGACCCGGACGTCGCGCCCGTCGTCGAGCCGACGCCGCCGTTGCCGCTCGATCCGTTGCCGATGCTCGCCATCCCCTATGCGTTTGCGAGGCGGTTCGGCGTCGTCGTCCAGCATACCGAGGCGGACGCGCATCTGACCGTTGCGCTGCGCACCGGCGCCGACCCGCGCGCGCTGCTCGAGGTGCGCCGCTACCTCGCCCGACCGTTCGACGTCGTCATCGTCGAGGCGCCCGCGTTCGATCGTTTGCTGTCCGACAGTTACGCCATGGACGGGCAGGCGAATGCGCTCGCCGCCGTCGGTATGGGCGATGAACTCGACAGCCTCGCCGAGGGACTGCCGACCGCGGAGGACCTGCTCGACACCGCCGACGATGCGCCGGCGATCCGCCTCATCAACGGCATCATCGCCGATGCCGCGCGCAACGGTGTCAGCGATATCCACATCGAGCCGTACGAGACGGGCCTGATCGTCCGCATGCGCATCGACGGCGTGCTGCGCGAGACGTTGCGTATGCCGCCGCATGTCGCCCCCGTCGTCGTCAGCCGCGTCAAGGTGATGGCGCGCCTCGACATCGCCGAGCGGCGCGTGCCGCAGGACGGGCGCATGGGGCTGACCTTGGGCGGCAAGCTGCTGGACGTCCGCGTCTCGACGCTGCCGAGCCGCGCGGGCGAGCGCGTCGTGCTGCGTATCCTCGACAAGGACAATGTGGGCATCGACCTCGATGCGCTGGGCATGGACGAGCGGATGTACGCGTTGCTGCGCGGCGCCCTGGCGGAGCCCAATGGCATCATCCTCGTCACCGGGCCGACGGGCTCCGGCAAGACGACGTCGCTGTACGGTGCGCTGCGGTTGCTCAACGACGGCAGCCGCAACATCCTGACCGTTGAAGACCCGGTAGAATATGCCGTCGAGGGCGTCGGGCAGACGCAGGTCAATCCGAAGGTCGGGCTGACCTTTGCGGCCGGCTTGCGCGCGATCCTGCGTCAGGATCCGGACGTGGTGATGGTCGGCGAAATCCGCGATCGCGAGACCGCGGAGATCGCTGTGCAGGCGTCGCTGACCGGGCATCTCGTGCTGTCGACCGTCCACACCAATGACGCGATCGGTGCGATTACCCGCATGCGCGACATGAAGGTGGAACCGTTCCTGCTCGCCTCGACCCTGCGCGCGGTGATCGCGCAGCGGCTGGTGCGGCGGTTGTGCCCGACGTGCCGGCGGCCGGTGCAGGGGAGCAGCGTGGCGGGCCTGCTGGGGATCGAGCCAGAGGCGACGGTGTACGAGGCGGTGGGATGCCCGGAGTGCAACCACAGCGGCTTCAAGGGGCGGATCGGCGTGTTCGAGGCGGTGCGCGTCGACGATACGATTCGCCGCTTCATCAACGATGGCGCGGATGAGACGGCGATCGCCGCGCATGCCTTTGCGCGTAGCCCGACGCTGGCCCAGGCCGCCGAGGCGCTGGTGCGGCGCGGGCTGACGACGCCCGAGGAAGCGATTCGCGTGAGCCGGCGCGATGCGACGGATGTGGTGGATGAGGTGGAAGCGTGACGACCCTCACCCTTCCGCGGCTGCGCCGCTCCCTCCCTCTCCCGCAGGGAGAGGGAAAAGTCGCCGTAGGCGGCGAAGGGTGAGGGCGGCTCGCCATGGCTGACTTCGACTATCTCGCCATCGACACGCGCGGGCAGGAGCAGCGCGGCCATGTCGCGGCGGCGGATGCGGAGGCGGCGCGGGCGCAGCTCGATCGGCGCAAGCTGTTCGTCGTGCGGCTCGATCCCGGTGCGCCGCCGGTGGCGCAGAGCCGGCCGCTGTTCGGCATCCGGTTCGGGCAGAAGAAGATGAGCAACAAGCAGCTGACGCTCTTCACGCGCCAGCTCGCAACCCTGAACCGCGTCTCGCCGCTTGAGGAATCGCTGCGCACCATCACGCGCCAGACCGAGCAGGAGAGCGTGCGCGGGATCGTGTCGCAGGTTCATGCCGGCGTGGTCGAGGGGCGCCGCCTCGCCGATTCGATGGCGCGTGCGCCCAAGAGCTTCCCGCCGCTGTACCGCGCGATGGTGGCGGCGGGCGAGAGTTCGGGCAGCCTGCCCACGATCCTCGATCGGCTGGCGGCGCTGCTCGAACGGCAGGCGGAAATCCGCGGCAAGCTGATCACCGCGCTTGCCTATCCGACGATCCTGGCGGTGGTCGCGCTGGGTGTCGTCACCGCGCTGATGATGTTCGTGGTGCCGCAGGTCGTCGAGCAGTTCGACACCGTGGGGCAGGAGCTGCCGTTGCTGACGCGCGTCGTCATCGCCCTGTCCGACATACTGGTGGGCTATTGGTGGGTGCTGGCGCTGGTGCTCGGCCTGATCGGGGCCGGTGGCGCCTATGCCTTGCGCGATCCCGCGATCCGGCTGTCGTTCGATACGGGGCTGCTGCGCCTGCCGCTGCTTGGCCGTTTGCTGCGCGACCTGCATGCCGCGCGCATGGCGCGGACGCTGTCGACGATGGTCGCGAGCCGGCTGCCGTTGCTGGAGGGGCTGACGCTGACGGCGAGCACGATCCACAACCGCCGGCTGCGCGTCGCGTCGGACGAGATCGTCGAGGCGATCCGCTCGGGCGGCAGCCTGTCGGCGGCGATGCGGCGCGCGAACGTCTTCCCGCCGCTGCTCACCTATCTCGCGGCCAGCGGCGAGGCGGCGGGGCGGCTCGACGAGATGCTGGAGCGCGCCGCCGATTACCTCGAGCGTGAGTTCGACCGCTTCACCGCGACCGCGCTGTCGCTGCTCGAACCCGCGATCATCGTGCTGATGGGCGGCATCGTCGCGACGATCGTGCTATCCATCCTGCTCCCCATCCTCCAGCTCAACACGCTGGCAGGCCAGTAAGGATCATCATGCGTAAACAGCCTCATAAACGTCACCGTCGGGAGGAGGGCTTCACGCTCGTCGAACTGATGGTCGTGATCGTCATCATCGGCCTGCTTGCCGCGATCGTCACGTTCAATGTCCTGCCTGCGGGCGACAAGGGCAAGATCACCAAGGCGAAGGCGGACATCAGCACGATCGAAGGCGCGCTGGAAATGTATCGTCTGCAGATGAACGGCTATCCGACGACGTCGCAGGGCCTGCAGGCGCTCGTCACCGCGCCGAGCGGCGTGAATGCCGCCGAATATCAGAAGGGCGGCTATATCAAGAAGCTGCCCAACGATCCCTGGGGTCGGCCGTACCTCTACGCGTCGCCCGGCCAGCATGGCGAGGCCGATGTCTGGAGCCTGGGTGCGGACGGCAAGGAAGGCGGCGAGGGCGCCAACGCCGACATCACCAGCTGGCAATAACGTGCCGCGCCGCCGCCCCTCGGTCACGGGATCGCGCCTGGCCCGGCGTGACGGCCAGCAGGGCTTCACGCTGATCGAGCTGATGGTGGTCGTGACCATCATCGGGCTGGCGGCGGCCGTGGCGGTGTGGAACATGCCCGATCCGCGCGGCCGGGTGGCGGATGAGGCGGCGCGCTTCGCCGTGCGGGCGCGGGCGGCGCATGACGCGGCGATCGTCGAGGCGCGGCCCGTCAGCCTGTGGGTCACGGCGGGCGGCTATGGCTTCGACCGCCGGATCGCGGGGCAATGGGTCGCGGTGGCGGACACGCCGCTGCGGGTCGAGCGCTGGAGCGAGGGCACGGACGCCGCGATCGGCGACGCGAACGGGCGGCTGCGGATCGTCTACGATCCCACCGGCCTGGCCGACCGGCCGGCGCAGGTGACGCTGACCCGCAGCGGCGCGCGCGCGGTGATCGATATGGAAGCGGACGGCAGCGTGCGGGTGGCGTCCTGATGCTCGGCCGCTTCGATCGCGCAGAGGATGGCTTTACCCTCATCGAGATCATGGTCGCGCTGGCGGTATTCAGCCTGGCCGTGCTGGCGTTGCTGCGGCTGGAGACGGCGACGATCCGCGGCGCGCGGGTGTTGGACGACAGTCTGGTAGCGGGGATCGTGGCGCGCAACGTCGCCAACGAAGCGGTCAGCGAGGCGCGGCCGCCGGTGGTCGGGCGGACGAGCGGCAGCGAGGTGAACGCCGGCCGTACCTGGACCTGGGTGCGCCAAGTCGTGCCGACGGGCAATGCCAGCATCGTGCGGATCGATGTCGCGGTGAGCAATCGCACGGGGCAAGTGGTCGGGCGGACGACGGCGATCCGGCCGCCGGACGTGTCGTGATGGCCACGCGGTCGCCCCTTTCCTGTCGTCACCCCGGACTCGTTCCGGGGTCCACTCCGCGGCGAGGGGGATGGTTGGAGGCACTTGCCGTCCCCGTGCGGCCCGGTGGACCCCGGACCAAGTCCGGGGTGACGGTGGTGGTGGGGCGATGTCACCGTCATCAGCAGGCGGGCTTCACCCTCGTCGAAGTCCTCGTGGCCTTGCTCATCTTCGGCCTGATCGCCGCGGCGGGCGTCGCGATCCTGACCTTCAGCGTCCGTGCGCAGACCGCCACCGGCGCGCGGTTCGACGATATCGCGGCGCTCAACCGCACCGCCGCGCTGATCGCCGGCGATCTGGGGCAGGCGATTGACCGCCCCGCGCGCGACGAGGCGGGCACGCCGCGCCCTGCCTTCACCGGCGAGAGCGACGGCCGGCTGGCGTTCGTGCGCGCAGGCTGGACCAATGTCGACGATGCCCCGCGCGCCAGCGCGCAGAAGGTCGCCTATCGCGTCGTCGATGGCACGCTGGAGCGCGTCGCCTATCCGATGATCGATGGCGCCGCGCCACTGCCCGCGGTTGCGCTGCTCGGCAAGGTCGTCGGGGTCGGGGCGCGCTATCGCTACAAGGGCGCCTGGAGCGACCGCTGGGATGGGACGCAGGGCGCGCCCTTGCCGCAGGCGGCGGAGCTGACGATCCGGCGCACCGACGGCAGCACGCTGCGGCTGATGCTATTGGTCGGGGCGGGCTATGCCCCGGCCCAGCCGGGCGCGCAGCCTGGGCCCCAACCAAGCCCGACGGGAACGCCCGGTGCCACCTGAGCGCGAGCGCGGCGCCGCGCTGCTCACCGTCCTGCTGCTCGTCGCGATCATCGCCGTACTGGCGGGGGCCGCACTGGAACGGCTGCGGCTGACGACCCGGCTCGCCGGCAATGCACTGGCGGGCGAGCAGGCGCGCGGCTTCGCGCGGGCAGCCGAGGCGCTGGCGACGTCGCGGATCACGACGATGCTGGGCGATGCGCCCGATCGCGTGACGCTGGCGGGTGGCTGGAGCGGGCGGCCGTTCGGCCTGCCGCTGCCCGGCGGCGGACTTGCCGTCGCGCGGGTTCGCGACGGCGGAAATTGCTTCAACCTCAACGGTCTGGTCAGCCGGCTCGCCCCCAACCTCTACACCTCGTCGCAGAATTTCGCGCAACGATTGCAGTTAGTCCGGCTGATGCAGGCGACCGGCGTACCCAGCCAGGCCGCCGACCATATTGCCGCCGCCACCGCCGACTGGATCGACAGCGACGGCGACCAGCAGGGCAATGGCGCCGAGGACCCCGTCTATCTCGCCCGCAGCGTCCCCTATCGCACCGCGGGCACGCTGATGGCCGATCCCAGCGAACTCCGCGCGGTGGATGGCGTGACGCCCGAGATTTACGCGAAGTTGCGGCCCTGGATCTGTACCCTGCCCAAAGCGGAGCCGGCGACGATCAACATCAACACGCTGACGCCCGAACAGGCCCCGCTGGTCGCGATGCTGTTTCCCGGCACGCTCTCCGTCGAGGCCGCTCGCGGCATGATCCTGCGCCGGCCGCCGGACGGGTTTCGCGACGCCAGCACGTTCCTGAACCTCGCCGGCAACGGTGCCGCGCCGGAGGGCGGGGGCGGGCTGGGCGTGAAAACGACGTGGTTCGCGCTGGCGATCGACGTCAGTACCGGGTCCGCCCGGTTGCAGGAAAGGGCGCTGATCGACGCAAGCCGTCTTCCCGCGCGGTTCGTGGCACGGCAATGGGGCGACGAATCATGACGACGCTGCTCTTCCTGCCCGCGGGCGACGCCCCCTATCGCTGGCTGCGCCTGGCCGAAGACGGCGGAATCGCCGAAGGCGAGGGGCTGCCCGCTCTGCCCGACGAGCGCATCGTCGCGGTCGCGCCCGCACAGGACTTGACGCTGCACTGGGCGGACCTGCCCGCCCGCTCGCCTGCGCAGAGCGTCGCTGCCGCGCGCCTGCTGGTCGCCGAGGCGAGTGCGACACCGATCCACGAACTCCACGTCGCAGTGGGCGCCGTGGAAGAGGGGAATGGCGAGCGGCCGGTCGCCGTGGTGGGCAGCGCGGTGATGGCGGCTTGGCTTGCGGACCTTGCGGCACTCGGAATCGACCCGGCGGCGATGGTGCCGGCGCCGCTGCTGTTGCCGCGCCCGGACGAGGGCTATCTTCGCGCCACGGTCGGCGGAGCGGCGCTGGTGCGCGGCCGCACGTCTGGCTTTGCCGACGAAGCGCGGCTGACCGACCTCGTCGTGGGGGATGCGCCGATCGATACGCTGCCGCGTAGCGCGCTCGATCCGGTGATCGCCACCGCTGCGGCGACGCCGCCGCTCGACCTGCGGCAGGGGCCGTTCGCGCGCCGGCGCCGGATCGGGATCGACTGGCCTTTGGTGCGGCGCCTCGCCGTCATGGGGGCCGGCATCCTCGCCTTGACGCTGGCGATCGATCTGGTGCGGATCGGCAAATACAGTTTCGGCGCGGATGCGATCGACGCGCGGACCGAAGCGCTGGCGCGCACCGGCCTGCCGCGCGGCGAGACGGTGACGGACGTCGACCGTCAGCTTGCCGAGCGTCTGTCGGCGGTGCGCGGACCGGGGCTGGGCTTCAGCCGGACGGTCGCCGCGGTCTATGCCGCCGTCCGCGGGACGCCGGGCACGGAGCTGACCAGCCTCGATTTCCAGTCGAACGGCGCGTTGCGCATCGGCGTCGGTGCGGCGCGCGAATCGCTGCCGACCGACCTCAAGCGCGCGCTGGAGGCGGCGGGCTTCACCGTCACCGCCGGCACGTTCCAGTCGGCCAACGGAAGGGTGACGGGCGAGATGACGGTGACGCGGCCATGAGCGGCATCCGCAGCTGGTTCGCCGGCCGATCCTTACGTGAACGCCGGCTGATCCTCGTCATGCTGGCGCTGCTGGTCGTCACCATCCTGTGGGGCGGAATCATTCTGCCCGTTCGCGACGGCCTGTCGAGCGCGCGCGAGCGTTACGCCGACGCGGTCGTCCGGCTGGGCAGCACGCAGAATGCGGTAGACCTGATCCGCAGCGCCGGGCGGCGCACGCCGATCGAGGGTAGCCTCGCCGACACGGTACGGCGGCGTGCCGAGGCGGCGGGCTTTGCGCTCGCCACTGTCGACGAATCGGGCGCGGGCCGGGTGCATGCGACCATCACCGCGGCACGGCCGGCGGCGCTGGCCCGCTGGTTCGCAGGGCTGGAGGCGAGTGGCATCCTGATCGAATCGGCGGCGTGGCGCGACAATGCGGATAGCAGCGTCGGCGTCGATTTCGTCGCACGGGCGCGCGCGTCGTGAGGCGGCTGCGACTCACCACCGGGCCGGCGGCGCTGTTCGGTGCGATGATGTTCGTGGCGTTGCTCGTCTTCCTGCCGATGCGGCTGGTGCTGGGCGCGGCGGGCGTCGGCGAGCAGGGTTTCAGCGCGCGCAGCGTCACAGGCAGCGTGTGGGACGGTCGGCTCGTCGATGCGCGGTTCGGCGATCTCGCGCTGGGCACACTGGACGCCAGCCTGTCGCCCTTTGCGCTGCTGATCGGGCGGGCGCGAGTCTCGGTCGACGATCAGGCGGGAACGGTGCATGGCGCCTTCGTGCTGGGCCGCCATCTGCGCGGGATCGAGGGGATGACCGCGACCTTCCCCACCGGCAACGCCTTCGCGCCACTGCCCGTCACTGCGCTGACGCTGGAAGACGTCAGCATCCGCTTTGCCGACGATGTCTGCGAACAGGCCGAAGGTCGGGTGCGGGCCCGGCTGGTGGGCGAGGCGGCGGGGATCGCCCTGCCGACCGAGCTGACGGGCGTCGCCCGCTGCGACGGCAACGCTTTGCTGCTGCCGCTCGCCAGCCAGGCCGGGACCGAGGCGATCGAGCTGCGGCTGACCGGCGATGGCCGCTATTCCGCCGCGCTGCGCCTCGTGCCCAGCGACGATGCCGCGGCACAGCGGCTGGCAGCGACGGGTTTCGTCGCTGGCGCCGGCGGTTACCGACTTTCGGTCGAAGGACGCTTCTGACGGCCTTGACCACCGCGACGGTGCCCGCTAGGGGCACCCGTCTTCGCGGCGACCGTAGTTCAATTGGTTAGAGCGCCGGCTTGTGATGCCGGAAGTTGCGGGTTCAAGTCCCGTCGGTCGCCCCATTTTCCCGCTCCTTTTCAGGACCGCAGGGACTAGCCAAAACCGCCGGGAAACAATATTGCGAATATCCGCAATATTCGATCCATGGAGCAGGCGATGACCTCGGTGTGGGACCTTCCCGACTTTGACCATCATGAGGGCGTCCACGCCTTCACCGATCGCGAATCGGGCCTGCGTGCGATTATCGCGGTTCATTCGACCCATCTCGGCCCGGCAGCGGGCGGCGCGCGCTTCTGGCATTACGCCTCGGGTGACCTCGCCGTCACCGACGCGCTGCGCCTGTCGCGCGGCATGAGCTTCAAAAACGCCATGGCGGGCCTAGCGCTCGGCGGCGGCAAGGGCGTGATCCTGGCGGACAAGCCCGGCGCAGTGATCCCGGAAGCGCAGCTGACGGCGTTCGGCCGGGCGGTCGAATCGCTCGGCGGCCGCTACGTCACCGCCGAGGACGTCGGCATGTCCGAAGCGCGCATGAAGGTGATTGCGGGCGAAACCAAGTACGTCAGCGGCCTGCCGGTCGAAAGCGGCGCGGCGGGTGGCGATCCCGGCCCGTACACCGCGCACGGCGTCTATCTGGGCGTCAAGGCAGCGGCGAAGCGCGGCCTCGGCACCGACGACATGAAGGGCGTGCATGTCGCGATCCAGGGCGTCGGCTCGGTCGGCGGTGGCCTTGCCAAGCTGCTGGCGAAAGACGGCGCGCGTCTGACGCTCGCCGATGTCGACGCGGCCCGTGCGGCGGCGCTGGCGGCGGAGCTGGGCGGCGAGACGGTTGCGGCCGGTGCGATCCTGGGGGTCGAGGCGGACATCTTCAGCCCGAACGCGCTGGGCGCGATCCTGACCGAAGCGACCATCCCGACGCTGACCGCGAAGGTCGTCGCGGGCGGCGCCAACAACCAGCTCGCCACGCGCGAGGATTACGATCGCCTGCACGATCGCGGCATCCTCTACGCACCCGATTACGTCATCAATGCCGGCGGCATCATCAATGTCGGCCTCGAATATCTGGGGCAGGGCGACGAGGCCGAAGTAATGACGCGCATTGCCAAGATCCCCGAACGCCTGAACGAGGTGTGGGACGAAAGCGAACGCACCGGCCGCCCCGCCGCGGAGGTCGCCGATACCATCGCCCAGCGCCTGATCGGCCGCGGCTGATCGGCCCCGGCTGATCGGCTCAGACGGTTTTGGCCGACACCGGCGGCGCGCTGCCGCCGGTGTTGGTTCAAAGACCGACGGCGCCGCTGCAACCGACGGGATGACGGCGGCCGCAAAGCTGCTATGACGCTGGGCGACCGTGCCGACCCTTCATGCCCTTGCCAATCCCGCCCGCTTCCTGAAGCTCGCCCGCGTGCTGACGCCGGTGCTGCTGTGGGCGGGCGTCGCGCTGATCGCCGTCGGCTGCTGGGCCGGCCTGACGCAAAGCCCGCGCGACTATCTGCAGGGGGACAGCGTCCGCATCCTCTACATCCACGTCCCCGCCGCGTGGCTCGGGATGGGCGGGTGGAGCGGCCTTGCCATCAGCAGCATCGCCTTTCTCGTCTGGCGGCATCCGCTGGCCGACGTCGCGGCGCGCGCGATCGCCTTGCCGGGGGCAATGTTCGCCGCCGTCTGCCTCGTCACCGGATCGATCTGGGGGCGGCCGACCTGGGGAACATGGTGGCAATGGGATGGGCGGCTGACGTCGATGCTGCTGCTGTTCTTCGTCTATTGCGGGTATATGGCGCTCGCGCGCGCCGATGCGGAGCGCGGCGGCGATGGGCGTATTCCGGCCCTGTACGGCATTGCCGGCACGGTGTTGCTGCCGATCATCCGCTATTCTGTGATCTGGTGGAACACGCTGCATCAGGGGCCGTCGATCGGCCTCACCGGATCGAGCATCGCGGGCAGCATCCTGTGGCCGCTCGGTTTCACGATGACGGGCTTCACCTCGCTGTTCGCCGCGATCGTCATGATGCGCATGCGAACGACGCTCGCTCGGACCAAGGCAGAGGCGCGGATGCGGCGGATGGCGCGGGCATGAACCACTGGCCATTCATCGTCGCGGCATATGCCGTCACGCTCGGCGCCGCGGGTGCGCTGACGCTTGCCAGCTATATCGCGATGAAGCGCGCCGAGAAATGAAGGCGAAGCACCAACGGCTGACGCTCGTGCTGCTGGGCCTTGCCGCGGTGATCGCGGCGGCGCTGCTCGCCATGTCCGCGCTGAAGGATCAGGCGTCGTTCTTCTATGCGCCGTCCGACGTCGCCAAACAGGGCTTGCCGCTCGGCCGCGCGGTGCGCCTCGGCGGCATGGTGCAGGCCGGGTCGATCAAGCGCGCCGCCGACGGGGTGACCATCCACTTCGTCGTCGGCGACGGCATCGCGACCACCCCCGTCACCTTCGCCGGCATCGCGCCCGACCTGTTCCGCGAGCGCTCCGGTGTCGTCGCCGAGGGGCATTTCAACCCGGACGGCAGCTTCACCGCGACCAATCTGCTCGCCAAGCACGACGAAAAATACATGCCGCCCGAACTCGCCGCAAAGGGCGGCAAGGCGATGCACGAGACGCGGACGCTGGAACCATGATCGCCGAGGTCGGCCTTGCCGCCTTATGGCTCGCGGCTGCGCTGGCGGCGTTGCAGCTGGCGCTGGGCGCGATCGGCCTGTCGCGCGGTGGTGCCGAGACGATCGCCGCGGTCCGCCCCGTCGCGATCGTGCAGGGCGCGCTGGCGCTGCTGGCGATGGCGGCGCTGATCGCGCTGTTCCTCGCGTCCGACATGTCGGTCAAGCTGGTGGTCGAGAACAGCCATTCGGCCAAGCCGTGGATCTACAAATTCGCCGGCGCCTGGGGCAATCACGAAGGGTCGATGCTGCTCTGGGTGACGATCCTGGGCCTTGCCGGGGGCGCGGTCGCGGTGCTGGAGCGGCGCCTGCCCGAACGCACGCTGATCGCGACGCTGGCCGCACAGGCTGGGATCGCGCTCGGCTTCTACGCCTTCCTGCTCTTCGCCTCCAATCCGTTCGCGCGGCTGCCGATGCCGGCGCGCGACGGCATGGGGCTGAACCCGCTGTTGCAGGACCCCGGTCTCGCCTTCCATCCGCCGACGCTGTACATCGGCTATGTCGGCATTTCGGTCGCCTTCTCCTTCGCGGTCGGCGCGCTGATCACGCGTGACGTCGGTCCGGCGTTCGCGCGGGCGATGCGGCCTTGGGTGCTGGGGGCGTGGGTATTCCTGACGCTCGGCATCACCGCAGGATCCTATTGGGCCTATTACGAGCTCGGCTGGGGCGGCTGGTGGTTCTGGGACCCGGTGGAGAACGCCTCGCTGATGCCGTGGCTGGCCGCGACCGCCTTGCTCCATTCGGTGACGGTGCTGGCAACGCGCGACGGGTTGCGCGCGTGGACGGTCATGCTGGCGGTCGTCGCCTTTTCGATGTCGATGATCGGCACCTTCCTGGTCCGCTCCGGCATCCTGACCAGCGTCCACGCCTTTGCCGTCGACCCGGAGCGCGGCGCCTTCATCCTGGCGCTGCTCGCCATCTACATCGGCGGGGCGTTGGCGCTGTTCGCGGCGCGGATCGGGACGGTGCGCGCGGGCACGACGTTCGAGCTGGTCAGCCGCGAAGGGGGATTGGTTCTCAACAATCTGCTGCTGTCCGTCATTCTCGGCATCGTCTTGATCGGTACGCTGTACCCGCTCGTCGCCGCCGGCTTCGGCGTGCAGCTGTCGGTAGGGCCGCCCTTCTTCAACAAGGCCGCGGGCCCGGTCGCGCTGGCGCTCGTGGTCGTCATGGCCGCCGGGCCACTCCTGCGCTGGCGGCGGGATAGCGCGAACGCGCTGCTGGAGCGGATGATGTGGCCGGTCGCGGCTGCGGGTTTCACCGGCGCCGGGCTGATCGTGCTGGCACCCCCTGGCGTGCTGCCGCTGTTCGGCCTGTCGCTCGCTGCGGGATTGGCGGTGGCGAGCGTGCTGCCGCTGCTCGGCCGCAATCCGTGGCGCACGCCGTTGTTCACCTGGGGCATGGTCGTCGCGCATCTTGGCATTGCGGTGAGCCTCGCGGGCATGGCGTGCGACGCGGCCTATACGTCGGAAACGTTGGTCGCGGCGCGGGTGGGCCAGCCGGTTCATGTCGGTCCCTTTACCGTCCGTCTTCAGGGCGTTCGCCCCGTGATCGGCCAGAACTGGTCGGCGCTCGAGGCGCGGCTGAGCGCGACCCGGGACGACGACACGGTAATCCTGCGACCGCAATCCCGCTTCTTCTCCGACCCGGTCACCACCACCAGCGAAAGCGCGATCCTGACGCTGTGGGACGGCCAGCTTTACACGGTCCTTGGCCAGCCCGACCCGCAGGGGCGCTGGCAGTTGCGGCTGTGGTGGAAGCCGTTCGTCACCTTGATCTGGCTGGGCGGTGCGCTGGTCGCCCTGGGTGGCGCCTTGTCGCTGATCGGTCGCTGGCGGCGCGAGCGGCGTAGCGCGCTGCGCGAGGCCCAGGCATGAAGCGTTGGTTGCTCTGGACGCCGCTGGCAGCGTTCGTCGCGATCGCGGCCGTGGTGGCGTTCGGCCTGTTCCGCCCCGCAGACCGGACCGTGCGCTCGGCGATGATCGGCAAACCGCTGCCCGACATCACCTTGCCCGCCATCGTCCCCGGCAAGCCCGGCAGCGGCGCGCTGACGGGCAAGCCGCGGCTGATCAACATCTTCGCCAGCTGGTGCATCCCCTGTATCGCCGAGGCACCGCAGCTGATGCGCCTCAAGGCCCTGGGCGTGCCGATCGAAGGCATCGCGATCCGCGACACCGCGCCCGCGCTCGCCACCTTCCTGCGCCAGAACGGCGACCCCTATGCCAGCATCGGCGACGACCGGCAGAGCGCGGTGCAGCTCGCGCTCGGCTCGTCCGGTGTGCCGGAAAGCTTCGTGGTCGACGGGCAGGGACGTATCGTCCTGCAGCATGTCGGCGACATCCGCGCGGGCGACGTGGCGCAGATTGCCGCCGCGGTGAAGGCAGCACGATGAGGGGCTGGGCGATCCTCCTTGCGGCGGCGCTCGCCACGCCCGCGCTTGCCGATCCGACGACTCCGCCGGCAGCGCTTGCCGACACGCAATTGCGCGATCCGGCCCAAGAGGCGAAGGCGCGCGCGCTGATGGAGACGCTGCGCTGCGTCGTCTGTCAGGGCCAGTCGATCGCCGACAGTGATGCCAGCATGGCGGGCGACATGCGCGCGCTGGTGCGCAGCCGTATCGCCGCGGGGGAGACGCCGCAGGCGATCCGCGCATGGCTGATCGAACGGTATGGCGATTACATCAGCTACGATCCGCCGCTCGGCGCGGCGACGGGCCCGTTATGGGCTGCGCCGTTGGTCCTGCTCGCCATCGGCATCGGGATCGCGCGGTCGAGCTTCCGGCGCCGGAGGCGCGACTGATGGGCTGGATCGCGCTTCTCCTGATCGCCGGAGCAAGCTTTTCGGCGCTTGTCGCGCTACGCGTTCACCGGCGGCTGTGGTCGATGGTCGGCGCCGCGTTGATGCTCGGCGCGGCGGGCTATGCGTGGCAGGGTAGTCCGATGCGGCCCGGCGCCGGCCCGCGGACCAATGCGGCGCTGCAAGCCGACGATCCCGAACTCGTCACGCTGCGCGAGGCGATGTTCGGGCGCTTCACCGCCGATAGCGCCTATCTGACCGCGGCCGATGCGCTCGCCCGGTCCGGCGACCGACGCTCGGCGGTGATCGCGATCCTGGGCGGGATCAACCGCTATCGCAGCAGCGCGATGCTGTGGACCGCGCTGGGCACCACGATGGCCGCGCATGATCGCGACGTGGTGTCGCCGCCCGCGTTATTCGCGTTCCAGCAGGCGATGCGTCTCGCGCCGGATCATCCGGGGCCGCGCTTTTTCCTGGGGCTCGCCTATATCCGCGCCGGCGAGTTTCAGCTCGCGCGCCGCTATTGGGCGCAGGCGCTCGCGCTGACGCCGGAGCGGGCGTCCTATCGCAAGGACATCGCCGTCCGGCTCGCCTTGCTCGATCGCCTGCTCGCCCAGCAGACACCCGCGCGCTAGCCTCGTTTCAACCGCCCGCGGAACAGCCCGCGGTGCGTGGTTGCCTCGAACATCTCGCCCGGTCCTTCGGGGTCTAGGACTTCATTGTCAGCCAGCCATTCCTGCACGCCGTCGAGGTCGGGAACCTCATAGGGCCGCAGCGACCGGCCAGACCCGCGTAATTGCTCGATCGTCGCGATCAGCGACCCCGTCTCGGCGATCGTCGCTGCGACCTTGGCGGGGGATACGCCCAGATGCTCCGCCATCAGGTCGGCGCGGGCGTCTGCAATGGTCGCCTCCAGTCCGCGACCGGGATGCCGGGCCGCATCGACCACGACGTCGCATTCGGTATCCAGCCGCAGCGAGCGATTGTTGATGTTCGCCGATCCGATCCGCAGCTGCGTGTCGTCGATGATCGTGATCTTGGCATGGCAGTAGATCGCCGTGCCCCCTTGCGTGAAGGGATGGTACAGCCGCAGCCGCCCGTGTCGGTCGCGCCGCCGCAGCGTCTCGACCAGCCGGGCGCGCGCCGTGTCCATCGCGATCGGCTCCAGCCAGCCTTGCGCGGTTAGCGGATTGACGATGACGATCTCCGGGCCGTCCTCCTCATCCAGCCGCGCCGCGATCGCCTCCGCAATGCGGCGCGAGGCGAAATACTGGCTCTCGCAATAGATATGCCGGCGTGCGGCCCGGATCTGGTCGAGGAACAGCGCCTCGACCTCGGTCACCGGCGCCTCGCCCGGCATCTCGGGCTGGCTGCGCGCGATGCCGACATCGACATCCTCGAACGTCGGCGCGAGCGACTCCGGCCAGCAGGACACGGCGCCTTCGACCGGCGCCAGCCGATGCGTCGTCGCAAGCCGCCAGCGATTGCGGCACAATTCGGCGAGTGCCGCCGCGGCCGGACCGGTGATCGCGGTCGTCGCATCGTGCCACGGCTTGTATAGGCCACCGCCTGGCAGCCGCCGTCCGGGATCGTCGTCGCGATGGGCGCGCGTGTCCCAGCGCTCGGCGGTCATGTCGATGCCACCGCAAAAGGCGAGGCAGTCGTCGATCGATACGATCTTCTGGTGATGCGACGATCCGGTCGGGTGATGTGCATCGAGCTTCACATGGATGCGCGGGTGCCGTGCCCACTTCCAGACGGTGAACAACGTCTTGCCGCGAAAGATCGACTTCAGCGCACCGATGTCCCAGCGCAGCAGATACAGCTCCAGCTCCGGATTGCGCTCGACTAGCCAGTAGAGGAAATCGCCGACCGTCTCCGGTCCGTCGACGTCCACGCCGTCGCCCACCAGCGGGATACGCGCGTCGAAATCCCAGCCGACCAGCATGATGCGCTTCTGTGCCGCGGCGAAGGCCTCACGGGCGACGCCGAAATAGCGGTCGGCGTCGACGATCACCGACAGGCGGTTCGCCCGCTCGATCCGCCAGACGTTACGATCCGGTTCGAGCATTTGGACCTATCCCCCTGTTATATATGCCACGCACCCCATGCGGCATGCGGGCAGTGCGGATCAACTGTTCCGCCTTCGCATCGAAACGGGGGGAGGGGGCAAGTCGTTCCGAAAACAGGCGCGGCCGATATGGGAACGTTACGCCCCCGATCCGTGTTTGACAGGGTCATGATCGATGATGCTGCACTCGCCTTGCCCCGATCTACCGCGCTCGGGCGCTTTCCCCTCACTGGCCGTTTCCTCATGGGGCGGGGGCGCGAGCGTCTCTCGCCCGAGGAGCAGCGCGTGCTGGAGGACAATGTCCAGACCGTGAAGGACTTTCCCGCCCGCCACCATCTGGTGCGCCGGGGCGAGCGGCTGGACCAGAGCATGTTGCTCGTCGACGGCTACGTCACCCGATACATGGACGACCGCGAGGGGTATCGACAGCTGGTGTCGGTTCACGTGCCCGGCGATTTCGTCGATCTGCACGGCTTCCCGACCGGGCGGCTCGATCACGATATCGGCACGCTGGGGCCGGTGAAGGTGGCGCTGTACGATCACCAGACGCTCACCGCGATCACCGATCGGCACCCGCACCTCACCCGCGTTCTGTGGTTCTCGACGCTGCTCGACGCGGCGATGCACCGGGAATGGATTTTCCGGCTCGGACGACTGGGTGCCGACGGGCGGCTCGCACACTTCTTCTGCGAGCTGAACGCCCGCCTGACCATGGTGGGCCTGGCGCAGGCCGGGCGGTTCGAGCTGCCGTTGACCCAGCCCGATCTGGCGGAGGCGTGCGGCCTGACCGGCGTCCACGTCAATCGCGTGCTGCGTGATCTGCGTGAGCGCAACCTGCTGGTCTTCCGCAACGGTCACGTCGAAATTCTCGACCTGACCGGCCTCGCCGCGGTTGCCGAATTCGAGAGCGACTATCTCTATTCCGATATGGGGAATTGGGCGACCGCCGTGCCGCAGGTCTGACGGCGGATCAGCGCGGCAGCTCGATCGTCGCGCACAGGCCGCCCCCCGCGCGGTTCGCCAGCCGTATCTCGCCGCCGGCTTCGCGCACGATCGATTGGGCGAGCGCAAGGCCCAGCCCGATGCCGCCCGTATCGCGGTTGCGCGAGCTTTCCAGGCGGGTGAAGGGCGCGAAGACGTCGCCCAGCCGCGCCTCGGGAATGCCCGGTCCACGGTCGCCCACCTCGATCGCGACACGCTGCGGTTCCGCGATCAGCCGCACCTCGGCGCCGCCGCCATATTTCACGGCGTTTTCGATGAGGTTGCGGATCGCGCGGCGGATCAGCGACGGACGCAGCCGCATGCGCAGCCGCTCAGCCTCGTCGAACGATACGTCCTGACCCAAATCGCGAAAATCCTCGACGACTGCATCGACCAACGCGGCAAGATCGACCTCGGTGACCGGCTCGCTGGGCCGGCCCATGCGTGCCAGCGACAGGATATCGTCGAGCGTCCGGTTCATTTCGGCGATCGTGTCGCTCATCCGGGCGCGATCGGTGTCGTCCTCGACCGATTCGACGCGGACGCGCAGCGCGGCGAGCGGGGTGCGAAGGTCATGGCCGATCGCACCCAGCATCCGGTCTTTCTCGTCAAGCATCGCGGTGACGCGCGTCTGCAACTGATTGAACGATTGGACCAGTCCGGTGATGTCGGCCGGGCCGCGCACGGGCACCGGCACCACGCCTTCGCCGCTTCGCCCGAACCGCTCGGCCGCGGCGGTCAGGTCGCGCAACGGCCGCGAGATCCGCCGCGCGATCCACAGCACTGGCAGCAGTACGACCGCGTAGAGGATCAGCGTCTGCGCGAACAATCGCCAGAACAGCCGGATGCCGCCATTGTCGCCCCAGGCGACCGTCAGCGCCAGCCAGCCATGCCCTGGCTGCTCGATCGTCACCAGCAAGGCATCCTCGGGGCGCTCGATGTGCCTGCGATAGCGACCCGGCCGCATCGGATTGCGCGCCTGCCATGCATCGTCGATTCCGGCCCAGGGACGCACGCCGGTATCGATCCGTCCGACCTCCATGCCTTGCTCGCGCAGCTGATCGCGCAATTCGTCGGCGAAGGCGGGCAGGCGTGGCAGGTCCGCGGGGATCGCGTCGCGATCGGCACGTCGCACGCGCCCCCGGTCGCGCAGGATCGGCCGCAGACCTTGCGCCTCGCGTTCGACCGCATCCGCGATACGGATCGCGACCGGCCGTGCCGCCTGCGCGAGCCGAAATTGAGCGCGGTCGCGCAGCGCCAGACCGAAATTCACCGCCTGTGCCACGAACAGCGCCAGCGCGATCAGCACAGCCATCTGTCCGGCAAGACTGCGCGGCCACAGCCGTCGTCTAGCGCGCGGCGCCGCCGCCGCGGCGGGCTGCGTCACAGCCGCGTCACTTCCGCGGCCAGCGTGTAGCCGCCGCCCCAGACGGTCTTGATGATATCGGGAGTCTTGGCGTCCGCTTCGATCTTGCGGCGCAGGCGGCTGACCTGATTGTCGATGGCGCGATCGAATGCCGCCGCCTCACGGCCCTGCGTCAGGTCGAGCAGCTGGTCGCGCGTCAGCACCTGCCGCGGCCGCGTCACCAGCGCGAGCAGCAGATTATATTCCCCCGTCGACAGCGGCACGCTGACGCCCTCGCGATCGACCAGCGAGCGCTCGCCCGTCTTCAGCACCCAGCCGGCAAAGGCGTAGGAGCCGCTTTCGGGCGCATGCTGACGCGCGCCGCCCGCGGTCAGACGGCGCAGCACCACCTTCACCCGCGTCGCGAGTTCGCGGGGAGAGAAGGGCTTCGTCACATAATCGTCCGCGCCCATTTCCAGCCCGACGATCCGGTCGGTCTCCTCGGCCTTTGCGGTCAACAGGATGACGGGTGTGTCGCTGGTCGCGGCGATATGGCGGCACAGCGAGAGGCCGTCCTCGCCGGGCATCATCACGTCGAGGATGACCAGATCGATCGCATAGGCCGCCAGCCGCGTCCGCGCGCTTTCCGCATCGGCGGCCTGGGTCACGCGAAAGCCCTGTTTGGTGAGATATTGCGCCAGCGGCTCGCGGATCGAACGCTCGTCATCGACGAGCAGCAGGTGCTGCATGTCTCCCATAAGATCCGGCTCTGCCACGCGAATCGTCTCCTGCAAAGCCGGACGGTCCGATCGGGACCGCCCGGCGCTTGCCGTCAGAATACGCTTATTGCGCGTCGGGTGTGCCGGCGGGCTGGCTTGCATCGGGCGCCGCGCCGCCACGGCGACCGTGATGCATCGCGGAGCGGGCCGCTGCCATTTCGGTCGCGTCGAGTTTGCCGTCGTGGTTCGTGTCCATCCGGTCGAAGCGCGCGCCCGCGCGTGCCGTGGCGTCGGCGCGGGTCAGGGTGCGGCCGCCACCGTTGCCGCCGCGGTTCATCGCCGGAGCGTCGCCCGTCCCACCACCGCGCTTGGCCCACATCGCAGCGCGCGCTGCGGCGCGTTCCTCCGGCGTGACGGTGCCGTCATGGTTGGTATCCATCGCATCGAAGCGCGCCTGCGCCTGTGCGATCACTTCCGCCCGCGTGACCGTGCCGTCGCCATTGGCGTCGGCGCGCATCATGCCGCCGTGCGGACGAGCGGCGGCATTGGGGGCGGGAGCGGGGGCCTGTGGCGCGGTCTGCGCCGTCGCAGCCGTTGCCAGCAGGCCGCCCGCCGCCATCATCGAAATCAGAGCTGTACGCATCGTCCTGGTCTCCAGGGGGCGGGGCCAACCCCCGCCCAACGATGCGCCTTGTCGATCAGCTCTGTCGCGCGGTCATGTCGGACGCGCTTCATTGTGTCGCAAACTGTCGCAGCGGCTCAGTGCTGCGCGGCCGCCTTGGCCTGCGCCTTTTGCGCGCGTGCCTGCTTGGCATAATGGTGGTGCATCGCGGCACAGCCCGCCGCGGCGCCAAGCATGGCGTGACCCTTGCCGACGAAATGACCGGCCGCCGCGCCGGCGGCGGCGCCGCGCAGGCACCCCTTGGCCAGGGCCGGCTGGGCAGAGGCCATCATGAGCGGAATGGCGATAAAAGCAAGCTTACGCATCGAGCATTCTCCACATCGAAGAGCCGCAATATAGAGGTGCCGCTAAGTCGTGTCCCGTGAACAATAGTTCACTTTTCCGTCAGATAACCGGCGCTTGAGACGCACGCCGTCATCTGCGTTGGAACGTCGGGATGCGGCAGGATTAGTGTCGATGGTGGGAAGCTACCGGGTGTTGGGTAGGATTGCTTCATCGTCGCGGTGACGATCAGGCGAAGACCGCCACGCTCTGCATGTGATCGGCGATCGGCGTGCCGTCGGCGGACCAGATCCCCATGCGCTGGCTGGAACTGCCGTCGCACGCATGACCCACCACCGCTTGCAGCAGCCACCAGCCATCCTGCGTCACCGGCGCGTCGGCGAGCACATTGAGCTGCCACGTCATCGAGCTGACCGGCGCCGGCCCGCCGAGCAGCTTCATCGCGGCGGGCGGCAGGCAGTCGGCGACCGCCATCAGCTCGACCATTGGATGCAGCCCCTCGCGGTCCTTCAGCCGGACCCAGCGCAGCCACTCCGCGGGTCCGGCGCCGGGCGCATCGACCAGTTCAAAATTGCTGGTGAAGGGCACAGCGGGATGGCCGCCGAGGATCCGGTCGTCCGGTCCGGGCGGCGACACCGCCGGGCCGGCCGGCGCACGCTGGTCGAGCCGCGACGGTACGGGCCCCATGAAGACGAAGGTCGCGCGCAAGCCCAGGCCCGCCTCGCTCGTCACGTCCGCCTGAACGAAGGCGGCGTTGCGTCCGCGCCGCAGACGCTCGGCGCGGATGGTGATGGCGCCGCTCAGCGGGCCGATGAATGCGACCAGCGCAGAGCGCAGCGGGGGCAGATCGTCGTCCGACGCCATGGCGGCGTGGAGAGCGAGCGCTGACGACAGGCCGCCATAAGCCGTGCGGCCCTGCAACCAACTGTCCGGCACGACGCCGGTCCAGCCGCCCGCGTCCGGCTGCAAACCGGCAATGACGTCGCGCAGGGGGACGAAGGCGGCGGACTGGGCGGCGGCGGGGTCGGCTGTCGGGCTCATCGGCAAAGGCTAGGGCAAGCTCCGCGTCGATGCCATACGCAATGTTCGAAATCGTGCGGCATCGTCATCCGGCGGCACGCACACGCGCCATCACGATGGCGCCCGCCGCCAGCGCCAGCGCACCCGCGATGACGAAGGATGCGCCGGGAAACCCGTGGCCCAGGCCCCAGGCGAGCACCTGCGTCAGCAGCAGCGGCGCGATGATCGCCGACACGCTGCCCATCGCACCCAGCCCGCCCTGCAACTGCCCCTGCCGCGATGCGTCGACCATGCGCGACACCATCGCCTGCATCGCCGGCATGGCGAAGCCATCGAAGGCGCTGACGACGAACAGCACATAGACCTGCCACCCCTGGGTCACGCCGCCGAACGCCAGGAACGACAGGCCGGCCGCGGTCAGTCCGATCAGCAATGCCCGCCGCTCCCCGAGCCGCGCGATGGCTGGTCCGGTCAGCCCGCCCTGCACGATCGTCGCCACCACCCCGACGAACGCGAGGCTCCAGCCGATCGCCTTGGCATCCCAGCCAAGCTGCGCGGTCGCCCAGAAGCTCCAGGTCGCGGGATAGACCATGTGCGCCAATTGCCACAGGAACATCGCGATCAGCAGCGGCGCGGCATTGCCGGCGTGGAACAGCGGCCGGAACGCCCCGATGACATGCGCGTCGCGCAGGCGGAACGGTCGCCGGTTCTCAGGCGCCAGCGTCTCCGGCATTGCCACCAGCATCGCGCCGGCATTGACCAGCGCCAGCACCGCCGCCGCGACGAACGGCGCTCTTGGTCCCCACAGCGAGAACAGCCCGCCCAGCGCCGGGCCGATGATGAAGCCCAGGCCGAACGCCGCGCCGATCAGTGCAAAGGTCCCTCCGCGCTTGTCGGGCGGCGTCACGTCGGCGATCACCGACCCGGCAGGGCCATAGACCGCGCCCGCAATCCCGGCGATCGCGCGTCCGGCGAACAGCCAGCCGACGCTCGGCGCGACCGCCATCACCGCATAATCCAGCCCGAAACTCACCATCGATGCGACCAGCACCGGTCGCCGTCCGAACCGATCGGACAGATTGCCCAGCACTGGCCCCGCAAAGAATTGCGCGCCGGCATAGACGACGAGCATCCACCCGGCGATACGCGTCGCCTGTTCGATGTCCGTCTCGCCCAGGCTGCGCAGCAGTGCGGGGAAGACGGGCGCGACGATGCCGAAGCCGATCGTGTCGATCAGTACCGCCGCCAGCGCGATCGGCACCGCCTTATGCTCGAACCGCATGCCCCACTCCCCGCACGTGTCGGCGCCCTTGTGCCGCAAGCTGCGCGCCAAGCCAATGCGGGGCTTTGCACGCCCGATCATTCATGGCATGGCTACACCCAGCATACCCGATCTTCAGATTCGGGATCAGGAGAGACATGATGGCGACTGCCCTCACCGCCGACGCCCCCACCGATCCGCTCGACGCCTTTCGCGCCGAGGCGCGCGATTGGCTGGAGCAGCATTTCCCAAAGGCCCTGGCGCATAAGGATGGCGGCATGTCCGCCGTCGAAGGCCCGCACGATCCCACGCCCGACGAAGCCGCCTGGACGAAGGCGATGGGCGAGAAGGGGTGGGGCGTCCCCACCTGGCCCGCGCAATATGGCGGCGGTGGCCTCAGCCGGGCCGAGGCGCGCGTGCTGCAAGAGGAAATGGCCCGGATCGGCGCGTGGAATCCTATCGGCGGCATGGGCGTGATGATGTTCGGCCCGACGCTGCTCGAATATGGCACCGAGGCGCAGAAGCAGGAGCATATCCCCGCCATCGCGCGCGGCGAGGTTCGTTGGTGCCAGGGCTATTCCGAACCCGGCGCCGGCTCCGATCTCGCCAGCCTGCAAACCTTCGCTGAGGACAAGGGCGACCATTATGTCGTCAACGGGCAGAAGACCTGGACCTCCGGCGGCCAATGGGCCGACAAATGCTTCGCGCTCGTCCGCACCGACAAGACGAAGAAACATGAAGGCATCAGCTTCCTGCTGATCGACATGGATGCCCCTGGCGTCGAGGTGAAGCCGATCCGCCTGATTTCCGGCTCGTCGCCCTTCTGCGAAACCTTCTTTACCGACGTGAAGGTGCCCAAGGAGAACCTCGTCGGCCGCGAAGGCGAAGGCTGGACGATCGGCAAGCGCCTGCTCCAGCACGAGCGCTCCAGCCTGTCGGGTGGCGGCGGCTCCGCCGGGCGGTTGCTCGCCGGCAAGCCGCTCAGCGAGATCGCCAAGGCCTATCGCGGCACCGACGAACAGGGCCGCATCGCCGATCCCGACCTGCGCACCCGCATCATCCGCCACGAGATGGACGTGCGCGCCTTCGTCCTGACGCTGCGCCGCGCCGCAGCCGAAGCGAAGTCGAACCAGGGGCCGTCGGCCGCGACCTCGATCATGAAGAACGTCGGCGCGCGCATCACGCAGGACCGTGCCGAACTCGCGATCGAGATCATGGGGATGAACGGCCTCGGCTGGGAAGGCGAGGGGTTCACCGACGACGAACTGGCGCAGACCCGCACGTGGCTGTGGGGCAAGGCGGTGTCGATTTACGGCGGCAGCTCGGAAATCCAAAACAACATCGTCGCCAAGCGCATCCTCGGGATGCTTGACCACCAATAACCGCGCACCCAAACTCAGGAGTTCACGGCATGGCCGTCCTCACCGAAGAACAGACGATGCTGCGCGACATGGCGCGCGAATGGGGCGACAACGAATCCCCGGTCACCGCCTTCCGGCGCCTGCGCAATGCCGCGCCTGCGGAAGGGCTCGACGTCAACGCCTGGGGCGAAATGGGCCAGATGGGCTGGGGCGGCATCGTCGTGCCAGAGGCGCAGGGCGGCTCCGAACTCGGTTATCTGTCGCTCGGCATGGTGATCGAACAACTCGGCCGCACGCTCGTCGCGCATCCGCTTGCGTCCACCGGCCCCGCGGCAACAGCGATCGTGCTAGGCGACAGCGATGCCGCCAAATCCGACTGGCTGCCGCGCATCGCGAGTGGCGAGGCGGTGGCGACGCTCGCCATCGACGAAGGCCCGCTCCACGGCGGCATTATCGACACCCACGTCGAGGACGGCCGTATCACCGGCACCAAGGCGTTCGTTGCGGAGGGTGACAGCGCTGCGGCCTTTGTCGTCGCCGCCGCCGATGGTCTGTATCTTGTGGCGGGCGACGAGGGCGTCACCCGCTCCACGCGTCGCATGGCCGATGCCCGCAGCCATGCCGAGGTCCGCTTCGACAAGGCTCCCGCGACCCGGCTCGGCGGCACAGACCTCACCGCGAGGATCGTCGACCACGCCACCGCGCTGGTCACCTCAGAAATGCTCGGCCTCGCCGAGCAGGCGTTCGCCAACACCAACGATTACCTCAAGACGCGCGTCCAGTTCGGCCAGCAGCTCAGCACCTTCCAGGCGCTTCAGCACCGCATGGCCAAGATGCTGACCGAGCTCGAACTCATGCGATCGGTGGTGGAGGGGGCGCTGGAGGCGATCGATGCGCGCCGCAGCGACCTTTCACAGAGCGTCAGCCTCGCCAAAGCGGTGGCAGGCGACACATTGCGCCTCGTCAGCCGTGAGATGATCCAGCTGCACGGTGGTATCGGCATGACCGACGAACATGACGCTGGCTTCTACATGAAGCGCGCGGCGGTGCTGGAGGCGATGTGGGGCAATGCGGCCTTCCATCGCGAACGCTTCGCGAAACTCGCCGGCTACTGAAGGAGCGGGGCGGCCGATGCGCCGCCCCGTCCGATACTCAGGCCGCCTTCTTGCGCGCGCGCTTCGGCGCGGCGGCTGCGGCGGTGTCCTCTTCCTCGTCGGGCTGATCCTCGCCCGCCTCGGTCAGCGCCTCGCCCAGCGCCTTCAGTTTCTCTTGGGATTTGTCGGCCTTGTCGGCGATCTTGGTCGTCGCCGTGCCGAGCCGATGCAGTAACGCGTGGATGCGGTCCGCGTCCGGCGAGTCCTTTTCCAATTGTTTGCGCAGCGAACCCAGGTCGCGCAAGATGCCCTTCGCGCCCGGCACGTCGACATCGGTCAGGGCGGCTTCCCAATCCTCGACCATATCCGCCCCCTTATTGGGCTTGGTCTCGTCCAGGCCGCGATTGATCGCGTTCATCGTTCCTGCAAACTTCACCGCCATGCGCTTATCCTCTCGTCGGGCCGAACGCCCGCACCGCCCAACGGGACGCGCACATAAAGTGTCCGAGATCGCAATAATTTAGCGGACGTCGCCGTAACGACCCGCGCTCACGCGTCGCGAAGCGCCCGATCGTCGAACAGGCCGAAGAACAACGTCGACGCATACATCGCCACCGCACGTTCGCGCGGCATCGTTCCCGCCCATTTTCGCATATCGAACGCCGCATTCTGGAGGGCCATCAGGGCCTGCGCCGCCACCAGGGCATCGACCGGGCGGATCGATCCTTCGGCAATTCCGTCCATCATCGTACCGGCGAAGCGCCGTGCGATCCGGTTGGACCGGTCGACCATCGCCGTCCGGACGATCGCCGGCAAGCCCGACAGCGCGGTCGTCCGCAGCAGCGGGGCGCGCTCGGCAAATTGCACGTCCAGCAGCGTCGCGATCGTGCTCGACAGCCGCTGCCAGTGGCTGCCGCCGGTCTCGTCCGCCAGACGCTGCGCATCGCTGATCGTGTCGAAGCTGCGGCGGTAGCAGGCGATGACCAGATCGTCCTTGGCGTCGAGGTGATGGTAGAAACTGCCCTTGGTAACATTCAGCTCCGCCGCGATCCGTTGCACCGATGCGCCGCGATAGCCCAGCTCGTTGATCAGCCGCGTCGCCGCCAGCAGGAAGGCCGCGCGCCCCGGCTCGGTCTCTTCATGGCTCAGATCGATCGGCTGCGGCGCCCAGCGCGCATGCGGTGCGGCGATGCCATGTTCAAACACGTCCATCAGCCGCGCTTCGATCCGATCGTATTGATCCGGTTCGTAGCGCAGCACCCAGATCGGCAGCCAGAAGGTGTTCTCCAGCAGCACGTGCGCCCGCGCCCCGAACAGGTCCGTCTCCGCACGGCTGGCGGCAGGGCCCCATAAGGAGCGCGTCCGCCGGAACACCTCGCGCCATCGATTCAGCAATCGGGTACGGTTGGGCTCTTCGCTGGCGCGCAGGTCGGACAGGACCGCCATCGCGCGATCCTCGCCGCGCTGCACGCGCGCCAGCCGGTCCATGATGAGGCCGAGGTATCGGCGTACGCGCGCCTGCGGCGTCGGCTGGGCGAGCGCGTCGTCCAGCATGGCGAGCAGCTGGTCGAGCGTATGCTCGAACGCCGCCGCGGCCAGGTCTTCCTTGCGCTTGAAATAATAGGTGACGCTGGTCGTATTCAGCCCTACGCGGCGCGCCACGTCGGCGAAGGTCATGCCCTTCGCGCTCTGTTCGTTGATCGCCTCCGCTGCGGCGGACAGGATCGCATCGCGCTTCGCCCGGAAGCGCTTGGTGCCCTGTTCCTCCGCCCCGACTGTCTCGCCGGCATCCGCCCCCGTTTGTTCCATCAGTCCAGTCTATCAATGCCGCTTTCGAAGAAACAGTGTTTTCTTGGGCTGTCGGGCGTCAGGCGTGAAAAAGCCATCGGAAGCGGGCGGATGGGACTTTACCGAATGTACGGTACGGCCTAGACCTCTGCCAAACATACGTTGGAGAGACGCCCCATGGACTTCACCCTGAGCGAGCGGGAAACCTATTTCCGCGACCGCGTCCGCCAGTTCATCGATTCGGAAATCCGCCCTCGCCAGGCCGAACATGACGCGCAGGAACATGAAGGCGAGCGCTGGAAGGTGATTCCGGTCATCGAGGAGTGTAAGGCGAAGGCGAAGGCCGCCGGCCTCTGGAATTTCTTCATGCCGCCCAACTCGGGGCAGACGCATGTCGATGACACGTTCGAGTTCGAAGGCACGCAGCTCACCAACTTGGAATATGCCCTGTGCGCCGAGGAAATGGGCAAGATCGGCTGGGCGTCGGAGGTGTTCAACTGCTCCGCGCCCGACACCGGCAACATGGAGGTCTTCCACCGCTACGGCACGCGCGAGCAGAAGGACCAATGGCTGCGGCCGCTGATGAACGGCGAGATCCGCTCCGCCTTTCTGATGACCGAACCCGCCGTCGCCTCGTCCGACGCGACCAACATCGAAACCTCGATGGTCCGCGACGGCGATCACTACGTCATCAACGGCCGCAAATGGTGGTCGTCGGGCGTCGGTGACCCGCGCTGCAAGGTCGCGATCGTGATGGGCAAGACCGACACATCGGCCAAGCGCCACCAGCAGCAGAGCATGATCCTGATGCCGATGGACGCCCCCGGCGTCACCATCGAGCGTATGCTGACCGTCTATGGCTACGACCATGCGCCGCACGGCCATGGCGAGGTGGTGATGAAGGACGTGCGCGTGCCGGTCGAGAACGTGCTGCTGGGCGAAGGCCGCGGCTTCGAGATCGCCCAAGGGCGCCTCGGGCCGGGCCGCATCCACCATTGCATGCGCACCATCGGCGTCGCGGAAACGGGGATCGAGGCGATGGCCAAGCGGCTGCTCAGCCGCGTCGCGTTCGGCAAGCGCATCGCCGATCATTCGGTGTGGGAACAGCGGATCGCCAAGGCGCGTATCGACATCGAAATGACGCGCCTGCTGTGCCTGAAGGCCGCCGACATGATGGACAAGGCGGGCAATAAGGCCGCGCAGCTCGAGATCGCGATGATCAAGGTCGCCGCGCCGACGATGGCGCTGCAGATCCTCGACGACGCGATCCAGGCGCATGGCGGCGGTGGCGTCAGCCAGGACTTTCATCTCGCCCACGCCTGGGCGGCACTGCGCACGCTCCGCTTCGCCGACGGGCCGGACGAGGTTCACAACCGCGCCATCGCCCGCGCCGAATTCGGCAAATACGGCGACTATGCTGCGGAGCGCCCCGCGCGCTGATCGGCGCCATCCCCAAGCCGTCACCCCAGCGAAGGCTGGGGTCTCGTGGTTGGGGGCGCTGCGTTGCGCCACAGACAGACCCCAGCCTGCGCTGGGGTGACGTTTCATCCGAAGATCAGGACCATCCCATGAAAGCCGCCGTCCTCTTCGAACCCAAGACCCCGCTCCGTATCGAGGACGTCGCCGTCGCCGATCCGGCCCCGCACGAAGTCCTGATCCGCACCGTCGCCGTCGGCGTCTGCCGATCCGACCTGCATTTCGTCGATGGCATCTACCCCCACGCGCTCCCGACCATCCCGGGGCACGAGGCCGCAGGCGTGGTGGAGGCGGTGGGCAGCGAGGTGCGCACCGTGAAGGTCGGCGACCATGTCGTCACCTGCCTCAGCGCCTTCTGCGGCCATTGCGAATTCTGCGTCACGGGTCGCATGTTCCTGTGCGTCGACGCGGGCGTCCGCCGGCCCAAAGGCGCCGCGCCGCGCCTCACCCTCAACGGCCAGCCGGTCGCCCAGATGCTCAACCTGTCGGCCTATGCCGAGATGATGCTCGTCCACGAGCATGCCTGCGTCGCGATCGACCGGGAGATGCCGATGGATCGCGCCGCGCTGATCGGCTGCGCGGTGACGACGGGCGCCGGGGCGGTGTTCAACACCACCGATGTCACGCCCGGCGAAACGGTGTGCGTCGTTGGTTGCGGCGGCATCGGCCTTGCCGCGGTGAACGCCGCCAAGATCGCCGGCGCGGGCAAGATCATCGCGCTCGATCCCATACCGGAAAAGCGCGCGCTCGCCGAAAAGCTCGGTGCGACCCACAGTATCGACGCACTGTCGGACACCGCGGCGGACGAGGTCGTCGAGATCACGCGTGGCGGCGTCCACCACGCGATCGAGGCGGTCGGCCGCCCGCAGAGCGCCGCCACCGCGGTCAAGGTCCTGCGCCGCGGCGGCACCGCGACGATCCTCGGCATGCTGCCACCGTCGGAGAAGGTCGGCCTGTCCGCGATCGACCTGCTGTCGGGCAAGAAGCTGCAGGGCGGCCTGATGGGCAGCAACCGCTTCCCCGTCGATATTCCGCGATTGGTGGATTTCTATATGCGCGGGAGCCTCGACCTCGACACGATCATCGCCGAGCGCATGCCGCTGGAGCGGATCAACGACGCCTTCGACGAACTGCGCAAGGGTGACGCCACCCGCAGCGTGATCACGTTCGCGTGAGGGGTGCGATGACCGCTTTTCCC
This sequence comes from Arthrobacter sp. TPD3018, assembly GCA_003075315.1. Lineage (GTDB taxonomy): Bacteria > Pseudomonadota > Alphaproteobacteria > Sphingomonadales > Sphingomonadaceae > Sphingomonas. The sequence goes on along the minus strand of QDFQ01000005.1, from coordinate 140,708 downwards.
TCCTCCGTCATTCCCGCGAAGGCGGGAATCCAGACGCGCTACCGTTGCGGCTCCACCATCGGCGCCACGGTTATGGATTCCCGCCTTCGCGGGAATGACGGCTGTGGTTGGAGGAGGGCCGCATGACCACACCCCCCGGCACCATCGCCGTCGCCGACAAGGACCGGCTCGACGAGGCGAACCTCACCCGCTGGATGGAGGCGAACGTCGCCGGCTTCACCGGCCCGCTCACCTACGCCAAATTCGCCGGCGGCCAGTCCAACCCAACCTATCGCATCGACAGCCCGTCGGGCGCCTATGTCCTGCGCCGCAAGCCGTTCGGCCCGCTGCTCCCCTCCGCCCATGCGGTCGATCGCGAATATCGCCTGATCGCCGGCCTGTACCCGACCGGCTTTCCGGTCGCGAAGCCCTATGGCCTGTGTACCGACGACAGCGTCATCGGCGCGATGTTCTACGTCATGGGTCTCGCCGACGGGCGCAACCTGTGGGACGGCACCTTGCCGGACTATACGCCCGAGCAGCGCACCGGCATCTACAATGCGATGGTCGATACGCTCGCCGACCTGCACAACACCGATCACGTCGCCGCGGGCCTCGGTGATTATGGCAAGCCGGGCAATTACTTCGCCCGCCAGGTCGAACGCTGGACCAAGCAATATCGCGCCAGCGAAACCGAACACATGCCGGAGGTGGAGAAGCTCATCGACTTCCTGCCGCGCACGGTGCCGGACCAGACGCGCACGTCGATCGTCCACGGTGATTACCGCATCGACAACATGATCTTCGCGGCAGACGAACCCCGCGTCATCGCGGTGCTCGACTGGGAGCTATCGACGCTCGGCGATCCGCTCGCCGATTTCAGCTATTTCCTGATGAGCTGGGTGACCGAACCCGAAGGCCGATCAGGCGTGAAGGGGCAGACCGGCCCCGACACTGGCATCCCGACGATCGAGCAGATGGTGGACCGCTATTGTGCCCGCACGGGGCGCGACGGCGTGCCCGATCTCAACTGGTATTTCGCCTACAACCTCTTCCGCCTGACCGGCATCGTCCAGGGCATCAAGAAGCGGATCGTCGATGGCACTGCGTCGAGTGCGCAGGCGGAACGATCGGCGGCGCAGGTCCATCGCCTCGCCGCGGCAAGCTGGCACTTCGCGCAAGCGGCTGGAGCATAAACAATGCGTTAGGCATCATATCTCGCATCAAGTGTTAGGTGCGAGATATGCTTTCGTGTGACTTTTAGGACTTTTGAAAGGGCCTCCATGTCGCTGTTCGACCTTACCGGCAAAGTCGCCATCGTCACCGGCTCCAGCCGCGGCATCGGCAAGGCGAGCGCGATCGAGCTCGCCCGCGCCGGCGCGCGTGTCGTCATCTCCAGCCGCAAGCAGGACGCCTGCGACGCCGTCGCAGCCGAGATCAATGCAGAGTTCGGGGAAGGACGGGCGATCGCCATCGCTGCCAGCATCTCCGACAAGGCCGCCTTGCAGGCGCTGGTGGACCAGACGCGCGCGGCCTGGGGGCAGATCGACGTGCTGGTCTGCAATGCCGCGTCCAACCCCTATTACGGCCCGCTCGCCGGCATCGCCGACGACCAGTTCCGCAAGATCCTCGACAACAACATCCTGTCGAACCACTGGCTGATCCAGATGGTGGCACCCGACATGCGCGAACGACGCGATGGCTCGATCGTCATCGTCTCGTCGATCGGCGGCCTGAAAGGCTCGGACGTCATCGGCGCGTATAACGTATCCAAGGCGGCGGACTTCCAGCTCGCCCGCAATTATGCGGTCGAATACGGCCCCGACAACGTCCGCGTGAATTGCATCGCGCCCGGCCTGATCAAGACCGACTTCGCCCGCGCCCTATGGGACACACCGGAGGCGGAAACGCGCTCCAGCCGCCATACGCCCTTGCGACGTCTGGGCGATCCCATCGATATCGCCGGTGCGGTCGTCTATCTCGCGTCCGACGCCAGCCGCTACATGACCGGGCAGGCGATGGTCGTCGATGGCGGGGTGACGATCTGATGGCCCGCTTCACCGACAAATCGATCATCGTGACGGGTGCCGGCAGCGGCATCGGTCGTGCCGCCGCTATGGCCTTTGCGGCGGAGGGCGGCCGCGTGCTTGTCGCTGACCTCACCGACGGCGCCGACGCCACGGCAGATGCGATCCGTCGGGCCGGCGGCACGGCAGAGGCATTGCGCATCGACGCCGGCAGCGAAGCCGACGTCGTCCGCGCGATCGACCTCGCCTGCGAACGCTTCGGCGGCCTCGACATCATGTTCGCCAACGCCGGCATTTCGGGCGGCATGGCCAACATCTTCGACACCGACGTCGCGCTGATCACCGACGTGCTGCGCGTCAACCTGATCGGCCCGTTCCTCGCCATCAAGCACGCCGCACCCAAGATCGCGAGCCGGGGAGGCGGGGCGATCGTGCTGACCGCCAGCGTCGCCGGCATCCGCTCGGGCGCGGGCTCGCCTGCCTATTCGGCATCGAAGGCAGGCGTCATCAACCTCGCCGCGGTCGCCGCGCAGCAGCTGTCGGGCAGTAACGTCCGCGTCAATGCCATCTGCCCCGGCCTCACCGAAACCGGCATGACCAAGCCGACATTCGATTATGCGCGAGAGGCGGGCAAGATGGACCGCGTCGGCCGCCTCAACCCCCTGCGGCGCGGCGCGCAGCCGGAAGAGCTGGCCAAGGTTGCGCTGTTCCTCGCCTCCGACGATGCCAGCTACGTCAACGGGCAGGCGCTGGCGGTCGACGGTGGGCTGTCTTCCAGCCATCCCGTCACGCGCCAGGAATATGGCAAGACCGCGGTCTGACTTGATGCCGTCACGCGGCGCGCGCAGGATGCGGACATGCTACTGATCCTCGCCGCCGCTCTCGCCGCCCCGCAGGCCGCTCCCCCACCGATCATTTCGGTGCCGTCCGTCCCGCGCGCGCCGGAGTCGGGGCAATGGCTGCTCCACTGGACGATGAGCCCGGTGCTGTGCCGCGACGGGGGCAGCCAGCCTCCGGTCATGGTCGCCGAACCGCGCCGGGCCGTCCTCTATTGGAACGGCAACGGCCGCGCCTCCGCGACATTCGACTTCCGGATCGACGCCAGCGGCCGACCGCTGTCGATCACGCGCCGCGGCAATGCCTATCTGCAGGATAGCGAGGATATTGCCCCGGCGCTCGCGGCGACCCGTTTCGCCGCGGGTGCTGCGCGAACGGGCTGCGTCGTCACCTTCACACCCGATGTCAGCTCGGTTGCGGGTGCGCCGCTACACGATGTCATTGCGACCTTCATGACCCCGCGCACCGCGCCGCCGCGCAGCATCTGGGATCGCATCCATGCCGGCGGCGATTGCGGCGATCCGGCGCCGCAGGCGCTGCTGCGTGCCTTTCCGGATTTCAAGGCGTTGCCCGATCAGCCGGGCTATGTCAGCTGGACGCTGATCGGCTTCGACCTGTCGGGCGATGGCAAGCCCAAGGCGATCCGCACGCTCGACAGCAGCGGCACGGCGCCGCTCGACGGGGCAGGGCGCGAGGCGGTGGCGCGCTCGCGCTTCGAAAAGGGCGCGCACAAGGCCTGCACCTTCGGCTATTTCAAGTCACCCACCCCGCTGCCCGCACCGCCTGCGCCCGAGGAAGATGCCTGGCGCCCTGCCGCGACGACCTGTCCGCGCGAGCATGTCTGGGACCGGCAACCGCAGCTCGTCTATCCGGCCAACTACAACACGCGCAGCATCGAAGGCTGGGCGATGGTGACCTTCGACGTCGCGCCCTGGGGCGCGATCGGCAATGTCCATGCACAGGCTGCCGAACCGACCGCCGATTTCGGCGCGGCCGCTGAAAACATGCTGCGCAGCGCGACCTTCAAGCCCGGCCCCGGCTATGTCGGCTGCATCGAACGCGTGCGCTACGTCATCCGCAAGCCGGGCGCATCCAATCCAACCGCTGCTCAGGTGCCTCCGCCCGACTGATCGGTCGTCATTGCGAGCGAAGCGAAGCAATCCAGGGCGTCCTGATCCGACTCTGGATTGCCGCGCTGCGCTCGCAATGACGGCTTTTACGCCGATATACGTATGCGCAACTCAGGCTTTCGGCGCGCGCCTGCGGATCAACCCCTCCTGCGCGACGCTCGCCACCAGCCGACCATCCTGAGTGAAGATACTGCCGCGGTTCATGCCGCGTGCATGGCCCGCCCAGGGGCTGTCGGTGACGTAGAGCAGCCATTCGTCCGCGTGGAACGGCTCGTGGATCCACAGGGCATGGTCCAGGCTCGCGGTCTGCATCTCGGGCATCAGCCAGTTGACGCCGTGCGGCATCATGCTCGTCGCCATCAACGCCATGTCGGAGGCATAGGCGAGGGCCGCGCGATGCAGTGCCGGATCGTCGCCGATCGGCGCGGCGGTGCGGAACCAGGCGGCGTTGTTCGGTGCGCGCTTCTCCGGCAGGAACCAGCTGCGCGGATACAGCGGGCGCATCTCGATCGCATTCTGCCGCCGCGTGAAGAAATCCCGAAACTTCTCCGGCACCTTATCCGCAACGGCGAGGCGCAGCTCGCGTTCCGACTTCAGCGTCTCCGGTGCCGGCACGTCGGGCATCGCGTCCTGATGGTGCAGGCCGTCCTCGGGCGTCTGGAACGAGGCGGTCATCGTCAGGATCGGCTGGCCCTGCTGCATCGCCACCACCCGGCGGGTCGCGAAGCTCTTGCCGTCGAAGTCGCGCGTCACCTGATACACGATCGGGTAATTCTCGTCGCCCGGCCGCATGAAATAGGCGTGGAGCGAATGCGCGTCCTTGCCCTCGACCGACCGCTGCGCCGCCTGCAACGCCTGCGCGATCACCTGACCGCCGAACACCCGCCCGCGGCCACCCGGCTGGCGGGGGCCGCGGTACAGATCGGTATCGAGCGTCTCGACGTCGAGCAGCGTGACGAGCATCGCCGCCAGTTCCTCCGGCGTCCGCTCGCGGTGTTCGGTGGTGGCTTGGTCGCCCATCAATAGCCTGCCGCGCGCGCCAGCCGGTCGGCGTGGAAGCCGGTGTCGCCGAACATTTCGGCAAGCACCCGGGCCCGCTTCATGAAGAAGCCGATGTCATATTCGTCGGTCATGCCGATGCCGCCGTGCATCTGAACACCTTCCTGAACGCTGAGCGTCGTCGCCAAGCCGGTCATCGCCTTGGCGACCGACACCGCCTCGTCCGCCTCATCCGATCCGGCGTCAAGCAGTTGCTGCGCCTTCAGCACCGCGGCGCGGGCGACCTCCAGCTCGCTGTAGAGGTGCGCGGCGCGGTGCTGCAGCGCCTGGAAGCTGCCGATCAGCGTGCCGAACTGCTTGCGTTCCTTCAGATAGCCGACGGTCATGTCCATCGCGCCGCCCGCGACGCCCAGCATCTCGGCGGACGCGCCCGTCCGGCCGGCACGCAGCAGCCGATCCAGCCCGCCGCGTCCGCCATCAACCTCACCGATCACCGCATCGGCATCGACGGTGACCCCGTCGAACGTCATCCGCGCGGCGAGGCTCGAGTCGGCCAGCCGTTCGGGCGACGCCGTCAGCCCTGCGGCATCGCGCGGCACCGCGAACAGCGTCACGCCATCCGCATCCTCCGCCGACCCGCCGGTGCGCGCCGCGACGATCAGCAGGTCGGCGACATGGCCATGCGTGACGAACTGCTTGGCACCGTTCAGGCGAAAGCCGTTGCCGGCGCGTTCGGCGGTCATGCCGATCCGGTCGCGATGCTTGGGGCCTTCGTCGATCGCCAGCGCGGCGATCGTGTCGCCTGAGACGATGCCGGGGAACCAGCGTTCCGCCTGCGCGCTGCCCTTCAGCGCCTCGACCGCCGCAACCGCGGTGGCCAGGAAGGGGGAGGGGGACAGGTTGCGCCCGATCTCTTCCAGGACCACGCCCGCTTCGACATGGCCCAGGCCTAGGCCGCCCTGCGCCTCGGGCACCAGCACGCCGTTCAGGCCCATTTCGGCAAATTGCTTCCACAGATCGCGTGAAAAGCCGGTGGTGTCATTCGCATCGCGAAGCGCACGCAGGTGGCTGACGGGCGCATGTTCGGCGACGAAGTCCTTCGCCGTATCGCGCAGCATCGTCTGTTCGTCGTTGAGGTAGAGAGGCATGTCCGTATCTCCGTCACCCCAGCGAAGACTGGGGTTTCGCGCCACCGGCGCGCGCTACAATAGGGAGACCCCAGCCTGCGCTGGGGTGACGTAAGGGGCTTACGCTCCCGGTAGTTCCAGGATGCGCTTGGCGATGATGTTGAGCTGGATCTCGCTGGTCCCGCCCTCGATCGAATTGGCCTTGGTCCGCAGCCAGGCGCGCGGCGCGGCGCCGGTATTTGACCGCTCGCTTTCCCATTCCAGCGCGTCCGATCCGCCCGCCGCCATCATCAATTCGTGGCGATCCTTGTTCAGCTCGGTCCCGACGTACTTCATCATGCTCGGCTGGGCGGGGTGCGCACGGCCGGCCTTCAGTTCGTCGATGAAGCGTTCGCTCATCGCCGCGAACGCCTTGGCGCGTACCTCGAACAGCGCGATCTGCGTGCGCAGCACCGGGTCGGCGAGGCGGCCGTCGTGGTCCAGCCCGATCGTCGCGATCGCGCCTGCCACCAGCGGGCTTTCGCCCTGACCGCCGAGGCCCATGCCCGAGATCATCTCACGCTCGTGGCCGAGCAGGTATTTGGCGACGTCCCAGCCCTTGTTTTCCTCGTGGATGCGGTTCGCCTTGGGCACCTTCACATTGTCCATGAAGGTTTCGCAGAAGGGCGAATAGCCGCTGATCAGCAGGATCGGCTTGGTTGAGACGCCCGGCGACTCCATGTCGAACAGCACGAAGCTGATGCCGCCCTGCTTCGAAGCCTTGCTGGTGCGGACGAGACAGAAGATCCAGTCGGCCTTGTCGGCGTAGCTGGTCCACACCTTCTGCCCGTTGACGATGTAATGATCGCCCGCATCCTCGGCACTGGTGGCGAGGCCCGCGAGGTCGCTGCCGGCATTAGGTTCCGAATAGCCCTGGCACCAGCGGATCTCGCCGCGCGCAATCTTGGGCAGATGATCGAGCTTCTGCTCTTCGCTGCCGTATTTCAGCAGCGCCGGCCCGAGCATCGAAATGCCGAAGCTGTTGAGCGGATTGCGGGCCCGGATCGCGCGCATTTCCTCGCGCAGCACCTTGGTTTCCGCCGGAGACAGCCCGCCGCCGCCATATTCCTTCGGCCAGTCCGGCACGGTCCAGCCACGCTCGCCCATCACCTTCAGCCATTGCGCCTGTGCCGGATTGGCGGTGGGATCGTAGTGGCGCCCGCCCCAGCAGACGTCCTGATCCCCACGGATCGGCTCGCGCATCTCCGGCGGGCAGTTCGCCTCCAGCCACGCGCGGGTCTGTTCACGAAATTGGTCGAGGTCTGTCATCATCAGCTCCAGGCAAGCGCATGGGCCGCGCGGGCGGCGGCGAGGGCGGTGCGGTCTTGGTACAAATCGGCGATCACCTGCACGCCGATCGGCAGGCCGTCGCCATCGCGGCCGATCGGCACGCTGGTCGCCGGCAGCATCGGCAGCGTGGCGAGGCCGGGGAAGGCGAATTGGTGCAGGAACGGCGTGTCCTCGCCGTCGATGTCCAGCCGCCGATGGGGCAGGGGGGTGTCGTCGTGCGGAAACGCGGTCATGCCGACGGTCGGCGCGATCACTACATCGTATGTTTCGAACAAGCGGCGCCACTGGCGCTGCATGCGTGCCTGCTCGTCATGCAGGTGCAGCCAGGTCGCCAGCGTCGGCGGCTCATGCCCCGGCGGTTGCGGCCCGCGCACCGACATCGCGATGTTGAGCATCTGTTCGTAGGCGGCGTTCTGTCGTTCGAGGTCGGGCAGCCGGTCGCTCGCCGTATCGACCGTTGCACCTTGCGCGCGGAAGCGCTCGGCGAGATCGTCGATCGCATCCCGGATCGCGCGCTGCACCTTCGCCTTGGGCGCGTTGACCAGCAGCAGGATGCGCCACTGGTCGCCATGGCGTTTGGCGGGCGCAAGCGGATGGTCGGCAACGATCTCCAGCGCCGCTTCCAAATCGTCCGCGTCGCGCGCCAAGGGCCCGATCACCGACAGGACCGACTTGGCGAAATCGGTGCCGGGAAAGAAATGGCCGTCGGTCGGCAGCACGCCGTAGGTCGGCTTGTGCCCCCAGACGCCGTTGAACGCCGCGGGCACGCGGATCGAGCCGCCGATGTCCGACCCGAACTCCAGCGGCACCATGCCGCTGGCCAGCGCGACCGCCGACCCGCCCGACGATCCGCCCGCCACGCGCGCCGGATCGAACGCGTTGCGCGTGCGACCGTAAATGGGATTGTTCGACTGGATATCGGCGAGGCGCGGCGGCACGTTGGTCTTGCCAAGGATGATCGTGCCCGCAGCCTTCAGCCGCTGCACGGCAACCGCATCCTCCGCGGCCACGAAATCGCGGAACTGCTCCACGCCGAAGGTCGTCGGCAGGCCGGCAACGTTGAAGCTTTCCTTGATCGTCATCGGTACGCCGAGCAACGGCGCGTCGAACCCCTCCGCGATCCGCGCGTCGAGCGCGCGCGCCGCGTCGCGGGCGCGGTCGTAGTCCTTTACGACAACCGCGTTGAGGTCGGGATTCGCCGCCTCGATCCGCGCGATCGCGGCTTCGGTTTCGGCGAGGGCGGTCGTCTCACCGGCACGGACGGCCGCAGCGGTGGCGAGGGCGGAGGGGGCGGTCATGCGCCCGTTGCCTCGGCAAAAGGCTCGTATCCCCCCACCCCGTCATTCCCGCGAAGGCGGGAATCCAGAACCGCTACCGTATCGATGAAGCCGTACCGCCTGCGCGTCTGGATCCCCGCCTGCGCGGGGATGACGACGGGTGGGATAGCCCTCACTTCAACCGTCCGCCGCTGGCCGCGGCATCCTTCAGGCTCTTCGCCGCGGTGAAGCCGTGCTTCTCGAGCCCCGCGACGATCTTGCCCAGCCCCTCGCTCTGCGCCCAGAACATCGGGCCGCCGCGATAGACCGGCCAACCGTAGCCGTAGATCCATACCACATCGACGTCGCTCGCACGCTGCGCCTTACCCTCTTCCAGGATCAGCGCACCCTCGTTGACCATCGTGTACAGCGTCCGCTCGACGATCTCCTCGTCGGTCACCTCGTGCTGCGGCGTGCCGGTCTTGTCGCGCCATTCCTGAATGATCTCGGCGACACGGGGGCTGGGGGTGGGGTTCCGCTTCTCGTCGTAATCGTAGAAGCCCGCCTGCTTCTTCTGCCCCCAGCGCCCTTCGGCAGCGAGCGCGTCGCGGACGTTCTCGATACGGTTCGGGTCGCGGTGCCAGCCGATGTCGACGCCCGCGAGGTCGGCCATCTGGAACGGCCCCATCGGCATGCCAAAGGCGACGTGGACGCGGTCGATCTGTTCCGGAGTCGCGCCTTCCAGCAGCAGCTTGTTCGCTTCGACCTGGCGCGGCATCAGCATGCGGTTGCCGATGAAGCCATAGGTGACGCCCGCCACCACGGCGACCTTCTTGATCTTTTTAGCAAGGTCCATGACCGTCGCCAGCACGTCCGGCGCCGTCTTCGCGCCGCGCACGACCTCCAGCAGCTTCATGACGTTGGCCGGCGAGAAGAAGTGCATGCCGACGACATCCTGCGGCCGCTTGGTGACGGCGGCGATCTCGTCGATATCGAGGTAGGAGGTATTGCTGGCCAGGATCGCACCGGGTTTCGCCAGCCCGTCGAGCCGCGTGAAGATTTCCTTCTTCACGTCCATATTCTCATACACCGCCTCGATGATGAGGTCGCATTCGGCCAAAGCGTCGAAATCGAGCGTCGGGGTCAGCGCGCCCATCGCCGCTTCGACCTGTTCGGGCTTCATCCGGCCCTTTGCGGCGGTCGCCTCGTAATTCTTGCGGATCACGCCAGTACCGCGATCGAGCGCCTCCTGCGCCATTTCGACGATCGTCACGGGGATGCCGGCGCTCAGGAAGTTCATCGCGATGCCGCCGCCCATCGTGCCGGCACCGATCACGCCGACACGCTTGATCGGGCGCTTGACGGTGTCGGCGGGAACGTCGTCGATCTTGGCGGCCTGGCGTTCGGCGAAGAAGATGTGGCGCTGTGCGGCGGACTGGTTGCCCATCATCAGCTTCATGAATTCCTGCCGTTCGAAGGCGATGCCGTCCGCGAACGACGTCTCGGTCGCCTTGACGACGCAGGCGATGTTGGCGGCGGGCGCATCGAAACCGCGGAAGCGGCGGCCGTTGGCCTTTTGGAATGCGGCAACCGCCTCAGGATCAGGCTGCACCGTCCGCTCGGATGCGCGGGGAATCGGGCGCTTCGCCTTCACCTCGTTCGCAAAGGCGATCGCATCCGCCTCCAGGCTATCCTCGCCGACGATCTTGTCGATCAGGCCGGCCTCCTGTGCCTTCTTCGCGCTGATCGGATCGCCCTTGGCGGTCATCTCCAGCGCCATCGCGACCCCCGCGATGCGCGGCAGACGCTGCGTGCCGCCTGCACCGGGCAGCAGGCCGAGCTTCACTTCGGGCGTGCCCAGCTTCGCCGAGGGCACCGCGACGCGATAATGGCAGCCGAGCGCCACCTCGCACCCGCCGCCCAGCGCCGTGCCGTGGATCGCCGCGACGACGGGCTTGGTCGACGCTTCGATCATGTCGACGACGGTCGGCAGGCCCGGCTCGACCATGGCTTTTCCGAATTCGGTGATGTCGGCGCCGGCGAAGAAGGTACGGCCGTCGCAGCGGATCACCATCGCCGCGATCGAGGCATCGGCGACGCCTTCCTTGATCGCCGCCTCCAATCCCTGCCGCACGGCCGCGCCCAGCGCATTGACCGGCGGGTTGTCGGAGATGATGACGAGCACATCGTCGTGGCGTTCGGTGCGGATCGGCGAGGTCATGGACAGTCCTTCCTAAGGCGTCCCCCGGTCGGCGCCGGGGTCACGAAATGATCAGTTCAGCGCGGCGTAGATCATCGTCTTCAGCTCGCGCCGGATCGGGTAAAGGCCCGACGGGCTCAGCTGCGTCATGAACACCATGTGCAGCCGTTCGACGGGGTCGATAAAGAAGGCGGTCGAGAACATGCCGCCCCAATAATATTCGCCCTTCGATCCGGGCATCATCGTGCGGGCGACGTCCTGCGTCACGGCAAAGCCCAGCCCGAAGCCGGTGCCGGCATTCTGCGTCTCGCTGAACAGCGAACGCGACAGGCTGCTGAGGTCCTTGCCGCCCGGCAGGTGGTTCATCGTCATCAGGTCGAGCGTCTTGCGGCCGACGATCCGCGCGCCGTCCAGCGTCCCGCCATTTTCGCACATCTGGCAGAAGCGGTGATAATCGAGCGCGGTCGACACGAGGCCGCCGCCGCCCGAAAGCAGCCTGGGCTGCCGGCTCCACGCGCTCGCCTCGCCACGATCATAGATCACGCAGCCTTTGCCCTCGACCAGGGTGTAGCAATCGGTCAGCCGGTCGGTCTTGTCCTCGGGCACCGCAAAGAAGGTGTCGTGCATGCCCAGCGGGGCGAAGATGCGCGTGGTGAAGAATTGGTCGAGCGGCATGCCGGACACGCGTTGCACGACCGCACCCAGCACGTCGGTCGCCACGGAGTAATTCCACGCCGTTCCCGGCGAAAATTCCAGCGGCAGCTTGCCCAGCGCCGCGACGAAGCCGTCCAGGTCGTGGTTGCCGTGCCAGCTTTCCAGCTTCGATTCGCGATGCGCGGCGTCGATGTTCGACCGATTCTGGAAACCATAGGTCAGCCCGGCGGTATGGCGCAGCAGGTCGAGCATGCGCATCAACTCGGTGGTCGCTTTGGTGACGAACGGAACGCCGCCACCGCCGCCGTCATAGACGCCGACGCCTTTGAACTCTGGCAAAACACGGTGGACCGGGGTGTCGACCGCGACCTTGCCCTCCTCGACTAGCATCATGAATGCCAGGCTGGTGATCGGCTTGGTCATCGACGCGATACGGAACAGCGAGCGTTCGTCGATGCTCGGACCGCCCTCACGTGCCGGCCCTTGATGCGAGAAATGCGCGATCTCTCCCTCCCGCGCGATCAGAAGCTGCGCGTTCGGCAGGCGTCCGGTGTCGAGGTAGCGCGCCTTCAGGAACGCATCGATCGCCGCCAGCCGATCGGGGTCGAAGCCCAGCGCGCGTGCATCGGTGTCGGCCATGCGGTGACATACCCCAGTTTCGAACTTATCTGCTCTATTGCCTTGAGCGGCGGCGGAATCAACAGTAACCTTTCATCGAAACGCCGTAACCGCAAGCGCGGGCGGGACGATATGGAGAGGATGCCGACATGGCCAGCGAGCCCGCTAGCGAGCCGATCGTACCCCTGCCGCCGACATGGCCGGCGCTGCCGCTGGCCCAGGTTGACGCGCTGCTGACCGCGCCCGGCGCGAAGTTCGAGATGGACGAGGTCGTGATCCGCGGCGTGCCGACTCGGGTGTGGAAGAACGCGCCGCCGTCGATGCGCTTCCTGATCGAGGCGAGTCGCGGTCATGGCGACCGATTGTTCGTCATCTACGAGGACGAGCGCGTGTCGTACGAGGCGCATTACCGTGCCGTCGCCGCGCTCGCCGCACATCTGGTGGCCCTTGGTGTGAAGAAGGGGGATCGCGTCGCGCTCGCCATGCGCAACCTGCCCGAATGGCCCGTCGCGTTCTTCGCCGCGGTATCGATCGGCGCGATCATGGTGCCGCTCAACGCCTGGTGGACGGGCGCCGAGCTCGATTACGGCCTGCGCGATTCGGGCGCGCGGGTGTTGATCGTCGATGACGAACGCCATGCGCGGTTGCACGATGTCTACGGCGCCTTGCCCCACTTGGAGCGCGTGATCGTCGCGCGGGCCTCGACGCCGCTGGCGGAGGGCGTGGAGCGGCTGGAAGATATCATCGGTACGCCGCATGACTGGCCGAACCTGCCCGCCACACCGCTGCCGCCCGCAGAGATTGCGCCCGACGACGAGGCGACGATCTTCTACACCAGCGGTACGACCGGCGCTCCCAAGGGCGCGCTGGGCACGCATCGCAATTTCATGACCAACATTCTATCGAGCGGCTTCACCGCGGCGCGCAGCTATCTGCGCCGGGGCGAAACGCCGCCCGATCCTACGCCGCGCGTCAGCCTTACCGTCATTCCGATGTTCCACGTTACGGCCTGTTCGGCCGGCATGATGGGAACGATCGCGACCGGATCGACGACGATCTACATGCGCCGCTGGGACACGGTGCGCGCGCTGGAGATCATCGAGCGCGAGCGCGTCAACATGACCGGCGGCGTGCCGACGATCGCCTGGCAGCTGCTCGAACACCCCGATCGCGCGAAATACGATCTCTCGTCGCTGGAAACGATCGCTTATGGCGGCGCACCCTCCGCGCCCGAGCTGGTGCGGCGCATCTATCAGGAATTTGGTGCGCTGCCCGGCAATGGCTGGGGCATGACGGAAACGACCGCGACGGTGACGCAGCATGGTGCCGAGGATTACCTCAACCGCCCGGCGAGCGCCGGTGCCCCCGTTGCGGCGGCGGACATCGAAATCCGTGCCGACGACGGCGTCACCGTGCTGCCTCGTGGTGAGATCGGCGAGCTTTGGGCGCGCGGGCCGATGATCGTGAAGGGCTATTGGAACAAGCCGGAGGCGACCGCGGCGACCTTCGTCGATGGCTGGGTGCGCACCGGCGACCTCGCGCGGATCGATGACGACGGGTTCCTGTTCATCGCCGATCGCGCCAAGGACATCGTGATCCGCGGCGGCGAGAATATCTATTCTATCGAGGTGGAGAACGTACTCTACGCCCACCCCTCGGTCACCGACGCCGCGCTGGTCGGCATTCCGCACCGGACGCTGGGCGAGGAGCCAGCGGCAATCGTCCATCTGTGCCCGGGCTGCACCGCGACCGAGGCGGAATTGCAGGGGTTCGTGCGCGAGCGGCTGGCGGCGTTCAAGGTGCCCGTCGCGATCCGGTTCCTGTCCGAACCGCTGCCGCGCAACGCCAATGGCAAGATCTTGAAACGCGAGCTGAAAGCGCTGTTCGAGGATCATTCCGCCGCCGCGGCCTGACCGGCTGCAAACAGGAGGGTGGCGGCGCGCGAAAATGCGCTAGAGCAGGGGGATGGCCGACGATCCCGATCCTGCTCCCCCGTCACCCTCCATCACGCCCGAGGAGCAGATCGCGCTCGGCGCGCCGCTGATGCCCGGCACCCGCAGCGAGATCGGCCGCATTGCGCAGCGCCGCGATCGCTTGCTCGCTGCCTTCACGCTCATCGCGGGCATCGGCCTTGCCCTCGGCACGCCCTTCGCGCTCAAATCGGGCGCGGAATTCTTCCTGCCGCTGACCACGGCGCTGGTGATCGCCATCGCGCTGGTGCCGGTGCTCGAATGGCTCGAACGGCGCGGCATCCCCTCCGCCATCGCTGCGCTATTCTGCATCCTGGTTTTCCTGATCATCGCCAATATCGCGATCGCCGCGATCGTGGTTCCGGCGACGGACTTCTTTCAGCTGCTCCCCAGCCGGATCACGCGGATCCAGCACAATCTGTCGCCGTTGCTCGACCTCTACTCGACGCTCGAAAAATCCGTGAACAAGATGTTCCGGCAGATTGCCTCGACCCCGGTCCGTCAGCCGCAGACCGCCGCGGTCGCGCCGCCCAGCTCGATCCTGGAACTCGCCGCGACGTCGGCGCCGACGGTCATCGTCCAATTCTTCTTCGGTATCCTGATCGTCTTTTTCTTCCTCTCGGGCTGGACCGGCCTGCGCAAGAAGACGATCACCGGTCGCACCAGCTTCGACGGCGCAATGGCGACCGCTCGCGTGATCCAGGACGTCGTCGATGACGTGTCCGCCTATCTCGGCACGATCACGCTCATCAACCTTACCCTGGGGGGCATCGTCGCGGGCGCGCTGTATTTCCTCGGCATGCCGTCGCCGCTGATGTGGGGCGGTATCGTCGCGCTGCTCAACTACATCCCCTATTTCGGGCCGATCCTGGCGGCATTCCTGCTCGCGATCGGTGGTTTGATGACCTTCACCGACATCTGGCTGGCGCTGATCCCGCCGGGCGTGATGATCGGCTGTCACCTCGTCGAGGCGAATGCGATCACGCCGCTGATCGTCGGGCATCGGCTGACGATCAGTCCGTTGATGATCCTGGTGTCGATCAGCTTTTGGGGCTGGGTATGGGGCACGACGGGCGCCGTTCTGGCGGTGCCGCTGCTCATCATCATCCAGACCGTGCTGGGCGCGGCGGGCAAGCCCGACATTGCCGGATTCCTGTTCGAACACGGCACGTTGGTGCATCAGGAACGCGCCAGACGCCGCCGCAGCGAGGGGGAGGGTGAAGAAGGTCGTTGACACCCCCCGCGCCCTCGCTTAGTGGGCGCGCCTCAACGCTTTCAGCGGGTGTAGCTCAGTTGGTTAGAGCGCCGGCCTGTCACGCCGGAGGTCGCGGGTTCGAGCCCCGTCACTCGCGCCATTCCTTCCCGGAATGGTATGATTTGCCGAGACAAGCATAGCGCATTGCGCCGCGTGCCGAACACGCGGGTGTAGCTCAGTTGGTTAGAGCGCCGGCCTGTCACGCCGGAGGTCGCGGGTTCGAGCCCCGTCACTCGCGCCACCGGTCAGGACCGGTGGCATCTGCCCCTAGGGCGTTAATCTATCCTCACAAGCCGCCGTTTGCCTCGACCTGTTATCGATGGCCTATGCGCGAACGGAACGCGTGTGGCCCGTGCCGTCGATCATCGCACGGCGCACGGACAGCGTTACCGCCAGCGTCCGGTCTCCATCCACAGCAGCAGCGGTTTCAGCGGCAGAATCCATACGATCCCGGCAACGAGATAGAAGGGCGCCTGCAGCCACCACGGCCAAGCGCTGACGACGCCCGACAGGCTGACGATCCCCACGCACCAGATTGCGATCAGGCTCAGGATGATGAGCATGCCGGCGGGCTTGCGCCACGTGGGGGTCATAAGGCGATCCAGTCTGATTCGGTGGCGATGGCGTGCAGCGGCATATCCCACGGATCGGCCGGCAGCGCAGCGACTCGCTGCACCGACCAGGCAATTCCCACCCGCCACGCATCGGGATGGGCCGCAAAGGCGCGATCGTAATGGCCGGCCCCTTGCCCCAGACGGTTTCCGGTGTCGTCGAAGCCCAGCAGCGGCGCCAGGATGATGTCGGGCGAGACCTCGGGCATATCTACTGCGGGTTGAAAGAGGCCGAAGGCGCCGCGCTCCAGCGGTTGCGACGGGTCCCACGACAGGAAGCGAAGCGGCGCGGCTCGCGTCGTGACATGCGGCAGTGCGAGCGCGCATCCAGCCGCGCGGGCAGCGTCGGCGAGCGGCGCCGGATCGGCCTCGCTGCCCAGCGGCATATAGCTTGCGACGATCAGACCCGGCCGCAACCGCGCAACGAACGCGGCCGCCAACCCGATCGGCGCCGTCGGCGCAAAACCGTCACGAACAGCGCGCAGCCGGGCGCGGAGGGCGAGCTTGTCGGTCATCGCTCCACGCGGTCACGAGAGGAGAGGGGCGGGTGGCGGGACCGCCATGGCCGTGTGCCAAAATATCCACTGACGCCCTGTAACGTCAGGTGGGGACCATGTGCGTCGGACCAGGATCCGGGCAGGGACAGCCCCCATGGATGATGAATAGCCTCAGGGATAAAGTAAGGCTCGTACCGGGCAGAACCCGCCGCCGACCAATTTAGGATGCGCGGAGCGCACTGGCAATGGGGCAGGGACCTTATCCTGCCGCCGGATCGTGCTCCAGTGCGTCGGCCAGCGCCTCCAGCCGATCGGCGATGCGCTGCAACGCCGGTTCGCTCACCGCCGCGCCCTCGGGCGGACGCTGGCGGACATCTTCCAGCGCGTCGGCGAGCATCAGGGCGACGAACAGCATCGCGCGCTCGCCCGGTACGCCGCCCGCCGCGCGCAGGGCTGCTGGCCAGCGCTCGTCGAGCATCTTGCCAAGCTCTACGAGATGCGCTTCCTCACCGTCGCGGCAGGCGACGGTGTGCGGACGACCGCCGATCGGCAGCGAGACGTTCGCCATCAGGCCGTCGTCCCACGGGCGATCACGTCGTCCAGTGCGGTGACCGCTTCGGCCATGCGCGCCTTCAGCGCCGCATGCCGGCGCGCCAGCGCGTCGCCAGCCGCGGCGCGGGCCGCGATCGCGGTTTCGATTCGGGCGATCGCCGCGTCGATGCGATCGACGGCGCTCGGCGTATCGGGGGACGTGTCGGGAAGCGGTTCGGCCATACCTCCTGACCTAGGCGTGCACCGGGGCAGCGGCAAGTCGTCAAACCGCTTCGCGCAAACACGATCCGCGCATCGCCTGCGGTTGACAGACGGGCGTTCCCCCTCGCAAAGGCGGGGCCGCTTTAACACGTTTAACGCGGCCCCGAATCCGACGCGCCGCGACCCATTGCGAGGAGTGAAGCAGATGACGGTGAAGGTTGCGATCAACGGCTTCGGCCGCATCGGCCGACTGGTGGCGCGCGCGATCATCGAACGCGGTGCCGGCGACCTCGAACTGGTCGCGATCAACGACCTCGCCGATGCCAAGTCGAACGCCTGGCTGTTCAGCCGTGACAGCGTCCACGGCAAATACCCCGGCACCGTCACTGCCGAAGGCAACGACCTCGTCATCGACGGCAAGCGCATTCGCGTCACCGCCGAGCGCGATCCCGCCAATCTGCCGCACAAGGAACTGGGCGTTGACCTGGTGCTCGAATGCACCGGCTTCTTCACCGACAACGTCTCGTGCCAGAAGCATATCGATGCCGGCGCGAAGAAGGTGCTGATCTCGGCCCCGGGCAAGGGCGTCGACCTCACCGTCGTCTATGGCGTCAACCACGACAAGCTGACCGCCGAGCACACGATCGTCTCGAACGCGTCCTGCACCACCAACTGCCTGGCGCCGGTTGCCAAGGTGCTGAACGACACGGTCGGTATCGAACGCGGTCTGATGACCACCGTTCACGCCTACACCAACGATCAGAAGATCCTCGACCAGATCCACCCGGACCTGCGTCGCGCCCGCGCCGCGGCGATGAGCATGATCCCCACCACCACCGGCGCGGCCCGTGCGGTGGGCGAAGTGCTCCCCGAACTGAAGGGCAAGCTGGACGGTTCGGCGATCCGCGTGCCGGTGCCCGACGTCAGCCTGATCGACCTGACCTTCACGCCGAAGCGCGACACGACGAAGGACGAGGTCAACGCGATCCTGAAGGCCGCGTCGGAAGACGGCCCGCTGAAGGGCGTGCTGGTCTATTCGGACGAACCGCTCGTCTCGATCGACCTGATGCACTCGCCGCAGTCGTCGACCGTCGACAGCCTGGAAACCGCAGTGCTCGACGGCAAGCTGGTCCGCGTCGTCAGCTGGTATGACAACGAATGGGGCTTCTCGAACCGCATGGTCGACACCGCGACCGCCATGGCGAAGTTCCTGTAAGGCACCGCCTATGACCCACCTCGTCATTGCGAGCGGAGCGACGCCATCCAGGGCGTCAAGCACGATGCTCTGGATGGCCGCGTCGCTGCGCGCGTGGCGATGACGGGGTGGGTATGAAGACCGAGGGTACGCTCGTCGGCATCGCGCGCCACGCGTTTCCGAAGGCGCCGATGGAACTGGTCGAAGCCGTCGACGTGACCGTCGAGGGTGGGCTGCACGGCGATTTTCGTGGTGCGGTGAAGCCCGGCGGCCGTGGCAAGCGACAGGTGACGCTGATGGAGCGCGGCGACTGGGACGCCGCCATGGCGGACCTCGGTCATACGATTCCGTGGCAGGAACGGCGCGTAAACCTGTTGGTCGACGGCTTCGACATCCCGCAGGTGCCCGGCACGCGGCTGCGCATCGGCTCGGTCGAGCTGGAGATCACGGTCGAATGCGATCCGTGCAGCCGCATGGAGACGATCGCGACCGGGCTGAAGGCGGCGCTGACCCCTGACTGGCGGGGCGGGGCCTGTACGCGCGTCAAGGTGCCCGGCCGGATCGCGATCGGCGATCCCGTGTCGGGCGTCTCTTTCTCTTAAGATCTGAAGGACGATATCATGGCTAAGGCCTTCAAGACGCTCGACGATATGGGCGAAGTTCGTGGCAAGCGCGTGCTGGTGCGTGAGGATCTGAACGTCCCGATGGCGGACGGTGCGGTGACCGACGACACGCGGCTGCGCGCCACGCTGCCGACCGTTACCGAACTCGCCGACCGTGGTGCGATCGTACTGATCCTGGCACATTTCGGCCGGCCGAAGGGCACGCCCAACCCCGACATGTCGCTCAGCCGCATCGTCCGCCCCTATTCCGCCGTGCTAGGCCGCGAGGTCCGCTATATCGATTGGGAGGGCGACGAGGCTGCCGTCGCGACGCTGCAACCCGGCGATATCGCGGTTCTCGAGAACACCCGATTCTTCGGCGGTGAAGAGAAGAACGATCCGCAAGTCGTTGCACGCTTTGCGAAACTGGGCGATGTCTACGTCAACGACGCCTTTTCCGCGGCGCACCGTGCGCATGCCTCGACCGAGGGGCTGGCCAAGGTGCTGCCCGCCTTCGCCGGTCGTGCGATGGAAGCCGAACTCGACGCGCTGGAAAAGGCGCTGGGCAATCCCGACCACCCCGTCGCCGCCGTCGTCGGTGGCGCCAAAGTGTCGACCAAGCTCGACGTGCTGAAGCACCTCGTCACCCGCGTCGATCATCTGATCATTGGCGGTGGTATGGCCAACACCTTCCTCGCGGCGCGCGGCGTCGATGTCGGCAAATCGCTGTGCGAGCATGACCTGACCGGCACCGCGGAGGAAATCCTTGAAGCCGCGGATCGTGCTAATTGCACCGTTCACCTGCCGTACGACGTCGTGGTGGCGAAGGAATTCCGCGCCAACCCGCCGGTACGCACCGTCAACGTCCACGAAGTCGCGGCGGACGAAATGATCCTCGACGTCGGCCCGAGCGCGGTCGAGGCGCTGGGCGATGTGCTGAAGAACTGCCGCACGCTCGTGTGGAACGGCCCGATGGGCGCATTCGAGACGCCGCCGTTCGATGTCGCCACCGTCAGCCTGGCGCGCACTGCTGCGGCGCTGACGCAGGACGGCAGCCTTGTCTCGGTGGCTGGCGGCGGCGATACCGTCGCCGCACTCAACCAAGCCGGCGTGGCGGATCGCTTCACCTTCGTTTCGACCGCCGGTGGCGCCTTCCTCGAATGGATGGAAGGCAAGGCGCTGCCGGGCGTCGCCGCGCTCACCGCCTGACCCGAATGCGAGACGCCGCTCAGGTCGGCGGCGTCTCCTTCAACAACGGCACGACGATCGTGTTGAGATCGTCGAGGTCCAGCGATGCCGCCTTGGCGTAGCGGACGACGCCCGCACGATCGATGACGTAATTGGTCGGCACGGCATTGCCGATCAGGGGATATTTGCCCTTCACCCGCCGCGTGGGCGTGATCGCCATCGCGGCGAACAAGGGTTTCATCCGAAAGACCGGCACCGAATCCTCGGTCGTCACCGCGAACACCCGCAGGCCGTGCTTCTGCTGCGTGCGATAATAGGCATCCAGCAGCGGCAGCTCTGCGCGGCACGGCACGCACCACGTCGCCCAGAAATTCAGGATCACCACCTGCCCGCGCAGATCGGCCAGCCGCACCTTGCTGCCGTCGATCAGCGTCAATTCCGCGTCCGGCGCGGGCTTGCCGACCAGCGGCGACGCATAACGGTCCGCCGCCGCGCCCGCGCCGCTCGCGGTCAACAGCGCAGCGACGATCGCCAGTCGGATTGGTGTCATGATCGTTCCCCCTTGACCCGCATCAAGCGTCCTTTGGCGCGTGCCGTCAAGGCTGCACTCGCCCCTTGCGCAAGCCCATGCCACGCCGTAGGTTAAACGCGTTAAACAGGCAGGGAGCCGGCATGCTCGGAGTGCGACTCGACACCGAATTGGAAGAGCGGCTCGCCGCGGTCGCGCGCACGCAGGGTCGCAGCAAAAGCGACATCGCGCGCGAGGCGGTGCGTCGCTACGTCGACCTGCACGACGACGCCTATCGCCGCGAGGCCCGCCGCCAGTCGACCCGCGCATCGCAACGTGCATCGAGCGACGATGTGATCTTCTGGCAGGATGCGCGCGCGTGGAAATAAGGCATGGCGGCATCGTGTTGGTCGATGGACCCGACGGCGCGCCGGCACGGCCATGCGTCGTCGTACAGTCCGATCTGTTTAACGCGACGCACGCGACGATCACCGTTTGCCCGCTCACGTCCGTGATCGGGGGCGAGGCGCTGTTCCGCGTCGTGATGTCGCCCCGCGAACACAATGGCCTGACCGCCGAATGCGAGGTGGAGGTCGATCGGATCACCAGCGTCGCCCGCGAGCGTATCACCGCGGTGATTGGCGATGCCAGCCCCACCCGCATGGAGCAGATCGACCAGGCGCTGCGGCGCTGGCTGATGCTTTGACGACCCCATTTCACGACGTGCCCCCGAAGGAGCCATCCATGACCACGACCGTCACGCCCGCCGTCAAGGCGATCCTCGACAAATATGAAGCCACCAGCCCCGCGGTGAAGGCGAACCTCGCTCGCATCCTGATGCAGGGCAAGCTGGGCGGCACCGGCAAGCTCATCATCCTGCCCGTCGATCAGGGCTTCGAACACGGCCCGGCGCGCTCGTTCGCGGTGAATCCGCCGGCCTACGACCCGCATTATCACTATCAGATGGCGGTGGACGCCGGCCTTTCGGCCTATGCCGCGCCGCTCGGCCCGCTCGAGGCGGGTGCCGACACCTTCGCCGGCCAGATCCCGACGATCCTGAAGGTCAACAGCTCGAACAGTTGGGCGACCAGCATCGACCAGGCGGTAACGGCGAGCGTCGGCGATGCGGTGCGCCTCGGCTGTGCGGCGATCGGCTTCACCATCTACCCCGGCTCGGACCAGATTTTCGAGCAGATGGAAGAGATTCGCGAACTGTCTGAAGAAGCGAAGGCCGTCGGCATTGCGACCGTCATCTGGAGCTACCCGCGCGGCGGTAAGCTCAGCAAGGACGGCGAACTCGCGCTCGACGTCGGTGCCTATGCCGCGCACATGGCGGCGCTGCTCGGTGCGCACATTATCAAGGTGAAGCTGCCGTCGGCGCATATCGAGCAGGACGAAGCCAAGAAGGCGTATGAGGGCACGGACTGGTCGAACCAGGCGGACCGCGTCCGCCACGTCGTTCAGTCGAGCTTCGCCGGTCGCCGTATCGTCGTCTTCTCGGGCGGTGCCGCCAAGGGCGCCGATGCGGTGTATCAGGACGCGCGCGACATCCTGGCGGGTGGCGGCAACGGCTCGATTATCGGCCGCAACACCTTCCAGCGCAGCCGCGAAGACGCGCTGGAGATGCTGGCCAAGCTCGTCGCGATCTACAAGGGCGAGGCGTAAGGGTGTGATTGGGCGGTGCCGGTCCGCTCGTCCTCCCTGCCACCCATCAAGATACCGTGTGGGTGGCCGGCAAGGGGGCGCGGGCCGGCACCGCCTCGCAAACGTGCCTTCCGGTACATTCGCACGAGGCTTTCCGCGGCTTTCGTCGCGGCGGCAATCGGGGTAGGGGCCGGGCATGACCGAAGACGATCCGCTTGGCCCCCTCGACCCCGAATTTGCGGCGCAGTTCCGCCGTGACGATCGCCGGCCGCCGTGCCAGCTTTATCTGATCTCGCCGCTCGACCTCTCGGGTGGCTTCGCCGACCGACTGGCCCGTGCGCTCGACGCGGGTCCCGTCGCCGCCTTCCAGTTCCGCGTGAAGGATATCGATCAGCATACCGCGGCGAAGCTGGCCGAACCGCTTCAGCGTCTGTGCGCGGACCGCGAGGTCGCGTTCATCGTCAACGACAGCATCTCGCTGGCCAAGCGCCTCGGCGCCGACGGCGTGCATTTGGGTCAGGATGACGGCGATCCGCGGGAAGCGCGTGATGCGCTGGGGCCCAATGTCCAGATCGGCGTGACCTGCCACGACAGCCGGCACCTCGCCATGGAAGCGGGCGAGGGCGGTGCGGACTATGTCGCATTCGGCGCCTTCTATCCGACCACGACCAAAGCGGTGAAGCACGTGCCGGAGCCGTCAATCCTGTCCTGGTGGGCGTCAATGTTCGAACTGCCGAGCGTCGCGATCGGCGGCATTACGCCGGACAATGCCGCGCCGCTGGTCGCTGCGGGTGCGGACTTCCTCGCCGTGTCCGGAGCGGTGTGGAACGGCGATGAGGCCGCCGCCGTGGCCGCGTTTGCGAAAGTGCTGAACGGCTGAACCGCTAACCCCGTCACCCCGGATGTGTTTCGGGGTGACAGAGGAGGGAAGCGAAGCTCCGCACAAAACCACTGTTCCACGAAACCCTTAGCCCCTCCGCCCGTTGATCCGCCTGCGTAACGGTCAGGGAGCGGATTGATGAAGGCGGCACTCACCACGGTTCTTTTGGCGGGCGCCGCGCTCGCCGCGTCGGCGACGGCACAAGCGCCGCAAGCTGCCCCGGCGGCCAAGCCCGTCGACCGCAATCTGCTCCACGTCCAGGTCATCCTCGATTCGCTCGGCTTCGGCCCGGGCCTGCTCGACGGCAGGGGCGGCCAGTCGCTCACGGCCGCTCTGAAGGGGTTCCAGGAGGCCAAGGGCCTGCCCAAGACCGGCAAGCCCGACGCCGCGACGCTTGCGGCGCTCTATCCCTATCGCGCCAAGCGCCCGACCGCGCGCTTCACGCTGACGCGCGAGGCGCTCGCTGGCCCCTATATCAACCCGCTGCCCAAGGATTATGGCGAACAGGCGAAGCTGCCGACGCTCGGCTATGCGACGCCGATGGAAAAGCTGGCGGAGATGTTCCACACCAGCCCCGAGACGCTGATCGCGCTCAATTCCCCCTCAACGCGGCTGAAGGTCGGCAACACGATCGTCGTCCCCAACGCGCTGCCCGCATCGCGCAATTACGACGCCAAGCTGCCCGATCATTGGCGCCAGACGCTCAACATGCTCAATGTCGATGCCAACCAGCCGGTCGCCGACCACATCGTCGTCGACAAATCGGACAAGGTGCTTCGCGTCCTCGACAAGAATGACAAATTGATCGCGCAGTTCAGCGCCACCATGGGGTCGGAGCACGATCCGTTGCCGCTGGGCACGTGGAAGATCTACGGCGCGGACTATAACCCGAAATTCCACTATAATCCCGCACTGTTCTGGGATGCCAAGAAGGGTGACGAGAAGGAGCTGCTGCCGCCGGGGCCGAACGGTCCGGTCGGTGTGGTGTGGCTCGACCTGTCGAAGGAGCATTACGGCATCCACGGCACGCCACATCCCGAACTCATCGGCCGGACGGAAAGCCATGGGTGTATTCGCCTGACCAATTGGGATGTCGCGCGCTTGGCGCAGATGGTGAAGCCAGGCACCAAGGCGGTGTTCCAGGCGTGAGGGGGGTGGTGACGGTGGCCCCAGCCACCCCGTCACCCCGGACTCGTTCCGGGGTCCACTCCGCGGGATGGGGGACGGCAGATGCCTCCTGCCACCCCATCGCGGCCAAATGGACCCCGGAAAACGTCCGGGGTGACGAAGGCGAGGGCGCATGACCCGCCTCGGCTGGGGCATCTTCGCCGGCCTCGTGCTGCTCGTCGCGGCGTTCGTCGCGATGACGCGCTTCGGCACCGCCGACCCCTCCGCGCGCCGCGTGACAGCTGCGGCGAGCGCCCCCGAACCAGCCGTCGAGGTCCCTGCACCGAGCGGCCAACTCACCGTCCCCGTCGCCGGCATTGCCCGTGGTACGATCAGGGACAGCTGGAACGACCCCCGCGAAGGCGGTAGCCGCGGCCATCACGGCACGGACATTCCCGCCGCTGCCGGCACCCCCGTCCTCGCCGCCGCCCCTGGCCGTGTCGAAAAGCTGTTCCAGTCCGGCCGGGGCGGCACGACGCTCTACATCCGCTCGCCCGACCGCCGCTGGGTCTATTATTACGCGCATATGTCGGGCTATGCGCCGGGCATCGCCGTCGGCCAGCCCGTGCGGGCCGGGCAGACAATCGCCTATGTCGGCGACACCGGCGATGCGGGTGCGGGCAATTATCACCTCCATTTCGGCCTGCAGCGCATGGGGGCCGGCGATCGCTGGTATCAGGGCGAAGACGTCAATCCGTTCCCGATGCTTGCCGGGTCGGCGCCCGCACGGTAAAGCGCCCCACCCGGCGCGGCTCGTCGCCCGCCAAACTCGCTCTTTCCAGTAGGTTCAATCCCATGAAGATCAGCGGCGTGGACATCCGTCCCGGCAACATCATCGAATATGAAGGCGGCATCTGGCGCGCGGTCAAGATCCAGCACACGCAGCCCGGCAAGGGCGGTGCGTACATGCAGGTCGAGATGAAGAACCTGATCGACGGCCGCAAGAACAACGTCCGCTTCCGTTCGGCGGAGACGGTCGAGCGTGTCCGCCTCGACACCAAGGATTTCCAGTATCTGTTCCGCGACGGCGACCAACTGACCTTCATGGACAAGGAAAGCTACGAACAGATCACGCTCGACGCGGGCATCCTCGGCGATGCCGCGGCCTTCCTGCAGGACGGTATGGACGTCGTGCTCGAACTGTATGACGAAAAGCCGATTTCGGTCGAGCTGCCCAGCACGATCGAAGCGACGATCGTCGAGGCGGATGCCGTGGTGAAGGGGCAGACCGCCTCGTCCAGCTACAAGCCCGCGATCCTCGACAATGGCGTCCGCGTGATGGTGCCGCCGCATATCGGTGCCGGCACGCGCATCGTCGTCGACGTGTACGAGCAGACATACGTCCGGCGCGCAGACTGATTGATTATCCCTCTCCCATCGGGAGAGGGTGGCCGAGCGTAGCGAGGTCGGGTGAGGGCAGGGCCTTCATCCGACCCTCACCCTCCCACCGCCAGTCGGCGGCGGGCCCCTCCCTCTCCCGTCGGGAGAGGGGTTAAAGAGAACATTCATGCCCTCCCATTCCGGCCTCTTCACCGTCATCGAGCGTGCCGCCCGCAAGGCCGGCACCGCGCTGCGTCGCGACTTCAACGAGGTTCAGCACCTCCAGGTCAGCCGCAAGGGGCCTGCCGACTTCGTGTCGATCGCCGACAAGCGGGCCGAGCAGACCCTGTTCGAGGAATTGCGCAAGGCGCGTCCCGATTGGGGCTTCCTGATGGAAGAGGGCGGCGAGGTGAAGGGCGATCCCGACAAGCCGCGCTTCATCATCGATCCGCTGGATGGCACGTCGAACTTCCTCCACGGCATTCCGCATTTCGCGATCTCGATCGCCGTCGAGGAGCTGACGCCGGCCGGCAAGCGCGAGATCACGACCGCGCTTGTCTACCAGCCGCTGACCGACGAAAGCTTCTGGGCCGAAAAGGGGCGCGGCGCATGGTTGACCGACCAGCGTCTGCGCGTCTCGGCCCGTCGCGATCTGTCGGAAGCGCTGATCGCGACCGGCATTCCGTTCCTGGGCCATGGCGATTTCGTCCAGTGGAGCCGCATCTTCGGTGCGGTCGCCCCCGAAGTCGCCGGTATTCGCCGTTTCGGTTCGGCGGCGCTCGACCTTGCCTGGGTCGCGGCGGGTCGCTTCGACGGTTATTGGGAATCGGGCCTGAAGCCCTGGGATACCGCAGCGGGCCTGCTGCTCGTCAAGGAAGCCGGCGGCTACGTCACCGACTTCCGCGGTGCCGACCGGGCGATGGAAAAGAACGAATTCCTCGCCGCCAACGACGGCCTGCACGTCAAGCTGCATAAGCTGGTCGCCGGCGCGCTGCGCTGATCTCAGGGGGCGTTCCGCCTCACCTTACCCTAGCAGGTTACGCCTGCTTTTCCCTCTCCCATCGGGAGAGGGAGGGGCCCGCTGCCGCAGGCGGTGGGAAGGGTGAGGGCGCGTGCCTGAACCACGCCTTTCTGCGATTCATTCTCACACCCCACGGCCTTGCCCGACCCGGCGCGGAGGCCTAAAGCCACCCCATTCCTATCGCATGTGCGAGATGCCCTTTGGTTGACCTGTCGCAATATCTGCCGATCCTGCTGTTCCTGGGCGTCGCCATCGCGCTGTCCAGCACCTTCGTGTTCCTGCCGATGGCGGTGTCGCGGCTGACCGGCAGCAACAAGCCGAACGAGCAGAAGCTGTCGGAATATGAGTGCGGCTTCCCCGCGTTCGAGGATCCGCGCAGCCAGTTCGACGTGCGTTTTTATCTCGTCGCGATCCTGTTCATCATCTTCGATCTTGAAGCCGCGTTCCTATATCCCTGGGCAGTCTCGGTTTTCAGCATCGGCTGGACCGCATGGATCTCCATGATGATCTTCATCGGCGAACTGGCCCTTGGCCTCGTCTACGCCTGGAAAAAGGGAGCGTTGGATTGGGAATGACCCCCATGTCCGGACCCGTTGAACTCGATCGCTCGGCCGCCGGCACCGCTCTGGTGCAGCCGGACCAGGGCTTTTTCGACAGCCTGAACGGCGAGCTGACCGACAAGGGCTTCCTCGTCACCTCGACCGAGGAGCTGTTTCAGTGGGCGCGTACCGGCTCGCTGTGGTGGATGACGTTCGGCCTCGCCTGCTGCGCCGTCGAGATGATTCACGTCAACATGCCGCGGTACGACCTGGAACGGTTCGGCGCCGCACCGCGCGCGTCGCCGCGTCAGTCGGACGTGATGATCGTCGCGGGCACGCTGTGCAACAAGATGGCGCCGGCACTCCGCAAGGTCTACGACCAGATGTCGGAGCCGAAGTACGTCATCTCGATGGGCAGCTGCGCCAACGGCGGCGGCTATTACCATTACAGCTACAGCGTCGTGCGCGGTTGCGATCGCGTGGTGCCCGTGGACATCTACGTTCCCGGCTGTCCGCCGACCGCGGAAGCCTTGCTCTATGGCATCATGCAGTTGCAGCGGAAGATCCGCCGCAGTGGGAGCATCGAACGGTGAGGGCGCCCGCTCCCGCCTTCGCGGCGAACCTCAACGGCGAAACGATCGAAGCGGTACGCGCGACGCTCGGCGCAGCGCTGATCGACGCGGTCGATCAGGTCGGCGAGGTCGCGCTCTACGTCGAGCGTGAGGCGATCGTCGAGGCGCTGACCAAGCTTCGTGATACGCCCGGCCTCGAATATCAGCAGCTGATGGAAATCGCCGGCGTCGACTATCCGGATCGCGCGGAGCGGTTCGAGGTCGTCTATTGCCTGCTGTCGCTGACGCGGAACCATCGCCTGCACGTCCACGTCGCCACCGACGAGGACAAGCCGGTGCCGTCGGTCACGGGCATCTGGCCGGTCGCCGGTTGGCTGGAGCGCGAGGTGTACGACATGTACGGCGTGCTGTTCACCGGCAATGCCGACCTGCGCCGTATCCTGACCGACTATGGCTTCCGCGGCCATCCGCAGCGGAAGGACTTCCCGCTCTCCGGGTTCGTCGAGATGCGCTATTCGGAAGAGGCGAAGCGCGTCGTCTATCAGCCGGTGCAGCTGGCGCAGGACTTCCGCAACTTCGACTTCCAGAGTCCGTGGGAAGGCGCGCAATATGTGCTGCCGGGCGACGAGAAGGGCATGCTGCCCGAAGCCAAGGGTGCGCCGACGCCGCTGAAGGCCGATACGATCGTCAAGGCCGATGCCGCCAAGGCGCCGACCGAGACGCCCAAGGCCGGCAGCGAACCCTATGCCAAGACGACGGCGGAAGGCTCTGCGCAAACCGGTGCAGGCGAAGCGCATGGCGGCAACAAGGCGGACAGCAAGCCGGGCGAATCCGACGTGATCCCGACCAAGGGCCAAGGACAGAACCAGTGAGCGACTATGTCGACGAACTGATGCACGTCACCGACGCGGGCGATCCGACGACGGGCGACGTCACCATCCAGAACTACACGATCAACTTCGGCCCGCAGCATCCTGCGGCGCACGGCGTGTTGCGGCTCGTGATGGAGCTGGACGGCGAGATCATCGAGCGCATCGATCCGCACGTCGGCCTGCTGCACCGCGGCACCGAAAAGCTGATCGAATACAAGACCTATGCGCAGGCGATCCCGTATTTCGATCGCCTCGATTACTGCTCGCCGATGTGCATGGAGCACACGTTCGTGCTCGCGATCGAGAAGCTGCTGGATATCGAGGTGCCGTTGCGGGCCCAGTATCTGCGCGTCTTCTTCGCCGAGCTGACGCGTATCTCGAACCACATGCTCAACTTGGGCAGTCACGTCATGGACGTCGGCGCGATGACGCCGAACCTGTGGCTGTTCGAGATTCGCGAGGATTGCTACAATTTCCTCGAGCGTGCCTCGGGCGCGCGCATGCATCACAATTACATGCGTCCGGGCGGCGTCCACCAGGACGTGCCGCTCAAGCTGCTGACCGACATCGCCGACTGGCTCGACACGCGCCTGCCGCGCCTGTTCGAGGACGCGATCTCGCTGGTCGCGGACAACCGCATCTTCAAACAGCGCAACGTCGATATCGCCACGGTCAGCCGCGAAGACGCGATCGCCTGGGGCTTCTCCGGCCCGATGATCCGTGCCGCGGGCATTCCGTGGGACCTGCGCAAGTCGCAGCCCTATGACGTCTATGCCCGCATGGACTTCGACATTCCCGTCGGCACGCGTGGCGATTGCTACGACCGGTTCATGGTGCGCGTCGAAGAGGTCCGCCAGTCCGCGCGGATCATGAAGCAATGCCTCGCCGAAATGCCGGAAGGGCCGATCGCGTCGAGCGACCGCAAGGTCGTGCCGCCGAAGCGCGCCGAGATGAAGAGCTCGATGGAAGCGCTGATCCATCACTTCAAGCTCTACACCGAGGGCTATCACGTTCCCGCGGGCGAAGTGTATGTCGCGACCGAAAGCCCCAAGGGCGAATTCGGCGTGTTCCTGGTCGCCGACGGATCGAACAAGCCCTATCGCTGCAAGATCCGCCCGACCGCGTTCAGCCATCTGCAGGCCATGGACTTCATGTCGAAGGGGCACATGCTGGCGGATACGACCGCGATCCTGGGCGCGATGGACATCGTGTTCGGCGAGTGCGACCGGTGAGCATCGACCGGCCCGGCATCGCGCGTGAGATGATCGCGCGCTACAATGCGCAGGACGCCGACGCCTATGTCGCGTTCATGACCGACGATGCCTGCGAGGCGGGCTATCGCGGCGCCATCCTGCGCGAGGGTCGGGAAGGCGTGCGTTCGGGCCTGAAGGCGATGTTCGCGCAATATCCGCAAAACCGTGCGGACATTCTCGCGACGTTCGAGCTGGGGGAGACGGTCGTACTGCATGAGGCGGTCGAGCGTGCACCCGGTGGCGAGACGTTCGAGGTCATGTCCGTCTATTCGTTTGAAGGCGACAAGGTGTCGCGCGTGGAGTTCATCCGCTGATGGCTGAAGCAGCCCAGATCCCCGACGAAGCCGAAACCCGCGCACGCTGGGGCGGTTTCGCGTGGACCGAAGAGAACCAGAAGAAGGCGAACGAGATCCTCGCGCGCTATCCGGCGGGCCGTGAGCAGTCGGCGTCGATCCCGTTCCTCGACCTGGCGCAGCGTCAGGTCGGTGCGGAAACGCAGACGCAGGGCTGGCTGCCGGTTCCGGTGATCGAGTTCGTCGCGCGCCAGATCGGCGTGCCGTACATGCGCGTGTTCGAGGTCGCGACCTTCTACACTATGTTCAACCTCGCGCCGGTCGGCCGCTATCACGTGCAGGTCTGCGGCACGACGCCGTGCATGCTGCGCGGGTCGGACGACGTGCTGGCGGCGTGCAAGAACAAGGGTCTGATCAAGGGCAAGACCACGCCCGACGGCCTGTTCACGCTGACCGAGGTCGAGTGCCTGGGCACCTGCGCCAACGCACCGATGGTCCAGATCAACGACGACAATTACGAGGATCTCGACTACGATCGCACCATCGCGGTGCTGGAGGCGCTGGCCAAGGGTGAGCAGCCGAGGACCGGCTCCACCATCGGCCGCCAGACGAGCTGCCCCGAAGGCGGCCCGACGACGTTGACCCAGATGACGCACGAAAACCACGATTACCGGAGCGAGTGGGCCTGATGCTTGCCGACAAGGATCGCATCTTCACCAACGTCTACGGGTTCCAGCCCTGGAACCTGGCTGCCGCGCTGAAGCGTGGCGACTGGGACAATACCAAGGCGCTGATGGCGCTCGGCCAGGACGCGATCATCGACGTCATCAAGGCGTCGGGGCTTCGCGGTCGTGGCGGCGCGGGCTTTCCCACGGGCACCAAATGGTCTTTCATGCCGAAGGAGCCGAAGCCCGATCGGCCGAACTTCCTCGTCATCAACGCCGACGAATCCGAACCCGGTTCGTGCAAGGATCGCGAGATCATCCGCCACGATCCGCACAAGCTGATCGAGGGCGCGCTGATCGCCGGCTTCGCGATGCGTGCGCGTGCGGCCTACATCTACATCCGCGGCGAATATATCCGCGAGGCGGAGACGCTGTTCGCGGCCGTTGCAGAGGCGTATGACGCCGGGCTGATCGGCAAGAACGCCTGCGGTTCGGGCTATGACTTCGACGTCTTCGTCCATCGTGGCGCGGGCGCGTACATCTGCGGCGAAGAGACCGCGATGCTCGAAAGCCTCGAGGGGAAGAAGGGCCAGCCGCGCCTCAAGCCCCCGTTCCCGGCGGGTGCGGGCCTGTATGGCTGCCCGACGACGGTCAACAACGTCGAATCGATCGCGGTCGGCCCGACGATCCTGCGGCGCGGCGCCGAATGGTTCTCCAGCTTCGGCCGCGAGAACAACAAGGGCACCAAGCTCTTCCAGATCAGCGGCCATGTGAACAAGCCCTGCGTCGTCGAAGACGCGATGGGCCTGACCTTCCGTGAACTGATCGAGACGCATTGCGGCGGTATCCGCGGCGGTTGGGACAATCTGCTGGCGGTCATCCCCGGCGGCTCGTCGGTGCCGCTGGTGCCGGCCAAGGACATCATCGATGCCCCGATGGACTTCGATGGTCTGAAGGCGGTCGGCTCGGGTCTCGGCACCGCGGCGGTCATCGTAATGGACAAGTCGACGGACATCGTCCGCGCGATCAGCCGTATTTCGTACTTCTACAAGCACGAGAGCTGCGGCCAGTGTACGCCGTGCCGCGAAGGCACCGGCTGGATGTGGCGCGTGATGGAGCGGCTGCGCACCGGCGATGCCGACATCGCCGAAATCGACACGCTGCAGCAGGTGACCAAGCAGGTCGAAGGCCACACGATCTGCGCGCTCGGCGATGCTGCTGCCTGGCCGATCCAGGGCCTCATCCGCCACTTCCGCCCGGAACTGGAACGTCGCATCAACTCGCGCAACGGCGGCGATCTCGCCCCGATGCAGGAAGCTGCCGAATAATGCCGAAGCTTAAAGTAGACGGGATCGAGGTCGAGGTACCGCAGGGGGCCACCGTGCTCCAGGCGTGCGAGGCGGCGGGCAAGGAAATCCCGCGCTTCTGCTACCACGAACGGCTGTCGATCGCCGGCAATTGCCGCATGTGCCTCGTCGAGGTGAAGCCGGGGCCGCCCAAGCCCCAGGCGTCGTGTGCGTTGCCCGCCGCGGACAATCAGGAAGTGTTCACCACCACCCCGATGGTGAAGAACGCGCGCGAAGGCGTGATGGAATTCCTGCTGATCAACCACCCGCTCGACTGCCCGATCTGCGATCAGGGCGGCGAGTGCGACCTGCAGGACCAGTCCGTCGCGTATGGCAAGGGCCACAGCCGCTACACCGAGAACAAGCGTGCGGTGACCGAGAAGTATATGGGTCCGATCGTCAAGACGATCATGACCCGCTGCATCCAGTGCACCCGCTGCGTTCGCTTCGCGGAAGAGGTTGCGGGCGTGGAGGAAATCGGCGCGATCTATCGCGGCGAGGACATGCAGATCACCAGCTACCTCGAACAGGCGGTCACGAGCGAGCTGAGCGGCAACGTCGTCGATCTGTGCCCGGTCGGTGCGCTGACGTCGAAGCCCTATGCCTACGAAGCGCGGCCGTGGGAGCTCAAGAAGACGCTGACCATCGACGTCCAGGACGCGGTCGGCACCAACATCCGCCTCGACAGCCGCGGTCGTCAGGTGCTGCGCTGCGTTCCCCGCATCAACGAGGACGTCAACGAGGAATGGGCGCACGACAAGACGCGCCACCACGTCGATGGCCTGGTGCGTCGCCGTCTCGATCGTCCCTATGTGCGCCGTGACGGCAAGCTCGTCGCGGTCAGCTGGGACGAGGCGTTCGGCGTCATCAAGGACCGCGTCGCCGCAGCCGGATCGAACGTCGCTGCGGTCGCGGGCGATCTCGTCGATTGCGAGACGATGTATGCCGCCAAGGCGTTGCTCGCGACGCTCGGTTCGTCCAAGCTCGAAGGCCGCCAGACGGGCATGGACTATGATACGTCCAGCCTCGCTGCGGTGAACTTCAACACGACGATCGCGGGTGTCGAACAGGCGGACGCGATCCTGCTGATCGGCACCAACCTTCGCTGGGAAGCGCCGCTGATCAACACGCGCATCCGCAAGGCGATCAAAAAGGGTGCGAAGGTCTTCGCGATCGGGCCGGAAACCGAGCTGACCTATAAGGTTGAATGGCTTGGCGCGGATCTGTCGCTGCTCGGCAATCTGCCGGAGGCTGCGGCCAAGATCTTCACCGACGCCAAGGCACCGATGGTGATCGTCGGTGGTGGCGCGCTGAAGGGTGGCCATGGCGCCGCGCTCGCCTTCGCCAACCAGTACAACCTGGTCCGTGACGGCTGGAACGGCTTCAACGTCGTTCACATGGCCGCCAGCCGCATGGGCGGGCTGATGCTCGGCTATGCGCAGAAGGGCGGCATCGCCGATCTGCGCGACGCGGGCGTCACCTTCTTCCTGGGCGCGGACGAGGTGGATTTCACCGCGTTCGGCGGCTTCAAGGTCTATGTCGGCCATCACGGCGATCAGGGCGCGCATCATGCCGACGTGATCCTGCCGGGGGCGACCTATGCCGAAAAGTCGGGCACCTGGGTCAATACCGAGGGCCGTGTTCAGCGCGGCGAGCGCGCGGTGTTCGCACCGGGCGACGCGCGTGAGGACTGGACGATCTTCCGCGCCTTGTCGGAAGTGCTGGGCCACACGCTGCCGTTCGACACGCTTGCTGGCCTTCGTGAAGCGATGGCAACCGAGGTGCCGGCGCTGCGCCATGTCGGTCAGCTCGCTGGCTATGAATGGAACCCGCCGGCGCTAGATGGCGCGGGGCAGGGGAGCCTTTCCGGCTATCCGATCAAGGACTTTTATCTGACCAACGCCATCTGCCGCGCGTCTCCGACGATGCAGCGCTGCTCGGCCGAACTGGTCCATGGCGAGACGTTCGCGGAGGCGGCGGAGTGACCGATTTCTTCAACACCACGGTCGGGCTGCCCTATGGCTGGGCGTGGTTCGTCTCAACCATCATTGGTATCCTGGTCATCGCACTGCCGCTGATGCTGGCGGTCGCGATGATCATTTACGCCGATCGCAAGATTTGGGCGGCGATGGCGCTGCGTCGCGGTCCGAACGTCGTCGGCCCGCTCGGCCTGCTTCAGTCGTTCGCCGACGGCCTCAAGGTCTTCCTGCAGGAGACGATCGTGCCGGCCGCGGCCAATCGCACGCTGTTCCTGCTGGCGCCGATCATCACCTTCACGGTGGCGCTGATCGTCTGGGCGGTGGTGCCGTTTGGCGCGGGCGTGGTGCTGTCCGACATCAACGTCGGCCTGCTCTACGTGCTCGCGGCCTCGTCGCTCGGCGTCTACGGCATCATCCTGTCGGGCTGGGCGTCCAATTCGAAATATCCCTTCTATTCGGCGCTGCGTGCGGCGGCACAGATGGTCAGCTACGAAGTCGCGATCGGCTTCGTCCTCGTCACCGTCGTGCTGTGGGCGGGCAGCTTCAACCTGTCGGCCATCGTGCTGGCGCAGCAGAATCTGTACGGCCTGCCGATCAACGGCTTCGTGCTCAATCCGTTGCTCTTCCCGATGTCGGTGGTGTTCCTGATCTCGTCGATGGCGGAAACGCAGCGCGCACCGTTCGACCTGACCGAGGCGGAGAGCGAGCTCGTCGCCGGGTACCAGACCGAATACAGCTCGATGAGCTTCGCGCTCTTCTGGCTCGGCGAATATGCCAACGTCCTCTTGATGTGCGCGCTCAACGCGACGCTGTTCTGGGGTGGCTGGTTGCCGTTCTTCAACTTCGCGCCATTCACCTGGGTGCCGGGGATCATCAACCTCTTCATCAAGATGCTGATCTTCTTCTTCATCTTCAGCTGGGTGAAGGCGACCGTCCCGCGCTACCGCTACGACCAGCTGATGCGTCTGGGGTGGAAGGTGTTCCTGCCGCTGTCGCTGCTCTGGGTCTTCCTGGTGTCGGGCGTGCTGATGTGGATGCGGGTGCCGCTATGAGCGCCATCCTCACCAGCAACCTGTGGCGCCGTGCCCTGGGCGGCGTGATTATCGGATTGACGGTCGTCGCCATCGACCGGGTTATGGGGTTTGGATCGTGACCGTAGGTCAACTCGTCAAATCGTTTACGCTGTGGGAATTCGTGAAGGCGCACGCCCTCACGCTGAAGTATTTCTTCAAGCCCAAGGCGACGATCAACTACCCGTACGAGCGCAATC
This sequence comes from Arthrobacter sp. TPD3018, assembly GCA_003075315.1. GTDB lineage: Bacteria > Pseudomonadota > Alphaproteobacteria > Sphingomonadales > Sphingomonadaceae > Sphingomonas. The sequence goes on along the minus strand of QDFQ01000005.1, from coordinate 105,152 downwards.
CCATCTCGCCGCGCTTCCGCGGTGAGCATGCGCTGCGCCGCTATCCCAATGGCGAGGAACGCTGCATCGCGTGCAAGCTGTGCGAAGCGGTGTGCCCGGCGCAGGCGATCACGATCGAAGCCGAACCGCGCGACGACGGCAGCCGCCGCACGACGCGCTACGACATCGACATGACCAAGTGCATCTATTGCGGCCTGTGTCAGGAAGCCTGCCCGGTCGACGCGATCGTCGAGGGGCCGAACTACGAATTTTCGACCGAAACGCGCGAAGAGCTGATCTACGACAAGGCCAAGCTCCTCGACAACGGTGACCGCTGGGAGCGGGCGATCGCGGCGAACCTTGCCGCCGATGCGCCGTACCGTTAATGCGCGCCGCACTTGATTCCGGGCTGAGGGGGCCGACCAACTCGTGATCCAGGCCATAGCCTTTTATCTCTTCGCGATCGTCGTGATCGGGTCGGGTGCGATGACGATCTCGTCGCGCAACCCGGTGCACTCGGTCATGTGGCTGATCCTCGCCTTCTTCAACGCGGCGGGGCTGATGGTGCTCGTCGGCGCCGAGTTCATCGCGATGCTGCTCGTCATCGTCTATGTCGGCGCGGTCGCGGTGCTGTTCCTGTTCGTCGTGATGATGCTCGATATCGAGGTCGCGCAGCTGCGCGCCGGGTTCGCGCGCTATGCGGCGCTGGGCCTGGCGCTGGCGGTGGCGCTGGCCGCCGAGATCCTGATCGGCATCGGCGCGTGGAGCGCCGGCGGCCTGAAGATCAGCCAGCGCATCGCGCCGATCGACGGCACCGTGCCGAACATCCAGGCGATGGGGCAACTGCTCTACACGCGCTATCTGTTCGTGTTCGAGGCGGCGGGCTTCGTCCTGCTGGTCGCGATGATCGGTGCGATCGTGCTGACGCATCGCCAGCGTGGCGGCGTGCGCGGGCAGAACATCGCCCGCCAGAACGCGCGCCGTCCCCAGGATGCGACGCGCAACACGCAACCGACGGTCGGCCAGGGGGTCCAGCTGTGATTGGTCTGACGCATTATCTGGTCGTCGCGGCGATCCTGTTCACCATGGGGGTGCTCGGCATCTTCATGAACCGCAAGAACCTGATCGTCATCCTGATGGCGATCGAGCTGATCCTGCTCGCCGTGAACATCAACCTCGTCGCCTTCTCGGCCTTCCTCCACGATCTGGTCGGCCAGATCTTCGCGATGTTCGTGCTGACCGTCGCGGCGGGTGAGGCGGCGATCGGGCTGGCGATCCTGGTGATCTATTTCCGTGGCCGCGGCACCATCGCGGTCGATGACGTCAACCGGATGAAGGGCTGATTTCGGTGCACGCCATCTTATTCATCGTATTCCTGCCGCTGCTCGCGGCCGCGGTCGCGGGGCTGGGCAACAAGTCGATCGGCTTCGTGCCTGCCAAGGTCATCACGACCGGCGCGCTGTTTGTATCGTGCCTGTTGTCATGGCCGATCTTCCTCGGCTTCCTCGCCGGCACCAGCACGGCACAGGTCGTCCCGGTGCTGACCTGGATCGTCAGCGGCGACATGGCGGTCGATTGGTCGCTGCGCGTCGACCAGCTGACCGCGATCATGCTGGTGGTCATCACCAGCGTGTCGGCGCTCGTCCACCTCTATAGCTGGGGCTATATGAGCGAGGACCCGGATCAGCCGCGCTTCTTCGCCTATCTGTCGCTGTTCACCTTCGCGATGCTGATGCTGGTGACCGCCGACACGCTGGTCCAGATGTTCTTCGGTTGGGAAGGCGTGGGCCTTGCGAGCTACCTGCTGATCGGCTTCTGGTTCCGCAAGCCATCGGCCAATGCGGCCGCGATCAAGGCGTTCGTCGTCAACCGCGTCGGTGACCTCGGCTTCATGCTCGGCATCTTCGGCACCTTCCTGGTGTTCGGCACCGTCTCGATCCCGGCGATCCTCGCCGCGGCACCAAACATGGCCGGGTCGACGATCGGCTTCCTGTGGTTCCGCGCCGATACGATGACCGTGCTCTGCCTGCTGCTGTTCGTCGGCGCGATGGGCAAGTCGGCGCAGCTCGGCCTGCACACCTGGTTGCCGGACGCGATGGAGGGGCCGACCCCGGTGTCGGCGCTGATCCACGCCGCGACGATGGTCACCGCGGGCGTCTTCATGGTGTGCCGCCTGTCGCCGATGTTCGAAATGTCGCCGACCGCGCTGCATTTCGTCACCTTCATCGGCGCCGCGACCTGCTTGTTCGCCGCGACCGTCGGCATGGTGCAGACCGACATCAAGCGCGTCATCGCCTATTCGACCTGTTCGCAGCTCGGCTACATGTTCTTCGCCGCGGGCGTCGGCGCCTATGGCGCGGCGATGTTCCACCTGTTCACGCACGCCTTCTTCAAGGCGCTGCTGTTCCTCGGTGCCGGCTCGGTCATCCACGCGATGCACCACGAGCAGGACATGCGCTATTACGGCGGCCTGCGCAAAAGCATCCCGCTGACCTTCTGGGGCATGATGATGGGCACGCTGGCGATCACCGGCGTCGGCCTGCCCGCGGTGTTCGGCAACCCGCTCGGCATCGGCTTCGCGGGCTTCCATTCGAAGGATGCGATCATCGAAGCGAGCTGGGCAGCCGGCGAGCCCGGTGTCTGGTTCGTCGGTGTGCTCGTCGCGCTGATCACCAGCTTCTATTCGTGGCGCCTGATGTTCCTGACCTTCTGGGGCAAGCCGCGCTGGGCCGCGTCGGAGCATATCCAGCATGCGCTCCACGATGCGCATGGCCACGGACATGACGATCACCACGCCCATGCGCACGACGCGCATCACGCCGACGAGGCGCACGGCAACCCGGCGCAGGCCGAGGATGCGGGCGACCATCCCTCGACGCACGGTCCTGCGCAGCACGACCTGCCGGCGGGGACGGGTGGCTATCATCCGCACGAAAGCCCGCTGCCGATGCTGATCCCGCTGATCGTGCTGTCGATCGGCGCGATCGCGGCCGGCTTCGTCTTCCATGGCTATTTCATCGAGCCGAGTGCGGGTGAAAGCTTCTGGAAGGGCGATATCGCCTTCCGCGAACATCTGATGCACGCGATGCATGAGGTGCCGACGTGGGTGAAGCTGTCGGCGACGGTCGCGATGCTGACCGGCCTGTTCACCGCATGGTACGCCTATATCAAGGCGCCGACCTTCCCCGCCGCGGTGGCGGAGCAATTCCGCGTTCTGTACCGCTTCCTCACCCACAAATATTATTTCGACGAGCTGTATAACCTGCTCTTCGTCCGCCCCGCCTTCGCGATCGGCCGCTTCCTGTGGCATCGCGGTGACGAAAAGACGATCGATCGCTTCGGGCCGAACGGCTCGGCGTGGATCGTCGAGCGGTCCAGCCGCATCGCCGGCCGGCTCCAGAACGGATATGTCTATACCTATGCCTTCGTCATGCTGATCGGTCTGACCGCCGTCGTCACCTGGGCGATCGCACAATGAGCGGCTTCCCCATCCTGACGATCATGCTGTTGATCCCCGCGCTCGCGGCGATCGCCTGCCTGTTCGTCCCCGCCGCGACCGCGCGGATGATCGCGCTGGCGGCGACGCTGGTCGATTTCGTGCTGGGCATCCTGCTCTGGGCGAACTTCGACATCGGCGGAGCGCAGTGGCAGTTCGTCGAGCACGGCCCGCGCCTCGGCTTCTTCGCCTGGGACCTCGGCATCGACGGCTTCGCGCTGATGCTGATCATGCTCAGCGTCTTCCTGATGCCGATCTGCATCGGGGCGAGCTGGCGGTCGGTGACGAACCGCGTGCCGGAATATATGGCCGCGTTCCTGCTCACCGAAACGCTGATGATCGGCACGTTCGCCGCGCAGGACCTGTTCCTGTTCTACCTGTTCTTCGAAGCCGGTCTGATCCCGATGTATCTGATCATCGGCATCTGGGGCGGTGTGAACCGTATCTACGCGTCGTATAAGTTCTTCCTCTACACGCTGCTCGGCTCGCTGCTGATGCTGATCGCGATGCTGTACATGGTGCAGACCGCGGGCACGTCCAGCATCCCGGCGTTGCAAACCTTCGACTTCCCGGCGCATGTGCAGACGTGGCTGTGGCTCGCATTCTTCGCCTCGTTCGCGGTGAAGATGCCGATGTGGCCGGTCCACACCTGGCTGCCCGACGCACACGTGCAGGCGCCGACCGCAGGCTCCGTGATCCTGGCGGGCGTGCTGCTGAAGCTCGGCGGCTACGGCTTCCTGCGCTTCAGCCTGCCGATGTTCCCCGAAGCGTCGGGCCAGCTTACCTGGCTGATCTTCGGCCTGTCGGCGGTGGCGGTTATCTACACCAGCCTCGTCGCGCTGGTTCAGTCCGACATGAAGAAGCTGATCGCCTATTCGTCGGTCGCGCACATGGCGATCGTGACCATCGGCCTGTTCGCCTTCAACCGGCAGGGCATCGAAGGCGCGATGATCATGATGCTCAGCCACGGCCTGGTGTCGGGCGCGCTGTTCCTGTGCGTCGGCGTCATCTACGATCGCCTGCACACGCGTGAGATCAGCCGCTACGGCGGTCTGGCGATCAATATGCCGCGCTATGCCCTGTTCTTCCTGTTCTTCACGATGGCGTCGATCGGTCTGCCGGGGACGAGCGGCTTCGTCGCCGAGTTCCTGTCGCTGATGGGCACGTATCAGGTGTCGACGTGGATCGCGCTGCTCTGCACAACCAGCATCATCCTCGGCGCCGCGTACATGCTCTATCTCTACCGCCGTATCGCTTTCGGCGAGATCAAGTCGGACGAGGTCCGCGAGATGGAAGACCTGTCGCATCGCGAGCTTTGGCTGCTTGCGCCGATCGCCGCGGTCGCGCTGTGGATGGGCGTCTATCCGGAAAGCTTCATGGCGCCGATGCGTAAGGACGTCGCCGTCCTGCTGACCCGCGTCGATCGGGCAGCGCCGCCGTCCGATTCCAAGCCGACCGCCGGCAAGCCCGCCGCGACCACTCCTGCCGCGGCGCATGCCGCCGCTGCCCACGGAACCACGCACTGATGGATTACGCCGCCAATCTCGCCATGACGCTGCCCGAGGTGATCCTCGGCGTCGGCGCCATCGTCCTGATGCTGGTCGCCGCCTGGGGTGGGCCTGCGTCGACCCGCGCGGTGTCCTGGGCTGCGGTTGCGATCCTGGCTGGCGCGTGCGTCGCGCTGATGGGGCCCGCGGGCTCCGGCGGTAGCGCGTTCGACGGGCTGTACCGCGCCGACGCCTTCGCCGCTTTCGCCAAGGTGCTGATTTTCGTGGCCGCCGCTGTCGGTATCCTGATGGCGCCGGACTTCTTCCAGCGCACCAGCGGCGACGATCTGCGTCCCGAATATCCGGTGCTCATCCTGCTCTCCGCGGCAGGCATGGGCATGATGGTGTCGGCGAGCGATCTGCTGACGCTGTACGTCGGCCTCGAGCTGCAGAGCCTGTCGGCTTACGTGCTGGCGAGCTTCATGCGCCGCGACACGCGTTCGGCTGAAGCGGGCCTCAAATATTTCATCCTCGGCGCGCTGGCGAGCGGCATCCTGCTCTACGGCATCAGCCTGGTCTACGGCTTCTCGGGCACGACGCTGTTCGGTGGGATCGCCGCGGCTTATGCCGGCACGAAGTCGCTGGGTCTTCTGTTCGGGCTGGTGTTCGTCTTCGCCGGCATCGCCTTCAAGATTTCGGCCGTGCCGTTCCATATGTGGACGCCGGACGTGTACGAAGGCGCGCCGACCCCGGTCACCGCCTTCTTCGCCTCGGCGCCGAAGGTCGCGGCCATGGGCCTCGCCGTCCGCGTCGCGGTCGAGGCGATGGGCCCGGCGACCGAACAGTGGCGCCAGATCGTCATCTTCGCCGCGCTTGCCTCGATCATTCTTGGTGCGGTTGCGGCGATCGGCCAGACCAACATCAAGCGCCTGCTGGCCTATTCGTCGATCAACAACGTCGGCTTCGCGCTGGTCGGCCTCGCCGCGGGGACGCCGGAGGGCGTGGCGGGCGTGCTCACCTACATGACGATCTACATCGCCATGACGCTGGGTTCGTTCCTGATCGTGCTCCAGATGCGGGACGAAGCGGGCCAGCCGGTCGAGAGCATCGCCTCGCTGTCGGGCATGTCGCGGACCCGTCCGGGTCTCGCTGCGGCGCTCGCGATCTTCATGTTCAGCCTCGCCGGCATCCCGCCGCTGTTCGGCTTCTACGCGAAGTTCGCGGTGTTCGACGCGGCGGTGAAGGCGGGGCTGTTCCCGCTCGCGGTGATCGGTATCGCGGCGTCGACGATCGGTGCCTATTATTACCTGCGCGTCGTCAAGACGATGTACTTCGACGAACCGGCGCCCGCGTTCGTGAAGGGCAACAGCCCCGTCGAAGGCGGCCTGATCGTGCTGACGGCTGCCTTCGTGTCGCCGCTCGGCTATCTCGCCATCCCGCTGCTCGGTGGCTGGACTATGGCCGCCGCTCGCGCATTGTTCCCTGGCGTTTGACCATCCGCACAGTCCCCAAAACGGGATCCACCAACGCCGACATGCTCCTCCTTGCCGCTCAGGGCGGGGAGGAGGGACTGTGGCTCCGGGCCGAGCGACAAACCGCGGGGCGCGGGCGGCTCGGGCGAGCATGGTCCGCACCGGCCGGCAATTTCGCTGGCTCGACGATCGTACGATTGCGGCCTAGCGATCCGCCGGCCGCGACTCTGGCCCTGGTGGCAGCGGTCGCGCTGCACGACGCGCTTGGCGTCGCCCTGCGGGGACAGGCCCGCGCCATTCTGAAATGGCCGAACGATGTAACGATCGATGGCGCCAAGCTATCAGGCATCCTGCTCGAACGCAGCGGGGACGCGGTGATCGTAGGGATCGGCGTCAATCTGGCGCACTACCCCGATCTTCCGGACCGGCCCACAACCAGCCTCGCCGTATATGGTATCACCGTCGATCCTGCGACACTCGCCGACGTATTGGCGGAGGCGTTCGCGCGCTGGCTGGGCCGCTGGCGGGGTGAGGGGCTGGCCGCGGTCCGCACGGCCTGGCTTGCTGCGGCGCATCCGGTTGGCACAGCGCTGACGGCGCGGCTACCCGACGGCAGCGCGATCGATGGCCTGTTCGACGGGCTCGATGCGGACGGAGCGCTGATCCTGCGCTTGGCCTGTGGCGTTCGGCATGTCATTCACGCCGGCGACGTGTTTCTGCTGTGAGGTATTGAGGATGCTGCTCGCCGTCGATGCCGGCAACACCAACGTCGTGTTTGCGCTGGTGGAAGGCCGGACGATCAAGGCGCGCTGGCGCATCGCCACGGATCCGCGCCGCACCGCCGACGAATATGCGGTATGGCTCAGCCAGCTGTTCGCGCTGGAAGGCTATGACCGCAGCCAAGTCGATGCGGTCATCATCGCAACCGTCGTGCCGCGCGCGCTCCACAACCTCCAGGTGCTCAGCAGCAAATATTTCGGCGGAGAAGCGCTTATCGCCGGCCGGGCGCCCGTCGAATGGGGCATCACGATCGACGTGGACGAGCCCGCGACGCTCGGCGCGGACCGCGCGGTCAACACCATCGCGGCGCACGCGTTGCATCCCGGCGACCTGATCGTCATCGATTTTGGCACCGCGACGACCTTCGACTGCAGTGACTATAGCGGGGCGTACAAGGGGGGGATCATCGCGCCGGGTATCAACCTGTCGCTCGACGCTTTGGTCAGTGCCGCCGCCAAGCTCCCGCGGATCGCGATCGAAGCGCCCAAGGGGAACGGCAGCGTGATCGGCCGCAATACCGTCGATCAGATGAACATCGGTATCTACTGGGGCTATATCGCGATGATCGAGGGATTGGTCGCGCGCATGAAGGCGGAGATCGGCCGTCCCACCAAGGTGATCGCAACCGGCGGCCTTGCCACCTTGTTCGAACAGCATACCGACGTCTTCGACGTCATCGAGCCGGACCTGACGATCCAGGGGCTGGCGATCATGTACCAAAACGCCCATATCGGCTGAGACGCGCTCGCGCCATTCACCGGCCTGCGGGCGCTACGCAATTCACGAAAGACATCAATGACTCCCAAAACGAACGAACTTCTCTTCTGCGCCCTGGGCGGCTCGGGCGAGATCGGCATGAACGTCAATCTCTATGGCCACGCCGGCAAGTGGCTGATGGTCGATCTGGGCGTGACCTTCGCCGACGCTGCCTATCCCGGCATCGACATCGTCCTGCCCGACCTGTCCTTTATCGAGGATCGTTTGAACGACCTCGTCGGTATCGTCCTGACGCATGGGCATGAAGACCATATCGGGGCGCTGCCCTATCTCGCCGAAGACCTGGGGGTGCCACTTTACGCGACCCCGTTCACGGCTGGGCTGATCCGCGGCAAGCTGGAGGAAGAGGGCAACGCCCACCGCGTCAAGCTGCGCGTGATCCAGCCCGGCAAGAGCGGCGTCGCGGGTGCGCAGATCGGCCCGTTCGGTGTCAGCTTCATCGAACTGTCGCACTCGATCCCCGAACCCAATGCGCTGGTGATCGAAACCAAGGCGGGCCGCGTGTTTCACACCGGCGACTGGAAGCTCGATCCCACGCCGGTGATCGGCAAGCCGACCAGCCCCGAACGGTTGACCCAGATCGGGGATGCCGGCGTCGACGTGCTGGTCTGCGATTCGACCAACGTGTTCAATGCGGAAGCATCCGGCTCCGAAGCCTCGGTGCGTCGCGGCCTTGCCGAGCAGATCGCGCGCGCGAAGGGGCGGGTGCTCGTCACCACTTTCGCGTCCAATGCGGCGCGCCTCCATACTTTGGGGCAGGTTGCGCGGGAAACGGGCCGCAAGCTGTGCGTCACCGGCCGTTCGCTAGACCGGATCCTGAAGGTCGCGCAGGCGACCGGCTATCTGACCGACTTCCCCGAAACGGTCGATCCCGACACCGCGATGCGCCTGCCGAAGAACAAGGTGCTGATCGTCGCCACTGGCGGTCAGGGCGAGCCGCGTGCAGCGCTGGCACGCGTTGCCGATGGCTCGCACACGATCAAGCTCGACATGGGTGACACGGTTATCTTCTCGTCGAAGCAGATTCCCGGCAACGAGGTCGCGATCGGCAAGATCCAGAACACGCTCGCGTCCAAGGGCGTCGTGATGATCACGGAGCGGCAGGCGCACGTCCACGTCTCGGGCCACCCCGGTCGGCCGGAACTGGCTCAGATGTACAAGTGGATCCGTCCGCAGACGTTGGTGCCGGTCCATGGTGAGATGCGTCACATGATGGAGCATGCCCGTTTCGCCCTCAGCGAAGGCGTGCCGCAGTCGATCGTGCAGAGCGATGGCGACGTCATTCGGCTGCTGCCCGGCAAGCCCGAGAAGATCGGCAATGCCGGTGTCGGCCGCCTGGTGCTCGACGGTGACGTGATCCTGCCCGCCGACGGATCGACGATCAACGAACGTCGAAAGCTGGCGATCAACGGCCAGATTTCGGTCGCGGTCGCGATCGGGAAGGACGGGCGGCTGCTCGGCCGGCCGCAGGTGCGCGTCCAGGGCGTACCGGTCGAGGAGGATCGCGCGGCCTTTATCGAAGATGCCGCCGGGGCCGCTGCCGAAGCGCTGAAGGGCCAGCGGCGCGAACTCGACCGTCGCCGCGAGGACGTCCGGCTCGCGGTGCGTCGCATCGCAACCCGCTGGACGGGCAAGAAGCCGATCGTCGACGTGCTGATCGTCGAGGCCTGATTCCATGCGCTGGACGTCGATGCTTGCGATCTACGTCCTGTTCTGGGCGTTCTCGGTGTTCCTAGTGTTGCCCTGGGGCGTGCGCACGACCCACGAAGTGGGCGGTGAGCACGTCGCGGGTCAGGCGGAAAGTGCGCCGCACGAATTCCGCCTCGGTCGCCTTGCGGTTCGCGTGACAATCGTCGCAACGATCCTGTTCGGTCTGTTCATCGCCAATTATGAATTCGGCTGGGTCACGCCGCAGATGCTCGACCTGTTCGATCGCGAGGCCGTCTACAATCGAAGTTAGGGCACGATCGGTCTGACTTGATTGTCATGTTCGTGTCAGGTTCGCGCAAACCGTTGCCTGATAGGCTTTTCCCGCCGCCACAGAGGGTGGTGACTGACGAAAGGCCCGATCGGTGTACGACAGGCACGGCCAGGCGCTCGATCTGCTCGAACGCGCGCTCCACCTGATGGATGAAGAAGGGCGACCGCTGGTTGCGGCTCGCATTGCGGCGGCGATCGACGATCTGCTGCGCGACGCCACGATACGCGAGCAGCACCCCAACTGACGTCTTAGCGCAGCCGTTCGATTGCCTGCGCCAGGGCGACGTACAGCTTGCCCATGTCCGACGACAGCAAGGTCACGCTGAGCGGCGAGCCGTCCCGCTGCGCCAGGATCGTCCGTAGCATCCCTTCGAAATCGTGGATGTAGCGATTGACCGATTCCCGGAACCGGGCGTCGTCATCGTACAGCCGCGCGATATCGCGAGCGTCACCCGGTTCCAGCACGCGCACCGCACGGCGGGTGAAGACGCCGCGATCGCCCTTGAGATAGGCGGCCCAGGCGCTGTCGGATACTTCGGGTGCAAATGCCTTGGTGATGTCGATCGCTGCCGAATTGAGCGATTCGATCAGCAGGGACGCGCGGCGTGCGAACGTGTCGCGTTCCGCCTCTTCACGCTCGGTGCGGGCATCCTCCAGCCGCGTTTCGACTAACGCCGTCTGATCGAGGATCTGCTGAACCTGCGCCGATAGCCGTTCGGTCGCGCGGGTAGCGGCATCGACGGCATGCCCCGTCGCATCGGCAATCGCCCGCACCTGCCGCTCGACCGTGTCGCCGGTGGCGCGGCGCATCGCCTCGGCGCTCGCTTCCTCCATCTGGCTGGCCGCATCGGGAATGACGCTCGCCAGCGTCTCGCGCGCTTTGTCCGCCGCGACGGACGCGGTGTCACGGACGCGGAGCAGCGCGTCGACGAGCCGCGGCGCGGCCTCTTCGGCGAAGCGATGCGTGCGATCGATCGTTTCGTCGACCATCATGCCGAGGGCATCGGCCTTGGCACGGCCATCGTTGAGCGTCTGGAGCAGGGTGCCCGACAGGCGATCGAGCGTGGTCGTCTGTTCGGCAATAACGCCGGCGATCGCCTCGATCGCATCATGCGTGCTTTCCGCAGCGGTCACGAGCGCGAGCAGTTCCGGCTTGGCCGCGACGACGACCTGCTTGCTCGATGCGATGCGTGAATCGAGTCGAGCGAGTGCTTCGGGCAGCGTCTCGTCGATCTCGCGTGCTGCGGCGTCGAGTGCGATGAGCAGCGATTCGGTGGTGCCGATCGTCCGCGTCGCCATCGCCTCGCCGGTGCGCAAGGCCTCGGTCATCGCATCCGCCGAGCCACCCAGCGCGCTGATCGACGCGGCGAGCAACTGCGACCGGTCGACGCCCTGTGCGTGCAACGTATCCAGCCGCGTCTCCACCCGCTCGATCCCGGCGTCGAGCCCGGCGAGCAGCGATTCGCTCGCACCACGCTGGTCGTGCAGGCGCAGCGTGACGCGGTCGATGACGTCCTCGACGGCGGCGATCCGTTCTCCCAAGGCATCCGCGCTCTGACGCGCAGCGGTGTCAAGCGCGGCCTGGTTGGCGCGGAGCATTGCCAGCATCGCCTCGCCCTGCGCGGCAATGCCCTTGCGTGCCTCGTCCACGGCGTCGGCGGTGCGACCGAGCAGCGCATCGACCGCATCGGACATGTCGCCCGTGACCGATTCGAGCCGTGCGCCCGCGGTTTCGCTGGTCGCCTCCATGCGCGCGATATGCGCGGCGAGCTTCTGCGCGGCGCTCCCGGCGACGAGGTCCGCCTCCCGGCCGCGGTCGGCCAGCGCGGCGAGCTTCGCCTCCAATGCCGCGGCATGCTCGCCGGCCGCGAGCCCGGTATCGTCGAGCAATCGGCCGGCCTCCGCCACCTCGGCTTGCGCGCGGGGCAGCGAGGCGAGAAGGACTCCGAGGTGCGTCTGCGCCTCGGCTACGGCTTCGGACAGCGCGCGGGCGTGGGCGTCAGCTTGGCCGATCTCCAGCGCCATGCCGCGTCCGACGGCAGCCAGCCGTTCGTTGGCGCCATCGCCCATCGCCATCAGCGTGGTGATCTGGTCGGCGAGCTGGCGGCGGTTGGCGTCGAGCGATCGGGAGACAGCGGCGACCGTTCGCTCCAGACTGGCAGCCTCGGCACGCATCGCCTGGGCGGTGCTGCGGAATCGGGTCGCCTCGCGCCGGCTGGTTCGCATGGCGAGCAGATAGACGATGCCGATGAGGGCGGGGATCACCGCCAGCGCGGCGATATATTGGGCAAGGGGGACGGGCAGCAGGAACGGAAGCTGATCGCGGGCGAGCCAGAGCATGCCGCCGATCCAGGCGACGGAGGCGGCGATCGCCAGCGTCGGCGCCAGCCAAGTCGCACGGCGCGGCTTGACCTCGACCGCTTCGGTCCAGGCGAGCGGTTCGCCGCCGTGATAGTCGCCGTGGCCGCCCATCGATTCGGGCGTGGTCGGTTCCAGCTCGTACCGGCCCAGGGCATCGTCGGTGGCTGCGGCTTCCGCCCGCATGTCGATAATCATGGAACCCCCGTTCGTGTCCGCCGGGCTTAACCATGTTCGGCACCGTCATAAAGCGAAAGTGCAACACTTGGTTAAGTGGTGGTGCGCTAAGCGGGGTCTCATGGCGTATGATCCCGGAGCGATCGACGCGGCGCTGGCCGCCGCAGTGGGTGACGAACCCGGGCTGATCGCCGAATTGCGGCTGGCCTTCACCGAAAGCGCCGAACGGGCGCTGGCGGCCATGGACGCTGCGACGACCCGCGACCAATGGCGTGACGCGGCCTCGCGATTGAAAGGGCTAGCGGCGAGCTTCGGAGCAGTCCGGCTGATGGCCCTGGCGGCACAGGCGGCAGACGGCGCACGCGATACTGCTATCCTCGGCAAGCTGCGTCGATCGGTGATGCGCCTCTAGACGCAATCCGCCCTAGGCAGGGGGAAGATGACCCCTTAACAGCGCCAGATGCTCGCCGGCCTTCTCTTCGCCATGCACGACGCGGACGATCGGCCCAACATGCTGACCGCGACGCTGCCCTTCGGTGGCGTGACGCTGATCGAATATCAGGCGCGGCTGCTGATCGCCGCCGGCGCATCGCAGATCATCATCGTCGTTGCCCGCCTGACGCCCGAATTGCTGGGCGCGATCAATCGCATAGGCAAGCGCGGCATCGCCGTCGATACGGTGCGGACCGCCGCCGAGGCGGCCGAGACCCTGCACCCGTTGGCCCGCGTTCTGATGCTGGCGGATGGGCTGACCACCACTGGCGATACCCTCGCCGTACTGGCGCGCGAGGGCGGCGATGCGCTGCTGGTGGTGCCGGAGGATCAGGTGGGCCCGGGCTATGAACGGCTGGGCGGTGGCATGGTCTGGGCCGGCGTTGCCCGACTGGAATCGCGTCGCCTGGCCGAACTCGCCGCGATGCCACGCGACTATGACGTGCCCTCGACGTTGGTCCGCCTCGCTTCGCAGGCACGGGCGACGCATATCCTGCTGCCGCAAGAGGCGGTCCGCGCGAGCCATGGCGTCGGTCATTCCGCGCAGGCGCTCGAAACGCGAAGCCGGCGCGCGATGGCGGCGATGGTGTCGTCGCGGAGTGGCTGGTTCGAACGCTATATTACTGCACCGCTCGCCCGGTCGGTCATTCCGTTGCTGGTGCCGCGGACGGTGCCCGTCGTCGCAGTGGCAGGCGCGGGAGGTGTTTTGGGGCTCCTTGGTACGACGCTGACGGCGTTCGGGCACGACGTGTCGGGGCTGCTGTTGACCTTGGTCGGCACGCTGGGCCTGTCGCTCGGCGCAATCCTTGCCGATCTGCGTGACGAATCGGGCAGCGCGACATGGCTGGCTCGCGCCGGCGCGATCCTGCCGGCCCTGGCGGTGTTGGCCTATGGCCATGATGCAACCCAATTATCCGTCGATGGCAGTGAGCAGATGCTCGCGATCGCCGGGGTCGTGCTTGCGGGTCTTGGCGAGCGCGCGCTGGGGCCGGCGCCGCGAGGCATGTGGTGGGGCAGTCCGCCAGCCTATCTGTTGCTCGTCTGGATCGGGGCGCTCCTGTCGTCGCCCATGCTCGGACTTGGGCTTGCGGCGACCTATGCCGCCGCAACATTGGCCGCTGGAATCGAGCGATTGCGGACCCTTGCATAACGCTGTCTTAATGATGGAAGCGTAGGCAACCACATCATGGCGGTCGGAACGGATCAGGCGGAGCGGGATGCGCTCGCCACGCGCATCGGCGCTGCGACCCGTCTCGCGGCGCGCGCCGACGCGCGCCTGATCGGTGCGATCGACGATTTCTTCGTGGCCGAGGATTCGCGGCTGGATGAACGGACGCGCGTGGCGCTGGGGCGCATGCTCGCCGCTGTCGTGCAGGGCGTCGAGACGGACATCCGCCGTCACGCAGCCCGTGTCCTCGCAGGGCAGGGCGCGGATGGCGAAGCCGAACAGCTGCTGAAGGGGCACGAGGACGTGGTGCGACGCCTGTCGCGTGCCGGCCTGCTACGTGATCGTGGTCTGATGGACGAACTGATCGCGCAGGTACGATGCGACCGAATCGCCGCCGCGCTGCCGTCGCAGGCGGGCGCGCCCGATCAGCCCAGCCTCCTCGTTCGCCTGGCCGAGGTCGATGACGGCGTCGTCGCCGCCGCGGCACGGGCGTTGATGACCGCAGAGGCTCGGCGCCGGGCCGCGGTGGAGCAAGGCGGTGCAATGTCCGGCCTGCTGCCGGCAGAGCGGCATCATCAACTGGTGTGGTGGGTTGCCGCCTCGATCCGCGAAGGCCGCATCGCCGTGTCGGGTGAGGACGCCGCCGTCGATCGTGCGATCGTCGAGGCAGCGCAGCGCAGTCTTGCTGCGCACGACGAGGGCCAGCGCGTCGAAGCATTGGCGGTCCGCCTCGCGAGCGCGATCGATGCGCGGGCGCACGAACTCGGCGATCTGCTGGTCGAAGCCTTGGGCGATCGCCGCCTGATCCTGTTTGTCGCGATCCTCGGCCGCGCGGTCGATCTCGACTTCACCGGCGCGCGCGCGATCGTGCTGGAGCCTGAGGGCGACCGGCTGTGGCTGGCGCTGCGCGCTGCGGCGCTGGACCGGCCGACCATCGCGCGGATCGGGTTGGCGCTTGCCGACGCCGATCCGCGGCGTGACATCGATATCTTTGCCGAGGAACTCGACGCCATTGCCGCCGTTCCCGTCGAGGCTGCGCGATCGGCGCTGGCCCCGCTGACGCTGCACCACGACCTGCGTCTCGCGATCGATGCGTTGGCGCGGGAGGCTGGACGATGAGGCTGGACGGTATTCCCGACGTTCCCGTCAGCCATGCGATGATCGATGGCGAGGGACGGCTGGTCGCGGCCGACCCGGCACTGCTCGCGCTCAACGAGGCCGCAGGCGGTGCGATGGGCGCGGCGCTGGCGGTGCCGCAACTGGCGACGGTAGCGCGTCTTGCGCGGCGGCTCGGCATTCTCGTGTCGCGTGGCGTCGTGGTCGCCGACGGCGATACCGACCTCGACCTGTGGGTGCGTGCCCAACCGGATGGCGATGGGGTACGCATGGCCGTCAGTGGCTGGCGTGAGATGCGCGCGCGGCCGATCGTCGCAGCGCCCGCGGCCCGATTGGTCGAGTCGGACGATCTCGCTTGGGATACGGATGGCGGGCTTCGGCTGACGTTCGTGTCGATCGATGCGGCGCGGCGGCTGGGGTTCGACGCCCTGTCGCTGCTCGGGCAGCCGTTGACCGCCTTGTTCACGCTCGAATCCGATGGCGACGGCGCGCTCCCCATCCTCGAGGCAGTGGCGCGTCAGCGGCCGCTCGAGCGCCAGCGTGCGCGTGTGCGCGGCGGTGATGTCCGTGTGCTGTTGACCGCGCATGTGCGCCGCGATCCCTCGGGGCAATTTGCCGGTCTGTCCGGCATCGCGCGGGCTGAGGAAGAGGCGCCAGCACCGGCCGCCCCGTCGCCGATCGCGCCGGCCTTTACCGAAGGGCTCGACAAGGCGCTGCGCACGCCGCTTGCCCGGATCATCGCGCACGCCGACACGATCCACGCCGAGGCCGAGGGGCCGGTGCAGCGTGACTATGCGGATTATGCGTCGGACATCGCCAATGCGGGCCGGCATCTGCTCGGATTGGTTGACGATCTGGTAGATCTCCAAGCGATCGAGCGCCCCGATTTCGCGCTGGAAACCGATCCAATCGATCTCGCCGACGTCGCGCGCCGCGCGGCAGGGCTGCTCTCCGTCCGCGCGAGCAACGCGGGCGTCGCCATCGCGCGGCCGCTGCCCGAGCTGCGCATGCCGGCACAGGGTGATTTCCGCCGTGCGTTGCAGATCATGGTCAATCTCGTCGGCAATGCCGTGCGCTATTCGCCCGAGGGCGGTGTGGTGAGCGTCACCGCACTGCGCACCGGCAGCATGGCAGAGGCGGTGGTAGCCGATCAGGGCAAGGGCATCGCGATCGAGGATCAGGCGCGCATCTTCGAGAAGTTCGAACGAGTCGATCCGACCGAGGCGGGCGGCAATGGCCTGGGCCTGTATATCGCGCGGCGTCTAGCGCGGGCGATGGGCGGCGACCTTACGGTAGAGAGTGCGCCCGGTGAGGGCGCGCGGTTCACGCTCAGCCTGCCGGTCTGAACGCGGCCCCGAAGCGTTTCGCGGAGCGTCAGCGTCGGATGCGACGCGCGACCAAGATCAAGAGCAATCCACCAACCGCGAGCGCGGCACCGCGGTCCGCCCATGGCCGCTGGTCGAGCATGAAGCTCTCCTGCGGCCAATGGACGTAGCCGAGGCCCTGGCCGACCCACAGCAACCCGACCAGCGTCAGCATGACGCCGATCGAGATGAGGACCGGCCGGGCGCGGCGCATCAGCGCTGCTCGACCGGAACGTACGAACGCTGCGTCGGGCCGGTGTACAGCTGACGCGGGCGGCCGATCTTCTGGTCGGGATCGGTGATCATCTCGTTCCACTGCGCGACCCAGCCGACGGTGCGGGCGAGGGCGAACAGCACGGTGAACATCTCGGTCGGGAAGCCGATCGCCGACAGGATGACGCCCGAATAGAAGTCGACATTCGGGAACAGCTTCTTCTCGATGAAGTAATCGTCCGACAGTGCCAGCTCCTCGAGCCGCAGCGCGGTGTCGAACAGCGGGTCGTTGACCTTCAGCGCGTCGAACACCTCACGCACGGTCTTCTGCATCACCGTCGCGCGCGGATCGTAGTTCTTGTACACGCGGTGACCGAAGCCCATCAGGCGGAACGGATCGTTCTTATCCTTGGCGCGCGCGATGAACTCGGGGATACGCTCGGGCGTGCCGATCTCGCGCAGCATGTTGAGCGCGGCCTCGTTCGCGCCGCCATGCGCCGGACCCCAGAGGCAGGCGATGCCCGCCGCGATGCACGCGAACGGGTTCGCGCCCGACGAGCCCGCCAGACGGACGGTCGAGGTCGAGGCGTTCTGCTCGTGATCGGCGTGCAGGATGAAGATGCGGTCCATCGCCTTTTCGACGGCCGGGTTCACCTCATACGGCTCGGCCGGAACGCCGAAGGTCATGCGCAGGAAGTTGCCGGTGTAGGACAGCGAATTGTCGGGGTACAGGAAGGGCTGACCCACGCTGTACTTGTACGCCATCGCCGCGATCGTCGGGATCTTCGCGATCAGGCGGTGCGAGGCGATGGTGCGCTGCACCGGATCGTGGATGTCGGTCGAATCGTGATAGAAAGCGGACAGCGCGCCAACGACGCCGCACATGATCGCCATCGGATGCGCATCGCGGCGGAAGCCACGGAAGAACGCCGCAAGCTGTTCATGCACCATGGTGTGGCGCGTGATCGTGTTGGTGAAGCCCGTCAGCTCGTCCGCCGAGGGCAGTTCGCCGTTGAGCAGCAGATAGGCGACTTCCATGAAGCTCGACTGTTCGGCGAGTTCGCCGATCGGATAGCCGCGATGCAGCAGAACGCCTTCGTCACCGTCGATATAGGTCAGTTTCGACTGGCACGACGCCGTCGAGGTGAAACCCGGATCGTAGGTGAAGTCCCCGGTCTGCGCGTAGAACTTGCGGATGTCGACGACGTCCGGTCCGACAGTGCCGGACATGACCGGGTAGTCGAAATCCTTGCCGTTCACGGATACCTTTGCGGCTTCGGTCATCTGGTTGTCCTTCCTATCAGACTTGCATCTGGTCCGCGATGCGGCCGAGGCTTTCCTCTTTGCCGAGCAACGCGAGCACGTCGAAAATGCCGGGCGAGGTCTTGCGCCCGGTGAGAGCGGCGCGGAGCGGCTGGGCGACCTGTCCGAGCTTCACGCCCGTGCTGTCCGCCACCTGCCGTACCGCTGCTTCGATTGTCTCCTGATCCCACTGCTGCACCGCGTCAAGCGCGGCGTGCAGCGCAGCGAGGAGCGTTCGGGCGTCGGGGGTCAGCAGGTCCGAAGCTGCCTGATCCATGGTGAGCGGCCGGACCGCAAACAGGAAAGCGGCGCCCTCGCTCAATTCGTTGAGGTTGGCGGCGCGCGCCTTCAGCACCGGCATCGCGCGCGTGAGCAGACCGACGTCGGTATAGCCGCCGATCCCCGCGACCAACCCAGCCAGTCGCGCGTCGTCCGCGGCACGGATGTAATGGCCGTTGAGGTTTTCGAGCTTCTTCAGATCGAAGCGCGACGGGCTTTTGCCGACCGCGTCGAGGTCGAACCATTCGGTCGCCTGTTCGCGGCTGATGATCTCGTCGTCGCCATGGCCCCAGCCGAGACGGAGCAGGTAATTGTCGAAGGCTTCGGGCAGGATGCCGAGTTCGTCGCGATACGCCTCGATCCCCACCGCGCCGTGGCGCTTCGACAGCTTGGCGCCGTCGGTGCCGTGGATCAGCGGGATATGTGCGTAGACCGGCTCCGGCCAGCCATTCGCCTTATAGATCGGCAGCTGACGGAAGGCGTTGTTGAGGTGATCGTCGCCGCGGATCACGTGCGTCACGCCCATGTCGTGATCGTCGACCACCACCGCGAGCATATAGGTCGGCGTGCCGTCCGAGCGCAGGAGGATGAGGTCGTCGAGCTCGCTGTTCTGGACCGTCACCGCCCCCTGTACACGGTCGTCGATCGTCGTCGCGCCCTCACGCGGCGCCTTCAGGCGCACGACGAAGGGCTGGCCGTCCGGCGCGGTGGCCGGATCGGCATCGCGCCAGGGCGAGCGAATGCGCAGCGGCTGCTTCGCCGCCTGGGCCGCCTCGCGCTGCGCGGCGATCTCGTCCTGCGTCATATAGCAGCGATAGGCATGGCCGTTCGCCACCATCTGATGCGCAACCTCGGCATGGCGATCGGCGCGCGCGAACTGGAAGACGGCGTCGCCGTCCCAGTCGATGCCCAGCCATTGCAAACCGGCGAGGATCGCGTCGATCGCCGGCTGCGTCGAGCGGGCGCGATCGGTATCCTCGATCCGCAGCAGGAACGTGCCGCCGTGGTGACGCGCGTACAGCCAATTGAACAGCGCGGTACGCGCGCCGCCGAGGTGCAGATAGCCGGTGGGCGAGGGGGCGAATCGCGTGACTATTCCCGCGCCGTCGCCCGAACGATTTTCAACTGTTGCGCCCAACCGCGCTTGCTCCCAAAGTTTGAAACCTGATGGCCAGTTCAGCCGCCGCGGCCTCTAGCACGCGCTCCGTGCGCCTTCAAATGCCCCGGGGGTGGCATCGGTTGCGCGATCGTATGGAAGCGTGGCTGGACGCAGAACGCGATCGGATTGCGCTGTGGGTGCCGGTCGCGTTCGGGACGGGCGCCGGCGGCTTTTTCCTGATGCCCGACCCGACCCAGTGGATCGCCGCAATGCTGGCGGCGCTGGCCATGGCTTGCGCTGCGGCGGCGATCGGGCGGGGCGGGCGGGCGGCGCATGGCGTCGCTGTCGGCGGTGTTCTGGTTGCGGCGGGCGTGGCGGCCGCGTGGTGGCGCGCGGAGCAGGTCGCGGCACCGGTACTGGCGCGGCCGGTCGTCGCCGTCGTGACCGGGCGAGTGGTTGAGATGGAGGCGCTCGTCGCGCGCGATCTGGTGCGGCTGACGATCGAAAGCGACCCAGGGTTGGGATTGCCGCCGCGGGTGCGGGTCAACCTATCGACCGACGATGTACCGAAAGGATTGGGTGAGGCGGCGCAGATCCGGCTACGGGCGCGGCTGATGCCGCCGGCCGCGGCGTCGGTGCCGGGGGGGTATGATTTTGCGCGGGCGGCGTGGTTCGCCGGCATTGGCGCGACCGGACGGGGGTTCGCGCGGGTGGAGCTGCTGTCGCCCGGCGCGGCGCAGGGCAGCCTGCGACGGCGCCTGACTGCCCATATTACGGATCGGCTGGAAGGGAGTCGGGGCGGCATCGCGGCGGCGCTCGCGACCGGGGACGAGGGGGCGATCAGCGAGCGCGATGCGGAGGCGATGCGGCGTGCGGGGCTCGCGCATCTGCTGTCGGTCAGCGGGCTGCACATCACCGCGGCGGTGGCGGCGACAATGGTCGTGACGTTGCGGCTGCTCGCGTTGTGGCCGTGGCTCGCCATTCGCGTCCGATTGCCGTTGGTTGCCGCAGGGATGGGGGCACTGGCTGCCATCGGCTATACGTTGCTCACCGGATCTCAGGTTCCCACGATCCGATCGTGCGTCGCCGCGCTGCTGGTGTTGGCGGCGCTGGCGATGGGGCGGGAGGCGATGACGCTGCGGCTGGTTGCGGCAGGCGCGATGGTCGTGCTGGCCGTGCGTCCGGAAGCGCTGGTGGGGCCAAGCTTCCAGCTGTCGTTCGCCGCGATCGTGGCGATCGTGGCGCTGCATGAGCATCCCCGGGTGCGCGGATGGTTCGAGCCGTGCGAGGAGCCGCGCGCGCGGCGTCTGCTACGCGGGCTCGGGTCGCTGCTGCTGACGGGCGTGGTGGTCGAGGCGGCGCTGATGCCGATCGCGGTCTATCACTTCCACAAGGCGGGCCTCTACGGGGCTGCCGCCAATATCGTCGCCATTCCGCTGACGACGTTCGTCGTCATGCCGCTGGAGGCGGGCGCGTTGCTGTTCGACACGATCGGGTTGGGCGGGCCCTTGTGGTGGCTGACCGACGGATCGCTGCGGGCGCTGCTGTGGCTGGCGCATGTCGTGGCGGATGCGCCGGGCGCGTCGCTGGCGGTGCCGTCGATGCCAATGGGGGCGTTTCTGGCGATGATTGCCGGTGGGCTCTGGCTAGCGCTGTGGAATACGCGGGTGCGCTGGATCGGCGTGCTGCCGATCGTCGTCGGCGCCGTCTGGGCGGCGTCGACCCCGCCACCCGACCTGCTGGTGACGGGGGACGGGCGACATATGGCGATCCGGGTGGGCGGTCGGCTGGCGCTGCTGCGCGATCGTGCCGGGGACTATACGCGGGCGATGCTCGCCGAAAATGGCGGGACCGATGGCGAGCCGTGGCTGCTCGACGATCTGCCGGAGGCGCGGTGCAGCCGCGATGCGTGCGTGGCGACGATCGACGGGCAGGGGCGGCGTCTTCGGGTGCTGGCGACCCGCAGCGGTTACCAACTCGCGTGGAAGGACCTGGTCGTAGCCTGTCGGGCGGCGGATGTGGTGGTGAGCGACCGGCGCCTGCCGCGTGCGTGCCGGCCGCGCTGGCTGCGGCTCGACGCGCCCGTCCTGCGGCGGACCGGTGGCGTCATGCTGACCCTGGCGAGCGGGCGGGTGCGCACGGTGATGCACCCCGGGGATCGGCATCCGTGGCTGGTCGGGGCAAAGGTGGCGCCGCCGAGCACGGAGGGTACCACGCCGGCGATCCCGTTCCGATCACGCCATGCCGGCGCGCTGATCCCTCGCGACGGGCATGCCGCTCTGTAGTAGGAGGGCCCAACGCTGAGCCGTCCTTGCTTCGCTCCGCTCGCGATGATGCCACTTGGTCAACCTGATGTCATACCGCCTGAGAGCCTGACCCATCTCCACAGAACCGTCGCCCCAGCGAAAGCTGGGGCCTCTTGTGGCTCCTGTCGCCCGCTATCATAGGAAGATCCCAGCCTTCGCTGGTATGACGCCTGGTTCAACGGCGATGGATCAAACTCCAGAGACAGCTGGCGTTACCGTCTTAACCTGCGGGCAAAGAACCTAAAATCCTGATTCGCCCCCTCAACGGGACATCGAAGGGGCCGTTTGAAAGTCACAAAAGTCACACGAACGACAGGGGCGTAAGCCCCGTCGCCGCGGCGGCCTTGCGTCAGTCGTAGCGGCGAAGGATGCCCGACAGCTTGCCCTGCACGCGGACGTGCGAGGGCACGTAGCGCTGGGGTTCATAGGCCCGGTTGGCGGGATCGAGCCGGATCATCGCGCCTTCGCGACGGAAATATTTGAGCGTCGCCTCGCTGTCCTCGATCAACGCGACGACGATCTCGCCATCGCGGGCGATGTCGGTGCGGCGGATCAGCGCATAATCGCCGTCGAGAATGCCGGCCTCGACCATCGAATCGCCGGAGACCTCCAGCGCATAATGTTCGCCGGTGCCGAGCAACGCCGCGGGGACGGCGAGCATCGAACTGCCTTCGAACGCCTCGATCGGCACGCCGGCGGCGATCCGGCCGTGCAGCGGGATTTCGACGACGTCGTTCGCGGGCGAGGGGGCGGGACGCACATTGCCCGTGGCCGGCGCGCTCGGCGGCGCAGCAGGAGCGGGCGTTTCGGGCGCCTTGCGTTCGGAGCGTTCCGGCATGCGCAGCACTTCGAGCGCACGAGCACGGTTGGGCAGGCGGCGGATGAAGTTGCGCTCCTCGAGCGCGCTGATCAGGCGGTGGACGCCGGACTTGGACTTGAGGTCGAGCGCGTCCTTCATCTCCTCGAACGACGGCGAGATGCCGGTCTCCTCAAGCCGGTCGTTGATGAAGCATACAAGCTCGTGCTGCTTGCGCGTGAGCATAAGCGGTCCTTCCCCGTCAGAACAGACGCGGAACTTCTAGGGAACAATTCGTGGGGCGTCAAGCGATGACGAGGATTTCCGCCGAGTCGCCCGCGCGCGCCGCCGGGGCATCGATCGGTCGCACGATCAGGCAGTGCGAGCGCGCCAGCGTCAGCAGCATCGAACTGTCCTGAATGGTCGAGGCGTAGGCGCGGCCGTCGCGCAGTTCCGCGCGCAGATAATCGGTGCGCGCGCCATTGGCGGGCAGGTCTTCGCCCAGGATCGCCATCGTGCTGCGCGGCAGCGGGTCCGCGGCGCCGGAAAGGTGCGCGATCAACGGTTTGACGAAGAGTATGGCGGTGACGAAGGCGGATACCGGATTGCCCGGCAAGCCGAGCACCTGCATCGCGCCGCGCCGTCCCGCCATCATCGGCTTGCCCGGCCGCAGTGCGATCCGCCAGAAATCGATGACGCCGCCCGCCGCCTCCAGCGCCGGCCGCACGAGGTCGTGGTCGCCCACCGACGCGCCGCCGGTGGTGACGAGAAGATCGGCGTCGACGCGGGCGAAGGCGTCGCGCAGGCGATCGAGATCATCGGGCAGGATGCCGAGGTCGATCAACTCGATCGGCAGATCGGCGAGCAGGGCCGCCAGCATCGCGCGGTTCGATTCGGGCAGCGCGCTCGGGTCGCCGCCGGTGCCCGGATCGACCAGTTCGTCGCCCGTGGCGCAGATGGCGACCCGCACCCGGCGGTGGACCGCGATCGTGCCGATGCCGCCGGTCGCGGCGACGGCGATGCGCGCGGGCGTCAGCCGCTCGCCGCGCGCGATCAGGCGATCGCCGGCGTGAAAGTCGAGGCCGCGGCGACGGGTGTTGCGGCCGAGCGTCGCCGGGCCTTCGCCGGTCAGGTGGATCGTGGGGCCGGAGGCCGCGACCTCCTCCTGGATCATGACCGTGTCGGCACCGTCGGGCAGTGCCGCACCGGTGAAGATGCGCGCGGTCTCGCCAGCGCCGACGGTGCCGGCAAAGGGCCGGCCGGCGGCGCTTTCGCCGATCAGCGTCCACGGTCCGGGCAGATCGGCGAAGCGGATCGCATAGCCGTCCATCGCCGACAAATCACTGGCGGGTTGGGTGCGGCGGGCGGCGATGTCGTCCGCCGCCCAGCGGCCGGCGGCGGCGGCGAGCGGCACGGTTTCGGTCTCGACCGCCGCTGCATGCGCGAACAGCCGCGCCTGGGCTTCGTCGATCGGGAGCAGTGCCATGGCGTCAGGCGCGCCAGTCGCCGGAGGCGCCGCCGGCCTTTTCGAGCAGTCGGATGTCCGAGATCGTCATCGCGCGGTCCATCGCCTTCGCCATATCGTAGATGGTGAGCAGCGCGACCGAGACGGCGGTCAGCGCCTCCATCTCGACGCCGGTCTTGCCGTCGGTGGCGGTCAGTGCGGTCGCGGTGATGCCGGCATCGTCGAGCGTCAGGTCGAGCGTGACGCGGGTGAGGGGCAAGGGGTGGCAGAGCGGGATGAGGTCCGCGGTCTTCTTTGCCGCCATGATCCCGGCGACGCGGGCAACGGCGAGCACGTCGCCCTTCTTCGCGGCGCCGTCGCGGATCGCGGCGAGGGCGTCGGGAGCGATGGCGATGCGGCCGGTGGCGACCGCGCGACGCTGCGTCACCGCTTTGTCGCCGACGTCGACCATATGCGCGGCGCCGTCGGCGTCGAGATGGGTGAGGCGGCTCACCCGACCAATGCCCGCGTCGCGGCCTCGACGTCGTCGGCGCGCATCAGCGCTTCGCCGATCAGGAAGCAGCGCACGCCGTGCTGCGCCATCGCGTCGAGGTCGGCGCGGGTTTCGAGGCCGCTTTCGGCGACGAAGGTGCAGCCCTTGGGCGCCTTGCCGACCAGTTCGTACGTGCGGGCGAAGTTGACCGAAAAATCGTGCAGATTGCGGTTGTTGACGCCGATCAGCCGCGACTTGAGGCGAAGCGCGCGTTCCAATTCGGATTCGTCATGCACCTCGACCAGCACGTCCATGCCGCAATCGAGCGCCGAGGCCTCGATCTCCGCCATCTGATTGTCGTCCAGCGCGGCTACGATGATGAGGATGGCGTCGGCGCCGATCGAGCGGCTTTCGGTTGCCTGCCAGGGATCGACCATGAAATCCTTGCGGATCACGGGCAGGTCGCAGGCGGCGCGAGCGGCGATCAGATAGTCGTCGCTGCCCTGAAACCATTGTTCGTCGGTGAGGACCGACAGGCAGGCCGCGCCACCCGCCTGATAGGCGCGCGCATGGGCGGGCGGATCGAAATCGGCGCGGATCAGCCCCTTGGACGGGCTGGCCTTCTTGATTTCGGTGATAAGCGCATGGCCGGATTTGGCGTCGAGCGCGGCACGGAAGCCGCGCGGCTTCGTCACCGCGGCGATGCGCGCATCGAGATCGGCGAGGCTGATCGTCGCCTTGCGCGCGGCAACCTCTGCGCGCTTGGTTTCGATAATGCGGGACAGAATGGTCATCGGTAGGCGATCCAGCGGTCGAGGAGCGCGGCGGCGCGGCCGGCGTCGAGCGCTTCGGCGGCGGCCTGTGCGCCCGTAGTGAGATTGGGTGCGTGGTCGGCGACGACAAGCGCCGCCGCTGCATTGAGCAGCACGGCGTCGCGATAGGCGCCCGCCTCTCCATCCAACAGGCGGCGCAGCGCGGCGGCATTATAGGCCGGGTCGCCCCCGCGGATGGCGGCGAGCGGGTGACGGGGCAGGCCGGCGTCTTCCGGCGTGATGCGCGATGGCAGCGCCGCGCTGCCGACATTCACCGCGAGGCTGGGGCCGGCGGTGGAGAGTTCGTCCAGCCCCTCTTCACCCGAAATCACCGCGGCCCGTGCGGTGCCGAGCTGTTCCAGCGCCTCGGCATAGAGGCCGGCGTAATCGGGGCGGGCGATGCCGATCAGCTGGTGCGACACGCGCGCCGGATTGGCGAGGGGACCCATCAGGTTGAAGATCGTGCGTTTGCCGATGCGACGACGGATCGGCGTGATCCGTGCCATCGCCGGGTGGTGGTTTGCGGCGAACAGGAAGGCGATGCCGATATCGGCCAGGCTCGCCTCCGCCGTCGCGCCCGCGATCTCCATGTCGAGGCCGAGCGCCTCCAGCGTATCGGCGGCGCCGGCCTTCGAGGAGGCGGCACGGTTGCCGTGCTTGGCGACCGGCACCCCGCAAGCCGCGACGACCAGCGCGACCGCGGTCGAGACGTTGAGCGTATGATGCCCGTCGCCGCCCGTGCCGCAGACGTCGATCGCGCCGTCGGGCGCGGCGATCGGGATCAGGCGGGCCCGCAGCGCGCGGGCGGCCTCGGCGATTTCGATGCTGGTTTCGCCGCGATCGGACAGAGCCAGCAGGAAGTCGCCGATCGCCTCTTCCGAGACACGGGCATCGAGGATATCGGCAAACGCCTGCGCCGCGCTTTCGCGCGACAGCGGCGACGAGGGATCGGGAAGCAGGACGACGCTGGTCACGGGCGCTCGCGCACCGGAATGCCGGCGATCGTCAGGAAATTGGCGAGCATGGCATGGCCGTGTTCGGTCGCGATGCTTTCGGGGTGGAATTGCACGCCATGGATCGGCAGGCGTTCGTGACGGAAGCCCATGACGATACCGTCCTGGGTGCGCGCGTTGACGACCAGGGGCGCCGCCACGTCGTTGACGATCAGGCTGTGATAGCGCGTCGCCATGAAGGGCGAGGGCAGCCCTTCGAACAGGCCGGTGCCGTCATGTTCGACCGCAGAGGTCTTGCCGTGCATCAGCCCGCCGCGCTCCACCTTACCACCGAAATGCTGGCCGATCGCCTGATGGCCCAGGCACACGCCCAGCAGCGGACGCCCGGCGTCCGCGGCCGCCGCAACGAGATCGAGGCTGACGCCCGCCTCGGTCGGGGTGCACGGGCCGGGCGAGATGAGGAAGGCGCTGGCGCCCGACGACAGCGCCTGCCCCGCCGAAATGGCGTCGTTGCGCACCACCTCGACCTCGCTGCCCAGCTCCATGAGGTAGTGGACGAGGTTCCAGGTGAAGCTGTCGTAATTGTCGACGACGAGGATCATCGCGCCGCCATAGCCGAAGAGCGCGGGCGTGCAACCTGTCGCACCCTCTTGCGTCGCGGCAATCCTGTAGCAATGTCGGTTCGGTTAGACCGAAAAAACCATGCCACGCCAGCGGGAGCCATGGCGGCGGCTGCACGTTGAACGACCTGAAGGAGTGCCCGTCATGATCCGCCCGTTGCTGCTCGCCGCTCTCATCGCCTTGCCGGCGGTCGCTTCCGCGCAGACCGCCCCCGCCACGGGGACGGACGGTACGGCGGAAGCAGGCTCGCCGCCGCAGCGGGTGCGCAGCGTGACGCTGGGTGTGGGGCAGAAGTGCCCGCAGAGCACGTCGACCGAGATCGTCGTGTGCTCGACGCTCGACCAGCCCTATCGCATCCCAAAGCAGTTCCGCGACAGCGGGCCGATCCCGGCGCAGAACCAGGCATGGTCCAACAAGGTGGCGGTGCAGGACCAGATCGGTCGCGCCGCGGCCGGGTTGCCCGATACGTGCTCGCCCGTCGGAACCGGTGGTCAGAGCGGCTGTGCGCTGATGCAAAACCGCCAGTGGGCGGCGGAGCGGCGCGCACAGCGCGATGCGCAGGCGCAGATTCCCTGAGTCGGGAGACTTCGTTTCCTGACCTAGCTCGTCACCCCAGCGACGGCTGGGGTCTTTTGCGGCTGTTGGCGCGCACTGTAACCGGGAGATCCCAGCCTTCGCTGGGATGACGGATAATGGGCGGAGGGCGGATTAAGCTGACAACGGGGCCGGCGGAGTACCGCCAAAACGGCCTACTGCCCAAATCGCCCCTCAGCCGCACGCGCCACGGCGTCGCGGGCCGCCGCCAGGATCGCCCCAGCCTTCGCCTCGCACTCACGCTGTTCGTACGCCGGCACGCTGTCGGCGACGATGCCGGCGCCGGCCTGCGCGTGGATCGTGCCGTCCTTTACGATCGCGGTGCGCAGGACGATGCACGAATCCATCGATCCGTCCGGCGAGAAATAGCCGACGCCGCCGGCATAGGCGCCGCGCCGTTCCGGCTCGAGCTCAGCGATGACCTGGCAGGCGCGCACCTTGGGCGCGCCGCTGACGGTGCCGGCAGGAAAGCCGGCGAACAGGGCGTCGATCGCGTCGGCGGCGGGGGACAGGTCGCCCACCACGTTCGAAACGATGTGCATGACATGGCTGTACAATTCGATGCCGTAGCTCGACGTGACGCGCACCGTTCCCGGCGCCGCCGCACGGCCGACGTCGTTACGGCCGAGGTCGAGCAGCATCAGGTGCTCCGCGCGCTCCTTGGGATCGGCGAGCAGACTCTCGCGATTCGCCTCGTCTTCCGCCGCGGTCTTGCCGCGCGGGCGGGTGCCGGCGATCGGGCGGATGGTGACCTGCCCGTCGCGGACCCGGACGAGGATTTCGGGGCTCGAGCCGATCAGCGCAAAGCCGGGCAGATCGAGGTGATAGAGGAACGGCGAGGGATTGATGCGGCGCAGGCTGCGGTACAGTTCGAACGGCGGCAGCGCGAAGGGCGCGGAGAAGCGCTGCGCCAGTACCACCTGAAAGATATCGCCCGCGGCGATATAGTCCTGTGCGCGGGTGACCATCGTCGCATAGTCCTGCGGCGCGATGACCGGCGTGTAGGCGGGCTCTTCCGGGGCCGCCGTGACGGGCGCCGGCAGCATGGTATGCGCGAGGCGGGCGGCGACGTCGTCCAGTCGGTCCTCCGCCGCGGCGACCAGCTTCTCCGGCGTGCGCGTGGCATCGGGCCACACCGGGGCGACTAGATAGAGCGCGTCGGCCAGCCGGTCGAACACGCAGATCACCGTCGGCCGGACGAACAGCATGTCGGGCAGGCCGAGCGGATCGGCGGCAGGGGCATCGAGTCGCTCGACGAGGCCGATCGTCTCATAGCCGAAATAGCCGACGAGGCAGGCGAGCGCGCGCGGCAGCTCTGCAGGCACGTCTCCCCGGCATTCGGAGACGAGCGCACGCAGCGCGGCAAGCGTCGGCGTGCCGGTCGGCTGGAAGGCGTCGCGATCGGTCGCCCAGTGCCGGTTGATCTCGGCCGTGTCGCCATGCGCGCGGAAGACGAGATCGGGTGCGAGGCCGATCAGGCTGTGCCGCCCGCGCGTCGCGCCGCCTTCGACCGATTCGAGCAGGAAGTCGCCGCGGCCCGGCTCGATCAGCTTGAGCGCGGCGGCGACCGGCGTTTCGGTATCGGCGACCTGCCGCCGCCAGACGAACGCCGGGCGCCCGGCGGCGAGGGTCGCGATCGCCGCGGCGCTGGCGCTCATCTCAGTTGCCAGCGCCGGTCAGATCGGCGCGCACCTTGGCGAGCGCGGCCGCATCGGTCTTCACGCCGACGGCGTTGCGGACGGCGCGGGCGAACTGTTCGGCATATTCGCGGCCGACGAGCTGCGCGATGCTGGCGCGGGCGCCGGCCACGGCCTGCGGCACGCCCTTGGCGTCGCCCGGCACGATCTGGTCGAGCTTGACGATCAGCCAGCCGGCGTTGTTCGGCGCTTCGAGCAGTTTGGCATTGCCCTTGGCCATCGCGAACATCAGCGCGAGCGGCGCCTGCACCTGGCCCTGCGCGGCGGCGAGCTGCGCGCGCGTCGCCACGGCGGGCTGGACCGGCGGCAGCGGACGGCCGGCGGTCGCCATCGCCTGCGCCAGCGGCGTGCCCTTGTTCACCTTGGCGAGGATGTCGGTGGCGAGCTTGCGCGCGGCAGCGCGGGCGCGATCGGCGGCATAGTCCGCGGCGACCTGTGCGCGCACCTGATCCAGCGGACGCGGCGCAGCGGGGACGACGCGGCCGAGCGCGACGACGGCGAAGCTGCCGTCCTGGCCCGTCGGCACCAGCTGCGCGGGGTCGCCCTCCGCCATCTGGAAGGCGGCGCCAACAATCGGGGCGATCGCCGGGTCGGCGGCGGTGCCGGGCGAATCGGGGTTGGTGCCGTTGGCGAGTAGCGCGGGCGTGGTGGTGGCGCTGAGCTTCTGGTCGGCGGTCACCTCGTCGAACGTCGCGCTCTTGCTGAGCGCATCGTCCAGCTTGTCATGCACGTCCGACAGCGCGCGGGCGAGCTTGTCCTTCGACAGCGCCGCGACCAGTTCGGGACGTGCCTGTTCCAGCGTCTTGCCGGGCGATTGTTCGATCGATTCGACCTTCGCGACGACCCAGCCGAGCGGCCCGCGCACCGGGCCGATCACGCCGCCGCGCGGCGCGGCGAAGGCGGCGTCGGCGATGGCGGTGCTGGTCGTGCCGGCATAGGCCGACTTGGTGACGGCGGTCTGCGTCGCGGCTTCCAGGCCGGCGGCGCGGGCGGCGTCGGTCAGCGAGGTGCCGCCCTTCACCTTGGCGGCGATGGCATTGGCACCGGCCTGATCGGCGACCACGACCTGTGCGATCGTGCGCTTTTCGGCGGCAGCGAAGCGCGACGCCTGGCTCTTGTAGGCGGCGGCGACCTCGGCATCGGTCGGGGTGGCGGCGGCCTTCACCATCTCGGGCGTGACACGGGCGTAGCGGATCACGCGGCGTTCCGGCACGGTGAAGCGCGCGACGTTACGGCGATAGAAGGCCTGCAGTTCGGCGTCGGTCGGCGCCGGGCCGCCATTGACCGCGGAGGCGGGGACGAAGGCGATCTGGCCAGACCGCTTTTCGAGCATCAGCGAGGCATAGGGCAGCGCGACCTTCTGCGGCACCTGCGTGGCGCCCTGCGTCGGCAGCATCAGCTGCTGCGCGATGATGTCCCGCGCGATGTCGGTGCGGACCTGCGCGTCGGTCAGCTTCTGATCGGCGAGCAGCTGCTGGTAGCGGACGGGGTCGAACTGGCCGTTGGGGCCACGCAGGCCGGGGATCCCGGCGATGACGCCGTCGATCGACCGCTTGCTGACGACCATGCCCTGGTCCTGGCCAAAGCGTTCCAGCGCGACGCCGTTGACGGCGCGGTCCAGCGTGGATTGCAGGCCGCCCTGTTCCAGCAGCTGTTCCATGGTTAGCGTGGGAATGCGCTGGCGGGCGCCGGCCAGCTCGGTCTGCACGCGCTGGCGCAACTCGGCGGGCGAGATCTTCGTGCCGCCGACGGTAGCG
This sequence comes from Arthrobacter sp. TPD3018, assembly GCA_003075315.1. Lineage (GTDB taxonomy): Bacteria > Pseudomonadota > Alphaproteobacteria > Sphingomonadales > Sphingomonadaceae > Sphingomonas. Next base: position 74,140 of record QDFQ01000005.1, on the reverse strand, counting down.
ACGCTGCCGCCCGATAGGCTGGGGCCGTTACCGGCGAGGCCGGTGATGTCGCCCGCGGCGAAGGCCAGCGCGATGACGCCCAGCACGATGAAGGTGACGACGACGCCGGCCTTGGAATTGATGATCCGGCGGAAAAAGCTGAGCATGGAGTGGCCGATCGTCCCTGAAAGATTTGGTCCACGCTTTAGGGGGGCAGTGCCTTGCCATCAAGCGCGCGGGCAGGCATGACGCGTTTAACGTGTAAAACGAATGATAAGGCAGGACGGGAGGTCGGATGACTCGGCGCAAGTTTGTGGCGGGAAACTGGAAAATGAACGGGTCGCGCGCGGCGCTCGCCGAGCTGGACGCGATCGCCGCCGCGGCAGAGGCAGCGCCGGGTGTGGACGTGGCGGTTGCCGTGCCCTTCACGCTGATCGCGGGCGCGGCGGAACGGGTGCCCAGCCTGTCGATCGGCGCCGAGGACGTGCACGAGGCGGACAGCGGCGCCCATACCGGTTGCGTCTCAGCGGGCATGGTCGCGGAGGCCGGCGCGCGCTTCACCATCGTCGGCCATAGCGAGCGCCGGGCCGACCAGGGCGAAACGAGCCATGACGCCTGGGCGAAGGCGGCGGCGGCGCGGCGCGCGGGGCTTCACGTCATCTCCTGCTGCGGCGAGACCGAGGCCGAGCGCGACGCCGACCGCGCCGAGCGCGTGGTGCAGGCGCAGATCGAGAAATCGGTGCCCGACAATGCCGATGGCAGCTGGTTCACGCTCGCTTACGAACCGCGCTGGGCGATCGGCACCGGCCGCACGCCGACGCTGGACCAGATCGCTGCGATCCATTCGATCGCCCGCGCCAAGCTGCGCCAGTTGGTCGGCGACGCGGCGGACGGAATTCGCATCCTGTACGGCGGATCGGTGACGGGCGATAACGCCGCCACGATCCTCGCCTGCGAAAATGTCGACGGTGCGCTGGTGGGCGGCGCGAGCCTGACCGCGGCGAAGTTCGTGCCGATCATCGAGGCGGCGGCGACGCTGTAACGCCCGACTGAGGCTGCCAGTCAGCGTTGCGAAAGGCGCCATGCGACATCATCTGTCGCATGGTGACGACCTATGGCCCTTCGCAATACGGCGCTTCGCGACGCGAGCGGATCGGCGCGGCGCTCCTGACCGGGGGCGTCGTGGCGGCATTGGGCTATGCGTTGGTGATGGGGCTGGCCTTTCATGGCGGGCCGCAGGCGGTGCAGCAGGCGTTGGCGACCTTCACCGTCATGCCCGATCCGCCGCCGCCCGAACGCGTGGTGCCGCCGCCCAAGAAAATCAACCGGCCAAGCGGCAAGGCCTCTCCGCCCAATCTGCGCTCCAAGGCGACCGAAGTGACCGCGCCGGTGCCGATCATCCAGGTCGCGCCACCGCCGCCGGTCGTCGTCGCGCCGCTGCCCAATATCGGCGTGCAGGCGACGTCCGGCGCGTCGGACAAGCCGGGCCCGGGCACGGGCGCCGGCGGGATCGGCAACGGCAATGGCGCGGGCGGCGACGGCGATGGCGACGGCAGCGGCTGGGAACGCGTACCGCGGCTGATCAACGGGCGAATCAAGGGATCGGACATTCCCGATTCGATCCTCGACACCGGCTTTCGCGGCGTGGTGAGCGTCCGCTACCGGGTCGAGACCAATGGCCACGTCACGAATTGCCGGATCGCGCAGTCGAGCGGCAATGCGCTGATGGATCAGGCGACGTGCCGGGCGATCGAAAAGCGCTTCCGCTACGATCCGTGGCGCGATGCGGCGGGCAAGCCCGTGGCGTCGACCGTGTTGCGCGACCAGCAATGGGATATCGACCCGCCCGCGACCGACCGGTGATGCGTTGACAGGGCGAGCCCCGCAGCGCAGCTAGGCGACGGACACCGCTCCATCACCCGGCATGCGCACCGCCGCCGCTGCCCGACAGGATGAATTCCGATGGATGAGCCGGTTACGTTCGGGCGTGCGGCGCCGACGATTTGCGTGCGCGATATGGACGCGGCCTTGCGCTTTTATGGCGGTGTGATGGGTTTCGCGACCGTCTTCGAAAACGGCGATCCGGTGGGCTTTGCGGTGCTGAAGAAGGATGCCGCGGAAATTCACCTGACCCGGAAGGCCGATCATGCGGCATCGACCGCCAACGTTATGCACCTGTTCGTCGATGATGCCGATGCGCTGTATCGCTGGCTGGAGGGGCAGGGTGTGCGGATCATCAAGCGACTGGCGGACAAGGCGTATGGCCGGCGGGCCTTCGTCTTCGCCGATCCCGATGGAAACCGGATCGATGTGGGCGAGCGGACGTAGGCTGACCTGACTGCCTCGCCCACGAGCGTCATCCCGGCGAAGGCAGGGATGACGCTCGTGTCGGTATCAGGTGCGCGGATAGCGCGCCTTCAGCACCGCGTAGCAGGCACGCAGAGCATAGGCCTCGCCGCCCTTCGGTCGGCCGGGCTTGGCGCTAGGGCGCCAGGCAAAGACGTCCATATGCGCCCAGGCGACATCCTGCGGCACGAAGCGGCGGAGGAACAGCGCGGCGGTGACGGCACCGGCGAAGCCGCCGTCGGGCGCGTTGACCATGTCGGCGATGTCCGACTTCAGCATGTCGTCATACGCATTCCACAGCGGCATGCGCCACAGCGGATCGCTGAGCGCATCGCCCGCGGCCAGGATATCGCGCGCCAGATCCTCGTCGTCGGTGAACAGCGGCGGCAGGTCGGGGCCGAGGGCGACGCGAGCCGCGCCGGTCAGTGTCGCGAAATCGAGGATCAGTTCGGGCTTTCCTTCGCCCGCCTTGGTCAGCGCATCGCCCAGGATCAGGCGTCCCTCGGCGTCGGTATTGGTATTCTCGACGGTTAACCCCGCGCGGCTGCGCAGCACGTCGCCGGGTCGGAAGGCGTTGCCCGCGATCGCATTCTCCACCGCCGGGATCAGCAGGTGGAGGCGCACCGGCAGCCGTGCCGCCATGACGAGGCTCGCCAGCGCCAGCGCATGCGCCGCGCCACCCATATCCTTCTTCATCAGCCGCATGCCGGCGGACGGCTTGATATCGAGACCGCCGGTGTCGAACACCACGCCCTTGCCGACCAACGCGATGCGCGGATGCGTGGGGTCGCCCCATTCCAGCTCGATCAGGCGCGGATGGCGTTCCTTGACTGCGGCCTGCCCGACCGCGTGGATCATCGGATAGTCGGCGGCAAGCGTGTCGCCGCGCGTGACGGTCAGCGCCGCATGATGCTCGCGCGCCAGCTTCTCCGCGGCCATTTCCAGCTCGGCCGGCCCAAGGTCGCCGGCGCCGGTGTTGACGAGGTCGCGGACCAAGGCGGTCGCAGCGGCGATGCGCAGCACCTCCTCGATCCCCGCCGCGTCGCGGGTCAGCAGGATGCGGGGCCCGGTGTCGTCGGGGCGGCGATACCGATCGAAGCGATATTGGCCGAGCACCCAGCCGAGCGCCGCCGGGCCGATCTCGCCCGCGACGCGATAGGTGCCCGCGGGCAGCGTCTCGGCAAGCTTGGCCAACGACCACGGGTCGGCGGCACCGGCGATGGCAATGCCATGCACGTCCTCGTCGACGAAGACCGCCGCGCTGCCCGCCTTGCCGGTGAAGCGCTGCGCGGCGAGCGCGGTGCGCACCCGCTGCGGCTGGCCACTCAGCCACGCGTCATAAGCATCGGGAGCGATCAGGTCGATCGAGCGGGCGGCCTGGCCACGGTCGGGCTGCAGCAGGGTATCGGGCATGTCAGTTGGCCGGGAACACGAGGAATTGTTCGTAGCGCTGCGCGCCATCGGGTTCCGCAAAGGTCGCGATCGACAGCTTCCGATCGGGATAGGTCACGGTGTAGCGCCGCTGGACGAAGCCACCGCGCAGCCGCTTGGGTCCGGCGAGTTCGAAGCTGGTCGGCGCGCCCAATGGCGCGAGACTGCTCTTATAGTCGGCGAGCACCTGCGGCGTGAAATAATAGGACGCATTGGGCGTCAGCTTCGATCGGTCGAGCGTGCCGGACCGCAGCGAATCGAACAGCGTGCGGGCCTGTGCGGTCTTCTGGACTTCGGCCGCATCCGCTGTTGCGGGCAGCACGATTTTCGCGATGCCATTGGCGATGGTGACGAAGGCGTCGCCGAAATCGGCATTGGTCAGCACGACCACTGCCGCTTTCTGTTCGGGGAAGACGATGTTTTCGGACAGGAAGCCGACCGCCTCGCCGCTATGCTCGACATAGGGCACGCCGGCCCGCTTGCCGAGGCTGACGCCCAGACCGTAATTGGTCGTGCTGCCGTCGTTGAGCAGTACCGGCTTTTCCTGCACGGCCCAGTCGGCGGCGGGCAGCAGGCTGCGATCCATGCGCGCGACGTCCCATTTCGCGAGATCGGCGGCGCTCATCGACAGCTCACCCGCGGCGAACAGCCAGCCCTCCGCGGGCGGCGGCGCGGCGCGGACCGGGCCCAAAGCATTGCGGTGATAGCCGACGGGGAAACCCTTGCCGACCGCCTTGTCCTGATCGATCGCCTTGATCCCCAGGGGCGCGAAGATGCGGCGTTGCAGGAACGTCATCAGCGGCTCGCCCGCCGCCTTTTCGGCGATCATGCCGGCGACGACATAGCCGGTGTTGGAATATTGCCATTGCGTGCCCGGCGCGAAATCGAGCGGCTTCTTCGCCCAACGATCGACGATCGCCTGCGGCGTCGTCGGCTTTTCCATCGCGGCGAAGCTATAGTCCTGCGGCCAATAATCCTGCAGGCCCGAGGTGTGGCTGAGCAACTGGCGGATGGTGATTTTGTCGCCGCCGCTGATGCCGGGCAGCCATTTGGCGACGGTATCGTCCATCGATAATTTGCCGTCGTCGGCGAGCAGCAGCAGCGCCGCGGCGGTGAACTGTTTCGAGATCGACGCGATCTGATACGGCGCGTCGGTGCGGGCGGGCACGCCCTTCGCCTGCTCGCCATAGGCCTTGACCAGCACGATCTTGCCGCCCCGCACGATCGCGACTTGCGCGGACGGCGTGGCCGTGGCGGCGAGGCCGTCGGCAACGACCTTGTCGACCGCAGCGAGTTCGGTGGGGGAGAGCGCCTGCGCCTGCACCGCTGCGGGAGCGATGGCGAGCGCACAGGCTGCGGCGAATGTCGGGAGCTTCATCGCGCCTAGCTGCCACATTGGCCGCGATGGGCGAAAGTGAAATCGACGTCAGCGTTTCGGCCACGCCCATTGCGGGCCGAAGCGATCCTGCGTGCGCGTTTCGCCCAATTCCTTTTCCAGCGCGATGTCGCCGACGTCGCCGCTGGCGCGCAACGCATCGAGCAAAGCGCTGCTGTGGGAGACAACGATGATCTGGCAGGAGCGGGCGGTGGCGGTGAGGAGCCGGGCGAGCGGCAGCAGCAAAGAGGGGTGGAGGTTCGCCTCAGGCTCGTTCAGCACCATCAGTTCGGGCGGACGAGGCGACAGTAACGCTGCGACCAGCAGGACGTACCGCAGGGTGCCATCGGATAATTCGCGTGCGTCGAGCGCCCGAAGCATACCCGGCTGGTGCAGGCCAAACGACGGACGAGCGCCCTCGCCACCGATAAGCGTGATCGTCGACCCGGGAAAGGCGTCGTCAATCGCGGCTGCCAATGCCTCCCCATCGCCAAAGAATTGGATGGTCGCGATCGCGGCAACGAGGTCCGATCCATCGCCCGCCATGACGGGCGTGTAGGTGACGATCTGCGGCCGTCGAACCGGCGCGTCGAGATCCGTCCGCAGGCTGTCGTAGAAGCGCCAGTTGCGCATGCGCTCACGCACCAGCAGCAACTCCAGGCCATCGACGGGATCGGCCGCGTGCGTGACCATCGATTCGAAGCCCGACAGGTCGATGGGGCTTCGCCGCCATTCGCCGGTGTCGGCCGTGCGCAGGTTGACGACGCGCCCTCGACGCTCGGCGAAGGCATTGGCGCGGCCGAGCCTTTCGCCCGTCCACATCGCCTCTACCTTGATCTCAGGATCGCCCGCGAAGCCAGTGCCGGGGATCGGCGGCCCGATATCGATTGCATAACCGAAGTCGGGACCGGAGAAACCGAGCCTGAGGCTGACCGGTCCGGTCCGCACCGTTCCCTGCACAGGCTCGCGCCCGGCGCGCATGTCGCGGCTGATCGTCTCAGGACCAGCCCATAACACCGACGCCAGTCCGCCGTCCTGGGCGAGCGAGGCGATGAGCCGGCCCTGCGCTACGTCGGCCAGCAAACGCAACGCGCGATACAGGCTGGATTTGCCCGAACCATTCGGTCCGGTGACGATCGTTAGCGGCGACAGCTCCAGCGTAAGGTCGCGGATCGAACGATAGCCGCCGATCGCCAGCCGCGTCATCATCGCCGTCGTCTCCCGTCGCAGACCGATGATCCTTGCAGGGGAGCGCTGCGGCGTCCAGCGCGGACCGCTAAGTGCTTACGCTGGCACGCCGTACAGGTCGTGTTCGTCGGCGTCCTCGATCGTGACCGGCACGATGTCGCCGACCGTCAGATGGGCGGCGTCGCGCAGGAAGACCTGTCCGTCGATCTCGGGCGCATCGGCCTGGCTGCGGCCCGTCGCGCCTTCCTCGCCGACTTCGTCGATGATGACGGGCAGGGTGCGGCTGACCTTGGCGGCGAGCTTTGCGGCGCTGATCGCGGCAGTCTTTTCCATGATCCGCTGATAGCGCTCTTCCTTCACCTCCTCCGGCACCGGATCGGGCAGCGCATTGGCGGCGGCGCCCTCGACCGGCTCGAAGCGGAACGCGCCGACGCGGTCGAGCTGCGCCTCGTCCAGCCAGTCGAGCAGATACTGGAAATCGGCCTCGGTCTCGCCGGGGAAGCCGACGACGAAGGTCGATCGGATCGCGATGTCCGGGCAGATCTCGCGCCACTGGTGGATGCGCTGCAACACCTTGGCGTCGTTGCCCGGGCGCTTCATCGCCTTCAGCACCGACGGCGCGGCATGCTGGAACGGGATGTCGAGATAGGGGAGCACGAGCCCCTCTGCCATCAGCGGAATGACCTGATCGACATGGGGGTAGGGGTAGACGTAGTGCAGCCGTACCCAGGGCGCGATCTGCCCCAGTTCGCGGGCGAGATCGGTCATGTGCGGCACGACCTCGCGCCCCTTCCACATCCGCGGTTCCTTGCGGATGTCGATGCCATAGGCGCTGGTGTCCTGGCTGATGACCAGCAATTCGCGCGTCCCGGCGGCGACCAGTTTCTCCGCCTCGCGCAGGATCGCGTCGGGGCGGCGGCTGACGAGGTCGCCGCGCAGCGACGGGATGATGCAGAAGGAGCAGCGGTGGTTGCAGCCTTCCGAAATCTTCAGATAGCTGTAGTGGCGCGGCGTCAGCTTCAGCCCGGCGTCGGGGATGAGGTCGATATAGGGCGACAGGTTCGCAGGCGCCGCCTCATGCACCGCCTCGACCACCTGTTCGTATTGATGCGCGCCGGTGACGGCGAGCACCTGCGGGAAGCGGGCGCGGATCACCTCCGCCTCCTTCCCCATGCAGCCCGTCACGATGACGCGGCCGTTTTCGGCGATCGCTTCGCCGATCGCCTCCAGGCTTTCTTCCTTGGCGGAATCGAGGAAGCCACAGGTGTTGACCAGCACGACGTCGGCGCCGGCATAATCGGCGGACATCTGATAGCCGTCGGCGCGCAGCTGGGTGAGGATGCGTTCGCTGTCGACCAGATTCTTGGGACAGCCGAGCGACACCATGCCGACGCGCGGCGGAGAAGGAAGACGAGTTGCCATGAGAGCGCGCCACATAGTCGATTTCGCGCGCTTTTGCCAGATGGTGCGGCAGGGGCGACCGTTCGTCGCATCCCAGGCCGATGCCGCTCGACAGCCTGCCGCGCAGCCGCCACATCGAACCGACGGGAGTGATCGTGCATGCTGGCAATAGGATTGATGTCCGGGACGTCGCTCGACGGGATCGACGCGGCGCTGATCGATACGGACGGCGAGGGGGAGGTGCGGGCGCTGGCCTTTCGCGGCGAGCCCTATTCGGATGCGGCGCGCGAACAGCTGGCGGCGGCGACCGCGCTGGCGCTGACCTTCGATCGGCCGCGCGCCTCGCCCGATATCGTCGCGGCGGGCGAGCTGATCGACCGGACGCATGCCTTTGCCGTCCATAAACTGCTGCGCGATGCCGGCGTGGCGGCGGCGGACGTGGCGGTGATTGGCTATCACGGGCAGACCGTCGCACACCGGCCCGATCGCGGCTGGACGTGGCAGATCGGCGACGGCGCGGTGCTGGCGCGCGCCACCGGCATCGCTGTGGTCAGCGACTTGCGCAGCGCCGACGTGGCGGCAGGTGGGCAGGGGGCGCCGCTGCTCCCCATCTATCATGCCGCGCTGACGGCCGGGCTGGAGCGTCCGGTCGCGGTGCTCAACCTCGGCGGCGTCGGCAATGTCACCTTCGTCGGCGCGGATGGTGATCTGGTCGCCTTTGACACCGGCCCGGCGAACGGCCTGATCGACAGCTGGGTCGAGGCGGAAACCGGCGCGCGTTACGACGCCGATGGCGCGCTTGCCGCGTCGGGGCATGTGGACGAGGCGGTGCTGACCGCGATGCTCGACCACCCCTATTTCGCCGCGCCATCGCCCAAGAGCCTCGATCGCAACGATTTCACCATTCAGCCGGCGCGCGGCCTGTCGGCGGCGGACGGGGCGGCGACGCTGACCGCCTTTACCGCGGCGACCGTGGCCGAGGCGCTGGACCAGCTACCCGAGCGGCCGAAGCGCCTGATCGTCGCGGGTGGTGGCCGTCACAATCCGACGTTGCTACGCATGATCGGCGAGCGCACCGGCATCGCACCGGAAGCCAGCGATACGCTCGGCTGGGATGGCGACGCGATGGAGGCGGAGGGCTTCGCCTATATGGCGGTGCGGACGCTGAAGGGACTGCAGATCAGCTTTCCCGGCACGACCGGCGTGCCGCATCCGCTGCCGGGCGGCCGTATCGACCGGCCCTGACGCTTATGCCCGGCCGTAATGATCGATAGTCCGCCGGCCGCTCCTGGCGCTCGCCGTCAGGAACGCGGCCATGCCGATCAGCTTATGGCGCAGGCAGAACATATAGAATGCCCGAATGCTCTTATGCGCACGGACGGGGCGTAGCAGGTCGAAACGAAGCGATCCGACATCCTGCAAGAGGTAGCGCAGCACACGCCGGTCCTTGAACAGGAATTTGGCGTAAAGCGCGCCGTCCCCGACGCTATACCCGGCGAGCAGCGCGCGCTCCTCAGTGGCGAGCCGGCGTCCGTGGTGATGGTCGACGACGAAATGGGGCTCGTAGCGCAGCGCAATCCCCGCCACCTGCGCGCGCAGCAGATAGTCGGTATCCTCTGCCGCGCGAAACGGCGCGCCCGCGCCGAACCGCTCGTCGAAGGCGCCGACCCGGTGCAGCACATCGCGCGTCATCGCCAGATTGGCGCCCATCACGAACCCGCCCGGAAACCGATCCGGCGTCGCGATCATCGGATGGTCTTCCAGCTTGATCGTAATCGGCAGGTCGTCGGGATCGCCGGGCAGGATGCGGCCGCCGACGATCGCCGATCCGTCCAGCGCCGCGAAACAGCGGGCAAGCGCGATGAAATAGTTGGCGTGGAGACGGCAGTCATCATCCGTCATCGCGACGATCGCGCCGCGCACGGCGGCGAGGCCGGCGTTTCGCGCGCGCGCCAGGCCAGGCCGATCGCTGTGGAGCAGCCGGACGGGGAAGAACTGTTGCGCCTGCCACGCGGCCAGCCGATCGGCCGTAGCGTCGGTCGAGCCGTTATCGACGATGACCACCTCGATCGCAGGCGCGCCCTCCTGCGCGGCGGCGTGGGTGATCGAGGCGAGCAGGCGCGGCAACGCATCGGCGCGGTTGCGCGTGCAGACGAGCAGGCTGATCGCCGGGATGGCGGTCATGCCGCGACGGATCGGGGAGACGATGGCAACGCGCGGAGCAGGCGCGGACTGTCGCGGGTCCATGTCGTGACGTAGCGGCCGATCTTGCCGTAATCGTTGTCGAAGACGACGTGGGGGATGTCGAGCAACAGCGCCAGGATATGTCCGTGGAGGCGATCTGTGACGATCGTCTGCCCCCGCGACAGCAGGCGCAGGCCGCGCGCGACACGCGCCGTGGCGAGGGACGCGTGGTCGCCGGCCAGGCCTTCGTCGTCCTCCAGCCAGTCGCAGACGAATGCGCCCGCTGGCAACGCCGGGGCGTCACCGACGCGCTCCTTGTCCGTGCGCATCAGCGCCAGCACCGGCACGTCCGGCCCCCGGCGCGCCTGCCCCCCGAGCGCAAAGGCGGAATCAGGGGCGAGCGCCGCGATTGCCCCAACCATTTGTTGTGCGATGGCGAGGCTGGCGGTGTCGCGCGCGTAGAGCGTCAGCTGCGGATGCCGTGTTGCTATGCCCGCGAACCGCGCGGCTGCCGACGCGTCGCGGAAGTGGATCGACTGCGGCAGCTGCACCACGGTCCGGTCGCGCAGCCGCTCGAGCACGGTTTCGCGCAGCTGCTGGTGGTGCGGCCAGATGTCGCCCAGATTGCCGCCCCCGTGCAGGAAGACGATGCCCTCCGGGCAGGCCGTGCGCAGCGCCTGTTCGTCGAAATCGTGCCAAGTGCAGACATAGTCCGGATCGCGCCCGGTGATGCCGCGCAGCATCACCAATTCGCCCAGCCAGATCGCGCTGTCGCCGACATTGGCGTGCTCGGGAAAGTCGAGCAGCGCATAGCGGCTGCCCAGCGTCAGGTGCCGGCGGTACAGAATATCGAGCGCGGCCCGCTGCGCCGCGACGACGTCGCTCATGCCGCCAGCCTGACGTCGCCGGCGATCACCGTGCGGTAGAGCGTCTCGCACCGGTCGAGCCAGCGATCGTGCGTGAACAGCCGCTGCACGCGCTCGCGCGGCACGTCGGGCGGGATCGTCATAGCCTCGCGCATCGCCGTGGCCAGCGCGGCGACATCGCCCGGAGCAGCGAACCGCCCCGCTTCGCCGACGACCTCGCGTGCCGCGCCCATGTCGAATGCGGCGACCGGCAGGCCGCACGCCATCGCCTCTGCCGCCACCAGTCCGAACGGCTCGTCCCAACAGGGGGTGAAGACGAACAGCGATGCGCGGCCGAGTTCCACCGCCAGTTCCTCGGCGTTGCGATGCCCGGCATAGACGACACCGTCGCCGAGCAGCGGTGCGACCTCTGCGGCGTAATAGTCAGGGTCCTCGATTCCCCCGAACAGCGTCAGGCGGATCCCGGCGGCACGCGCGGCCTGCGCGGCAAGATGCGGCCCCTTGTTGGGCGTGATGCGCCCGCACCACACCGCCTCGCCATTGCCCTGCGGGCGATAGGGCCAGCGATCGATGTCGATGCCGTTGTGCAGCACCGATACCTCCGCCGGTGCACCATTCGGCCACCAGGCCTCGCGCTGCCGCGCCGAGGTGACGGTCAGGTGATGGCGCGGCGACGGGCTCTGCTGCACGAACCAGTGCAGCGCGTCATAGGGCGGCACGTGCAGCGAGGTCACGGTCGGCACCGCCTCGGTCCGCCGGTGTTCGAGCGGGAAGCGGTGCAGGCTGTTGTTGTGGACGACATCGAACCCGCCCGCCGCGATCCGGTCGCACGCCGCGGCGTAGCCCGCGTCGAGGTGCGCGATCAGCGGCGCCGAGCCGCGATGCTCTGCCCAGGGGAAGGTGCGCTCGTAATGTTCGGCCAGTACGGGATCGATCGCAAAGCGCGGATCGCTGTCGCCCGAGGCGAACAGGACGACGTCGTGCCCGCGGCTTTGCAGCCCGGCGGCGAGGTGCCAGCAATGCGCCTCCATGCCGCCTGCGAACGGCTGTGCGATACGCTGGCGGACATGCGCGAGGATGGCGATCCTCACGCGGCGACCGCCTCCGGTGCGCGGGCGGCGGCGGCCTCGAGCTCACGCAGCACGCGTGCGGTATTGGCATAGGGCTGGTGGCTCTGCTGGCCGGTCAGCGCGCGGTCGCCGTCATGGGCTTCCCGCAGGATGCGGATCGGCCGGCCGGGCGTGTCGTCGATCAGCCCCATCAGGCGGAACGCGTGCAGCCAGTGGCCCATCGTCCGATAGCCCCACTTCGCCTCGAACAGCTGCGCGTTGCGGACGACGCTGTCGATATGGTGGACCGGCGGCATGTGGTGCGGGTGATATTGATGATAGGCGAGCCCGCCCTTGATCCAGGCGATCTTGACGTTCGCTTGATCCAGCGTCTTGCCGAAATCGGTATCCTCGCCGCCATAGCCGACATAGCGTTCGTCGAAGCCGCCGACGCGCAGGAAGGTCTCCCGGCGCATCGCGAAGTTGAGCGACCAGAAGCAGCGATAGTCGGCGCACACCTCCAGCCCCTCTGCCGGCGGTCCGCGGCGGTCCGAGTGCCGTTCGGCGACTGCCGCGAAGCCGGGATAGGACCAGTCGCCCGCGGTCGCGCCGCCGGGCAGATACATCACCTCGCCCATCAGCAGGCCGTCGAACGTGGCGGCAAAGCCCGCATAATCGGCAACCAGCTCCGGCGTGGGAATACAGTCCATGTCGAGGAAGACGAGCACCTCGCCCTGCGCCGCGCCCGCCGCGACGTTGCGTGCCATCGCCAGCGGCAGCGCATCGGCGTCGATCCGGATCTGCCGGATGGGGAAGGGCGCGTCGGGTAGATCGTAGAGCGTGTCCTGCATCACCGCGACGATCAGCTCGGCCGGGCGCATCGTCTGCTGCGATAGACCGCGCACGACGTTGACGAGGTGATCGGGGCGGCCCTTCGCCAGGGTTACGACGGAGACGGAGGTCATAGGGTGCGGGGCTCCAGGGAGAGGGAAGGGGTGGCAACGAGCGGCGTCCACAGCCGGTCGGCGAGCGCTTCGAGCCAGAGGGCGGCGCGGTCGGCGGGCGTGTCGTCGATCATCGCGCGCTGGCGGTCGGGGCGGTGGTCGCGCAGCGTATCGGCCAGGGCCGCCGTCCAGCCATGCGCCGACGAGGGCAGGTGTGGCCGGATGGTCGCGACGCCGGCGGCGGCGAGTGCGTCGGCCTTGCGATGCTGTTCGTCGAAATAGCGCCATTCGGGCACCGCCAGCCATGGCCGGCCCGAGGCGAGGATCTGCTGGCAGGTGGTGTTGCCGGTCGATGCGATGACGAGGTCCGCCGCGGCGATATGGTCGGCGGCATCGTCCACCCAGCCGCGATGTTCGACGTTTGCAGGCTCGGTCGCATGCCAGTCGCGCTGGACCTTGCCGATCGTGACCCAGCGCGCGGCGGGACGCGCGCGCGCACCGACGCCGATCGGCGCCTGCGCGAAGCCGTCGCCGCCGCCACCCGACAGGACGAGGATCATCTCCTCGTCCGCGCCGATGCCGATCCGCTGCCGCGCGACCTCGCGCTCGGGCACGCGCACGTCGACGCCGAGCCCGCCGGCGAAACAGGTCCGCGCGCGCAACGACGCGTCCCAGTCCGGCTGCGCGAGATCGGCGTGGAAGGGCGCGAGCAAGCCCGCCGCTCCGTCATAGGCGGCGCGATGGCCCGCATCGCCGCGGTCGCCATGTTGCAGGACCTTGACGTGCGGCACCGAACAGATGCGCGACAGCTGCGCGATCTCTGCCGAGACGTCGCAGATCATGAGGGCCGGATCGGCGGCATCGAACCAGCCCGCCAGCACCGCCATCGCGCGGCGGATGCCGGGCCAGCCGAGCGGCGCGCAGTGCAACGTCTGCGGCGTCGGCACCCAGTCCATCGTCGTCGCCTCGTCTCCCGTGGCTTCGAACAGCGAGGGCAGGCGGACGATATCGACCTGCGGGGGCAGCGCGGGAAAGATGTCGTCGCGCGCGCAGAAGATCGTCATCGGTCGCGTCGGCGGCAGCGCGTTCGCGATCGCGGCGCAGCGTTCGGCATGGCCGCGGCCCTGATGATGCACGAAATAGCCGAAGGGGCGCATCATGCCGCCACCGATACGGGCAGGTCGGCCGGGTATGCGTCTGCCAGACCCAATGTCGCCAACCCTTCCAGCACGCCGCCTGCATGATGACGCCGCACGCGCAGCAGTCCGGGGCGCGGCGACAGATGGGCCAGCTCGCCCCCCGCATTGCCGACGACGATGGCATGACCGCAGGCGGCCAGCATATCGGCGTCGTTGCCGCTGTCCCCCGCCGCGATGCAATCCGCCAGCGTCAGGCCGCGCCTAGCGGCATAGGCCGCGATCGCCTGCGCCTTGCCGCCGGTGGGCGCGAGCACGTCGATCAGCCGGCCGTGCGAGAAGATGACGCGTGCCGCCAGCCCTGCGGTCGACAGTGCCACGCGGATGCGGCCGGCGTCGGCAGCATCGCCATAGAAGCTGATCTTGTGTGGCCCCGCTGTCGCGGCCGGTTGCGCCGTCACGCCCAGCGGCGCAAGCGTCGCGGATACGGCGTCGCGATCCCATCCCGCGTCCAGCGTGCGCGCATAGTCGGCACAGGCGCGCCAGCCGCCGGTTCCGTCGGGCAGCATCAACCGGGTGCCGACATCGACGATGAACGCATCGGGCTGCGGCAGGCGCCAGCGCTTCAGGATCATCCGCGCCGCATCGAAGCCGCGGCCGGTTGCAATGATGAAGGGTAAGGGGCTAGCCGCCCGCCACGCCGCGAAGGCACGCGCACCCTCGACGCAGCCGGTCAGCGTATTGTCGATGTCGCAGGCGAGTAGGCGGGGCGACGCAAGCTCGCCGTATAGCGCGCGGGTGGCGGCCGCATAGCGATGCCAGCAGTACAGATCGGCACGGGCGCGGGCTGCGGTGGCGAAGGCGTGATGGCGGGCAGGATTGCCGACGATCGCGCCGATCGCCGCACCGATCGCGGCCGTATCCTCCGGATCGATCAATAGGCCATGGCCGATCGTCTCGACGATATCGGCCGGACCGCCGTTGCGCGTCGCGACCACCGGCACGCCCGCCGCCGCCGCCTCGACGAGCGTCAGGCCGAAGGGCTCGTGCAGCGCGGGATTGACGAACACGCCGCCGCGCGCCGCCCGCCCGTAGAGCGCCGCGACGTCGTCGGCGTCGTGCTGCGGCGGCAAGGCGATGCGGCCGCGCATGCCCGGCCGCTCGGCGATCGCCTGCAATTCGGCGAGTGATGCCCGCTCGTCGGCTGAGGCATAGGCATGTTGCCCCGCCAGAATGACGAGGTTCGCCTGCGCTTGTAGCGCGGGATCGTCGGCATAGGCACGCGCGAGCGCGGCCAGGTTCTTCTTCGCGACGGGCCGCGCGATGGCGAGGACGATCGGCAGGTCCGGCGTCTCGAGCCAATCGTCCAGTCGGTCGGCGAGCGTATGGGGCCCGGGCACGCAGTCGCGACGCGGTACGCCCGGGGCGACGACCGTCACCCGGTCGCCGAGCGCGACGCCATAACCGCCGACCTGACGCACCGCCTCCTCCTCGGTCGAGACCACGATCGCCGAGGCCCCTTCGATTGCAGCGCGTTCGGCGGCGATACGGGCGTCGAGGCCGGGACACTCCAGGCGCTGCATCCGCTTGTCGATGCCGAGCGCATGCGGCGTGTACACGAACGGAATACCGAACCGGCGCTGTGCCGCCATCGCGACGGCGGCGGCATCGGCGAAATGCGCATGAATGACGTCGGGGCGCCGCTCTTCACGCTCCAGCATCGCGCAGAACGCCTCGGTGAAGGCGGCGAGGTCGGCGCCGAGCGCTTCCTTTTCCAGATAGCGATGGTCCGCGGTCGCGATCCTGCGGATCGTCACTTTCTGCGAGACGGTTTCTTCGACCTGTGCATGGATCGGATCGAGCCGTTCATCGGTAAAGAGGCGCGTGACGATCGTGACCGCGTCGACGTCGGACCGCACTGCCTGATGGCATGCCGCATCGAGCACATAGGCGATATGGCCGCCCGTATCTGCCGTCACGCCGAAATTGACGGGCGGCGCCTTCAGACAACCGCCGAGCGCCAAATGTACGATGATCACGAGCGCCCCTTTTCGCTTTATCGGGGCTCAACGACAGTTTGATCGATTTGTATCCAACGCAAATCAGGAAGATGGGTAGTTACCGGAACCGAAATTTCGTTCCGTCAGCGATAAACATTTCATATAAATCTGGATCAATACGATTTGGGGCTTTTGGCGTATTATTGCATCCGCCAAATATTGATCCATTACTGTCTTATTGCCGGGCTTCCGCCTCGACAAACGGGTTGGTTAACAAAAGTCGCACAGAAATGGCCCCAGCTTGGCGTTGTTGCGTCACCGTCTCGACAGGCGGTCGTGGACGAACCGCGTCATGTCGCGCGCAGCCTCCCGGTCCTCGGGCGATCCGCCGAAGCCGCCATGGGGCATGGCTTCGAACACGTGGAGGTCCGCAGGGACCCCCGCCGACAAAAGCCGGCGGTGCATGCGCACCGTGTTGGACAGGAACAGATCGCGGGTGCCCGTCAGAAGAAATGTCGGGGGGAAGTTCGCCACGTCACCGAACAACGGCGACAGAAGGGGATCGCTCAGATCGGCTCCACCCGCGTACAGCCGATTGCTGGACATCAGCGAGGTCGGCAGCATCGCGTCCAGCCCGGCGTTGGTCGCGAAGCTGTCGCCACTTTCCGTCAGATCCACCTGCGGCGACAGCAACACCAATCCGGTCGGCAGCGGCAGGCCCTCTGCCTTTGCGCGCAACAGCATCGCGGCGGCGAGATTGCCACCTGCAGAGCGGCCGCCGACAACGATCCGTTCCGCCGGGTACAGTCGAAGCGCAACGCGATAAGCTGCCAAGCCATCGTCGAGGCCCGCCGGGAAGGGGTGTTCGGGCGGCAGGCGATAGTCGATGCTCCAGACGGGCAGGGCCAGTTGATCGGCCAGTGTCCGCGCGCCATGCCGGCAGGCCTCGCCACCGCCGAACACCAGCGCACCGCCGTGCAGGTCGATATACAGGGCATCCTCTGCGATCGGCGTAGCGGGCGTGGCGACATGGACGACCGCACCGTCGCACCGGATCGTCTCGACAGTGGCGGTGGGCGCCTCCGAGGCCCCGGCCAGCATGCGCGCATATTGGGCATCGACCGACGCCTTGACCGCCTGCCACCCCGCCAAGTCATCATGGTCCGGCATGGTGAAGTGCGCGTTGATCGGCACGCCGTCGGCGCCGATCAGTCGCTCCAGCGCCGCCCGCGCCTCTGGGCTGATCGAGCTGGGCGAGGGAATGTCTCGCGGCGTCAGCCGGATCGAGCGTGGGTGTGCGGTCATGGGGCGGTCCAGCGGCTTTGGCCCCACCGGTCGGTCCGGCCACGGGCGGGTCTAGGCGCGTCTGAACGTCCTTCCGGCCCGTGTCGAGGGCTGGGATCAGAAGGCGCTTAATCTCGGCTCAGCCCTGCGGGTCTCGCATCGAGCTATCATTCGCCGGTGGATGGGCGACCTGCTCCGATGCCGATGAGGGGCACCCGACGTCGGGCGGGCCGGACATCACCCGGTCCGCAGCGTCAGCCCCACCCACACGGTCCGCGGCGTGGCGCGCTCGACGATCGCGTTACCGCTGATCCCCGTTTCGACCCGCGCATCGAAGACGTTCTCCGCCCGCAGCTCCACTCCAAGCGTGCGGGTCAGCGGCAAGGCGGCATAGCCGTCCAGAGTCGTCGCCGGCGCGAGCGAGCGGCTGTTCTGGTCGTCCTCGAACTGGCGGGCGGCATGCCGCAGGGTCGTCGAGATCGCCGCGCCGCCCTTGCGCCAGCCGAGCGTGGTGGACGTCAGGTCGCGCGGCGTCTGCGCCGGCCTCAGTCCGTCGAGTGCCGCCGCGGCACCGCCGGCGACGACGCGGGGATCGACATGCGACCAGGATGCCTGCGCGAACACGGGCCCGCTTTGCCAGCGGGCGTCGAGCTCCAACCCGGTCGAGCGGATTGCATCCAGATTGCGGCGGACGCGGTAGATGCCGTTCGCGGCGACGAAGCCGACGCCGGGGAAGGTGCCGGGCCCGCGTCCCGCGGTGACGTTGGCGATCGCCCCGTCCAGCCGGCTCCAGAACAAGGCCGCGGCGAACGAGACGCCGGCGCCGGGCGCCAGCGTGACACCGCCGTCGATCCCGCTCAACCGCTCGGGCTCCAGCGCGGCATTGGCGGCGACCGCATCGGCGCCGACCCGAAACGGTCGGTACAGCTCGTTGAGCGTCGGCAGGCGCCAACCGCGATAGGCAGACGCGCGCAGCGTCACCGGCGCGACCGGAGTGACGGCAATACCGGCCCGTCCGGTCCATTCCGTCCCACGCCGCTCCGGGAAGATGGCGTTGGTCAGCGGCGCGCCGGTGGCAATCACCGCCTCGCGCAGGGCGCCGTCCGTCAGCCGCCAGCGATCCACCCGCCCGCCGAGTGTCAGCGTCGCGGGGCCGGCGGTCAGGCTCGCGTCGGTAAACAGGCCATAGGTCAGCGCGTTGCCGCCCGCCACGCGCCGCCGCGTGGGGAGGGCGTTGGCGTAGGTGTACAGCTCCTGCGTCTGCCCGGAGACGCGTCGCACGTCGGCGCCGAGGCGCAGATCGCGGCCCTCGCCGACCGGGGGCTTCAATTCGATCCGGCCGCCGGTGCCGGTGGCGGGCGTGTTATATTGGTCCAGCGTCTGGGTCGCGGTCGTCCGGGCGGCATCGACGCTGGCAAATTGCGACGCGAAGTCGCGGGTCTGGAGATAGGCGAGCGCGGACCAGCCCCAGTCGCCGCGCCCAATCAGGCGGACGCTGGCGTCGGCGCCCTGGCTGCGGTTGCGGGTGAAGGCCGTGCCGCGTTCGCGCGTGTCGGTGAAGCCGGACAGATTGGTTTGCAATTCGGTCTGTCCGCCGAGGGCAACCACCGCGCGCGCCGCGGCAGAAAACTGCTCGAATGGTGCCGCACGATCGGCGGGGCCGCGGCTTTCGGCGACGGTCGGCACGAAGCCGTCGCCACGATCGTACGCCGCCGACACAGTCGCGAAGCCGCCGTCACGCCGCAGCAGTCCCGATGCGGCAGCGGACAGCGACCGGCGGCTGCCGTACGCGACGTCTGCGGCAAGCGCGGGCTGGTCGGCGGGATCGGCGCTGTCGATCTCGATCGTGCCGGCGAGCGCGCCGGGTCCGAAATAGCCGCTGCCGCCGCCGCGCGTGACGCGGATCAGGCCAATGCGATCGGTGGCGTAGGCGGGGAAGGGCACCCAGCCGCCGAACGGGTCCGCCTGCGGCACGCCATCCAGGACCAACAGCGCGCGGCTGGACGCGTTACCGCCGATGCCACGCAGCGACAGACCCTGGCTGGTCGGATTGGCGGAGCGCGAATCGCTGCGTCGGAACTGCTGGAGCCCCGCGACGTCGGCGAGCACCGTTTCCAGCCGGCCGCTGGCGCTCTCGCGGATGCGCGCCGCGTCGATCGCGACAACGTCTGCGGTGCGATCTCCCGGTCGGGCAGGCAGGCCGCGGCCGATCACGACGATGTCGGGCGCGGGAGAGGCGTCCGTGGCGGCACGCTCCTGCGCCGCGGCGGGAAGGGCGGATACGCCGCACAGCAACAGGGCGATGGCTCGAACGGTCATAACGGCTCCGGATAGGGGGTGATTGGCACCAGCGGGCGGCCCGGGTCGCGCCAGCCATCGACGCCTTCGGCGAACCAGCGCACCCGCCTATAGCCCACCTGGCGCAAACGCCACGCCGCATTCCAGCTCATCCAGCAATCCGCGAGACAGAAGACGATCGCCGAGCTGCGCGGGAACCAACGTTCGATGGCAAGGCTGGCCGCTCCGCACCTCGGGTCGGGAAACCAGACGGCACCTGCAATACCGCGCTGCTTGCGGGCGAGTTACCAGCGACCGTCCGCCGTAAGTGCCGCGCCCTCGGCGGGCATCGACCGGTGCGGCGACTGCGGCGGCATCGATGCGCGCGACTCTGGGCGGGGACGGAACGTCTCAGCTATAATCGGCGATGGTGCTCAGGCCGGCGCTGGCGTCTAGCCTGTCGCCGCCAAAGGTCAGGAACGGCCTTTAAATAAGGCACGCCACGGACGTCGTCGGCAGTGCGGGTGTGATCGCGCGCGGGAACGAAGACGGATCGCACCGCCCCGACGGCGTCTATCATTCTGGGGAGTGACTTCCCCGCGCCCGTGCGGTGGCCAATGCCGCGCTCTGCGCAATCCGGAATACGGCCAGGCTTCTGAACGGGCGACGCCGCGCAGATGCGATCCAATCGCGTCACGCGCGGCGCCGCTGGTCATCAGGCGCCGAAGTGAACGATCCCGGTCAGCCCCCACACGCGGGGTTTGGCGTAGACGCCGGCAACCGTCCCGTCGAACAGCGTGTTGTCATATCCGTAGACGCGGTAGCGCTCGGAAAACACGTTGTTGACGAACACAGCGATTTCCCAGCGGTTCGCCGGGCCGGCAAAGCCGATGCGCGCATTGGCCACCGTGTAGGCGCGTTCCCGCTCGACCGGCGCGCACAGCACGGTGAAGCAGAAGCTGCTCGAATGCTGCGCATCCGCCTGAAGCGACGCGGTGCCGCCCGCGACTGCGAATTCGTAACGGGCCAGCAGGTTGCCGGAAAAGCTCGGCGCCTGCGGCAGGCGATGATCTTCCACGGTGACCAGATCGGGCAGTTCGACGTTGTGGACCTTCGTGTCAAGGAACGACGCATTGGCTTGCAGCGTCAGGCCCCGGACCGGGCGTGTCGCGAATTCGACTTCCAGGCCCGCCGATTTCGCGGGAAGGTTCACGACCGTCTGCACGGTCGAATACTGCGCGAAGGCCTGGTAGTTCTGATAATCGTAATAGAAGGCGGACAGGTTCAGCGTCGTGCCCGGCGCAAGCCGCGTCTTGGCACCGACTTCCCAGGCATTGAGCGTTTCGGGCCGATAGTTGATGCCGTTCAGCGTAGCCGCTTCCGATCCGGGGAAGGGCGTGCCGGTCGAGAAGGTGAAGCCGCCACTCTTCGACCCACGGTTATAGCTCGCATAGAGCAGCACGTGATCGGTGGGCTTATAATTGATCAGCGCACGCGCG
This sequence comes from Arthrobacter sp. TPD3018, assembly GCA_003075315.1. Lineage (GTDB taxonomy): Bacteria > Pseudomonadota > Alphaproteobacteria > Sphingomonadales > Sphingomonadaceae > Sphingomonas. The sequence continues at coordinate 53,181 of QDFQ01000005.1, read as the reverse complement.
GTCACCCCGTCGAACACGGGGGTCGCATCGGCTGGCGTTGCGATGATGCCGGTCCGCGGCTGGATCACGCCGAACGAGCCATAAGCGACTTGGCGCGGGTTGAAGATGATCGACACGCCGGTGCTGGGTTCCGACCCGAAATAGCGGCCGGTCTTGCGATCGTTCCAATAGCGCAGGCCGCCGACCAGCGTCACGCGATCGGCAACCTTCCACTCGTCCTGGACGAAGAAGGCGAAGGACCGCGTGTTCTGCGAAAAGGCGACGGTGGGATCGTAGCCGTAGAAGAGCGAGGCGTATTTGCCGGTGTAATTGCCGTCGATCGACATGGCGAAGGCACCCGCCGTCAACTGGTTGGCGCCGAGATCCGCCTGAAGGCGGACTTCCTGCAACCATTGGTCGATCTGCGACCCTTGCGTGAAATACACCCCACTCGCGGGTGAGGTATCGCCGTCTTCCGTATAGAATTTGTTGCCGTGCTGGTAATCGGTGATCGACACCAGCGTCACCGCGTCGGACACGCGTGCCTGGATCTTCAGGTCCGCGCCGAAGACCTTGCGGTCGACGTAGCTGGGATCGGTTGCTGCGGTGCTGTACGGATCGCCTCCGCGCGCGGGATTGATCGCGTCGTTGCGATAGCCGGCGCCCGTTTCGCCCGGCCCGGTCCCCCAATAGGCACAACTGCGATCGGGGGCGAGCACTTCGCCTTGCAGCCGGGCATTGGGACAGCTGGCCACCAGCGAATACAGGCCGGCCTGCCGCTCCTTGTCGGCGCGCATATAGCGCAGCGTCAGCGTCGACTCGATATCCGCGGTTGGCTGCCACGCCACAATGCCGCGCAGGGCCCAGTGATTGTTTGCCCCCCGCGCGGGCTGGCCCGGGTTGATATTGCGGATGTAGCCCTGGTCCCGGTTGCGGGTACCCGCGACACGGACCTGCAGATTGTCGGCCAAAGGACCCGATACGGCGCCTTCGGTGATGATCTGCCCATAGCTTCCGACCGTGACGGAGCCGTAGCCGTCCAGCTCGCGGGTCGGCTGGTTCGAGATGAATTGCACCGCGCCGCCGGTCGCGTTGCGGCCGAACAGCGTCCCCTGCGGCCCGCGCAGCACCTCGACCCGCGCAAGGTCGAAGGTGGGGAAGCTGGCGAGGTTGATCGAGCTAGAATAGCTGTCGTCCTGGTAGACGGCGACGGGCGGTTCCTGCTGATCGCCATAGTCGTTCTGCGACACACCACGAATATTGAACACCACCTGCGAGCTGGAATAGGCGTTCATTTTGAGTTCGGGGACCGCCCGCGTCAGATCTGTTGCGGTCTGGACATTCATGTCGCGCAGCGAATCCGCTGTCATCACCGATACGGCGATACCGACATCCTGCAATTTCTGTTCACGACGTTGAGCCGTAACGACGATGTCGTCAGAGTCCTTGGAGTTTTCCTTGTCCTGCGCAGCAGCGACCGGGGACCATGCCAGAATAGCGCATGTCGTAACCGTAGAGAGCAGCAGACGGCGAAGATCGCCCGAACGGTGTTCGCGATACATGGAATGACCCCCTTTTGTTGTGGCGGGCATCACGATTGGGGAAAGGTCAACCGTGACACCGGCACGTCGATACTTCGCCTCTCCCCGATCCTTATGGACGACTATCCTGCGACGATGCGGCGGAACGGCTTGAATGGAATCGACAGCATTGCCGTACAGATGCGACACATAAGCTGAGCTTATCAGTGGAGGATCGCGGGGCGGGCCGATATCGTGCAGACCATCCTACGAGGTGGCCGATCGGCAGGCAAATCTACTCTGATGCCATCGTTTCGGCGATGGCATTACGTCATTCCGGAGCAAAGAGTTTAGAGGACTTTTGCTATTGAAAAGGTTCGGAAAAGACGTTGATCTCCTGCTGCGGAGCAATCGCAACCCAACTCTATTTATCGGGACGGAGCGGCGTAGCGAGGCCTTGGGTTTTCCGCCATCGCGGTGTCGCTTCCGAAAGGGCGGCATACCTCCGCGCCACTGTCTCTCGCGTCGATAAAAGCGCTTTCCGTCAGGGTCTTGCGGCGTTCGAAAGCAGCATCCGTGGGGCGGATCGCCCACACTCAGCGAACCCACTTTAAAGGGTGGTCCTCGTCTACACCCCGCCACCAGCTTAGTTATTGAATAACCAATCAATTGATTTGCGGGTTGAACAGCCGGCGAGGCGTCATCCACACCCAACGTACGTGGCTACCACCGGATAAGGTATCACGCCGTCTAATGCCACCCATACAAGCTGCTGATCACTCGTTCAACGCGACAAGCCACCTTGCAATAATTCCGTCACCGGCGAAGATTTGAATGCCGAATCCGGCCGTACTGAACCTTTTTTTGGGGGAGCAGGTGCGGAATGCGAAATGTCGTTGCGTACCGTCTGCGGCGAGTCAGGCGGAATGGTCATCAGTCCACAGCCGGCACTTCGCCGGACCCCGCGACATCGAGGGCGGTCGGAAGGCGGAGCCATGTCGGTTCGGCCTGCTGGTTCCCACGCGCGCGGCCATGGGCGGGCAATGTCGCAAGCGGAGGCAGTGACGGGTGATGTTGGTCGGGTGATGGAGGGGTGCCGTCGGCGCGTGACGCGCCGATCGCACGCATCCCGTCCGTACAGAATTGAGGGGGCGGCGGAATGGCGGACGAGGTGATGATCGCAAAGCCGTGCGACGGCAGTGCCGCTGCCCGGCGCCCTGTCCGTACGCCACCGCCCTCCACGCTGCTTCGCACGCTGGACTGGCGGGGGGCATTTTGGGCGATCAGCGGCGTTCCGGCCGGGGTGTTGCTGACGATGGGCGGGGTCTCCACCGTGGTCGGCCAGGCATCCTGGGCGGTCTGGATCGTCTCGGTCCTGATCGGCTTCCTGCAATGCTTCGTCTATGCAGAGATCGCGGGGCTGTATCCCGACAAGTCCGGCGGCGCGTCGGTCTATGGTGCGGCGGCCTGGATCAAGTACAGCAAGTTCGTCGCACCGGTGTCCGTCTGGTGCAATTGGCTGGCGTGGTCGCCAGTGCTGGCGCTGGGCACGGGGCTGGCCGCTGGCTACGTCGTCACCAGCCTGTTCCCGGCGGATGCGGCGATGAATACGTGGCACCTGACGCTGCTCGATCTGAGCAGCATCAAGCCCGGACTGACGCTGCGCATCAACACGGTCGCGATCATCGCCGCCGCGTTCCTGCTCATGACCTTCCTGTTGCAGCATCAGGGCGCCGCCCGCGCCGCCGGCACGCAAAAGGTGCTGGCGCTCATCTGCCTGTGTCCGCTGGTGCTGGTCGGGCTGGTGCCGATCGTTACGGGCGACCTGCCGTCCGACCATCTGTTCCCGCTGCTCCCGATCGTGCGCGATGCGGCGGGCCATGTCGGTTTCGGCAGCTGGAATGCCGCCGGATTGACTCTGCTGGCGGCGGGTCTGTTCGGTGCCGGCTGGTCGACCTACGGGTTCGAGGGCGCCGTCTGCTATGTGCGCGAATTCAAGGATCCCGCCCGCGACACCTATAAAGCGATCATCTCGGCGGGGGTGCTGTGCCTGGCGATCTTCACGCTCGTCCCCCTCGCGTTTCAGGCGTCGCTGGGGCTCAGCGGCATGACGAACCCCGCAATCTACGACGGGACGGGCGTGGCGCTGGCGCTGGCGAGCATCGTCAAGGGCGGGGTGATCGTCACCAACCTGTTCATTGCCATCTTTATCTTGGCGCTGCTGCTGATCGTTATGTCGTCGATGATGGGATCGTCGCGCACATTGTATCAGGCGTCGGTCGATGGCTGGCTGCCGCGATATCTGTCGCGCGTGAACCGCCATGGCGCGCCCACTGCTGCGATGTGGACCGATCTGGCCTTCAACCTGATCCTGCTGATGATGTCGGACTATTTCATGGTCCTGATGCTCTCCAACGTCTGCTACATGATCTTCATCTTCCTGAACCTGCAGGCGGGCTGGATCCACCGCATCGACCGGCCGCACTGGCCGCGTCCATTCCGCGCGCCGACTTGGCTGTTGGGCGTAGGGGCCGCGTTGGGCTTCTTCAATCTGGTGCTGCTCGGCGCCGGGGCGGAGGTGTGGGGACCGGGCACCTTGCGCAACGGTCTGCTCGCCGCTGCGCTGATCCTGCCGGTGTTCGTGTTCCGACACTATATTCAGGACGGCGGTCGCTTTCCGAAGCCATCGCAACCCGATCATGCGCGGATGGACGATCGGCCGCGCGCCGGAATCCTGCCCTTCGCCGCGCTAGCGTTGGCGGCGGTAGTGATCGCTGTGTCGCATCATTTTTCCGTGCTGCCGCGGTGAAACGCGCGTCCTTCGCTGGAAGATCAGACTGTCATTTGCCATGGGCCAAGACGGATATTGACTGTGCGTTCAACGCCGCGGCAGACTGGGTATGAGAGAGCACACACCGAATCGCGGCATATCACTAGCCACGTCGCTCCCATATTGAACGCACAATCAGGATACGTCGCTTATGCCCCGCTCTTCGCCGATCGCTGACGATGGCCGCGCCAGACAGCTCGTCGAAATGACGATCGACAGTCTGGCGGAGGTCGGGTTCGTCGGCACGACGCTGATCCAGATCGCCGGGCGCGCGGGCGTATCGCCCGGGCTGGTGGCGCATTATTTCGGCGACAAGGAAGGGCTGCTGGAGGCCGCGTTCCGCCTGCTCACCACGCGGCTTGGCGCCAGGCTGCGCCTGCGCCTTGCGCAGGCGGAGGGGCCGCGCGAGCGGCTGCAGGCGGTGATCGACACGAATCTGGCGCCCGAGGAACTCGACGGCGCGACCAGCAAGGTCTGGCTCGCCTTCTGGGGGCATGTCCGGCACCAGCCCCGCCTGTTCCGCATCCAGCGCGTCTATCAGCGCCGCATGCTGTCCAACCTGCGCCATCCGCTCCGCGCGCTGGTGCCGGCCGAGGAGGCGCCGGCGCTCGCGGCCACGATCGCGGCGATGATCGATGGCGTATGGCTGCGTGGCGCCCTGTCCGGGTGGAGCGAGATCGACGGCGACAGCGCGCGCCTGCTGCTGGGATCGTTCGTCGACAGCCGCCTCGCCGCCATCCCGTCCGCCGCGCCGCCGCGCCGCGAGATCGTGCCGTGCAATCCCGCGACGGGAGAGGCGCTCGCGCGGATCGCGGTGACGGACGCGCCTGCGCTGGACGCCGCCATCGCCCGCGCCCGCGCCGCGCAACCGGGATGGGCGGCGCTGGCGCCGCGCGAGCGCGGGCGCATTCTGCGCCGTGCCGCCGATATCCTGCGGGAGCGCAACGTCGAACTGGCGCGGATCGAAACGCTCAACACCGGCAAACCCGTGCAGGAGACCGAGGCGGTCGACGTTCTGTCCGGCGCCGATTGCCTGGAATATTATGCGGGTGTCGCCGCCACGGTGGCGGGCCAGCATCTGGATCTGGGCGCGGAGGCGTTCGGCTATACCCGGCGCGAGCCGCTGGGCGTCGTCGCGGGCATCGGCGCGTGGAACTATCCGTTACAGATCGCCTGTTGGAAGGCGGCGCCGGCGCTGGCGTGCGGCAACGCGATGATCTTCAAGCCCGCCGAACAGACGCCGCTGACGGCTGCGGCGCTGGAGTCGGTGTTCCGCGACGCGGGGTTGCCGGATGGCATATTCCAGGTCGTGCAGGGCTATGGCCCGCTCGGTCGCGCGCTCGTCACCCATAAGGATATCGCCAAGGTTTCGCTGACCGGTTCGGTGCCGACGGGGCGGGCGGTGATGGCGGCGGCCGCGCCGGGGCTCAAGGCGGTGACGCTGGAGCTGGGCGGCAAGTCGCCGCTGATCGTGTTCGAGGATGCCGCGCTCGACAATGCGGTGTCCGGCGCGATGCTCGCCAACTTCTATTCCACCGGTCAGGTCTGTTCGAACGGCACCCGCGTCTTCGTCCACCGATCGGTGCTGAACGACTTTCTGGAGCGGCTGGCGGCACGCACCGCGCGCCTCATCGTCGGTGATCCGCTCGATCCCGCCACGCAGATCGGCCCCTTGGTGTCCGAGACGCAGATGAACATCGTGCTCGGCCATATCGAGCGCGCGCGGCGGGAGGGCGTGCGGCTGCTGGCGGGTGGCAAGCGGCTGACCGATGGGGATCTGGCACGCGGCTGGTTCGTCGCGCCGACGATCTTCGTCGCGCAGGACGACCGCGCCTCGATCGTGCGCGACGAGGTGTTCGGCCCGGTCATGACGGTGCTGCCGTTCGACGACGAGGACGAGGTGGTCGCCCGCGCCAATGCGACCGAATTCGGGTTGGCCGCCGGGGTCTTCACCGCCGACATCACGCGCGCGCATCGCGTGATCGCGCGGCTGGAGGCCGGGACGTGCTGGATCAACCAGTACAACATCACTCCGATCGAGCTTCCGTTCGGCGGCTACAAGGCCTCTGGCCTCGGGCGCGAAAACGGGCTGGCCGCGATCGAACATTATACCCGTCTGAAGAGCGTCTATGTCGCGATAGCCGACATCGACTGCCCCTATTGAGGTGCCGCGGATGACCGACAGTTTCGATTACATCATCGTCGGCGCCGGATCGGCGGGTTGCGTGCTCGCCGCGCGGCTGACCGAGGACGGCCGGCACAGCGTGCTGGTGCTCGAACAGGGTGGGTCCGACCGATCGGTCTTCATCCAGATGCCCAGCGCGCTGTCGATCCCGATGAACATGGCGCGGTACAATTGGCAATATGAGACGGAGCCGGAGCCGCATCTGGACGGTCGGCGGCTGCACACGCCGCGCGGGAAGGTGATCGGCGGCTCCTCCTCGATCAACGGCATGGTCTATGTGCGCGGCAATCCCGCCGATTTCGATCGGTGGGAAGGCGAAGGCGCGACCGGCTGGGGCTATCGCCATGTGCTGCCCTATTTCCGGCGCGCGGAAACGCGGCAGGAAGGCGGGGACGCATGGCGCGGCGACGCCGGGCCGCTCCACACGCAATATGGCCGATTGGCCAATCCTCTATACCGTGCCTTCGTGGATGCCGCGCGCGAAGCCGGCTATCCCGAGACGGCGGACATCAACGGCTACCAGCAGGAAGGCTTCGGCCGGATGGACATGACCGTCCATCGCGGACGCCGCTGGAGCGCGGCCAGTGCCTATCTCAAACCGGCGATGCGGCGCCCGAACCTGACGGTGGTGACCCATGCGCTGGCCAGTCGCATCGTGCTCGACGGGCGAAGGGCGACGGGGATCGTCTATCGCCGCAACGGCGTGGAGACGGTCGCCCATGCCCGGCGCGAGGTGATCCTGGCGGGCGGTCCGATCAATTCGCCGCAGTTGCTGAAGCTATCGGGGATCGGCCCGGCCGACGAATTGCAGGCGCATGGGATTACGCCGGTCCATCATCTTCCCGGCGTTGGCGAGAATTTGCAGGACCATCTGGAATTCTATTTCCAGATCGAATCCAAGCAGCCGATCACCCTCTATCCGGCGATGAATCCCTTGCGGAAGGCGCTGATCGGTGCGCGCTGGCTGTTCGGGAAAAGCGGATTGGGCGCGACCAATCACTTCGAAAGCTGCGGCTTCATCCGCAGCCGTGCCGGCGTCGCCTATCCGGACATCCAATATCATTTCCTGCCGCTGGCGGTCAGCTACGACGGGTCGTCGCTTGCGACCGGCCATGGCTTCCAGGCGCATGTCGGGCCGATGCGATCGAAGAGCCGCGGCCATGTCCGGCTGCGCAGCGCCGATCCGGCGGACAAGCCGTCGATCCGCTTCAACTATATGAGCCATCCGGACGATTGGACGGAGATGCGCGCCTGCGTTCGCCTGACGCGTGAGATCTTCGCGCAGCCGGCGATGGCGCCGTACGCCGGGCGCGAAATCCAGCCCGGTGCGGACGTGACCGACGACGCGGCGATCGACGCCTTCGTCCGCACGCATGTCGAAAGCGCCTACCATCCGTCCTGCTCCTGCGCGATGGGGGAGGCATCGAACCCGATGGCGGTGGTCGACCCGATGCTGCGGGTTCATGGCATCGAGGGCCTGCGCGTCGTCGATTCATCGGTGATGCCGTCGATCACGACCGGTAACCTCAACGCGCCGACGATCATGATCGGCGAGAAGGCAGCCGATCACATCCTGGGTCGCCCGGCGCTGTCCGCCTCGAACGCGGAATATTACCGGGCCGAGGGCTGGCAGGCGCGACAGCGCTAGTGATGGTCCGTCGCGCCGTCGCCCGCATCACCGTGCGGACGATGAGCGGCGCTTGAGCCACGCCTTGGTGGAATATAGACGCGCGCGCTGCAGGGCATCGCCGATACGGCGCTGTCCTGGGCTTGCCCCGGCGCAGCATGCGTCATCCACAGCATCGCAACGTCAGGCACAGGTGCAGATCTGCGCCCGACGTTTTGCGTCTGTCCCTCGTCACTTGCCTGCGCCGATGGCGGTGTCGCAAATCTGCGCGCTCCGCGACGCGCTTGTCCCGGCGGTTCGCGCGGCGAGCCCTCATCCTGCGTTCGACGATGACGGGGGAGCCATCATGGTGGAGATGAGCATGCGCAGCGGTGACGCCGATCCGGCCTATGCGGCGGGGGTGTTTTTCGGCGGTGCGTTGAGCGAGGCGGATCCCGAAGTCGATGCAGCTATCAACGCCGAACTCGGGCGGCAGCGCGACAAGCTGGAGCTGATTGCGTCGGAAAATATCGTCTCTACCGCCGTATTGCAGGCGCAGGGCTCGGTGCTGACCAACAAATATGCGGAGGGCTATCCGGGGCGCCGCTATTATGGAGGGTGCGAGCATGTCGACGTCACCGAGCAGCTGGCGATCGACCGTGCGTGCCGGCTGTTCGGCGCCAGGTTCGCCAACGTCCAGCCGCACTCGGGCGCGCAGGCCAATATGGCGGTGCAGTTCGCGCTGATGAAGCCCGGCGAGACGCTGATGGGCATGAGCCTCGCGCATGGCGGGCACCTGACGCACGGCGCGGCGCCGACCTTCTCGGGCAAGTGGCTGAACGCAATCCCCTATGGCGTGCGCGAGGAGGATCAGCGGATCGATTATGACGCGGTTGCCGAACTGGCGCGCGAATATCATCCGAAGCTGATCATCGCGGGCGGATCGGCCTATCCGCGCCAGATCGACTTTGCGCGGTTCCGCGAGATCGCGGACTCGGTCGACGCGCTGCTGATGGTCGACATGGCGCATTTCGCGGGGCTGGTCGCGGGCGGCGTGCATCCCAACCCGCTCGACCATGCGCATGTCGTCACCACGACGACGCACAAGACGCTACGCGGGCCCCGCGGCGGCATGATCCTGACCAATGACGAGGCGCTCGCGAAGAAGTTCAACTCGGCGATCTTCCCCGGCATCCAGGGCGGCCCGCTGGAACATGTCATCGCTGCCAAGGCGGTGGCGTTCGGCGAGGCGCTGCGCCCGTCCTTCAAGGACTATGCGCGCCGCGTGGTCGAGAATGCGCAGGCGCTGGCCGCCGTGCTGTCCGCTAACGGCTATTCGATCGTGTCGGGCGGCACCGATACGCATATCGTCCTGGTCGATCTGCGCCCCAAGGGGCTGACCGGCAAGCGCGCCGAACTGGTCCTCGATGAGGCCGGAATCACCTGCAACAAGAACGGCATCCCGTTCGATCCGGAGAAACCCGCTGTGACATCCGGCATTCGCCTGGGGAGCGGCGCCCTGACCAGCCGCGGGTTCGACGTCGCCGCCGTCCAGCAAGTCGGACGCCTCATCAACCGCATCCTCGACGCCGCGTCGGAGGGGGAGGTGCCCCAGACGTTGATCGATGCGGTGCGGGCCGACGTGATCGCCCTGTGCGATCGCTTTCCGATCTACGACACGGCGCGCGGCTGATGCAGCACTTCTCCGCATTCTCGCTGTTCCGACAGGGGCTTGGCGGCCACAAGGGGTGGAAGCCCCAATGGCGCAATGCCGCGCCGAAGCCCTCCTATGACGCGATCATCGTCGGTGGCGGCGGGCACGGGCTGGGCGCGGCCTATTATCTCGCCAGCCAGTTCGGGATGCGCAACGTCGCGGTAGTGGAAAAGGGCTGGATCGGTGGCGGCAATACCGGCCGCAACACGACGATCATCCGCTCCAACTATCTTTTCGACGAGAGCGCGGCGCTTTACGATCATGCACTGAAGATGTGGGAAGGGTTGAGCCAGGAACTCAACTACAACGTCATGTTCTCGCAGCGCGGCGTGATGATGCTGGCGCACAACATCCACGACGTGCAGGTGTTCAAGCGCCACGTTCACGCCAACCGGATCAACGGCGTCGACAATGAATGGCTGACGCCCGAGGAGGCCAAGGCCTTCTGTCCGCCGCTGAATATCGAACCCAACATGCGCTATCCGGTGCTGGGTGCGGCGTTGCAGCGGCGCGGCGGTACGGCGCGGCACGATGCGGTCGCCTGGGGCTATGCCCGCGCCGCCGACGCGCTGGGCGTCGACATCATCGAGAATTGCGAAGTGACGGGCATCCGCCGCGATGCATCGGGCGCGGTGTCGGGGGTGGAGACGACGCGCGGCTTCATCGCCTCGAAGCGGATCGGCGTCTCGGCGGCGGGGCACACCAGCGTCGTGCTGGGCATGGCGGGCGTCCGCCTGCCACTGGAAAGCTACCCGCTCCAGGCCTTGGTGTCGGAGCCGGTGAAGCCGATCTTCCCCTGCGTCGTTATGTCGAACACCATCCACGCCTATATGAGCCAGTCGGACAAGGGCGAGCTGGTGATCGGCGCGGGAACGGACGCCTATACCAGCTATACCCAGCGTGGCGGGCTGCACATCGCGACCCACACGCTGGAAGCGATTTGCGAGCTGTTTCCGCAATTCCGCCGGATGCGGATGCTGCGCAGCTGGGGCGGTATCGTCGACGTGACGCCGGACCGCTCGCCGATCATCGCCAAGACGCCCGTTCCCGGCCTGTACGTAAATTGCGGCTGGGGCACCGGCGGTTTCAAGGCGACGCCCGGCGCGGCGCATTTGCTCGCGCATACGATCGCGAACGACGCGCCGCATGCCATCAACGCGCCCTACACGATCGAGCGCTTCCGCGACGGCTATATGATCGACGAGGCGGCCGCCGCCGCCGTCGCCCACTGAGAGGCGCACCGATGCTGCTCATCACCTGTCCCTATTGCGGCCAGCGGCCCGAGCTGGAGTTCAGCTACGCCGGGGAGGCGCATATCGACCGCCCGGTGCGCCCGGCCGATCTGAATGACGAAGATTGGACGACGTATCTCTATACGCGCTCCAACCCGAAGGGCGCGCATGCCGAGCGGTGGCGGCACCTGCACGGTTGCGGGCGCTTCTTCAACGCCATCCGCGACACGCGAAGCGACGTTTTCCTGGCGACGTACAAGGTCGGCGAACAGCCCCCGGAGGTGGATTGCGCATGAAGACCGCCGATCACCGGATCGCGCGCGGCACCGTGATCCGCGACACGACGATCCACTTCACCTTCGACGGCAAGCGCTATGCGGGGCAGGAGGGGGATACGCTCGCCTCCGCGTTGCTCGCGAACGGCGTGCACCTGGTCGGCCGATCGTTCAAATATCACCGCCCGCGCGGCGTTCTGGGCGCAGGCGCAGACGAGCCCAATGCGCTGGTCGGCGTCCGGCGCGACCGCGCGCGCTACACACCCAATCTGCTGGCCACGCAGGTCGAGCTGTATGACGGGCTCGACGCGGTCAGCCAGAACCGGCACCCCAGCCTCGAAAACGACCGCATGGCGGTCAACGACAAGCTGCTTAGCCGCTTCATCCCGGCGGGCTTCTACTATAAGACGTTCATGTGGCCGAAGAAGGCGTGGGACCGGCTGTACGAGCCGCGCATCCGCGAGGCGGCGGGGCTGGGCGTCGCACCATCGGATCCCGATCCCGATCATTATACGCAGCGCTATGCCCATTGCGATGTCCTGGTGATCGGCGGTGGCCCCGCCGGGATCGTCGCGGCGCGTGAGGCGGCGAAGACCGGCGCGCGGGTGATCCTGTGCGACGATCGCGCGCGGCTCGGCGGGTCGTTGCTGGCGGCAGTCGATACCGAGATCGCGGGCCATCCGGCGGCCGACTGGCTGGACGACGCACTGGCGGCGCTCGCTGCGCTGCCCAACGTCGCGTTACTGCCGCGCACGATCGCCTTCGGCTATTATCCGCACAATTGGATCGGCCTGACCGAGAAGCTGACCGACCACCTCGCGTCGCCGGCGCAGGGCCGCCCGCGCGAGCGGCTGTGGCAGGTGCGCGCGGCGCAGGTGGTGCTCGCAACCGGCGCGATCGAGCGCCCGCTGGTATTCCCCGACAACGACCGGCCCGGCATCATGCTGGCGGATGCGGCGCGCACCTACCTGCAGCAATATGGCGTCGCAGTGGGGCGGACGATCGTCATCGTCGGCGCGCATGACAATGCCTATCGCGTCGCGCAGGAAATGGCGGCGGCGGGCGTCACGGTCGCGGCGGTCGCGGATATCCGCCCGCGCTCCGCCGTGTCGGAGGCGGCACGGCTGGCGGGCCTGCCGGTCGTCACCGATGCGAAGATCGACGGGACAACCGGCGGGCTGCGCGTCGCGTCGATCACTATCACCGCCGATGGTGCGACGCGCCGTTATCCCTGTGATGCGGTGCTGATGGCGGGCGGCTTCACCCCCAGCGTCCACCTCTTCTCGCAGTCGCGCGGAAAGCTCGCTTGGGACCAAGAGCTCCAGGCCTATCTGCCGGCCGTCTCCGCCGAGGCGGAGCGATCGGCAGGCGCGTGTCGCGGCCGCTTCGCGCTGGCGGAGGCGATCGCCGACGGGATCGACGCCGGACGCGACGCGGCGTCGGCCGCAGGCTTCGCCCCGACCGCCCCGGCATCGGTGCCCGCCGTGTCCGTCCGCCATGCCCAGGGCGTAGGCGGCTATATGGGCGCCGCGCCGACAACGAGCGACCTGACGAAGGCCAAGGCGTTCGTCGACTGGCAGAATGACGTGACCGCCAAGGATATCATGCTCGCCACGCGCGAGGGGTTCCTGTCGATCGAGCATGTCAAACGTTACACGACCACCGGCATGGCGACCGACCAGGGAAAGTTGTCCAACATCAACGCGCTGGGCATCGTGTCGGAGGCGACGGGGCGGTCGATCCCGGAGATCGGGCTGACGACCTTTCGCTCGCCCTACACGCCGGTCACCTTCGGCACGCTGGCCGGCCATGCGCGCGGCGACCTGTTCGATCCGGCGCGGATCACCGCGATCAACGACTGGGCGAAGGCGCACGGCGCCGCGTTCGAGGATGTCGGCAACTGGCGGCGCGCGCACTACTTCCCGCGCGCTGGCGAGGACATGCATGCGGCGGTCAACCGCGAGTGCGTCGCCGTCCGCCAGGGCGTCGGCATCTTCGACGCCTCGACGCTGGGCAAGATCGAAGTGGTCGGCCCGGACGCGGCCGAATTCATGAACCGCTTCTTCGTCAACGCCTGGACCAAGCTGGGCGTCGGCAAGTGCCGTTACGGCGTGCTGCTGCGCGAGGACGGCTTCGTGATGGACGACGGCGTGGTCGGGCGGCTGGCGGCGGATCGCTTCCACGTCACCACCACGACGGGCGGCGCGGCGCGCGTGCTGAACATGATGGAGGATTATCTTCAGACCGAATGGCCTGACCTGAACGTCTGGCTGACCTCCACCACCGAGCAATGGTCGGTCATCGCCGTGCAGGGTCCGCGCGCGCGTGAGGTGATCGCGCCGCTGATCGAGGGGCTGGATGTCTCGGCCCAGGCCTTCCCGCATATGAGCATTGCCGACGCGCGCATCTGCGGCGTGCCGATGCGGCTGATGCGGGTCAGCTTCACGGGCGAGCTGGGCTTCGAGGTGAACGTGCCGAGCGGTTATGGCCGCATGGTGTGGGAGGCGATCTGGGAGCGGGGCAAGCCGTTCGACATGGTTCCCTATGGCACCGAGACGATGCACGTCCTGCGCGCGGAAAAGGGTTATATCATCGTCGGCCAGGAAACCGATGGGACGGTGACGCCCGACGACGTCGGCCTCTCCTGGGCGATCGGCAAGGCCAAGCCCGATTTTGTCGGCAAGCGCTCGCTGGCGCGCCCGGCGATGTCCGCGCCCGATCGCAAGCAGCTGGTCGGCCTCAAGACCGTCGATGGCCCCACGGTGCTGGAGGAGGGCGCACAGATCGTCACACCGTCCGCCGCCACGACACCGATCGGCCATGTCACCTCGGCCTATCACAGCGGGGCGGCGAACGCGCCGATCGCGCTGGCGCTGGTGCGCGGCGGTCGCGCGCGGCTCGGCGAAACGCTGCATGTCCCGATGCCGGCAGGGCCGATCGCGGTGCAAGTCGTCTCGCCTATCTTCTACGATCCGGAAGGCACCCGCATCGATGTCTGACCTGTCTCCTGCCACGCCCTTCACCGCCGGTACCGCGTCGATCCGCCGGGTGGGGCATGCCGGGCGCGCCGTCTTGCGCTGCCCGGCGACGATGATCGACACGGTCGCGGCGCGTCTGGGCGTCGCGTTGCCGATCGAGGCCTGTCGGTCCGCCGATGCTGCCGGGCTGTCGGCACTGTGGCTGGGGCCGGACGAATGGCTGCTGCTGACGCCGGACGCGTCTGACGATTGGGTGGCCTCGTTGCAGTCGCTGCTGGGCGATGCGCTGTGCTCGCTCGTCGACGTCAGCCACCGCCAGGTCGCGCTGGAAGTGATCGACGGCGCCGTCGGCGCGGAGACGCTGTTGGCGAGCGGCTGCGCGCTGGACCTGTCGCTCCGCGCCTTCCCCGTCGGCATGTGTACCCGCACGATGTACGACAAGGCGGAGATCGTCCTGTGGCGCCGTGCGCCCGACCGTTTCCACATCGAGGTGTGGCGGTCGTTCGCCCGCTATGTCGAAGGGTTGCTGCGGATCGCCGAGGCCGAGGCGTAAGGGATGCTCGGCGTACGGGACCTGTTTCGTATCGGCATCGGGCCGTCGTCGTCGCACACCGTTGGGCCGATGCGGGCCGCCCACGATTTCGCCAGCACCTTGCGCGGTTCGGCCTTCGCCCGCATCCGCTGCGATCTGCTCGGCTCGCTCGCCTGGACGGGTGCGGGTCATGCGACCGACAAGGCGGTCGTGCTGGGTCTTGCGGGCTTCTTGCCGGACGCGATCGAGCCGGAGCAGATCGACCGCGTGGTGGAGCAGGCACGCGACGAGCGCAGCCTGATCGTTGCGGGTCGCGCCATCGCCTTCGATCCCGAAACCGACATCATGTTCGACCGTGACAGCGAGACGCCCGTCCATCCCAACACGCTGCGCTTCACCGCTTTTGATGCGGACGGTGCCGTCGTGGTCAGCGAACGCTGGTGCTCGATCGGTGGCGGCTTCATCGTGCGCGAGGATCTGGTCGGGGACGCGACGCTGGAGGAGCAGGACGCGCCGCCGCCGTTCCCCTTTCGCCGCGCCGAGGAATTGCTCGCCATCTGCCGCTGCCATGGCCTCAGCATTGCAGAGGTGATGCGCGCGAACGAATTGTCGCGGACGTCGGCGGCAGAGCTCGACGCCTATCTCGATCGCGTCATCGACGTGATGATGACCTGTATCGATAGGGGGATGCAGACCGATGGCATATTGCCCGGCCGGTTGAAGGTGCCGCGCCGCGCCCGCCCGCTGCGGCAGAAGCTGGACGGCGATCGCTTCCGCAACCGCCAGGCGCCGCACAGCATCATGGACCATGTCAGCCTGTTCGCGATCGCGGTGAACGAAGAGAATGCGGCGGGGGGCCGGGTCGTGACCGCACCCACGAATGGCGCGGCAGGCGTCGTGCCGGCGGTGCTGCGCTATTATCGCGATTTCTGGCCGGGCGCCGACCGTGCGGGGATGCACGACATGCTCCTCACTGCCAGCGCGATCGGCGTGCTGACCAAGCTCAACGCCTCCATCTCGGGCGCGGAGGTCGGGTGCCAGGGCGAGGTGGGGACGGCGAGCGCGATGGCCGCTGCGGGGCTCGCCGCGGTGATGGGCGCGACCGACCTGCAGGTGGAGAATGCCGCCGAGATCGCGATGGAGCATCATCTGGGCATGACCTGCGATCCGATCGCGGGGCTGGTCCAGGTGCCCTGTATCGAACGCAACGCCTTCGGCGCCGTCAAGGCGATCAACGCCGCCTCGCTCGCGCTGCGCGGCGACGGCAAGCATATCGTGTCGCTCGATCAGGTCATCGAAACGATGATGCGCACCGGCACCGACATGCACGCCAAATACAAGGAAACGTCGCAGGGTGGCCTTGCCGTGAATTTCCCCGAATGCTGAATGGTGGATCATGACCGAAGACGAATTATATGCCGAATTCGCCCGCGCCGGCATCGCCACCGAGACGATTGAACATCCCCCCGTCTACACCGTCGACCAAAGCACCGCGATTCATGACGCGCTGCCGGCGGCGCATACGAAGAATCTGTTCCTGAAGGACAAGCACAAGCGGCTGTGGCTGATCGTCCTGCCGAGCGATCGGCGTGCTGACCTGAAGACCTTTGCGGAGCTGCTCGGGGCAGGCAAATTCTCGTTCGGCAAGGCGGACGAGATGGAGCGGGTGCTCGGCGTCTCGCCCGGTTCGGTGACGCCGCTCGCGATCGCGAATACGACGCCCGGCGAGGTCTCGCTGGTGTTCGACGCCGCATTCGCCGGGTCTGAACGGATCGCCGTGCATCCGTTGCGGAACACCGCGACCGTCGCGATGCCCTTCGCCGGTCTCGTGACGTGGCTCGAAGCGCGCGGACACTCTGTGCGCACCGTACCGCTTCCTTGATCGGTGAAGCGCGGTCATGCGGATGCGATCGGCGACGTTGGCGCACTATCGCGCGGATCACAATGAACGTCCGCATCGCGGATAGGGGACGCTTAAAAGGCCGATCATGTCCACCAAGCTGTCATCCGGCTTCGACCTCAATTCGGTGGAGGTCTTTATTCTCACCGCCGAACTCGGGGGGATGACGCAAAGCGCGCGGCATCTGGGCATGACGCAATCGGCCGTGTCCCAGACGATTTCCAAACTGGAGCAGGCGCTTGGTGCCCGCCTGTTCGATCGTACGATGCGCCCGGTGGCGCTGACGCCGGCGGGCAAGCTGCTGCGGCGGGATGGCGGCGAACTGATCGCCGCGGCGAAGCTGCTGGCGCGTGAGGTGCGCGACGAAACCGCCCGGCCGGCGGACTGCATCACGATCGCAATGGCCGAAAGCCTCGCCAATCATCTGACCGCGCCGCTGTTGAAGGCGGTTGGTCCGCGCGCGTTACGCTGGCAGATGCGATCGGGTATCTCGCTCATGCAGCAGCGCGAGTTCCTGTCGCGGAGCATCGACATCCTCATTACCGGGTCGAGCCAGCTCGAAAATCTGGAGGAGGTCGAACACTTTCCGATCATGGACGAGGCCTTCCTCATCATCGCGCCGGCGGATTATGCGGGCCCGCTGGAGCCGATCGAAACGCTGACGGATCTCCCGCTCGTGCGCTATTCGCTACTGTCGGCGATGGGGCAGCGGATTGAGAGGCAGTTGTCGCGGATGCGGATGCAAATGCCCAACGTGATCGAGGTGGATTCGACGTTTCAGCAGGTGTCCAGCGTCGCTGCGGGCGTCGGATGGAGCATTACCACGCCATTGTGCCTGGCGAGCCAGCTGGAGCTGTTGCCGCAACTGCGCGTGGCGCCGATGCCGCGGGCAAGTTTCCGCCGCCGGATCCAGCTGGTCGCACGCAAGGGCGAGTTCGGCGGCCTTCCGCAGGAGATCGCGACGCGGTCGACCGCGCTGCTGCAGGGCGGCAAGCTGGAGCAGCTGACCAACACCTTGCCCTGGATCGCCAACTGCGTGAGCTGGGGCGAATAACCTAACCGGCCCCGGCACGGGGCAGCGCGGCGGCTTGCCGGGCGCCCGACAGCGAAGCGCGCTCTTCCAGCGGTGAGCGGCCGAAGCGGCGCCGGAACATGCGGCTCATGTGCGACGAGTCACAGAAGCCGCATTCGACCGCGATCGCCGTGATCGACTTGTCGGTGGTTTCCAGCATGTGTTGCGCCAACGAGAGCCGCACGTCCATGAACGCGACCTGCGGCGACACACCGAGCGCGGTCTTGAACCGGCGTTCGAGCTGCCGCTTGCTCTTCCCCATGCGTTCCGCGATGCCCGCGACCGATAGGGGCATGTCGATGCTCTGCTGCGTGATCAGCAACGCGCGCAGGACGATTGGATCGTCGGTGCGATAGTTGAGCATGGCGCCAGGCTGCGCCTTCTCACCACCCAGCGCCTCGTCGATGATCATGATGTGCAAGCTCTTGCTAGCCTGTGCGCGGCCGACGTGGCGGTCGACCAGATAGGCGGCGAGATGCGCGGAGCTGGCGCCGCCCGAACAGGTCAGCCGATCGCGATCGACGATGAAGATGCGGTCGGACACCGGATCGAGGCCGTCGAACTGTTCCAGAAAGTCGCGATGATGGAACCAGCTGACGCAGCATTTATACCCGTCGAGCAGACCCGCGCCGTGGAGCAGGAAGGCACCGGTACAGACGCCGACCAGCGGTATGCCGAGTGCCGCCGCCCGGCGGAGATAGGCGGTATATTCGCTGCCGAACCCGTCGATTTCGTCGATCAGGCCGCCGACCACGACGATATAGTCGAAGCGGGCAGGGTCGCCGAGTTGTTCGTCGGGCTGGATAGAAATGCCGGAGCTGGACGGGATCGGCGACGAATTGTCGGATATCACCTTCCAGTCGCAGGCGATGTGCCGGCTGCGATCCCCTTCGTCCGCGGCAAGGCGCAGCACGTCGACGAAATTGGCGAAGGCACAGAGCGTAAACCGTCGGGCGAGAATGAAACCCACCGACAATCGCAGGCCCGCAGCCCGACGGCGCAAGGACGCGTCCAGTACCGATTGCGCCATGCTCCACCCCGCCCCAGTTCGAGAGATCTTGCACCCCATGTCGTAGAGTTTGTGGTGGTCTGACGCAATTATCCTTTCCCGCCCCGCAGAGCTTGTCGCAAACCTACTGAGGTTCAAGGCTAATCTTGCATATCCGCGCTTCCGGGCGCGGCGGGGGGCGGCAATATGAAAGTCTTGGTGCCGGTCAAACGGGTGGTTGATCATAACGTCAAGATTCGCGTCAAAGGCGACGGCACGGGCGTCGATCTTGCCAACGTGAAGATGTCGATCAATCCGTTCGACGAAATCGCGCTGGAAGAAGCGGTTCGTCTGAAGGAGGCGGGGATCGCAAGCGAGATCCTGGTCGTGTCGATCGGCCCGGCACCGGCGCAGGACGTGCTGCGCACCGCATTGGCCGTAGGCGCGGACCGCGCAATCCTGATCCGCGCGGACGAGATGCCCGAGCCGCTCGCGGTGGCGAAGCTGCTGAAGGCGGTGGTGGACAGCGAGCAGCCCGGCCTCGTCCTGCTCGGCAAGCAGGCGATCGACGACGATGCCAACCAGACCGGACAGATGCTGTCGGCGTTGCTGGGCTGGTCGCAGGCGACGTTCGCGTCCCGCATCGCGATCGCGGAAGGCCGGGCGACGGTGACGCGGGAGGTCGATGGCGGGCTGCAGGTGATCGATGTCGCGCTGCCCGCGGTCGTATCGGTCGATCTGCGCCTTAACGAGCCGCGCTATGCGACGCTGCCCAACATCATGAAGGCCAAGAAGAAGCCGCTCGAGGAGCGCGCGCTGGAGGAATTCGGGATCGATGTCGCGCCGCGCCTCTCGATCCTGTCGACCGAAGAGCCGGCGTCGCGCGGACCGGGTGTCCGCGTCGGATCGATCGCCGAGCTGGCCGACACGCTGAAGGCCCAAGCCTATGTCCTGTGACCGCGATCGGGAGAGCCCGGAAATGACCGTCCTGCTGCTTGCCGAACATGACAATGCCTCCCTGTCCGAGTTGACCGCGCGGGCGCTGACCGCCGCGTCTAATATGGGCGGGGCGGTCGACATCCTCGTCGCGGGGCTTGGTGCGGAAGGGGTCGCGGCGGCGGCGGCGCGGCTGTCCGGCGTCCGCCGGGTGCTGCTGGCCGAGGCGCCCGCATTCGAGCATCGATTGGCCGAGCCGACCGCCGCAATGATCGTGGCGCTGGCCAAGGAGTATGGGGCGATCGTCGCACCCGCGACCAGCACCGGCAAGAACGTGCTGCCGCGCGTCGCGGCGCTGCTCGACGTGATGCAGCTGTCCGAAGTGGTCGAGGTCGTCGCGCCCGACACGTTCAAGCGACCCATCTACGCCGGCAATGCGATACAGACGGTGCGATCGTGCGACCCCGTGAAGGTGGTCACCGTCCGCACGGCGGCCTTCGCACCGACGGCATCGGGTGATGGCGCGGCCGATGTCGTCACGATCAGCGATGCGGTCGATGCCGGCCTGTCGCGCTTTGTCGAGAACCGGTTCGCCGCGAGCGACCGACCCGATCTGGGGGCGGCGCGGGTCGTGGTATCGGGCGGCCGTGCGCTCGGTTCGGCGGAGAAGTTCCAGGCGACGATCCTGCCCCTTGCCGACAAATTGGGCGCGGCGGTCGGCGCGTCGCGTGCCGCGGTGGACGCCGGCTATGCCCCCAACGACTGGCAGGTCGGCCAGACGGGCAAGGTCGTCGCCCCCGATCTCTACATCGCCTGCGGGATATCCGGCGCGATCCAGCATCTTGCGGGGATGAAGGACGCCAGGGTGATCGTCGCGATCAACAAGGACGCGGATGCGCCGATCTTCCAGGTCGCCGATTACGGCCTGGTCGGCGACCTGTTCGACGTCCTCCCCGAACTCGAACGCCAGCTCTGAGCCATCGAAAGGCTTTCCATGACCGAGAAATCCTATGTCGTACGGCTGGGCTGCAAGGACCAGCCCGGTATCGTCGCCACCGTGACCACCGTCCTGGCGCATATGGGCGGCAACATCCTGGAATCGAATCAGTTCTGGGATCGGCAGGCGGGCCATTTCTTCCTGCGGATCGCGATCACCGTGCCCGCCTGGGTAACGCGCGATGCGATCGAGGAAGCGCTGCGCCCCGCCACCGCCCGCTTCGCGCTCGACCTGACGGTCGTCGACGTCGCCGAACGCCCGAAGATCATCATCATGGTGTCGAAATTCGACCATGCGATGCACCACCTGCTCTACCAGATCAAAGTGCGCTGGCTGAACGCCGAGGTCGTCGCCATCGTCTCCAACCACGACGGGGCGCGCGCCGCGGCACAGATTGAGGGGGTGCCGTTCCATCACTGGCCGGTCACCAAGGAAACCAAGGCCGAACAGGAGCAGAAGCTGCTCGCACTGGTCGAGGAAACCGGTGCGGAGCTGGTGGTGCTCGCGCGCTACATGCAGGTGCTGTCGAACGATCTGTCCGAGCGCCTGTACGGGCGGGTGATCAACATCCACCATTCGTTCCTGCCGAGCTTCAAGGGCGCCAAGCCCTATCATCAGGCGCACGATCGGGGCGTGAAGCTGATCGGCGCCACGGCGCATTACGTGACGCCGGACCTCGATGAGGGGCCGATCATCGAACAGGAAACCGAGCGCGTCAGCCATATGATGACGAGCGAGGATTTCGTCGCCGCCGGGCGCGACATCGAATCGCGCGTGCTGGCCCGTGCGGTCAAATACCATCTCGAAGGGCGGGTGATGCTGAACAGCCACCGGACCGTGGTGTTCACGCCCTGAGCGCCGCGTCGACCCTGCTCACGCCCCCATCACTGCGCTGCGTCGGCGCGATCCCGTACCGAGAGGAATAGAGAATGGCTGCGCTCCCCGAAAAGGCCCGTGTCGTGATCGTCGGCATCGGCGGCATCGTCGGTGCATCGGTCGTCCACCATCTGGTCGAGCGCGGCTGGACGGATATCGTCGGCATCGACAAGTCGGGCGTGCCCACCGACATCGGCTCGACCGCGCATGCCTCCGACTTCTGCTACGCGACCAGCCATGACTATCTGACGACGTGGACGACGCTCTACTCGATGAATTTCTTCGAGAAGATGGGGCATTATTCGCGGATCGGCGGGCTGGAGGTCGCGCGCGTCGGCGACGATCGGCGGATGGACGAGATTCGCCGCAAGGTCGCCTCCGGCAAGGCGTTCGGCACGCGCGCGGAGCTGGTCGACGCCGCGACGATCAAAGCGAAATTTCCACTGATCGAGGAAAGCCTGATCCAGGGCGGGCTGTGGGATCCGGACGCAGGGCTGGTCGTGCCACGATCGCAGACGGTGGCGGGCAAGCTGATCGATCAGGCGGTCGATGCCGGCGCGCTGACCGTCTTCGCCAACAATCAGGCGGAATCGCTGATCATCGAGGATGGCCGGATCAAGGGCGTGGTCACGACGCGCGGCACGATCATGGCGGATTACGTCGTGGTCTGCACCGGCCTGTGGGGGCGGCTGATCGCGGAGATGGCGGGAGAGGACCTGCCGGTCTTCCCGGTCGACCATCCGCTGACGTTCTTCGGGCCCTATGCCGAGTTCGAGGGGACGGGGAAGGACATCGGCTATCCGCTGCTGCGCGATCAGGGCAATTCGGCCTATATGCGCGACACCGGCGACCCCCGCACGACCGAGGGCGGCCAGATCGAATGGGGCTATTACGAGGAACATGCGCCGCGCCTCGTCCACCCGCGCGATCTGCTGGAGAAGGAATTCGCCCGCCTGTCGCCGTCGCAGCGTGATCTTGAGATGGAGCAGATCATCGCGCCGCTGGAGCGCGCGATGGAGCTGACGCCGATCCTTGGCGAACTGGGCTATAACGAAAGCCATTCGTTCAACGGGTTGCTGCAGACGACCACCGACGGCGGGCCGTCGATCGGCGAGAGCCAGAAGGTGCGCGGCCTGTGGTATGCGGTCGGCATCTGGGTGAAGGACGGCCCCGGCATGGGCAAGCTGGTCGCCGACTGGATGACCGACGGGCGCACCGCGATCGATCATGCCAGCATCGACTATGCGCGCTTCAACCCGTTCCAGTTGGAGGCCAAGTTCATCGAGGAGCGCTGCCTCGAAACCGCCGCCAAGATCTACAACCCGCCGGTCCATCCGCGTGAGCCGTTCGCGGGCGGGCGCGGAATCCGTCGCTCGCCCTTCTGGGAGCGCGAGAAGGAGCTGGGCGGCTATTTCATGGAACTGGGCGGCTGGGAACGTGCGCATGGCTATGCCGCGAACGAGCATCTGCTGGAGAAATATGCCGATCAGGTGCCGGTGCGCGAGAACGAGTGGGACAATCGCCACTTCTGGCGCGTGTCGAATGCCGAGCAGCTGGAGCTGAGCGCCGATTGCGGGCTCATCAACCTGTCGCACTTCCATATTACCGATATCGAGGGGCCGGATCATGTCGCGCTGATGGAATGGCTGTGCGCGGCCAAGGTCGGCGGCGATGCGACGGTGGGGAAAGGCGTCTATACCCACTTCCTGGATGACGAAGGCAATGTGCGGGCGGACTTCACCGTCTTCCGCCTGCCCGATCGCTGCCGCTTGGTGAACGGCGCCGATGCGGGGCCGCGCGACGTCCATTACATGCGCCGCGTCGCGCAGGATCGCGGGTTGGACGTCACCGTCACCGACGTGACCGAGAAATACGTGACCGTCGGCATCTGGGGGCCGAATGCGCGGGTGAACCTGCAGAAGGTGGTCGAGGACCCCGAGGCGCTGTCGCTGGAAAATTTCCCCTTCGCCGCGATCCGCACCGTCCGCATCGCGGGCAAGGACGTGATGGCGTTCCGCATCTCCTATGTCGGTGAGCAGGGCTGGGAACTGCACATGGCCTATGAGGACGGGCTGGCGGTGTGGGACGCGCTGCGCTCCACCGGCGTCATCGCGGTGGGGATCGAAACCTATGCGAACTCGCGCCGTATGGAGAAGAGCCTGCGCCTGCAGAATGCCGACCTTCTGACGCACTATAACCTGCTGGAGGCCGATCTGGCCCGCCCGAAGGCCAAGGAGGCTGATTTTCGGGGCAAGGCCAGGCATCTGGAACACCGTGCGCGCGAGCATCAGCCCGCCAAGCTCTGCACGCTGGTGATGACCGACAACACCGACTCGCAGGGTGTGAAGCGCTATCCGGTTGGCATCCTGCCGGTGATCGATCCTGAGACGGGCGAGGTGCCGGTCGACGAACTGGGGCGGCGCTCCTACACCAGCTCGATCGCCTATGGCCCGTCGATCGGCAAGAATATCGCGCTGGCCTATCTCCCCTGGGCGCTCTGTCAGGAGGGGCGCAAGCTTGAGGTCGAATATTTCGGCGAGCGTTATCCGGTCGAGGTCGCGTCGGTGGGGTATCGCCCGCTCTACGACCCCGACAATCGCAAGCCGAAGAGCTGATCGTCCGGCGCCGGTGAGCAGCGTGCGATATGTCATCCGTCTGGAGAACTGCGCGTTCTTCGCGCGTCACGGCGTGTTCGACGAGGAGGAACGGCTCGGTCAGCGCTTCCATGTCGATGCGCAGGTGCAGGTCGATGCCGAACTCGGCGACGATGGCCGCGGCATCGTCGGCACGGTCGATTATGGCGAGATCTTCGCCGAGATCGAGCGGCTGGTACGCGGGCGACGGCACCTGCTGATCGAATCGCTTGCGCTGGAGATCGCGCGGGGGCTGTGCGACCGCTTCCCCGCCGTCGCGGGTGCACGCATCCGGCTGCGCAAGCCGTGCGTGCCGATCGACGGCATCCTGGACCATGTCGAGGTGGAGGTCGCGTGGCCGCCGGCGGAGACGATCACTGCTGCCAATTCCACGGTGTCGCGATCGCAGGGCGCGGGCGACGCACCTGTCCTATGTTCGGCAGACCGCGCCTGAATATCGTGGCGACCATTAGGAAATATCGCGTTGCTCATAATGCTGGCGGCGCAAGAATGGCGTGGGCTCCGCTGTGCCGACGAGCGGCGGGGTCGGGGATTGCGTGGGGAAGGGTGGCATGATGAACGTCCGTAGCGAGATGCTGGATCTGATCCGCCACCGGAAGCAGGGCTATTCGCTGCCCCAGCCCTTTTACGTCGACCAGCAGTTCTTCGATCTGGACATGGAGCTGATTTGGTACCGGGACTGGCTTTTCGCCGGACATGATTGCGAGCTGACCAAGCCCGGCAGCTATTTCACGCTGCAGGTCGGCGCCTATCCGATCGTCGTGGTGCGCGATCGCGACGGCGCGCTGCGCGCCTTTCACAACAGTTGCCGGCATCGCGGCAGCCGGGTGTGCAAGGCCGAACGCGGCGTCGCGCCCAAGCTGGTCTGCCCGTACCATCAATGGACCTACAATCTCGACGGCTCGCTCGCCTTCGCGCGGCAGATGGGGGAGGGATTCGATCGCACGCAGCACGGTCTGAAGCCCGTCGCCTGCGAGAGCGTCGCGGGGTACATCTTCATCTGCCTCGCCGATCGGCCGCCCGCCTTCGCACCCTTCGACAACCTGATGCGCCCCTATTTCGCGCCCCACAATTTGGCCGACGCCAAGATCGCGTTCCAGTCGACGATCGTCGAGAAGGGCAATTGGAAGCTCGTCTGGGAAAACAACCGCGAATGCTATCATTGCGCCGGCAGTCATCCCGAATTGTGCAAGACCTATTCGGAATCGCCCAACGTCACCGGCGTGGCGGGCGGCGAGGAGGATCCGGAGATGGCGGAGCATTGGGCGCGGTGCGAGGCCGCCGGGCTGCCCGCCCAGTTCCGCATGCACGACAGCGGGCAGTTCCGCGCGATCCGCGCGCCGCTGCTGCGTGAGGCCGAAAGCTATACGATGACCGGCAAGCGGGCGGTGGCGCGCGGCCTGTCGGATAGCGTCACGGCCGACCGCATCGGCGCGCTGATGCTGTTCAACTATCCGACGACGTGGAACCACGTGCTCGTCGACCACGCCGTCACCTTCCGCGTGATGCCGATCGGCCCGAACGAGACGGCGGTGACGACCAAGTGGCTGGTCCATAAGGATGCGGTTGAGGGAGTCGACTATGACCTCGACACGCTGACGCACGTCTGGACGCAGACCAACGACCAGGATCGGCGCATCGTCGAGGAGAATGCGGTCGGCATTCGATCGCCCGCCTATGAGCCCGGCCCCTATTCGCCACTTCACGAAGGCGGGGTGATCCAGTTCGTCGATTGGTATGCGCGTTCGATCGAGGCGCGGCTGGACGACATGGGTCAGGACCGCGTGCGGCGGGTCGCGTGATCGCACGCCGACGGAGCGATCGATGACGGCCGGGCGGTATCTGCACCTCGACGAGATGTCGCCGTGGAGCGATCGGCTGCACCATCTGGAGGTCATCGGCATCGTCGACGAGGCGCCGGGGGTGAAGACCTTCACCTTCCGCTCCGATCCCGACCGCTGGTTCCGGTATCGTCCCGGCCAGTTCGTGACGCTGGAACTGCCCGCGGACGGTGGCCCGCTGTTGCGCACCTATACGCTGTCGTCTTCGCCGTCGCGCCCCTTCTCGATCGCGGTGACGGTGAAGGCGCAGGCGGAGAGCGTCGGCACGCGCTGGATGTTCCAGCATCTGCGGGTCGGCGCGCGCATCCGTGCTTACGGTGCGGCCGGGCATTTCACGCATGTCGCGCATCCCGCCGCGCGCTATCTGTTTCTGTCTGCGGGATCGGGCATCACCCCGATGATGTCGATGCTACGCTGGATGGCCGATTGCGCCCCCGACAGCGATGTCGCGTTCGTCACGGTCGCACGACGGCCGGAGGACATCATCTTTCGTCGCGAGCTGGAATTGCTCGACCGGCAGATGCCGAACCTGTCGCTTGCGATGATCGTGCGCGACAATCCGCCAGGCGACACCTGGAGCGGGCATCGCGGTCGGCTGGATGCGGGGCGACTGGCGATGCTGGTGCCCGACCTGACCGAGCGTGAGGTGTTCTGCTGCGGTCCGGATGCATTCATGGCGCTTGCCGGTGACATCGTGCGTGGTGCGGGGCTCGACCTGGCCCGTTATCATCAGGAAAGCTTCGGCGAGGCGCCGGCAAACGCGCCGAGCGAGCAGGTGGCGGCCGTGCCGAGCGCATCGGGAGAGGCGGTGTCGATCACCTTCACCGCATCGGGCGTCACCGCGCCGTGCCTGCCGGGCCAGACGGTGCTCGAAGTCGCGCGGCAGGCGGGCGTCCGTATTCCAGCGGCTTGCGAATCCGGGCTTTGCGGGACGTGCAAGATCCTGAAGCAGCACGGTAGCGTCGTGATCGAGCACGATGGCGGGATTCTGGATGAGGAGATCGAGGAGGGATATATCCTCGCCTGCTGTTCCCGGCCTGATCAGGAACTACACGTCGACGCTTGAGGGGGGCGTTGCGCCTCGCGTGGCTCTATCGTCCGGGTGACGACGATGACGGCGGGCGCCTGAGCGGCGCTGGCGTGCTCAGTCCACGACCGCGATCAGCGCCATCAGCGCGAAGCCGCACCAGGGCGCTAGCTGCCCCGCGATGCTATGCGCCTGTGCCGTCGTGCGATGGCGCTGCATGCCGAAGTGCAGGAACGTGCCGGCGCCGAGCGCGAGGATCGTCGGCTTGACCAGAGGCCATGCCTGCTCCTGCCGCGTCGCCACCGCGCCCAGCACGACGCCGAGTGGCAGGGCGACGACGAACGCGCTCTGCACGATCAACGCCCTGCGGCGGGACAGCGAGCTTTCGGTGAGTATCTGCGCCAGGGAGAATGACGCGGCGCCCTTGTGCGCGATCAGCGCGAGAAACAGCACCAGAATGGCGGCCTGGCGCGAGGTGGCCCCCAGCGCCGCGCCGGCCAGAAAGCTGTGGGCGGCCAGTGCGATGGCAGCGGCGAGCGCGGGGGCCGCGGACCGTCCGCTGCCCCATGCCAGACGTTCGAGCAGGGCGAGGCCCATGATTGTCGCGCCGCAGATGACGAACGGCCAGGGATAGCTGGCGCCATAGGTCAGATAGCCCTGCGCGGAGTCGGGCAGCATGTGGATCAGGCCCGCACCCAGAAAGATGCCGGCGGCGAGCGCATCCGCGGTGGCGGCGAGGGAGGACCTGCGCGACGATCGGTTCGTGCGAAACACCGGTGCGGCTGCGGCCATCGCGACGACAACCAATATGGCGGTGAGAAGACCAAGAAGAAGGTCCCGGTGCATGATGTGGCTGCTCCCGTTCGATCCTGTCAGCGGGGCGGAGCGGGCGTGGGGCGCCCGTCTTGCCGCGCTTCAGCACATGGAGGTTGCGTCTTCGATTATGCGGACGACGCGGCCCAACGCAGGCCGTCACGACGTTGTTTGTCGATCCGCTGCCGTAATTGGGATCGGCAGGGGTAGGTGACGCCTTGGCTGGTTAGGGGGCCTGACGAATCATGGGGCAGCGCCACCCCAGGGGCGATGGACATGGCCATGCGGCGAAGATCGTTGCCGTCGAGCCATCACCAATCAGTGAGCCGATTGCGGGTGTCCGTCGGTCGCGCAACAGGCAAAAGGTGCGGGGAAAGTGGCATTCGTTGTCGGTCCTGAATCTACCGAATATATGCGATGGTATAACGTACCTCGCAATTGATATGTTGGGTACGGACGCTCGATACCGTTTGCGCCATGGTTCGGTCTGCGATCGAGGAGATGTCTGGGATACTCCGCCATTGGTACGATGCCGCCTGCATTGGCGGAGGCTAAGCGTTTGGGGGCGGATCCGCGTCCGAGACGTTATCCATGTGAAGTGGCGTCCACGTCAACGCGAGTGGGTTGGAGAAGGCAAGGTGACCGCAAGCCCGCGCGATACGGCGCTCGCGCTGCTCGCGTCGCGAGCGGCGGGCGCGACGGTGTGTCCGAGCGAGGTGGCGCGCGCGATCGCGCCAGAGGCTTGGCGCGCGGCGATGCCGTCGGTCCATGCCGCTATCGACGCGCTGGTCGAGGAGGGCCGCGTTCAGCTCAGCTGGAAAGGCAAGCCGCTGCCCACCCGCACCGGCCCGTATCGGATCGGTCGCGCAGTCGCGCGCTGACGGGCGATCCGCGACCGTCGCCGGAGCGCACCGACGGTCGCGATCCCGGCCGGGTCAGTCCGCGGCCGTTGCGGCCGGCGCGGACCGGGTGGCCTGCTTCGGTTTGACATAACGATCGAGCCAATCGGTCATCTGCCACAGCGTCTCTTCGGTCGATTCCAGCGCGCGATAGCCGTGCGGCTCGTTCGGCAGGACGACATAGCGGACGGTCGCGCCATTGCCCTTCAGCGCGGCATACATCCGCTCCGACTGGATGGGGAAGGTGCCGCTATTGTCGTCGGCGCCACCGTGGATCAGCAGGATCGGCGCCTTGATCCGGTTCGCATAGGTGAACGGGCTCATCTCGGTATAGGTGGGCGTCGCCTGCCAATAGGTCCGTTGCTCCGCCTGGAAGCCGAACGGGGTCAGCGTGCGGTTGTACGCACCCGACCGGGCGATGCCGGCGCGGAACAGATCGGTGTGCGCCAGCAGATTGGCGGTCATGAACGCGCCATAGCTATGGCCGCCCACCGCCATCCGATCGCGGTCGCCGACGCCGAGCTTCACCACCGCATCGACGGCGGCCTCGGCATCCTCCCGCAGCTGTTTGACATAGGTGTCGTTGGCCTCCGCGCCGCCTTCGCCGATGATCGGCATCGCGGGGTTGTCGAGGATCGCATAGCCCTGGGTGAGCAGGAACAGGTGGCTGATGCCACGCGGGCGGACGAAGCGGTTGCCCTGGTCGACCGTCTGCCCGGCGACCTTGGCATCGGTATATTCGGCGGGATAGGCCCAGAGCAACGTCGGCAACGGCCCGTCGCGCTTGGCATCATAGCCGGCGGGAAGATACAGCGTCCCCGACAGCGGCACGCCGTCGGCGCGGGCATAGGTGATCGTCTTCTGGGTCACGCCCGCGAACACCGGTGCGGGATCGGCGAAGGCGGTGACGGCCTTCGCCTGGCCGCCCTTGACGCTGCGGATGACGTAATTGGGTGCGAGCTTGGCGCTTTCCCGCCGGGTCAGGATCCGCTGCCCGGTGTCGTCGAGCAGCGCCACGACCGTTTCGTAATAGGGCGCCTTGGCCGTCCAAAGCCGGGTCTGTTCGCCACCGGCGAGGGGCATGGTCGCGAGGAAGGGGAAGGCGCCCGCCTTGGTCGCGCCGTCGCCGCTGACATAGACGGCGTCATGGCGGGGCGTGAAGCGCATCACGCGCTTGCCCGCCGCATTGTCCTCCAGGATAGGATCGCCGGGATCGCCATATTGATCCTGGTAATTGCGGGTGAGCAGCATCCGGCTCTCGCCGGGACGCGACGGGGCGACGGCCTGACGATGTTCGGTGCGCGACCGCCATTCGCGGTCGATCACCATCGCAAAGCCGTCATCGCCCCATAACGTGGTCGCGTAGCGGGCGGGCGTCTTGGCCAGCTCGACCGGCGCGGCATCGAACGGGGCGGCCTGCATCATCAGCTTGTCGTGGAACGCGATCTTCACGCGCGGATTGCCGCCGTCGAGCGCCTCGGCCCAGACCAGCGTCGCGGGGGCATCGGCACGCCATTCCGCGTCGCGCGGGCCTTTGACGGTCGCGTCGAAATCGACGGGCAAATCGTCGGCCAGCGGACGATCGACGAGCGTCTTCACCGGCTTGCCGTCGATCGTCGACACGGCGAT
This sequence comes from Arthrobacter sp. TPD3018, assembly GCA_003075315.1. Lineage (GTDB taxonomy): Bacteria > Pseudomonadota > Alphaproteobacteria > Sphingomonadales > Sphingomonadaceae > Sphingomonas. Next base: position 22,698 of record QDFQ01000005.1, on the reverse strand, counting down.
CTCAGTGGGGAAGAAGCGTGCGGGCAGCAGATAGGAATAGGGCCGCTTCAGGCGCTCGGTCAGCAGGTAGCGGCCGTCGGGCGACACGCTGAAGTCGGTGATCAGCCCCGGCGTTCCGATCGGCTGCGCAGTTCCGTCCAGCGCAACGCGGGTCAGCTGACCCGTAAAATAATGGTCGAACAGCGCCTCGTCATGCGCGTCGCCGAGCAGATCCTCATAGGTGCGCGCGGCAGAGGTGCGGCCGTTGCTCTCCTGCACGACCGGTCCGGTCGGCGTGGTCGTCGCGACCGGCGCCGGCCCGCGCCCGGCGGGGACGGTATAGGCGATCAGGGCTTTGCTGTCGGGCGCCCAGACGAACGGCGTGCCGAAGCTGCCATTGAGCCCTTTGGCGACCACGCGTGCGCTACCGTCGCGCTCCGCGATCCAGAGCGACATGCCGTCGGGCTCCTGCGCGTAAAAGGCGACATGGCGGCCATCGGGCGACCAGTCGGGCGCAGCGAACCGCAACCCCGACGGCAGCCGTACGGCCACCGTGCGCCCGCTCGCGATATCCTTGAAGCCCAGCGCATTTAGCCACTGGACACGAACCTCGGCCTGGCCGTTGGTCGCGGGGTCGATGCGATAGCCGCCCAGCCGCAGGATCGGCTTGGAGAGATTGGCGATCGACGGCAGATTCTCGCGCCCGAAGATGGCGAGCGTGCTATGGTCGGGGCTGACGGCCACCGCGGGGGTGGGGGACGCCTCCAGCGCCTTGGCGATCGCATCCGGTGCGCGGTGGTAAGTGGTGCCGGCCGGCTGGGCCTGGGCCGTGGTGGCAAGCAGCAGAGCGATCAGGCAGGCACCAGCGCGCATTCGTAACCCCTTATGTGACGGTTCGTTCATGTGCCACGGGGCCATCGCGCCTGCCAGCGATTTCGGGACTGGCAGCGGTGCCGGTGCCGGGGTTGTTGACGACAGGCGCTTACATCTGCGTTGGTTGCGCGTGGCGATTAATAGCTTGGTGTTCCGCCACGGCGCCATGATGTTGTCGAGTGTATGCGTGAGACAAGCCGCTGGCGTATCACGCGTTGCGCGAAACACGCGCCCGGCCGTAATCGCGGGACATAGGACGACGCCCGATGCCGGCCGTATCCGCTTCCATATGGAGAAACCGAAGGAGGTGGTGGACGCACTTGGGCTCGAACCAAGGACCCGCTGATTAAGAGTCAGCTGCTCTACCAACTGAGCTATGCGTCCATGACCTGGCCTGTTTGGTGGCGCTTTGGAGAGGCGCCGGCCCCGTCGGGAGGCGGCCAATTAGCAGGCGTTTCAGATCGTGCAAACCCTTTTTTGCGTTGCGGCGGATTTTTTCGCTTACCAGCGGACGCGGCGACGATTCTCGCGGTCGATCGACATCAGAATGCCCAAGCAAAACAGCACGGTAAGCTGGGCGGAACTGCCGAAGCTGACCAGGGGCAGGGGAATGCCGACGACCGGTGCCAAGCCCATCACCATCGACAGGTTGATCGCGACGTAGAAGAAGATCGTCGTGGCGAGGCCCGCGGCGGTCAGTCGTGCGAATCGGGTATTGGCCTGCTGCCCGACGTTCACGCCCCAGCGGATCACGAGGAGGAAGGCGAGGATCAGCAGGCAGCCGCCGACGAGGCCCCATTCCTCGGCCATCGTCGCGAAGACGAAGTCGGTATGGCCTTCGGGCAGATAGTCGAGGTGGCTCTGCGTGCCGTTGAGGAAGCCCTTGCCCCACAATCCACCCGACCCGATCGCGATCTTGGACTGGCTGATGTGATAGCCGGTGCCGAGCGGGTCGCTTTCGGGATCGAGGAAGATGAGGATGCGATTTCGCTGATAGTCGTGCAGCGCATATTGGAAGGCGAGGGGCCCTGCGACCGCGATTCCGAGCGCTCCGCCGACGAACAGGCGCATCGGGACGCCCGCCAGGAACATCACCGCGACGCCGCCGCCGGTGACCATCAGCGCGGTGCCGAGATCGGGTTGCTTGGCGATCAGCGCGGCAGGAATGCCGATCAGCAGACAGGCAGGCCAGATCGCCCCAAAGCGTCGTGTCTCGCCCGGCGGCAGCATGTCGTAAAAGCGCGCGCAGGCCAGTACGATGGCGGGCTTCATGAATTCGGATGGTTGCAGCTTGATGCCGACGTCGAGCCAGCGCTGGCTGCCGCCGCGCACCGCGCCGACCAGCTCGACCAGCACCAGCGCGATGACGATGACGACATAGGCCGGCAGCGCCGCGGATCTCCAGAAGCGTTCGGGCACGTAGGACACTGCCAGTGCCATGCCGAGCAGGATGAAGAAGCGGACGCCCTGCGACAGCGCCCAGGGCTGTAGCGAGCCACCTGCAGCGGAATAGAGCACGATCTGGCCGAAGGTGCCGATCGCTACGATCAGCAAGATGACCCGCCAGGGCAGCCGCGCGATCGGATCGGGGATCAGATGGCCACGGCTCACTGCGTGTTGCCCGCAGCGTCGTCGGGGGAATCGGTGTCGCTCGGCACGTCGCCATTGGCGACGGCGGGGCCCATCGCCGCCTGCGTCGCATTGGCGAGATCGGTCGCCGCCTCCACCGCGTCGGAATCGCTGGGGACGGTGGAATCGGTCTTGGTGGCGTTGGCGGCGGGCTGTGGCGCCTGGGCGGCGCGATAGGCGGCGGCTTCGGCGGCCATGCGCGTCTTGATATCGCCGCCCCAAGTGGGTTCGACGTCGGCCAGGCTCTTCATCGCGCGGTCGCGGTCGAACAGCCACGTCATGATGTCGCGGCCGATCATCGGCGTGTCGAGGTTGCGGACGGTGTGGCCATTGTGTTCGAGCACGACGGCAATGGCGTAGCGGGGGTTGTCGGCGGGGGCGAAGCCAACGAACAGGGCGTGGTCGCGCAGCTTGAAGGGCAATTGCCCGTTCTTGAGCACGCCCGCGCGCCGCTCCGCCATGGTGATGCGGCGGACCTGAGCCGTACCGGTCTTGGCAGCGATGGACACGCCGGGCACGAACATGCGAGCCATCGCGCCGGTGCCGCCCTGGTTCACCACGCCGTACATCGCGTCGCGGACGATCGCGAGATGTTCCGAGGCGAGCGGCAGCGCCGGCGCATCGAGGTGGACGTGATGCGAGAGCAGGCTCGGCTGCAAGGCGCGACCCGAAGCAAGCCGTGCCGCCATGACCGCGAGCTGCAAGGGGTTGGCGAGCACATAGCCCTGGCCGATCGACGCGTTCAGGCCGTCAGCGACGGTCCATTTCGTCTTGTATTTGCGCAGCTTCCATTCGGAATCTGGCACGGTGCCGTAACGCTGGGTCGCCAGCGGCAGATCGAATTTCTGGCCGAGCCCCATCATCCGCGCGATCGGGGCGATCTTGTCGTATCCGACACGACGGATCATCTCGTAGAAATAGATGTCGCAGCTCTGCTCGATCGCGCCCTTCAGATCGAGCGGACCGTGGCCACCGCGCTTGTGGCAGTGGAAGACGCCGGTGCCGACGCGCATCGCGCCCGAGCAGACGACCCGGTCATGCGCGCCGACGCCGGCGGCCAGCAGGGCGAGACCGTTCATCGGCTTTACCGTCGACCCAGGCGGGTACAGCCCCTGCGTTACCTTGTTCATCAAGGGGACGTGATCGTTGTCCGACAGCATCTTCCATTCGAGATGACTGATGCCGTCCGAGAAGCTGTTGGGATCGTAGGCGGGCATCGACACCATCGCCAGCATCTCGCCGGTGCGGCAGTCGATCACCACCGCCGAACCCGAATTGGTGCCGAGCCGGCGCGCGGCATATTCCTGGAGCCCGGCGTCGATCGTCAGCTTCTGCGTCTTGCCGGGGACGTCGGCACGAGTGGGCAGTTCGGCGACGACCTTGCCACGCGCGGTCACCTCGACGCGCTTGGCGCCGGGCGTGCCGCGCAATTCACTTTCCAGCTGCTTTTCAAGGCCATCCTTGCCGAGCTTGAAACCCGGTGTGACGAGCAGGGGGTCGTGCGTCTTCTTATATTGTTCGGCGTTGGCCGCGCCGACATAGCCGGTCAGATGCGCGACCGCGGCGCCGGCGGGATAGTTGCGGGCGAAGCCGCGCGTGGGGGCAACGCCGGGGAGTTCGGGCTGGCGCAGGCTGATCGCGGCAAAGCGATCCCAGCTGATATTCTCGGCCACCTGCACCGGCTGAAAACCCGCGGCACCCTTCAGGTCGATGCGGATTCGCTCGATTTCCTCGGGCGGCAGGTCGAGCAGCCTGGCGAGCCGCGCCAGCACGCGGTCTCGCCCCGCATCACCGCCCTCCAGCCGATCGGGAATGATATCGACGCGGAAATCGGTGCGGTTGTCGGCGATGGCGGCGCCATGGCGATCGACGATCCAGCCGCGCCGCGGCGGGATCATCGTCAGGTTGACGCGGTTGCTTTCGGCAAGAAGGTTGTACTTTTCGTTCTGGGCGATCGCGAGATAGCCCATGCGGCCGGCGAGCATGACGCCGACGGCGCCCTGCGCGGTGCCGAGCAGCCATGCCCGTCGCGAGAAGCTGTACGCCTGCATCGCTTCGGTGACGATCCGGGAGGAACGCTTCACGCGGTCGGCCCTCGCTTGCGATCGATCCACGCGACCAGACGGGCCGACAGGGGGAACAGCATCACGGAGATCATGGTCTGTGCCAATAGCACAGTATCGACGTGCGCGCCGATGGGAACCGCGATCCAGCGGCCTATTGCGGTGCAAAAAACGATCGCGCCACTGGCGATCAACCAGTCTTGCCAAAAATCGCGGGTGACGAGGCGCTGCTCGATCAGCTCGATCGCGATAAAGCAGAGCGACCACAACAGCATCGCCGATCCCAGCGGCTGACCACTCACCAGATCGTCGAACAGGCCGAGCGGCGCTGCGGCCCAGGGGCGCAACGCGAAGCGTGCGAGCAGGCGCCAGCTAAGCAGCAGGATCAGCCCGAGCGGCGGCATCAGTGGCAGGCTGGCGACCACCGGCACGATTGCGGTCAGCGCCGACGCGGCCAATACGCTGACCCAGGGGAGCGCGCGGGCCCGCCCGGGGGGCAGCGGCGCCTGGAAGGGCCGATAGTCGATCGAATTGCGGGTCGTCACCGGATCACGGCACCGCCGGGCGGGCCGGCGGGGGCGGCGGCATCGGCACGTAAGGGCGCTCGACCACCGCGAAGTCCAGGGCATCGGGTGCCATGAAGGGCGTCGCGGCGACGCTGTCCATGCCGTTGCGATCGACCTGCGCCACCGGCACGCCGGGCGCGTACAGGCCACCCGTGCCCGAGGTCACGAACATGTCGCCGCGGTTGAAGCGCACGTTGGTCGCGTCGACCGAGCGGATATCGACGCGTCCGTCACCGCGCCCCGCGGCGATCGCGGCGGCGCCGTCGCGGGTCCGGCGGACGGGCACGAGGCTTTCGGGATCGGTGATCAGCAGTACGCGCGCGGCGATCGGCCCGGATTCGAGGACGCGGCCGACGAGGCCATCCGGCCCGCGTACCGGCATGCCGGGCTGCACCCCCTGCAATCGCCCGGCGTTGAGCAGCGCGAAGCGTCGCCCGCTGCTGGCGGTCGATCCGACGAGGCGCGCCGCGATGACGACTTCGGGCGTGCGGTCGCGGACGCGCAGCAGTGCGCGCAGGCGGCGGTTGTCATAGGCGATGATCCGCGCGCGGGTCAGCAGCGCGCGACTGCGGGCGACTTCGGCGCGAAGCTGGGCGTTCTCGCCATGCACGCCGATCCACGTCCCGATCGCGCGCGGTACGGAGGCGACGGGATCCACCCCCGCATCGAGCACGCCGGCGATCGGCGCGGTGACGCTCGCCACGGCCATGCGCGCCGTGCCGAATGCCGGCGGGTGCACCGAGGACACGACGAGCAACACGGCCCCCACCACCGCGCCCGCCACCGCGAGCACGTAGCCGATGAACGTCGAATATTGCCGTCGCCGCGAAAAACCGGTGCGACGGTCGCGGGCAGGCGCCATGCGCCGGGTCCCCCGTCCTGTAAGTGTGGGTAAGCCGTTACGTCGTTGCGGGCGCTCAGCCGGTTTGCAGCACGCCGCGGAACATCGGATCCTCCAGCGCACGGCCGGTGCCGAGCGCGACGCAGGTCAACGGGTCCTCGGCAACGGTCACCGGCAGGCCGGTTTCGTCGCGCAGCACCTCGTCCAATCCTTCGAGCAGCGCACCGCCGCCGGTCAGCACGATGCCCTGGTCGACGATGTCCGCCGCCAATTCCGGCGCGGTATTTTCCAGCGCGACGCGGACGCCCTCGACGATCGTCGCGACCGGCTCGCTCAAGGCCTCGGCGATCTGGCCCTGGTTGATCTGGATCTCCTTGGGCACGCCGTTGACGAGGTCGCGGCCCTTGATGTGGATGATCTTGCCGATGCCGTCGACCGGCGGGCGGGCGATGCCGACTTCCTGCTTGATACGCTCGGCGGTGGCTTCGCCGATGAGGAGGTTGTGGTTGCGGCGGACGTAGCTGACGATCGCTTCGTCCATCTTGTCGCCGCCGACGCGGACGCTGGTGGTGTAGGCGAGCCCGCGCAGGCTGAGGACCGCGACTTCGGTGGTGCCGCCGCCGATGTCGACGACCATGCTGCCGATCGGTTCGGTGACGGGCATGTCGGCGCCGATCGCGGCCGCCATCGGCTCCTCGATCAGATAGACCTGGCTGGCGCCGGCGTTCGACGCGGCGTCGCGGATTGCGCGGCGTTCGACCTTGGTCGAGCCCGACGGCACGCAGATCACGATTTCCGGCCAGCGCGCGAACTTGCGGGGGCCGTGGACCTTGCGGATGAAGTGCTTGATCATCTCTTCGGCGACGTCGATGTCGGCGATGACGCCATCGCGCAGCGGCCGGATCGCCTCGATCGAACCCGGGGTCTTGCCCATCATCAGCTTGGCGTCGTCACCGACCGCCTTCACCCGCTTGACGCCGTTGATCGTCTCGACCGCGACGACCGACGGCTCGTTGAGCACGATGCCGCGCCCGCGGACGTACACCAGCGTATTCGCGGTGCCGAGATCGATCGCCATGTCGTGGGACATGAATTTGAAGAAGCGGGGGAGAGCCATGGAGCGCAGGGTTCCGTGTTCGGGACGCACAAAAAGTACCGCTTCATCCGTCGCAGGCCGTGTCGGCCAGGAGGTTCGTCACGTCTTGCGTAGGGCTCGCGGGATGCGTCCGCTTGGTATAGAGCTTGCGCAGTGTCAATACGCCGTCTGCCCGAACATCTCGTCAACCGCATCGCCGCCGGTGAAGTGGTGGAAAGGCCCGCCAGCGCGTTGAAGGAGCTGGTCGAAAACGCCATCGACGCCGGTGCGAATCGCATTGCGGTGATGCTGGCGAACGGCGGGCTCGCGCGGATCGAGGTGGTCGACGACGGCTGTGGCATGGCGCCGGCTGACATGGCGCTGGCGCTCGAACGGCATGCGACGTCCAAGCTGCCCGACGAAGCCATTGAAAATGTGACGACCATGGGCTTTCGCGGCGAAGCCTTGCCCTCGATCGCCAGCGTCGCGCGGCTGACGATCGAAAGCCGGGTCCGCGGCGCGGAGGGCTGGGCGCGGACGGTCGACAATGGCATCGTCGCGCGCGAAGGGCCCGCCGCCTTGCCGCCGGGCACGCGGGTGATCGTCGAGGATCTGTTCGGACGCGTGCCGGCGCGGCGCAAATTTTTGCGATCGTCCCGCGCCGAATATGCCGCCTGTCTCGATACGGTACGCCGGTTGGCGATGGCGCGGCCCGATATCGCCTTCACACTGGAGCATGACGGCCGCCGCGCGCTCGCCGCGATGCTGGCCGAGGACCGGCCGGCGCGCGTCGCCGGGCTGACCGACCGGGCGCTCGCCGACAATGCGGTGACGATCGATCTGGAGCGGCCGACCGATTCGGGGCCGATCGTGCTGGGCGGCGTGGCCAGCATCCCGACCTACAATCGCGGTGTCGCCGACCACCAATATCTGTTCGTCAACGGCCGCCCCGTGCGCGACCGGTTGCTGATGGGCGCGATCCGCGGCGCCTATGCCGAGATGCTGCCACGCGACCGCCATGCGGTGGTGGCGCTGTTCCTCGACGTGCCGCCGGCGGAGGTGGACGTGAACGTCCATCCCGCGAAGACCGAGGTGCGCTTTCGCGATCCCGCGATGGTGCGCGGCATGATCGTGTCGGGGCTGCGGCGCGCGCTGGATGCGGCCGGGCATCGCAGCGTGCAGCGGCCTGCCGAGGACGCACTGGCGATGTGGCGGCCGGAGCCGGTCGCGACCCATCCCCCCGGCGATGTGGCGGCGGAGGCTTGGTCCGCGCCGGCGATGGAGGGTGGTGGCTACGGAGCGACGGACGGCGCGGGGCTGTTCGCGCAGCGCTACGTCAACGATGCCCGCCCGACGTTCGTCACGCCGCCCCCCGCCGCGCGGGCGGAGCCGGCCTATGCGTTGCCGCCGTCGACGGTCGCCCATCCGCTGGGTGTCGCGCGCGGACAGGTGGCGCGGACCTATATCGTCGCGGAAGCGGAGGATGGGCTGGTGCTGGTCGACCAGCATGCGGCGCATGAACGTCTCGTGCTCGAACGGATGCGCGCAGGGCTGGCCGGCGGGCGGGTCGCTGCGCAGGCGCTGCTGATCCCCGAGGTGGTCGAACTGGACGAGCCTGCCTGCGACCGCCTCGAATCGCGGATCGGCGAACTCGCCGAACTGGGGCTGGAGCTGGAGCGGTTCGGGCCGACGGCGATGCTGGTGCGGGCGACGCCGGCCTTGCTGGGTCAGGCCGACCCGGCGGGGCTCATCACCGATCTGGCGGACGAACTCGCGGCATTCGACCAGGCGCTGTCGCTACGCGAGCGACTGGACGCTGTGGCCGGCACCATGGCGTGCCATGGGTCGGTACGGGCAGGGCGGGTGCTGGGCGTCGCCGAGATGAATGCGCTGCTGCGCGAGATGGAGGCTACGCCGCACTCGGGCCAATGTAACCACGGTCGGCCGACATGGGTGAAGCTGGCGCATGGAGATATTGAGCGTCTGTTCGGTCGTCGCTGAACAGCCAGGCTTCCGCCTCCGCACGGCTGAAGAAATGGGCGACGCCCTCGCGCTCAGGCGGGTTGAGCCGTTTGGCCTGGTGGCGGGACAGCGACATGCCGACGACCATCGCGAGCCGCCGGCCCTGCCGCACCGGATCGCGCACAATGGCGGTGAAGGCGTTGACCACATCCTGCGACTGGATGCTCATGTCCGAGATATCGCAGAGCGTCAGATGCGCATTGGGCGCACATCGCAGGAGGCTATGCGCCTGTGCCCATTCCCGATCGAAGGCGGCCACGTCGGGCAACAGGAAGAACCCCGACAGGGTGATGTAGGTGACACCCCGAGCGGTATCCGGTTCCACGCGAAATCGAGCAGGAGAATGCAGGCCCATGAATGTGTCCATATCGGTGTGGACTTTCATGGACGTTAATGGCCCGGGTTAAAGGAACATGACTCGCCCGAGACGCTGCGGCCGGCGGTCGTTCAGGAATACGCAACCTTTGCATCGGGTGCGCATTAGGCATTGGGAATCTCAAGGACCTGATGATGAAGCAGATTTTTCCCGTCGTTCTGGCCCTGATCCCGCTGGCTGCGGTCGTAAGCGCCTGTGTGACCTGCCCCTGAGCGTTCTGCCGCAAGACCTGCCAGCGTTACACGTAAGACGGAAAAAAGGGCCGCCCGGTACGCACCGGACGGCCCTTTTTTCGTAGATCGGCGTAAGCCGACGCGGGGATTAACCCTGCGTCTGCTCCGTTTCGGCGCGATCGTCGCCCTGCACTTCGGCAGTGGCGCCCGGCTCGGCGTTGGGATCGTAATCCTCGGTGAAGCCGGCTTCGTCACGCTCGAACATCGAGGCCATGACATCGACGCCCGACGCCTGCATCTCGGCCTCTTCGGGCGAGCGGGCGACGTTGACCTTGACGGTCACGGCGACTTCCGGGTGCAGCGCGACGCGCACGTCGTACAGGCCGATCGACTTGATCGGCTTGTCGAGCACGATCTGGCTCTTGGTCACCTTGTGGCCGTCGGCGACCAGCGCCTCGACCAGGTCGCGCACCGCGACCGAGCCGTACAGCTGGCCGGTGTTCGACGCCTGACGGATCAGCGTGACCGACACGTCCTTGAAGTTAACCGCTTCCTTCTCGGCTTCGCCGCGACGGTTCGCGTTCTCCGACTCGATGCGAGCGCGGTTCGCCTCGAACACCTTGCGGTTGGCTTCGTTGGCGCGCAGCGCCTTCTTGTTCGGCAGCAGGAAGTTACGGGCGAAACCGTCCTTCACCTTCACTACGTCGCCGATGGCGCCGAGCTTCTCGACGCGCTCAAGCAGAATGACGTCCATGGATCGGACTCCTTACTTAACGACGTAGGGCAGCAGGCCCAGATGACGGGCGCGCTTGATCGCCTGGGCGAGCTCGCGCTGCTTCTTGGCGCTCACCGAGGTGATGCGCGACGGGACGATCTTGCCACGCTCGGACACGAAGCCCTGGAGCAGACGGACGTCCTTATAGTCGATCCGGGGCGCATCCTTGGCGCTGAACGGGCACGACTTGCGGCGGCGGAAAAACGGGCGAGCCATTATGCGGCCTCCTCTTCACGGTCACGACGGGGGCCACGATCGGGACGATCGCCGCGCGGTGCGCCGTCACGGCCACCTTCGCGGTCGCTGCGACGCTCACGGTCGCGCTCCTGCTTGCGCATCATGACGGTCGGACCCTGCTCCAGCTCGTCGACCTTGACGGTCATGTAGCGGATCACGTCCTCGTTGATCTGGGTCTGACGCTCCAGCTCAGCCACCACGTTGCCGGGGGCGTCGATCTCGAGCATCACGTAATGCGCCTTGCGGTTCTTCGCGATGCGATAGGCGAGGCTGCGGAGGCCCCAGGTCTCGGTCTTGACGACCTTGCCGCCATTGTCTTCGATGATCTTCGTGGCGGTTTCCGCCAGCGCGTCCACCTGCGCCTGTGCCAGATCCTGGCGCGCAAGGAACGTGTGCTCGTACAGAGCCATGCCTTGTCCTTCGTTGGCCGATCGCTGACGCCGCCCCATGCGACGCCCCTCCGGCTGTCTTCCCCGTATCGCTCTTACTCAAATCGCAATACGAACCGGGGCGGAGAGACTGGCTCTCCACCCCGGATGTGGCGTCCCCTAACGGGTTCGCTCCAAAAGGCAAGGCTTAACCCCCAGCCTCAGCGAAACGAGCGCTGGATCACGCGGATGACCGTGCCGTTGTTGCGGACCAGCACCGCGTCGCGGCCCGAGCGCGCCCAATAGGCACCGCGCGGCGGCGGGGCGAGGCGATAGGTGCGATAGTCGTTCACGATGCGATAGTTAGTCGCGCGACGGCGATCGAAGCGCTGGCCGGCGCGCCAGCCGCGGGTTTCGGTCGTCCGTGTCGTCACCACGGTGCGGCCGTTGGGGCGCTCCTTGACGGTGGTGACGGTGCGCTGCTGCGGCGCGGCTTCGGCGGCGCTGGCGACCATCGGGCTGGCGACCAGTGTGGCGGCGATCGCGCTCAGGATCAGCTTCTTCATCGTTCATACTCCCGTTGAACATGCATTGGATACTGGCGCCGTTTTTCGTGGCGTCGGAACGAGATATGGGCGCCACCTGTCGCACGCCTCTCCCACCGATCCGTCAAAACGGTCGCAAGGTGTCGCAACTCCGCGATATTCGTTCAGGTTGCGTGAGGCCCGCCGCGGCCCTAGTGGCGCCCTCCTGCGAATTAAGGAGAGTCCAGATGCGGGCATTCATCTTCCCCGGCCAGGGCAGCCAGGCGGTCGGCATGGCCAAAGCGCTGGCCGATGCGAGCCCGGTGGCGCGCGAGGTGTTCGGCGAAGTGGACGAGGCGCTGGGGCAGCATCTGTTCCGCCTGATGGTCGAAGGGCCCGCGGACGATCTGACCCTGACCGAAAATGCCCAGCCTGCGATCATGGCCAACGCCATCGCGACGCTGCGCGTGTTGGAGCGGGAAGGGGGCGTGTCGCTCGCCGACAAGGCGGATTATGTCGCGGGCCACAGCCTCGGCGAATATAGCGCCTTGTGTGCGGCGCAGGCGTTCGACCTGTCCACGACCGCGCGCCTGCTGAAGCTGCGCGGGCAGGCGATGCAGGCGGCGGTGCCGGTGGGCGAGGGCGCGATGGCGGCGCTGCTCGGCGCCGATCGCGACAAGGCACAGGTGATCGCCGGGGCGGCGGTCGATGCGATTCTGGCCGAGGGCGGCGAGGAGCTCGTCTGCACTGTCGCGAACGACAATGACCCCTCGCAGGTCGTGATTTCCGGGCACCGTGCCGCGATCGAACGCGCGGTCGCGCTCGCCAAGGACCTGGGCGCCAAGCGCGCGGTTCTGTTGCCGGTGTCGGCGCCGTTCCACTGTCCGCTGATGCAGCCGGCCGCGGACGCGATGGACGCCGCGCTGGCCGACGCGCGCATCGGGGCGCCGCTGGTGCCGGTGTTCGCTAACGTCGATGCCGTGGCGATCGCCGATCCGGGCGCGATCCGCGCTTCACTGGTCGCTCAGGTGACCGGCATGGTGCGCTGGCGCGAATCGGTGCTGGCGATGGTCGAGGCGGGCGTCACCCAGTTCGTCGAATTCGGCGGCAAGGTCCTCACCCCCATGGTCAAGCGCATCGCGCCCGAGGCAGATGCGATCAGCGTGGTGACGATGGACGACATCGAGGATTTGCTTAAGAGGATTTGATCACGCGGAGACGCGGAGACGCGGAGAAGAAGTGAGAGACATTGACCAGATCAGTGGTGACGTGCTCGACCTTGCGTTGAGGATACACCGCGATCTCGGTCCCGGACTTCTTGAAAGCGTCTATGAAACAGTCCTTGCGGGCAAACTCTCGGCGGCAGGTTATCGGGTCGCGCGTCAGCAACCGGTAGCTATTGAATTCGAGGGTATACGGTTCGATGCCGCGTTTCGCATCGACCTGCTTATAGACGAGCGATTGCTCGTCGAGGTCAAGTCGATCGAACGGCTGACTATCATTCACGCCAAACAATTGCTGACCTACCTTCGTCTTACCCATCAGCCCGTAGGGCTGCTGATCAATTTTGGTGGCGCGACGCTCAAGGAGGGGGTGCGACGGATCGTCAACGACCATCGTCCCTCCGCGTCTCCGCGTCTCCGCGTGAATCAAAATCTTGGAGATTAAACGATGTTCGATCTTACCGGCATGACTGCGCTCGTCACGGGTGCTTCGGGTGGCATCGGGTCCGCCATTGCCAAGGGGTTGGCGGCGCAGGGGGCGCGGCTGGCGGTGTCTGGTTCGAATGCCGAAAAGCTGGAGGCGTTCCGCGCCGGGCTGGGCGGCGATCATGTCGCGGTGCCGTGCAATCTGTCGGACGCCGCCGCGGTCGACGCGCTGGTGCCGCAGGCGGTCGAGGCGCTCGGTGGGCGGATCGATATCCTGGTCAATAATGCCGGCGTCACGCGCGACAATCTCGCGATGCGGATGAAGGACGATGAATGGGATCAGGTGATCCGCGTCAACCTGGAGGCCGCATTCCGGCTGATCCGCGCCGCCGCCAAGCCAATGATGAAGCAGCGCTTCGGGCGCGTCGTGTCGATCACCTCGGTCGTCGGGCAGACCGGCAATCCGGGCCAGGCGAACTATGCCGCGTCGAAGGCGGGCCTTGTCGGCATGTCGAAGGCGCTGGCGCAGGAACTGGCCAGCCGCAACATCACGGTCAATTGCGTCGCGCCCGGCTTCATTCGGTCCGCAATGACCGACGTGCTGCCGGATGCGCAGAAAGCTGCGCTACTCGGCCGCATCCCGGCGGGCGACCTCGGCACGGGCGAGGATATCGCCGCGGCGGTCGTCTATCTGGCGTCGAAGGAGGCAGGGTACGTCACCGGCCAGACGTTGCACGTCAACGGCGGCATGGCGATGATCTAACCTCTTGTTAAGACGGTTGGCCGACGCCAACCCTTAACAGACGCTTGCCAGCCGGACGGCCCCGTTCTACGGGCTGTCGGGAATTACTGAAAACCCCCCAACGTGAAGAGGGAATACACATGAGCGAGACCGCCGACCGCGTGAAGAAGATCGTCGTCGAGCATCTCGGCGTCGAAGCCGACAAGGTGACCGAGGACGCGAGCTTCATCGACGACCTGGGTGCCGACAGCCTCGACATCGTCGAGCTCGTCATGGCCTTCGAGGAAGAGTTCGGGGTCGAGATCCCCGACGATGCCGCCGAGAAGATCACGACCGTCAAGGACGCGATCACCTACATCGACGAGCATAAGGCGTAATCGCCTGAGGCCGGGCCTTCCGCCTCGCCTCGCGCCCGCAAGGGCATGATTGAAGCGGCTCCCCGTCCCCGTTGTGAGAGGGCGGGGGGCCGTTTTTCGTAACAGCCGGGCGCGTGATCCGCGGCCGGGGACGTACATGGACTGGATGGAGTAAGGGTATGCGGCGCGTTGTCGTAACCGGATTGGGCCTCGTGACGCCGCTCGGCGCGGACGTCGAGACGGCCTGGGCCAATCTGATCGCCGGCAAGTCCGGCGCGGGGACGATCACCCGCTTCGATACCACCGGGCAGAAGTGCACGATCGCGTGCGAGGTGAAGCCCAAGGATCACGAATATGGTTTCGACCCCGACAAGCGCGTCGACCACAAGGTCCAGCGTCAGGTCGATCCGTTCATCATCTATGGTATCGACGCCGCGGGTCAGGCGCTGGAAGACGCGGGCCTCACCGAGATGGACGAGGCGACCAAGCTGCGCGCGGGCGTGTCGATCGGATCGGGCATCGGCGGTCTGCCGGGCATCGAGATCGAATCGATCAACCTGCACGAGCGTGGCCCCAGCCGGGTCAGCCCGCACTTCGTCCATGGTCGCCTGATCAACCTGATCTCGGGCCAGGTCAGCATCAAGTACGGCCTGATGGGCCCGAACCACGCGGTCGTCACGGCTTGCTCGACCGGCGCGCATTCGATCGGCGATGCCGCACGCATGATCCGCGACGACGATGCCGACATTATGCTGGCGGGCGGTGCGGAGAGCACGATCAACCCCCTCGGCGTGGCGGGCTTCGCCCAGGCGCGCGCGCTCAACATGAGCATGAACGATCGCCCGACCGAGGCGAGCCGCCCCTATGACAAGGACCGCGACGGCTTTGTGATGGGTGAGGGCGCAGGCGTGGTGGTGCTCGAGGAATATGAGCACGCCAAGGCACGCGGCGCGAAGATCTATGCCGAGGTCGTCGGCTATGGCCTGTCGGGCGATGCCTATCACGTCACCGCACCGCACCCGGAAGGCAAGGGCGCCGAAAATGCGATGCGCATGGCGCTTCGCAAGGCGGGCATGGAGCCGTCGGACATCGATTATATCAACGCCCACGGCACCTCGACCATGGCGGATACGATCGAGCTCGCCGCAGCCAAGCGCGTGTTCGGGGACGATCTGTCGGGCGCGTCCATGTCGAGCACCAAGTCGGCGATCGGGCACCTGCTCGGCGGCGCCGGTGCGGTGGAGAGCATCTTCTGCATCCTGGCGCTGCGCGACCAGATCGTGCCGCCGACGCTGAACCTGCACAATCCCGACGAGGGCACCGAAGGCGTGGACCTAGTGCCGCTGACGGCGAAGAAGCGGGAAGTGAAGGCAGTGCTGAACAATTCGTTCGGCTTCGGCGGCACCAACGCCAGCCTGGTCATGAAGGCGATCTGAGCCCCATACGATGCGTAAGGTCGGCTGCCTCGGTCTGCTGCTCGGGCTCGTCGCGATCATCGCGGCGGTCGTCGTCGTACGCAGCTGGGGCGGCAGCGGCCCGGCGCAGCGTACGGTGACGGTACAGGTGGCGGAAGGCAGCAGCCTTGCCGCCGCCGCGCGGGAACTGGAACGGGCCGGAGCGATCCCCTCCGCTGGCCGCTTCCGCCTGTTCGCCCGCGTGTTCGGGTCGGATGGCTCGATCAAGGCGGGCGAATATCGCATCCCGCCGCACACCAGCCAGGCCGATATCCTGAAGATGCTGCAGGGCGGCAAGGTGCTGCAGCGCCTCGTCGTCGTGCCCGAAGGCTATCCGTCGGTGCTGGTGCATGACGCGCTCGCCAAGGCGGACGGCCTGACCGGCAGCGTGCCGGTGCCCGCCGAGGGATCGGTGCTGCCGGACAGCTACGCCTTCCAGCGCGGCGACACCCGCGCGTCCGTCGTCACTCGCATGCAGACGGCGATGAAGACGTATCTGGCCCAGGCCTGGGCGAAGCGGAAGCCCGGCATCGCGGTAACGACGCCCGAACAGGCGATCATCCTCGCCTCGATCGTCGAAAAGGAAACCGGCAAGCCGTCCGAACGGCGCATGGTCGCCGCCGTCTATGGCAACCGCCTGAAGCGCGGCATGCCGTTGCAGGCGGACCCGACCGTGATCTATCCGATTACCAAGGGGCGCCCCCTCGGCCGGCGGATCCTGCGCAGCGAATTGCAGGCGAAGAACGGCTACAACACCTATGCGGAGGTCGGCTTGCCGGCCGGGCCGATCGCCAATCCAGGCCGGGCCTCGATCGATGCAGTGCTCGATCCGGCGCAGTCCAACGCGCTGTATTTCGTTGCGGACGGCACCGGCGGGCATGTGTTCGCCGACACGCTGGCGCAGCACAATGCCAATGTGCAGAAATGGTACGCGATCCGCCGCCAGCGCGGCGAGATGTGATCAGGCTGGGCTAAGCACCTGCGGCGGGGCGGCGAGCTGCGTCGCCAGCCACGCGCGCGCCGTGGCTTCGTCCAAAAAGATCGCCGCTGCGGTGGTGCCGAGCGAGCGTTCCGCCTGCATTTTCACGAGCATGGCAGCGAACAGCAGGCAGACCGGCCGTTCCTGACTGCTCGCGCGGCCGATCACGCTGGCGAAGCCTTCGGCCAGCGCACCGGTCTGTACCTGATACTCGCGGCAATCGACGAACACGCCATAGCGACCATAGCGCCTAGACTGTTCCACGCCGCGCGCGGTCACCTCATCGACAAAGGCTGCCAGAACCGGCGGCGTCCAGAAGCCGCGCAGCCGTATCGTGAAGATGCGGGCCTGTTCGTCGAAGGCGAAGGTGTACATGCCCTTCACCTTGCACCCATCCGATGGAGGATCGGTTAAACGAGTGGCGGGGTTCGGTTATATTGCGTCGGCGGTAGCGGGACGGTTGCGGAGGCTATTTGGTCTGCCTCGTCCGAACCGTCACCTGGACCGTGTTCCGGGGCCACCGCGCCGTCCGATCGATAGCGCCGGCGCGTGCGAGGCGGTGGCTGCCGGAACACCCGGCATGACGGGTTGGGCGTTTGCGAAAGTGCCGCAAAGGACCTGGTTTAGTGCGGCTCTTCGCTGCGCGTCACGCCTGCCAGATCCCAGCCCGTGCTGGGATGACGCGGGTTGGCCGTGTGCGATCGGCCTTCAGCGCCGCAGGGCGCTTGCCGCTCGGGCCTTGGCCTCGACGTCCGCCATGCTGCCGCCCGTGACCCAGCTGCCGCCGACGCACAGGACGGGGTCGAACGCCAGCCAGTCGGGCGCAGACGCTTCGGTGATGCCGCCGGTCGGGCAGAAGCGGCACTGGTAGAAGGGCGCGGCGAGGGCCTTCAGCGCCTTCAGCCCACCGCTGGTTTCGGCGGGGAAGAATTTGAAGTGCGTCAGACCAAGGTCGAGCCCGCGCATGATGTCGCCCGCCGTGGCGGTGCCGGGCAGATAGGCGACGCCAGCGTCCATGATTGGCCGGGCGAGGCGTTCGGTGAGGCCGGGCGAGACGATGAACTCGACGCCGGCGTCGATTACGGCCTTCGCCTGCGCTTCGTTGACGACGGTGCCGGCACCGACGATCGCGCCGGGCACGGTTTTCATTTCGGCGATCGCCTCCATCGCGGCGGGGGTGCGCAGCGTGACCTCGAGAACGCGCAGGCCCCCGGCGACGAGCGCTTCGGCCAACGGCTTGGCGGTTGCGGCGTCGTCGATCACCAGCACCGGAATGACGGCGCTGGTCTGCATGATGGTGGCGATATCGGTCATGCTGGATGCTACCTTTTTATGCGTGGTCTTGGGCGAAGGCGGCCGCCGCGCCGAACAGGCCGGGCTGCGGATGCGTGATGAGCTTGACGGGGATGCCCGCCATCAGCGTCTGGAACCGGCCCTTGGCGACGAAGCGCTGGTCGAAGCCGGAGCGGATCAGTTTGTCCTTGATGCGCAGGCCCAGGCCACCGGCGATCACCACCGCCTTCGCGCCATGTGCCAGGGCGAGGTCGCCCGCCACGGCGCCCAGCGACAGGCAGAAGCGGTCGAGTGCGGCGAGCGCGATCGAATCGGTGCCGTCGAGCGCTTCGGTCCAGATCGTCTTGTCGTCGCGGCTGGGAACGGCGCGCCCTTCCAGTTCGGCAAGCGTTTCGTAGATCGCGATGATACCGGGACCGGAGCAGATGCGCTCGGTCGAGACGCGGGTGAATTGGCGGCGCAGGCGCTTGACCAGCGCGTCCTCTATGCCGTCCAACGGTGCGTAATCGACATGGCCGCCTTCGGTCGCGAGGACGTGATAGCGGTCGGCGGTTTTGAACACCTGCGCGACACCCAGGCCCGTGCCGGGGCCGCAGACGGTGGTGACGCCCTGCGCCGGCAAGGGCGTGTCGGGGCCGCAGAGATGCTCGAAGTCGTCCGCCGGCAGTTGGGCGACGGCATGGCCCACCGCGCCGAAATCGTTGATCACGGTGTAGACGTCGGCGCCGAGCCGTTCGGGGATCAGCGAGGGTCGGATCACCCAGGGATTGTTTGTCAGGCGGATGATGTCGCCGGTGATCGGCGAGGCGACCGACAGCGCTGCGGCCTTGGGCAACGGCGTGCCGTGGATCGATGCGAAATGCTGCCACGCGGTCTGCAGGCTGGCGTGTTCGGCGGTCTTGAGCGTCACCGGCTCGCCGAGCGACACGACGCGGCCGTCCTCCACTTCGGCGATGGCGAAGCGGGCGTGGGTGCCGCCGATGTCTACGCTGACCAGTTGCATTGCGTTTCCTCTCTTATCGTTCCGACCTGCCCTCACTCTTTCGGCGGCTTCGCCGTCTCTTCCTCTCCCGCTGGGAGAGGGAGGGCGCCGCGCGGCGCCGGAAGGGTGAGGGTAGTCTGTTACAACCCAGCCGCCGCGAGCATCCCCGACGCGCCCTTTTCGGCTTCGTCGGCGAGGCCGCGGAACATGCCGAACAGCTCACGGCCCATGCCCGTCGCCGCGCCGGGCGCGTCGCACAGCGGACGCTCCAGCCATTCGGCAGGATCGACCAGCGCATCGAGCGTGCCGTTCACCGCATCGACGCGAATGATGTCGCCATCGCGGATCTTGCCGATCGGGCCGTTGCCCAGGGCTTCGGGCGAGCAATGGATCGCGCACGGCACCTTGCCGCTCGCGCCCGACATGCGGCCGTCGGTGACCAGCGCGACCTTGAAGCCGCGGTTTTGCAGCACACCCAGCGCCGGGGTGAGCTTGTGCAGTTCGGGCATGCCGTTGGCGCGCGGGCCCTGGAAGCGGACGACGACGACGACGTCCCGCTCCAGCTCGCCGCGCTTGAACGCTTCGAGCACGTCGAGCTGGTCGTGGAAGACGCGCGCGGGCGCCTCGATGACCCAACGCTCGCGATCCACCGCCGACACCTTGATGCAGGCGCGGCCGATATTGCCGGCGAGGATGCGCATGCCGCCATCGGGCGAGAAGGCCTCGGCGACGGGGCGCAGGATGCTGGTGTCGCCGCTGTCGCCCACCGGTTCCCACGCCAGCTGGTCGTCGGCGATGACCGGCTTTTGCGCATATGCGGCGAGGCTATCGCCGCTCACCGTCGTGATGTCGCCGTGCAGCAGGCCCGCCGAGAGCAATTCGCGGATGACGAAGGGCATGCCGCCCGCTGCCTCGAATGCGTTCACATCGGCCGAACCATTGGGATAGACCCGAGCGATCAGCGGCACGGCCTGGCTGAGGCGATCGAAATCCTCCCAGTCGATAACGATGCCCGCCGCGCGCGCGATGGCAGGTACGTGGAGCAGGTGGTTGGTTGAGCCGCCGGTCGCGAGCAGGCCCACTGCGGCGTTCACGATCGCACGTTCGTCGACGCAATGGCCCAGCGGGCGATAGTCGTCGCCGCGCCAACCCATGGCGCTGAGCCGATGCACCGCGGCGCGCGTGAGTTCCTGGCGCAGCTTGGTGCCGGGATTGACGAAGGCGGCGCCCGGCATGTGCAGGCCCATCACCTCCATCATCATCTGGTTGGTGTTGGCGGTGCCGTAGAAGGTGCAGGTGCCCTTCGAATGATAGGCCGAAATCTCGGCGTCGAGCAGTTCCTCGCGCCCTGCCTTGCCCTCCGCATAGGCCTCGCGCACCGCCGCCTTGGCCTTGTTGGGCAGGCCCGAGGGCATCGGGCCGCCGGGGATCAGCACCATCGGCAGATGGCCGAAGCGCAGCGCGCCCATCAGCAGGCCCGGCACGATCTTGTCGCAGATGCCGAGCAGCGCCGCGCCCTCGAACGTGCCGTGGCTGAGCGCGATCGCGGTCGACAGCGCGATCGTGTCGCGGCTGAACAGCGACAGCTCCATACCGGGATAGCCCTGCGTCACGCCGTCGCACATCGCCGGCACGCCGCCCGCGACCTGCGCCGTCGCGCCGACCTCCCGCGCCCAGACCTTCATCAGTTCGGGATAGCGGTAGTAGACCGCGTGCGCGGACAGCATGTCGTTGTACGCGGTGACGATCCCGATGTTCATCGCCTGGCCGGCGCGCATCGTGTCGCGGTCTTCCTCCGTTCCCGCATAGGCGTGGGCGAGGTTGGCGCAGCCGAGTTGCGGACGACGCGCGCCATTGTCCCGCTCGCGCTCGATCAGCGACAGATAGGCGGCGCGGCTGTCCTTCGACCGGGCGATGATGCGGTCGGTGACGGCGGAGACTTCGGGGTTCATGGCGCGGGTTCCTGGGGAGGGAAGGGGGCGGCGGGGTCAGGGCGCCCAGTGGATGTCGACGGGCAGTTCGGCGTCGGCGAGGACGCGACCGATCGGATAGGGCGACGACGGGCCCTGTTCGATCGCCTGTTCCAGCACCTTGCGCTTGTCCTTGCCGGTCAGGGCGATCATCAGCGCGCGCGCCGTCACGATGCCCTGGCGGCTGAGCGTGACGCGTGCGACCGGTGCTTCAGGCGGCAGCGGATCGGGCATGACGCCGAGCATGCGGCGTTCCTTGGGGCCGTTCAGCGCCTCGTCGAAGTCGGGGCCGGGGAAGATCGAGGCAGTATGCCCGTCGCCGCCCATGCCGAGCAGGCACAGGTCGAGCGGCCAGTGCAGATCCTGCATCAGCGCATCGGCGGAGCGGCCGGCGGACTTATAATCCTCGGTCTGCTTGGGCACGATCGGGATGACGCGCGCGCCCTTGGGGATGAACAGCTTGCCGAGCTGCGTCACGTTCGACAGCGGGTCGCCGAGCGGCACGATGCGCTCGTCGCCTGGTACGATCGTCACACGCTTCCAGTCGAGCTTGGCGCTGGCGAGCTTTTCATAGGCCGGGAAGGGGGTCTTGCCGCCGGCGAGCGCAATGACCGCGGAGCCGCGCGCGTCGATCGCGCTTTCGATGACGAATTGGATGTCGCCCGCGATCGCGTCCGCGAGTTCGCCCGCGTCGTCATACTCCCACCATTCGATCTCGGTCATGGGTACAGCCTTTTCATGTCGGCGCGCGGGGCTCGCTTAGCGGAGTGGCCCACGCAAGGTAAGTGCCCCCGCATACGTATGGGGGACAGAAATGTTCGCATAGGAGCTCCGTCACCCCGTCGCGTTCGGTCAGCGCGATCGCGCCCGCGGGGCCCCAGGTGCCGGCGGCATAATGCTTCGGCTTGGTCTGGTTCGCATCCCAGCCAGCGCGGATCGCGTCGATCCAGGTCCATTGCGCCTCCACCTCGTCACGGCGGACGAACAGCGTCTGGTCGCCCTCGATCAGGTCGAGCAGCAGGCGCTCATAGGCGATGCGGCGGCGCGTGCCCGCGAATTCGGCGTCGAGGCTGAGGTTGAGCGGCACCTCGCGCAGGCGCAGGCCTTCGCGGTCGAGGCCCGGCTCCTTGGTCATCACCAGCAGCTGGATATATTCCTCGGGCTGCAGACGGATCACCAGCGTATTGGGCTGCAACACGCCGCCGCGGCCGGAAAACATCGAATGCGGCACCGGCTTGAACTGGATCGCAATCTCGCTGCGGCGCTTGGCCATGCGCTTGCCGGTGCGCAGATAGAAGGGCACGCCCTGCCAACGCCAATTGTCGATGTGCGCCTTGATCGCGACGAAGGTCTCGACGTTGCTGTCGTAGCCCAGCTCGTCGTCATAGCCCTTGACGACCTTGCCGCCGACCGCGCCCTCTTCATATTGGCCAGTGACGGTGCATTGCGGCACCTGCTCGGGGGTGATCTTGCGCATGCTGCGGAAGACCTTGGCCTTTTCGTCGCGGATCGCGGTGCCGTCGTACAGCGCCGGCGGCTCCATCGCGATCAGCGCGACCAGCTGAAGCATGTGGTTGGCGACCATGTCGCGCAGCGCGCCCGCGCCCTCGTAATAGCCGGCGCGATCCTCCAGACCGACTGTTTCGGCGATGGTGATCTGGACATTGTCGATCCCTTGCGCGTTCCAGATCGGCTCGAACATCGAATTGCCGAAGCGCAGCGCGAGGATGTTCTGGACGGTTTCCTTGCCCAGATAATGGTCGATGCGGAAC
>QDFQ01000004.1 GCA_003075315.1 Arthrobacter sp. TPD3018 | reverse complement strand
CTGCTCGACCGCATTACCCACCACTGCGACATCGTCGAGACCGGCAACGACAGCTGGCGCTTCAAGCACCGCAGCTGACGCCTGGGGCACCGGCAGAAAACGCTTCGCACTGGTTGCGCCTCCGGTCGGGCTACGCCCGCCCTACGCCGCAACCAGTGCGAACGGCGCGCCCGTCATACCCGTTACGCGGCTCGACGAGGGGGGTCCCTTTTGCACGCCTATAGGGGGTCCTTTTTGGACGCCGATTGACAGCGATCGTAGATGTCCTGCTTGTCCTTGAGCGTGCGCGGCTTGTTCAGGCGCTTGGCCCGCGAGGCGCGCCCTTCCCGCGCGGCCGTCATGTAAAGGGCGTGCGCTCGGGCGACGGTCATCTCCGCCCGTGCCGCCGCCTCCCGAAGCGCCTCGCGCGGGTCGACGCCGGTTTCGACGTCATTATTGAGTTGCCGCGCCCATTCGCGGGCATCGCCGATCCGGTACGCAGGATAGCTGCCCAGCGTCATCTTCACCGTCACATCCTGATCCGGAAGGCGACGGCGATACTTCCAGGTCTTCTTACCGCGGGCACCGACCTCGATGACGAGGCCAGGCGTCTGCGGATCGGTGAGCGAGCCGGACTTCAGATTGTTCAGGCTGGCCGGGGTGAAAGGCTGTCTCGATGCCACGTTTCGAATCCCTCACGGGCTGCGAAGCGACACAAAAACGCGGGCACAAATCGGGCACAATACGCGTCCGCATGAGGCCATTTCAGGCCGCATTCGTCCACATCCGAATTTTGTGGGACCGCGCTCAACGTATTCACTTTACAGCCGAACCGAGTGATTCTGCTGGCTGGGGCGGCAGGATTCGAACCTGCGTATGACGGTACCAAAAACCGTTGCCTTACCGCTTGGCGACGCCCCACCGGGAGGCGCGCCTTATAGCCGGCGGGCAGCGTGTGAAAAGCCCCAACACGCCGGGTTTTCGCGTGGCAGCCACGAAAACCCGGCCGCGCGTCCTCAATCCAGGCGTTCGAGCCAGCCGTGCGGGTCGGCGGCGCGGCCGCGCTGGATCGCGGAGAGCGCGTCGAGCATGCGCTGCGTCAGCTGGCCGGTGCCGCCGCTGCCGATGGTGAAGCGGCCGGTCGTTTCCACCACCTGGCCGATCGGGGTGACGACCGCGGCGGTGCCGCAGGCGAAGGCTTCGGTCAGGCGGCCGCTCGCGGCGTCGGCGCGCCACTGGTCGATGCCATAGGGCTCTTCGCGCACCGTCAGGCCCTGGTCGCGGGCGATGCGGATGATCGAATCGCGGGTGATGCCGGGCAGGATCGTGCCGGTCAGCGGCGGGGTGACCATCGATCCGTCGTCGAACACGAAGAAGACGTTCATGCCGCCCAGTTCCTCGACCCAGCGGCGCTCGACCGCGTCGAGGAACACGACCTGGTCGCAGCCCTGCGCGATCGCCTCTGACTGCGCGGCGAGGCTGGCGGCGTAATTGCCGCCGCACTTCGCCTCGCCCGTGCCGCCGGGCGCGGCGCGCGTGTAATTCTGGCTGACCCAGATCGACACCGCGCGCGCGCCGCCCTTCCAATAAGCGCCGACCGAGGATGCGATGACCATGTAGAGATATTCGGCGGAGGGCTTCACGCCCAGGAACGCCTCGCTCGCATACATGAAGGGGCGCAGGTACAGCGCGCCGCCGTCGATCTGGGGGAACCAGTCGCGCTCGGTACGGACTAATTGGCGGCACGATTCGAGGAACAGCTCTTCGGGCAGTTCGGGCATCGCCAGCCGGCGCGCGCTGTTGTTGAAGCGGCGCGCGTTCGCGTCCGGACGGAACAGCGCCATGCCGCCGTCATCGAGGCGATAGGCCTTCAGCCCTTCGAAAATCTCCTGCGCATAATGCAGCACCGCGGTCGACGGATCGACCGTCACGGGCGCGCGGGCGGTGATCACCGCATCGTGCCAGCCCTGCCCCTCGGTATAGCGGATCACCGCCATATGGTCGGTAAAGACGCGGCCGAACCCCGGATCGACCAGCCGCGCCGCCCGCTCGTTGGCGGCCACCGGCGTGGTGCTGGGATCGAAGCGAAAAGCGGCCGACCCGGCCGTCGAAGGCGCATTCATTTGATTTCTCTCAGACATCAGGGGTTGCAGACGCGTAGGGACGGTGTCTAAACCGGTCAACATGGCTGCCCCAGCTTCTTCCGCATCCGCCCAATTCCTGCGCGAACCCGAACTCCGTCGAGGCATGGAACTGCTGTATTTTGGCCATAGCCATCTCACACGCTCCGTCGACCAGGGGCTTGCCGCCCAGGGATTGGGCCGCGCGCACCACCGTGCCTTGTATTTCATCGCCCGCAAGCCCGATCTGACGGTCAGCGAGCTGCTGGCGATGCTGGCGATCACCAAGCAATCGCTGGGTCGCGTACTCAACGAGCTGAGCGACCGCAAGCTCGTCACCGCCCGGCCCGGCGAACGCGACCGCCGCCAGCGGCTGCTGCGCCTGACCACGGAGGGCGCCGAGCTCGAAAGCGACCTGTTCGAGGCGGTGCGCGTCAAGATGGCGCAGGCCTATCAGTCCGCCGGCCAGGAGGCGGTGTCGGGCTATTGGGCGGTGCTGGAGGGCATGATCCCCGAGGCCGAACGCGCCCACGTGCAAAAGCTGGGGCTCTAACCCGCACGCCTTCGCCGCTCGGCCGCTTGGCGGCCGTTCAGCGCGTTTCGGCCGCCATCTCGCGGTTCCGACGCGCCGAGGCGGCCAATGTATCGGTCAGCAGCGCGACCAGCCCGTCGGCACGGTCGAGCACGTTCAGCCCCTGCCGCGTCGATCCGCCCGGGCTCGCCACGCGATCGGCGAGCGTCGCGGGCGGGGCGTCGGCGTCGGCCGCCATGACCGCCGCGCCCTCCAGCGTCGCGAGCGCCAGCCGCGCCGCCTGATCCGCCGGCAACCCCAGCGCCGCCCCCGCCTGCGCGAGCGCATCGGCGAAGCGGAACACGAAGCCCGGCCCGCAGCCAGCCAGCGCGGTCACGTCGTCGAACCGCGCTTCGTCCGCGATCCATTCGATATGGCCCAGCGGCCGCATCCAGGCGGTCACCTCGTCGCGCACGCCGTCGTCCGCGGTGGAGGAATGGAGCGCCACCACGCCCTTGCCGATCGCGACGGGCAGGTTCGGCATCGCGCGCACCACCGCCCCGGCGCGGCAGAGCGGCGCCAGCGTCGCCTCCTCCACCCCCGCCAGGATCGACACGAGCAGCCGCGGCGCATGGCCGGCGATCGCCCCGCCCGACAGGCTGCGCAGCTGCTGCGGTTTCAGCCCGAGCAGGATGACGTCATACGCCCCATCCTCCGCCGCCGGCACCGCCGGCACGACGCGGACGCCGTCGGGCATCGCACGGCCGCTGGGGCTGACGACGGTGACGTCGCGCGCCGCCATCCCTGCCGCCAGCCAGCGGCGCAGCATCGCGCCGCCCATATTGCCGGCGCCGATCATGAGCAGCTTCACGGCCTCAGGCCTCGCCCTGCGTCTCGATCAGTGCCGCGGCCAGTGCCTCGCGCGGGGTCTTGCCGCCCCACAGGACGAACTGGAACACCGGGTAGAAGCGCTCGCACTCTTCGATCGCCGATTCGACCAGCAGCTCGGCCGCGCCCAGCGACATCGTGCCCTCGTCCTCGCCGTCGATCATCGCCGCATGCCGATACAACAGCACGCCGGAGGAGGACCAAAGCTCGAAGTGGCCGATCCACAATTGTTCGTTGACCAGCCCGATCGCCTCATAGACGCCGCCGCGCCGGTCGTCGGTCACCTTGATGTCGGGGAAGGCGAGGAATTGCAGGACGCTGTCGTCCTCACGCCACAGCGCGCGCAATTCATAGGTGGTCCAGCTGCCCTTGACCGTCGCGACGATCTCGTCGTCATGCCGCTCATGCTCCCAGCCATGCGCGGCATAATAGGCCTCGAGCATGTCGATGGGGGCGGCGGGATCGGTATCGTGTTCAGCGGAATCGAGCATTATCGTGCCCCTTATCGCACGACGAGGCTGCCGAGGCAAAAAGCCCCATGCAACCCCGTCGTGGACAAGCCTGTCGATAAAGCTGTGGAAAAGTGGGTCAGGCGCCCCAATCAGGCAACAGGTGCCGGCGCGGTGGCGAGCTTTGCCTCCAGCACATCGATCCGGGCCTTGAGCGCGTCATTCTCGTCGCGGGCGGCGACGGCCATCGCCTTCACCACCTCGAACTCGTCACGGCTGACGAAATCGAGGCCGCCGATCCATTCGCGCATCCGCGTGCGCGCGCCGGATTCCGCCTCGCGCCCCACACCGGCCAGCGTGCCGGCGGCGCCGTTCATCAGCTTCACGAAATCATCGAACAGGCGGTTGTCGGACTGCATATCATCGGTTCCCGGCACATAAGCGTGCGTATCGTCACAGCATCTGGGACGTGTGCGCCCCCGGCACAAGGGTTTCCGCACCGGGGTTGAGCTGGCCGATCCGCCAGGTCAGCACACCGGCAAAGCTGATCCACACCATATACGGCACCATCAGCCACGCCGCAGCGGTACGAATCCGCCCGAACAGCACCGTCGTGACGATCGACAACAGCAGCATCGCGACGATCACGACCAGCGCCGCGCCGATACGATGCGCCCCGAAGAACAGCGGCGTCCACGCGAGGTTCAGCGCGAACTGCACCGCAAACACGGCCAGCGCCAGCCCCCGCCCGCGTGCGCCGCGCGCATGCAGGATCACCGCGACCGCAAGACCCAACAAGATGTACAGCGACGTCCAGGCGACCGGAAACACCCAGCCCGGCGGCGTCAGCTCGGGCTTTTGCAGCGCGACATACCAGCCGTTCTCCGATCCCGCCGGCACCGCGCGGCCCGAGGCGAAGCCCAGCAGCAGGATCAACGGCACGGTCACGATCGCCCAGCGCAGGAACGACATTCGCAGCTGACCCTTGGACGCAATCCCGCTCACCGACGCTTCCTCCGCATGTCTTTCGCGCCCCTTGTCGCGTGGCGACCGGTTCGTAAAGCGTCCGTTACGATTATCGTTCCGTCATGGCCCGTTTCGGGATGCCGCCACCAGAAATTCGACATTGCCTTCGGGCCCCGTGATCGGACTTTCGGTGACGCCCGCGACGCTCCAGCCGCTCGCCTCCAGCCACGCGACCACTTTGTCGCACACCCGCGTGTGGACGGCGGGATCGCGCACCACGCCGCCCTTCCCCACTTCCTCGCGCCCCGCCTCGAACTGCGGCTTGATGAGGGCGAGCAGGCGGGCGCCGGCTTTTGCAAAGGTCATCGGCCGTTCCAGCACCTTGGACAGGCCGATGAAGCTCGCATCGCAGACGATCAGGTCGACGGGCTCGGGAATATGCGCCTCCGTCAGGATGCGCGCACTGGTCTGTTCGTGGACGATCACGCGCGGGTCCTGGCGCAGCTTCCACGCGAGCTGGTTGGTGCCGCTGTCGACAGCATAGACGCGCGCCGCGCCGCGGGTCAGCAGTACGTCGGTGAAGCCCCCCGTCGACGATCCCACGTCGATCGCCACCGCGCCGGCCACGTCCCAGCCGGAATGGTCCAGGCCATGCGCCAGCTTGATCCCCCCGCGCGACACCCAGGGATGATCGCGCCCGCGCACATCGATCGCCGCGTCGTCGGGCAGCGCCTGGCCCGGCTTGTCGATCTTGCGCGTGTCCGAAAACACCAGCCCCGCCATGATCAGCGCCTGCGCACGCGTCTTCGATTCGGCAAGGCCGCGGTCCACGAGCAACTGGTCGGCACGGATCTTCGCCATCAGGGCTCCGTAGCGAGGGCACCGGCCGGCGTCACGCCCCCTGCTCGCCAGGACCGCCCCCCGCCCCCCACCCGTCATTCCCGCGAAGGCGGGAATCCAGACGCGCTACCGCCTCGATTCCATCGCAAATGCCAGAGGTTATGGATTCCCGCCTCCCCGGGAATGACGGCCCGGGGCATGCAGAGCCCCCCTCCCGCTCCACCCGTCGCATCCCACCCTCCATCAGCCGCGACTCTATTGCCGATCGGAATAGTAGGATTACCTTTCACATCGGGAAGCATGACCGTACGGCGTGTCCCGACACGCCGGCCGGCCCCGCTGTCCCCCATGGAGGGAGATGCAGCATGACCGGATTTTCCCATTACGACGCGACCTTGCCGACCATCCTGACCGTGCCCGGCCTCGGCGGCTCCGGGCCTTCGCACTGGCAGACCCTGTGGGAGGAGGCGCGGCCCGACACCGTCCGCGTCGAGCTTGGCATGTGGCACACGCCGCATCGCAACGCCTGGGTGACGAAGCTCGACCAGGCGATCGCCCGCGCGGAAGCACCTGTGATCCTCGCCGCGCACAGCCTCGGCTGCCTTGCGGTGGCGTGGTGGGCGGAACTGTCCCCGCAACCCTATGGCTGGCCCGTGGCCGGCGCGCTGCTCGTCGCCCCCGCAGACGTCGATCGCCCGAACGCACCCGACGAACTGCGCGGCTTCGCGCCGACGCCAAAGACGCCCCTGCCCTTCCCCTCGATCGTCGTCGCGTCGAGTGACGATCCGTGGATCACGATCGACCGCGCGCACAGTCTCGCGGCGCAATGGGGCAGTCATTTCGTCGACGCCGGCCCCCAGGGCCACCTCAACGCCGCCAGCGGAGTCGGCTGGTGGCGCGAAGGGCAGGAGTTGCTCGACCGCGTGATCGCCGCCGGCACCGACGGGCACGGCCATGCCCGCTCCCCCGGCGACGCCCGCTCGATCCTGGCGATCAACGCGACCGACGCCGCGCAGACGCACTATCTCGGCCGATAGCTATCCCACGACGGGCGCAAACGGATTCACGATCCGGACGCGCCCGTCGATTACGAGGCCGTCGTGCATATCCTCGGAATAGAGCGTGTCGCACTCCGCCGTCAGCGCCGCCGCGGCAATCATCGCATCGTAGACGGACAGGCGATAGCGTTCGGCGAGGCGCAGCCCGAGGCGGTGGAGGTCTGGCGTCAGCGTGATGATCTCCGGGCAGCGAAACGTCACGGCCTGTGTCGCACGGGTGACCTGCTCCCAGGTCCACCGCCGTTTGCGCAGCAGAACATTGGCCAGTTCGTTCAGCGACTGGACGCTGATCACGCCACCATCGTCCAGAAGTCGCGAGGCGGCGGCACCCCGCGCGTCCTCGTCGAAGGTGTAGACGAGCACATTCGTATCGAAGAAAGCGCGGGTCACCGCGCGTTCGCTTCCTCCCGATCGAACTTATATCCGGGGGGGAGCGGGTTGGTGCTGCGCAACTCCCGGATCGTGTCCATCGCCCACTGCCGCTGTTCGTCCGTCACAGGGATGGTAACCGGATTCGATTTGGCGACCTTCACCTGGTCGCCCTCATGCAGCCCCAGCGCGGCGACGACATCGTCGGGCACCTGCACCACATAACCGTCGGCGGTCTTCTCGAGCTTCATGGCTCGTCACATACCACGAAACCGGCCGCCGTGCGAGCGGCCGGCCGTGCGCCTCCGCCGTCAGCGCTTCGCGTCGAACGACAGCAGCGACGGCTCCGCCGGCACCCCGTCCAGGCTCTTGAAATTGCGAGCCTGCGCGTTGTTGAAGCCGATCGAATAGGCCTGCCCGGCCACCGCGGTACATTGCATCGTAAAGCCGCGCCCATCCGCCGACTGGCGCGGCGTGCCGTCGCATTCGGGATAGGCGCCGCGGTCGGACTTCACGAAGGAAAAGCTCCCCGGTTGCATCGGTCGATCGAAGGTGACGCCGAGCGTGAATGGCCCCGGCGCGATCGTCGCGTGCATCGTCGGCATCGTCGCCACCACATAGGGCACGTCGGCGGCGCGCCTGTACAGATAGGCGACGAACGCCGCGCCCTGCCCGGTGTCGTCCCCGCCGACCGAAAAGCTCGACTCATTGGTGAAGCCCAACGTCTGCACGCCGGAAAAGGCGACCTGCTGCACCTCCAGCAACGCTGCATTGGCAGTACCGCCCGGTGCGATCCGCCCGGCCACCTCGCATATATCCGTCCCGCACAGCACGCGCAGGCTGTTGACCCCGTCGATCATGCCGAACCGGTTCATCAGCCGCGTTTCCGCCGGCGCGGCCCAGCCGGCATCGCGCGCTTCCCGGCGCACCCGCTCATGCAGTGCCGCCGCGTCATGGGGCTTGTCCACCACCAGAGAGCCGAGCAGCGGATCGGTCGCCTGCCCCCGTTCCTGCTGCCAGCCGATGCCGCCCAGCAGCACTGCCGCCGCCGCTATGCCGAGTCCCAATACCATCGGACGCACCCCTTTCCGTGCCGTGCCCGCCGCACGTTGCGGCAGGTCTGGCCCGGCCTCTGGCGACACCGCGGCGACGGGGGCCACCCCGATTTTCTCGTCACAAATTTCTTGGGCAGCCAGTGCGCGGGCGAGATCGCGGCTGCTGCCCGCACCCGTCTTGCGCCGCGCCTCGCGCAGCCGCTCGTTCACCCCGTGGACGCTGAGGCCCAGCGCCGCCGCCGCCGTCTTCGCGGTATGCCCCGCCGCCAGCAGCGCCAGAATCTGCCGCTCCGCCTCCGTCAGCGAGGCGAAGCGGTCCGGCTCAGACACCGCGGTCCTCGCGCGGCTCCGCCTCCAGCGCCCGGCCCTTCGCCGTCGCCGCCTTCATCGCGCGATACATGCGCACGTTGACCGCGATCAGCACCACGACCGCCAGGCCGATGATGATCGCGGCCTTCAGCGGTCCGCTCACGCGCGCGCGCCCTCGTGCACGCCCGTGCTGTTGTGGCGCAGCGCGGTGAGCACCGTGCTGACGATATGGTCGGCGTCGAGGCCCGCCTCGGCATATTGCTTCTCGGGCTTGTCCTGATCCTGGAACGTGTCGGGCAGGCGCATCGTGCGCAGCTTCAGCCCGCCATCGATCAGCCCCTCGTCGCTCGCCAGCGTCAGCACATGCGCGCCGAAGCCGCCGACCGCATTCTCCTCGATCGTCACCGCGACCTCATGGGTCGTCAGCAAACGGCGGATCAGCGCCTCGTCCAGCGGCTTGGCGAAGCGCAGGTCGGCGACCGTGGTCGACAGCCCCTTCGCCTCCAGCGTGTCGGCGGCCTTCAGCGCCTCCTCCAACCGCGTGCCGAGCGACAGGATCGCCACCGTCTTGCCCTCGCGCACGACGCGGCCCTTGCCGATCTCCAGCCGCTGCGGCACCTCCGGCAGATCCACGCCGACGCCCGCCCCGCGCGGATAGCGCACCGCGATCGGCCCGCTGTCGTGGCAGGCGGCGGTGTGCGTCATATGCACCAGCTCCGCCTCGTCCGCCGCCGCCATCACGACGAAGTTGGGCAGCGTCGCCAGATAGGTGACGTCGAACGATCCGGCATGCGTCGCGCCATCGGCACCGACCAGCCCCGCGCGATCGATCGCGAAGCGGACCGGCAGATTCTGGATCGCCACGTCATGCACCACCTGGTCATAGGCGCGCTGCAGGAAGGTCGAATAGATGGCGCAGAACGGCCGCATCCCCTGTGCGGCGAGGCCCGCCGCAAAGGTGACGGCATGCTGTTCCGCGATCCCCACGTCGAACGCGCGATCCGGGAACGCCTTGGCGAAGCGGTCGACGCCGGTGCCCGACGGCATTGCCGCCGTGATCGCGACGATTGTCGGGTCGCGCTGCCCTTCCTTGACCAGCTGGTCGCCGAACACGTTCTGATATTGCGGCGGCCCCGGCGGCGCCTTGGCCTGCGCACCGGTGATGACGTCGAACTTCTGCACGCCGTGGTACTTGTCCGCCGCGGCCTCGGCGGGGGCATAGCCCTTGCCCTTCTTGGTCACGACATGGACTAGGATCGGGCCTTCCTCGGCATCGCGCACATTCTCGAGCACCGGGATCAGATGGTCGAGGTTATGCCCGTCGATCGGCCCGACGTAATAGAAGCCCAGCTCCTCAAACAGCGTGCCGCCCATCGTCATGCCGCGCGCGAATTCGTCGGTCTTGCGCGCCGCCTGGTGGAACGGCCGCGGCAGGCGGCGGGCGAAGCGCTTCAGGATGTCGCGCACGCCCAGGAATTCGCGGCTCGACACGATGCGCGACAGATACGCCGACAGCCCGCCCACCGGCGGCGCGATCGACATATCATTGTCGTTCAGGATCACGACCAGCCGGTTGCCCGCCTGTTCGGCGTTGTTCATCGCCTCATAGGCCATGCCCGCGGACATCGACCCGTCGCCGATCACCGCGATGCCGCGCCCGGGCGTGCCGGCCAGCTTGTTCGCCACCGCAAAGCCCAGCGCCGCCGAGATCGAGGTCGACGAATGCGCCGCGCCGAACGGATCGTACTCGCTCTCGCTGCGCTTGGTGAAGCCGCTGAGGCCGCCACCCTGGCGCAGCGTGCGGATACGATCGCGGCGCCCGGTCAGGATCTTGTGCGGGTAGCATTGATGCCCGACGTCCCAGACCAGCCGGTCGCGCGGCGTATCGAAGACATAGTGGATCGCAGTGGTCAGCTCGACCACGCCCAGTCCGGAGCCCAAATGACCACCGGTCGTCCCGACCGCGGAGATCGTCTCCTGCCGCAGCTCGTCCGCCAGTTGGCGCAGCTGCTCGGGCTTCAATTTTCGCAGCTCTTCCGGGGTGTTGACGGTATCGAGCAGCGGAGTCTCAGGGAGTTCGGCCATCCGACCCGTCTACGCGCTTCGCCATCGGCTGTCGATTGGCAGCGCGAACCGGCCTCAGTCGCAGTTGGCGCAGCGCCCCCGCACCTCGATCACGGGACGAACTGGTGTGAATCCAGCAGCTTGCGCGGCAGATCGCACCCCGCGGGTGACGCTGTCATCGTCCAGGTGCACGGTTCGTCCACAGGAATCGCACACCAGAAAGATGCAGTCGTGCAGGCAATCGGGGTGCGCGTTGGCGACGTACGCGTTGGAGCTTTCGACCTTGCGCGACAGGTTCGCGGCAACGAACACGTCGAGGATGCGATAGATGCTGTTGGCAGCCACCCGCCGCCCCTCGCGCTGCGACAGCGCATCTGCGATGTCATAGGCGCTCGCCGGCTTGTCGAACGCCGCCAGCGCCGCGAACACGCTGGCCCGCATCGGTGTCCATTGCTCGCCCGCTTTTTCCAGCGTCGTCTGCGCGGCCTTCATCAGGTCGTCGCCTTGCGGCTCGTGGTGATCGTGATGCGCGTGGCTGGCCATGATGCTGAAATAAGGCGCGGCCGCCCCGGCGGCAAGCGGCGTCAGTGCCCGGCGCGGCGGTTCAGGTCGTGCCCGAAGGCGAGCAGGCCGACGCCGATTACGGTCCACAGCGTCTCCGCGCCATGGCCGCCCTCGTGCGGCAGGCTCATCGCGCCCGCCATGATCCCCAGACCGAACGACCCCATCGCGGCGGGCATGATATAGCCATGCTCCATAACCCCGCGCCCCAGCGCCACCGCGCCGAGCAGGATCGCGATGCTGAGACCGATCTCGTGGAACAGCGGATTGAGCAGCAGCCCGCCCGCCGCGGACAGCATGGCGAGCAGCACCGCACTCGCGATGCAATGGACGACGCACAGCCCCGACAACGCGATCGCCGCGCGATCGAGCCCCGCCCAGCCGAAGCTGCGCACGACCGAGGTCGTATGGGAGTGAGTCCTATGGTCCATCCGAGCCGACCATCTAGGCGCAGCCGCGCTGCGTTACAACATTACATCTCCGAATTTTACGGCGACGGGCGACGCCGTCACTGCGGCGCGCCGGGCGGGGCGAGCCGGATCGCCGTATCGGGCTGCACCGACTGGATTCCCGAAATATGCGTCAGCCGTCGCCGCAACGCTGCGCCATCCTGCGGCCGCCGGGCCGTCACCGCAAATCCACCGATGCTCGCATAGGAATACAGGATCCTGCCGCCCGCGCGCTCGATCCTGCGCTGCACCCTCGCCCGCTTGGCAGGCGTCGCGCAATCGCACGACACGATGAACGTCGATGGGGCGAATGCGCCATTCGCCAGCGGCCCAGCCAGCAGCGGCGCGGGCACGCATGCGGCCGCCACCAGCAGCGTCAGGGCCCACCCACGTCCGACCATATGCGTCATGCCATCGTCCTTCCTGTGACAGGGCGCGATGCTATCCGCGCCGGCTGTACCGGCGATGAAGCCGCACGGCGGCGTCACCCCGCCACATAGGTGACGCAGGCCATCACGCCGATCCCCGCCATGCTTGCCAGCCCCGCGCCATAGCCGCGCGCGCCGCCGCGGCTGCGCGGCAGCAATTCGGACGCGCCGATATATAGAAAGCCACCGGCGAACAGCGCGAGCAGCAGCGACAGGTGATGGGCGTCGATCCGGATCGCCTGCCCGATCGCGACGCCCGCCAGCGGCGCGGCGGCATTGGCGATCAGCCAGCGGTGCGCCCGCTCCGGCCGGCACGAGGTGGACGATATGCCGATCATATTGGCGCCGTCCGCCATGTCGTGCGCCAGCACGGCCGCCGCCACCAGCCAGCCGGTCGACTGCGACACCTGGAAGGCAAGGCCGATGCCCAGCCCGTCCATCAGGCTGTGCAGCACCAGGCTGACGCGCCCGACCATCGCGCCACCGGGCAGGCGGTGGAGCAGGATATACAGCGCCATACCGATCGCGACCGCGCCGAACACCAGCCCGCTCGCGGCTCCGCCGCCCTCCACGGCCTCGGGCAGCAGGTCGAGCAATGCCAGCCCCACGACCATCCCGCCGGTCAGACCGAACAACAGGTCCTGCCGCCGCCCGAAACGCATGGCGAGTCGCCCGCCGGCATAGGTCGATCCGACGGCGGTGATCCCCAGCAGATACGGGACCAGCATCACCGTGCAGCCCCCATCGGCCCGGACGCCAACGCGACCGGTACTCGCACGTCATCGTGCATCATCACCTCCATGATATAATATATCATGCGTTAGGTGCGGTCAGAGGCCTTGTCCAGTCGGTGGTGGGACTCGGGCGTCAAACCCATGATCGGCACCCGATGCCGTTCCATTATCCCTTCCCCGCTGCGGTAGCATGCGGCTGGGCATGACAGAGGGGGCTCATGACAGTGTCTCGTTATCGGGGACGTTCCTATCCGCCCCCTCCGTCACCGCCTTCGGAGGCGCGACCTCCCCCTGGCGGGTGAGGAAATTGCGTACCGCCCCCGGCCTCACCCGGCCTGCGCGTCAGCCACCCCGGGCGCCCCGCCCGCCTCGTCCGCGAACAGCCACACACGCGCCTCGTCCTTGTCGGTGAAGAACCGGAACTCCGGGCGGTTGCGCGTCGCGCGGACCGCTTGCATCCGCGGCATCACGTCGCCCGTGTACATGGCGACCCGCCGCGATCGGACGATTGGATTCTCCATGATCTTGGTCAACGCGGCGATGACCTCCTGGCTCTGCGTCATCGCGCCGGTATAGTCGCACAGGCTGATCGGCGCTCGCCCAGTGGCCTGGATACGGCGCCCCGCTTCCGTAACAGCGCGATGGAATTCGCCGATGGTGTCGAGCGTCCAAAAGCCGAAGATTGTACTTTCGAAACAGCCGCGTTCGATGTCTACCGTCACGTTAAACATCGAAAACTCCCGCCCAATCCTGGACATGGTCTATCGCGATTTGGTTACGGGAACGTGCATGACCTATATTGGCGGAAATTATCGCTGTCCTATTTGGAAAAAAGCGTGAACAGTCGACACATGACTGATTCGGTCCGGCACGATCCGTCGCCGGTATCCTGTTCCGTCGTAGGACGTCCCTCGCCGCTCCGGTCGATTCGCCCCTTCGCATGGGAGGGCTTCGGGACACACCGTATCGTCCACTTCGTCCACTTCCACGCTCGTTTTGGCGGTTTACACGCCGCTGGTCGGCGGTCGGGAACAGGCGTATGAGCCACGCCATGCTTCAACCCAGCGCCGCTTTCCTTTCCCGTGCCCGCCCTCGCAGCGTGGCGCGATGGCTGTTCGTCGTCGCCGGCCTGATCGTCGCGATGGTCGTGATCGGCGGCATCACCCGCCTGACCGAATCCGGACTGTCGATCACGCAATGGAAACCGATCAGCGGCACCATCCCGCCGCTCAATCAGGCGCAGTGGCAGGCCGAATTCGACAATTACAAACGCATCCCCGAATATGCCGCCTTCAACCGCGACATGACGCTCGCCGGGTTCAAGCACATCTTCTTCTGGGAATATCTGCACCGTCTGTGGGGCCGGCTGATCGGCGTCGCTTTCGCCCTGCCGCTGCTGTGGTTCGCGGTCCGGCGGCAGATTCCGGCGGGCTACGGCTGGCGCCTCGGCGCGCTGCTGGCGCTCGGCGGCTTTCAGGGCGCGATCGGCTGGTGGATGGTTGCCTCCGGCCTGTCGGTGCGCACCGACGTCAGCCACATCCGCCTCGCCGTCCATCTGCTCACCGCGCTGACCATCCTCGCCGGCATCGTCTGGACCGCGCTCGACCTGATG
This sequence comes from Arthrobacter sp. TPD3018, assembly GCA_003075315.1. GTDB lineage: Bacteria > Pseudomonadota > Alphaproteobacteria > Sphingomonadales > Sphingomonadaceae > Sphingomonas. The sequence goes on along the minus strand of QDFQ01000004.1, from coordinate 253,009 downwards.
GCGCTGCACCGCGATCCTTCGGCCCCGCCCGCACGGTTGACGCGCACCGCGGTGCTCGCGCTCGCGGCGCTGGTCGTGCAACTCGTCTACGGCGCGTTCACCGCCGGGCTCGATGCCGGCTATGCCTTCGCCAGCTGGCCGCTGATGGGGGACGCGCTGTTCCCCGCCGGCGTGCCCATGGTCGACCCGGCATGGCGCAACGCGGTCGACAATCCCGTCGTCGTCCAGTTCTTCCACCGCTGGTGGGCATTCGCCACCGCCGCCGCTTTGGTCTGGCTCGCGATCCGTGCGACGCGCAGCGGATCGAAGGCGGGGCTGTGGGTCGTGCTGCTCGTGACGCTGCAGATCGTGCTCGGCATCGCCACGCTGATGAGCGGCGTGCAGATCGAAATCGCCGTCGCGCATCAGGGCAATGCCGCGCTGCTGCTGATCGCCACCGTCTTTGCCGCGCATGCGATCGGGGGTCGCGACCGCCGCTTCGCCTGAGCGCCGGCAACCGCTGGTATTATTTTACCCGTCAGCAAACCCGCTGTTTGCTTGACTTTCATGGGGCGCTCCCGCATTGGCACCCTCAACCACGCCGCTTGGAAACAGGCGGCGTGTCTCGTTTCAAACCGAAAGGTCTCGCCCATGAAGGCGCTCATGAAGACCACCAAGTCGGCCAAGCCGCATGAGGTGGAAAAGAAGTGGCACATCATCGACGCCACCGACCTCGTCGTCGGCCGCACCGCGTCGATCATCGCCAATATCCTGCGCGGCAAGCACAAGACGTCGTTCACCCCGCACGTCGACTGCGGTGACAATGTGATCGTCATCAACGCCGACAAGATCCGCTTCACGTCGAACAAGGCGGCGAAGAAGGTCTATTACAAGCACACCGGCTATGCCGGCGGCATCAAGGGCATCACCGCCGCCAAGGTCCTCGAAGGCCGCTTCCCGGAGCGCGTCCTCGAAAAGGCCGTCGAGCGTATGATCCCGCGCGGTCCGCTCGGCCGCGAGCAGATGCGCAACCTGCGCATCTTCAAGGGTTCGGAGCATCCGCACGAAGCCCAGAACCCTGAGGTTCTCGATATCGCGGGCATGAACCGCAAGAACAAGGTGGGCGCGTAATGACCGACAATCGCCAGTCCCTTTCCGACCTCGCCTCGCTGACCCAGCAGGCGGCCCAGGCTCCCGCCGCCGCTCCGGCGACCAACGGCGCCGAAGGCGAAACCGCCGCGCCGGTGCAGACCCAGCCGACCACGCCGCTGCGTCAGCAGGAACTCGACAAGTTCGGCCGCGCCTATGCGACCGGCCGTCGTAAGGACGCCGTCGCACGCGTCTGGCTGAAGCCGGGTTCGGGCAAGATCACGATCAACGGTCGCGATCAGGAAGTCTATTTCGCGCGTCCGACGCTGCGCCTCGTCATCAACCAGGTGTTCGGCATCACCGAGCGCGAAGGTCAGTATGACGTGATCTGCACCGTCAGGGGCGGCGGCCTCTCGGGCCAGGCCGGCGCGGTCAAGCACGGCATCAGCCAGGCGCTGACGAAGTACGAGCCGATCCTGCGCTCGCCGGTCAAGGCCGCTGGCTTCCTGACCCGCGACAGCCGTACGGTCGAGCGTAAGAAGTACGGCCGCGCCAAGGCGCGTCGCAGCTTCCAGTTCTCGAAGCGTTAATCCGCAGGCGGCTTTGGATTGTTTCGGCAATCCAAAGACTCGCCACGGCGGCCAGCGAAGGCGGCATCGCTGCCTTCGTCTGACGTCACGGACTTGCTCCGTGACGGCACGGCTCGAAGCCAAAACGAAAAGGCGGCCCGGCAACGGACCGCCTTTTTCGTTGCCATCAGAACAGCTTACGCACCGATAGCTTTACGATCCGCCCATACCAGTCCAGGAACGATGGCTGGAAGGCATAGGGCGTCGCCCCGGTCCGGTCCCGAACCTGCACCCGGTTGTTGAGCAGGTTCTGCACCGTGAATTGCAGCGTCATCCGCTTCGCCCAGTCGGCCTTCGGCGCCAGCTTGGCGGCATCGAACGTCGAATAGAGCGAAAAGAACATCCTCGGCGAAAAGCGCAGGTCGGCGCTCGGAATGTCGCTGCGGATCCGGGTCGGCGCCTTCCACAGGCCGAAGATGCCGCCCTGCACCGCTCCCACCGAACCGCCGATGGTACCCTGTGCCTCGAACCGCGACCGCTCCTGCACGCTGCTCACCCCATCGCCGGACAGCGCGTCGAACACCGGCTGTCCCGGTCGCAGCATCACCTGATCGTCCAGCCGCAGCGTCGCGGTGAGGAAGCTGTACAGCGACGGCCGTTGCCGCGGCGGCGGCGGCGGAGCGGTGCTGCCGGCCGGCGCGGCCGGCGGCTTGGACACGGCGCCCAGCGGCGTCCACAGATTGATCCGCCCCTCCAGCTTGCGCTCCCGTTCGAAGGCGACGTTGATCGGCCGCAGGTCCGCCGTCAGCAACTGGCCATTGGCATCGCGGCGGAACCGCTCCGGAAACGCCGCGAGCAGCGCCGGGCTGCCCCGGACGATGTTGACCGTCTGATCGTCGATCCGCGTTTCGATATAATTCAGCGCCAGCCGCAACTCGCGTGCCTTCATCGGCTTCCACGTCGCCCCCAATGTGCTGACGCGCCGCCGCTCGGGCGCCAGATCGGCATTGCCGCCGCTCGTCAGGGTGACGAGCGCATTGGTGCCGGTCGCGAAGTCGAAGAAGGCGACGTTGGCGATCGTGACGACCGGCTGCGTCAGTTGCGCGATGTCCGGCGCGTTCTGCGTCACGTTCAGCGACGCGGTGACCTGCACCGGCGCAACCGGGGTCCAGGTGAGCCCCAGATAGCGCGACAGCAGGCTCCCGTAATGCGATACCGACGATACGCCGAGCGTGGCATTGGCCGACAGCGTGCCGATCGCGCCCAGCACGCCGCGTTCCCGCGATGCGATCGGCAGGTCGACATTGGCACTCGCGCTCCGCACCGCCCGCGTCAGGCTCCGCGCGGTTCCGTCGCTCCCTGCCAAGGCGCCATTGCCACCAGTCCGCGCATAATCCGCGGTCAGCGTCATCCGCGCCTCTCCCGCGGGAAGCGTCACGACGGGCCCCGTCGCCATCGCATTGCTCGACAGCGTCTCGGCAACGGATCGGCTGCGGCTGGTCAGCCGGGTCGCGACGTCCTGTGCCGCAAAGCCGCGAAACGGATCTGCGCCGGCCGTAATCGCCGCCTGCACGCGTGTCAGGTCCACCCCCTGGTCGAGCATGAAGCGGGTGAGCGCCCGATCGTAATTGCCCGTGACGGTCCACAGCCAGCGCTTCACGCTCCCCTGCACCGTGCCGCCCGCGTGCAATTGCAACCCCCCGCCCGACTGGCGCAAGACGCCGGCCTCGGGCAGATTTCGGTACAACAGCACATCGGTGCCGAAGGGAGAATACGGATTGCTGCCCGGCACGCGCAGCACCGCCGTGGCAAGGCCACCCGGCCGCGCGCCGCCCTTGGCGTCCATCGACACGTTGAGCGATGCCGTCACCGTCTTGCCAATCGGTACGGCCTGCGTCGCGTTGATCTTGATCTCGTCGTTCGACTGCAGCGCCCCGTAAGGCGCCATGTCGAACCGACGCGGCACGTTCGCCGCCACGGCATAGGCCGACAACAGACCACGCTGCGCCGGATCGAGCGGCACCGGCGCCACCGTCACGCGCTGCCCCGCCAGCGCATCGAGCGTCGGCGACAGGCTGGCGCCGCCGATCCCGGTGACGTTGCCGGTCGGATCGAACAGGCTGTCGGGATCGGCAAAGGTAGGACGCCGGGAATAGGGCAGCGGGTCTTGGCGAAGATATTCGATCGTCGCGACGAAGCGCCGGTCGCGATCGATCCGCGTCGGACTCAGCGACAGTGTCGCGGCGCTGCCGCCGCCATCGGTCGTGGTCGACGCGCTTTGCTCCACCGCTAGCGCCCTAAAGTGCCGCTTCGTAATGAAATTGACGAGCCGTGCGGTCGGCGGAAAGCCGAAGCGCGACGCCTCCGTCTCGGGCAGCACCTCGGTCCGTTCGATCGCCTCTGGCGGTAGCGTCTGCACCTCCTGATAGCCGGAAATGCGGCGCCCATTGAGCAGGAACACGGGATCGGCGCCGCTCGCCGAGGTGGTCAGCGGCTTCAACTGCCGCAGGATATCGTCGATGTTGGTGCCGAGCGTCCGCAACTGCCCGGCGTCGAGCACCGCCACCGGCTCCACATCGCCGATCGCCGATCCACGCGGTCGCTTGCCGGTGATGACGATGTCGCCCGTCTTCGTCTCGTCCGCCTGCGCTGCGGCGACACCCGGAACCAGAACCGCAGCGCCCACGAAAACGCGCAGACAGCCAAGACGCGCGCCATGCATGACCGCTTCCCCCCAAGCCCGGTCGCGATGCTCCCGACCGACCCGACTTTTGGCAGACAATTGCGGTGAAAGATTGATCAGAGCCGGACGATACGTGTGCCCAGCCGCTCCGCTTCTTCAGGGTCGTGCGTCACCATCAGGATCGGCAGCCGAACCTCGTCGCGAACGCGCAGGATCGCGTCCATGATCTCGCCCCGCCGCGCCCGGTCGAGCGACGACAAAGGTTCGTCGAGCAGCAAGAAGGCGGGATCGCTAAGCAGTGCCCGGCCGATCGCCACCCGCCGGGCCTCGCCGCCCGACAATGTGCCCGGCCAGCGCCCGAGCAGATGGCCGATGCCCAGCATCGCGACGGTGGCGTCGAGGGCGCTGTCGTCCTTCGCCCCGTACAACAGGTTCGCGCGCACCCGGCGGTGCGGGAACAGGCGCGGGTCCTGAAAGACATAGCCCGCCCGCCGACGCTCGGGCGGCAGGTCGATGCCGGCCGCTGCGTCGAACACCACCGTGTCGCCGACCACGATCCGGCCTGCGTCTGGCCGCAGCAAACCGGCGACCATGTTGAGCACGCTCGTCTTGCCGATGCCGGACGGGCCGAACAGCACCGTCAGCCCCTCGCCTACCGCCAGATCGATCGCAATGCGCGTGTCGCCCAGCGTCTTGATGACGCGCACGTCAAAGGACATGCAGCCCCCGTCGCACGCGCCGGGTGAGCAATTCGGACGCGAGCAGCGCGATCAGGCTCAGCACCACCGCGATCCCCGACAGCCGCCACACGCTCGCCTCGGCTCCCGGCTGCTGGAGTGCCGAATAGATGGCGAGCGGCAGCGTCTGTGTCTGCCCCGGGACGTTGGAGACGAAGGTGATCGTCGCGCCGAATTCGCCGATCGAACGGGCGAAGCCCAGCACCGCACCCGCCAGCACGCCCGGCAGGCTGAGCGGCAGCGTCAGCGTCCAGAACACACGGGCTGGCCCCGCCCCCAGCGTGCGCGCCGCGCTTTCCAGCCGCGGGTCGACCGCCTCGATCGACAGCCGCATCGCGCGCACCATCAGCGGCATCGCCATGATCCCCGCCGCGATCGCCGCCCCAGTCCAGCGAAACAGCACGCTCACCCCGAACCAGCGTTCGAGTAGCGCGCCGGCGGGGCCGTTCGGGCCGAAGGCGATGAGCAGCAGCCACCCCGTCACCACCGGCGGCACCACCAGCGGCAGGTGGACGATCGCGTCGAGCAGCAACTTGCCCGGAAACCGCCCGCGCGCCAAAGCCCACGCCAGTGCGAAGGCGACCGGCAGCATCGCCGCCACCGCCACCCCGCCGACGCGCAGGCTCAGCCCGACGATCCCCCATTCCTCCGCCGATAGCATCAGCGGGGCAAGAACCCGTATCGCCGGAAGATCGCCTTACCCGGCGCGCTGATCAGGAAGCGGCGGAACCTCTCGCCTTCAGGGTTCGTCGATCGGGCAAGGCGCGCGATCGGATAGGTGACGGGCGGATGGCTGGTCGCCGGAAACACGCCTGCGATCCGCACCTTGGTCGACGCCTTGGCATCGGTGGCATAGACGATCCCGAGCGGCGCGGCGCCACGTTCGACCAGTGTCAGCGCCGCGCGAACGCTGTCGCCGCGCACCACTTTGGGCGCGACCGCACTCCAGACGCCGAGCGATTTCAACGCCGCCTCGCCATATTGGCCGGCCGGGACCGGCGCATCCGCCATGGCGAGCGGCCCCGCACCCAGCACCCGCGCCAGCGCGGCGGGCGGACGCACCGGGATGCGCACAGGATTGTCCCTCGCGGCGACCACCACCAGCTGGTTGCCCAGGAAGGTCACGCGGCTGGCCGGCACGATCAGTCGCTTCGCGGCGAGCGCATCCATCCACTGCTGGTCCGCCGACACGAACAGATCGGCGTCACCCCCCGCCTCTACCTGCCGCGCCAGAGCGGACGATGCCGCAAAGGAGATGACGGGCCGCGGGTGGCCCCGCGTCGCCCAGGCGTCAGCCGCGGCGGTCATCGATTCCTGCAGACTGGCCGCCGCCAGCACCAGCGGCGGCTTAGCCTGCGCGATCGCCGGAGCGGCGGCGAGCAGCGACGCCAAAAACAGCAATGGACGGATCATGCAGGCTCCCTAAACGCGTGCAGCCGTTCGTAGACCTAGCGCGCGGGGAAGGCGATGCCATTCTGCCAAGGTTTACCGGCTAACGGCGCGGCAGCCTACCGAGACATCGTCATGTCAGCCGCGCGCACGGCATGCATGAATGCGTCGAGCTTGACGGCGTCGAGATGGCCGTCCGTCCGCACACCGGAGCACAGGTCGAGCCCATATGGCCTTACCTGGCGGATCGCCTCGCCCACGTTGCTCGCGGACAGGCCCCCAGCCAGAAACACCGGACGCGTGCTGGCGCGAACGAAGTCGGCGCTGATCGTCCAGTCATGCGCCCTACCAGTGCCGCCCAATTCGGCGATCGCCGCATTGGGCCGACCGGAATCGAGTAGGAACGCGTGAACGTACGGCGAATACAGGGAAATCATGTCGAGTGCTTCGCGGCCCTCCACATGGATCACCTGTACCCGACGGACGTGGGGGAGGCATTCCGCAAGCTTGCGAGATTCCGTGACATCGATGTGCGATACGATCTGCACCGTCGTCGGCTGCGTTCGCGACACGTGTTCCGCAATCGCATCGGCCGTGGTTTCCGACGTCAGCAGGAACGTGGCGACGGGCGGCATGGCGGTCGCGGTAATGTCGGCAATCCGATCATCGGGGATCGGCCCAGGACCCGATGGCATACGCGCCACCAGGCCCAAAGCATCCGCCCCGGCGGCTGTCGCCATATCCGCCTCGGCCCGTGACGCGATGCAACAGACTTTTACGCGTGTTCGGAACACAGCGCGCTCTCCCTCACCCCGCCTGCACGCGGCCGGTGCGTTGCAATTTGCCCCAACCGACCATCGGCCCGCGCATCGCCTGCGTGATCGCCTTCAGCACGACGTAATACATGATCTGGCGATAGCCGACGCGCTGCGGGATCAGCAGCCACAACAGGCTCCATTTCTCGCGCCGTTCCAATGCGAAGGCGACCGTCGCCGCCATCAGGTCGATCGTCGTGAACACCGCCCAGAAGGTCAGCATCGTGTAGACGTCGTGGCTCGTCTGCGCCCAGCCGTGCGCCTGCACGTCCAGATAGGTGACGACGAAGCTGACCAGCAGCGCCAGGTCGATAATCGGGCTGATCGCGGCGAGCAGGATCTGGAACACGATCGCCTGCGGCAGGCCGATCCAGCCGAGCCCACGCGGATGGCTGCTGCCGATCGCCGAGCGATGCTTCCACAGGCATTGCAGCGTGCCGAACGCCCAGCGGAACCGCTGCTTGGCGAGCGCGCGGAACGTCTCGGGCGCCTCGGTCCACGCCACGGCATATTGATCGTAGCGGACGGCCCAGCCAGCGCGCTGGATCGCGATGGTGAGGTCCTGATCCTCCGCCAACGTATCGTGCGGATAGCCGCCGACCTGCTGGATCGCCGCCAGCCGCCACGCGCCGACCGCGCCCGGCACCACGGTGATCGCGTTGAGGCGCGCGAACGCCCGCCGCTCCAGGTTCTGCGCGGTGATGTACTCCAGCGCCTGCCACTTGGTGACGAGGTTCACGCGGTTGCCCACCTTGGCGTTGCCCGCGACCGCGCCCAGCTTCGGATCGTCGAACCAGCGGGCGAGGCGTGCGATCGTCGTCGGTTCGAACTGGGTGTCGGCGTCGAGCGCGATGACAATCTCGCCCTTCGCCTGCGCCAGTGCGGTGTTCAGCGCACGCGCCTTACCGCCGTTCTCCAGCGTCAGCAGGCGGACGCGCGGATCGTCGCCGAATGCCTCCGCCACGACGGCGGAGGTGCGATCCTTCGACCCGTCGTCGATCACGATCACCTCGATCGCGACATCGGTGGAGGCGAGCACGCCGCGCACCGCGCGTTCGATCACGCGCTCTTCGTTATACGCGGGGATCATCACCGTCACGAAGCGGGTGGGGTCGATCGCCGGGAACACCTCACGCCCCTCGCGCCGCGCCTGGATCAGCGCCAGCGCCGACAGCGCGAGCGCACGCAGGATGCCGACGGTGATCGCGATCGCGAACATCCAGTGCAGCGCGACGACGATGAAGCCCAATGCGCTGAACAGCCCGAGGTCGACGCGCGCGGCGAGCTGGTCGCTTGCGCTGATCGGCGGCATCGATGCGTTGCGCGACAGGCCGGCGAGCGTCGAGACCGGCACGAAGTGATAGCCCATCGCGCGCAGCCGATCGATGATCACCGGCAGCGCCGCGACCGTCTCGGCACGATTGCCGCCGGCATCGTGCAGCAGGATCACGTTGCGGCTGCAGTCGACGGGCGAATCGTTGGTGCAATTGGCGGGGCCATCGGTGACGCGCGCGATCGTCCGGTCGATGATCGCTTGCACGCCCGGCCGCTTCCAGTCGTCCGGATCGACGTGCAGACCCACCGAGACATAGCCGCGGTTCTGCGCCTGGAGCACCGGCCCCAGTTCGTCCGCGGTGCTCGGCTCGGCGTCACCGAAATAGGGCGCGCGGAACAGGCGCAGCGACCGGCCGGTGAAGGCCTGGAACAGGCGCTGGTTGGCATTCAGCTCGAACAGCACCTGCCCCGGCGACGAGGTCGCGAGATTGGGGTGGGTATAGGTGTGGCTGCCGATCTCATGGCCTTCCATGATCATCCGCTGCAACAACGGCCGCTGCGTCAGGGCATTCTCGCCGACGATGAAGAAGGTGCCGGGGGCATGTTCGCGCTTCAGCACGTCGAGGATCTGCGGCGTCCACTTGGGGTCCGGTCCATCGTCGAAGGTCAGCGCGAGCAGCTTCTTGCGATAGCCGGTACGGTCCACCTCCAGCGGCGCCGGCAGGCGATCGAAGCGCACGTCGGTGATCGCGCCATTGGGGCCGGTGACCACGGACCGCTGGCCGGTGACGGGCGTGCCCGCCACCTTCAGGATTTCGCCCGGTCCTTCGATGTCGACGTCGGTGCCCGCCGGGATCGTATCGATGACAGCGGCCGGCGGCAGCGTGCGATGATCGCGGCCGAACAGCTTCCACACGCTGGGGTCTTCGGCACCCAGCCGCCACAGCGCGATACTGCCGATGCCCGCGCGCTGCAGGAACGTCATCTCGTTATAGGCCGACGCTGCATCGAGTAGCCAGACGACATGGCTCTCGTCGCCTTCTTTATAAGCGAAGCTGCTGTTGCCGCTGACCGGGTCGAAGGTCGGAACCGTGCCCGAATCGCGTGCGGCCTGCCACGCTTCTTCGACGCTCATCGCGTCGTTGCCGGCGGGCGACCAATTGTAGGCATAGGAGCCGATCGCCACGACCAGCTTCTGCGGCGGGATCCCGCGCGAGGCATTGGCGACCTGCTCGACGAACCAGTGCTGGGACGCGATCGGCCCCGGCTCGCCCGACGTTTCATGCTCGTCATACGCCATCAGGAAGATCTTGTCGGTGACCTTGGCGTAGGCGGGCAGGTTCCATTCCGGATTGCCGACCGGCGCGGCGATCGCGACCACCCACCCGCGGGGGGCGAAGCGGCGCTGAGCATCGGCCAGGAACGCGCGGTAATCCGCCTGCGCACTGGCGGGCAGATTTTCGAAGTCGAAGAAGGCGCCGCCTGCACGATTGTTGGCGAGCCAGGGCACCAGCTTGTCGAGGAAGGCCGCGCGCGCCTTCGGATCGGCCATCAGTGCGGCGGTGCCCTTGCCGTCCCAATTGCCGTTCAGCGCATTCTGGATCATCGGCAACACCACCGGACGGTGGATCGCCTTGTTCAGGATCGTGCGACCGGCGGTGTCGCGGAAGACGGTGATCTGGTGGTTGGGCCCCGTCACGGAGACCCAGCCGGGGATTACCCAGTCCAGTTGCTCGACATGACGGCGAAGGCTCGCGGCGCTCGACGGATCCCAGGGCGTGTGAAATGCGATGGCGAGCGACGGATTGCCCGATGCCGCGGGCTTGCGCGCCGCGGTGCCGAACAGCTTGTTCTCGTAATAGGCGATGCTGCGCCGCGCACGTCGCAACACGCCGTGCGGCGCCGCCAGCCGCTGGAGCGGTGGCCGTTCGACCTCCACGGGCAGCAGCGGCGCGACCGGCACCGCGCCGATCGACACCGCGAACATCGCGACCGACAGCACGAGCAACAGGACGAACGCGACGACCGCCAGCGTAAACCGCCGTTTACGCCGACCGCTGGCATCGTAGAAAACCGAATTCTGGGACATTGGCGACACTCCGGCGCCCGCCATGCCCGACGATCGATGGCACGATCAAGACATCAGAATGACAAACCGTTCATGCAGACGACGCCTATTGCTTCGTCGGTCCAAATGCGTGCGCCCATTACCCGGTCTTTACAGCACGATGCCCTCGAACGACTTGTGCCACCCCGACAGGGAGACTGCCCCTTTTCTCTTCGCCTCGCGATCCGATGCCTAAACGGTCAGGATCGTGCTGCCTCGCGTCTCGCCTGCCTCCAGCGCCCGGTGCGCGTCCGCCGCATCCTCCAGCGCAAAGGTCTGGCCGATCTCGGGCCGGATCGCGCCCGATCGCAGCATCGCATAGAGCCGCTCGATCCCCGCCTGCCGCTCGTCAGGTGTGACGTAATAATCGAACAGCGTCGGACGGGTGACGAACAGCGACCCCTTGGCCGCCAGCACGCCCAGGTTGACGCCCGTTACCGCGCCACCGGCATTGCCGTAACTGACGATCAGGCCGCGCCGCGCGGTGACGGCCAACGTGCGCTCCCAGCTCGCCATGCCGACGCCGTCGAACACCACCGCGACGCCCGTGCCTTCGGTAATGTCCTTGACGCGAGCGACGACATCCTCGTCGCGGTGGAGCAGGACGTGATCCGCACCAGCCGTCCGCGCATGCTCCGCCTTCTCCTGCGTGCCGGCCGTCCCGATCACCATCGCGCCGATCGCCTTCAGCCAGCCGGTCATCAGCTGCCCGACACCGCCCGCTGCCGCCCAAACCAGCACCGTCTGCCCCGCCTGCACGCGCGCGCAGCGGTCCACCAGCGCCTCGACCGTACACCCCTTCAGCAGCATCGCGGCGGCGGTGCGATCGTCGACATCGTCGGGCAGCCGGAAAAGCTGCTTCGCGGCGACGTTGCGTGCCGTGGCGTAGGCACCACGCGACGGCCCGAACGTGCCGACCCGATCGCCGGCCTTCAGTTCGTCGACGCCCTCGCCCACCGCCTCGACCACACCCGCCGCCTCGCTGCCGACGCCCGCCGGCAGCTCGACCGGATAGACGCCGCTGCGATGATAGGTGTCGATGTAATTCAGGCCGACCGCATGATGGCGCATCCGAACCTCGCCCGGCCCGGGCGGCGGCAGGTCGACGTCGACCCATTCGATCACCTCCGGCCCGCCGGTGCGGGTGATGCGTGCGACGCGTTCGCTCATATGCCGTCCGTCCTTCTCGTGCCCCGCCCCAACCCGCGATACGCGTTTCGGGTTGCAACCGATCCCGGCGCATCGCACTATCGATGGAAATCCGATGGAGAGCGATGCGATGACTGATCCCCTCACCTTCTACATCGACGGCGCTTGGGTGGCGAGCGAGGGAGGCCGCCCCTATGACGTGATCGATCCTTCGACCGAACAGGCAGTGACGACGATCACGCTCGGCACGCAGGCCGACGTCGACAAGGCGGTCGCCGCCGCGACCCGCGCATTCGAGACGTTCTCGCAGACCACGCCGGAAGAGCGCGCCGACCTGCTCGACCGCGTGATCGAGGTGTACAAGAGCCGCATCCCCGATCTCGCCAAGGCGGTCAGCCAGGAAATGGGCGCGCCGGTGGGCTTCGCGCAGGCGGCGCAGGCGCCCGCGGGCCTCGGTTATCTGATGGGCACGGTGAAGGCGTTGCGCGAATTCACCTTCTCCGAACAGGTCGGCAAGGCGCGCGTCGTCCACGAACCGATCGGCGTCGTCGCGATGATCACGCCCTGGAACTGGCCGCTCAACCAGATTTGCGCCAAGGTCGCGCCCGCGCTTGCCGCCGGCAACACGATGATCCTCAAACCTTCCGAGGAAGCGCCGAGCTGCGCGCGGATCCTTGCGGAAATCCTGCACGAAGCGGGCGTACCGGCGGGCGTATTCAACCTCGTCAACGGCGACGGCCCCACGGTCGGTGCGGCGCTGTCGACCCATCCGGGCGTGGACATGGTGAGCTTCACCGGATCGACCCGCGCGGGCATCGCGGTGGCGCAGGCTGCGGCGGCGACCGTCAAGCGCGTCCATCAGGAATTGGGCGGCAAGGCCCCCAATTTGGTGCTGGAGGGCGCTGACCTCGCTAGCGTCCTGCCGCCGACGCTGCAGGGCGTGCTCGCCAATTCGGGCCAGAGCTGCATCGCACCCACCCGCCTGCTCGTCCACGACAGCCAGGCCGAGGAAGCGGCGCAGGTCGCCAAGGCGATCTTCGAATCCGCGCCCGTCGGCGACCCGGCCGAGATGGGCGCGCATATCGGCCCGGTCGTCAACAAGGCGCAGTTCGACAAGATTCAGGCACTGATCCAGTCGGCGATCGATGAAGGCGCGACGCTCGTCACCGGCGGCCCCGGCCGTCCCGACGGCCGCAACGCCGGCTATTACGTCCGCCCGACCGTCTTCGCCGATGTGACGCCGGACATGCGCATCGCGCGCGAGGAAACGTTCGGCCCGGTCGCGACGATCACCCGCTACACCGACCGCGACGAGGCCGTGCGCCTCGCCAACGCCACCGAATACGGCCTGTCCGCGGCGATCTCCGGCGATCCGGCGGAAGCGGCCAAGGTCGCACCGCGGCTGCGCGCCGGCCTCGTCACGATCAACGGCTGGAGCGGCCCGGTCGGCACGCCATTCGGCGGCTTCAAGCAATCGGGCAACGGCCGCGAGGGCGGCAAATACGGCATCGCCGACTTCATGGAGCTGAAGACGATCGTCGGCGAGCCGGCGTAACCAACTGAACGTCCGTCATCCCCGCGAAGGCGGGGATGACGGGCCTTGGGGGCAGGCCTACCGCTTCCGCGCGAACCAGATCGTGTGCATCGCGCCCTTGCCGTTGCTCCGCGCGCGGACGCTGACCTCGTCCACGTCGAACCCGGCGTCGCGCAGCCGCCGGGTAAAGGCCGCGTCCTTCCCCGCGGACCACACCGCCAATATGCCCCCCGGCGCCAGCGCCACCCGCGCCGCCGCCAGCCCGCGGTTCGAATAGAGCCGGTTGTTCTCGGCCCGCACCAGTCCGTCGGGGCCGTTGTCGACGTCGAGCAGGATCGCATCATACGTCCCCTCGCCGATCGCGTCGGCGACATCGCCCATCCGCACCGTCACGCGGGCATCGTCCAGCCAGCCCGCGGTCAGATCCGCCATCGGCCCACGCGCCCATGCGATGATCTCCGGCACCAGCTCGGCCACGGTGACACGTGCATCCCGCCCCAGCGCTGCCAAGGCCGCGCGCAAAGTAAATCCCATGCCGTATCCGCCGATCAGCAGATGCGGGGTTCGAGACGCCAGCCGTTCGATCGTCATGACGGCGAGCGCCTCTTCCGACCCGCTCATCCGACTGTTCATCAGCTCGTTGCGCTCCAGCACGATCATGAAGTCGCCACCGCGGCGGAACAGGCGCAGCGGCTCGCCGCCCGGCACCTCGGCGGTTCCCAATAGCTCGCGCGGGGTCATCGATCGCGTCCTTCGTTGCGGCGAAAGGCGCCGCCCTACACGCTCGGCTCCGACGCGGCGAGCATGATCGGCGCGCAGCGTTTTGGAGAATGACGCGTTTTGCTGTAACGGCACGCCGCCGAGGTCGCTTCGTCGACCCGTCAGCCCGACAATAAGGAATACCGTTCACCACATGGCCGCCTACAAACCCCAGACGTTCCAGGAGCGCGCCGCGCTGTCCGCCAAGGCCAAAGAGGCCGCGCTGGAGAAGCTGCGCAACCGTCCGCAAGTCGACGAAGCGGTACTCGCCGAGCGTATCGCCGCCGCCGAAGCCAAGGAAGCTGCGCGCGCCCAGGCGAGCGCCGAAAAGAAGGCCGCCCGCGAACAGGCGATCGCCGAGAAGAAGGCCGCGGCCGAAGCCGCGCGCATCGCTGCCGAGGAAGCTGCCGCCAAGGCCAAGCCCCGCATCCCGACGGAAGCGGAAATGAAGGCCGCCCGCGATGCCCGCTACGCCGCCCGCAAGGCGCGCGTCGGCAAGCGCTGACCCTGCGTGGGTGGCGGCGCGGCACATCGTCGCTCAGGCGAGTCGCCCGTCACACCCACCGCAACCCCACCGTCATCGCGTCCCCGGAGGTCGCGGTGACGGATCGAGGGACTCCCTCATAGGCTAAGCGCCCAAACACCCAAGATATTAGTGTGTTGAACAAATAACACACTGCTGGTAGCCTGCCCCGATCGGCAACTTGGGGAAGGATCGCCATGTATAGCGAAAGCGACATCGATGGCGCGGTGGCGGCGGGGGCGATCTCCGCCGACGCCGCGGCGGCGCTGCGCGCGCACATCGCCGCGGCGCATGCAGCGCCGGCGGTAGACGAAGAGCATTTCCGTCTGCTCACCGGCTTCAACGACATCTTCGTCTCGATCGCGATCGTCCTGCTGCTCGTCGCGGTGGGGCAGATCGGCACCGCACTTGCCCGGCCACTGGGCGGCGTGTTCGTCGCAGGCATGGCCTGGATGCTGGCCGAATATTTCACCGCCAAACGCCGGATGGCGCTGCCCAGCATCCTGCTGTTGATCGCCTTCGTCGGTGGGGTTGCTGGCGGTCTGTTCGAGGGCGTGCAAGCCGTTGCACCGAACCTCGGCGATCGCGCGGGGGCGCTGGCGATCGCGGGCATCGGCTTGGCCACCGCCGGCGCGGCATGGCTGCACTGGCGCCGCTTCATGGTGCCGATCACCGTCGCCGCCGGGGCGGCCGCATTGGTCGCAACCGCGATCGGCCTGATCCTCGCCGCCATCCCCGACGTGAAGGATGCGGTCTGGCCGCTGCTGCTGGTCGGCGGCCTTGGCGTCTTTGCCACGGCGATGCGCTGGGACATGAGTGATACCGAACGCAAGACGCGTCGATCGGATGTCGCATTCTGGCTGCACCTCGCCGCTGCACCGATGATCGCGCATTCGATCTTCCAGATGCTGGGCGTGTTCCGGGGCGATATCGGCGCAGGGATGGCCGTGGTGGTGCTGGCGCTATACGTCTGCTTCGCCGCCATCGCGCTGGCGGTCGACCGGCGTGCGCTTCTGGTGTCAGGCCTCGCCTATGTGCTGGCCGCGCTCTACGCGCTGTTCCGCAGTGCCGGCGCCATCGAACTGGGTGCGGCGCTCACCGCCTTCGTCATCGGATCGGCGCTGCTGAGCCTGTCCGCTTTCTGGCAGCCGATGCGCCGCGCCGTTGTGACGGCGCTGTCGCAATCGCTCCGCCGCCGGCTGCCACCGGTGCAATACGCTTGATGAGACTGGGGGAGGCGCCGCCTTCCCCGTCGCCCTCCAATCCGAGCTGCCGTCACCCAGCGAAGGCTAGTGTCTCTCGCGACTTCCGCTGCTCGCTGTAACACAGAGATCCCAGCCTTCGCTGGGATGACGGCCAAGGGACGGCCCCTCGGCCCCCGTCAGTCGACCAGCTTCATCAGCCGCCGCTCGATCGGCGCCAGTACCGGGCCGAGCTCTTGGCCCCGCTTCAGAACCATGCCCTGCTCGCCGATCAGTGCCCACATGCCCTGCCGCGCACGCAGCGCCGGGCGTTTCTCGATACGGAATTCGGGACGTTCGGCGGTACGGCGAAAGGCGGCGAAGACTGCGGCATCCTTGCCCAGCTCCATCGCATAATCCTTCCAATGCCCGGCCGCGACCATGCGGCCGTACAGGTCGAGAATGCGGTTCAGCTCGACGCGTTCGAACCCGACCTGCCCCGGCTCGCGTCCCAGCGGAAACGGCGTGACGATCCCCATCAGGCCCCGCCCGTCACGCTCTGTCACGCTCCGCATGCGGCGCGGCGTCGTCCGCCCGTTCGGCGAGCAGCGCATCCAGCCGCTTGCGCATCGATTCCAGCTCGCAGCGCATCATCTCGATCTTCTGCGTCGCCGGGTCGAACATCTCGCTGCACGGCGTGCCATAGGGCACGAAGCGCGACGGCGTTTCGGCCGCGCCGCCCTCTACCATGGTCGGCCGCGCCGGGATGCCCACCATCACCGCACCGGCCGGCACGTCGCGCGTCACCACCGCATTGGCACCGACGCGCGCGCGCGGACCGACCAGGATCGGCCCCAACACCTGCGCGCCCGATCCGATGATGACGCCATCGGCCAGCGTCGGGTGGCGCTTGCCCGCGACGCCGTTGTCGGGACTGGTCCCGCCCAGCGTCACGCACTGATAGATGGTGACGTCGTCGCCGATCTCCGCCGTTTCACCGATCACGACGAAGCCATGGTCGATGAAGAAATTGCGGCCGATCGTCGCGCCCGGATGGATGTCGATCGCGGTCCATGCCCGGGCGAAGTGGTTGACAGCACGCGCAAGGAAGAACAGCCGACGACGGTACAAGGCGTGCGCGACGCGGTGCAGGCCCAGCGCCCAAACGCCCGGATACAACAGGATTTCGGCACGCGAATGCGGCGCCGGATCACGCGCCCGGATCGAATCGAGATAGGCGGCAAGCCGTCCGAACATCCGTTACTTCCCCTTGCCCTTCCGGCTCGTCATCCTCTGCATGTAACGCTTCGGCGGCGTAATTTCCATGGTTCCGCCACATGCCCGTTGGCAGAGACCCCGTGGCTTGGGGGCGGCAAAGCCCAGCTTTGTTGTCGGAATTGGCCATAGCGGGCACGATGCGGGCAATGCGTCTTTGCCGGGCGCCAGGAGTTACCGCCTTCGATGCCTGATTTTTTGACTGCGATCGACTGGTCCCAGGTGCTGCCGTTCATCGCGATCGGCTTTGCGGCGCAGGTCATCGATGGCGCGCTTGGTATGGCGTTCGGCGTCATCAACTCGACGCTGTTGGTGACGGTGATGGGCGTTCCCCCCGCGGTCGCCTCCGCCAGCGTCCACGCGGTCGAAACGTTCACCACCGCAGCGTCGGGCGTCAGCCACGTCGTACACCGCAACGTCGATTGGAAGCTGTTCCGCCGGCTCGTCATCCCCGGCATGATCGGCGCGGTGGCCGGGGCGACGTTGCTCAGTACGATCGACGCCTCGGTCGCCAAGCCGTTCGTCATGGCCTATCTCGCGTGCATCGGCCTGTATCTGCTGTTCCGTGCGGTCCGCGGCGAGATCAAGCCGCGCAAGCCCCGCGTCGTGGCGCCACTCGGCCTCGTCGGCGGCTTCCTCGATGCCGCGGGCGGCGGCGGCTGGGGTCCTGTCGTCACCTCCAACTTGCTGATTCAGGGCGCGACACCGCGCCATACGATCGGCACGGTCAACACGGCGGAGTTTTTCCTGACTGCTACCGCCTCGGTCACCTTTTTCGCCGCGCTAGGCTGGTCCGCCTTCACACTGCACACGCTCGGCATCCTCATCGGGGGCCTCGTCGCGGCGCCGTTCGGCGGCATTCTTGCCAAGCGTGTCCCCACCCGCCACCTCATGGCGCTGGTCGGCGTCCTCCTTACCCTCACCAGCGCGTGGTCAATTTATTCCGCACTTGCAAAGTGATGCACTCGCGTTTGCGGTAGGAAACTGCCAGAGCCCGGGTATTGATCGATCATATCGATCATGCGGCGCAAACAGATCAATTTTGCATTGCAGCATGATCGCCTATATCGGCTCCACACCATTCAACGGAGACGACCCATGGCCCTCATCGGCAGCAAGCTGAAGCCCTTCACCACGCAGGCCTACAAGGAAGGCAAGTTCGTGTCGGTCAGCGACACCGACGTGCTCGGCAAGTGGGCGGTGTTCTTCTTCTACCCGGCCGACTTCACGTTCGTCTGCCCGACCGAGCTGGAAGACCTCGCCGACGTCTATCCCACGCTCCAGAAGATGGGCGTCGAGGTGTACAGCGTGTCGACCGACACCCACTTCAGCCACAAGGCGTGGCACGACAGCTCGCCCGCGATCGGCAAGATCAACTATTACATGCTGGGCGACCAGAACCACGTGATCAGCAACAACTTCGAGATCCTGCGCGAAGGCCAGGGCTTGGCCGATCGCGGCACGTTCGTGATCGATCCCGAAGGCGTGATCCAGCTGATCGAAGTGACGTCGGAAGGCGTCGGCCGCAACGCCGCCGAACTGCTGCGTAAGATCAAGGCCGCGCAGTATATCGCCGCGCATCCGGGCGAAGTCTGCCCCGCAAAGTGGGAAGAGGGCGAAGAGACGCTCGCTCCTAGCCTGGACCTCGTCGGCAAGATCTAAGCCGCCCCCCCCCCCCGGGGCCAAGGCACGCGCGGCCCGGGGCGGACCATCCGCCTCGGGCCGTTTGCTTTTTTCGTAGACTCATTCCTTTCGGGAGCCTCCCATGCTCGACGCCAATCTGACGCAGCAGCTCAAAGCCTATCTGGTCCACGTCCGCTTCCCCGTGGAGCTGGTCGCGAGCCTGGGGCAGGACGCCAAGTCGCAGCAGATGCGTGAGCTGCTCGACGAGATCGCCGCGCTGTCGGACAAGGTCAGCGTCACCACCGGCGATGACGACCGTACCCCCAGCTTCCTGATCCGACGCGCCGGCACGGACATCGGCGTCCGCTTCGCCGGCCTGCCGATGGGCCACGAATTCACCTCGCTGGTGCTCGCGCTGCTCCAGGTCGGCGGCCACCCGTCGAAGGCGGCGCAGGAATTGATCGAGCAGGTCGTGGCGCTCGACGGCGACTATCATTTCGAAACCTATTTTTCGCTGTCCTGCGCCAATTGCCCCGACGTCGTGCAGGCGCTGAACCTGATGGCGGTCCTCAACCCGCGCGTGACGCACACCGCGATCGACGGCGCGCTGTTTCAGGACGAGGTCGCCAGCCGCAAGGTGATGGCCGTGCCGACCGTATTCCTGAACGGCGAACCCTTCGGCCAGGGCCGGATGGAGCTGGAACAGATCGTCGCGAAGCTCGACACCGGCGCTTCCGCGCGCGCGGCCGAAAAGATCGGGGCCAAAGACCCGTTCGACGTCCTCGTCGTCGGTGGTGGGCCCGCCGGCGCCGCCGCGGCGATCTATACCGCGCGCAAGGGCATCCGTACCGGCATCGCGGCGGAACGCTTCGGCGGGCAGGTGCTCGACACGATGGGGATCGAGAATTTCATCTCGGTGCCGCACACCGAAGGCCCGAAGCTCGCCGCCGAGCTGGAACGCCACGTTCGCGACTATGACGTCGACATCATGAACCTGCAGCGCGCGGAAAAGCTGGTGCCGGCGGGCGCCGATGGCCTTCACGAAGTCGTTCTGGAAAACGGCGCGTCGCTCAAGGCCCGCACCGTCATCCTGTCGACCGGCGCGCGCTGGCGCACGATGAACGTGCCGGGCGAGGCGGAATACCGTAACAAGGGCGTCGCCTATTGCCCGCATTGCGACGGTCCGCTCTTCAAGGGCAAGCGCGTTGCGGTGATCGGTGGCGGCAATTCGGGAGTCGAAGCGGCGATCGACCTTGCCGGCATCGTCGCGCACGTCACGCTGATCGAATATGACAGCGAATTGCGCGCCGACGCGGTGCTCCAGCGCAAGCTGCGTAGCCTCGCCAACGTGACCGTCCTCACCTCCGCGCTGACGACGGAAGTCCATGGCGATGGCGACAAGGTGATCGCCCTGTCCTATCGCGACCGGAATAGCGAGGCCGTGCATCGGGTCGATCTTGCCGGCATCTTCGTGCAGATCGGCCTCGTGCCCAACACCGAATGGCTGGCGGGAACCATCGCGCTGTCGCCGCGCGGCGAGATCGAAATCGACCACCGGGGCCACACCTCGCAGCCCGGCATCTTTGCCGCGGGCGACGTGACGACCGTGCCGTACAAGCAGATCGTGATCGCGATGGGCGAGGGTTCGAAGGCAGCGCTGTCGGCGTTCGATCACCTGATCCGCATGCCGGTCGAAGAGACACGCGACTGGGAAGAAGCGGCGGAGTAATTCCGGAGCGAAACGATCGCCCGTAAAACCCGTCACCCCGGACTCGTTCCGGGGTGACGGTTGGTGTTGGGCAGCCGCCGCGCCAACCGACAGTCTGGCTAGTCCGGCTAGTCCGGAGGACTTAGGACTGGCATCCCCCTTCCCGCCCCACTATCTCGCACGGCCATGGCGGCGACCTACCTTCCTACGCTTAAACAGCTGCAATATCTCGTCGCCCTGAAGGACCATGGTCATTTTGGCCGCGCTGCCGAAGCATGCTTCGTCACCCAGTCCACCCTGTCGGCGGGCCTCCGCGAGCTAGAAACGCTGATCGGCGTCACCCTCGTCGAACGCACCCGCCGCGTCGTCCGCTTCACACCGCTGGGCGACCGGATCGCCGACAAGGCGCGCCGCGTGCTGCGCGAAGCGGAGGAATTGGGGGATATCGCGCGCGCCGCCGGCCGCCCGCTGTCGGGCGAGATGCGGATGAGCGTGATCCCGACGATCGCGCCCTTCATGCTCCCCCACATCCTGCCCCGCCTGCGTCGCGACTATCCCGACCTCAAGCTGTTCCTGCGCGAAGAGCCCTCAGGTGCCGCATGCGAGGGCTTGCACAATGGTCGCACCGATTGCGTGCTGCTCGCGCTGCCCTTCGCGTGCGGCGACGTCGCCAGCCAGCCCCTGTTCGACGACCGACTGTTCGTCGCCTATCAGCCGCAGGACATGCCGTCGGACCCGCCCGCCGTGCCCGCCGCGCTGATCGACGAGACCCGGCTGCTGCTGCTCGAAGACGGCCATTGCCTGAAGGACCATGCCCTCTCGGCATGCAACCGCCCGGAATTGCGCGCGGAAGCGACGATGCTCGGCACCTCGCTGCACACGATCGTCCAGATGGTCGACAACGGTCTGGGCATGACGATGCTGCCCGAAATGGCGCTGAAGGCGGGCATCCTCGATCACACCAATATCGTCGCCAAACCGCTGGACGCCGACAATGCGGTGCGGCGTATCGCATTGGTCTGGCGTCGCGCGTCCCCGCGCGAAAAGGATTTCCAGCTGCTTGCCGAGGCACTGGCCGAAGCCCGGTAAGGGCCGAGAATAACAGGAGTGCGCGTGACCCGACCCAACGCCCGATCGATCCGCCGGCTCGGCCCGTCCGTCCTGCTCGCCAGCCTGGCCGGCTGCGTGCCCCCCGCCACCGCACCGGTGGTCGCGCCACCGCCCGTCGTATCCGCCCCGGCACCGGTGGCCGTCGACCCCAGCCGCATGGAGTCGGAGGCGACGATCGCCCAGTCGGTCGCGACGACGCCCGGCCTCACCACGCTCGCGCGTGAGTTGCGCGTCGCCGAACTCGATCCGCTGCTGGCGGGCAACGGCCCCTACACGCTGTTCGCGCCCACCGACATGGCCTTCACCCGCCTGGCGCCCGGCATCGCAGGCGATCTGCTCGCGCCGGAGAACCGGCCGACGCTCGTCGCGCTTCTCCGCTACCACATCGTCCCCGGCACCATGACCACGGAGCAGCTGGAGGCGCGCATTGCAGCAGGCGGCGGGCGTGCGACGCTGACGACGCTCGGCGGCCAGCCGCTGACCGCGACGATGACTGGCGACGTCATCACGCTGACCAGCGCCAGCGGCAATCGCAGCTATGTGGAGGCCGCGGATGTCGCGCAGGCGAACGGCGTGATCCACGTCGTCAACGGCGTGCTGGTGCCGCGGCTGCCGTAAGCCTCCTGCGCTACCCACTCCGTCATTCCCGCGAAGGCGGGAATCCATAACCTCTGCCGTCTCGGCTCAATCCGCGGCGGCAGCGTCTGGACGTCCGACGTGGCGAAAATGGCGGAGTGGCTGGGGCTAACGCTCGCCCCACCGCGCCGCCGCGTCGGCGTCACTATCGCGCGCCTCCACCCAGCGCGCCTCACCGCCGCGGGTCTCGCGCTTCCAGAACGGCGCGTCGGTCTTCAGCCGGTCGATCAGATAGGCGCACGCCTCCAGCGCCGCCCCCCGGTGCGGCGCGGCCGCCGCCACGAACACGATCCGCTCGCCCGGCGCCATCGGCCCGACACGGTGGACGATCGTCGCCGCGCCCAGCGCCCAGCGCGTCGTCGCCTCCTCCGCCAGCCGCGTCAGCGCAGCCTCGGTCGCACCGGGATAATGTTCCAGCTCCAGCGTCCCCACGCCGTCGTCACTGCGGACGAGGCCGGTGAAGGTCGCGACCGCCCCGGCGCCGTCGGCGCGTTCGACCCCGTCCATCTCCGCCGCCAGATCGATCGGCGCGGGCGACACGTGGACGCGGATCATCCGCCGGTCACCGGCGGGAATAGCGCAACCTCACGCGCGCCGGCGATCGGTGCGTCGAGCGTCACGAACGCCTGATCCACCGCCGCCCGCAACCGCCCGCGATCGGTCAGCGCCGCAGCGGAGGCATCGTCGCGCGCCGCCAGCCAGTCGACCAGATCGGCAACGCTCGCCAGCGTGTCCGGCACGTCCACGGTCTCGCTCGCCCGGCCCATGCCCTCTCGGACCCAGGCGAAATACAGCATCTCGATCCGCATCGCGCTCAGTCCATATGCTTCAGGCCGACGCGCAGGTAATCCCAGCCCGTCACCAGCGTCAGCGCCGCCGCACCCCACAGACAGCCGAGACCGGCGACCTTGATCCACACCTGCGCCGGCAGAGCCCCCGCCAGGATCAGCGCGCCGAAGGCGACGAGCTGCAGCGTCGTCTTCCACTTGGCGAGCTTCGACACCGGCAGCGACACCTGCAGCCCGGCCAGAAACTCCCGCAGCCCGGATACGGCGATCTCACGCAGCAGGATGATCAGCGCCGCGATCAGATGGACGCCGGTGATCAGCGCGCTGTCGTCATGCCGCGTCCCGACCAGCATCAGGATGACCGCCGCCACCATGATCTTGTCCGCGATCGGATCGAGGAAGACGCCCAGCTTCGACACTGCTCCTTGCGCCCGCGCGAGATAGCCGTCGAAATAGTCGGTGATGCCCATCAGGCAGTAGAGCGCGAAGGCGATGGCGAACCCCGCCTCCCACCGCGGCCACCACAGAAAGGCGACGAGCAACGGCACCGCGACGATCCGCGACAGCGTCAGAAGATTGGGCAAGGTCAGCATCGTGGGTCTCTCCTAACCCGCTGCGGGCCGGGAAGTAATGATGTTTTGCATATCGCTGCGAAACATGTGCGAGCGCCCTCTCAACCGCCATTCCCGCGCAGGCGGGAATCCAGACGCACTACCATATCGACGGAGCCGAAGCGTCAGAGGTTCTGGATTCCCGCCTTCGCGGGAATGACGACCCGCGCGGGGAAACACCCGCCGACCCAACCCCGGTTGGCGTCGCGCCGCCGCTGGGCTATGCCCGCCGCAATCTTGCCACGATCGAAGGCCGTGTTTCGCATGATCAATGCTTTGGGGTTGCTGAAGCAGCGCCGCTTCCTGCCCCTCTTCACGACGCAGTTCCTGGGCGCCTTCAACGACAATCTGTTCAAGACGTCGATGGTGCTGTTCGCGACCTATGCGATCTTCAACGATCCGAAGGTGGAAACGATCTTCAACGCGGTCGCCACCGGCATCGCGATCCTGCCCTTCTTCCTGCTCTCCGCGCTGGCGGGGCAGCTCGCCGACAGCCACGATAAGGCGCGCATCATCCGCATCGTAAAGACTGCGGAAATCGGCATCATGCTGCTCGGCGCGGGCGGCCTGATGGTCGCGCGCGCGGGCTATCCGCATGTCGGCATCGGGCTGATGCTGGGCGCGGTGCTGTTCCTGGGCGTCCATTCGACCTTCTTCGGCCCGATCAAATACGCGATCCTGCCGCAGCATCTAAAGGCACATGACGTCCTCGGCGGCACCGGCCTGGTCGAGGCGGGGACGTATCTCGCCATCCTGATGGGCACGATCATGGCGGGTTGGGTGCCGATCGAGGGCGCCGCGATCCTGGTCCTCGTCATCGCCGGCATCGGATGGGTCACCGCCCGCGCGGTGCCGCCCGCGCCGCGCGAGGGACCGCGACTGAAGCTCAACTACAACCCCTTCACCGCCTCGTTCCGCCTGATCCGCACGACGATGCACATCCCGCGGCTGTTCCTGGCGATCTGCGCGATCAGCTTCTTCTGGACGATCGGGTCTGTGCTTATCATCATCTTCCCGCCGCTGGTGAAGAACGTGCTGACCGCCGACGAACGCGTCGCTAGCGGGGCGATCGCGATCTTCTCGGTCGGCGTTGCGATCGGATCGGTGGTCATCAACACGATGCTGAAGGGACGGATCAGCGCGCGCTATTCGCCGGTATCGGTGATCGCGATGGGCGCGTTCGTCGTGCTGTTCTCGTTCCTGTGCCGCGGCTGGACGCCTGCGGCGCCGGGCCATTTCTACGATTGGGCGCAATTCGTCGCCCAGCCGCGGGCCATCCCGATCATGCTGTCCCTGCTCGCGATCGCGACCACGGGCGGGATGTTCGTCGTGCCGCTCTATGCTTTCCTGACGACGACCGTGGAGAAGGACCAGACCGCCCGCACCGTGGCGGCGAACAACGTCGTCAACTCGGGCGCGATGACGCTGGGATCGATCGCCGCGATCGGGATCAACGTCGCCGGCGTTCAGGCGGTCGACATGCTGTTCCTGGTCGCCGCCATGTGCCTCGTTTCCGCATGGATCGCGCAGAGGCTGCATCTCGCCTGCGACTGAGGCAGGCGCGGGGCGTTCAGAACAGGAACGTATAAAAGCAGGTGAAGAAGGCGGCGAAGCTGAGCAGGAACAGCTTCCAGTCGCTGTCGTCGCTCTTGCGTGGATCGACCACCTTCGGCGGCGGCAACGCGCGACGGAAAGGATGCCGGGCGGATTCGTTGGTGAGGACGAGGCGTCTGGTCATGGCAAAGGTGTTAACGCCGCGTTTACGATTTGGACCAGCGGCAAAGGTGGTTAAGCCCCGCCTGTCCGATGGTGGGACAGTGATGGAGAGGATGAGATGAGCGTCGCCTTCCGCCGCGAGAGCGACGAAGAGCATCTGGAACCCAAGTTCGAACGCCCCCTGCCAGCCGGCCCCAATTGGGTAACGGCGGCGGGCAAGGCATTGATCGAGCGCCAGATAAACGACCTGGAAGTCAGACTGGCCGACGCCGATATCGAACAGGCGGAGTCGATCCGGCGCGACCTGCGCTATTGGCAGACACGGCGCACGACTGCGGTCGAGACGCCGGCGCCTGCCGACGGCAGCGCCGGTTTCGGCACGATCGTAACGATCCGCATGGGCGGCCGCACACGCGAGATCGGCATCGTCGGCGATGACGAATCGGAACCGCAGGCCGACCGGCTGTCGTTCCAGTCCCCGCTCGCGCGCGCACTCATGGGGTCCGAGCCTGGCGATGTCCTGCCCTTCGGCGGCCGCGACGACGCGATCGAGGTGCTGGCGGTACGCGCGATCGACTGACGGAGCCGCCCGGCACACCTACGCAAAGACATCGTCGTCTCAGCACAGGCCAGGGCGCCCTGCGGCTTGCCCCGTGCCATCACGGGGGATCTCCGCCTTCGCCGGGATCACGGTCGGTCCAACCGCCTGCCCCAAAAACGCAAAACGCGCGCCGACCATAAGCCGACGCGCGCTCGCATGATTCGTATGGCAACGTCGATCAGTCGAGGCGGCGTGCCAGTTCCTTGTTGAGGCCCAGCGCCACCAGCGTACCGATCGCACCCGACAGCAGATAGCCACCCGCGGCGATCAGCCCGAATTCGCTGGCCAGCACCAGCGCGGCGAGCGGCGCGAAGCCCGCACCGAAGAGCCAAGCGAGGTCCGACGTCAGCGCGGCACCGGTATAGCGCGCGCCCTTGGGGAAATTGTTGGTCACCGCGCCCGACGACTGGCCGAAGGCGAGGCCGAGCAGGATGAAACCGCCGATCATGAAGGCAAGCTCACCCGAGCTGCCCGCCCCCAGCAGCTGCGGCGCGAAACCGCTGAACACCGCGATCGCCGCCGCGGTATAGCCGAGCACCGAACGCCGCCCGATCCGATCGGCAAGCAGCCCCGAGATCACCACTGCGCCCAGCCCGAAAAAGGCGCCGACGATCTCGATACCCAGAAAGCGCGCGATGTCTTCCTTGGTGAACAGCGCGACCCAGGACAGCGGGAACACCGTCACCATGTGGAACAGCGCGAAGCTGGCGAGCGGTGCGAAGGCGCCGATGATGATGTTGCGCCACTGTGCCTTCACCGTCGCGGTCACGCGGCTGGGCGTCAGCTCGCGCGTCTTGAACAGCTGCGTATATTCCGGCGTCACGACGATGCGCAGCCGCGCGAAGAGCGCGACGACGTTCAGCGCAAAGGCGACGAAGAACGGATAGCGCCAGCCCCACGACAGAAAATCCACCATATCCATGTTAGCGAGAAAAAACGCGAACAACGCGCTCGCCACGATCAGGCCGAGCGGCGCGCCGAGCTGCGGCACCATCGCATACCAGCCGCGCTTTTCGGCCGGCGCATTGAGCGCGAGCAGCGATGCGAGGCCGTCCCACGCCCCGCCCAGCGCAAGCCCCTGGCCGATACGGAACAGCGACAGCAGGATCGCCGACCAGATGCCGACTTCGGCATAACCGGGCAGAAAAGCGAGCGAAACGGTCGACGTACCGAGCAGGAACAGCGCGATCGTCAGCTTCGTGCCGCGGCCGTAGGTGCGGTCGACCCACATGAAAATCTGCGTACCGATCGGCCGTGCGATGAACGCCAACGGGAACAACGCGAACGACCAGAGCGTGCCGGTCAACCGGTCGACATAGGGGAACACCAACGCCGGGAAGACGATGACCGAAGCGATGGCATAACAGAAGAAATCGAAGAATTCGGACGTGCGGCCGATGATAACGCCGATCGCGATCTCGCCTGGACGGACCTCATGGTCGCCCCGCGTGTTGACGGCACGGGCATCGCGTTCAAGCGGTGCGGAATGGGCGGAAGCCACTGACATGTATCGCAGTCCTGTCGTCTCACGGCCCTTCGGCCACCGGTCGTCAACGCACGTCGCGCCCTTTCGGACGCAGCGCGCGCACGACCTTCTAGCGCGCGAACGGCGGGGGCGGGATAGGACAAAATGTCCTATTTTGCGGTGCAGCGAACGGGACTAGCGCGAATGACGATGCGAACCCTTCCGTCCTTCCGCGCGGCGCGCATGCGCACCGCCGCCCTCGCGCTCCTCGCGCCGGCCCTATTGGGTGGGTGCGATCTGGTGGTGATGAACCCGGCCGGCGATGTCGCGCGGCAACAGGCCCATCTGATCCTGTGGTCGACCGGCCTGATGCTGCTGATCATCGTGCCCGTGATCGCGCTGACCGTCCTGTTCGCGTGGAAGTACCGCCACACGAACGAAGACGCCGAATATCGCCCGAACTGGGACCATTCGACGGGTCTCGAACTGATCATCTGGTCGGCGCCGCTGCTGATCGTCATCGCGCTCGGCGCGCTGACCTGGATCAGCACGCACAGCCTCGACCCCTATCGCCCGCTCGCACGCATCGCCCCAGGCCAGCCGGTGGCGAAGAACGCGAAGCCGCTGGAAATCCAGGTCGTCTCGCTCGACTGGAAATGGCTGTTCATCTACCCCGAACAGGGGATCGCGACCGTCAACGAGCTGGCCCTGCCCGTGAACCGTCAGGTCGTGTTCCGGATGACCTCGTCGTCGGTGATGAACACCTTCTACGTCCCCACCATGGCCGGCATGATCTACACGATGCCGGGCATGGAGACGCAGCTGCACGCCGTTCTGAACAAGCCCGGCCGATTCGAGGGCATTTCGGCGAACTATAGCGGCGCCGGCTTCTCCGACATGCGCTTCACCGTTGACGGCTTCGACGATGCAGGCTTCGCCAAGTGGGTGTCGGAGACGCGCAGCGCGCAGGGCAAGCTCGACAATGCGACCTACCTGAAGCTGGAGCGTCCGAGCGAAAAGGTCCCCGCGATCCGCTACGCCGGCTTCGCGCCCGGCCTGTTCGATCGCATCCTCGGCATGTGCACCAAGCCCGGCGAAACCTGCATGCAGGCGACCATGATGAAGGATGGTGGGATGGACATGGGCCATGCCCCCCCCGTCAACGACACCGGCCACATGCGCGGCAGCGATTCGAAGGGCGCGTTGCAGAAGGAGCCGGAGGAAAAGGGCAGCAGCCCGCACCGCAATGCCCCCCGCCAGCAAGCCCCCGGCAGCAGCCAGCCCGGCAGCGAAGCCAATCGCAGCATGACCGCGATCGATCCGCTGCCCCTTCCCGGCGTTACCGCCGTGGCCCGTTCGTAGGACCGACATGATGTCCGATAGCTTTCTCAAGACCATCTTCGGGCGCCTGACGCTCGACAGCTTCCCGATCCACGAGCCCATCCTGGTCGCGACCTTCATCATGGTCGCGATCGGCGGTGCGGCGGTGCTGGGTGCCCTCACCTACTTCAAGGTGTGGGGCTATCTGTGGAAGGAATGGTTCACCAGCGTCGATCACAAGAAGATCGGCGTGATGTACATGGTGCTCGGCATCATCATGCTGCTGCGCGGCTTTGCCGACGCGCTGATGATGCGCGCTCAGCAGGCGATGGCGTTCGGCGCCAACGAAGGCTTCCTGCCCGCGCACCATTACGACCAAGTGTTCACCGCGCACGGCGTCATCATGATCTTCTTCGTGGCGATGCCCTTCGTCACGGGCTTGATGAACTATGTCGTGCCGTTGCAGATCGGGGCGCGCGACGTGTCGTTCCCGTTCCTGAACAACTTCAGCTTCTGGATGACGGCGGCAGGTGCGGCGATCGTCATGGTCAGCCTGTTCGTGGGTGAGTTCGCCCGCACCGGCTGGCTGGCGATGGCACCCCTGTCGGGGCTCGATTATTCGCCCGATGTCGGCGTCGATTACTACATCTGGGGGTTGCAGGTCGCCGGCGTCGGTACCTTGCTATCCGGCGTCAACCTGCTCGCGACGATCGTAAAGATGCGCGCACCTGGCATGACGCTGATGAAGATGCCGATCTTCACCTGGTCGGCGCTCGCCACCAACACGCTGATCGTCGCCGCCTTCCCGATCCTGACCGCGGTGCTCGCGCTGCTCAGCCTCGATCGCTATCTCGGCACGCACTTCTTCACGAACACCATGGGCGGCAACCCCATGATGTACGTGAACATGATCTGGATCTGGGGTCACCCGGAAGTGTACATCCTGATCCTGCCGGCGTTCGGCGTGTTCAGCGAAGTCACCAGTGCGTTCTGCGGCAAGCGACTGTTCGGCTATACGTCGATGGTCTACGCGCTGCTGGTCATCACCATCCTCGCCTATCTTGTCTGGTTGCACCACTTCTTCACCATGGGGTCGGGGGCGAGCGTCAACTCGTTCTTCGGCATCACCACGATGATCATCTCGATCCCGACGGGCGCGAAGATCTTCAACTGGCTGTTCACCATGTACAAGGGGCGCATCCGCTTCGAGCTGCCGATGATGTGGACGGTCGCGTTCATGATCACTTTCGTGATCGGTGGCATGACCGGCGTGCTGCTCGCGGTGCCGCCCGCGGACTTCGTCCTGCACAATTCGCTGTTCCTGATCGCGCACTTCCACAACGTGATCATCGGCGGCGTGCTGTTCGGTATGTTCGCCGGCATCAACTTCTGGTTCCCGAAGGCGTTCGGCTTCAAGCTCGACAAGTTCTGGGGCACGATCAGCTTCTGGTTCTGGGTGGTCGGCTTCTACGTCGCGTTCATGCCGCTCTACGTGCTCGGCCTTATGGGCGTGACGCGCCGCCTGCGCCACTTCGAGGATCCGTCGTTGCAGATCTGGTTCATCGTCGCGGCGATCGGCGCGTTGTTAATCGCGGTGGGGATCGGAGCCTTCCTGATGCAGATTTTCGTCAGCATCAAGAATCGGGACAGCTTGCGCGACGAGACCGGCGACCCGTGGCAGGGCCGCAGCCTGGAATGGGCGACCTCGTCGCCGCCGCCGGCCTATAACTTCGCGTTCACGCCCGTCGTCCGCGACGTCGACGCCTGGTACGACATGAAGGCGAACAATGCCGTGCGCCCGACCACCGGCTTCCGCGACATCCATATGCCGCGCAACACCGGTACGGGGGTGATCCTGGCCGGTCTGGCGGTGGTCTTCGGCCTCGCGATGATCTGGTACATGTGGTGGCTCGCCATCCTGTCCTTCGTCGGGATCGTCGCGGTCAGCATCGGCCACACCTTCAACTACGACCGCGACTATTACATCCCCGCCGAGGAAGTGACGGCGTGTGAGGACCTGCGCACGCAGCAGCTCGCCGCCCGCGCGGCACAGCAGCCTGCCCAAACCCCGGCAATGGGGGCCTGAGGAGCCATGAGCGAAGCGACCATCCCCCCGGGCACCCAGGCCCCGGTCTTCTACGAGACCGACGAACATCATCACGACGCCGGTGGCAGCACCATGCTGGGCTTCTGGCTGTACCTGATGAGCGACTGCCTGATCTTCGCCATGCTGTTCGCAGCCTATGGCGTGTTCGGCAGCAGCTATGCCGGCGGCCCGCAGCCGCACGAGATCTTCGAGCTGCCGCTGGTGGCGCTCAACACCTCGATGCTGCTGCTGTCGTCGATCACCTATGGCTTTGCGATGCTGTCGATGAACGACGGCAACGTGAAGGCCACCCAGGGCTGGCTGGCGATCACCGGCCTATTCGGCCTCGCCTTCCTGGGGATCGAGCTGTACGAATTTTCGAACCTGATCGCCGAGGGTGCCGGCCCGCAGCGTAGCGCGTTCCTGTCGTCGTTCTTCACGCTCGTCGGCACGCACGGCCTGCACGTCACCTTCGGCATCATCTGGCTGGTGACGCTGATGGTTCAGGTCGGCCGCAAGGGCCTGATCGCCGCCAACCAGCGTCGCCTGCAGTGCCTGTCGCTGTTCTGGCACTTCCTCGACGTCATCTGGATCGGCGTCTTCACCTTCGTCTATCTGCTGGGAGTGCTGCGATGAGCGCCCATGACACGCATGATCATGCGCACGACAATGCTCATGGCCATGGCCATTCCTCGGGCGAAGCGCATGGCACCCGCCGCGATTATGTGATCGGCTTCGTCCTGTCGGTGATCCTCACCGCCGTTCCGTTTGGGCTGGTGATGAGCGGCGTGATCGCCGACGCGCGGATCACGGCGGGCATCTGCATGGCGTTCGCGCTGGTGCAGATCGTCGTCCACATGATCTACTTCCTCCACATGAACTCCAAGTCGGAGAATGGGTGGACGCTGATGGCGCTGATCTTCACCGTCATCATCGTGGCGATCTGCCTCGCCGGTTCGATGTGGGTCATGTATCACATGAACGCCAACATGATGCCGGGCATGACCGGCGGCGACATGGGTGCGATGTAGCTCCATGAATCGCCGGCGCGCGATCACGACCGGCCTGCTGCTGTTCGTGATCGCCGCGCTGATCGGACTGGGCGTCTGGCAGCTCGAACGCCGGACGTGGAAACTGGCGCTGATCGCGCATACCGAGGCGGTGCTGGCGCAGCCTCCCGTGCCTGCCCCCGGACCCGATCGCTGGTCCATCATCGGCAAGGACGACGTCTACCGCCCCGTCGTCGTGCGTGGGCACTATCGCACCGGGGCCGACACGCTGGTACAGGCGGTGACGGAGCTGGGCGGCGGCTTCTGGGTGATGACGCCCTTCGATACCGACCGCGGCTTCACCCTGTTGGTCAACCGCGGCTTCGTCCCCGCCGACCGGCGAACCGGCATCGCCCCCTCCCCCGACGTGCAATCGATCCATGGCCTGTTGCGGCTGAGCGAACCCGGCGGCGCCTTCCTGCGCACCAACGATCCGGCAGCGGACCGCTGGTATTCGCGCGACGTCGCCACGATCGCGGCGCGCCGGGGCATTGGCCGGGTCGCCCCCTATTTCATCGATGCGAGCGAACCCAAGAGCGGGTGGCCGCGCGGCGGGCTGACCGTGGTGCGGTTTCGCAACAGCCATCTGGTGTATGCGCTGACATGGTTCGGACTGGCCGCGCTGGTCGCGGTTATGGCGTGGCGGGTGCGGCGCCGGGTGTAAGCCGCCAGGGTTTCGCCCTCGCCCTCAATCCTCCAGTTTCGCTCCGTCGAGTATCCGTTCGACCCGCGCCTTGTCAGCGTCTGCGGTCTCACGCTCCGCTTTGGTCCGCCCGAACTTCGCGCGGTTCGCGTCGGCGACCCTGCCCGCCGCGGCCCGATCCCGTGCCTTGCGGGCACGGCGGAAGTTGACCACCTCGCCCATCAGCGCCCCGCCCGCTCTTCCGCGGCGCGCTTCACCAGCCCCCAGCGGCGCCATTCGTCGCGCGCATCGGCCAGTGCCCGGTGCGCCGGCACGTCATGATCGCGCACCTCGCCCAGCACGACGGCATCGGCCACCACCCGCCCCAGTTCGACATCCGGCACCACCCCGCGCAGGATCGCGGTCGCCGTCTCGCGCTGCGCCTCCTCGCTGTCGCGCAACCGCAGCGCATGGCGCGGCTGCTTCGCCGCACGCAGCAGCGCGCTCAGCCATTTGCCGTCCCACGACGGCGCACTCGCGAACAGGGCATGGCCACTCAGCACATCGATCATCCGTTGCGCGACCACGTCATGCGGCGTGCCGTTCGCCTCGATCTCGGCGCGCGTGATATGATGGATCGCCTCCGCCTCGTCGTCCCAGTCCGACCATTGCAGCGGCGGACGGATCAGATGGCTTTCCTCGGTGCCGTCCTCGAACACCCAGGCGACTTCGATCGGATAGCTTTTCTTGGCGAGCGACGAGGCTTCGAAATCGAGGAAGACGAACATGATGCCTCAACGCCTACGCGCTGGGCCCGGGTTCCGTCTACTGCCCCGATCGCCGCCATACGCCCGCAGCGAGCCGGCCGACCAGCGCAGGCACGCCCGGACGCACCAGTAACCAGTCGCGGATCGCCGGCCCCCGGTCGGCACCGATCACCTGTTTGTAGCCGCTGTCGCCCGCCCCCCAGTCGACCCGCGTAATCCCCCGCGCCAATGCGTGCACGAGATTGCGGTAATAGAGCAGCTTGCCCGGCGAATGCTTGGCATAGGCGGGGTCGTAGCTGTTGGCGATCGCGTACGTCAGCGCCCCCGCGTCGAGATCGAACGAAAAGGCCGCAGGCTTTCCGTCGATGGTCAGCAAGGCCGCGCGCATCATCTGCGCCAGCACCGGGTCCTGCGCCGCCGCGCGCCAGAAGGCGCCATGGCCTTCGCGCGTGAATTTGGCATCGCTGCCATCCGTGCGCGATGCGATCCAGCTCGCCTGCTCCACCGCCGCCAGATCGTCGAATGCCGCCGGCCAGTCCGCCCCCGACAGGAAGCGCCAGTCCGGCACGCCATGGCTCGCGAGATGCTTTTCGTGGAAGCGGTTCTTGCGCAGCGTCGACCCGCGCGGCCACGGTCCCTCCTGCTGTCGCGCCGTCATGTCGAGCAGCCAGCTGTCCGCGACGAACCGTCCGAGCACCGCCCACCCCTGCGCCCGCGCGGCGGCGATCAGCGGCATCACCGCGGAATCGTCGTCGTACACCGGGCCGATCCGCAGCACCGTGACGGCGCGCGCCAGCGCTGCCAGCGCCACCCGCAACACCGCCTCCCCCGCGTCGGCGGCGAGCGGAAAGCTGCGAAACGGCCAATAGCTGCCCGGCACCGCCGCAGCGCGCGCGAACCCTGGTCCGATACCGACGAACGGCAGCGCCAGCGCGGGCCGCCCCTCTTCTTCGACCACCAGCGTCCGGGCCCTGCCGCCATAGGCATCCAGCGCCGCAGCATACCATCCATAGCGCAGGAAGCCGTGCGTCGGCACCGCCCGCGTCGCCACCGCATCGATCGCCACGGACAGACCATCGTCGATCCGCGCGCGCGCGGTGGGAGGCAGACGTTCGAACGTCGAAAGGCGCATCGGCAGCCGCACGTCCGTGGGTCTATCGCTCGATCGGCGGCGGGCAACGAAAAACCGTCGATCGCGGCTCCGCGATCGACAAACCGCCCGCCCGACACGGATCGGCCCTTTCCCGCGGCGCCGTCCCGGATATGATGGCGCCATGCCCACGTTGCTCCAAGTGTCCACGATCGCGCAGACGATCCAGCTGTCGCTCGCGCCCGTCTTCATGCTGGCGGCCATCGGCCAGATCCTCAACGTGCTCGCCGGCCGCCTCGCCCGCGTCATCGATCGCGCCCGCGTGCTGGAGGAACGGGTCATCGCCGAAAGCGGCCGCGATCAGCAGCGCGACATCTGGGAATTGAAACTGCTCGACGAGCGCATGTCGATCATCAACGCTGCGCTGTTCCTCGCGGTGCTGAGCGCGGTGATGGCGTGCATCGTCATCGCGATGCTGTTCGTCGCCAATATCGCGCGGCTGCACATCGGCACCGGCATCGCCTTCTGCTTCATCGTCGCGGTGACGCTGCTCACCTGTTGCCTCGCGGCGTTCATGTGGGAGGTGCGTGTGTCGCTCCGCGCCATCCATGTGCGGAAGGAGATTCTGTCTTGAGCCCCGCCGTGGAGCGCCGTGCGCTGCAGGTGGTGGTGGCGCTCGCCTGCCTGGTACCGCTATCCGTCGGCGGCTGGAGCGTAGCGCGGGGCCCCGGCTTCCTCGGCCATCCGCCGGTGATCCCGACCGACCTCGACAGCCATTTCCGCTACATCTCCGGCATCTTCTTTGCCGTCGGTATCGCGTTCGCGACGTGCATCCCCCGGATCGAACGCAAGGGCCCCCGCTTCCGCCTGCTGGGCGCGCTGGTGGTCGCGGGCGGCCTCAGCCGGATCGTATCGCTGGTCGCGGTCGGCGCACCGTCCGCGGGGCATCTGTTCGGTTTTGCGATGGAGCTTGGCGCGGTGCCACTGCTGATGCTCTGGCAGTGGAGTCTGGAAAAGCGTCTTCGCTCCTAATTCACCCTCACCCTTCCGCGGCTTCGACCTCTCCGCCTGAAACGTCATCCCAGCCTTCAAGGGGATGACGTTCCATTAGGATCGGCGCGTCCCCTCCAGCCCAGCCCCCACGTCCGCCTGCGCGAGATACCGCGGCGCCACCCGCGCCTTCGCCCGCTGCTCAAAGGCATAGCCTGCGCCCAGCACCGTCGCCTCGCCGTTCTTCGTCGCGATGAATGACAGCCCGACCGGCAGTCCCCTCACCAGCCCCATCGGCACGGTCAAATTGGGATAACCGGCGATCGCCGGCAGCTCCGACGAGGACGGCCCGTTATACTGATCGCCATACACGGGATCGCTCAACCATGCCTCGGCATAGGTCGGCTCGACCAATATCTGAGCGCCCGCCGCCGCCAGCATGCCGTCGATCGCACCGCTCGCCGCCTTCAGCGATTTGGCCCGCGCCGCCACATAGTCGGGATCGCGCAGTCCTTTGGTCTGCGCCGCCATCTCGAAAATCTCCTGACCGAAGAACGGCATCTCCTGCGTCGCATGATCGCGATTGAAGGCGATCAGCTGGTCGAGGTCGCGCGCCGTCACCGCCGCCGGCGTCGTCGCGAGATACGCGTTGAGGTCGGCCTTCAATTCGGTTTTCAACACCATGAATTCGGCATCGCCCACCCCATCCAGCTTGGGCGGCGTCACCGGCACTAGCACCGCACCCGCCGCGGTCAGCACGGCCAGCGCCGCGTCGTAGCGCGCGGCGAGGTCCGCCGGCATGTCCTTCGGCCGAATGACACCCACGCGCATCCCCGACAGCGCGCTGACCGACAGCCCCGCCGTATAGTCGCGCGGAACCGCGCCCGCCGTCACCGGATCGGCGGGATCGGGGCCGACCATCGCCGAAAACAGCACCGCAACGTCGCGCACGCTGCGCGCCATTGGCCCGGGCGTATCCTGCGAATGACTGATCGGCACCACATGCGTGCGACTGACGAGGCCGATCGAGGGCTTCAACCCGACAAGGCCGTTGATCGACGACGGGCATACGACCGAGCCGTCGGTCTCCGTTCCCACCGCCGCCGCGGCGAAGCTCGCCGCCACCGCCGCGCCCGAACCGGATGACGATCCGCACGCGGTACGGTCCAGCGCATAGGGGTTCTTCACCAGTCCGCCGACCGCGCTCCACCCACTCATCGCATGCGTCGAGCGGATGTTCGCCCATTCGCTCAAGTTCGTCTTGCCCAGAATCACCGCCCCTGCCGCACGCAGCCGCGCCACCACCGGCGCGTCGCGGCCGGTGACATTGCCCTTCAGCGCCAGGCTGCCCGCCGTCGTCGCCATCCGGTCGGCGGTTTCGACATTGTCCTTGATCAGCACCGGCACGCCATGCAGCGGCCCCCGGATGCGCCCCGCCTTGCGTTCGGCATCCAGCGCCTTCGCCTGCGCAAGGGCGTCGGGATTGATCGCGATCACGCTGCGCAATGCCGGCCCCTTGCGATCCAGCGCGGCGATCCGGTCGAGATAAGCGCGTGTTACCTCGACGCTCGTCGCCTTGCCCGTGGTCATCAGCGCCTGCACCTGCTCCAGCGGCACCTCTTCGACCGTGACCCGACGCGCGACAGCCGGCGTTGCAAGCACGGCACTGGCCAGCAGAAAACCCAACGCAATCTGACGCATATCCATCCCCTTTGCCGCAGGATGCTAGCCGAGCGCACGGCCCGCACAAGTCCCCTCCCACGCCCACCCGCGATTGACGTGCCATTGAACCCGCGGCACCCCCGCGGCGTTCACCCGCATCAATCTCCAAAGGGGCTGCCGTGGCGCTGGTACTGAAGATCATCGGCGGCATCGTCTTGGCGCTCGTCATCGCATTCGGCCTCACCGTGACGATCGTCCCGCGCTTTCTCGACCGCATCTATTACGAAGGCGACGAAAGCGACCATTACAACGGGCAGCGCTTCTTCAACCCCGATGGCGATCAGGACACGATGCGCATGCCGGCGGGCGGCAGCCGCACCGGCTTCTTCTGGCGGTACCTGACCAGAAACGACGGGCGTCCCGAATGGCCGAAGAGCGTGGCGGTCACACCGTCGCGCCCCGCCGCGCGCGTCGAAGGCGAGCGCATGGTCGTGACGTGGATCGGCCACCCCAGCGTCCTCATCCAGACCCATGGCCTCAACATCCTGACCGACCCGATCTACGCCGAACGCGCCGGCCCGTTCGGCTTCGGTCCGCAGCGCGTCGCGGCGCCCGGTATCCGGTTCGACGATCTGCCCAAGATCGATCTCGTGCTGGTCAGTCACAACCATTACGATCATCTCGATCAGGCGGCGCTGAAGCGGTTGTGGGAGCGGGACAAGCCTGCGATCGTCACCAGCCTGGGCAACGACAGCGTCATCGGCCAGACCGGCGCGAAGGCGACCGCGCTCGACTGGGGCGGCAGCGCGACGCTGACGCCTGCCGGCATCCAGGACACGAGCAGCGACATCCGCTGCGATCCCGACAGCTGGTGCCCGGGTGATCGCGCGCGCGTGTTCGTGACGCGCAACCACCATTGGGGCAGCCGCTGGTTCACCGATCGCAACCGCGCGCTCTGGTCCAGCTTCGTCGTCGCATTGCCCAGCGGCGGCAACATCTTCTTCGCGGGCGACACCGGCTTCGGCGACGGCCTGTGGCCGGCGGAGGCCGCAACCTACGGCCCGATCCGCTTCGCGATGATCCCGATCGGCGCGTTCCGCTTCGCGCCCGGCCAAATGTCGTCGGGCAGCCATGTCGGTCCGGCGGAGGCGGCGCTCATCCACCAGCGCCTGGGCGCCGCGCGATCCATGGCGATCCATTGGGGCACGTTCCGCCTGTCCTACGAAGGCTATGACACCCCGCCCAGGATGCTGGCGGCGGCGATGCGCTGCACGGGCGGCAACGGCTTTACGGCGGAAGGGCTCGGCAAGCCGTTCGAGGTGCCCGTCTATGCAGAACCGCAAACGGGCCGCGCGATGCAGCCCGCCGAGATGATGCGCTGCCTCGACACTCCCGAGGTCCGCGCGCTGCGCTAAACCCCACCCCCCCGTCATTCCCGCGAAGGCGAGAATCCAGATGCGCTACCCTTTCGGCGTTATCGCTGACGTTAAAGGTTATGGATTCCCGCCTGCGCGGGAATGACGATTAGGTGTTTGTCGTCTCGCGCCTTATCGAAACGTCTGCGACAACCCGTGATACAGCTTCTCGCGGCACACCAGCTGGCTCGCCCAGTCGGCGATGAAGGCGGTAGCGAACATGGGCAGCAACAGCCCACGGCTCACCGTCGTTTCGGACAGGATGATCACCGCGGTCAGCGGCGCGCGCACGACCCCCGCGAAATAGGCGACCATGCCCAGGATCACGACCGCGCCCGCGGGATCGTTCGGGAAGACTGCATGCAGCAGATTGCCGACACCCGCCCCCACCGCCAGGCTGGGCGCGAAGATGCCGCCGGGCAGCCCGGCGACCGCGGTCGCCGTCGTCGCCAGCGCCTTCGCCGGTCCGAACCACAAGGGCGCATCGACGCCGATGATCATCGCCCGCGCCGCGGAATAACCGGTGCCCCAGGTCAGCCCCGCGGAGAACACGCCCAGCACTGCGACCACCACGCCGCAAATGCCGGCGAACAACACCGGGTTCGCCTTCGTCCAGCGCGTCACGCGGCCCGGCCCGCTGGCGAGCCCCAGCAGCACGCGAGAGAACAGCCCACCCGCCAGTCCGCCGAAGACGCCCGCGACCGGCACGACGATCAGTGCGCTCGCGGTTGGCATATGCGCGCCGATCGCGCCGAAATAGATATAGTCGCCCGCCAGGCTTTGGGCGACGAGGCCGGCGATCACGATCGCCGACAGCACTAGCAGCGTCACCTTCTGCTCATAGGCGGCGGCGAGTTCCTCGATCGCGAACATCACGCCTGCCAACGGCGTGTTGAACGCCGCCGCCACGCCCGCCGCACCGCCCGCGATCACCACCGCGCCCTTCAACGGCACGCGCAGCACGCGGTGGCTGACCCCCATCACCGCCGCGGCGATCTGCACTGTCGGCCCCTCGCGCCCGACGCTCGCGCCGCACAGGATCGCCGCCATCGTCAGCACGACCTTACCCAGCACCGTCTTCACCGCGATCAGTCCGCCCATCGCCGCGGTCGGGTCGGTCTGCGCGGCCATGACCTGCGGAATGCCCGAACCGCGCGCCAGCGGCACGAACCGCCGCGTCAGCCAGACGAGCGCCATGAAGCCCAGCGGCGTCGTGACGAGCGGCAACCAATGCCACGTGCGCGCATAGGCGCTGAACACCAGCCCCGTATAATCGGCCGCCTCGGCGAACAGCACCGCGACGATGCCGATCAGGATCGCACCGGTGATCACCGCGATCCGCCGCCGGAAGCGCACGCTGGTCGGCCCACGCGATCGCAGCAGCGCGCGCAGGCGGTAGAGCGTCCAGCGGCGGGAACGCGGCGACGGGGCAGATGCGTCGGACATGGACAGGCCCTAGCCGACGGCGGCGCTCAGCGGAACCGCCACCGGCGCCTTAATAATCCTTCGACACGCGCACGTTCGCGCTTTGCCGCCCCAGGGTCGAGATGCTGGACAACAGCGAGAGCCAGCGCGTGACCTGATATTCCAGCCGCGTCGCCGAATAGCCCTGCCCGTCGGTGACGATCTCCGCATACAGCCGCCGCGTCACGAACTTGCCCGCGGCGATCGACGTGCCCTGTCCCGTCTGCGGATCGGCGGGCAGGATGCGCAACCGGTCGAGCCCCGCCGCGCGCCGCACCGCGTTGATCGGGTTGAGGCCGTTGCCGCCATCCTGCAACGCCGCCACCGCCGCGGCGAGCTGCAACGCCTCGGGCGCGGACAGCTTGGTGATCGACGTACCGAACAGCAGGCGGGACAGTAATTCGTCCTGCGGCAGCGCCGGCACGCTGGTAAAGCTGATCTCGGGCTTCAGCGCCGTGCCGGTGACGCGGATGGAAGCGCTCAGGCCGGTGCTGTCGGCATTCGCCTCGATATCCAGCGCGGGATTGGCTGGCACCTCGCCGCCGAAGCGGATGATGCCGC
This sequence comes from Arthrobacter sp. TPD3018, assembly GCA_003075315.1. Classification (GTDB taxonomy): domain Bacteria; phylum Pseudomonadota; class Alphaproteobacteria; order Sphingomonadales; family Sphingomonadaceae; genus Sphingomonas. The sequence goes on along the minus strand of QDFQ01000004.1, from coordinate 212,661 downwards.
GACGCAGTTCGAACTTGCGGCCCGCAAATTCGTAATCGCCGCGCACCAGCGTCGCCTGTCCGGTGATCGCCGGATTGCCCGGCTCACCCGCGATCGACAGATCGGCGGACCATTCGCTCGACAGGCCCAGGCCACTGACGATCATCTTGTCGGGCGCCTTCGCCTTGATCGCCAGCGTCCAGGGCGATGGCGGTGCCTCGTCTTCCTCGCCGCCGTCGGGCAGGTTGATCTCGCGGATGTTGAGCCGCGGCACGGCGGTGGCGGCGCTCGCCTGACCCAGCCGATAGCGGCTGCGGTCAAGCAGGACATTGCCCGCGATCTGCCCACCGACGCCCTTGGAGGTGAAGGTCAACGGCCCGGTCACGGTCGCACCGAAATCGTCGCGGTTGATCATCACTGCGTGATCCGCCTGCAACCGCACGTCGACCCCCACCCCGCGGGCCGCGCCGAAATCGAACGTCCCGACCCCGGTCACGCGCCCGCCCTTGCCCGCATCGGCGGCGAAGCGGTCGATCTGCAATTGCGATCCGCCGAACTTGCCGCTCGCGACGACGTTGGTCAGCACGGTGCCGGTCGCGGCGCTTTCGATTCGCGCGCCATTGGCCTGCAACACGCCCCGGATTACCGGCGCGTCGATCCGCCCGCTGACGTCCGCGCCGATCGCGACGGGGCCGGACAGGTCGAACAGCTCGACGCCGGTCAGTCGCCACAGCGTATCCGCCGGCCCCTGATAGCGTAGCTGCGCGATCAGCGGCGCGGCGGCGATACGGCTGGCGAGATCGCCCGCCCCCAGCGGCTTGAGCAGCGCCTGCGCCCGCCCGATCGTCCGCCCGCCCGACGCCATCACCGCGCGCACGCCCAGTCGGTCGGCGGAGAGCACGCCCGCCAGCCCCACGTCGATCGGCCGCGACGCAAGCACGAGGCCCGCACGGCTCAGCCCGCGCAGCGTCAGGTCGATCCGCCCGGTCGGTGCCTCGCCCGCCCGGCTGGCGTACACAATCCGCCCCGACGCGGTCCCGCCCAGTCCCAGCCGCGGGAAACCGATGTCGAGGATCGCGAGCGGCATGCGCGTCAGGCTGGCATCCACGGCCAGTGCATTGGCGGCGAACCGCCCCGCCAGGCTGCCCTCCCCACCCGCGAAGGCGAGCTTCGTCGGCGCCAGCTGCCACCCGTCGCCATCGCGCGTGACGATCGCGGGTTCGAGCAATTTCAACGGTCGGCGATCGAGCGTGCCCTGCGCCGACACGGTATAGCGATCCGGCGCCACCGCGATCACCGTCTGCACGTCGAACGCCCGGCCGCGCGACCCGGCGATCGACGCACGGATTTCGCCCGTCCCGCCGCGCAGCTTGGCGTTACCGGCAAAGCGCGCGAGGCTCAGCCGCCCCTGCCGCAGCCCCTGCCCCGATGCGGTCGCGTCGATCGACGCTCCCGCCGGATCGAGCAGCAGCGTCGCCTCCAGATGCCCGCGCCGCAGCGTCGCGGCCGCCAGCTGCGCATTGGCCGCATCCAGGCTCATGACGATCTGCTGCACCGTCCCCACCGGGTGGAAGCGCAACGCGCCCGACAGGCCGCCGCCCGCCACGTTCAAACTGCCCTCGAACCCGCCCGGCGGCATCGCCAGCCGGCCCGATGCCACGGTGCCGCTCACCGCCAGCCGGTCGACGAACAGCACGTCGTCGACGCCCGGCGGCAGCAACAGGATGCGCCCCGTTCCCGCGAACGGCCCCAGCCGCGATCCACCCTGTGCCTGGACGTTGAAGCCGGTCGGCGTCGGGTCGAGGTGCAGCCGAACCTGGCTCAGCCCCAGCGTCGCATTGGGCGCGGCGAAGACGATATCGAGCGTCGGCCGGTCGATCTTCCCGTCCAGCCGCATCATCGTCACCGGGCCGTAGCGCGCATGCCGCCCGGTCGCGTCGATATGGAACGTCTCGTCGTTGCGGCGATAGCCGCTGCCCCGCAACGTCAGCAGCGGCGACGTCAGCACCAGATCGGCGAAGCGGATCGTCCCGTCGGGCGCGCGCTCCAGCGATGCGACGACGCGCGGCAAGCCGCCGGTCAGCGTGCGCAGGAAGCCGTTGTCGAGCCGTACGACCTGCGCGATTCCGCGCCCCACGATCCGCGTGCCCTTGCCGCCCGGCCCCGGCACGACGCGCAGGTCGGATCGGACGTCCACGACGCCCAGCCCCTTGATGTACAGTCGCCCCAGCGTCCCGTTCAGCCCCGCCTCGTACCGCCCGGTGGCGAGGTCCAGCGACACCATGATCCGCCCGTCGAGCTTGTCCGATCGCAGCCGCAGCGCGTCCGCGGTCAGCAGCGATCCCGTCAGCCGCACCGGCCCGTCGAGGCTGAGGTTGCGCAGGATGCCGCCCGCGACGTCGCCCACGCCCGTCACCTCCGCCGCGACGAATCGGGTCGGCATCGTCAGCACACGGCCGCCCAGCCGCCCACTGCCCGCCAGCCGCACGCCGCTCATGCCGGTACGGTCGATCGCCAGCCGGTCGGCGCGCAGGCGATAGTCGAACAGAGCGGTCCGGAACCCGCCATCCAGCACCGCGCGCAGCACGACGCCGCTGCCGCTCATCGTCGGGATCACGGCGGCGGGCCGCAATAGCCGCGCCTCGATCCGCACGTTGCGCCAGGCCGATGTGCCGAGGTCGATCACCCCGGTCGTCGTCATCGCCAGCGCCGTGCTGCGCAACGACAGCGTACCGTCGAGCCGGCGGTCGGCGAAGGTCGCCGAGCCCGCGATACGCACGCGTGGGCTGGTCAGCCGCTGGACGACCGCGCTCGTCCACCCCGCCGTCGCCACCTCGCCCCCCAGCGTATAGCGGCCGGCATCCGCCGCCAACGCGAGGTCGACCGCCCGTGTCGTACCGATCCGCCCGACGGCGCGCCCACGCCAGTGCGTCCAGCTGCCCTTGCCGTCGACGTCCAGCCGCACCGCCCGCCGCACGCCGAGGCCACGCGCCAGCACGCCGGTTGCGGCTCCACCTGCGCGCACGTCGATATCGAACCGGTCGCGGTCCGGCGCGGCATCGATCCGCACCGCCAGCCGGTCGGTCCCAGCGACCACGGCACCGAGCCGCACGAGGGCGCGTCCGTCGCGGATCTCCGCCCTCCCCGCGATCCGGCCGACCCGCGGCGTGCCGAGCACCGGTTTCGCGAGCACCAGCCGGTCGACGCGCAGAGCGTCGATCGCGATATCGAAGTCGGGCAGGATCGGTCCGCGCTGCGGGTTTGCGCGGGTATGCGGCGCGTGGAACAGCACCGCCTGCCCCACCGCCAGCCGCTTGATCACCAGTCGGTGCCTCAGCCATGCCCACGGCCGCCAATCGAGATCGACCGACGGCGCCTGCAGAAGAAGTCCGTCGAGATCGTAGACGCGCACATCGGTCAGCCGCGCCTTGTCGTACAGCGATCCGTCGATCCGCCCGATCGCGAAGCGCAGCCCGTTGGCGGTGCGCACCGTCGCGATCCGCTCCGTGACCCAACGATGGCCGATGCCGGTGTCGACCAGCGCCAGCGCGGCGACGAACACCGCCACCAGCGCGGCGATGCCCAGCCCCAGCCAGCGTAAGCCGCGCCTCAAAACGCCTGCCCCAGCGATACGTAGACGGCGATGCGGCTATCCCCCGGCTTGGGGTTCAGCGGCGTGCCGACGTCGAGGCGGATCGGCCCGAAGTTCGAATAATAGCGCACCCCGACACCCGCGCCGTACTGGAAATCGCCCAAGCCCGGGAAAGCGGTGGTGTAGACCGTGCCGCCGTCGAGGAACGGCACGATGCCGAAATTCCCGAACGTCTTCACCCGCGTCTCGATCGAGAACTCCGCAAGGCTCCGCCCGCCGATGGGATCGTTGTTGACGTCGCGCGGGCCGATCGCCTGAAAGCCGTATCCACGCACCGACGCGCCGCCACCCGCATAGAAGCGCCGCGACGGCGCGATCTGGTCGCGCGGCGCGCCCAGGATGGATCCCAGCCGGATGCGCTCCGCCAGCACCACGCCGCTATGGACGGGCTGATAAGCGCTCGCATCCAGCTGCATCCGCGCATAGCCGAAGACATTGCCCTGCAACGACACTTCCGGGCTGAACCGCCCGCCGATGCGAAAGCCGCGCGTCGGATTGAGCAGATCGTCCGATCCGTCGTAATTGAGGCTGGTCGGCACCGCGCCGATGAAGAAGGTGCGCCGCCGCGGCTCGCCCGTCGCCGCGATCACGTCGCGCTCGTCCGACGCGATCAGCTCGCCGCCCAACGACCAGGTCCACGCCTTCTGGAAGAAGATCGTCGTCTGCCGTTCCAGGCTGCCCGCCAGCGTGAACGTCTTCGCGTCATAGGCGTCACGCACCGTGTGGGCGGCGGCGGCCTGCAGCGTCAGCACCCGGTCGCGCCCGCCGACGTTGCTGCGGCGAAAGACGATGTTCCCCAACTGCTCCTGCGTGCCCAGCACGCTGCGCAGCGTCAGCGCGCCCTCGGGTGGGAACAGGTTGCGGTGCGTCCAGCTGATTTCCGCGCGCGCGCCTTCGCCCGTGCCATAGCCCAGCTCGCCCGCGATCGTGCGCGGTGGCGCAGGCTCCAGCTTCACGCCGATATCCACCGTGCCCGGATCGGCATCCGCGATCGGCTTCACCTCGACCGACGACACGAGGCCGGTCTGGATCAGCGCACGCTTCAGATCGTCGAGCGATGCGGCGTTATACGCATCCCTGGGCTGGAGGCGCGCGATCTCCTGCACGTGATCCGCGTCAAACACCCGATTGCCGGGCAGCGCGACGATCCGCCCGAACCGCCGGGCGTTGCCGGTCGCCACGGCGAGGTCGAGCGTCGCGGTCTTGGTCGCATGATCCACCACGATCTGCGGCTCGCCGATGTCGGCAAAGGGAAAGCCCGCCTGACCTGCCTTCGCGCGCAGCTGCGTCGTGCCCGCAACGATCGCGTCGGCGTTGACCGGGTCGTCCGCCTTCACCCCGAAGGCCTTGTCGAGCACCGGCGCCTTGTCCCCGGCCGCGTCGACGCCACCCAGTGTCACGGCGGTGAAGCGATAGAGCGTTCCCGGTTCTGCCGCGAGCACCACCTGCGGCTTGGCGCCCGGTTCGATCCGCGTCGTGACGCGCGCATCATAATAGCCCTCGCCGCGCAGCAACGTGCGCAGCAGGTCGCCGTCCTCGCGCGCGCGCCGGTCGAGCTGCGCGGCATTGGCGGCGCTGCCGTCATTCTCCGCCAGCGTCGACAATTCCTCGAACCGGCGGCGCAGCAGCGGCGTCGCGGCGGTATCGATCCCCTCGATCCGCCAGCCATAGCGCCGTTCGCCCGCCGTATCGGTCGCCTGCGTCGCGGCCGCCTCGGTCGCATCGGGCTTCAGCTCGGGCCAGGCGACCCCGATATCGGGCAATGCCGCGAGCGGGGCGTTGGGATCGAGCGACACGCCATCCGTGGCTGGCAGCGTCTGTGGACGCGCGGCATCGCCCGCGGGCGAGGTCTGCGCCGCAGCCGATCCGGCAACAAGGAACGCGGCAGTCGCGCCTAGCCCGAACCACCCCCAACGCGACACCATGCGCCTGTCCTAGCGCGCGGCGTCCCGGCGCAAAAGTCCCACACCGGCGCGAATCCCGATCGACCCGACGCAGCGAGGAACCGGCCGGGCGCATGCAGACGCCGAAACCCAGAGTCGCGCATCCCATAAGCTGGCGTCTTGCCGGGCTTGTGCTTCTGCGTTCGCACGTGCCGCCGCCCACACGGCGGCGACGCTATTTCGCTGTTAGGGGCCAGCGCTGGCGTACCATCCGATAGACATCGAGCAAAATCGACGGCGCTGTCACGGCCGCCAACAGGATAAGGTCATGCCGCTTGATAAGACAGACGTCACTGAACGCCAGCCGCTCGATGGCGAAACCCAAGGCGGCGCTCCCCACGGTCAACGGCGTCCGCCAACTGTCCTTGCGCTGCTCCATCTGCGAAGGATCGCAGCGTCCACATGACAAAACACTGTCGGGCGGATGACGTCATGCGCCGGCAGCACGAATCCCGCCCCCGCAGCTCAGTGGACCGTACCGACCACCTCGTCCGACGCCAGCAGCTCTACCAATCGCTCGGTTTGGCGCCAGCGGCAGAAATGCACGTGATTGCCGATGTCGCGCATATGCCCCGCGCGGATCGCCGCCTCCACCGGTGCATGATCACCGAACGTCGCGATCAGCTCGGCCGCCTCGGCGACCTGTTGCGCATCGGCGACATACAAAGCGACCATAAGCGAAAAACTCCTCAAGCGAACGCGGCACCGGTCGTATCTACAATCGCCGTGCCAATTGCAGGGGATCGGCGCGCGCCCGCCGCGTTCGATGGTAAATGCCCGCGCGGCGTGCCGTCCCGCCTGTCCCGAGCGGGGACGCTGGCGTCCCGGCGCGGGACGTGGCAGGGCTCGGCCATGGCCGACACTCCTCCTTCCGCCGCGGGCGGCATCCTGATCGCCCTCTGCTCGATCGGCGGCACCGTCATCGGGCTGATGCAGGGACAGGTGACGATCGGCTTTCTGGCGGGACTGGCGATCGGCGCCGCCGGTGCCGTCGCGGTCTGGCTGCGCGACCGGCAACGCTAACGCGGCGCGCGCATCAGCCAGACGACGCGGCCGATCACCTCGACCGTCCCCTCGGGCACCGGCGGCGCGGACGGGTTGTCGCTGCTGATCGCCAGCCCGCCCCGCCCGCGCGCCACGCGCTTCACCATCACCGCATCGTCGACGCGCAGCACGAACACCGCCCCCGTCGCATCCGGTGACCGCCGCGCCCGGTCGACGACGATCAGGTCGCCATCGATCAGCCCCGGCTCCATCGAATCGCCACGCACCCGCACGATTCCCGTCAGCCCCTCGCGCAGGCCCAGCCTCGCGGCGAGCGCCGGATCCAGCGCCTCGGCCCCTAGCACGATCTCGCTGTCGACCAGCGCACCCGGCCCCGCCGACGCCGCCACGTCCAGCCGTGGCACCGTGAACGCCCGCCGCTGCTGCGGCCCACCCAACGCCGCCTCGTCGACCCCGAAATAGTCCGCCAGCCGACGACGGTCGTCCTCGGCCAGCCGTCGCGGTGACCCGCGCGTCACGAACTGCTGCAGATAGGCCGCGTTGCGCCCGATCATCGCCGACAGCGCCGCCAAGCTGTCGCCCCGCGCCTCGGCCAGGGCCTTCAGCCGCCCCCTTGGATCGTCCTGCTCCACAGGCCCGACCTTAGCGTAGGATTTTTCCTAGACAAGCCGAAATCATGAGAACATATGATGAACATGATTCGCGGACTCGGAGGGAGATGCATGTGCCTGTTGTTGAAGATCGATCGCTTTCTGCGCCGTACCAAGCTGTCGCGCAGCGAGTTCGGGCGGCTGACGGTCAACGATCCGCGGCTGGTGACCGACATGATGCGCGGCCGGGTCGTCGGGCCGGATCTGGAACATCGCATAGAATGCTTCATGGCGGAGCGCCCCGCGTGACCCGCGCCCATGACCCGCATGCCAGGCTGTTGAAATCCTTGGAACGCAGTGCGCAAAACTATGGCGTCGGTGCGACTTTTAGTGACTTTTCGGAAACGCCCTGGTCCAGCGCCACCTTCAATGGCTATCGCCTGACGACGACCGTCACGGTCGATCGCGATGCCGCCGCCTGGTTCGCCGCCTTGCCCGAGGAAGAGTTGTCTGCGCCCGGTCGCCTCGTTGCCGACCTCGCGCTGCGACGCGACGCGGACGCCATGCGGCTCGAACTGCTGGTGCTGCTGGAAGCCTGATCGGTGGCGCGCTACCACCATCCCATGACGATCACCTATCGCAGCTATCTGCGCCTGCCCGAGCTGCTCGACGTGCAGAGCCCGTTGAGCGGCGTCCACGACGAACTGCTGTTCATCACCATTCACCAGGCGTCCGAACTCTGGATGAAATTGTGCCTGCACGAATTGGGCGAGGCGCGGCGACGGATCGCTGCGGATGACGTCGCGCCGGCGCTCAAGATGATGGCACGGGTCAGCCGCATCCAGGCGCAGCTGATCCAGTCGTGGGAGGTGCTGGCGACGATGACCCCCGCCGATTACGCCGCCATGCGGGGCAAATTGGGGTCGAGTTCGGGCTTCCAGTCTGATCAATATCGCAGCCTCGAATTCGTGATGGGCAATCGCAATCCGGCGATGGTCGATGTGTTCGACGAGAGCGACGTGCGTGCCCGCCTGTCGGACGAACTCGCCCGCCCCAGCCTGTATGACGAGGCGTTGCGCCTGCTCGCGCGCCGCGGCCTGCCGATCCCCGCCGACCGGCTGGAGCGGGACTTTGCCCAAAGCGTCCCCCCGTCGCGCGACGTCGAGGCGTGCTGGGCGACGGTCTATGGCCATCCCAACGACCATTGGGATCTGTACGCGCTCGCCGAAAAGCTGGTGGACCTCGAATATCATGTGCAGCTGTGGCGGTTCGGCCATTTGAAGACGGTGGAGCGCGTCATCGGCTTCAAGACCGGCACCGGTGGCACCGCGGGCGTCCCCTATCTCGCGCGCGTGGTGGAGCAGCGCTTCTTTCCCGAACTGCTCAACGTCCGCACCAGCCTGTAGCATCGCGGCCACAGTGCTGACGTAACCGCATCGTCACACCGATTTCATCTTGATATAACGTATCACGTCGCACAGACGCTTCGCACTTGCACAACGCCCGGGGTCCGGGCCTGTCCCTACGCGGAGTATTCATGCGCACCTTCCTGCTCGCCGGCGCCAGCCTGCTCGCCAGCCCCGCCTTCGCCCAGACCGGCGCTCCCGAAGCCGCACCGCAGGGCAAGGACATCATCGTCACCGCCGCCGTGCCGCAGAGCGAGCGCGACGTGTTGCAGGGCACGACCGTCCTGTCGGGCGAGCAGCTGACCCGCGAACTGCGCCCGACGATCGGTGAAACGCTCGCCCGCCAGCCCGGCGTGTCCGCGACCTCGTTCGGCCCCAGCGCCTCGCGCCCGATCCTGCGCGGCTTCCAGGGCGACCGTATCCGCGTGCTGACCGACGGTATCGGCGCGATCGACGTCAGCAACACCAGCGTCGACCATGCCGTCATCATCGATCCCCTGCTCGCCGAGCGCGTCGAGGTACTGCGCGGCCCGTCCGCTTTGCTGTTCGGCTCGTCCGCGGTCGGCGGCGTCGTCAACGTGATCGACACGCGCATTCCGCGCACCGTGCCCGACAACGGCTATCGCCTGAACGGCATCGCCGCCTACGGCTCGGCGGCGACCGAGCGGTCGGGCGGCGCCGCGGGCGACGTCGCGGTCACGAAGAACATCGTGCTGCACGCCGACGGATCGTACCTGAAGTCGAACGACCTGCGCACGGGCCGCGGTTACATCCTCTCCCCCGCCGCCCGTGCCGCCGCGCTCAGCCAGGTTGGTCTACCGCAGGACACCGACGAACCGATCGACTTCGCCGCCTCCGCCGCGCTGCGGAACCGCCTGCCCAATTCGGCGTCGAAGACGTGGACCGCAGGCGCCGGCGCGTCGATCATCACCGACACCGGCAATCTGGGCGTGTCGTACAGCCATTATGACAGCCTGTACGGCGTCCCCATCCGCTACGCGACCGCGGTGGGTCAGGAACAGGAAGCGCCGCGCCTCTCCGTCGTTCAGAACCGCGTCGACCTGCGCGGTGAGGTGCAGACCGGCGGCGGCGTCCTCGACAAGATTCGCATCCGCGCCGGCCAGGCGAACTACCGCCACTTCGAACTCGAAGAGGACGGCAGCGTCGGCACCGCCTTCTACAACAAGGGCCTCGAAGGGCGTCTCGAGCTGGTGCAGGCCAATCGCGGCGGCTGGCAGGGCGCCAGCGGCGTTCAATATTTCAACCGCATCTTCAACGTCGTGGGCGACGAAGCTTTCCTGCCCAAGAACGAAACCAACCAGACCGGCTTCTTCACGCTGCAGCAATATGCCAACGGCCCGTTCCGCGCGGAGGGCGGCCTGCGCTACGAGCTGACCGACGTCGCCGGCCGCGTGCCAGTGGGCAACGACCGCTTCTTCGGGGGCAAGCGTCATTTCGAGGCGCTATCCGGCTCGATCGGCGCGTCCTATGCGATCGCCGACGGGGTGCGCATCGGCCTCAACGGGTCGCGCACCGAGCGTGCGCCCTCGGCGGAGGAATTGCTGGCCAACGGCCCGCACGCCGGCACCCAGGCCTATGAACTCGGCAACCCGAACTTCAGCCTCGAAAAGAGCTGGGGGCTCGAGGCAACGCTGCACGCGCACGGCGATGGCTTCAGCCTCGATGCCTCGGCCTATTACAACTGGTTCACCAACTACATTTCGGAAAACCGCGTCGACCCCGCCGTCTGCCTCGCCCGCACCGACGACCTGTCGGGCTTGCCCTGCTTCCAATATCAGCAGGGCGACGCGCGCTATTACGGGTTCGAGGCCGATGCCTCGGTCCGCCTAGCGCGCATCGGCAGCTACACGATCAACGCCGATCTGCTGGGCGATTACGTCCACGCCAATATCGTCGACGTCGGCCCCGTGCCCCGCATCCCCCCGGCCCGTGTCCTCGGCGGCATCGAAGCACAAAGCGACCGCCTGGGCGCCCGAATCGAGGCAGAGCACGTCTTCCCGCAAAATCGCCTAGCCGCCTTCGAGACCCGCACGCCGGGTTATACGATGGTCAACGCCAGCGCTTCGATCCGTCCGTTCGGGGCCGACAGCAAGACCAGCCTGCTGCTGTCGGCGAACAACATCTTCGACGTGGTCGCCCGCCGCCACTCGAGCTTCCTGAAGGACTTCGCCCCCCTCGCCGGCCGCGACATCCGCGTGACCCTGCGGTTCGGGCTCTAAAAATTCCTCCCCGGCACGGGGAGGGGGACCAGCGAAGCTGGTGGAGGGGGCGCCCCACAGGCGCTGTCGTTTGTGGGAGGCCCCCTCCACCACGCCTGCGGCGCGGTCCCCCTCCCCGTACCGGGGGGGAGCTTGCCTACCGTCGCCCACTCCCGTACCGCACCGTCGAAAAGGAGAGATGACGATGGCCGGCATGGGCAAGTTCGACTGGGCAGATCCCTTCCTGCTCGACGAGCAATTGAGCGAAGACGAGCGGATGATCCGCGACACTGCGCGCGCGTACGCCCAGGATCGCCTCGCCCCGCGCATCGTCGAGGCGTTCCAGCATGAACATACCGATCCCGCGATCTTCCGCGAGATGGGCGAACTGGGGCTGCTCGGCCCGACCGTCCCGGAGGAATATGGCGGCGTCGGCGCCAGCTATGTCGCCTATGGCCTCGTCGCCCGCGAGGTCGAGCGGATCGACTCCGGCTATCGCTCGATGATGAGCGTCCAGTCGTCGCTCGTGATGTACCCGATCTACGCCTACGGTTCGGAGGAACAGCGCCACGCCTTCCTGCCCAAGCTCGCGAGCGGCGAATATATCGGCTGCTTCGGCCTGACCGAACCCGACGCCGGCTCCGACCCGGGCGGCATGACGACGCGCGCGCGCAAGGTCGACGGCGGCTATGTCCTGAGCGGCGCCAAGACCTGGATTTCGAACAGCCCGATCGCCGACGTCTTCGTCGTCTGGGCGAAGAGCGACGCACACGGCGGTGCAATCCGCGGCTTCATTCTGACCAAGGGATTGAAGGGCCTGTCCGCCCCCAAGATAGAGGGCAAGCTCAGCCTGCGCGCCTCGATCACCGGCGGCATCGTGATGGAGGATGTCGAGGTCGGCGAGGACGCGCTGCTGCCCAACGTCGAGGGGCTGAAGGGCCCGTTCGGCTGCCTTAACCGCGCGCGCTACGGCATTAGCTGGGGTGCGCTGGGCGCGGCGGAATTCTGCTTCCACGCCGCCCGCCAATACGGCCTCGATCGCAAGCAGTTCGGCACGCCCCTCGCCGGGCGTCAGCTCTACCAGAAAAAGCTGGCCGACATGGAGACCGAGATCGCCCTCGGGCTGCAAGCCTCTCTGCGTGTCGGCCGCCTGATGGACGAAGGACGGTTCGCGCCCGAGATGGTCTCAATCGTCAAGCGCAACAACGTCGGCAAGGCGCTCGATATTGCCCGGATGGCGCGCGACATGCACGGCGGCAACGGCATCAGCGGCGAATACCAGGTCATGCGCCACGCAATGAACCTGGAGACGGTCAACACCTATGAAGGTGCGCACGACGTCCACGCGCTGATCCTGGGCCGCGCGATCACCGGCATCGCGGCGTTCTGAGGACCAAGAACCCGTCATTGCCTCCGCGGACTGGACCCGAGGAAGCAATGCAGAGCGGGGCAGGCAAGCCCTGGATTGCCACGCTGCGCTCGCAAGAACGGCAAGGCGGATCGACGTTCGGCGCCCCATCACATTCCATCGTCACCCCGGCCTTGAGCCGGGGTCCCGCTTCTTAGACCGCACCCGGGTAGTGGGACCCCGGATCAAGTCCGGGGTGACGGGAGAGAGGGGCGCCAAATAGGTATAGCGACTCGACCACCGCAACCAGCATAACATTTGTTGTGCTCGTCCACCGCGCCGCTTACCCTCCCCTGAAACACAGGGAGAGGATCCATGGCGCCACCACCGCTCACCGGGCTGCGCATCGTCGAGATGGCGGGGATCGGCCCCGGCCCGTTCTGCGGTATGATGCTGGCAGACCATGGCGCGGATGTGATCCGCATCGATCGCGGGCATCAGCAGGGGTTCAGCGATCCGACCAAGGATCCGCTGCTCCGCTCGCGCCGATCGGTGGCGATCGACCTCAAGACGCCCCAGGGCATCGCCGCGGTCCGCCGCATCGTCGCGAGCGCCGACGGCCTGATCGAAGGATTCCGCCCCGGGGTGATGGAGCGGCTGGGCCTCGGCCCCGATGTCCTGCTCGCCGACAATCCTCGCCTGGTCTACGGTCGCATGACCGGCTGGGGACAGACCGGCCCACTCGCGAGCGATCCAGGCCACGACATCGATTATATCGCCATCTCGGGCGCGCTACACGCCTTCGGGCGCGCCGGCGACAAGCCGACGGCGCCGATCAACATGGTCGGCGATTTCGGCGGCGGCGGCATGATGCTGGCGTTTGGCATGCTCGCCGCGCTGCTCCACGCCCAACGCAGCGGCGAAGGACAGGTCGTCGACGCCGCGATGACCGATGGATCGGCGCTGCTGATGAGCATGATCTGGGGCTTTCGCGGCATGGGCCGGTGGAGCGACAAGCGCGGCACGAATCTGCTCGATGGCGGCGGCCCCTTCTACGACACGTACGAGACGCAGGACGGGAAGTGGATCGCGGTCGGCGCCATCGAGCCCGCCTTCTACGCCGCGCTCCGCCGTGTGCTGCGCCTCAGCGATCCGCTATGGGAGCGTCAGTTCGATCCAGCCGCCTGGCCGGCGATGCGCGATGGCCTCGCCGCGCTGTTCCGCACCCGGCCGCGCGACGCCTGGGTGGAAGCCTTCGCCGGGAGCGAGGCGTGCGTCGCACCGGTCCTCGACTTCGACGAAGCCGCCGCCCACCCGCATAATGTCGCGCGGGAGACGCTGGTCGAAGCGGGCGGCGTGGTCCAGCCCGCCCCCGCCCCGCGCTATTCGGCGAGCGCCACCGTGGCGCCCGCGCTGGCGAGCGAGCGAACCGATGCCGCAACGCTCGCCGATCTCGGCTTCACGCCCGCCGAGATCGCGGAGTTTGGCCTATAGTTCAGGCCGTCACCGCCGAACGGCGCGCGTACAGGCCGTAGGCGAGGATGATCGCGTAGCAGATTGCCGGCAGCGTCAGCGAAAACTGCATCGATCCGGTGACGTCGGCGATCTTGCCGGTCAGCGGCGGGATGATCGCGCCGCCGACGATCGCGGTGGCGATGACGCCCGATCCTTCCGCAGCCCGCTTGCCCAGGCCTTCGCTGGCGAGGCTGAAGATCGTCGGGAACATGATCGAATTCATCAGTCCGATCGCCAGCAGCGCATAGCCCGACAGCGCGCCGGTGGTGTTGGCCGAAATCAGGATCAGCGCGATCGCGCCGGTCGCCACGGCAGCGAGCACCTTGCCCGGCGCGACGCGCGTCAATACCCACGATCCGATGAAACGGCCGACCAGCGCCCCGCCCCAATAATAGGGCACGTAATTGCCGGCGGCCTGATCGCCGATGCCGAACACCGACGCCTGCATCAGATACAGCACGATGACCGATCCGATCGCGACTTCCGCGCCCACATACAGGAAAATGCACGCCGCCCCCATGGCGAAGCGCGGGCGCTTCAGCAGCGTGAAGGCGTGGAAGATGCTGCCCGTCTGGTCCTGTTCTTCCTTCAGGCGGTTGCGGCGCGTCCACACGACGGCGGCGATCACCAGCAATGCAACGGCGAGGCCCAGATAGGTGTGGACGATCGCCTGCGATGCTTCCTGCCGGTACGTCACCAGCGCTGCGCCGCTCAGCGACGCCGCGCTGACGCTGGCAAGCCCGCCGAGGATCAGCGACGAGCCGACGCGCGGGAAGATCGTGGTGCCCAGCGAGTTGAACGCCTGCGCGAAGGTGAGGCGGCTCGACGCCGTCTCGGGCTTGCCGAGCAGCGAAATGAGCGGGTTGGCGACGACCTGCACGATGGTGATGCCCGCGCCCAACACGAACAGCGCAACCAGGAACATCGCGAAGGTCGCGCTCTGCGCCGCCGGGATGAAGAGCAGGCAGCCGACCATCATCGTGACGAGGCCGATCGACGCGGTGCGCATATAGCCCGCCTTGCGAACGATCGCCGCCGCGGGCAGCGAAAACAGCGCATATGCGAGGAAGAACGCCGACTGGACGAGCATCGACGTCGCATGGTCGAGCGTGAACAGCTCCTTCAGCTTCGGGATGATGATGTCGTTGAGGCTGGTGATACCGCCGAAGATGAAGAACAGCGCGATGACGAAGATGCGCAGATCGGGCGCGTCATAGCCGTGCGCGGCATCGCCGCGGGCCGCGGCTTGGGTTGTGTCGACATGCATGGCCATGGGACTGGCAGCCTCTCCTGGGGGAAGATTATGATCGTCAGCGCATAGGCGCCCGCCGCCGTCGCTGGCAAGCGGCACCGCCGTCCCCCGGCATACCCGTCACCCGAATCGAAACCCCGATACGGCCCAGCCCATCACCACGTCGCGATAGTCGCAGACCGCCGCATCGTCCCCGCCCGCCCCCAGCGCGACCATCAGCGGCAACAGATGCTCCGCTTCCGGGTGCGCGAAACGGGCGTGCGGCAGCGTCTCCCATGCTGCCACCCGCGCCGCGCGCCGCAACGGATCGGGATCGGTTACCGCGGCGACCAGCGCATCGTCCCATTCGTGCGCGATCGGCGTCACCGCAGGCCCCCGCGCACGCAGATTATGGAAGCTCATCCCCGATCCGACGATCAGCACGCCGGCATCGCGCAACGGCGCCAGCGCCCGGCCGATCGCGATATGCGCGACAGGGTCCAGATCGGCCCGCAGCGACAGCTGGGCGAGCGGGATGTCCGCGGCCGGATCGGCGACCATCATCGGGATGAATACGCCATGGTCCCAGCCGCGTTGAGCCTCTTCGCCGACGGCATGCCCCGCGGCGCCGAGCAGGTCTGCCGCCGCGCGTGCCACGTCGACCGCGCCGGGCGCATCCCAGCGCAGGCGATAGGTGTGCTCGGGAAAGCCGTAATAGTCGAACAGCAGCCTGGGCCGCTCGCCGACATGCACGGTCAGATCGGGCGTCTCCCAATGACCGGATACCATCAGGATCGCGCGCGGCCGCTCGGGCAGCGATGCGATCAGCCCGGCGAGATAGGCCTGCATCGGCCGCCACATCGGATCGGGCGGTCCGCCGTTCGGGTCCATGAAGAAGCATGGGCCGCCGCCATGCGGGACGAAAAGCGTCGGAAGCGTCATGCCGCCAAGATCGCCGCACGCCGCCCCGTCCGCAATCGCTGTGGATCGAAACGCCGCGTTTCGCTTATGGGGCTTCCATGTCGCGCCTCACGGTCAACAACCAGCCGGTCGAATATCGGCTCGACCCCGCAACGCCGCTGCTGTGGGCACTGCGCGACGCATCGAACCTGACGGGCACCAAATATGGCTGCGGCACCGGCCATTGCGGCGCGTGCACCGTCGATATCGACGGCCGCACCGCGCTCGCCTGCCAAGTGCCGATCGGGTCGATCGAGGGCAGCTACGTCACGACGATCGAAGGGCTGTCGCGCGAGCGCAACCACCCGCTGCAACTCGCCTTCATCGCCGCCAATGTGCCGCAATGCGGCTTTTGCATTCCCGGCATCATCATGGCGGCGTCCGTGCTACTCAAGCGCGATACCGACCCCGACGAAGCGGCGATCAAGACCGCGATCCGCAACCTGTGCCGCTGCGGCATCTATCCGCGGATGATCGAGGCGATCCAGCGCGCCGCCCGTGCCGCGCGGGGCGAGGAAACGATCCCCGCCGGCGCCCGTCCCGGCATCGATCCCGCCGACGCCGCGCGTGTCGTCCCCGCGCTGGTGCCGCCGCCCGCACGCTAAGCCAACGGGTCCGCTGCGGGCATAAGCTTTCGCAACGCTGACGAACCAATTCAGCTTCGGCACAGCGCCCGTGTGTCATTCAGGCGTCATCATCGGGGCCGGCTCGTGCGCCGGCAGTGGAAGGACGAATGTTCGTCATGAAAAGCGTGATCAAGGCGTTGCTGGCCGCGTCGATGCTGATGCCGGTTGCGGTGCAGGCGCAGGAGGCGGGTGAGCGCGGCCCGGGCGGCCCCGGCCGTCGTGGCGACTGGCAGGCGCCGGGTGGCCCACGCCCCGACGGCGGTCGCCCTCCGCTATCGGCCGAGGTCGGCGTCGACGCCCAGATCCGGGCTGAGCGCCCGCAATGGCGCGGCGAGCGCCCCGGCGGCCCTAACGACGGACAGTGGCGCCGCGACCGGCCCGACGGCCCGGACGGCCAACGCCCCGCGCCCGGCCCGGACCGGCGCCCTGGCCCCGATGGGCAACGCCCCGACTGGCAGCGGCCCGATCGGCCGGATCGCCCCGATCCCGGTATGGAACGCCGTCCCGACTGGCAGCGTCCCGGCCAGCCCGCCCCGGGCATCGACCCGCGCGGCCCTGGTCCCAATCGTGACTGGAATCGCCCCGACTGGAACCGCCCTGGACCGGATCGCGCCGATCAGGACCGCCGCGACCGCGAACGCCAGGATTGGCAGCGTCGCGACCGCGAACAGCGCGACTGGCAGCGGCGTCAGGACGTCGACCGTCGCTGGACCGAACAGCGTGGCTGGGATCAGGGCTGGAACCAGCGCGGCCGGTTCGATCGCCGTAACGACTGGGATCGGGGCTGGCGCAACGACCGGCGCTACGACTGGGCGCGCGAGCGTGCAGCCAACCGCGGTGTCTTCCGTCTGCCGCGCTATTACGCACCGTCGGGCTGGGGCTATGGCTACCGCCGCTTCTCGGTCGGCATCTCGCTGGCGCCGCTGCTCTTCTCGCAGAGCTACTGGATCGACGATCCCTTCGTCTATCGCCTGCCCGAAGCCTACGGCCCCTATCGTTGGGTGCGCTATTACGACGACGCCTTGCTCGTCGACGTACGCAGCGGGCTGGTGGTCGATGCGGTCTACGGCATCTTCTACTGATCGATCGGCAGGATGACGGGAGGCCCGGTGGCGACATCGGGCCTCTTGTCTTGTCCCTATCCCGACGGCATTTTCGCTACGCCATGTTCTTCCGCAAGAAAGCCGCCGCCCCCTCGCCCGCACGCCGCGACACGGGTCGCGCGGTCGCCACCCGCCTTGCCGCCAATCCGCAAGTAACGGCGGCCGAGGTGTCGGGCGCCGAACTGTTCTACCATCTCGATTTTCTCGATGCCGCGCAATGCGACACGTTGATCGCGATGATCGACGCGGATCGCCGGCCATCGTCGCTGCTATCCGACCGCCCCGAATCGGATTTTCGTACCAGCGAAAGCTGCGACATGAACCGCTATGCGCCAGAGGTGCAGCCGATCGACGAATCGATCGCCGACCTGCTTGGCCTGCCGCGCGAGAAGGGTGAGACGATGCAGGGCCAGCGCTACGCTCCCGGCCAGCACTTCCGCGCACACCACGATTACTTCCACGACACCGAAAGCTATTGGCCACAGATCCAGGCGTCGGGCGGGCAGCGGACGTGGACCGCGATGATCTACCTCAACGATGTTGCCGAAGGCGGCGAAACCTGGTTCCCCCAGGCCGGCTTCAAGATCGCGCCCCGCCGCGGGCTGCTGCTCGCCTGGAACAATATGAACCCGGACGGCACGCCCAACACGCTGACGCTGCACGAGGGCATGGATGTGGTGGAGGGCACGAAATATATCGTGACCAAGTGGTTCCGCGAAGGATCGTGGCTCAAGCGGGGATGAGGCTCGGGCCGTTCGGGCACCAGGCCCCACGTAAACCGTCACCCCGGACTTGATCCGGGGTCCCGCTTCTTTTGCGCACACATATCAGCAGAGCGAGCCGCAGAGGATGCCGCGACCGAAGGCTCAATAAACAAAAAAACGTTATGCCGAAGCCATGGCGTCGGACGGTGCTCTGCACCGCCGGCCGCGCAGCATGCTTCGCATGCTGCGGTGGGAGCCGGGACGACCCGCGGCGAAATCGTTGCGGCTGCTTCCTTCCGGACCTGACCGGGTTGGCGACGACCACGTCCGCCCGACTCCCGCGGCGCATATGGCGGGGTCGGGCGGCGGGATCAAGTGGTCAGATCAGCGCCATACGCGGAAGCAGCGACGCACCGGCCCGTAATAGCCCGGCTGCAGCCGGCAGACGACGCGGGTGCGGCCATAGCCGCCATAACCATAGCCGGGACGACCCCAGCCCTGCCCGCGATCCCAACCGGGACCACGGTCCCAGCCACGATGCCGGCCCGGGCCACGGTCCCAACCCGAGCCCCGATCCCAGCCGCGGCCGCGATCCCAACCGGGGCCACCACCGCGCGGGCCATGCCAGCCATGCGGGCCGGGGGCGGCCGCAGCCGGTGCGGCGACAACGACAGTACCGGCGGCGAGCGCGGCGGCACCAAATAGAGCGACAAGCTTCATGATCGAACACTCCCTCTCATGAACCCGCCGAAGCGGGCATGAGCGTACAATCGCCGATCCGCGATGCACGATCCCTGAACCCGTCGTTGTCCAACCGTCAGGAAAGTACGGGGCTTTTTGGTGGGATCATCGACCAGATGCGCCACGTCGCCGTTACCCGTCACCCCAGGCTTGATCCGGGGTCCCGCTTCTTCTGGGCCGGCGAACAGAAGCGGGATCTCGGCTCAAGGCCGGGATGACGGGTACATCCCTACCCCGGCACCCGCACCGTCAGCCCTTCCAGTGCAGCACTCAACCGGATCTGACACGCCAGCCGGCTGGTTCGCGTCGCCTGCGGCACCATGTCGAGAAGGTCTTCCTCCTCCTCCCGCGGCGGAGGCAGGCGGTCGGCATCCTCGACCGCGACGATCACATGGCAAGTCGCGCAGGCCATATCGCCATCGCACGTTCCCTCGAGCGGCTGCCCATCGGCCTGCGCCACGTCGAGTAGCCGCGCGCCCTCGACGCCCTTCGCCTCGCGTACGCTGCCGTCCGCCCCGATGAACCGCACCCGGATCACACTACCCCCTGCGCCCGCGCCGCCGCGGAGATCGCCTCCAGTGCCTGCGCCAGTTCGTCCTCGGTCGTGTAGCGCCCCCAACCCAGCCGGATACTCGACCGCGCCTGCGATTCGCTCAGCCCCAGCGCGCGCAGCACATGGCTCGATCGCCCCGATCCGCTCGCGCACGCAGACCCCGCCGAAAAGGCGATGTCGCGGCAATCCGACATCAGTCGCGCCACATCCAGCCCGTCGTGCCGCACATTGAGGTTACCGCGATAGCGCGGCTCGACCGCGCCGTTGATCGTCCACCCCCGCAGCTGTTCGACCGCTCGAGCCCACAATCGCTCGACATGCGCCGCGTCATCGTCCCACCGCTCCGCCATCAGCCGTGCCGCAACCCCGAAGCCGGCGCAGAGCGCGGGCGAGAGCGTCCCCGATCGCCCGCCCTCCTGGTCGCCACCGTGCAGCAGCGGCGCCAGCGCGACGCCATCGCGGATCCACAACGCGCCGATCCCCTTCGGCCCGTAAATTTTGTGCGCCGACACCGCGACCAGATCGACATGCTCCGGAATCGCAACGCGGCCATAGCCCTGCACCGCATCGCACAGCATCAGCGCAGACCCGGCATGCGCTCGCGCGGCGAGTTCCGAGATCGGTTGCACCACCCCGATCTCATTGTTGACCAGCATCGCTGCGACCAGCCCACCCTCGACCGACACGTCCGTCGCGGCGACCAGTCCGTCCCCACCGACGCCCAACACCGATTCCGACCGCCCCGACGCTCGCACCGTATCGAGCACCGCGGCATGTTCCGTCGCCAGCGTGACGATCGGCCCCTGCGTTCCCTTGATCGCCCAGTTGAGCGCTTCGGTCGCACCGCTGGTGAACACCACGCGCCCGCCCGGCGGCAGCAGCGCCGCGACCTGAGCCCGTGCGACCTCGACGGCGGCCTTGGCGGCCCGGCCGGGACGATGCGGCGAATGCGGATTGGCGTGCTGATCCGCCAGCCAGGGCAGCATCGCCGCCAGCGCTTCGGGGGCCAGCGGCGTCGTCGCCTGATAATCGAGGTAGATCACGGCGCCCGTCGCATCTGCTTCGCCATGGCGCGCCAGGCGGCGATAAAGGCATCGACCTCCGCCTCCGTCGTCGTGCGGCCAAAGCTCACCCGGATCACCTCGCGCCCCGCCTCTGCGCTCCAACCCATCGCGGCGAGCACATGACTGGGCTTCATGCTACCGCTCGAGCACGCGCTGCCCGCCGATACCGCGAAGCCGGCGCTGTCGAGCAGGATCAGCTGCGCCGCCGCCGCTGATCCCCGCAGCCGATAGGATCCGATCGCCGGATGCCGGGGCGCGCCCTCAGCGACCACCTCGCCCCCCGAACGCCGGATCGCGTCGTCCAGCTTGGCGCGCAGCGCGCCGTGATCCGGCTCCGGCTCGGCCATCGCCGCGGCATAGCCTAGCACGCCCGGCAGGTTCTCGGTGCCCGGCCGATAGCCCCGCTCCTGCCCGCCACTCGGGTGCAGCAGCGACAGATCACGCACCAGCAGCGCGCCCACACCCGGAGGCCCGCCGCGCTTGTGCGCCGACAGCGCAACCATGTCGGCAAGGTCCACCAATTCCTCCGATGCCGGCATCTGGGCCGCATCGACGAGCAAACATCCCCCCGCCGCGTGGACGCGCTCGGCGATTGCGGCCAACGGCTGGCGTACCCCCGTCTCGCTGTTCGCCCATTGCACGCAGACCAACGCCGGCCCCGCCGCCAGCATCGTCTCCAGCGCGACAAGATCGACCAGCCCGTCGCCGCCCACTGGCACCACGCCCGCATCTCCCCCGGCCCTCAGGGCGGCATCATGCTCCACCGCAGTCATCAGCCGCCGCGGCGCTGTCGTCCGCCCCAGTGCGATGCCGAGCGACTCGCTCGCCCCGCTGGTCAGGATCGTCTCCCCCCGCCAGCCATGCGCCGCCGCGATGGCGCGTCGCGCCTCTTCCAGCGCTGCGCGCGCCGCCCGGCCTTCGCGATGCGGCGACGACGGATTGGCCCATAGATCGAATCCCTTCGCCACAGCGGTCCGCGCCGCGGCGGTCATCGGCGTCGTCGCGGCATGATCCAGGTAGAGACGATCGGGCAGGATTCGTTCCAATTGCGAAAACGGGTGTGCGGCCTATATAGCGCGCAACATTCTGCGCATACCCGCGCGCCCCTTATCTGTGGCGAGACCCATGCCCGAAGTCATCTTTCCCGGCCCCGAAGGCCGCCTCGAAGGGCGTTTCGCCCCCGCTCCCCGTCCCCGCGCACCGGTCGCGATGATCCTGCACCCGCACCCCAGCGCGGGCGGCACGATGAACAACCGGCTGGTGCAGGAGCTCTACAAGACGTTCCAGCGCCGCGGCTTTGCGACGCTGCGCTTCAACTTCCGCGGCGTCGGGAAGAGCCAGGGCACGTTCGACAATGGCGTCGGCGAACTCAGCGATGCGGCGAGCGCGCTTGACTGGGTGCAGAGCTTCCACCCCGAAGCATCGACCACGTGGATAGCAGGCGTCAGCTTCGGCGCGTGGATCGGCATGCAGCTGCTGATGCGCCGCCCCGAAATCCGTGGCTTCATCTCGGTCGCGCCGCCGGCGAACATGTACGACTTCAGCTTCCTCGCCCCCTGCCCCTCGTCGGGCATCATCATCCAGGGCGAAGCGGACGAAGTGGCGACGCCCGGCGCGACGCAGAAGCTGGTCGATAAGCTGCGCACCCAGAAGCACATCACCATTCACCACGACACGATCCCGAAGGCGAACCACTTCTTCGAGAACGAGACGCCCGAACTGATGCGCTCGGTCGACAATTATCTGGATATGCGGCTGGACCCGAACTCGCCGATCCGGTGACGCTGGTGGCAGCGGAATAGCGGCACGCTAATCCGCGCCTCGGCCGCCAGCGCGGCCAGCGGAGCGAAGCTCCATCTGACGGCATGGGATTCGCCCGTGCCGTGCGACACCGCGGAACCAATCTTTGGCCTTCCGTCAACCCGAACGTGTTCCGGAGTCCTTCGTGCAGCGAGGGAAAGGCTAGACGCTCCTGCCGTTACCTTCGTGGACAGGTGGCCCCCCGGAACACGTCCGGGGTCGCGAAGCGCTTGAACCAGGCGTCCAAGACCAAGCACCCGCCTCACATCTGCCAGATCAGCACATTCCCCAACAGCACGGCAGACATCACCAACAACAACACGGCCTTCTTCCGGTCGCCGCCCCGCGCCAGCAGCGCCCCGCCGCCGATCAGGCAGGCGAAGCACCCCAGCATCGCGATCGCCGGTGCGGCACGCGCGACCGATCCCAGCGGACCGTCCATCAGAACGGCAGCTTGAAGCCCGGCGGCAACGGGAGCCCGCTCGTCATCTTCGACATTTCGGCGCCCGACGCCGCATCGGCCTTGGCCCGCGCATCGTTGAACGCGGCGGCGAGCAGGTCTTCCAGCATCTGCTTCTCGCTCACCTCGATCAACGAATCGTCGATCGCGATGCCAATGATCCGGCCCTTGGCGGTCGCCTTCACCTTCACCAGACCGCCGCCCGACACGCCCTCGACCTCGATCGTGTCGAGCTGGTCCTGCGCCTTTTGCAGCTCGCTTTGGACGTTCTGCGCCATCGCGAGGATTTCATCGAGGTTCTTCATGCCACACTCCGTTTACCGGGCCAGGTTTCCAGCTCCGCGTCGGGAAACGCCGCCAACGCCGCCTGTACCAGCGGGGTCGCGAGGATCGCCTGCCGCGTCGCCTCCTCCTCGGCCTTGTCCTTCTCGCGCAAGGTAGGCGCGCCGGGCGCATCCTCCAAGGCTATCTTCCACACCTGCCCCGTCGCGCGCTTCAGCGCATCGGCCGCATCGCGCAGCGTATCGGCAGACATCGGCCGCGATCCGCTGAGGATCAGCTCGGGCGGTTCGTACCGTACGACGCGCGCGCCATAGCCCAACTGGGCGGCAACGGCGTGATGCCCCTTGTCCTCCAGCATCGCAACCAGCGCCTCGAAGTCCGCCGGCATGGCTGGCTTGTCGTCGATGACCGCAACCGGCGCGGACGCTGGGGGTGCCGTCGGGGCGGACGCGGGCGCAGCGCCACCGATCTTGCCGCTCGCGATCTGCTTCGCCAGTTCGCCCGGATCAGGCAGGCTGGACGCATGAATGACGCGCAGCAGCGCCATCTCCGCCGCCTCGATCGGCAGCACCGCCTTGGCGACCTCGTCATGCCCCTTCAGCATCAGCTGCCACAGGCGATGCAGCGCCGGGAAGGACAGGCTCGCCGCCCATTCGCTGCGCGCCTGCCGCTCCTCGACCGGCTGTGCGGGGTCCTCTGCCGTGCCGACCTTGGCGAGCGTGATGCCGTGCACCGTCTCGAGCAGCGACCGCAGCACCGATTGCGGATCGACGCCATAGTCATACTGCCGCCGCAGGCTGGCGAGCGCGCCCGCCGCATCGCCAGCCAGCAGCAACGCCATCAGGTCGCGCACCGCGCCACGATCGGACAGGCCCAGCATCTGCCGCACCGCCGCGGCACTGACGCCGCCGCCCTCGAGTCCCGCATGCGCGATCGCCTGGTCGAGGATCGACAGGCCGTCACGCGCCGAGCCCTCCGCCGCACGTGCGATCAGCATCAGCGCTTCCGGCTCAGCTTCGACACCCTCCTCACGGCACACGAAGGCGAAATGCTCGGCCAGTTGCTCTGCCGAAATGCGCCGCAGGTCGAACCGCTGGCAGCGCGACAGCACGGTGATCGGCACCTTGTTCACCTCGGTCGTGGCGAACAAAAATTTGACGTGCGCGGGCGGCTCTTCCAGCGTCTTCAACAGCGCGTTGAACGCGTTTTTCGACAGCATGTGGACCTCGTCCACGATGTAGATCTTGTAGCGCGCACTCACCGCAGCATAGCGCGCCGCGTCGATGATCTCGCGCACATCGTCGACGCCGGTGTGGCTGGCGGCGTCCATCTCGATCACGTCGATATGGCGCCCTTCCGCGATGGCGCGGCACGGCTCGCACACCCCGCACGGATCGATCGTCGGCCCGCCCTGCCCGTCCGGCCCGACGCAGTTGAGCGCCTTGGCGATCAGCCGCGCGGTCGACGTCTTGCCCACCCCGCGCACGCCGGTCATCAGGAAGGCATGCGCCAGCCGGTCGCGCTTGATCGCATTGCCCAGCGTCGTCACCATCGCATCCTGCCCGATCAGTTCGGAAAAGGTCTGCGGACGATATTTGCGCGCGAGCACGCGGTAGGGGTTCGCCTTCGCAGGCTGGTCGGCAGGCTGGGGCGGTTCGCCAAGGTCAAAGGAATCGGCCATCGCCTGCTTCTATAGGAGCGCATGCGGTTGAAGTCGAAGGGTGGACGCTGGTGCACATGCATACCACGGCCTAGACTGGCGGCATGTCGCTTGCCTCGCACCTGCTCAACGCCTTCCTGTCGACGCTACTGCTGGCGGGAGTCGGTCGCTGGGCGATTCACCGGTTCGCACCGAACGCTCCGGCTCGGTTCGGGGCATTCATGCTGGCAATCGGTTATGCGATCGCGCGCATGAGCGGCGAAACGCCCGCTTGGATGGCGGATGCGCGGCTGCCGCGCATGGCGGGAGTGGCGGCTGCGCTCGCAATCCTCTGGTATCGGTGGTTCCGACATCGTATGCCTGTGGACAAATAGCGCGCGCATCCGCCATCGGACTTTAGTCCGCGCCCGCGTGCTCCCATACTGTACCAATGGCCGCACTCCGCGACCGACGACTTAACGGAACGCCTGCTCCCATGTCCCCCGTTCTCGGCGTTACCCACTCGATTCTCGGCCAGCCCTGGCATTGGCGCAGCCTCGCCGCCGACGGGCGCGACGGCTTCGGCACCGACGATCTCGTCACGCAGCTTCTGCTTGCCCGCGGCGCCCCGCGCGAGGCGCTGGAGCAGCATCGCGCACCCTCGATCCGCGCGTTCATGCCCGACCCCTCGGTCTTCCGCGACATGGACCGCGCCGCCGTCCGCCTCGCCGACGCGGTCGAAGCCCGTGAGAGCATCGCCGTCTTCGGCGATTATGACGTCGACGGCGCCACCTCCGCCGCGCTTCTCATCCTCGTCCTGCGCGAGCTGGGGATCGAGGCGCGCCCCTACATCCCCGACCGCCTGCTCGAAGGCTATGGCCCGTCAGGCGACGCGCTCGTCCGCCTGGCGCACGAAGGCGCCTCGCTGATCGTCACCGTCGATTGCGGCGCGCAGGCGTTCGATGCGCTCGCCATGGCGCACGCCCACCCGGTCGATGTCGTCGTCGTGGACCACCACAAATGCGCCGCCGCGCTCCCCCGCGCGCATGCTTTGGTCAATCCCAACCGACTCGACGAGGACGAAGGCGCTGCGCACGGCCATCTGGCCGCGGTTGGCGTCTGCTTCCTGCTCGCCGCGGCGCTGATCCGCGAACTGCGCCGCCGCAGCTTTTTCGCCAGCCGCCCCGAACCGCGGCTGATCGATCACCTCGATATCGTCGCGCTCGGCACCGTCGCCGACGTCGCGCAATTGCGCGGCCTCAATCGCGCCTTCGTCGCGCAGGGGCTGAAGGTCATGGCGCAGCGCCGCAACATCGGCCTCGACGCGCTGATCCAAGCGTCTCGCCTTACCCGCGCGCCGACGTGCAGCGACCTTGGCTTCGCATTGGGTCCCCGCATCAACGCGGGTGGCCGCGTCGGCCGGGCCGACCTCGGCGTACGCTTGCTCACCACGCAAGACCCCGCCGAAGCCCGCACCATCGCCGAAGAGCTCGACCGCCTCAACGACGAGCGCCGCCTGATCGAAAGCGGCGTGCAGGAGGCCGCCGACGCGATGATCGCGAGCGACCGCGCAGTCGCCGTCGTCGCCGGCCAGGGCTGGCACCCCGGCGTCATCGGCATCGTCGCCGGACGATTGAAGGAAAAGCTCGGCCGCCCCGCGATCGTCATCGCGATCGACGAACACGGCGTCGGCAAGGGATCGGGCCGATCGATCGCCGGCGTGGACTTGGGCGCCGCGGTGCTCGCCGCCAAGGAGCACGGCCTGCTCGTCGCTGGCGGGGGCCATGCGATGGCCGCAGGCCTCACCATCGCCGCCGACCAGGTCGCTGCCTTTACCGATTTCCTCGAAGACCGCCTCGCCGCCGCTGTCACCCGCGCCATCGGCGAACGCGCGCTGCTGGTCGACGCCGTGCTCGCCCCGGGCGGCGTCAATCCGGCGCTAGTCGATTCGCTCGATGTCGGCGGCCCCTATGGCATGGGCTGGCCAGCCCCGCGCATCGCCGCCGGCCCGGTTCGCATCATCAAGGCGGACGTGGTCGGCAACGGCCATGTGCGCGCCATCGTCGCTGGCGACGACGGGCGCAGCTTCAAGGCGGTCGCCTTCCGCGCCGCCGACAGCGCGTTGGGGCAGGCACTGCTCGCCGCCGCCCCGCACCGTCGCCTGTGGCTCGCCGGCCGCGCCAAGATCGACGATTGGGGCAGCCGCCCCGCCGCCGAACTGCATCTGGAAGACGCTGCTTGGGCGGATTGACGAAAAGAGGCTTGACCGACAGCGCCGCCTCCCCTAACCGCCCCCAACGCCTTCACGGCCCCTTCGTCTAGCGGTTAGGACGCGGCCCTTTCACGGCTGAAACACGGGTTCGATTCCCGTAGGGGTCACCATTTTCAAGGCAAAAGCGGCAGAATATGCGCTTTTGCGGGTATGGTGTAATTGGCGACATCAACTCGTCGATTGACCTAATCCGGATGTGATGGCTCGAGATGACCATCGTGGATTATGCGTCGGCGATTTGTGTGCGCCCTAGCGTGTCACATCCTACACTTGGTAGCTGACCGCGTCACGACATTCACGGCGTCGCTTGAGCCGCTCTTTTTCCACCCCCGCATAGTGTCGATCACAGTCCGCGCATGGCCGGCATAACCGCGGCATGCTGGTGAAATTCGGATCTGGCTCAGGGAATTGAGTCGTCAGCTCGCGGAAAACAGGATCCCACCGCCGTCTACGTATGCACCAAAGCTTCCTCCTCACGGTGGAATACGGATGTTCAGCACCAAGACGATCCGATGACCTTCAATCACGAACATGCTCAGCAGACCTAGGAAGCTTGTCTACGGCAGGCGGGGCATGTGCCCCGCTACGCCAGCACTATCACATCGATGCCATCTTTACTCCGATCTGCCGGATACCAGGGCCACACCTATCACCCGCCTGAAGGGGGAGGTACGACGATCGCGAATGAGGGGCTTGGCTTATCCAGCATCTCCCGCAAGGATCTAACGGCATCGGGACCATCATTGCCCGCCGGATTGGCTTTTGACGGTGCCAATAACATTGACAAGAGTTCCGCACGCGGCGCCGCGACCGTGACGTACGATCGGCCCGGTGAGGGCTTGCCCGCTATCAGTACGCCATTTTCCACCCGCACGCTCACCACCTCATCGGTATCGGTCGCCTTCAGTGTGATCGCGAGATCCCGTGCCTTGGCGGGATCCAGGCGGATCGCCATCAAATCCACCGCCTGCGCGAGCGACAAGCCATTGACCAAGCCCGACTGACTGGTGGACGGGCGTGTCGCAGCCGGTCCGCGCAAATCGGCGGCGGCGCTCAGATACATGTTACGCCACAACGCGTTCTCGCTCTGCCACGCGAGTTGGTCATAGCAGCGCGCCAGCAGGGCACGCGCGTCTGCCGGTGCGCCCTCGCCCATGACGACGTGGTTCAGCAACTCCGCCGCCCATGCATAGTCGCCCGTGCCATAAGCGGCCTGCGCCAACGACATGACTTTGGCCGTGCCGCCCATGGCGGAGACGTAGCGTCGACCAGCGTCGATTGGGGACCGGGCGGCGAGGTGGGCGGGGTTGGCGTCGTACCAGCCTAGATAGAATTGATAGATGGCTCGTGCGTTGAAGGAGATGGAGCCATAATAAGGGCGATTATACCATTCGCGTGCAAGTGCGTCGGGTAGTTTCAATTGCGCGGCGATCGCGTCGGCGGTGAGGCCCGCATTCATCAACCGCACCGTCTGATCGTGCAAGAACGCATAGGCATCGCGCTGCTTGGTCAGGAAGTCGCGGATGCGGTCGCGCCCGAAGCGCGGCCAGCCGTGGCTGGTGATCATGACCGTCGCGTCGGGATTGCGTTCGATCGCCTGCGTCAGACCCGCCACCCACAGCCGCGTATCGCGAACCTTGGCCCCGCGCGGCGTCAGGATATTATGCTGGGTGACGTTGGCGTTTTCCGCCAGATCGATCACGTTCCAGTCCGGAAACGCGATGTTCATTTCGGCCGGCGCCTCCGTCCCCGGCGTCAGCTGGAAGCGCAGCCGCACGCCGTCGATGACCAGCTCGGTCCCGTCCTGCGCGATTTCCCGCGTGGGGCGCGGCAGCGACCGCGTACCGAGCGCCGTCGCCGGACCGATCCCCGAATTGACCGCCCCCGTCGGGCCAATCGGTAGCGCCAGGCCAAACTGATAGCCGGCACGCCGGTTCATCGCCGGCCCCGCGACCAGATTTTCGCTGACCGCTTCGTCGAAGAAGCCCGCGGGGGCGATGACCGGAATGGTCCCAGCCGCGCGCTGCTCGGCGGTCAGCACGCCGCCGATGCCGGCGAAGTGGTCGGAGTGGGAATGCGTAAGGATGACGGCGGAGATCGGGCGATCGCCCAGTTTTTCGGCGACGAGACGCATCGCGGCACGCGCGGTTTCGGTACACGACAGCGTGTCGATGACGATCCAGCCGGTATCGCCGCGCACGACCGTCAGATTGGCGAGATCGAAGCCGCGCACCTGATAGATACGGTCGGTCACGCGGAACAGGCCGTGTTTCGCGAGCAGCTGGGCATGCCGCCACAGGCTGGGGTTGACGGTGTCGGCAGCCTGCGACTGGTCGAGGAACGCGAAGCGACGGAAATCCCAGACGACGGTGCCCGCATCGGTGCGGATCACCGGATCGGCCAGCGTGCCGAGATAGCCGCGCGAGGCGAAATCGCGATCCTCGTCCGACCGCCCCGCCATCTCCGCCACAGCCGCCGCATGCGCCGCGCGCGTGCTGGCGGAGGACGGATCGGCCTGCGCCAGCGCGCCCGCAGCAGGAGCGGCGACCGCGACCATCGCCATCGCTGCGTGACGCAACACCCGCCCCCTCATGCCCGGAACCCCGGATCGATACGGTCGAGCTTGCGTAGCAGCGCCGGCCAGGCGAGCCGCTGCGCCAGCAATCCCATCCCCGCCGGAGCCGACTGAAGCGCGACCTTGTCCTCAACGCCATCGGGCGGCGGGTTGAGATTGTCGCGGCCGGCGGCGAGCATATGCACCTGCGCCTCGCACGCGCGTTCGAGAAAGTAGAGACGCAGGAAACAGGCCGCGACGCTGTCGCCGATCGTCAGCGTTCCGTGGTTGCGCAAGATCATCGCATGGCGCGCACCCAGATCGGCCACGAGCCGTTCGCGTTCGTCGAGGTCGGTCGCGATCCCTTCATAGTCGTGATAGGCGACGTCCGCACCGGCGATCATCGCCGTCTGCGTGTGCGGCAACAGGCCGAACGCCATCGCGCTGACCGCCTGACCATAAGGCGTGTGGACGTGCATCACCGCCTGCGCATCCTCCCGCCCCATGTGGATCGCGGAATGGATGGTGAAGCCCGCCGGGTTGACGGGGTGCGTACCGGCATCGACCGGATGGCCGTCGACGTCGATCTTCACGAGCGACGAGGCCGTGATCTCTTCGAACATCCTGTCATAGGGATTGATCAGGAAGTGATGGTCGGGCCCCGGCACCCGGACCGACAGATGGGTGAAGATCAGATCGTCCCATCCGTAATGCGCCACCAGGCGATAGGCAGCGGCAAGATCGACGCGCACGGCCCATTCCCCGGCCGACATGCCGTCGGGAGGCGACGCCGCGGGAGCGTGAGGGGAAGGGGCAGCCATGGCCATCGTCCGGGGTTCCTTGGGGTCAGAAGGCGGTGGACACGCCGAGCTTGACCTGTCGGCCAAGCGCGCTCGCGGTGAAGGGATCGTAATTGTAGTTCAGCCGCGCAAACGGCGGATCGCGATCGGTGACGTTGAGGACGGTCAGCGTCAGATTGGTATCGGGCACGATCTGATATTGCAGGCTGACGTCCGCGGTACGGAACGGCGCGATGCGCGAGCCTTGCGACAAGGTCGGCGATCCGGGCAGCAGCGTGCTGGGACCGAAGATGCCGGCGGGGTCGTCGGCGCGCTGATCGTACATGCCGCCGACATAGTTGAAGGTGACACGCGCATTCAGCCCGGCATAGCGCGCCTGGACATAGGCCTGCCCCTTCCAGCGCGGTACGGGATAGGCCGTGGTCTGGTAGTTGAGCTTGCCGGCGGCATCGAACGCCGGCTGGACGACGACGCCCGCCACCGACTGCGCGCCCGTCTTATATTCGAGATTGTAGGTTGCAGACCCGCCCATGCTGACGCGCACTGCACCGACATCGGCATCGTAATCCAGATTGAAGTCGAGCCCGGCGTCGCGCACCCGCGCGCCGTTCTGGTAAGTGGTGACGACACGCGACACGTTCGCCGCGCTGCACGTCCCCGCCCCTGCCACGCCGCCGCCGTCGTTGAAGAAGAACCGCTGGCGCAGCGCCGCATAGGCGGCGTTGGTGCAGTTGCTGCCGGCAAACAGCGTCGCGACCATGCCGCCCAGCGGATCGGCGACGATCGTGTCGCGGATCTGGTAGCGGAAATAGTCGACGCTTGCGCGCAGGCCACCCGCGTTGAACAGCACGCCGCCCGACAGGTTCGTCGAGGTTTCGGGCTGTAGCCCCGGCCGCCCGAGAATTTCGACGGGCTTGAACGCGCTGCCGACCAGTTGCAGCCCGGTGAAGGAATTGGGCGTTAGATACTGGACCGGCGGCCCGCGGAAGGTGGTGCCGATGCCGCCGCGGAACGCCAGCCAGTCGGTCGCCTGGAAGCGCAGCCGCGCCTGCGGATTGAAGGTCGATCCGATCTGACCGCCGTAATCTTCGTACCGGGCGGACAGCTGTCCGTTGAGCGAGGACAGGATCGGCAGCTGCAATTCGGCAAAGACCGCCCGTACGTCGCTGCTGGCCTGCGCGGCGCGGGTGCTGCCGAGGAAACCGAACGCGCCGGTCGCCTGAGCGGCCGGACCGCCAACCGTGCTGGGCGCGCACGCCCCGAGATTGCCGTTGAGCGGCGTTTCACGGCACGGCGTTACGGCAAGGTCGTTCGCGGCGCCGAGCGCGGTGCGGAACGACGAGCGGCGATACTGGCCGCCGAGCGCGAATTTCAGCTCGCCGCCGGGCAGCGAAATTCCCGTGCCGCCCGACACGGTCGCATCGGCGACGAAGAGCTGCGTGTTGGTGCGCGTGACGCTGGGCACGAACAGCCAGCTCGCCAGGCTGGCGGTGTTGGCGACGCCCGCGACATAACCGGGATTGGCCGCGCCCGTCACCGGATTGGCGGCGATCGCATTGCCGAAGGGATTGAGATACTGGCAGCCGTTCTGGCCGGGCGTGTTCGCCGCGACGTTGCACCCTGCCCCGCCGAGCCCACGCAGTGCGAGCTGGATGCGATCGCCGAAGATGTCGTTGCTTTCGACATAGCGGTAATAATGCTGGTACGTGCCGGCGATCTCGAAATCCACGCCTTGCGTCACCGGCCCGCGCAGCGCCAGCGTGAAGCGTGCGGTTTCCGACCGGCGGCTGCCGGTCAACGACCCCGGATAGTCGGCCTCGCCCAGCGTCAGCGGATTGCCGCCGAGCAGATAGGGACGGAACAGCAGTGTCGGAAAGACAACGCCTGCGGCATTGGCGAGCCCGCCGTTCTGCTGCGCATAGGCCTGGAAACCGGGGTTGCTTGCCGGCACGTAGAAGCCCGACACGCTGCTGCGGTTGACGCCGCCGAGTGCGACGATCGAGGGCGGCTGCGAGGGCAGATAGGACGGCGAGGTCAGAACGTGCGGGTTTTCCGACGCGCCGTAAAGGGCGGTCGCCTGCACCTCCATGCCATGTGGCAGGTCGATGCCGACGTCGACGAACACCTGCCCGCGGCGTTCCTGTTCGGCGAGCGCATCGAATTGCGTGGTGTTGCCGATGCAGCGGTTCTGCGTGGTGACATAGCCGCCGAGCGGCGCGCAGGCGACATCGGTGCGCACCGCCCCCAGCGGCGCCCCGGTCGCGCCGATGGGGACGAAGCTGCCGGGGTTGCTTGCCGGATTCCAGCCGCCCTGCGGGTTGGTGGCATAATCGCGCAGCGCGAAGTCGCGCTTCGTCGCGAGCAATTGCCCGCGCGTCTGCGCGCCGGCGGCGACGAGGAAGCGCAGGCCGTTCGCATCATGGTCGAAGCTGACCGAGGCATCGATGTCCCCGTCGCTGCCGGGCACATGTTTGTAGCTGCCCGCCGCGCGAAACCCCTTCTGATCGGTACGCGTGATGAAATTGACGACGCCGGCGATCGCATCGGAGCCGTAGGTCGCGGCCGCCCCGTCCTTCAGCACCTCGACCCGGCCGATGGCGGCGAGCGGGATGAGATTGATGTCCACCGCGGGCGCGCCGGTGCCGACGGGGACGAGCCGCTTGCTGTTGAGCAGCACCAGCGTCCGTTCGGGGGTGAGGCCGCGCAGATTGACCGTGGCGATGCCTTCGCTGCCCTGCGAGCGGGAATCGAACTGGTTCGAATCGCCCAGCACGCCGCTGGACGTCGGCAAGGCCTTCATCAGTTCGACGACCGACGGGCTTCCCTGTCGCGCAAGATCCTGCGCGCCGATGACGTCGACCGGCGCCGGCGCATCCTCGCGCGATCCCCGGATTAGCGATCCGGTGACGACGATGTCGGGCTGATCGGCGGGCGCATCGGCCTGAACGGGCGCCGCCGTAGCGGGCGCTCCCCCCGTCTGTGCCTGCGCCTGCCCCGCCAGCAGCGAGACGGAAACCCATATGGTGCTGCCCAGCAACGTCGCGCGCATAGCCCTCTCCCGATCCTGCGAGACGCTTCGGTCTCTTGGGCGAAGGGGTAGCGCAGCGGATGCGCCATGACGTCGGTCGAAAAATGTAGCGCCGTTATGCCTTCAGGCTATCAGCGATTCTACGGGGCACCCTTGGCGATCTGCGCGATACGGCGCACCAGCGGCACGCTCCACAGGCCCTTGGTGGTCAGCATCCAGCATTCGAACGGGAAGGTCTCGGTCGACGGCAGCTCGACCAACGTGCCGTCGGCCAGTTCGCGATCGAACACGAAGCGCGGGCCGCGCGCGATCCGATCCGTGCCTTGCGGATAGTGGCGGATCATGTCGGGATCGTCGGACACCAGGCCGCGCAGCCGCCGGTTCTGATCGGGGGCGATTGGCCCCAGCCATTCCAGCAGCGCATCGCTGACCAGCATGTTCGCCATCGGATAGGCGAGCACGTCGGCGGGGCCGACCGGCGCGCGCGCCAGCAGCGGATGGCCGGGGCGCACGACGAAGATCGTATCGGTGTCGAACAATTTGATGCGCACCAGGTCGGGATAGGCCTCGGCATTCTCGCGGCGGCTGAACGAGATGTCGAACGCCCCTTCGTGCACGCCGCGCGCCAGCCCGTCGCTCGCGACACGGCGGACGACGAGCTGCAGGTTGGGAAATTCGGTAGCCGACCGCCTAATCACCATGGGCAGCGGGTTGAGATGCGTGGCCGCCCCGGCCGCGATGGTGAGCACGCCGAGGTCGCCACGGCTGCGCTGTTCGACCTCGCGCATAAGCGCCGCGACCTCGTGCAGCAGCGGCTCGGCGCGGCGGGCGAGATAATCGCCATGCGGCGTCGGCCGCGTTCCCTCGGTCGAGCGGTCGAACAATTGCAGGCCGAGTTGCCCTTCGAGACGCGCGATGCTTTTGCTCAGCGTCGGCTGCGCGACGCCGAGCAATCGCGCGGCGCCGTTGAAGCCCCCCGCCTTCACGACGGCGACGATCTGTTCCAGGTGCCGCAATTCCATCGTGGCACCCTATCGCCCGCGCGGGCCGGCGGCCAGACTAACGGATCGGAACCTTGGGGGGATAGGCCTTGAACGTCGCGAGCTGCGCCTGCACGGCCGCGGCGACGACCGGGATCTGCGGCTGCTTCAGCGGCGCGAGCGCGTGCTCCTCCTTGGGATCGATGTAGAGATCGAACATCTTTCCGCCGTAGACCGAGGTCGTATAGGCCGCCGAAAACGGGCTGGAGCGCGGCCAGCTGTCGTCGCTTTCGGTGATCTGGTCGTGCATCAGATATTTGAACTCGGCGACGCGTGCGCCCATGAAGATGTTGTTCACCCAGTAATATTCGACGCGGCGCGCGCTCTGCCCCCGCGGCGCGAGGAAGAAGCCGGTCTGGTCGATGCTGTCGATATAGCGGTCGGTGGGCACGAGATCGGCCCGGCCGGCGAGCGTCAGGCTGGTCGCGAACACGTCCATCAGGTCGAACAGGCCGTCGGACACGCGGCCGGGCGCGATGACGCCGGGCCAGGACACGATCATCGGCGTGCGCACGCCGCCTTCGTAGATCGACCCCTTGCCCGATCGGAACGGCGTGGTGCCCGTGTCGGGGAAGGTTTCGAGCATCGGACCGTTGTCGGACGCGATCATGACGATCGTGTTGTCGAGCTGTCCGGAGGCCTTCAGCGCCTCGACGACCTGGCCGACGCGGTGGTCGAGCTCGACGATCACGTCCTTGTACGGATAGCGGCCGGCCGATTTGCCGGCAAATTGGGGGTGCGGGTAATTGTCGAAATGCGCGCCGCGCGTGCCGACATACAGGAAGAAGGGGTTTTTCTCGTTCTTGCGCGAGGCGATGAATTGCGTCGCGCGGTCGGTCAGCTTTTCATCGACGAAGCGGATCGTGTCGCGGTCGATCGGATAGGCGAGCGTCGCCGCCGCCCCCGTCTTGCCGGCGACGATGCCCATCGTCTCGCCCTTCTCGGCCCAGGCGCGACGATCGGGATCGTTGACGAGATCGGGATTGCGCCAAGGTTCGCGCCACGCGGTATAATCGTCGGACGAGGTGAGTATGCCGTAATAATCGTCGAAGCCGACGTTCTGCGGTTGCGCCTGTTCGGCGCCGCCGAGGTGCCATTTGCCGATCGCCTGCGTGGCATAGCCGGCCTTCTTCAGCAGTTCGGCGAGCGTGACCTCGCCATTGAGGCCGGTCGCCGCATTGTTCTCACCCGGCAGATAGGGGCGCAGCAGGCCGCTGCGCACCGGCAGCCGCCCGGTGAGCAGCGACGCCCGCGTCGGCGTGCAGGACGGCTGCGAATAGGCGGAGGTGAGGCGCAGGCCACCAGCGGCGAGCCGGTCGAGATTGGGCGTCGGGCTGCCCACCGCCGCGCCGCCGCCGAACGCGCCGATGTCGCTCCAGCCGACATCGTCCATCAGGATCATGACGATATTGGGTGCGCGCCCGAACCGTGCCCGCGCCCGCCCCAATGCCGCGGTGGCCGCCGCGCGATCCTGGGGCAGGTCGATCACCGGTTCGCGGTTGGGCGCCGGGCGCGTGGTCTTGGCGAGGAACCCGTCGACGGGCTTGTCCCCCTGGGCTGCCGCCACCCCCGCGGTCAGCGCGACCGCACAGGCGAATGCCGACATTCCGGCTGTGATCCGTTTCATCCGATCCTCTCCCTTTACCACTGGGCTATCGCCCGCCGCGGCGTCTGACGACGGTATAGCGGTCATGCCTTCGGGCTATCGGGGCGACGGCGGCGATCCGTGCTAGGATAAGCCCTTGTGACGAAAGGAGCGGCGGACATGCGATACGGCGATATGGTCCGCCTGCCGGGCGGCACCTTCTCGATGGGGTCCACCCGCTTCTACCCGGAGGAAGCCCCCGTCCGGCGCGTGCGCGTCGATCCGTTCGCGATCGACGCCGCCCCCGTGACGAACAGCGCATTCGCCGCGTTCGTCGCCGCCACCGATTATGTGACGATGGCGGAACGCGCGCCCGACCCGAAGGACTATCCGGGCATGGATCCCACGTTCGCCGAGCCGGGTTCGCTGGTGTTCGAAAAGACCGCCGGCCCCGTCGACATGACCGACGTCAGCCAGTGGTGGCATTTTCGCCTGGGGGCGGACTGGCGCCATCCGCTGGGTCCCGGCAGCAGCGTCGACGATCTGGGCGATCACCCGGTCGTGCATGTCACCCACGCCGATGCCGAGGCCTTCGCGCACTGGGCCGGGAAGGCACTACCGACCGAGGCGGAGTGGGAGTTCGCGGCGCGTGGCGGCCTGGAGGACGCGGATTACGCCTGGGGAGACGAACTGGCGCCGGGTGGCGCGATGCTGGCGAATTACTGGCAGGGGCGCTTCCCGTTCGCCAACCAGATGCTCGACGGCTTCGAGCGGACGTCGCCGGTCGGCACCTATCCTGCCAACGGCTATGGCGTGTACGACCTGATCGGCAACGTCTGGGAATGGACCGCGGACTGGTACGCGACGCCATCCGTCCTACGCCGAAAGACCGGCCCCAAATGCTGCGCGATCGCCAACCCGCGCGGCGCGCGGCGACAGGACAGCTTTGATCCGGGAGAAGCCGCGCGCATTCCGCGCAAGGTGCTGAAAGGCGGATCCCATCTGTGCGCCGAAAGCTATTGCCAGCGCTACCGCCCCGCCGCCCGACATGCGCAGCCCATCGATTCCGCGACGACCCACATCGGGTTTCGCTGCGTAACCCGCTGACTCATCAACGACGGCGCGCACCTCTCCCATACGCCGTCATGCGCGCGCGCCAACAAGGCTTCTCCGAAGCCGCGCGTCAGAACCGCCGTCGCAGGGTTCCGAATACCTGGCGCGGCGACCCGGCCTGGAGCGTATTGTTGAGCGAGGCGGCGGTGTTGAAGAACTGACCGGATCCGAGCGCCGCGATATAGCGCTTGTCGAGCAGGTTTACCGCGTTCAGCTGCACCTCCAGCCCCGCAAGCGCGCTGTCGGTCGGGAAGCGATAGCCGAGCGCCGCATCGATCAGCGTATAGCCGGGCACCGTCACGTCGCCGGTATAGGTGACGTTGCGGCGAGAGGTGTAGCCGCCGGCCAGATTGCCGAACAGTGCGCCGTCGTCGTAATTGACCTCCGCCTTGGCGAGGTTCGCCGGCGTGTCGACGGTGCGCACCCCGCGTGTGGCGACCAGCGCGGTGCCGTTGACGGTGTTATCGTCGTAGGTGCTGTCGTTGTACGAATAGGAGGCGATCAGCGACAGCGGGCGGCTGACGCGATAGGTCGCGGCGATCTCGACGCCGCGGCTCGTCACGCTGCCGACGTTCTGCAGCACGCTGGGATTGCCCAGGATATTGGCGCCGCTGAACGCCGCGAGCAGGCGGTTGCGGAACTTGACGTCGTACACCGCGACGACGCCGCGCAGCGCGCCGAGGTCGAACCGCCACCCCGCCTCGAGCGTCCGCGACGTCTCCGGCTTCAGCGTGCCGCGGATCGCTTCGAACCCCGCCTGCGTCGTGCCGAACGGGCCGCGGAACGAGCTGATGAAGGCGCGCATGTTCTCGGCGTAACTGGCGAAGAACTCCTGGCGACCGGCGCGATAGGTGGCGCCGATCTGCGGCTGGAACCAGTCCCGCGCGGCGATGCGGCCGTTGATGAACGGCGTGCCGAACGTCGTGACGATGCCGTTCGACACCCGCGCGCCCTTGAACCCGCCCGCGATCGTCAGCGCGTCGTCCAGTTTCCACGTATCGCTGACGAAATACTGGTTGGTGACCGTGGTCAGGTCGGTCAGGAAGTCGCTGCGGAACGGATTGCGCAGGAAGCTGGTGACGTTGGGGCGATTGTCCTGGCCGACCGCATAATAATTGCGGTCGGTGCTGGCATCGTTGTCCTCGTGCCAATACCCCAGCCGCAGCGTGTGATTGCCCAGCGTCGCGGTCGCGCGCAGCAGGCCGCCGTCGCGATTGATGCCATATTCGGTGGTCCGCACCGATAGCGGGAAGGCCGCCGCCACGGCCGTTGCCGGCGAGAACACCGCCGGCGTGTAGATGCCGCCCGACCCCTTGTCATAATGATGGTAATAGGTCGCTTCGGCATCCAGCCATGCCGCCAGCGGGGCCGCCAGCGTCACCGCGCCCAGCCAGTCGCGCCGGATGCCCCCGCTATCGTAATAGGTGTCGTTGACGGTGGTATAGGGTGCGGGGAAGGTGACGCCGGCCGTCGGAAACGGCAGCGTTCGTCCCGCGGCGCGCGCGGTCTGGTTGGCGCTGACCTGCGACAGCAGCACCGCGGTCGCGAAATCAGGATTGAGGAAATCGAGGTCGTAGCCGATCCGCGCCAGCGTCGCCGGGGACAGATCGGCGTAATTGCGTTCCTTGTGCAGGGAATAGTTCAGCCAGCCGGTCAGCGTCGCGCTCCCGATTCGCTGGACAATCTTGGCATTGACCTTGTTGTCCGACTGGCTGCCGAAGCCCTTCCACTTGCCTGCGTCATGAATGACGCCCGACACCGACAACAGCGTCCCCGTCGGCAGCAGGCCGCTGTCGATCCGGCCGTAGAGATGTGCCGTATGATACATGCCATAGGTCATGGCGACCTCGCCGCCGAGCGTGTCCGACGGCGCGCGCGACACGAATTCCAAATTGCCGCCAAGATTGCTGGTCGAGGCGATGCCGAGCGAGCCGGCGCCCTGCGACACATCGACGCGGGCGATGTTCTCGGTCGCGATCGCCCGGCTGATGTGAAGGCCGTTGTGGTTGTTGTAGAACATGTCGCCGAGCGGCACGCCGTCGAGCGTGTAGCCCATCTGGCTCTGGTTGAAGCCACGCACCGACAGCCGCGTGCCGAGTTCGTAGCTACCGAACGGGTCGGAGCTTTGCAGCGCGACACCCGGCAGGCGCGCGACCGCCTTTAACGGCGAGCTGCCCGGCGGCAGGATCGCCATCGCCTTGCGGCCGACCGTCTGTTCCTGGCGGACACGCCCTTCGCCATAGACGACGATGTCGTCGTTAGCGCCCTGTTCGCCGCCCGCCTGGGGCGTAACCGTTGCGCCATCGCTGCGGGTCTGCCCCTCTGCCGAATTGCTGGCGGGCGGAACGGCGTTCGTCGAGGCGAGCAGCAGAGCGATGGCGAGCATGACGATACCCCGTTCGGGAGGGAGGACGCGCCGCCGCTGACGGCGATCGTTGATGCGGCTGCTATGACGGGAGCGCGTCGCCTGTGTGACGATGGCAAGACGATCGCATGACACGCGTCATGGCCGCGTCACGCAGCCCATCTGGCACGGCCCATGCGCCGCGACGCTCTGATCCTGCCCCCTACCCCGCGCGCGACACCGCCTCGCGATGCTGGGGGCGATCGCGGCCTTGGCCATCGTTCCGACGACGGCTGTCGATGCAGCGACGCGCGGCGACGCCGCGCTGCTCCCGCTCGGGATGGCGGGCGGCGAGCCGGTTTTGGATGGTTTTGTGTTATGGAACGGACGAACAGCCGCTCGTGGCGGCGGCCGTCCCGGTGCGCTGCGCAATCGTTATGGACGAGGGCTTGCGCCGCATCGTGCATGCGGGGCGCGGTCTTGCCCATCCCAAGCGAGCGCACGCCGTCCACGTCGAGAGCGCCGGCCCGCCCGACGACCGGCGCTCTTTCTACCGTGTGGACGCGCTGGGCCGGACGCCAGGCACCCCCGCCTATCGGGCGGTCGACCGGGCCGCGGTGTCGGAGGCGGGCGCGTTCACGACGTGAGCATCGGCAGTGCGTCGGCGACCGTGCCTTCGGCGCGATAGTCGGGCGGTATGTCGAAGTCTTTCCGCGCGAGGCCGCGCGACGCCTGCGCGCCCCGTGGGAAACCCGAGCGATCGGTATAGTCGCGGTCGTCGCCTTCGGACCGACGATGCGCGGCTTTCACGCCGGTGTATGCGACGATGTCGAGCACCGTGATGCCGACGACCAGAGCGGTCGCGATGGCGGCATTGTGCCGCTTGGGATTGTCCCGACCGAGCGCCGTGGCCAGCGTTGCGAGATCGAGCGCATCGCCGCCGATCCGTGCGCCCAGCCCGATCGGCTTGTCGATCGACAGCGTCGGCACCGCGCTCGCCAGTTCGCGTGCGCCATAGGCGCGGATCAGGCCTTCCTTGCCCTCCAGCCCCAGCGCGCGGGCGAGCCGTCCCGGTGCCACCAGCTCGGCGATTCCGAGTCCGACGGAGAACCATCCGAGCGCACGCGAGAGACGGTCGGCACCGCTCATCGAACTCGGGCCCTTGTGCTCGACGCGCGGATCGCCCTCGGACCGGGCGACACCGGTGATGTTGGTGAGTGTCATGGGAAGCGTCCTTCAGGGCTGGAGCATGACCTTGACGCAGCCATCCGCCTTGTCGCGGAACGTGGCGTACATCTCGGGACCTTTGGACAGATCGACCTTGTGCGTGATCACGAACGAGGGATCGATCTGGCCGTCCTCGATCCGGCGGAGCAGGTCGCCGGTCCAGCGCGGGACATGCGCCTGCGCCATGCGGAACGTCAGCCCCTTGTTCATCGCCTGCCCCATCGGAATTTTGTCTACGAGGCCGAGATAGACGCCGATGATCGAGATGACGCCGCCGGGGCGACAGACATAGATCATCTCGCGCAGCACGTGCGGCCGATCATTCTCCATCATCAGCATCTGCTTCGCGCGATCGAGCATCGTATCGGGCTGGCCGAAATTGACATGGGCTTCGGTGCCGACCGCATCGATACATTTGTGCGGCCCCTTGCCACCGGTCAGCTCGTTGAGCCGCTCGACGACGCTTTCCTGCGCGAAGTTGATCGTGATCGCGCCCGCAGCCGCCGCCATCGACAGACGTTCGGGCAAATGGTCGATCGCGATCACCTGCTCCGCACCAAGCAGGATCGCCGAACGGATCGTCATCTGTCCGACCGGACCGCAGCCCCAGACCGCCACGGTGTCGCCGGGCTGGATGTCGGCCTGCACCGCGGCCTGCCAGCCGGTCGGCAGGATGTCGGACAGGAAGAGCAGCTTCTCGTCGTCGATACCGTCCGGCACCTTGATGTGCGTGGTGTCGGCGAAGGGGACCCGCAGATATTCCGCCTGTCCGCCCGGATAGCCGCCGGTCAGGTGCGTGTAGCCGAACAGGCCGGCGGTCGCATGGCCGAACGCCTTGTCACCCAGCTCCTTCTTGCGGTTCGTGCGCTCGCATACCGAGAAGTTGCCGCGGCGGCATTGGTCGCATTCGCCGCACTGGATCGTGAAGGGGATGACGACACGGTCCCCCTTCTTCAGCGATCCCTTCGCGTCGCTGCCGACCTCCACGACCTCGCCCATCGTTTCGTGGCCCAGGATGTCGCCGGGCAGCATCGCCGGCACGAGGTTATGAAAAAGGTGGAGATCCGAGCCACATATCGCGCAGCTCGTAACCTTTATTATAGCATCGCGGGGATGCTCGATCGCAGGGTCGGACACCGTGTCGTACCGGATGTCCTCCTTGCCGTGCCATACCAGGGCTTTCATGCCGGTCTCCTTGATCGGATGCCGTCCAATTGGGCCCTGGCACGGTTCATCCCCATACGGACGATCCCTAGGGAACCTTCCTCAGCCAAAGGCGGTTGCCGGTATCCCGGCACCCCAACTGCAGGAGAGCCGGCACGATGTCAGATGATCGGCCCTGTAACGACGCCGCGCGCGACGCGGTGGCCCTGGAACAGTTCGAGCGGGCGCTGCGGGACGGGCGCCCGCTGCTCGCATCGGTTTTCGAACACCTGCCGTTCGGCGTCGGCGTCTATGACGGCGACGGCAACCTCACCCTCTCCAATCACCGCCTGCGGACGTGCGGATATCTTGGCCGTCCATCGTCGCGCGAGCCGGCCGCCATGCGCCGCTGGCGCGCGTATGACGCCGATGGTGGGCTGGTAAGACCCGGCGATCACCCGATCGCGCGCGCCCTGCGGGGCGAGTGCGTCATGCCGGGCACCGACTTCCTCTACGATCCCGGCGACGCGCCAGAGCGGTGGATGCGGATCAGCGCCGTGCCCTTCCATCGCAAGGACGCCGACCAGGCCGCGGCGATCGTGGTGGTGCAGGACGTCGACGATCTGAAGCGGGCGGGCGAAGAGGTCGAGGCGGCGGCCGCGACACGCGCGTGTCAGTCCCGTTTCGTGGAAGCGACGCTGTCGTCCATCCCCGATTATGTCTATGCGTTCGATGTCGGGCGGCGGTTCGTCTATGCCAACCCGGCCATGCTGGGGCTGTTCGGCCTGACCAGCGATGGACTGCTGGGGCGGACATTTGCCGATCTCGACTACCCACGCGATCTGGCCGCCCAGCTCAACGAGCAGATCGACCGGATCTTCAGGGACGGCACGACGATCGAAGACGAGGTGTTTTTCGAAAGCCCCACCGGCCACGCCGCCTATTTCAGCTATCTGTGGGGACCGGTGCGAAACGAGGACGGCGCGGTCGAACGCGTCGTCGGCGTATCACGCGACACCAGCGAGCGGCGCGCGTTCGAGGAGGGGGTGAAGCGTGACGAAGCGCGGTTGCGGGCCGCCACCGACCTGGCGAAACTGGGGATCTACGCCTGGGACCCGGTCACCGGAGCACTCGACTGGGACGACCGCCTGCGCGCGATGTGGGGCCTGCCACCAGGTGCGCCGGTCGACATGGCGGTGTACGAAACGGGCATCCATCCCGACGATCTGCCGCGGGTGCGCGCGGCGATCGCCGCCTGCGTCGACCCGGCCGGCGATGGCCGCTATTCGGCGGAATATCGGGTGATCGGACGCGACGACGGCATCCTGCGCA
The DNA here is from genome assembly GCA_003075315.1 of Arthrobacter sp. TPD3018. Taxonomy (GTDB): domain Bacteria; phylum Pseudomonadota; class Alphaproteobacteria; order Sphingomonadales; family Sphingomonadaceae; genus Sphingomonas. The sequence continues at coordinate 169,403 of QDFQ01000004.1, read as the reverse complement.
ATATCGCCACCTCAGGCCGCACCAGTTTCGAACGCGGCCGCCCGACCGCGTTTATCGGGGCGGCTGTCGATGTGTCCGAGCAGCGGCGGAACGAGGCGGCCGTCCGGTCGAGCGAGGCGCAGTTCCGCGGCTTCGCAGAGAATAGCAGCAACCTGTTATGGATCGCCGACCCTGCATCGGGCGAGATCATCTATCGCAGCGCCGCCTTTGCGCGGATCTGGGGGATGGCCTGCGATCGGGCCCCCGTCACGCTCGCGGCGTGGATGGAGAATGTCCACGCCGACGATCGGAGCGCCGTCACGCGGGCACTGGAAACGGTCATGGCCGGCGAGGTCGTGCAATATGCGTATCGCATCGTCCGGCCGCATGACGGAGAGGTGCGGTGGCTACGCGACACGAGTTTCCCGATCCGTGACGACCACGGCGCGATCCTGCGCATCGGCGGCATCGCCGAAGACCTGACGCAAACGGATAGCCGGCCTGTGTACATCGTCAGCGCCAAGCCAGCCGAGGCACGCCGCCTCGCCCGCCTGGTGCGCGCGACCGACCACCGCGCCCGCATCTTCGAAAGCGCAGGTGCCTTTCTCGACATCGCTTCCATCCTCGCGCCGGGCTGCGTTCTGGTCGACCTTCGCAAAGCGCGGGACGAAGGCCTCTCCATTCCTCGCGAACTCAAGGCACGGTCGATCGCTTTGCCGGCCATAGTGCTGGACGAGCCGCGGGCTGGAGCGGAGTCGGCAGTGGCGGCGATGAAAGCCGGTGCGATCGACTATCTGCTCGCCGACGCGGAAACGGTGCTGCGAGACAGGCTCGCCGCGGCGTTGGCGGAGTGTCATCCGACGATAAATCCCCCGACACGCGATCAGGAAGTCTGTGCGCAGGTCGGCCGATTGACGTCACGCGAGCGGGAGGTGCTCGTCGGATTGATCGACGGCGGGACGAACAAGATTATCGCCCAGGCGCTCGGCATCAGTCCGCGCACCGTCGAACTGCATCGCGCCCAGGTGATGAGCAAGCTCGGCGCCGGCAGCCTGACCGAGCTCGGCCAGATCGCGCTCGCGGCGGGGCTGTCACCATCGAAGGCGGGTACGAAGGCCCGGAAACCAACGTAGGCACCCCGGCGCCTCGGGCCAGCGGTGATACCATGCCGAAGCGTCGAAGGGTCACGCCCGCAATTCTCGATACAATCGGTGACGCGGTGCTGTTGAGCAAATCCCGTAGTTCACGGACGCCGATCGTGCCGTGTCACGTTCTTTTGAATTGGGCGCGGCCAATCACACCGCGCTGTGCCTGACAGCCACGGCCGGTGCGGTTGGCGCCGAACTCTGCCAACCGGCCTTCAGCCGTCGGTAGGTCGCGAGCGCCTGCCCGACGACCTGGTCCATGTTGTAATAGCGATAGGTCGCGAGCCGTCCGACGAAGCTGACGTGCGGCTCCGCGAGCGCCAATGCCTCGTAGCGCTTGTACAGCGCCTGATTTTCGTCGCGCGGGATCGGATAATACGGGTCGCCGTCGGCGCTGGGATATTCGTACGTGACACTGGTGCGGTCGCTGACCTGCCCCGTCATATGCTTATATTCGGTGACGCGGGTATAGGGCACGTCGTCGGCGGGATAATTGACGACCGCGACCTGCTGGTGCTGCGCAACGTCGAGCGTGCGGTGGTCGAACCGCAGCGACCGATACGGCAGTCGGCCGTAACGATAGCCGAAATATTCGTCGATCGGGCCGGTGAAGACCAGATGATCGTGGTCGTAGGCGTCCACCACGTCCGCGTAATCGACGCCGAGCAGCAGATCGATGTTGGGATGATCCAGCATCGTCTCGAACATTCGCGTATAGCCGTCGCGCGGCATCGCCTGATGCGCGTCCCCGAAATAGCGATCGTCGGTGCCGGTGCGCGTCGGCACGCGCGCGGTAACCGATTTGTCGAGGTCGCTGGGGTCCATGCCCCATTGCTTGCGGGTATAGCCACGGAAGAAGGTTTCGTAGAGGTCGCGTCCGACCGTGGAGATCACGACATCGGCGGCAGTCCGGATCGGGTCGACCGGCTCGGCGCGCGCCGCCAGGAACGCGGCGACCTCCGAATCGCTGTCCAGGCTCAGGCCGTAGAGCGCATTCAGCGTCGTGCGGTTGATCGGCATCGGTACGCGCAGACCGTCGATATCGGCCAGTACGCGATGCTCGTACGGACGCCAGGCGGTGAACCGCGACAGATAGGCGAAGATCTCGGCGGAATTGGTGTGGAAGATGTGCGGACCGTATTGGTGGATCAGGATGCCCGCGGCGTCGTGCACGTCATAGGCATTGCCAGCGATATGCGGGCGCCGGTCGATCACCAGCACGCGCTTGCCGCCGTCCGCCGCCAGCCGTTCCGCCATGACCGCGCCGGCAAACCCCGCCCCGACGACGAGCACGTCGTAGCGGTCGCGCACCGGTGGCCATGTGACGGGCGACACGACCGGTTCGTGGCGGTGGCGGCCGGCGATCTCGGCATCGATGAGCGCCGCCATTTCCAGCACGGTGCTGTTCCACGACCCGCGCGCGAGCTGCGCGTCGGCGGCGTCTCGCCAGGCCGTGCCGCCCGCCCGCAACGCCAGCGCCGCCTCGCACGCCGAGACGAAGTCGGCGGGCGTGTCGGCGATCGCCACGCCGTCCAGCGCGCCATAATGGCGTACGACGTCGACGATCGGCGTCGAGACGACGGGGCAGCCTGCGGCGAGATACTCGGGCGTCTTGGTCGGGCTGATGAACCGCGTTGCCGCGTTGATCGCAAAGGGCATCAGCGCGACGTCCCAGCCTGCCATGTAATCGGGCAGCTCGGCGTAGGACCGGCTGCCCAGATAGTGGATGTTGGCGCGGCGCGGCAGGTCGGCTTCGTCGATCTTCACCACCGGGCCGATGACGACCAGCGACCATTCGGGATGCGCGTCGGCCACGGCGGCCAGCAGGTCGACGTCCATCCGTTCGTCGACGACGCCCGCGAAACCGAGCCGCGGCCGGGGTAGCACGGCCTGATCGCCGGGCGGCGCGACGTCCCCGCGCGCGCGCCCGAAATGCGCGACGTCGATGCTGGAGGGGAAGGCGTGGACGTTGCCGTGGCGCGCCCGCTTCGCCTCGTACAGGCTGGTGCCACCGGTGAAGACCAGATCGGCGCATGCCAGCAGCAGGCGCTCGCGCTCGATCAGCTCGGGCGGCGCACCCTTGAACGCGGACAATTCGTCCATGCAATCGTAGACGATGCACGCCGCCGGGACATGGTCCGAGATCGGCAGCATCATCGGTGTGTAATACCAGCGGATCACCGGCCCGGTGACGCCGGCCAGCGCGTCGTCGAGCAGGGTGCGAAGCACCGCATCCTCCTTCCCGCGCAGGCTTTCGTCCAGTTCCGGGGTCAGCACGACGACGCTGCCGTCGGCGTGCAGCGTGCGCCGCAACGCCGGCGGGCCCGGCCGATAGTCGGGCTCCTCCCAGAACAGCACGTCATGCGTCGCGGCGAAGCGCGTCATCAGATGCTGGGGCCGCTGGAAGACGAAGGCCCAACGCAGGTGGCTGAAGCAGATCAAGGTCGGCCGGGCGGGCTTGTGATAGAGAGGCGAAGGCGAAGCGCTGGGGGTATTCCGGTTGGCCACGCTATCGTCCCTCATCGTTGATGTTCACACTTCGGAAACACGCCCCCGGATCGCGAGGTTCCTGCTAAGCCATTGATATGTAATGCATGTTAGCGTGATTTTTGGAACGATGCCGGCAGTGGCCCGTTGGGCGGGGCGGGAGGTGTCCATGGCGGCACTGGAATTATGGGGCGGGGCGGAATGCACGGTCAGCCGGACCGTGGCCGGCTATTCCGATCAGACGGTCTTAAGCGGCCACGACATCCGGCTTGATGATCTGGACCGCTTCGCCGCGCTGGGGCTGGCGGCGATCCGCTATCCGATCCTGTGGGAGCGCGTTGCCCCCGATGCCGCGGGCAAGCCCGATTGGACGTGGACGGATGCGCGACTGCACCGCCTGCGCGACCTGGGCATCCGGCCGATTGCGGGACTGGTCCACCATGGCAGCGGCCCGTCGCATACCGATCTGCTCGACGACGGCTTCGCGCCGGGTCTGGGCCGCTACGCCGGGCAGGTCGCACGACGCTATCCGTGGATCGAGGATTGGACCCCGGTCAACGAACCGCTGACCACCGCGCGCTTTTCGGCGCTGTACGGCCATTGGTATCCGCATGCCCGCGACGAAGGCGCGTTCTGGCGGGCGCTGCTCAATCAGATCGACGGCACGCGCGCGGCGATGCGCGCCATTCGCCGGGTCAATCCCGCGGCACGGCTGATCCAGACCGACGATCTCGGCCGCACCTATGCGACCACGACGCTCGGCGAGCAGGCGGCGTTCGACAATCTGCGCCGCTGGATCGGCTGGGACCTGTTGTTCGGCCGCGTGACCCCGCACCATCCGCTGTGGCAGCGGATCGCCGGGTACAGGCTGGCGGACCGGCTGTTGCGGATCGCCGACGATCCGTGCCCGCCCGACATCATCGGCATCAACCATTATCTGACCAGCGACCGTTTCCTCGACCACCGGCTGCAGCGCTATCCCGCGGGTACGCATGGCGGCAACGGCCGGCGATCCTATGCGGATGTCGAGGCGGTGCGGGTGCTCGATCCGCCGCCCGCAGGGCTGGCCGGGGCGCTGCGCGAGGCGTGGCAGCGCTATGCGACGCCGATCGCGGTGACAGAGGTGCACAATGGCTGCACGCGCGAGGAGCAGCTGCGCTGGGCGGCGGAGGCGTGGGACACGGCCGAGGCATTGCGCCGCGAGGGCGTCGATATTCGCGCGGTCACTGCGTGGTCGCTGCTGGGCAGCCATGGCTGGGATACGCTGCTGACCAAACCGGGCCGCTACGAGGCCGGCGTGTTCGACGTCGCGACCGGTACGCCGCGTGCCACCGCGCTTGCGACGCTGTGGCAGGGCCTGCCGAACGGCGCCGGACGCCATCCGGTCGCGCAGCAGCCCGGCTGGTGGCGGCGGCCGGAACGGCTGCTCTACCCGGCGCTGGCGCAACCATCGGGGACGCAGGCCGGCGCGCGCGCTAACGACACGCCGCCGCTGTTGATCTGCGGCGGCGCCGGCATGCTGGGCCGGGCGGTCGTCCGCGCCTGTCGGCGACGCGGCATCGCCTATCGCACCACGATGCGCACGGATCTGGACCTGACGCGGGGTGCGGATATTGCGCCTGCGCTCGACCGCATCCGTCCATGGGGCGTCGTCAATGCGACAGGATGCGCGTCCGTCGACGTGGCGGAGACGGCCGAGGCCGCCTGCCACGCGATCGATGCAGCCGGCGCGATCGCTCTGGCGCAGGCCTGCGCCGCGCGCGGGATCGCCAGCGTCCACATCTCGAGCGCGCTTGTGTTCGACGGTATGCTGTCGCGCGCCTATGCCGAAACCGAACCTCCTGCGCCGCTCAGCGCCTACGGCCGCAGCAAGGCGGCGATGGAGGCCGGCTGCGTCGGCTTGCCCGGTGCGCTGGTGATCCGGACGGGGCCGATCCTCGCGGCCGACGATCCCCGCAGCTTTGCCGCGATGGTGATCGAGGCGCTGGCCACCGGCCGCCCCGTGCGCGCGGCGGACGATCACCGGATCACGCCGGTCGGCGCCACCGCGCTCGTCGATGCGATGCTCGACCTGCTGATCGACCAGACCGAGGGGCTGTGTCATCTCGCGGGTTCGCAAAGCATGACCTGGGCAGAGCTGGCGCGGCGCCTTGCCGGTGCTTTGCGATACGATCCCGCTCTGGTCGAGGCCGTGCCTGCCGCCGCGCTCGGTGCGCGCGCGTCGCATCCGCGGAACGGGGCGCTGGCGAGCGTCCATCATGCCGCACTGGGCACGCTGGACGCGGAGATCGACCATATCGCCCGGCAGCGCGAGGCGATGTGCGCCCGCCGCTACGTTGCCTGACGGTGCGGATGCCATGCCACGTCCCATCGCGACGGTCGGTCATCACCCGCAATTTCGAAAGATCGACATCATGACCACGATACCCCCGGCGCTGCCCGGTCGGCTCGTCCTGCTGATCGAGGAGGATCCGTTCCTGGCCGATTATATCGGTCGCGGCCTTGGCGATGCGGGCGCCCATGTGCTCGGCCCGGCGCGGACGCCCGGCGAGGCGGTGACCTTGCTCGGCAACCTGCGCGAACGCCCGACGGCCGCCGTCGTCAGCATCGCTCTGTTCGACGACGCCGACGTCTGCGACGCGCTGGAGCGGCTCGACCGACCGATCCTGCTGATCCGCAAGGCCGATCGCAGCCCGATCGGCCGCTCAGCCCGTCACGATTCCCTGACATCCCCGTTCGCGGCACATCAGATCGTGACGCATATCCGCCGCCTGTTCGAAGCGCCGGAGGACGCCCAATCGGTCGCCTAGGCGGCGGCCTCCCCCACTCCCGGCAGCGTCCCCGGCGTCGCGTCGGTGCGGGCCCTTCACGATCCGGTCATGCCGATATAGCGGATGCCGGTATCGGCCCCGGCATTGCGGACGCGCAGCGTGCCGATCCGCGCGCCGGTGGCCGAGCGGACGATCAAATTGACGTCGTAATCGCTGCAATATTCGAGCTGGACCAGGTCGTTCATGGAGTTGCCGGGGATCGTATCCCACACCTCACCCGTGACGCGGAGGCCAGTGCAGCGGATCGCGCGGAGGAATTGGCCGTTGCGGCGCCCGCGCAAGGTGACGTTGCGCAGCGTGACGTTGCGGCAATCGGTCAGATAGGCGGTCGGCCCGTCCTGCGTCGCGGCACCGAAGTCGAGATCGGCATTGGCGATCGTGATGTCTTCGATCACGCAGCCCTGCCCGGCGCCGGTGTTCTGCATGATGAGGGGGCAGCCGGTCGGGCCTTCGGTGATGCGCCCCTTGATCCCGGTCAGCGTGACCTTGCGGATCGCCGCCCGGCCCGTCGTCGGGCTGGTGAAGAATTTGATGCAGGAGAAGGCGGCGCTGTCGAGCGTCATCGTGGTGAGCGTGATCCGTTCCATCACGGCATCGATCGATTCATGGTTTTCGGCGGTGAACGACAGCGCATCGTCGCCACTGCGCACGACAATGCCCGATCCGGTGACGCGACTGCAGGCCCCGAAGAAGTGAAGGCCGTCCGCGCCCGGCCGATTGACGCCCGATCGCAACGCCAGCCCGTTGATATGGCCGCCGCTGGAATTCTTGATCTCCATGCCGAACCCGGTCAGCGGCCCGGCCGTTGCGACGCCGATGACGGTGAAACCGTCGGTCGCGACGATCCCCAGCCCCTTGCGTGTCGCCCCGGCGGGATCGGAGGCGCTTCCGACGAAGGCACCCCCCGCGCCGATGATCGTCACGTTCGACACGCGCCCGCCCGACCGGTTGGTCAGGCAATAATGCGTGCCGACCGCAGGCCCGTGATCGTTGTACAGATCGCCCGCGACGATGATCCGGGCGTTGCTGGCATAGCCGAGGCCGGTCGCGAGCAGGCGATGCCCGCCTGGCGGCACGGTATAGGCGGCGCGGGCGGCCGCGGCGGCGTCGAGCGCGGCTTGCAGAGTGGCGGTCATGTCGGTGGAGAGCATCGGGCTGGTCATGCCCGCAGCCTTAGGAAGGCGGACGGTTAACGTTCCGCAACCGACGCACGGCAACCGACAAAACTACGTCATTTGATGTACTTATGCCCGCTTCTTGGCGACGTTAAGAATGGAGAAAGGGCTCGGGCGAAAGGTCCGCGCCATGCAGTTCCGAGACCATGCCCATGACCGCCGCCACTTCCTGCGCCTCGCCGCCGGCTTTTCGACGGGCGCCCTGCTCGCCGGCTGTGGGGGCGGCGGCGGATCATCCGATGCCGTCCCCGTCGTCAGCGCACCGGTGGCCGTCGTGCCTGCGCCCGACCCGGCGGGCATTGCGACGCATCCGCTCAACCTGCCGCTGACACTCGCCTACCTCAGCGGGCAATATCACGCCTATGCCGCACGCGGCACCGGCCTGCCCACCGTGCTGACCACCGGGGTCGGCCTGGCGGGGTCGACAACCGGCGCGCGGCAGGTTTCGTTCGCCGATCCCGCGATCGCCGCGCTCGCCGCGGACCTTGCCAGCGACAAGACCGCCCATGTCACCACGCTGCGTGCCGAGATGGGCACGGCGGCGGCGGCGCAACCGGCGATCAACCTGTCGGCGGGTGCCACTGGCGCCTTTTCGATCGCGATGCAGCGCGCGGGCATCGTCGCCCCCGGGCAGGCTTTCGATCCCTATGCCGACGACGAGCATTTCCTGTTGGGCGCGCTGCTGATCGAGAATGCGGTCGCGGCGACCTACCGCACGTTGCTGCTGGCGGGGTCGGCGACGGCGGGGAACGCGACGCTGACCGCGCAGCTGGCCGATGCCATCTATCACGGTGGCCTGATCCGAGCGCTGCTCGACGATCGCGCTGCGGCGAACCCGGAGATCGACGCGATGGTGGGCAAGATCGGCGCGATGCAGGCGATGCTCGACGGCAGCAACGTCGGCGACCAGACGCTCGCCGGCGGCAGCGCGACGAGTTCCAATCTGCTCGACGCAGAGGGTCGGCCGATCCCGTTCACGCGCGCGACGCTACAGGTGCTGAGCGCGCTCTATGTGTCCAATGCCGGACCGGGCGGGTTTCTGCCCGCGGGCGCGAACGGCGTGGCGTGACAGGCGACGGCGCAGATCCGATCGCAATGGCGATACAACGCGAAATCCCACCCCGGGATCGTGCACGGTCCATCCAGGACGATGCCGCCGTCACGCCCGCCGAACGCCAGCCGGTCGAGCGGCAGGTCGAGGCCGATGCCGAGCGCCTTGCCATAGGCCTCTTTCAACACCCAGCGGCACGCCAGTTCGATTAGCGGATCGGCGGACGCCACGACGGTCGCACGCTCCGCCTGTGCCAGCCACGCATCGACCGCCGTGACGTTCAACGCCACCCGCGCCATCGTTTCGACATCGAGCCCGATCCGACCGCAGCGGGCGATCACCGCGGCATGGCATCCCGTCGTGCGGCTGCGGCTGGCGACGCGCCGGCCGTCTGCCAGCACCGCCGTGGCGGCGTCGCGGTCCGACGCCGTGTCCGCGAGCACCAGGACGCGCTCTTCCCCCAGCTCGGCGCGCAGCGCGGCGCCGCAGCCGGTCGTCGCCAGCGTCCGCATGCAGGGGGCGAGCGCTCCGCTTGGCCCTGCGCCCGCCCCCATGCGCGCGCTAGTTCGCGTTGGCATGTTTCGTGGGATCGGTGCGGTCCGCGAGCAGGGCGAGCCGCGCGAAGTCGTTCACCGTCACCACCCCGCCGCGCATCGTCGCGAGCTTGCTGCGGCGCAGCTGCGACACGATGCGGTTGACGTGGACCAGGCTCAATCCCAGCAATTCGCCCAGCGTGTCCTGCGTCAGCGGCATCGGAAACGTGCCGTTGTGGACGAAGCCGATCGACGACAGGCGATGATGCAATTCCAGCAACAGGTGCGCCATGCGCTGCAACGCGCTCTGGCAGCCCAGGCGGACGATATGGTCCAGCAGCGCCATTTCCTCGTTACGGTCGATCGCCGACAGTGCCCGGAGGATGCCGGGATAGTCGCCGGGCTGCGTCCGCACCGCCTGGACCAGCCGGCCGATGCCGATCGTCCGCACCGGCGTCAGCGCGACGACCGGGTTCAGCGCGAGCGGACGACGATCACCACGATCCCCCATCATGTCGCCCGGCAGCAGCAGCCCCAATATCTGGCGCCGGCCGTCGGGCAGGATGCGCGGGCGACCGGCCCAGCCCCCGACGATCAGCCGGGTATGCGGGCTGCCGTCTTCGTGCGGACAGATGCTGGTGCCCGCCGCATGCGGCTTGGGTTGTTCGCCGAGCGACAGGACCAGATCGATCTCGTGCGGTGCCAGCGTCGCATATCCACGCAGCCGGAGCAGGAGCAACTCGGTGGTCATCGCCCGCACCCCGCTCCGCGGCTCGCTGTAAGCCAGGGTTGCCACGGTCAATTCGCATAATACGCGGTGTAGGACCCCATGAACTGCGCAGGGTCGCCATAGCCCGACCGCGCCAGCGCATGTAGATCGACCCGGCTGAGCGCGACCCCCGTCATCTTGACGCCCAAAGTCTGGAGGAGGTGGATCGCCATTTCCACCGCCGCGTCGGGGGTCTTGCGCCAGCGCACGAGCAGCACGGTCGCGTCGGCTTTCTTGGCGACGAGGCGCCCGTCCACCACCGGCAGCACAGGCGAGGCGTCGAAGATCACGACGTCGAACCGCGCCTTCAGATCCTCGATCAGGCCATCGAAACTGCCGTTGCCGAGGGCCGCCGATCCACCCAGTCCCGCCCGCAGCATGGGGAGGATGGTCAGCGGTGAATCGATGTCCGGCAGCAGCGCCTCGTCCAGCGCGGCCTCCCCTTCCAGCACCTGTTGCAAACCGATCGCCGGCCGCAGTCCGAGCGCATTGGCGATGCTGGGGCGGCGCATATCGGCATCGACCAGCACGACGCTGACGCCGCTCATCGCGACGATGCGGGCAAGGCCGATCGCCGCCGTCGTCTTGCCTTCGTTGGGCAAGGCAGAGGTCAGCGCGATCGTCCGCACCGTGCCCGCCGCCGCCGACTGCAGCACCGAGGCGGCGAGGTTGCGATACCCCTCGGCATAAGCGGAGCCGCTGTGGTCGACGAGCGCGCTGATCGGGTCGCTGCCGCCGACGTGGCGCACCGCAGACCCCAGCGTCGGCAATCCGGCAAGGTAGGGCATCTGCAACCGTCCCTCGACATCCTCCAGCGTGCGGATGCCACGGTCGGTGCCCTGGCGCATGAACACGGCGGCAAGGCCGACGGCAACCGCCAGCAGCGCGCCGACCAGCAGGTTGATCGGCCGGTTGGGCGACGTGGGATGGGTCGGCAGCGCCGCCAGGCTGGCAACGCGGGCATCCGACCGGGTCGAGGCGCCCTGCGCGCCGATCTCGTTGAGGCGAGTGAGCAATTGTGCGTAGCTTTGGTGGGCCGTGTCCGAGCGCAGCTGCAATCCACCGAGGGCGACCGAGGCGACATTGTTGCTGACCACCTGCGACCGTGCGCCGGCGGCGCTGCCGTTCAGCGAGGCGGTGCGGCGGGCGGCGACGTCGCGCTGTGCCTCGAGGTTGGAGATGGTGCGCCTGATCTCGCCCTGGATCTGCGAATCGATGTCGGCGACCTGACGCTGCGCGGCGGCGAGCGGCGGATATTTGGGGCCGTATTTGCCGCCGAGATCGGCGACTTGCGCGCTGACGACGGCGCGCTGGCTGCGCAATTGCTGGATCACCGGCGAGCCGAGCGCCTCGCCCAGATCATCGCCGGTCGATCCGTGCGCCAACTGCTGGCGCGCAGTCTGCAGCCGGGCGCTGGCCTCCGCTTCGCCGGCGCGGGCCAGCGCGACCTGGCCGTCGAGCGAGGACAATTGCTGTTCGGCGATCGTGCCGCCCTGCACGCTCATCAGATTGTGCGCCACCTTGTAGCGGCCGAGCGCACCGTCCGCCGCCTCGACCTCGCGCCGCGCCTTGTCGAGCTGGCCGCGCAGCAGCGCCGCGACGGCATCCGACCCTTCGCGCTTCACCGCGCCCGATTGCGCGACGAACGTCTCGGCGTAGCTGTTGACGATATCACGCGCCAAACGCCGGTCGGGGTGTTCGAACGACACGCTGAGCGCAAAGGTCTGTGCGGTGCGGTGGACGTCGATCCCCTGCACCAGCCGATCGATCGCCGCATCGCGCCGCGTCGAGGCCGATGCCGGCACGGGCTGCGGCGTGCGCGCGAGCCCGGGCACCGCATCCCGCATCGACGGCGTGGCGACCAGATGGGCGAAGCGCGCTGGATCGGCGAGGTCGAGGCGATCGACCACCAGCCCGGCGAGCGTCCGGCTCTTCAGCAATTCCACCTGCGTATCGACGCTGGAATCGGCGGCGGGATCGCTCAGCGCGCTGGTCCGCTCCGACCCGATCTCAGCCGGGTGCGGCGCGATGACGAGCGTCGCGGTCGCGGTGTAGCGCGGCGTCTGCAGCCAGGTATAGGCCGCGACCAGCGCCATGATCCCGCCCGCGACGAGCAGGAACAGGGTCAGGTGCCGGCGATACGCCTGGATGAGATCGACGACGCCGGCCTGCGGCGCCGGTCGGTCGACGGGGGCGACCATCGCGCGGCGATGACCATAAGCGGGGTCGTGGCGGGCGCCATCGAAATGGGCGCCGTCGTAGGGCACGGGTATGCTGGCCATCGTGGCATCTCCGGTCAGTATTGGAAGGTCAGCGTCGCAGAGACGCGATGATCGTCGAAATCGGTGACGCCGACGCCGCAGGTGCAGTCGCGGGCGAGGTAGCGATAGCCGAGCCGCGCGTTCCAATGGCTGCGCGACAGATAGGTCAGGCTGGCGTCGGCATAGGGCAGCGAGTCGCGGCGCTGGATCCCGCGATAGGTGTCCCGGAAATAGCCGCCCTCGATCGAGGCGATCAGATAGCGGCGCAGTTCGTGATCGGAGCGCAGCGATCCGCCGCGATGCAGGAAGCCGCCGGTGCCGGGCACGCCGCTGTCCTGGATGCTGCTTTCCGCCGTCGCCGTGAGCGTCCACAGCCGGTTGGGGAAATAGACGAGCCGGCCGAGCGTGCCGAAGCCCGACAGCGGGCGCACCCCGGCTAGGTCGAAGTTCTGGCGGATATAGCCGACGCGAATGTCGCCCCGCATCAGCGCCGACACTTCGAAGTTCGACCCGACGTAGACGCCATAGCCCTTCGAATTGCGCGTGCCGTTGGTGGCGAGGCGATAGTCGATCGCATTGACGCTGGCCGCGCCATAGACCGACACGGCGGGACTGAGCGCGCGTTCGACGCGGGCCGACGCCTGATAGCGGCTGCGGTCACGGTCGCGGGTGAACAGGGTGCCGCCGCCGATCGCCGGCGCGTCGCGGAAGCGCAAGGTCGCGGCATCGACCCGCAGGATGACGCGGGTGCTCGCGCCCTCGATCGTCGCGCCGCCATAGGCGTTGAAGGCGGTATATTCGAGCGGCTTGGCGGCATCGATCGGCGAATCGGCGGCGAAGCGCGGGTTGATGAACGAGCCATAATTGGCCCCCGCGGTCAGGCTGCTGAGCGCGCCGATCGCGACGCTACCCTCCAGCCCCGCCAACCCCTCTTCGGTATTCTCGCTGACGTGGCGCGCATAGCGGCGCAGGTCGCTGCGACCATAGGCCGCCACCCGATAGGGGCCGCTGCTGGTCCGGACGGTCAGTTCCGGGCGGACGACCAGCGCGACGTCGCTGCGCCGCCGATCGTTGTTCGCGAACAGGTTGGACGTGTAGAGGCCGCCGATCGACAGGCCCGGGTACAGGTCGAACGCGCCCAGCGTCAGGCGCTGCGCGGAAAAGGCGGGCAGCATGCGATCAGCGACGCCGACCTCGGCATCGCGCTGGAACACCGATCGGGCTGTGGTCAGCGGCGGTTCGGCCGGCACGATGACCGTGGCCGGGTCCTGCAACAGCTGCGCGGGCGATGGGGCGGCACAAGCCCCCGCCGCGGCCAGCAGCAGGCTGCGGGTCCATCGGCCCGCGGCGACGGCCGTCAAAACCAGCGCTCCTTGATGCGGATCGTGTCGCCGGGCGCGACCAGGGTGGTGGCGGTGACGGGCTCTGCGCGCTCCTCATCCTGCCCGGCGTGCTTGATGAGCACCTGTTTCGTCTTGGCGCGATAGGTGTAGCCGCCCGCCTGCGCGACCGCGCCGAGCACGGTCAGGCCATTGGCAAAGGGATATTGTCCGGGCTTATTGACCTCTCCCAGAATGTAGAACGGGCGGGTCGACAGGACTTCGACGGCAACGCGCGGGTCCTTCAGATAGCCGTCGGCGAGCCGCGCGACGATCCGGTCCTGCAACTGCGTCGAGGTGAGGCCACGGACGTCGACTTCGCCGATCAGCGGCAAGGCGACGAAGCCGGACCCGCCGATCGTGAACTCACCGCCAAGGCCGGGATCGCCGAAGACGACGATCCGCACGCGGTCTCCGCCGGACAAAGTGTAGGTGTAGATGGGCAGTGCGGCCGCCCCCGCCGTGACGCCCGCCGTCGGCTGTCGTCCGGCCGCCGTCGAGGCTAGCGACTGGGCCGAGAGCGTCACCGCCGTCCCGACGGGGAATACCATGAGCGTCAGGCACGCCGCCGCCCGTCGCAAGATACCGCGTTTCGGCATAGCTTCTCCTTCGGCGGCGACCCGCCTGTTCACGTCGATACTGGGGCGATGACAGAATAGTTCTGCCGCACGCATCGCCATCATCGGATCGAAACACGGGCGATCCGGCGTCTGTCGCGGGTCGAACTCGATCCGCCGAGCGCATAACTCTAATGATGTATTAACCGGACCGCCGCCCTAACCTGCGATACGAACTTCGGCCGATCCTATTATCAATGCATCTTTTGATGGATTCGCCGTCAACTTGAGGATTTGGGCGATGCGATGGCATCAAATGATCGACCGGCGGGGCGGCCGGCTGCGTTGCAGCGCTCACCCACCCTTAACAGCGAGTTAACCATGCCCGCCGATCACCACCCCGCCCTTCGCGCTCCAGCGCCCTATCGTCACCGCCATGCCCGCCTGTTGCAGGCGATGGACGTCACCCTCGCCTTCGGCCTGCTCGTCCTGCTGTCGCCGGTCATGCTGGTGGTCGCATCACTGATCGCGCTGGAAAGCCGCGGCGCATCGCCGCTGTACGGCCATCGCCGCTATGGCAAGGACGGCCGGACCTTCTTGTGCTACAAGTTCAAATCGATGGCACCGGACGCGGATGCGCGGCTTGCCAGGCTATTGGCCAGCGACCTCGCCGCACGCCTGGAATGGCATCGCGACCACAAGTTGCGCGACGACCCGCGCGTCACGCGCGTCGGCCGCTTCATTCGCAAGACCAGTCTGGACGAGCTGCCCCAGCTGTTCAACGTGCTGCGCGGCGAGATGAGCCTCGTCGGCCCGCGTCCGATCGTCGCGGCGGAAGTGCGTCGCTATGGCCGCCATTTCGCCCATTATTGTTCGATGCGGCCCGGCATCACCGGCATCTGGCAGATCAGCGGCCGCAACGACACCAGTTATCGCCGCCGCGTCGCGATGGACAGCCTGATGGCGTACCGCATGTCCCCGCGCCTCTACGCCCGCGTGCTGGTCGGGACCGCGCGCAGCGTGCTGACCGGCCACGGCGCGTATTGAACGGCTAGCGCGCCAGCGTCTCGGCATAGACGTCGGCGAAGGCCCGTGCGACCGCCTGCGGCGTCGTACGGGCCACCACCCGGTCGCGCCCCGGGGGCGATCCGGCACGCCCGTCCTCCAGCACCTGCCGCATCCGTGCCGCGAGCGCAGCCACGTCACCGGGCGGCACCAGCCAGGCATCGTCGGCGATGATCTCCGCAATCCCGCCGCTGCGCGCGCCGATCACCGGGACATGCGCCTGATAGGCCTCCAGCACGGTGCGGCCGAGCGGTTCCGCCCACAGCGATGGGGCAACGAGAACGTCGATCGCGTCGAACAGCGCCTTGGGCGCCTGGAAGCCGATGAAATCGACCGGCAAACCGTCCGCCAGCGCTTCATAGGGCGCGATCGGGCCCAAGGCCGCGCCGGCGATCAGCAGCCGCCAGCCGGTCGGCGGCAGCAGCCGGGCGGCCTGCAGGAGCGTGTCCACGCCCTTTTCGGGGCTGAGCCGGCCCAGATAGCCGAAGGTGATCGGCCCGCCGAGCGGCGGCTTGGCATAGTCGCTGCCGATCCCCTCGACCTGCGCGGTGTTCCAGATCACGCGTCGGCGCTCTGGCGGAACGTGGCGAAAGAAACCGTAGCGCAGGTGCCGGGCCAGCACCTCCTCACCCACCGCGGTCACCGTCGATACCAGTCGCTGGTCGAATTGCTTGGTGAAGGTGAGGATACGGCATTTGAGGTGCCGGTGCGTGCACGGCCCGCTGTCGCGATACATCGAACTTGCCGCGCACAGCAGGTCGAAATCGCGCAGCGTATGGACGATCGGAATGCCGCGGCGGCGGGCGGCGTGCCAAACACGCGTCGAGACATCGACCAGCGAATGCGTGTGGACGATGTCGGGACGGAATCGATCGAGTATCGCACCGAACCGCCGCTCTATCGCGACATTGGCCTGTTGCTTGAACTTCGCCCATTCGCGTTGGCGCTGGCTATGCGCCAGCCAGTCCTCCAGCCAGAAGTCGTTGCCGTGCGGCATGCGGAAGACGGCGACGCCGTTGCGATGCTCCTCCACCGCCTCGCCCGGCGTCAGGCACGCAGCGGCCACATCCCATCCGGCCGCGGCCTGCGCCTCCGCCAGCATGCTGACCGAGCGTTCGGCCCCACCGACGATATGCGGCGGGTAGAGGCTGGACAGATGCAATATCCGGGGCGTCACGACAGCACGTCCGCATATAGCGCATCATAGGCGTCGAGCATGCGCTGCGGCGTCACCATCGTCAGCACATCGGCAAAGGCGTGCGGCGGGGGCAGCGCGGCGCGTCCGTCGTGCATCACCGCCAGCATCCGGCGGGCCAGCGCGGATGCATCGCCGGGGGGCACGAGCCAGTCGTCCCCCACCGGTCCGACCAGATCGCCGATCGCACCCAGCCGGGCACCGATGACCGGCACATGCTGCGCGAACGCCTCGACGACGGTCAGCCCGAACGGCTCGCGCCAGATCGACGGCACGACGAGGACGTCGATGCTGCGCAGGAAGGCCGACGGATCGGTGAAGCCGAGGAAGTCGACCGGCAGGCCCGCCGCGAGCGCGCGATAGGCAGCATCGCCTTCCTGCGCGCGACCGGCGACCCGCAACCGCCACCCGGTCGCCGGCAACAACCGGCATGCGGCGAGCAAGGTCTCGATGCCTTTTTCGGGTACGAGCCGGCCCAGGAAACCGAAGACGATGTCGCCCTGCACCGCCGGCCGAGCGGTCGCCGCCGGTACGTCGACGCCGTTCCAGATCACGCGGGCGCGGCTTGCCGCCAGATCCTGAAACAGGCCGACGCGGCGATGTTCGTCGAGGACCGGTTGCGACACCGCAGCGACCCCGTCGATCCGACCCGCAAACCGCGCTTTCCATGCGCCGGTAATCCGGCAGGAGGCATGGCGCGTCTGGCACGAGCGGCCGTGGCGGAACAGCGACGCGCGCGAACAGATCAGATCGTAATCGTGCAGCGTATGGACGCATTTCGCACCGCTCCGTGCGATCGCCGACCAGATCAGCGGCGGCAGCTCGACCATCGAATGCGTGTGGACGATGTCGGGGCGAAAGGTCTCGATCGCGCCGGCGAAGTCGGCGGCGGCGCGTGTGTCGACCATCTGCGCCAGCTTGTTGGCGGTGCGCATCGGGCGCCGTGCGGCGAACACGTCCTCCATCCACACGAGGTTGCGGCTGCGCTGCGGCAGCACCGTGACACCGTGCCGCTCGCCCGCCGGCTGTGCGTCGCGCGACAGATAGGCGGCGCCCACATCGATCCCGCGCGCGGCCTGCCCCTCGGCGAGCATCGCGACGACCTTTTCGGCGCCCCCGACGACATGCGGGGGATAGACCGAACTGACATGCAGGATGCGCATGCGGCGATCAGCCCGCCAGAAACCGGCGCGCATAGGGCGCGGTCAGCGTCAGGTAACGGTCGCCATGTTCGGTAGAAGGCTCGATCTCCGATCCCTCGTGCCATTCGTTGAAGCTGGTGATCAGGACCCAGTCGGCATCGTGGCGGATCGCTGCATCCCACAGCGTGCGATAGGTCGCACCGTCGTACCGCGCGACCGTGGGCCGCGGCGCGGGGCGGCCGGGTACGCGGGTATCGTCGAAACCGGGGATCACCGTGGTGCAGAACACTTTATTGCCCACCATGCGCCGCCATGCGGGATAGGTCCGGTCCGCCCACGCCCTCATCTGCGGCGGCGTCATACCGGTGATGTAGGGCGCAAGGACATAGACGTGGATGCCGTCCATGAACGGTGCCCAGGCGGCGAAATCCCGCGTTTCGCGCGGCGACACGTCGCCGATCAGGAAGGCGCGCCCCGCCGCCCGGCGCCAGTCGCGCGCCGGCAGATCGCGCAGGGCTTGCAGATAGAGAAATATCACCGGTCGCCCGCGCATCCGCAACCAGCCGGGATGCCCGCCGTACATGCGCGTCAGATAGGCGATGTCGCGTGCTGCGCCGGCGGCGCCGTCCTTTTGCTGTTCGAGATAGACGGTGACGTGCAGCCCCGCCGCCGCCGCGGTCTTCAGGATCGTCGGCAGTGCCTTGTCCTCGAACGAATCCCTGCCCCACCAGCTGACGATCAGCGCGGTGATGCCCGCGGCCTTCGCCTGTGCGACATGGCGTTCGATGACCTGGGGGTCGTGGCTATCGTACAGACCGAGCGCAGGATGGTTGAGGGTTGGGCTCTGCCGCGGCGCTTCGCCATGCGGGCCCTGCCAGTGAAACCAGCGCCCGCTCGTCTGCGGATTGCCGTACCAGGGGTAGTAAAAGGCGAGCACCTGCCGCGGATAACGGCGTGGCGCCGCCGATAGCGGTGCGGTGGACAGGGGCGCGGCGGCGAGCGCGAGTGCCCGGCCGACGAGCGTGCGCCGCGATACCGTCATGCCGCCCGCCCCGCCGCGAAGGCCGCGGCCCGCGCCCGGCCGTGTGCCGACAGGATCTGCGCGCGGTTGATCGCGAGCAGCACGATCTCGATCGTCACGAACAGCAGCAGCCGCTTGATCTGGCCCGGCGCGGCGACACTCCACAGCGAGGCCTGCTGCGCGGAGAAATAGACCTGGAGGAAGGTCCAGACCGCGAAGAACAGACTCAAGGGGAAACGGGACGCGAAGGCGCGGCGCAGGTACAGCGCGGCGAACGCGACCGCGACGCCCAGCAGCGCCATGACCACCGCCACGCCGACATAACCGAACATCACCAGCGCCATCGCCTCGGTGCCCATCGTCAGCTGCACCCAGCCCTGGTTCTTGCGGAAGCTGGCGGCGAGCTTGGCGGGGGCGTAGCGCTGGATGAAATAATAGGTCTCGACGCCATTGGCGAAGGCCGATGCCGGTGGAGATTTATCGCCCAAAGTGTCGAGGTTCGCCTCGACCAGATGCGCGTCCCAATGCGTCACCCGGCGGGCATCGCGGCTGGCGACGAACCACAGCTCGCCCTGCCCTGCGATCCGCTCGCCGACCAGCGTCACGGTGCGGTCAAGCGGCAGGCGGCCATAGCCCGAATAGATGTACAGTGTCGCCGCAAGCGCCGCGCAGAGCAATGCCGCCACCGGCACCGCGAGGCGCAGCATTGTCGCCGCCAGCCGCCCCTGACGCGCGAGCAGTAGCGGCATCGCGAAGAAGGCGACCTCGGCGAGGATGGTGAAGAACTTGTCGCCGAACAGGAAGTACAGGCCGGTCAGGCCGAGGAAGGTCAGGATCGCCGCGGCCTTCAGCAGCGGGCGATAGCGCGGCGCGAAGGCGATCGCACCGAGCATCGCGGCGAACAGGAACTTGTTGTCGAGCAGGATCAGCACCAGCCCGTTGCTGTATTCGCGGCGGTAGAGAAACCGGTCGACGCCGGCGAGCAGCGGAAATCCGCTTTGCAGCCCGTGCAGAACGGCGAACGCCCCCAATGCCATGCACAGCCCGACCACCGGCCAGCCCAGCAACGCCACCAGATCGTCGAGCAACGGCGAGCGCGCATAAGCGACGAACCACCGTTCGAAGCGGCGAAAGATCGCCGCGAAGACGAGGAAGAACACAGCGGTGAAGGCGACGAACGACGCGCTGGCATCGCCCGCTTCGCCCAGCCGGTTCACCTCCGGCATATAGGCACCCGCCTCGATAACCATCAGCGACACGAGCGTCGCGCCGCGCGTGATGACCAGCGGCAGCAGCAGGATCAGCCCCGCCGGACTGATCCGCCCGACCAGCAGCAGCACCCCGCCGAACAGCAGCAGCGACGTGAGCGAGAAGAGGACGCCAGGCACCGCCGCGGCGAGCAGCCAGTTGACCGCCAGCAGTGCCGCCAGCGCAACGATCCCGCCGAACGGCACGGGGCGACGCGGCACATCATCGCTCGCCCCGGCTCCGCCTCCGCCCCTGGTCCACGCCATCGTCATGCCATCGGCCTACCGACCCGGCGCGGCGCGCAATGCGTCAAATGAGGCATGGGACCGTCCGCCGCCATGGTCAGGCCGACGCCACCCCAGGAGGCCCTTCGTGCTCGGTAAGAACATGCTCTCGATGTCGGGGCTCAGCCTGTATCGCAACGTCGTCCAGTTCGGGATGACCATCGCGATCGCCGCCTTCGTCCTGCCGGGCGACTATGGCCTGATCGTCTTCACCACCCCCTTTCTGGTGCTGGTCGCGATGCTGACCGACCTTGGCATGACCAGCGCGATCACGCGCGCGCCGACGCTGTCGCGCGACGAAGCGGGGGCGGCGATGGGGGCGATGCTGACGGGGGGCGCCGTCTGCGCAGGCCTGCTCGTCGTCGCGGCCTGGCCGATCGAGCGGGCGATCGGCATGGCGGGGCTCGCGCCCGTGATGATGGCGATGGCGGGTGTCGTCATGCTGTCGATCGCCGCGGCGACGCCGCGCGCGCTGCTGGAGCGCGAGCTGCGTTACGCCCGCATCGCGCAGGTCGAGGCGGCGGCGATCGCCGTGGCGGCGGTCGCCGCGCTGACCGCTGCCTGGCATGGCGCGGGCGTCTGGGCGCTCGTACTCTACAATTGGCTAGTGCAGGCGATGCGGCTGTCTGCCTTCTGGTGGGCGACACGTGCGACGCTGCGGCCCAACGCGCGCTTCCGGCAATTGGGGGCGCTGCTGTCGTTCGGCGGCTGGGTACTCGCCAACAACATCCTCTCGTTCCTGGCGCGCAACAGCGACAATCTGCTGATCGGCGCATGGCTGGGGTCGGCGGCGGTCGGGGTCTATGGCCTGGCCTATCAGTTCATGCTCGCGCCGCTGATGGCGATCACTTGGCCGACCAGCGGAATCCTGCTGGCGACGCTGCGCGGCGAGGATCCGCATGGGCCCCGCGCACAGGCGACGGTGGAGGGCGTGCTGTCGGCCACCGCGCTGGTCGTCACGCCGGCGATGCTTTACCTGACCTTTGGCCTCGCCTTTCCGGTGCGCAGCCTGCTGTCCGCGCATTGGGCGATGGTGCCGGGCATTGTCGCCTGGCTGGCGCCGGCCGGCGCGTTGCAGGCGATCGCGTCGTATAGCGGCGCGCTGCTAATGGTGGCGGGGCGCGCGCGCGCGCAATTCGGGCTGAGCATCGTCAACACGGCCGTGCTGGTCGCGACCTTCGTCTTGGCGCTGCCGCACGGGCTGATGGCGCTGGTCCAGGCCTATACCGGGGCGATCGCGCTGCTCAGCCTGGGCTTCCTCGCGACGATCGTGCTGCTGACCGGCCTGTCCCTACGGCGGATGGCGGCCGCGCTGGCACCGGCACTGCTGGCGACGGGCGCAGGCATCGCCGGCGTCGCAGCGAGCGTCGGCACGCATCCGGCAAGCTGGTCCGGATGGATCGGCGCGACCGCCATTTACGCGGCGATCGTCCTTGGCTGCTACGCCGCGCTCCACCTCCACGTCCGGCGCACGCTGGCGATCCTGCTCGCGCGCGGGCCGGTGCCGGAGGCGGTGGTTACAGGAAGGTAGCGGGCAGGAAACGGCCCGCGGCAAAAATTGCCTGCGTCTTGGCGGCGCGGACGACACCCACTGCGTAATCGACCCCGTCGGCCTGGAGCCGGTTGTGGATCGCCGCCACCGTATCCTGTTCGCCGTCCCGCTCGACGTCGTCCATCACCAGCGCGAAATCGGGCGGCAGGTCGCCCAGCATCGACAGGATGCCGCACCGCGAATGCTGCGGCGTGCCGCGCGGCCCGTCGCAGACGACGACGTCGAACCGTCGCCCCGCGCGTGCCATCGCCCAGTCGTAGGTCATCGTGCGCCGCTTGCCGAGGTACAGCGGGCGCAGCGGCGTCACCATCACCGGATGCGTCACCTGGGCACCGATGCGGGCGCCCCATGCGGCGTCATTCTCCAGCGTCAGCACCTCGCCGACCAGCCCCCGCCGTTGCAACATCGCCCACAGCAATGTGCTCTGCCCCGCCCCGACGTCGAGCACCGACGCCGGCCGATATTCGGCGCCGATCCGCAGGATCAGGTACAGCAGGCTGTAATTGGCCGCACCGCCGGTCGGGAAGAAGCGGTCCTCCTCCCCCAGCAGCGCCAGTTCGCGCCGGAACAGGTCGCGATAGATCGCCTCCAGCCCCGGTTCGGGCGCGAAGGCGTCGGCGCGGCCGGTCAGGCGGCGCATGCGGTGGCGCAAGGATGGCATCGTCATTCTCCTGATGGCACGGCAACGGCGTGCGGTAGCGTCGATCGCACCTTCCCCGATCGGCGGGCGAGCGCGGCGGTCGTCGGTCGTTCGATCCAGCGATGCACCGCCATCGCGAGGACGAGGGCGGCGACGACCATGGGAACGACCAGCTGCCAGCCCGCGGCGCTGCGCACGATCGGCAGCTTCTGCGCCAGCTTCTCCGTCACGATCAGCACGACAGGGTGGAAGAGGTAGAGCGAATAGGATGCGTCGCCGATGACGGCGAACGGCAGCATCGCGCGCGGCATCCGCGGCTCCGGCCCGAGCACCGCCGCCGCCAGGACCGCGGCGATCGGCAGCCCGGCGGCGACGACGCGCGGCCAATCGTTGGCGACCGTCATGCCGACGCGGCTATCGAACACATGCAGCGGATCGGCGAGCAGCACGGCCATGCCGGCGATCGCCAGCGCGATGCGACGCGGCGGCGCCAGCTCGACCCCGCGCGCGACCAGCGCGCCGACGCCCACGCCCAGCCCGAAGTCGAGGATGATCGGCCGCGTCCAGAACCACGCCGCCGACGGCCCCGGCACGATGCTGCCCAGGGCGACCGCCGCGATCAGCAACAGGCCCACCATCGCCAACGCCCGATCGCGAGGCAGCGGCACGACCAGCGCGAACGCCGCATAGAAGAGCATTTCGTAATTCAGCGTCCAGCCGAGGTCGAACACCGGAAACAACCGTCCGTCGCCATAGGTATCGGCGGGCAGGAAGGCATAGGACGCCAGGATCGCGGCGATGCCGGGAAAGCGATCTCCCCCCTTCCACGTCGCCGCCGCCAGCAGCGCGAGGAACAGCGTCGTCACCAACCAGTAGAGCGGGACGATCCGCACGAGCCGCCGCCGCACGAAATCCGGCCGGGCGTCCGCCCGCCCGAACAGGCGCGCCGACGCATGGACGATAATGAAGCCCGACAGGACGAAGAACAGGTCGACGCCCGCGCCCCATGGCACGATCGTCGATCGCGCGAACGCGTGCCCCGCCGCCGTCACGATTCCGCCTGCCGCGGTCTGGCTATGCCCGACGACGACCATCAGCGCGGCCGCACCGCGCATCACCTGCACCGTCCACAGGGTTTGCGTCGCTGATGGCGGGACCGCCCCCACCGGGTGCACCCCCGCCGTCATCCCATATTCCCTGCCGCCTTCCGTCATGCAGCATCGGACCACGGCTGCGGGGCGGACTTCACGTCAAATGATGCAGGCGCCGGCTGGCACTCCCCATACGCCTTGAGCCTTCACACTGTGTGGCCGGGGACATGATGCGGATACTTCATATCGCCGAATCGGCCCAGGGCGGGGTCGGTACGTATCTGACGGAAATCCTGTCGGATCAGGCCCGACGGTATGGCGAGGATCGGGTCCGCGCGCTCGTGCCCGCCCAGCATGCCGCGCATCTGAGCGGGGTCGACCGGCGCCTGCTGGTCACCTGGCAACGCCGCAGCCGCTCGGCAGGCTCCGTCTTCGCGCTGGCCGCGGCCATCCGCCGCGCGATCGCGCAGCTCGCACCGACGATCGTCCACGCCCATTCCAGCTTCGCCGGCGGCGTGCTGCGGCTGATATACGGCTGGGGGCGGCGCCCCCCGTTCCGCATCGTCTATTGCCCGCACGGCTGGGCGTTCGACCGCCGGTCCTCGACGATCAAGCAGCGCCTGATCGAACGGATTGAGCGCGATCTCGCCCCCTCCGCCGATCGTATCGTCCTGATATCGGACCACGAACGCCGCGAGGCACTGAGGATCGGTATCGATCCGGGCCGGCTGGCGCTGGTCTTGAACGGCATCGCCGACCTGCACAGCGACTGGCCGGCGCGCTGGCAGGACGACCGCGTCCGGGTGCTGTTCGTCGGGCGGCTCGATACGCAAAAGGGGTTCGACACGCTGCTCGATGCGGTCGAGCCCATTCAGGACGAGGTCGCGGTGCGGGTGATCGGCAAGGCGGTCGCCGGGCCCGCCACCGCACCGCGCAAACGCAGCCCGCAGATCGAATATCTCGGCTGGCGATCGCTGTCGGAAGTGGCGACCGAAATTGCCGCGGCCGATGTCGTCGCGATACCGTCGCGCTGGGAGGGGTTCGGACTCGTCGCGCTGGAGGCGATGTGCGGCGGCTGCGCGGTCGTCGCCTCCGACGTCGGCGGTCTGCGCGAAATCGTCGTCGACGGCGTGACGGGGTATCTCGTTCCCCCGGATAGCCCCGAGCGGCTGATGCGGGCGTTATCGCGCCATGATCGCGCGACGTGGCAGGCGATGGGCGCCGCCGGGCGTGCCCGCTATCAGGCGACCTTCACCGCACAGCGGATGAACGACGAACTCGCCGCCCTCTACGCCGAACTGGCGTCCACATCGGCATCGGATACCGCCGCCATGCCGGGCATGGTCCAGCATGCGTAGCGGACGCATCGTCCTGCTGTCCGACTATATCGGCGGCGAGGGGCCGGGCAGCGGCGGCGCGGGCCATGCCGTGCTCGACAGCTATCGTGCCCTTGCCGCGGCCGGAGCCGACGTGCGGGCTATTGCCGGCTTCGGCGCCGGGGCAGGCACCGACGTCACCGGTCTCGGCGGCAGCGACCTGCGGACGGGCGGCGCCGGCGGGATGGTCCGCGCCGTCTACAATCCGGGCGCCCGCGCCGCACTGTCGAAAGCGATGGCGGGGGCGGACACCGACACGACGCTGGTCATCGTCCACCAATGGACCCGCTATCTCTCGCCGGCCGCGCTGGCCGTGGCGAGCCGCTTTCCGACGATGATCTACATGCACGACTATTTCTGGGCATGCCCGAACGGCGTCTATTACGATTTTCGCGAACGGCGACCGTGCGACCGGCGGCCGATGCATGCGCGCTGCCTCGCCGCCAATTGCGACCGACAGGGCCGCGTCCAGAAGATCGGTCGCGTCGCGCGCCAGGCGGTGCGGCAGGCGACGACGTCGGTGGACCGTACCCGCCGACTGTTCCTGCACGTGTCCGAACGGGCCCAGCGCATTGCCGCGCCGCTGCTGCCGGACCAGCGCCATGCGGTCGTGTACACCCCCTTGCCTCTCGCGTCCGACAGCCCCCCGCCTGCCCCGGCGCCGACCTATGACGTCGGCTATTTCGGGCGGCTGGAGCATGACAAGGGCGTCGCGCTGCTCGCCGAGACGCTGGGCGCCACCGGGCGCAGCGGGCTGTTTGTCGGGCAGGGCTCGCTGGAACCCCTGATTGCCGCGACGCCGGGCCTGACGCATCGCGCCTGGCAACCGCGCGACGGCATCGCCGCGGCGATGCGGTCCTGTGCGCTCGTGGTGCTGCCGTCGCTATGGGACGAAACCTGGGGGCTGATCGTGCCGGAGGCGATGGCGGCCGGCGTGCCGGTGCTGGTATCCGCCCGTGCGGGATCGGCCGAACTGGTACGCCGGTTCGGCGGCGGCCAGGTCTTCGATCCGGGTCAGCCCGATGCGCTCGCGGCCCGGCTCGCGCAGATACTCGACGCGCCGCCCGCCCCGACGCGCCTGCACGAGGCGCTGCGGACCTTCGTGTCGCCCGAACGCCATGCCACGCGCCTGCTCCACCTTGGCGAATTTCACTTCGGACTGGATCTGCGGCGCACCGGCCGGCGCGTCAGCGGGCCAGCAGATCGTCCAACAATCCCGCCAACCTGACGCCCGCCGCGGCCCAGGTGAATGCGCGCGCACGATCGCGACCGGCGGCGATCTTGGCCGCCCGAGCGCCCGGCTCCGCCAGCGTCAGCACGCCGCGCACCCAGTCGCCGGCATCGTCCATGCCGGCATAGACGACCGCGTCGCGACACACTTCCGGAATCGCCCCGGCCGGTGCCGCGACGACCGGGCACCCGCACAGCATCGCCTCGACCGGCGGCAGGCCGAAGCCCTCGGTTCGCGACGGATAGAGCAGGCAGTGCGCATGCTCATACAGCGCGCGCAGGCCGGCATCGTCGACCCCGCCGACGAACACCGCATCGGCCGGCGGTCGCAGCCCGGCCGCCTCCAGCATCGCCCGCGACGGTCCGATCACCACCAGCGGCAGGCGCGCCAGCCGGGCGTCGGCGAACGCCGCAAAGGCGATGGCGACGTTCTTGTAGCGCGAGGCCGATCCGAACAGCAGCGTATAGCGTCCCGGCACCAGTCCGTGTCGGGCGAGCACCGTCGCATCGGCCGCGACCTCCAGGATATGGTCCGCGCCATTGTACAGCACGTGCGTATGCCGCGGCGGCGCAATCCCGAACGTCGCGAGGCTGTCGCGGGCATAGTCCGACACGGTCAGCACGATGCGGCTCGACCTGGCGCCGCGTGGGATCAGCAGCCGATATCCCCAGCGCAGCTTGCGGACATAGCTTTCCGGCGACAGCAGGAATTGCGCGTCGTGCACCATCGTCAGCTTGCGGCCGTGCGGCCCCGGCGCGAAATTGGCGAAGCTCGCCAGCACGCCGCTGCGCGCGGCGAACGGCAGCACCGCCTGTTCCCATAGCTGGGTATGGCCACGCCATTGCGGCATCGGCACGATCGTCGCGAAGCGCGGCGCCCAGTTCGCCTGCCGCGGCAAGAGCAGCCGCATGTCCCATCGCGCCGGCGCTTCGCCCGCGACGGCCAGCGCATCCAGTTCGCGCAGCAGGCGGTCGGCGACCCGATGCACGCCGTTGGTGCCGCCTGCATAGAATTTGCCGTTGAGAAACAGGCGCGGCCGCCCGCCGCGCCGCGGATCGCGTGAAAGGGAAGGCCTCGCCATTCCCGGCGCCTAGCCCGCACCTGCCTCGCGACGTGCATCATTCGACATATCGCGACGCGCGGAAACGCCCGATCACCGTCCGCGAGCGCACCGCCGCGGTGTGCCGGACGACCCGACAACGATCGGAGGAAGGGGATAGCGCATGTACCACGACGCGACGGCCGCCGACACCGACGGCACCGCCTGGCATTCGGTGCCGGAGGTCTTCGATCGCAATGCCCGCCGCTATCCCCGGGCGCTGGCGGTCGAAGCGCAGGGCGAGCGCCGAACCTATGCGGACATGGCGCGGCGGGTCGATGTGCTCGCCGCGCGCCTGGCGGCGGCGTTGACCGGCGGCGACCGGCTGGTCGGCGTGTGCCTGGCGCGCGACGTCGACCTGCCGGCGTGGCTGCTCGCGATCCTGAAGGTCGGTGCGGCCTATCTGCCGATCGATCCGGCGACGCCGCCCGTCCGGCTGGCGCAGGTGATCGCGGATGCCCGGCCCGCGCTGATCGTCGCGAACCGCCGCTACGCGCCCGTCGTCGCACACCTCACCGTGCCGGTGCTGATCGCCGAGGACGATCCCGGCCCCGCCTTACGCAAGCCCGTTCCGACGCCGGCGATCACGCCGGACACGCTGGCCTATGTCATCTTCACATCGGGGTCGACCGGACGCCCCAAGGGGGTCGAGATCGAGCATCGGTCGCTGGTCGCGCTGCTCGACACGATGGCGGCGCGGCCCGGGTTCCGAGCCGGCGAGCGGATGCTGGGCATCACCCGGCTCGGCTTCGATGTATCCGTGCCCGACATGTTCCTCGCGCTCTACACGGGGGGATCGCTGGCGCTCATCGACATGGAGGAGGCGACCGACCCCGCCCGGCTCGCCGCCGCGATCGACGCCTATCGGCCGGACCTGATGCAGGCGACCCCCTCCGCCTGGCGCGCGTTGCTGGAACATGGCTGGACCGGCTTGCCGGGACTGCGCATCCTCGCCGGCGGCGAGGCGCTGACCCGCGCGCTCGCCGATCGGTTGCTGCCGTGCTGCGCCGCGCTGTGGAATATCTATGGTCCGACCGAGACGACGGTCTGGTCCACCACCTGCCGTATCCTGCCCGGCAGCGACGCGGTGCCGATCGGCTGGCCGCTAACCGGTACCGCGGTGCAGGTCACCGACGGCACGCTGACGCCGGTGCCGGTCGACACGGTGGGCGAGATCGTGATCGGCGGCGTCGGTGTCGCCCGCAGCTATCGCAACCGACCCGATCTGACCGCCGAGCGCTTCGTCCGGCTCGCCGACGGCACGCGCGCCTACCGGACCGGCGATCTCGGCCGGATCGACGCCCGCGGTGCGCTCTTCTGCCTCGGCCGGCTCGACGATCAGGTGAAGGTGCGGGGCTTTCGCGTCGAGCTCGGCGACGTCGAGGCGGCGCTCGCCCAGCATCCCGGCATCGCGTGGAGCGCCGCACGGCTGTGCACCGATCCGTCGGGCGAGGCCGTGCTGGTCGGCTATGTCGTACCGCGCGGCGGCGCCATCGCTGCGGGGGAGGTGAAAGCGTTCCTCGCGACCCGTATCGCCGCGTACATGATCCCCGACCGGATCGTGGCGGTCGCGGTGATGCCGATCACGCCGAACGGCAAGGTCGACCGTGCCGCCCTGCCTTCCCCCTTCGCATCGAGCGTGCCGCCTGTGATTGCCATGGCGGACGACACGATCGATCGCCGGCTTGCCGCGATCTGGCGCGACCTGCTGCACGTCGCCGCCATCACGCCGGACGACGATTTCTTCGACCTCGGCGGCTATTCGCTGATGACCGTTCGCCTCGCCCGCCGGATCGAGGCGGCGTTCGGCGTCCGCCTCGCGCTCGTCGAGCTGATGCGCCATTCGACGCTGGCGGCGATGGCGACGCGCATCGCCGCGGGCGAGCCGCCTGCCGATACGGGAATGATGCTGCTCAATGCCGGCGGCCGCCGCCCGCCCCTCGTCTGGCTGGACGCCGGGCCGTTGATGCGGACCATGGCGCGCGCCCTGTCCCCCGACCAGCCCGCCTATGCGCTCAACATCGATGCCGCCGACGAAGCGGCACTTGGCGCGGGCGACCTGTCGATACCGGCCGTCGCCGCACGGCTGAAACGGCGGCTGGTGGCCGAACACCCCACCGGCCCTTATTATCTCGGCGGTTGGTGCCGCTGGGGCATCGTCGCACTGGAGCTGGCCGCGCAGCTGGTCGCCGACGGCGAAACCGTCGCCCTGCTCGTGATGCTCGACGCCGAATGCCCCGGCCACCGCCCCCACCCCCGCGTAAACCTGCGCAGCCGCCTCGCACGCCTGCTGCGCCACCGATCGCCCGGGACTGGGGAGCCCGCGAGCGTCAGCCAGCGGGTCGAGCGTGCGACGCACGGCTACCGCCCGGCGGTCTATCCCGGTGACGTGCTGGTGCTGCGACCGGAGAACAGCATCGGCGATGCCGGGTGGGGAGACGTCGTCGACGGCACGTTGCAGATCGAACGGACCCCGGGGGATCATATCACCATGGTCCGCGGCGCCCCGCTCGTGATCCTCGCCGAAACGCTCGACAGGGCCCTTCGCGTGGCGCAGCAACGCCAAACCGAACCCGCCGCCGTAATGGCGTTGGGAAGCGTGGCGTGACGAGGATCGGCAGCGATCGACCCGGCCGCGGAACGGGCCGTCGCGTCGGCGCGATGGTCGCCTGAATGTCACGTGCCTCTTGCCCCCTGCCACGCTTGGCCAGACCGATCGGGAACGCGAACACCGCCGCGGGCTTTCGGCGACAGAAAGCACGGCATTCCTGCGGTGTTTCAGAACGTTACCATTTCCGGCCTGACGCAGATTATTTCCCTTACCCGGCGATCGTGCGCTACTTGGGCATGGACCAGCGCGATGCCCCCCCTGATCCCGATCCGGCAGGCCCCAGGCCGCCGTCATGGTTGGACGGACAGGTCGATGCGGGCCCCGCGACGGGGGACATAGAGGCGCGCTATCGGTTGGTGACCGAAAGTTGGGCTCAGGCGGTCTGGGAGACGGACGCGGCGGGGGTCGTCGTCAACGACAGTCCGACCTGGCGGGCCTATACCGGGCAGACGTTGGACGAGTTTCTGGGATACGGCTGGCTCAACGCGGTCCATGCCGACGATCGCGCTCATGCCGAACGCCAGTGGCGCGATGCGACGCAAGCGCGCACTCTGGTCGATGCCGAATTTCGCCTGCGCGCGCCCGGCGGCGGATGGCGCTGGACCAACGTCCGCGCCGCGCCGCTGTTCGATGCGGCGGGCGAAATCCAGAAATGGGTCGGCATCAATATCGACATCGATGCCCGCAAACGTGCTGAAGACGCGTTGCGGGAAAGCGAGGAACGGCAGGCCTTCCTGCTCGAACTCAGCGACGTGCTCCGCCCGCTATCCGACGCAGCCGATATCGAGCGAACCGCGGCGGCGTTGCTCGGACGCAAGCTTGGCGCCACCCGCGTATTCTACGCGACGATCGACCCGGGCGGCACGACATGGAGCGTCATCCACGATTACGCCGACGGCGTGCCCAGCAATGCCGGCCGTTATCCGCTGACCGGCTTTCAGGAGGCGCGGCTCGCCCAATGGCGATCGGGCCGGATGTCGAGCGTGTCGGACAGCCTGACCGATCCCGGGCTCAACGACGATGAGCGGGCGGCCTATGCGGTGTTCGGCGCGCGTGCCGCGATCGGCGTACCGCTCGTCGCCAATGGGCGATTTGCCGCGTTGCTGGTCGTCAATCAGCGCGAACCCCGCGCTTGGAGCGCCAATGACCTCGCCCTGACGCGCGAGACGGCGGAGCGCACCTGGAGTGCGATCGAGCGTGCGCGGGCCGAAGCGGCACTGCGGGATCGCGAACGGCTGTTGCGCGGCGTGCTGGACGGCATGGACGAAGGGTTCGGCATCATCGGGCCGGATTTTACGGTGCTCGAATACAATCGCGAAGCGCTGCGCATGGATGGCCGGCCGCGGGACGCCATCGTCGGTCTGACGCATTGGGCTGCGTTTCCCGGTACCGAGCACTCCGCCGTCGGCCATATGCTGAAGACGGCGATGGCAACGCGCGAGCCCGCCGTGCTCGACCACTGCTATACGTGGAGCGGCGGGCGTTCGCTGTGGCTCGAAACGCGCGTGTACCCCACCGACGATGGCGCGATTGCGGTGTTCTGGCGGGACATCACCGATCGCAAGCGCGCCGCCGATGCCCTGCACGACAGCGAGAAACGCTACCGTGCGCTGTTCACGTCGATGGACGAGGCCTATGCTGTCGTCGACGTCCTGAAGGACGATGCCGGCCGCTGGGTCGATTTCCGCTTCGTCGATGCCAATCCGGCGTTCCTGACGCACACCGGCATGCCATGGCCGGTCGGCCGGACGGCGACCGACCTGCTCGGGGCGCCCAACCCGCGCTGGACCGCTTTATATGGCCAGGCGCTGGATTCCGGCGAGCCGCTCCGCATCGAAGAGGCCGAGCCTTCGCTCGGCCGGGTCTTCGACCTCAACATCTTCGCGCTGGATCCCGATCGTCATCGCGTGGCGGTACTGTTCACCGACATCACCGCGCGCAAACGCGCCGAGGAGCGCCTGACGACGAGCGAGGAGCGGCTCCGCAGCGCGGTCGAGGTCGCAAAGATCGGCCTGTGGGATTGGGACATGCGCACCGACACGATCAGCTGGTCGGATGAACATTTCCGCATGTCTGGCTTTGCGGTGGGAGAGGTTACGCCGACCTATGAAGCCTGGGCGGCCAGCATCCATCCCGACGATCGTGCCGCCACCGAGGCCGCGCTGGTAACCGCACGCGACACGCACACGGAATATGTTCGGGAGTTTCGCTGCTTATACCCCGATGGAACGGTGCGTTGGCATGCCGCGCGGGGGCGGTTCTTCTACGACGCTGCGGGTGTCCCGATTCGGATGATCGGCGCGCAGCGCGATACGACCGAGCGTCGCGAGGCTGCGGACCACCAGCAGATCCTGCTTGCCGAACTGCAGCACCGCGTTCGCAATATTCTGGCCGTGATCCGCTCGATTATCAGCCGCTCGAACGATGGCGAGCGGTCGACGGAGGAGTATGTTCAGCATCTGCAGGGCCGAATCTCCGCCCTCGCCCGCACGCAAGTCCTGCTCACCCGCCGGGCCGGTGCCTCTGTCGATCTCGAAGACATGATCCGCGACGAACTGCTGGCGCAAGTGGCGATCGACGAGCAATTCTCGCTGTCTGGTCCCGATGTCGAACTGTCACCGAAGGCGGCGGAGGTGCTGACGCTCGCCATTCACGAGCTTGCGACCAATGCCACCAAATATGGCGCCTTTTCCCGGATCGGCGGCCATGTCGTGGTCGATTGGGCGATCGAGGCGCGCGACGATAGCCGATGGCTGATCCTGCAATGGACCGAGCGCGGTGTGCCGATCGTCGATGCAGCGCCCCGGCGGCACGGCTTCGGGTCGGCGCTGATCACGCGCCGCATCCCCTATGAACTGAAGGGCGACGGGCAGATCTCCTTCAGACCGGGGGGCCTGCACAGTCGGATCGAATTTCCGCTGCAACCGGGGGACAGCATCCTCCAGACGAACGGAGTTGTCCGATGACCGTCAAGCGTATCGGCCTTCATGGCGCGCGGATATTGATTCTCGAGGATGATTATCTCCTCGCAACCGATCTGCAGGATGCGCTGGAGGCGGCCGGTGCCCTGATCGTCGGGCCGTTCGGGGAGGAAGAGGAGGCGCAGGCAGCACTCGCCGAGGGGACGCTGGACTGTGCGTTCGTCGACGTGAATCTCGGTGCCGGGCCGTCCTTCGCCGTGCCGCATGAGCTTGTCGGGCAGAACATCCCCTTCGTGTTCGTGACCGGTTACGATGCCGAGACGATCCCCGACGCGTTCGCGGACGTCGTGCGCATCGAAAAGCCGGTGGCCGCCGGACTGGTCGTCGCCGCGGCCGCCGGTCTGCTGCAACGGTCATCGGAACCCTCGGTCTAGACGCGATCAGACCGAGGGCGGTGCTCACGGACCGACGCTGTCCGACGTATCCGTAGCCGAACTCAACGCGATCGGCCGATAATCAGCCCGGCCGGTTGGCGAGCACCACGTCGAGCAGACCCGGAAAGCGCCGGTCGAATTCGTCCCGGCGCAGCGTGTTGATCATCTCGCGGCCGGCCTGCGTCGTCTCGATCAGCCCGGCCGCGCGGAGCAGCTTCAAGTGGTTGGACAGCGTGCTCTTCGGAATCGACTCGCACGGCGCGGCATCGGTGCAGCTCAGCCGCTCGGTCGCGGCGAGGCGCGCCACCATGGCCAGCCGATTGGGATCGGCCAGCGCGTGCAGCGCCAGATCGATCGGAACGTCCTCCAGCCGGGGGTGCGTGAAGCGGGCCATGGCACCGATATAGGACATCACGGCAAATTTAATAGTTCGGCATTATTGAACTATTGAAACGTCCACCCATTTCTTGCCTGCCGACAGCGCACGATGCCGTGATCGCGGGCCAGCATTTTTGGAGAATATCTATGTCGATTCAGGGCAGGACAGCGCTCGTCACGGGTGGATCGCGCGGCATCGGTGCCGCCATCGCCAAACGGCTTGCGGCGGATGGCGCGATCGTGGCGATCACCTATGCCGGGAACAAAGCCGCCGCCGACACCACGGTGGCAGCGATCGAGCGTGCGGGCGGCACCGCCTTCGCTTTCCAGGCCAACGCTGCCGATCCCACCTCGCAGCGCGCCGGCGTCGAGCAGGCCGCCGCCGCTCTGGGTGGGATCGACATCCTGGTCCACAATGCCGGGGTGGCCGAGTTCGCTTCCGTCACCGAGGACAGCGACGAGACGTACGACCGCCAGTTCGCCGTCAACGTGAAGGGTCTGCATGTCGGCACCCGCGCGGCCCTGCCGCACCTGCGCGATGGCGGCCGGATCATCCTGATCGGCAGCATTTCGGGCGAAATGGCCTTCCCCGCGACCACCGTCTACAGCGCGACCAAGGCCGCGGTAGCCGCGCTGGCACGCGGCTGGGCCAAGGATCTCGCCCCCCGCAACATCCTGGTCAACACCGTGCAGCCGGGGCCGATCGACACCGACATGAACCCGGCCGACAGCGACTTCGCCGGACAGCTGCTGCAAGCCATCCCGCTCGGCCGCTATGGCAGGGTCGAGGAGATCGCAGGCGCGGTCGCGTTCCTCGCTGGACCGGATGCCAGCTACATCACCGGCACCACGCTCAACATCGATGGCGGCGCGACGGCCTGACGGCCAGCATCGACGTGCCGGTCGCGAGAGCCGGCACGTCGATGCCCCATATGTCCGCCGCAGCCGGGCGGACGCCCTCCCCCGTTAATGCCGACACCGTGGGGCTGCTCCGGCGCGGGCTTACCGGAAGGAAATGCCCGCGGTCAGCAGGAAGGAGCGCGGCGGCAAATAGTTGAACTGGTCGAGCTGGCCATAGCCCGACTGGTAGGATTTGCCGTTGATCGTCGTGGTCGGTGCACCCGTGCTGCTGGTCGCGATCTGCGTCACCACGCGATTGTTGAAGACGTTGTTGACGGTCACGCCCAGTTTCAATCCGCCCTCGAACTTCTGGCTGATCGCGAACTGGCCGATGCTGTACGGACGGATGCGATACAGGCGGAAACCGGGGCTGCCGTTATAGTCGTTGGCATATTGCGGGCCGGTATATTTTTGGTCGAACGAGACGCGGAAGCCGTCCTTGCGGAAGATGAAGCCCGCCGCCGCGGTGGCAAAGGGCGCCTTGCCGATCTGCGCATCGGTTTGCACGCTGCGCGCCTGGTTGTAGCTGGCATTGCCGAACAGGGTCAGGCCGTGGATCGGCATGACGCTCAGCTGCCCCTCGACGCCCTTGTAGCGCACCTGCCCCTGGTTCACGAGCAGTGTCGCATCGCAATTGGCGGTCGTGCAATTGCCGATCTTGTTGTCGACGTTGATGATATAGCCATCGACATCGAGCGAGACGCTGTGTCCGTGCCAGACGGTGCCGATCTGGTAGTTGGTCGTCGTTTGCGGCTTCAGCTGGTCGAGCGCGGTGACGAGCTGGCCCGAAGCGGAATAGAAGCTCGACAGGTCAGGCACGTACATGCCCTGCGCATATTGGCCGTAGAAGGACCAGCTGTTCGTCACCAGCCAGTTGGCGGTCAGGAACGGCAGCGTCTTGGTCCAGGTCGCGCTGAGGTCGAGCGGCGTGCGGGTCTTCTGTTGCAGGACCGCATCCACGCCGCGCGTGAAGTGGACGTATTTGACGCCCGGCGTGATCGACACGCCGTCGACCGGGCGGAGTTCGACCTCGCCGAACAGCTGATACTGGTGCCAGGTCGAATGCTGCGCGAAGTTGACGTTCGCCTGCGAAATCGGCGGCAGCGTGCTGGTCGCGGCCGTCCCGCTGCTGAACTTCTCATTGTAGCTCGGCTGATTGGTGGTGCGGTCGAGATCGAAATTGTGGCGATCGGTGACGGCATATTCATACCAGCCGCCCACCCGCAGCTTGCCGAACCCGAAGTCGTAGTCCGCCTGGCCGATGTAGCCGAACACGCGATACTTGTTGAGCTTGTCATAGCCCAGCACGTCATTGCCGCCCGACACCGCGACATAAGGCGACGCGGCGGTGCCCGCGCCCGTAAAGCCGGTGACGACGCCGGTCGACTTGATCATGAACACCGGCAGCGTTCCGCCCTTGGGCACGCCAAAGGAAGAGCTGCCATTCCCCGACAGCGTGTTGTTCGTATAGCCGTACATATAGGTGCGATTGTCGAGCGTCAGGCCGTGCCCCAGATCGCTCTGCAGACGCAGGTAGGAAAAGTCCGTCGTCTTATCGGTGCGGTTATATTCCCAATAATCGTGCTGGGTCGGATCGTTGCCCAGACCATAGTTGAAGCCATATTGCCCGACCTGCGACGTCGCGCCGCAACCGCGCCCGGTTAGCTGGGTCAGTGGCTGACCGTCTGCACCCAGCGCGGTGGTGATCGTCGCCTTCGGATTGGCGGCATTATACGCATCGGTCGCCGCACTGCCGCAGGTCGCGCCCTTCAGCACGTCCGACTGATAATAGAAATTGCGGTTCCAGCTGCTCATGACGGTCAGCGTGTTGGCGCTGCCGATCGGTATCACCGCCTTACCGAACAGATTCTTCGATCCGACCGGCGAATAGGACAGCGCGCCATCGGACTGGAGATACTGGCCGGTCAGCACGATGCGCGTACCGCCGAGCTTGTCGATGCTGCCGCTTTCGAACAGCGCGCGGCCGATGAAGGTGTTCCAATTGCCGACGATCGCCTCGCCGCGCAGCTCCGCATCCGCGGTCGCAGCGCGCGAATACATGTTGATGTTGCCGCCATAGCTCGCCTGGCCGAGCTGGCTGGCATTGCCGGGGCCGCGATCGACGACGATCGTCTCGATCGTGTTCGACGGGAAGAAAGCGGTCGAATGGTGCGTCGGATTGTTGGTGTCGGCGAAGGGGATCGAGTCGTAGGTGACGTTATATTCGCCGTCCTGAAAGCCGCGGATCGTCGCCTTCGTCTCCGACAGGCCATAGCCGTTGCCCGCGCCCGAGATCGACACGCCCGGCGTCAGCGCGATCAACTCGTTCACGTCGGCGGTCGCGGCGCTATTCTCGATGAAGTCGCGGCTGACCGCCGATTGCGGCTGCGTCGTGGTGAGTGACGCGGTGAGCGGCGCCGCCTGTGCGGTGCGCGATCCGGTGACGATGATGTCCGACGTGGTCAGCGACTGTTTGTCATTGGCCTGCCCCGCCTGATCGGCGCTGGTCGACTGCGGCACGGCCGCCGTAATTGGCTCGCTCGCCGGCACGGCCACCGGGCCCGCGACGGGATCGGCATGCGCCAGCGTCGGCAGGGCCAGCGCGGTAGCCGCCAGCAACGCGGCGCGGAACGGAACATGGGTCATCATCGGGTCCTCGGACGAAAGGGAATTGCGGTCAGCGGCCGGCGAGTTCGGCGCGGGCGGCCGCGACTTGGGCGGAAAGGCGCGGATCATGGAGCAGCCGGTCCGCGACCAGCTGGCCGACCGCGTGGCCCGCCTCGACATCGGAGGGGTAGTGGACCGCGCAGATCTCGCGCCCCTCGGCATAGTCGCGCGCGCGATCGAGGATCGCGGCGGCGCGATCCGGCATCAGTTGCGCCAGCGTCCAGCCGGTCGACCAGGCGAAGGCCGAATGGCCGCTCGGATAGCTGTCATCGACACCCTTGCCCTTGCCGCAATGCGGCAGCGTCGGGTCGGAGCGATAGGGTCGGATACGGCGGAAGTGATCCTTGGCGCGATCGACCACCGCGTCCGTCTCGGCATCGACGCGGGCGAGCAGCGCGGCGGTGGCGGGCAGCGCGGTCAGGTCGCGCCCCGTCACCGCGTTGAAGGCGTGCGGCCCCTTGTCATGCCCATCGGCATCGGCGCGCGCGATGCGCTCCGCCGACGCCGCCTGGTGCAGCGCGCGCAGGAAGGCGAGTTCCTGCCGCGCGACGACCGAGCCGGGCGCGGGCGGCGGCGCGATGATCGCGGTCGCTGCGAATGCAGCCGGATCGAGCAGCGACGCCTCGGGCCGTCCGTCATGTTTGGCGACCGCAGCGGTCGTGAGCAGGCCGAGCGCGAGCGCGACCGGCATCCCGTATCGGATGTGCATCTGGTATCCCCCGACCGGTCGGCGGCCCCCTCCCGCCGGGGCACGACCGTGTCGAGCGGCGCGCTAGGTGCGCTCTGTGACCGATCCGTGACAATCGGGCGCCGGGGCGGGCAAAGCGTGCCTACATTGCAAACTTAGAATGAAAGCATCGCCAGCCTGTCACATTGCGTGTGTCAGGGCGACACCACCCGCCCATATGATGGATATGCGTCGATGCGCCGTTGGCACCGCCTGCTTGCCCCCTGGTTCGCACTCCTGCTGCTGCTCCTCGCCGCGACCGGGCTGGCGACGCAGGCGACCGACCTGCTCGATCGCGCGCCGGCCAAAACGGCATCCGCCGATGCGCCGGCGGCGCCAAGCGCGATGAAGAGCTGGAACCGCTGGTTCAAACATATCCATTCGGGCGAGACGCTGGGCCCGGTCGGCATCGCGCTCAACATCGGCGGCGGTGTTGCGCTGCTGTTCTTCGCGGGCTCGGGCGTCTGGATGTATCTGACGATGTGGCTCAACCGGCGGCGGAACCGGCGCAAGCGGCAGGCGGCGTAAGCGGCAGCGCGATCCGGACGGCGAGCCCGGGCCGGGCGTCGTCCAGCCGCAGCGTGCCGCCGTGGAAACGGACGATCGCCTGCACGATCGCCAGCCCCAGCCCGCTGCCGCGCGTTTCCGCCTGCGCCGCGCGCTCGAACGCCTGCACCACGCGGGCGCGGTCGGCCTCGGCCAGACCGGGGCCATCGTCCGCCACCGTGATGCGCGCAAAGCCGCTGTCCGACTCAAGCGACAGGCGCGCATGGGTGCCGCGCGGCGTATGCGTCACGACATTGTCGAGCACATTGACCAGCATCTGCCCCAGCAGATCGGCGTCCCCCGCCACCGTCGGCCGCGCCCCCGCCTCCAGCGTCAGCGTGCCATCGTGGTCGGCCAGCACCGGCTCCATCGTCTCGGCGACATCCTCGATCAACGCGCCCAGATCGAGCGGGGTGAGCGCCGCCGGATGCCGCCCGCCCTCGATCTCCGCCAGCCGCAGCAGTGCGTCGAAAATGCGGATGATCGCGGCGCATTCGCGCTCCGCCCGCTCCAGAACGGCGGGATCCTCCGTCCCATTGCGCAATATAGCGCGCAGCCGGGTGAGCGGTGTGCGCAGGTCATGCGCCAGGTTGCTCGCGAACAACCGCTGGCTGCGGACCAGATCGTCCATCCGGTCGAGCATCCGGTTGAGGCTGTCGGCCTGCCCCGCGAACACGCCGTCCAGCCCTTGCGTCGGCACCCGGCGGCTGAGGTCGCCGCCCGCGATCGCATCCGCCGTCTCCTGCGTCGCGGCGAGCCGCACCGCGATCAGCCGCGCGAAAACCAACGTCACAGCGACGCCCGTCACCGCGGCGGCGAGGGACAAGGCCAGCACCACCCATGGCAGCAGTTCGTGCAGCGATTCGCCCGCCTCGCTATGCTGGACGATGACGAGCAGACTGCCGCTCGGCAGGCGCGTCGCCAGTGCCCTGCCCTTTTGCGTGCCGCGTCCGCCCGCATGGAAGCGGACGTTGGAATAGCCGAGCCGCGGCGGCGCGATGTCGAGCCTCCCGGCGATCCGCCTGCCATCTGAGCCGAACAGGACGTAGGTGCGCTGGCTCAGCACCTTGCGACGCTGCCAGTCGACGATCTTCGCAGCGACGATGGCGTCGGTCACTGGCTGGCCATGACCCAGCCCCAGATATTTGGCGGCATGCGCGCGCAGCGAATTGTCGACCCGCCGAGCGATCCACGCATCGGCGACGCTGAAGCCGATTACCCCGACCAGCGCCATCATCACGGTAAAGGTCAACCCGACCTGGACCGGCAGCCGCCCCAGGCCATGCGGACGCCCCCGCCCTCCCCAGCCGGCAAGCCGCATGATCAGGCGCATCGTTCGGAGCGCAGGATGTAGCCCGCGCCCCGCTGCGTCTCGATCGGGTCGCAGTCGATGCCGATCAGGGCTGTACGCAAACGGCTAAGATTGCTTTCGACGATATTGGCGGTGGGCGCGAAGGCATAGCCCCACACCGCCTCCAGCAGCATCGATCGCGTCACCAGCCGGTCGGCATGGCGCATCAGATGCGCGAGCAGCGAATATTGCCGCCGGTTGAGCGTCACCGCCTGCCCCCGGAACCACGCCTGATGGCCGCTGGGATCGAGCCGCAACCGCCCCACCTCCAGCCGCGCGCTTTCGCCCGCCGGGGTGCCGCGCCGTGCGATCGCCGCGATGCGCGCCGCCAACTCGTCCATGTCGAACGGCTTGGCTAAATAATCGTCCGCGCCGCTCGCCAACCCCTCGATCCGGTCCTTCACCGATCCCAGCGCGCTCAGCATCAGGATCGGCGTCGCGAGGCCGTCACGGCGGATCTGGTCGATCACCGACAGGCCGTTGAGATCAGGCAACATCCGGTCCAGCACAATCGCGTCGCAATCCTCCTGCCGCAACGCCAGCAGCGCCGCCGCCCCCGTCGCCGCCACGCGCAACTGATGCCCCACGGCGCGCAGGCTGCGGGCGATCTGATCGGCGATGACGGGATCGTCCTCGACGATCAGCAGGCGCATGGGATGTCTACGGTCTTCCTGATGCAACGATGCCACGCGGATGTGACAGGTGTGTGGCATGCCCAAGGCGCCCGGCGCGCGGTCGGTCGCTCTCCACTCGCGGGCCAGCCGATAGTCACTTTATCAACGACTTGCCGTTATTATGGCACGCGCTGGAGGACCGCGCATGTACAAGATCGTCGTCGACCGCACCCACGCTCTCATCAGGCTGGACATGCACGGCATGCTCTCCCGCGCGGACGCCGACCAGCTGGTCGCCGACCTGATCGCCCAGATCACCGCCGCCCGGCTGCCCAGCTACGCGCTGATCATCGACGTCTCACGCTGTCCGGTGCAGGCGCAGGACACGATCGCCGCGATGGGCGACCATCTGACCAAGATGAGGAATGCACGCGCCCTCGCCATCGTCACCGGCGCCACGCTGGTCCGCCTGCAAGTCCGCCGCATCTTCAACCAGCCCTTCACCCGCTTCGCCACGTCATACGACGAAGCCCTCGCATGGGTCGTGTCGGGCATCGAACCAGACGGGGCCACCAAAGCATAAGACAGATGCATTCGGCAACTCGCCCAGCCGGTATCTGCGCTCCAGGCGACTGGCCCGCGCGCCAACCGCATGCATCGTGTTTCCGCCAGCCCCATATCATGCTTGTGATACCCACGCCCAAGTCTCGGGGTGCTACCGGACCGGTGAGGCCTGGGACGCATCGACACTAGATGAGCAAAGGGCTGCGCAAGGAACATCCTACGCGGCGATGAAGTCCCTTCTGCCCAAACAGGCCCCCTCCATCATGCCGATCGCTTCGGCCAGAAAATCATCTTCCCCGATCACGTCGTCGCCCGCGGCGATCGCGGCGTCCCGTTCGACGACCATATCGTAGAAAAGACCGGATGCGTGACGCAGGCGGTACAACATCAAGGCCGACGGAAGATCTGGCCTGAGCGCGAGGTATAGCGACAATGCCTCCACGCTGGCCGGAGTTTCCGTAAGGCGCGCGTTGCGGATCAGAGCCCCCTGGCGCCATCGCATGGCGTTGCGAACGAACGCCGCATAGCGGTGAACACCGGTCGAGTCCCGCAAGTCGTAGTTCGGGATGACGATTGTACGCAGGACCGCGGCAGCCACGCGAGCTTCGTTACGGCTGACCAAATCGTCAATCATGGCGCGCCGGGCGACATCCAGCACCGGCAATCGATACGCCCAGATCGCGCGCACGAGATCTTCCCGATCCTTGAAATGGTAGGCGATCGCCGAGTTGTTTGCAGCACCGGCCTCGATGCGCACTTGCCGCAATGACACATTCTCGATGCCTTGCTGGCCAAACAGACGCTCCGCCGCTTCGATCAGCGCAACGGACGTATCGCCCCGCCCTCTGGCGTCTAACCGTGCGTCAGTTTCGGTCATCAAGCTGGTCCCCCCGGCTACGGTCACCCGCGCTCGACCGAAGCCGCTTGCGTGTCAAGAATAGCCCACTTAAGACACGTGTCTTAGAGCGAGCAGGTGAGCCGGACGCTCGATCCGGGCTTCGTCGAGCGCGACGTCAACAGGAGAGGTGCTTGTCTTCCCACGGTCCCGAGCTGTTTTCTCTTGAGGGGAAGCTTGCACTGGTCACCGGCAATGGCCTGATCCCGCACGCGATCGTCACGCTGTTCCGCAACGCGGGTGCGCAGGTCGTTCATGCGGCCGAACCCGCTCTCGACGAAGAGGCGGTCGAAACGGTGTTCTCTCCGCTCCGTGAGCTCGACATCTTGGTGAACGGGTCAATCCGTACAGGGGCCTGGCCGATCGATCGGCTCGAATTGGACGAGTGGGATCGCGTGCACGCGACCAACGTGCGAGGCGCGTTCCTGATGATGCGCGAAGCCGCGCGCGTCATGTGCGGGCATGGCCGCGGCGGGCGGCTGATTACCATATCCACCATCGGCTCGGTTCATCCGGTTTTGAACGGCAACTACGCCTATGGCTCGTCGCGGGCCGGCACGAACGCGCTCGTGCGCCAGTTCGCCCTGGATTTCGCCGCCAGCAGCATCACGTCGAACGCGATCCTGGTCGGCGCGATCCGCTCCGATCCCTTTCCACCGGATTGCCCGATGCCGCCGACCGGCCCGGGCATGGATCCCCGGCGCCTGCCGCTCGGCTATGGCACGCCGGAGGACGTCGCTCCGCTTGCGCTGTTGCTGGCATCGGAAGGCGGACGGTACATCACCGGCCAGTCGATCGCGGTCGACGGCGGATTTTTGGTCGCATGAGCAGATCGGTAACCGACACCCTGTTCGACGGGTCAACCCAGCAGGACAGCGTCGCTCGCGACCTGGACCCAAGGATTGCGGTGCGCAGCGAGCGCTACGACGCGCGACGTCGCGACGCCTCTAGCAAGTGCATCCCGACCAGCGGACCCATTCTGCACGCTTACGATGACATCACCCGTAGTTGAGAGGCGCCCCACCATGGCCGACCAGAAAGCGACCGACATCTATGCTCAGCATCGTGCGCTATACGCAAGCGCGCCAAAACCGGCGCACGTCCCGAACGAGTTGGTCGTCGACTACGATTATCTGCATCCGGCCGGGATGGGGAACGGTGAGGACGTATACACCGCACTAAGCCGACTACAAAGCGGCCCGGACATCGTGTGGACACCGCGGAACGGCGGTCATTGGATCGTGACGCGTGCCGAAGACATCAAGTTCATCCAGGAAACCTATCAGGTCTTCAGCCACGAAACGTTTACGATCCCTCGCGGCGCGACCCCGGTCATCATGCCGCCGCTCACCGTCGATCCGCCCAACCACGCCCGCTATCGTGCGCTGATCAACCCGTCCTTCACCCCCAGCCGCGTGCGCGAAATGCGGGACAAGGCCGAGGTACTCACGCGAGAGATCATCGAGAGGCTGAAGCCGCGCGGCGCATGCGAGTTCGTCAACGATTTCGGACGCGTGATGCCGGTCACGATGTTCCTCGGCATCGTCGATCTGCCCGTCGCCGAGCGCGAGAAGTTCGTCGAATGGGGGCTCACCTGGATGACCTCCACCGATTCCGAAAAGAAGCTGACCGCGCTCGCCAACGTCAAGGCGTATCTCACCAACGTGCTCGACCAGCGTGCGGTCGAGCCAGGGAACGATCTGCTCAGCCGGATCGTCGGCTGGCGCGATAATCCGCGGTTCCGCAGCGAAGACGAGACGATCGGCATGGCGCTCCTGATCTTCTTCGGCGGGCTGGACACCGTCGCCAACATGCTGGCGTTCATCGTCCGCCATCTGGCCACCAACGAAGCCCATCGCCGCCGACTGATCGACGAACCTGAGATCATCCCGCAGGCAACGGAGGAGTTCCTGCGCCGCTTCGGCCTGTCCAGCACGGGAAGGCTGATCCTCAGCGACCTCGACTATAAGGACGCACGGTTCCGCAAGGACGACATGGTCCTGGTGCCGATCGGCCTTTCCGGGCTGGACGACCGCTTGTACGACCGCCCGTTCGAGATCGACTTCGATCGCAATCCCACGCACAACACCTTCGGCAACGGGCCGCACAAATGCGTCGGTGCGCCCCTCGCCCGCGTCGAAATCTATGTCTTCCTTCAGGAATGGCTCAAAGCCATCCCGCATTTCCGGCTCGATCCCGATCGCCCGGCGGTCAGCCATGCCGGATCGGTCAACGGCATGAATTCGCTCCATCTGCGGTGGGACGTTTGACATGGCGGCGCAGATTGCACCGGAGGCGATTTTCCGGCTGGACGGCAAGACGGCGATCGTGACCGGCGCGGGATCGGGGATCGGGCGTGCCACCGCAACGCTGTTCGCCGAGGTGGGTGCCCGCGTCCTGTTCGCCGATATCGATGCGACCGCGGTTCGCGAGGCGGCTCTGGCCACCGGCTCGGAATGGGCGGTGT
Source organism: Arthrobacter sp. TPD3018 (assembly GCA_003075315.1). Classification (GTDB taxonomy): domain Bacteria; phylum Pseudomonadota; class Alphaproteobacteria; order Sphingomonadales; family Sphingomonadaceae; genus Sphingomonas. The sequence continues at coordinate 125,217 of QDFQ01000004.1, read as the reverse complement.
GCGATATCGCCGACGAAGCGCAGGTCGCCGCGCTATATCGACAGGCGGCCACATCGTTCGCCGGTCGTCTGGATGTGCTGGCAAACGTTGCCGCCTATCGCCGCAAGGCCGACACCATGACGATGCCGGCATCGGAATGGGATGTCATGCAAGGCGTCACGACCCGCGGCACCTTTCTGATGATGCGGCACGCGATCCAGATGATGCGGGAGCAAGCCGATGGCGGAACGATCGTCAACGTCTCGTCGGTCAGCGCGGTGCGTCCGACCATCTTCAACAACATGCACTATGATGCCGCCAAGGCCGGCGTCGATGCGATGACGCGCGCCGCCGCGATCGAATTCGCGCCACACGGCATCCGGGTCAATTCCGTCCAGCCGGGCGGCACGGCGAGCGGTGGCGCGGCGCGCGTGACCGCGGATTTGCCGCCGAGGGGCCCGATGGTCCAGCCCGGACGCATGCCGTTGCGGGGCCTATCGCAACCGATCGAGCAGGCGCGCGCCATCCTGTTTCTCGCGAGCCCCGCCTCCGCCTATATCACCGGTCAGCATCTGGCCGTCGACGGCGGCTTCCTCGTGTCCTGATCGAGTCTTCACGCCGCATCCGCTATGGGCAACGGGAGACGCGTTGACGATCGCTGGCCTGTGACCGCACTCCATGACGGAGGTACAATGCGCGATACACTGCCGCCTAGGGCGGCAGGTCGATCGGCATCCGTGCGCCCGCGATCGCTTAGCGCACCACCGGCTGCTGAGGCGTCGTCGCGCAGGCCGCCGCGAAGTCGAGCGTGACGCCGTTATTCATCTGCCCGCCGTCAGAGCGCAATCAAGATGAAATCGAACGATCATCGACCTTGATGCCTTAAGTGCACCACGCGCTGACGCGATCCGCGCCCTCGCAGCCACCACCTGCTCACCCTTGATTCCCTGATCGACGTCGATCGCCAGCGCTTCGCAGGCAAAAGCGTCGATCACCGTCGGCGCGCTCAACCTTCGGCCACAGAACAACGCGGCCTAAACGAAGTCCATCGACCACATCTCTTTGGGCGCCGACGCCACCTGCCGGCGTTCTCGGTCCGCATCGCCGATGCCCTCGACCAGAACGTTTGGGCCGAAGGCTCAGCCCATCTTCCCGGTAGATTCGATAGGCGCATTTGGTTCACCAGCCGGCCTTCCCGGTCCAACAGGATGCAGATCTGGAAGTAGCCGTAGCGCACCCCCACCACAGCCAGATCGTGGATGCGCGTCCATAGCAGCGCTTGATTCGGCTTGTGCGACACGAAGCGCACCGAAGAGCGGCCGACCCTATGCGCGGTTCGCTGACGCCATGGTATGCCTGGGTATGCGCGATGATCCCGCGCCGTTGCCCAGGTCGCGATGCCGGATGGGTCAGAGCAGTAGCGATCTGCTAATTGGACCGGTCGAGGTGGCACCCAAAATGCGGCCAATCACGGCATTCGCCGTCGTTTCCCAATTCCGATCATGAATCCAAATCCCTGGCGAGGCCGATGACGCACATATCCCCTCGTGGGCGCCAGCGCGCGCCTGTCCTGAAACGATGATGAACCGAGGATCGTGAGCGCACGCCTTGATTGGCGATATCGAACCAGGATAGCGTTGTCCTATCGACCGAGTGGCAACTAGGGTTCCGGACGCACAGCGTTGCTGGACCGAGCGTTGCAGAGACCGCGGGATCTCCGCGGCTGCACCCAAGGGATAGAAGCCCAGGGGAGGAGACGTCGAGATCAACCGGTGCGGCTGCACCAAAGGGGGTCTCGTGACGCTTGCCTCACTTCTTCTTATCGTCCTCGCATCCATCATCCACGCGACATGGAACCTGCTGGCGAAGCGGGCGGCCGCGGTGGGGCCGGTGTTCGTCTTCGCCTATAATCTGGTCGCCTGCGTCGCATATGCGCCGTGGGTGCTATACGTGTTGTGGCGCGGGACGGTCGTCTGGACGGCGGAGGGCATTGCTGTCGTGCTGCTCAGCGGTCTGATCCACCTCGCCTACAGCCTGTGCCTCCAGCGCGGCTATCAGGTTGCGGAGCTGTCGGTCGTCTACCCCGTGGCGCGGGGCACCGGACCGATGCTGTCCACGATCGGGGCAATCCTGCTGCTTGGCGAAGCGCCGACCGGGCGAGGCCTCGCAGGCCTGGCCCTCGTCGTGGTCGGGATCGGGCTGATCGCGACACGCGGTGATCTGTCCGCTTTCCGGCGACCCGGCGGTCAGGCCGGCGTCCGATGGGGCACGGCAACCGGCGGCCTGATCGCCTCCTATACCGTCCTGGACTCCTATGCAGTGAAGGCGCTCGGCATCACGCCAGTCATCCTCGATTGGTTCTCAAACCTGCTGCGCTTCGTCCTGTTGGCGCCTGTCGTGGCGACAAACCCGCGTCGAGCCATGATCGGCATGAGGGGGCATTGGTGGAGCGCGTTCGGCGTCGGGCTCCTGTCTCCCCTCTCCTACATCCTCATCCTCGCTGCCTTGCGAAACGGTGCACCGCTCAGTCTCGTCGCACCGATGCGCGAAATGTCCATGATGGTCGGCGCGCTGCTGGCGATGGCGATCCTGCGGGAAACCGTCGGGGTTTGGCGCCTCGCGGGGTGCGGCGTACTGATCGTCGGCGTGATCGCGCTCGCGGGCACATGAGAGGACAGGCGCCGGTCGGGCCGAGATACGCCATCTGCCCGCTCGCGGGCGTGGCAGGCTGGCACGGTCCTGCTATCGATCCGGGATGATCAAGACGCTGCTCGTCGCCGGTCGCGACCGGAACCGCCTCGGGGAAATCCTCCACGTCGCCTCCCGGTTCGGCCTTGGCGTCATTCTCCAGCGGTTGGGGATCGAAAGGACTGCGGATGTCGGAGACGACCGCCCCGACGCGGATGCGATGCCCCTGCCGCGACGCACGCGGCTTGCGCTCGAGGAACTCGGGCCGACCTTCGTCAAACTCGGGCAAATCCTGGCGACGCGGGGCGACCTAATGTCCGATGAATGGATCGCCGAACTGGAGCAATTGCACAGCCGCGCGCCGACCCTGGCGTTCGAGCACTTGCGCCCCGCAGTCGAAGAGGCGCTCGGCCAACCGCCGGAAACCGCCTTCGCCAGCTTCGATCCCACGCCCCTCGCGGCCGCGTCGATGGCGCAGGTCCACCGCGCCACCCTGACGGACGGGCGCAAGGTGGTGCTCAAGATCCGGCGCCCCGGCATCCGTCCGCGGATGGAGGCCGACCTGCGCTTGATCGCGCAACTGGCGGCGCTCGCCGAGAGCGCCAGCGCGGAAGCGCGCCGGTTCGCGCCGACCGCGATGATGCGACAGCTTGCCGAGGCCATATCGGAAGAACTGGACTTCACGACCGAGGGGCGGAACGCCGATCGGCTCCGCGCGGACTTCGCGCACGAGCCACGCGTGGTGGTCCCCGACATCCACTGGGCCTGGACGTCCGAAACAGTGTTGGTGATGGACTATATCGACGGCGTCCCGCCCCGCGATCGGGAGGAATTGCGCGCGGCGGGGATCGATCCCGCCGCGATCGCGGCGCTCGGTGCCGATATGGTCCTCGACATGGTTCTGGTGAACGGCCGGTTCCACGGCGATCCCCATCCCGGCAACCTCTTATGCCTGCCCGGCAACCGCATGGCGCTCCTCGATCTGGGCATGATCGGCCACGTATCGCCACGCCGCCGAGAAGAGTTCATCAGCTTCGTCCAGGCCCTGAACGCTGGCGATCCCGCGCAACTGGCGGACGTTCTCGCGGCATGGACTGCCGGCAGCGGCACGCCGCGCGAGCGGATCCAGGCGGCGGCCGAGCGGCTCATCATCCGGCATGGCGGCGGGCGACTGGTGTTGAGCGCGATGGTGGCCGACTTCTTTCCGCTGTTGCGGCAGGAAGGCATGACGATGCCCGCCGATCTCCTGCTCATCTTCAAGGCGCTGGTCACGGTCGATGGCGTGCTGGCACGGATCGAGCCGGACTTCGATCTCTCGGCCGCGATGCAACGCGCCTCGTTTCGGATCCTGACGTCGAGGCTGTCGCCCGCCTATTGGACGCCGACGCTGCAGGCACTGGCGTGGGAACTCGGCAAGATCGGCGACGATGCGCCCCGCTTGCTGCGCGCGGCGATACGTCGCCTTGAAGACGCGCCCCCGACACCGTCGCCGAACAACGGACAGGCCGACGCCATCCTGGCCTCCGGTCGTTGGATCGCCGCTGCGATCATCGTCGGATCGCTGCTGATCGCCGGCGTGCGCTTCCTGGCATAGCCTCCGCTTGGGTCAGTCCAGATATCTATCAATTAGCTTAAGCGCATCCGTAAGCGCATGGTCAGGCGACGGCGAGCTGTCCGCGTGCGGACCCGCAAGAAGCCATAGCCAACATCGCAACGGAACAGCCCTATTCAGGCGCTCCGTCGCGATGCTGTACCCACCTCTACGTTCTGCCGTGAAATCAGCGAGCGGGAGCCGCCCGCGTCATCGGCGGCACCGGGCGTCCGCCGTTGAGATCTGCCCCGGTATTGGGATCCGTCGGCGTCGGCTGGATCATGGCGCGCATCTGCCACTGATATTTGTCGATGGCGTGTTGCACCTCCTGCAACAGGTTCGAGGTGGTCGGATCGCCGTCCTCGCTCGCCTTGATCCCTTGCCCGATCTCGTCACTGACCACGCGATAATTGGTCGCGAACCAGGTGATGACCTGCGCATCGTCGATGAAGCCGCCCGGCATCTCCGGCACGCGGCTGGTACGAACGATGGTGTTCGCACGGCCGTCCGCCGACGCACCGATCGCGAGCAATCGCTCGGCCACCTCATCGGCATATTTGGCGACGCCGTCATGGTGGTCCTGCAGCAACTCATGCAGCGGATAGAAGAGCGTGCCCGACACGTTCCAATGGGCCTGCTTGGTCTGGAGCTGGAGCTGTTGCAGCTCGATCAGCGTCTGCTGCAGTGCCGCGATCGACGCGCGTTGCGCATCGCCTTGCGGACCGCCGTGGACTTGGCTGGACACGCTGTTCTGAGGAAACCCGTTATCGGACCGGGTGTCGCCGCTTTGGGCAAAAGCGGGCGTGGCAAAAAGGCACGCGACCGCAGCGAGCGAAGCGTAGCGCATCATTCGTATTCCTTCGGCGATAGTCTTAGCCAGGGTGGCCCGGCTCAGGCTGTTGATAGGCGAACGCTGAACGCCACCAACGGAATAGGGTTGTCTAAATTTATGTTTATGTTGCGAGGCAGGAACGGCCATTTGCCACAAAGCGCAACTCAGCTGGCCCCGCCTTCACCATAGGGCGGAAATAGACGTCCTGGCCACCGTCTCAACGCTGCAAAGCTAGTCACTTACGGGCGTGCGCGACTTCTACGATTTCTGCCGTTCATTCCTGCTTTTCGACGCGATGGCGGGCTGTCGTCGCGGCGTGAATGGCGAGACGTCACATTCCAGGCCTATGGTCATCGATCTCGGAGATGACCATGCGCCCATATGTAACCGCCTTCGCGATCATGATGTCCGCCGCGCTCGCTGCACAGGAGCGGACGGGGCAACCCTTGCCGACCGGACAGCGCCTCACCCCCACCGCGGCGCCGGGGGCGCGGTTCGAGCCGCTGGTCGCGCGCACCGGTCCCGATCCCGCCTATGTCGTCGATGGCGCGGCGGCGATTGCGCGCCGTCCGGACGGGCGCGAAATGCTGGTGCTCACCAGCGGCTTCAACCGCTTCAACGGGACCGACGGGAAGGTGGTCCCGGCGCAGTCGGTCCAGTACATCTTCCGCTATGCGATCGACGGGCATGGCAGCCGGCGGGTGCAGACGCTGACCGTCCCCAACAGCTATGGCGGCATCGCATGGCGCCCGGATGGGCGCGGGTTCGTCGTCGGTGGCGGCGTCGACGACACCGTTCATGTCTTCGGACGGTCGAGCGGGCAGTATGTCGAGACGGCGACGATCAAGCTAGGCCACACCGCCGGGCTCGGCGCCGGGGTCAAGCCGCAGGCGGCGGGCGTCGCGGTCAGCCCCGACGGGCATTACGGACTTGTCGCCAACTATTATAATGATTCGATCAGTTTGCTCGACCTGGATCGCGGTACGGTCATCGCCGAGCAGGATCTGCGTCCCGGAAAGATCGACCCGGCGCAGAGCGGCATTCCTGGCGGCGAATTTCCCTTTGCAATCGCGTGGACCGATTCCGGCCATGCCTGGGTGTCGGCGCCCCGCGACTGGCAGGTCGTCGCGCTCGCGCCGACGCGGTCGGGAATCCGGATCACCGGCCGAATCGCGACGACCGGCGAGCCCACCGCCCTGCTGGCCGATACCCGCAACCACCGGCTGTTCGCCACCGAAGACAACGACGACCGGCTTGCAGTGATCGACACCGTAAAGGCGCGCTTGGTTGCGGAGCCGCGCCTCACGTTGCCGGACGCGCTGGCCGCCCCCGCGATCGGCAAGGGGCTCAACCCCAATGGCCTGGCCCAGTTGCACGACGGGCGATTGCTGGTGACGCTGGGCGGGATCAATGCCATTGCGATCGTCGCACCGAGCGCCACCGGTGGAACCGTCACCGGGCTGGTGCCGACCGGCTGGTATCCCAGCGCAGTGGCGACGTCGGCCGATGGCAAGCGCGTGTTCGTCGTCAACCGCAAGAGCCCGCCCGGCCCCAACGCGCAGGGCTGCGCGCCGAAGCTCGCCATCTATCGCGGTCAGCCCGATGCCTGTGGTGCGGCGAACCAGTATATCTACCAGCTGGAAAAAGCGGGGATGCTGGAGTTCCCACTGCCGGACGACAAGGCGCTCGACGCGACGACGCTCCAGGTCGCCGACAATATCGGGCTTCCCGGAGCCGCCGCCCGCGCGGCCGCCGAGGCGAACATGGCGGCGATCCGGGCGCGGGTCAGCCACGTCGTCTTCATCATCAAGGAGAACCGCACCTACGATCAGGTGCTCGGCGATCTGGAGGTCGGCAACGGCGATCCGCATCTCGCCATCCTCGGCCGGGCGCTGTCCCCCAACCACCACCGCCTCGCACGCCAGTTCGCAACGCTCGACAATTTCTACGATTCGGGAGAGCAGTCGAGCACCGGCTGGACCTGGTCGACCGCGGCGCGGACGCCCGACCTGCTCGAAAAGACGGCACCCGTGAACTATGCGCAGCGCGGCCTCGCCTATGAAGCGGAGGAGGCAGACCGCTTCGTCTACGCACAGCAGACCCCGGCCGAGCGTCAGGCGACGAACCCGGCGCTGTCGAAGGATCCCGACCTGCTCGCCGGCCCCGCCCTGCTGACCACGCCCGACGCCGAAGGTGACGACGACGATGACAGGAACCAGGGTTTCCTGTGGGATCAGGCGATCCGCGCGGGCCTCTCGGTGCGCAACTACGGCTTTTCCGACGCATCGGTCTACGATGCCGGCGCTCCCGGCGCGATACCGGTGATCCGCGAACCGTGGAAGACGGGCACGCGCATCTACACGCCTGGCGACCGGCTGCTCGCGAAGCGCAGCGATCCCTATTTCCGCGGCTTCGACCAGAAACTCCCCGACTATTGGCGCATGCTCGAATGGCGGCGCGAATTCGACGCCGCCGATGCCGCCAACAAGGTCCCTGCCCTGACGCTGCTGCGACTGAGCCACGACCACTTCGGCGATTTCAAGGAGGCGATCGACGGGGTGAACACCGTCGAGACGGAAATGGCCGACAATGATTACGCGGTCGGCATGGTCGTCGAGGCGATCGCCAACAGCCGCGTCGCCGGCTCGACGCTGGTCTTCGTCATCGAGGACGATGCCCAGAATGGTGCCGACCATGTCGATGCGCGGCGGTCGGTCGCGTTCGTGGCCGGGCCCTATGTCCGGCAGGGCGTGGTCGTCTCGACCCGTTATACGACGGTCAACGTTCTGCGGACGATCGAGGCGGTGCTGGGGCTGAAGCCGCTAGGACTCAACGACGGGCTGGCGGCGCCGATGGCCGACCTGTTCGACCCTGCTCAAACCCACTGGACGTATCGCGCCGACGCGGCCGACGTCCTTCGCACGACGCAGCTCCCGATCCCCACCGATCGCTTCGTCCCCCGGATCGCGGCAACGACCGGGCGGTGCGACCATCCCAGCTCGGCCTGGTGGGCAGAGGCGATGCGCGGGCAGGATTTCCGCACCGAGGATCATCTCGACACCGCGGCCTTCAACGCGGCGCTGTGGCGGGGACTGGGCTCCGGCGTCCAGCCTACCGAGCGCGATGGGCGGAATTTGCGCACCGCTCGCTCGGGGCTGATCGAGAAGGACGGCGTCGGTTGCCCGTGATGATCCATGTTCGGCCGTTTAGGCGCCGTCTGCGGACTTCCGACCAATGTCCGAAGCGAAGACCCTGCGGTAGGAGCTTTCTTCGCGGAACCGCACGGCAGCATCTCCGAGGAGAATGTTTGCTGAGCAGCGCGACCGTCAGCGCCGTCAGCGCGGAGGATGGTCTCGCAACCCACCATCGCGCTGACGGTCGCCATACCGCGACCCCGCCACCGCCCCCCACGATTCTCAGCGCGATCGACCCACGGTATAGGTCCGATCCTACGGCAGGTTCCGCTATGCGGTTGGCTCAGCCGCGATCCCGCTCGCCGCGCATTGTTGGCCAGTCTGAATAGCCGACCGACCCGCCACCGTACCAATACTCCTTTGGCGCCTCCGCAAGCGGCGCGCCGGTTCGCAAGCGATCGACGAGATCAGGATTGGCGATGAACGGCCGCCCCATGCTGAACAGATCGGCATCGCCACGCTCGAGAACCTCTTCGGCCAGCTCGAGCGTGTATTGATTGTTCGCGATGTAAGCCCCTTTGAAACGCTTGCGCAGCGCGGCGAAGTCGACGCCATCCGCGTCGCGGGTCTGTTGCGTCACGCCCTCGATATCGTGGACATACAGCAGGCCGCGTTCTGACAGCGCATCGACATAGGCGCTGAAGGTTTCCATCACCGTGCTGTCGAGCGGGGTTTCGCCAGGCATCGTCGTCGCCGGCGACAACCGGATACCGACACGCCCCGCACCCCAAACGCCGACGACCGCGTCGACGACCTCGAGGGGGAAGCGCAAACGGTTCTCGATCGACCCGCCATAGCGGTCGGTTCGCCGGTTGGTGCTGTCGCGGACGAACTGCTCAAGCAGATAATTGTTCGCCGAATGAACTTCGACCCCATCGAATCCCGCTGCCTTGGCGTTGATGGCGGCGCGACGATAATCCTCGACAATGCCAGGGATCTCGTCCGTTTCCAGCGCGCGCGGCGTGACGTGGTCCTTCATCCCTTCCTTGGTGAACGCCTGTCCGACCGGCTTGACGGCCGACGGCGCGACCGGCGGCTTTCCGCCTTGTAGGTCCGGATGCGAGATGCGCCCAGTATGCCACAACTGAAGAAACATGACGCCGCCACGATCATGGACAGCCTGCACGATCGGGCGCCACGCCTCGATTTGCTGGTCGTTCCAGATACCGGGTGTCAGCGCATAGCCGACTGCCTGGGGAGAGACGTTGGTCGCTTCGCTTATGACGATCCCGGCGTCAGCGCGCTGCGCATAATAGTCGGCGGCGAAAGCGGGCGGGATCCCGTCGTCGTTCGAACGGCTGCGCGTCAACGGCGCCATGACGATGCGATTGCGGAGCGACAAGTCCCCGATCTGGACTGGCTGGAATATGGGCGATGCGGAGTGGTCGGGCATGGTCGGCGATATCCATCAAGCAGTGCAAGGTCAGGAGCGCTGAACGGACAAGCTGACGTTACGGTCCGGCACTCACCCGCAATTTCGGTCGATTGAACCGATCGGAAGGATGCTGATGGCGCGCGGACGATCGCAAGGGGCTCCTAAGCGAACGATACCTTGAAGCGGTCATTCGGCAGGGCATCGGCGTTTTCCGACCTCCGCCCGTCGTCCACCTCGCAAAAGGCGGCCCGTTCGCAGCCAAATCGGATAACTGAACGCCGCACTACGACCTGAAAGCCACAAGCGCACGCATCGCGGGCATATTCGGCTGCCGTTTCAGGCCGACCCGCCATGCCGACTTGTGCATCTCGAAGGTCCGACGGTGCTTGGACAGGTGACAATACGTAAGCAACGAGAGTGAGCACGAGCATGACGCCGGATAGCTGCATCAGCAGATACACGCCGTCAGTAACGGCCACCTGATAGGGGCGCTCTGCCGGTTTCAGCGCCCGAAGCCGCTTAACGGTGAGCATGGGGCCACGCCCTCTGCACCTTTCGTGGCCCCATGATTCGTGGCCCCTTTTTGAGTGGGCCACCGCGGAACAAAGTGAGGTTTCGTGGGACCGCCGGGAGCCATTTCACCGCAGATTTCGGCGGTTTCCAGGTATCTTCCGGGGACGTAATGGTGCCGCTTACAGGACTCGAACCTGTGACCCCCGCATTACGAATGCGATGCTCTACCAGCTGAGCTAAAGCGGCCCGGGGTGGACCGGCCCGCTGAGGGGCCGTTCGGGGGTGCGCCTAACAGGTCGGATCGCGGCTGACAAGCGGCCTTTGTGTCGGGACATGCCAATTGTTCGCCGCGCGGCTTTACGCTCCGTTTACCACGGACGGTGCAGAAGCAGCCTAGGACCAGGACCGTCATGTCCTGATGCGAGAAGGGTTTGGGCATGGATACGGCGCGCGGCTTCGATGACGGGCGAGTCGGGGATGGCGAGGGCATGCGCGCCGATGGTGGCGGCCATGACGTGCTCGACGCGGCGCTGGCGAGCCCGCCGGACGATGGCGGCGACATCGACGGTGGCGGCGTGGACGATGCCGCCTTCTCGCTCGGCGGCGACGAGCGGCGCATGCACGTGCGCGCCTATAACCATTGGGTTTCGCTGCTGAAGGGCCGCCCCTGCCCCGGCATCGACGACCTCGATCCCGCCAATATCGCCGACTTCGGCCCGCACAGCGTGCTGATCGATTTCACCCGCGGTATCGACGACCCGACCATCGCCTATCTGGGGCGCACACTGCGCGAGGAATGCGGGCTGGACGCGCATGTCGTGCGCGTCGCGGACGTGCCGGGGCGGTCGCTGCTGTCGCGCCTGACGGACCATTATCTGCAGATCATCGCGAATCGCGCCCCGATCGGGTTCGAGGCGGAGTTCGTCGGCATCCGCGGGCGCACGACATTGTATCGCGGCATCCTGATGCCCTTCACCTCCGACGACAGCACGATCGACTTCATCTACGGCGTCATCAACTGGAAGGAGCTGGCCGACGCCGACACGCAGGCGACGCTCGCCGCCGAGTTGGACGCCGCGGTGCGCAGCGCCCCGCGCGCGCTCGCGGCGACGCCGGTGTGGGCGGACGGGCCGAGCGGCGGGTTCGAGACGGCGGAGGAGCCGATCGCCGAGTCCGCGACCGACGCATCGCTGCGCGACCGGCTGGCGATGGCGCGCGAAAGCGCCGCGGCGGTGCGCGCCGCCGATGCACGCGGGCGCGCCGCGCTGTATCGCGCGCTGGGCCGCGCCCATGATTTCGCGCTGGCGTGCGAGCGGGATGCCGAGGGCTATGCCGTGCTGCTGGCGCAGGCCGGACTGACGGTACAGCCCCGCGCCCCGCTGACCGCGATCGTCAAGCTCGTGTTCGGATCGGATTACGACAAGACGCGCCTTGCCGAATATGCCGCCGTGCTGGCTTACGCCCGCCGCACCGAGGTGCCCGCGGGCGGCCTCACCACTGTACTGGAAACCGCGCAGGGCGGCATCAAGGCGGTGGTCGCCGCCGAGCGCGCCACGCGTCGCCCCGACGAGCGCGTCGACCTGTTCGATCGCGCCGCCGCCGAACTGCGGGCGCTGCCCGTGCTGGGCCGCGTCGCCCTGCCCGCGGTGGCGGACGAATTCGTCGTCCTGCTGGCGCGCGCCGGCGAGGATGGCCTGGTCGACGTCATCAAATGCGTCGACGACAAGGCGCTGCTGGAAAGCGTGCTGCGCAAGGCCGCGGCCTGAGCGCAGCCGCCTTCCGTCGCCGAGCGGAACGCGCCCGAGCAGCGCATCACTTTATTGCGCTACCACGTAATTTTCGCACTGCAGCAAAGCTTGAAGCCCGGAAGAGACGGGCGTAGGCGGCTGCCATGGCCGACCAGAACCAGAGCATGGCCGAGGCGCTTGCCGCCCGGCTGACCAAGGGCGCGCTACCGGGGGAGCTGACCGGCTTCGGCGATGCCGAGCGGGCCGCCGCCGCGGCGTTCGTCGCGGACACCGCCGCGCGCCGTGAGCCCGGCAAGCCCGCGATCCGGCTCGAGCCGATCGCCTCGGACGACGTGCGGCGGCGCATGCGCCTCGCCATCGTCAACGACGACATGCCCTTCCTGGTCGATTCGATCGCCGCGGCGATCGGCGAACAGGATCTCGACATCGACCGCCTGATCCACCCCGTCGTTCGCGTGACACGCGATGCATCGGGGGCGCTCACCGACATCGGCGGCGCGGGCACGCCCGAATCGATGATCTATATCGAGCTGGAGCGTGCCGATGCGCGCGACCGGCGCGGCCTGGTCGAGGATCTGACCGCGGTACTCGCCGATGTGCGCGCCGCCGTCACCGACTGGCCCGCGCTGCAGCGCGCGATGGCGCGCGACGAAGCCGCGCTGCCGCAGGGCGAGGGCGCGGCGCTGCTGCAATGGTTCCTCGACGGACAGTTCACGTTGCTCGGCCACCAGATCTGGCGGCGCGACGGCAGCGCGGGCGAGGCGCTCGGCATCGTCCGCCATCCGCACGAAACGCCGGTGCTGGCCGAGGCGAACCGCGCGCTCGCGATCCGTTGGTTCGAAGAGGGCAATGACGCGCCGCTGCTGCTGAAATCCAGCCTGATCTCGACCGTCCACCGCGCCGTACCGCTCGATCTGGTGCTGGTGCCGGTGATGGAGGCGGGCGAGGTCGTCGGCCTGTCGATCCACGCCGGCCTGTGGACCAGCGCTGCGCTGAGCGCCAAGCCGCGCGACATCCCCGTGCTGCGCGCGCGCCTGTCCGCGCTGGAGGCGAAGTTCGGCTTCGATCCCAAGGGCCACACCGGCAAGGCGCTGACGCATGCGCTGACCGCTTTGCCCCACGACCTCGTCGTCGCCTTCCCGGCCGATGCGCTGGAAGAGGTGGTGCTGACCGCGATGAGCCTCGCCGACCGGCCGCGGCCGGCGCTGGTGCTGGTGAAGTCGGCGCTGGGGCGGCATCTGTTCGCCTTCGCCTGGCTGCCGCGCGACGACCTCACCACCGCGCGCCGCGTCGCGATCGGCCAGATGCTGGCCGACGCCTCGAACGGCAACGTGCTCAACTGGTCGATCAGCCTCGACGACGGCGTCGTCGCCCTGCTCCGCTACACGATCGACCTGCGCGGATCGGGCCGCATGCCGGAGACCGAACCGCTCGCCGAGCGCCTGCGCAAGATGGTGCGCGGCTGGATGTCGGACGTCGAGGCGGCGCTGGTCGAACAGGTGCCCGCACAGCGCGCGGCGCGTCTGGCGCTGCGCTGGGCCAACGCCTTCCCGGCCAATTACCGCAACGTCAGCAGCCCCGCCGAAGCGGCGCAGGACATTTTGCGCGTATCGAGCCTGGAAAATGCCGGCGATCGCTCGGTGCGCATCTTCCCGGTCGTCGCGGGCGAGGATCGCCAACTCAAGATCTACAAGCTGCACGGTGCGCTCGCGCTGTCGGACGCAGTGCCGGTGCTGGAGAATTTCGGCTTCCGCGTGATCGGCGAGCTGCCCACGCGGCTCCAGGACGAAGCGGACACCTTCGTCCATGACTTCGTCGTCGAGACGGATGCGACCGACGACGCCAATGACGCCGCGGTGCTGGAAGGCGCGATCGCTGCCGTGTTGGAAGGCGCAGCGGAAAACGACGCGTTCAACCGCCTGATCATCGACGTCGGGCTCACCCCACAGTCGGTCGTGCTGCTGCGGGCCTGGTTCCGCTATCTGCGCCAGGCGGGCCTGCCCTATGGCCTGACCACCGTCGTCGACGCACTGCGCCGCGCGCCCAAGCTGACCAAGGCGCTGATCGCGCGCTTCGCAGCCGCGCATGATCCCAAGGGCAGCGGCGACCTGACCGCCAGCGACGAAGCGATCGCGCGGGGCCTCGACGCGGTATCGGCGATCGACGACGACCGCATCCTGCGCGCCTATCGCGACCTGATCGGCGCCTGCCTGCGCACCAACGCCTTCGCCCCCGCGGCGAACGAAGCGCTGGCGTTCAAGCTCGACAGTCACCTGATCCCCGGCCTGCCCGCCCCCGTGCCGTGGCGCGAAATCTGGGTGTATTCGCCGCGGGTCGAGGGTATCCACCTGCGCGCCGGCCCGGTCGCACGCGGGGGCCTGCGCTGGTCGGACCGGCGTGACGACTTCCGCACCGAAATCCTCGGGCTGATGAAAGCGCAGCGCGTCAAGAATGCCGTGATCGTGCCGACCGGCGCGAAGGGCGGCTTCTACCCCAAGCAGCTCCCCTCCCCCGCAGTCGATCGCGACGCTTGGCTGGCGGAAGGCACCGAAAGCTACCGCATCTTCATCCGCTCGCTGCTGTCGATCACCGACAATATCGTCGACGGCCGCGTCGTGCATCCGGCCGACGTCGCGGTGCTCGATGGTGAGGACCCCTATTTCGTCGTCGCCGCCGACAAGGGCACCGCGACGTTCAGCGACGTCGCCAATGCGCTGGCGCTGGAGCGCGACTTCTGGCTGGGCGACGCCTTCGCGTCCGGCGGCAGCGTCGGCTACGATCACAAGGCGATGGGCATCACCGCCAAGGGCGCGTGGGTGTCGGTACAGCGTCACTTCGCCGAGCGCGGTGTTGACGTGCAGACCCAGCCGATCACCGTCGTCGGCTGCGGCGACATGTCGGGCGACGTCTTCGGCAACGGCATGCTGCTCAGCAAGGCGCTGAAGATCGTCGCGGCGTTCGATCACCGCCACATCTTCATCGACCCCAATCCCGATCCTGCCGCGAGCTGGGACGAGCGCGCGCGCATGTTTGCCCTCCCCCGCTCCAGCTGGGCCGATTACGACGCCGGCCTCATCAGCGAAGGCGGCGGCGTGTGGGCGCGCAGCGAGAAGGTCATTCCGCTGTCGCCGCAGGCGCAGGCCGCGCTCGGCATCACCGCGACGCAGCTGGATCCGGCGTCGCTCATTTCCGCGATCCTGAAGGCGCCCGCGGACCTGCTGTGGTTCGGCGGCATCGGCACCTATGTGAAGGCGGCGCGCGAGAACAATGCCGCGGTAGGCGATCCCGCCAACGACCGCCTGCGCGTCGATGCCGAGCAACTGCGCGTCACCGCGATCGGCGAAGGCGCGAATCTGGGCGTCACCCAGGCGGCGCGCATCGCTTTTTCGGAGCGGGGTGGCCGGATCAACACCGACTTCATCGACAATTCGGCGGGCGTCGATTGTTCGGATAACGAGGTGAACATCAAGATCGCGCTCAACCGCGAAATGAACGAAGGCCGCCTCGGCTTCGAGGAGCGCAACGCGCTGCTCGCCAGCATGACCGACGACGTCGCGCATCTGGTGCTGGAGGACAATCGCCTCCAGACGCTGGCTCTGTCGATCGCCGAGGCGGACGGTGCAAGCGCCATCCCCAGCTACGTTCGCGTCATCGAAATCTTCGAAGGCGCCGGTCGACTGGACCGTGCGGTCGAGGGGCTCGCCGGCAACGACGACCTGCTGCGGCGTGGGCAGGAAGGCCATGGCCTCACCCGCCCCGAGCTCGCCGTGCTGCTCGCGACCGCCAAGCTGTCGTTGCAGGACGGGATCGAGCAGGCGCCGCTGGCGCTCGCGCCCGAACTCGCGCCGGACCTGCACGCCGCCTTCCCGCCGGCGATGCAGCGCGACTTCGCGCAGGCGATCGACGAGCATCGCCTGCGCGGCGAGATCGTCGCGACCAAGCTCGCCAACCGCATCGTCAACCGGCTGGGCGTGCTGCGCCCGTTTGAACTGGCGGAAGAGGAAGGCGCCGCGGTCGCCGACATCGCCGCGATGTTCGTGGTGGCGGAGCGCGTCTTCGGCCTCGACAGCCTGTGGGCGGAGATCGAGCGCGCCGACATCGCCGAAGGCGCGCGCATCGCGCTGTTCAACGAGGTGGCGGTGGCGACGCGCTCGCACATCGCCGACCTGCTGCGCGCCAATGCGCCGGGCACGCTGCCGGGTGCGGTGATTGAGCGGCTGGGCCAGGGCATCGCCGCGCTGGAACGCCAGACGCAGTCGCTGCTGCTCGAGGAAGCGAGCGCACAGAGCGCCCGCATCGCCGCCGAGCTGGAAGCCGCTGGCGCACCCGCCGAGCTGGCACGCCGCGTCGTCCGCCTGTTTGACATGGACGGCGTCGTCGGCCTCGCCGCGCTGGGCCAGCGGCTTGGGATCGACGAGATCGAGCTGACGCGGGCCTACACCCACCTCGGCCAGGACCTGGGCCTCGACTGGGCGCAGGCGGCGGCGGCGCGCATCGTCTCGGGCGATCCGTGGGAGCGCCTGCTGCTCGCCGGTCTGGCGCGCGATTTCCAGCAGCAGCGACTGGAGTTCCTCGGCCGCACCGGCGAAGGCGACCCGCGCAGCGCGGTACAGACGTGGCTGGCCGCGAACGGCGCGCGCGTCGCGCAGTTCAAGGCGCTGGTCGACCGCGCCCGCCATGCCGCGCAGCCCAATGCGGCCATGCTCGCGCAGATCGCCGGCCAGGCGCGCGTGCTGCTCGGGCGGTAAGCGGGCGGCCTCCCGCGCCCTCGGGGAGCGGGAGGCCAGCCCCACCCCATCCGTCACCCCGGACTTGTTCCGGGGTCCACCGGGCCGCAAGGGGGCGGTTGAGCCTCCAGCCGTCCCCCCGCCGCACCGTGGACCCCGGAACAAGTCCGGGGTGACGACGGTAAAACCGGAAAGCCCCCTACCCCCGCGCCGCCACCTTCGCGCGCCAGCCGCGGGCGCGCCACCACATGATCGCGCCCGTCACCGCCAGCCCGGCCGGCAGCAGCCCACCCAGGAAGATCACCACCTGCCAGACGATTCCCATATCGTCGCCATCGTGGATCCGCCGCAGCCAGCGCGCCGCGCCGCCCGGCTTGCGCGCCGCCGCAGCGACCGCGACGCCGCCGTCGTCCGCCACCTTGATCCGGCGCCCATCGGCCAGGCTGACCGTCCAGTCCGCCGACCGCTCGGTCGGCCAACCGACGCTGCGCAGCGGCCCCTTCGCCACCCCCGCGGCGCGCGCGACGACCGTATCGACGGACTGCGCCGGCTCGGCCACCGGCGGCGCGAAGGCGGGGCGGCCGCCGCCCTCCCGTCCGCCGAACACGCTGGGAAAGCTGATCCACACGCCGGTCAACGACAGCACGAACAGCGGCAGCGCGATCCAGAAGCCCATCTGGTAATGCAGGTTGCTATCGGTGTTGCGGTGCCGGCGCCAGCGAAACCCCTTCGTCCAGCGTCCGACGCTCGGCCACCACAGCCACAGCCCGGTCATGCTCGACAGCAGCATCGCGACGCCGATCCAGCCCACGATCGTGCGGCCGATTCCCGGCACTTGCAGGCTGCCGTGCAGCACATGCAGGAAGCGCATCACGCCGCCGCTGCGCGGCGCCACGGCCAGCACGCGCGCGGTGGGCGGGTCGAGATAGACGATGGTGCGCGGCGGCGGTCCGCGCCGCGGCGCCTGCGCACCCACGGCGCTGACCGTCACGGGGCCGTCCCTCTCCGGCAGGCCGAGGTCGCTGATCCGCTCGCCCGACGCCAGCACGCGCTGCGCCGCCGCCACATAGGTTTCGGGTGCCAGCAACGCGGTGCCGCTGGTGGAATAGCGCTCGGCGTTGATCAGCCGGTCCAGCGGCTCGCGCCAGACCAGTGCCGCACCCGACAGCGACAAAGGGATGATGAGGATGGCGAGCGTCAGCCCGATCCATTTATGGACCTGAAACCAGGTCTTTCGCCATTTGACCGCGTTCATCGCTCTGTATCCCCGACTGTGCCCCGGCGGTCGCATGGCGGCGGGCGTCAGGTCAACGTCCGCGCGAACAGCCAGCTTCTCAACGCACTGGCAAGGTTGGGCGGATCGTCCGCGGCGATACGCAGCACGTCGATCTCGGCGACCAGCGCGGACAGCGGCAGGCCACAGCCCTGTGCCGCCTCTTCCAGCGCGCGCCAGAACACGGGCTCCAGGCTGATCGACGTCTGGTGACCGGCGATCGTGATCGACCGCTTCACCGGCCCGACGAAGCCGCAGGCGGGGGCCGCAATCTCAGGCATCGGCCCAGCGCCGCAGCAGATTGTGATAGATGCCGGTCAGCTTCACCACGGCGGGATCGCCCTGGCCGTTGCTGGCCGCCACCGACTGGATCGCCTCGTCCAGTTCGAACAGGGTCCGCCGCTCGCCATCGTCGCGCACCATCGATTGCAGCCACAGGAAGCTCGCGGTGCGCACACCACGCGTCACCGGCGTCACGCGATGCAGGCTGGAGGCGGGATAAAGGACCAGATGCCCGGCGGGCAACTTGACCGTCTGCGGCCCGAAACGATCCTCGATCACCAGCTCGCCGCCGTCATAGCTGTCGGGATCGTCGAGAAACAAAGTCGCCGATAGGTCGGACCGGATGCGGAAATCGGCGCCGCGTTGCAGGCGGATCGCATTATCGACGTGCAGGCCGAAATCCTCGCCGCCCTCATATCGGTTGAACAGCGGCGGAAACACCTTGAGCGGCAGCGCGGCGGCGAAGAACAGCGGCGACCGCCCCAGCGCATCGAGCACGAACGCCGCGCCGGCCCGCGCCGCCTCCGTCCCTTCGACCAGCTGCCGGTTGCGCTTGGCGAGCGCCGCCTGCGGGCCTGAGGTGACATTGCCGTCCACCCATTCGCCCGCGTCGATCAGCCCCCGCAGCCGCGCCACGCCCTCCGCATCCAGAATATCGGGGATGGCAATCAGCATGAATGGTGGTTCCTCAGGTCTCTTCCCCGCCGGGGGCTGATGTGGCGGGGAAGAGTAGCAAAGATCAGAAGCTGCGGAACAGGCTGAGCACCGTCTGGCGCCGATCGCCTGGCATCGCCCAGCCGCCGGTCACCACGCCGCTGGTCGCGTTGATGTTGTTGCGGACGTTGGTCAGATACTTTTCGTCCGTCAGATTCTGGATGTTGAGCTGCGCGGTCCAGCCACCACCGAAGCTGTAGGCGAGATAGGCGCGGTGGATCAGATAGTCCGGCGCGCGCAGCTGCACGCCGTTGGTCAGCACCGGCACATAGGTGGTGAACGACCCCTGGTAGGTCAGGCCATAGCCCAGCTCGAGCCCGAACGGCAGCTTGTAGGTGGTGAACAGACTGCCCGAATGCGTCGGCGTCTGCACCAGCGGGCTGCCACGCTGCGGATCAGGGTTGGCGACCGAATTGCCGCACCCGGTGCTGCCCGGATTGCGCAGGCAGAAATCGGACACCGACTGCACCACCTTGCTGTCGAGATAGGTGTAGTTGGCGAAGATCGTCCACGCCTTGGTGATGTTGCCCGATGCGCCCAGCGCGATCCCGTCGACGCGGCTCTTGCCGCCCAGCACCTGCACCGTCGGCAGCGCGGGGTCGTTCGAGGGCACGCGATAATTGGTGCGCTCGTTGCGGAACACCGCCGCGGTCAGCTCGAGCCGGCGGTTGAACAGCCCCGCCTTCACGCCCGCCTCGTAATTGCGCGCGGTTTCGGGCGCGACGCCGCAGGTGTTGGTGACGATGCTGTTGGAGACGCTGACGCAGCCGGCGCGCACGCTCGGCGATGAGGGCGTCTTGGCGTTGCCGTAGCCGGCATAGACGCTGACGTCGCGCACCGGGTGGAACACCGCGCCGACGCGGTACGAGAACAGCCGTTCGTTGTTGATCTGCGGCGTCTGCAACGCGGCGACCGGCTGCGTCACGCCCGGCGCCAGCGTCTGCAAAGGCAGTGCACGGAAATCGCTGCGCTGCATTTCCCAGCGCACGCCGCCGTTCAGTTCGAAGAAGCGGTTCAGCTCCAGCGTGTCGAAGGCGTAGACGGCGACGTTCGTTTGGGTCGACCGCGACTGGGCGGTCGTCACATAGTTGATCGGCCCGCGATAGACGCTGTCCGGGTTGCTGATCGACAGCGTCGGCAGCGGCGACACCGCCGATCCGTCCGCATTGCGCAGCAGCGATCCGCTGGTGATCCGGTAATCCTCGACGATCGCCGACATGCCGATGTTGGCGACGTTACGCAGGCCACCCTTCTCGCCATGCTCCAGCCGCAGGTCGGTCTGGTTGGCGAGCAGCTGGTTCTCCTGATCGCGCACCAGCCCCCGTGGGCCAGATGGAATCCACTGGCCGGGCTGCAACCCCGTCGGACAGGCGAGACCTTGCGGGTTGGTCGCACTGGTCGCGACCGGCTGGCGGCTCGTGCCGGCGAGGCAGAAGGTGCCCTGCGGCGCGCTCGTCACGCTATACTGGCCGACGCGCTGCCAGCGGGTGAGGTTGCGGATCGAGACATGCGCGTCCGCCTGATGCCGGAAGGTCGCGGTGAAGCGATCGACCGTGATCTGCTGGCGATCGAGGTTGCTGTAGCCGTAATAGTCGCTGCGATCCGCGCCGGTGATCAGGCCGCCGACCAGCGCGTTGTTGAAATAGGGCACGCCGTACAGCGGCGTATTGTCGTCGCGCTGGTGAACATAGGCGAGCGTCAGGCTGGTTGGCCCGCCGATGCCGATCGTGACGGCGGGCGCGACGCCCCAGCGTTCGTACTTCTCGACGTCGCGGCCCGGCACGTCGTTGTGATGATACACCGCGTTCAGGCGCACCGCGACATCGTCGCCGACGCGATGGTTCGCATCCACCGTGCCGCGATAGTAATTGTCGGTGCCGACCGATCCCTGCACGATCGTCAGGTCTTCGGCCCGCGGCTCCTTGGTGACGAGGTTGATCGTGCCGCCGACGCTGCCCGATCCGTTGAACACCGAATTGGCGCCGTTGTAGACTTCGATCTGCTGCAGATTGAACGGATCGGTGCGGCTGTATTGCGCGCTGTCGCGGATGCCGTCGATCGTGATGTCGGTGTTGGCCGAATAGCCGCGCAGGTTGATGCTGTCGCCATAGCCGCCGCCGCCCTCGCCCGCACCGAAGGTGATGCCGGGGATCGTCTGGAGGGCGTCGCGCAGCGTCTGGAGGTTCTGCTTGCGCAGCACCTGGTCGGAGATGACGGTGATCGTCTGCGGCGTATCGATCAGCGCCGACGTCGCCTTCGGGCTTTCGACCACGGCGGGCGCCACCTGCCCCTTGCCGTTGACGATGATGTCGTCGCGCTCGCCCTCGCGCCGGGCATCCTGCGCCTGCGGGTCGGCGGCAACGTCGGTCTTCGCGGTCGCCGCGACCGGATCGGCGGCAAAGGCAGGCGCGGACGCGAGGAAGCCGATGCACGACAGCGCCAGAAACGGTGGTTTGGTCATTAAAAACGGTCCCCTTTATGGGGCGTCCGTTAATGCGAGTTATTATCACCGTCAACGCTAATGCGAGCTACTCGCATATGTTTACGCTCGATATGCCGCGGCCACGCACCCTCATTGCGAGATGCGCGCCGTCGCCACCGCGTTCTGGAACAGCGCGCTCAACGCCGCGCTAATGTCGCCGTCGGTGGACACCTTGGTGTAGAGGCCCGACGAGGCACAGGCTTGCAGCGCGGGTTCGACCTTGTACAAATTGGGCGCGACATTGGTCTGCGACCAGCTGTCGTTGTCGAGCGATTCGCGCAGATATTCGGTGTAGAGCACGGCGATGCGGATGCCGCGCGCCTTGATCGCGTCGCATTTTGCAGTGTCGATCGCGGCCTCGGGCTTGCTGCCGGGACGATTTTCATCGCGCATGCCGTCGGTGACGATGAACATCACGCCCTTGGGGTTGTCGCCGTTCACGCCCGATCCGGGTGTCCCCATCATCGCGTTCATATTGTCGAAGGCGTCGCTGTGCGCACTGTCCTGATCGTTCCAGCCGACTTCGCTCCGCTGGCAGGCCTGCGTCGGGCAGCCGTTCTTGTAGAAGGTGGACGGCTGGATCGTCGGGCTGACGGCATAGGCCATCGATAGTTTCGGCGTCAGCGGCATGGGCGTCGCGAAACCGCCACTGCCGCGGAATGTGGAAATCGCCATCTGATACATGGCGCCGTTGCGGCTCATCGTGCTGATCGCGGTGTCGGCGAGCTTGTTCACCGAGCTCGCCTCCTCGTCGATACGCAGCGTCAGGCCATAGGACCGTGCGACATCGTACAGGCTGACCTGGTTGCCGTTCTTGTCCGTCCCCTTTTCGTCGTTCACCGAATGGCAGGCGAACTTGCACCCGCGCGCATTGCTGTTGGCAACGATGCGCAGCCCGGCGGACGTGCTGGGCAAGGCCATCGATCCGGACACGTCGAGCAGGACGTAGAAGTTGATGTTGGGCGCGATGGCATTGGTCGTGGTCGACGTACCGCCGATGTTGAGGACGTTGAGCCCCAGGATGCGGGCGAAAACATTGTCCGACGTCGCCTTGTACGTCACCGTCGCGGTCCGCCGGCCGGTGGCATCCTTCACCGCCGTCACGACGAGCCGGGTGATCCTGACCGATCCCGCCCCCAGCACCGGCTGCGATTGCAGCGTGAACATCATCGTCGCCTTTTCGGCGGCCATCACGTCGGGAAAGGGCATCACCAGCTTGCTGACCGCGACGAGGGCCGAGGCATCGGCGATCGCGTTCAGCTTGGTCTGCGCCGTCATCGCGCGCGCATAGTCGATGCCCATGCCCACCGCGAAGGTAAGCGGCAGCAGCGCGAAGCCGAACATCATCAGCACATTGCCCCGCCGATCGCGGAACAGGCATCGCAGGCGGGCAGCGAAAGCGGTCATCACGTGTTGCAATCCGAACAGGTGATGGTCTGCGAATTGCGCGGCAGCATCACGAGGAAGTCATCGAGCGCGATCGGCTTGACGAAGCCGAAATTGGCCGGCGGGCGATAATTGTAGGTCACGTGGGCGACGATGAACGACACGCCCGGGACGCGCATGGCGAGCGGAATGTTCGACAACGTTCCCGGCGTTTCGGGCAGCCCGTTACGGGCCCGGCTCCAGTCGATCCGAACCCGCATCATGTTGTCGATCGTGATGTGCGTCAGCCGGATCACCGCCCGGTCCGAGCGATAGGGCGCCATCACCTGCGTCGCCGCGGCCAGGCTGTTGTCGACATCCGACTTGGTCGTGCTGCCACTGGCATTCTGGGCGATCAGATCGGCGGTGGCGCGCGTTGCGATCGTCACCTTGCGCTTGCATGCGATACCGTCCTGCAACTGCACGCTGCCCAGGTACAGGATCAGCAGGATAGGCAGCACCATCGCGAATTCGATCAGCGCCACGCCACGCGTATCGCGCGCCAGATCCCGCCAGCGGCGCAGGCGCGCGATCATGAATAGGTCTCCGACTTGGCGACCGACGTCGCCATCAGCAGGCGGCGCCCCGGCCCCATGTTGCTGAAATCGAACAGCGGCGCCGACTGGACCGGCCACAGATACATGAACCGGACCAGCACGATCGATCCCTGGCTGCCCAGATCGTAAGCGAAGGTGTTGGCGATCCTGCCATCCGACCCGATCGTCACCGCCGGGGCGCTATTGTCCATCGACGCCCAGTCGCCCGTGCTCTTCACCTCGACGTACAGGCGCGAACACGGCAGGAAGGCGGGTAGCGAGGCACAGCCGGCCTTACGGAATCGTTCGGCGAGTTGCGCTTTCGTCATCCCACTCTGCGTGCCCGTATCGTCGGCGGCTTGGGTACGCCCCGTCACGATATTGCGCGCGGCCGATTCGACCCCGGTTTCCAGCACTTCCTGGACGAAATAGGCGAGGCTGGTGACGGCCACCGCCAGCATCAGCGCGATGAACGGCACCGCGACCATCGCGAATTCGACGATCGTCGCCCCCCGCGTGTCGCGCCACAGCCGCGGCGCGCCGCAGGTCGCCGCACGCGAACGGCGCGCCTGGCGAAGCGCACAGGCGCGAAGGATGGTCGGAAGCCTCATGCGGCAACCGTACCGGACAAAAGTAAACAAAAACCCAAAACGGTCCGCTTCGGACTTTATGGCGCTATGGTTCTATGCGCCGGCCTCGTCGGCTGTCACCGCGTGCAGGCGCACCGGCTCACAGGAATGCCGGCGCCTGCCGCAGTTGCTGATAGGCTGCGATCACCTTTTGCAGCATGGCTTCGTGGCTGCGATCGCCGCCGTTGCGATCGGGGTGATAGGTGCGGACGAGTTCCGAATAGCGCTTGCGCAGCGCGGTGCGATCGGCGTCCGGGGCCAGGCCGAGCACCTTCAGGCTCGCCCGGTCCTGACCCGACAGCGGCTTGCCGTCGCTGCGCTCGGGCGCGACCTCGCGGCGATAGCGTGCGCCGATCGCATCGAGCGGATCGCGGAAATCGGCCCAGCGCGGCCCCTGGTCGCCGGTGCCGGCGCGCGCGAACGCCCGCGTCTCGCTCTCCCAGCCCGCCAGCGGCCGCTGTGCGCGATGGATCTCGTCCGCCGTCATTCCGTCGAAGTAATTGTACCGGCTATTGAACGCGCGGACATGCTCCAGGCACATCCAGCGGAACGCGCCCGGCCCGCCGCCATCGCTCGCGCCTTCCAGCGGCGGCGCGCGAAATTCGCCCGGCTCTTCGCAGCCCGGCTCCGCGCACATGCGTCCATTCGCTTCCACCCGGCCATGAAACCGCGTGTGCGGCCGGTCTTTCCTGTCACTTCCGCGCGCCACGAACGCTCCCTAATCTGCGCAAGCTTGGCTATATAGGCGTGATGACCGACACCGCCACCGCCGCCCGTCCCCTCGCCGACATCATCGCAGAGCGCCTGCGCGACGCGCTGCAACCGACCCATCTTGAGGTCGTCAACGACAGCCATCATCATGCCGGCCATATGGGGGACGACGGCACCGGAGAGTCGCATTTCAGCGTGTCCGTCGAAAGCCCGCTGTTCGCCGGCGAAACCCGCGTCGCACGCCAGCGCCGCGTGAACAAAGCGCTCGCCGATCTGTTGTCGACGCGCATCCATGCCCTCGCGATCAAGGCACGCGCGCCGGGTGAGTGAACGGGAGAGCCTGATGCCCTATCGCCTGTGGTATTGGCCCACCATCCAGGGGCGTGGCGAGTTCGTGCGCCTGGCGCTGGAGGCGGCGGGCATCGACTATGTCGACTGCGCCCGGCTGGAGGGTGTCGAGGCGATGATGGCCGATATGGAGACGCGGACGAAGGCCGGCCGGGGTCCGTTCGCCCCGCCCTATCTCGCGCTCGACAATCACGCTGTGGCGCAGGTCGCCAACATCCTGCAATTCCTCGGTCAGCAGCACGATCTGGCGCCGTCGAACTTGGCTGACCGGCAGTGGATCAACCAGCTGCAACTGACCATCGCCGACTGCATCGCCGAAGTGCACAGCGTCCATCACCCCGTCGCGATGATGGCCTATTACGACGATCAGAAGGACGAGGCGGCGCGCGCCGCTGACCAGTTCCGCAGGGAACGCCTGCCCAAATATCTCGACCATTTCGAGGCGGCGGCACGGCATGGCCCGACCGAATGGCTGGTCGATCATCGCTGGACCTATGCCGACACCTCGCTGTTCCAGCTGGTCGAGGGGCTGCGCTACATGTTCCCGCAGCGGATGGCGGCGCTGGAATCGCGCTATCCCGCGCTGCTCCGCCTGCGTGACGCGGTGGCGGACCTGCCCGGCATCCGCGCCTATCTGAAAAGCGACCGGCGCCTGCCCTTCACGACCGAGGGGATCTTCCGCCACTATCCCGAACTCGACTGCGCATCGCGCCTGCACTGAACCGCAGCGTTTCCGGATTGCGGGCTGTCGTGATCGCGCCGGACCGGTAAGACATCCCCCAGCCCGTCGGCCATGAGCCGCGTCGGCGTGAGCCGTGCCCGCACGGCTGACGCCCATGGCATACAGCCTTCGACCGGCTGAAACCGAACGGGGATTGGAAGGAAGCCCGATGTCGTCGCCCGTAACCCGCGTCCCCCGCCCCGCCGCCCGCATCCTGCTGGTCGATGGCGCCGGCCGCGTGCTGCTGATGCGCTTCACGCCCGGCGACCGCCCGCCCCTGTGGTGCACGCCCGGCGGTGCGGTCGATCCCGGCGAAACCTACCCGCAGGCGGCACGCCGCGAATTGTGGGAAGAGGTGGGGCTGGACATCGACTGCGGCCCGGAAGTCGCGCAGCGCACCTGCGAATTCCTGACCTTCGAAGGCGTCGAGGTGATCGCCGACGAACGCTATTTCCGCGTCGATATCGATCGCCACGACGTGCAGGCCGGCGCGCTGACCGCGCTCGAACAGCGCGTGCTGGCGGGATCGCGCTGGTTCGCACTGTCCGAACTCGCCGACTGGCCGGAAGTCATCTACCCTGCTGATCTCGAACAGCTTCTTCGCGAAACGGAGCCTGCCCGTGCTTGACGATTTCGTCCTTCAGACCATCACGCCCGTCACCCACGACCTCGGCGGGTTCAAGGTCCACCGCACGCTGCCCGGCCGCGCCCGCACGATGGTGGGGCCGTTCCTGTTCTTCGACCAGATGGGCCCGGCACAGCTCGCCGCGGGCGGCGGCATCGACGTGCGCCCGCACCCGCACATCAACCTCGCCACCGTCACCTATCTGTTCGACGGCGCGATCGAACATCGCGACTCGCTCGGCACGCAGCTCCGGATCGAACCCGGCGCCGTGAACCTGATGACCGCCGGCCACGGCATCGTCCATTCGGAACGCTCGCCGGGCGATGAGCGCGCGCATGGCCCGGTTCTGTCGGGCATCCAGACCTGGCTCGCCTTGCCCGACGCACAGGAGGAAATGGCGCCCGATTTCGAGCATGTCGGCCGCGATGCGCTGCCGACACTGGAGGCGAACGGCGCCCGCGCGCGGATCATCATGGGCGAGCTATGGGGCCAGCGTGCGCCGACCACCACCTATGCCGGCACGATCTACGCCGACATCGTGCTCGATCCCGGTGCCGCCGTGCCGATCGACGCCGCGGCGGACGAGCGCGCCGTGTATCTCGCCTTCGGTGAGGCGACGCTGGAGGGCGTGCCGCTGGAACCGATGAAGCTCTACGTCCTGCGCCCCGGTATCGCCGCGACGCTGCGCTCGGAGACCGGCGGTCGCGCGATGCTGGCGGGCGGCGACGCCTTCACAACCCCGCGTCACGTCTGGTGGAACTTCGTCTCGTCGCGCCGCGAGCGGATCGAGGAGGCGCGCCGCGCCTGGACCGCCGGCGAATTTCCGCTCGTCCCCGGCGACGACAAGGAATGGATTCCCATCCCGCAGGTGCCCAACACCGTCAGCTATCCGTAAAGCGTCTTTCGCCGCGTCCGTGCGTTAGGCCCCTCGAAAGCGGGGCGAATATGTGCGCAGGTGACGACGAATATTGGATGCAGATGGCGATCGACGTCGCGCGATCGAAGGGGTCCGATCCGTCGACCTCGCCGCTCGGCTGCGTGATCGTGCGCGACGGCAAGGTGCTCGCCGCCGAACGCAACCAGACGCACGAGTTGCCCGACGCCACCGCGCATGCCGAGATGATGGCGATCCGCCGCGCCTGTGAAGGGATCGGCGAGCTCGAGCTGCGCGGCGCGACGCTCTATTCGACGCTGCAACCCTGCGGCATGTGTACGATGGCCTCGATCTGGTCGAAGGTCGGCCGCGTCGTCTTCGGCGCCGGCCGCGACGACGTCCATCCGATGTATTTCGAAGCGAAGCACGTCGACACGCTCGCCTTCATCGCCGACGCCTATCGCGACGATATCGAGATCGAAGGCGGCTGCTTGGCCGACGAATGCGCCGGACTGTATTACGGCCCCGATGCCGATCTACCGAAAGAGGAGCAGGCGAACCTGTGAGCGTCAACGTCAACACCGCCACCGCGGACGAGCTCGACGCCGTTCCCGCACTCGCCGGCCACGGCTTCGAAATCGTCCGCTACCGCGAAGACCGCGGCGGCTTCACCGCGCTGCGCCAGCTGGACGAAGTGCCCGGCCTGGCCGGCAAGGTCGACCCCGACGACGACACGCTGACGCTGACGTAACGCTTCCCGCCCCGTCATCCCGGCGCACGCCGGGAACCATGGGGGGCGACGTCCTCAGCCTCGGCGCGCAACCCTCGACACCCGCGTGTCCATGGATCCCGGCATGCGCCGGGATGACGAAGGGACGGGAATGACCTGAGGGGCACTAACCAAAGCGCCCGTCACGCCGCACCCGGCAGCCCTGTCAGCCGCCATGCCCCCACCCGTCATTCCCGCGAAGGCGGGAATCCAGACGCGCCACCGTCGCGACTCCACCGCAACCGGTAGCGGTTATGGATCCCCGCCTCCGCGGGGATGACGGCCGAGCATAAAGGCCACGCCAACCAACACCCGCCTCAAACCCCCGCCGCCCTACTCCCCCAACCCCGCAAACCACGCCGCGTACACCGTGTTGCGCGCCATATGTCGGTTGAGATCCGGCGCCCCGTCATCCCACCACACCGGCCCGCGTTCCCCGAGCGCCACCTTCGCCGCATCCACCGCGGCATGCGCCCGCGCCTCCGCGTCCGCGTCACCCGCCCGTTTCGCCGCCGCTACCGCCCGCCGCGCCGCCATCAGTTGCGATACCAAAGGTTGCCGCTCGTCCTCGGCCAACGCGGGGTTGGCGCGCCGCCACAACCGCCCGCGCACCACGATATAGCGCAGGTCCGGCGTCACCGGCGGGGTCGGCTGGCTCAGACCGGGGCCTCGATCGCGAAACGCACGCCATCGGGCGCATAGGTAATGCCCGCCTGCCCCTCGACATGCTGGGCGAAGACGCGCTGGATCATCCGCGTGCCGAAGCCGGTGTGCATCGGCGCGGTAACCGGCGGGCCGCCCTGTTCGGCCCAGCTGAAGGCGAAGCGCCGCTCGCCGACCGCACCGACCAGCGCCCAGCGGATCGCGACCTGCCCCTCGGGCACCGACAGCGCGCCATATTTGATCGCATTGGTCGCCAGTTCGTGCAGCGCCATCGACAGCGCCAGCGTGATTTCGGGGCTGAGGCGGATGTCCGGCCCTTCGATCGTGAAGCGCCGTCCGTTGCTGTCGAGGAACGGCGCCAGCACGCGCTCGACGATCTCGCCGATCGCCGCGCCTTCCACCTCGTCGCGCACCAGCAGCTCGTGCGCGGCGCCGAGGCTCGCGATCCGCCCCGCCACCGCCGCGCGCGCCTCGCCGAGCGACGGCGCGTCGCGCAACGTCTGGCTCACCACCGCGCCGACGGTCGCCAGCGTGTTCTTCACCCGGTGCGTCAGCTCGCGCGCCAGCACCGCGCGATGCTCTTCGGCGAATTTGCGCGCCGTGATGTTGCTGGTGAAGCCCGACATTTCCAGCGGCGTCCCATCCGCACGCCGCTGCACCGCGCCGCGCGCATGGATCCAGCGCTGCTCGCCCGACGGCGTCAGGATGCGATATTCGATGTCATAGGGCGCGTCGTTGGCGATCGTATCCCGGATCGCGGCGAGGACGCGCGCGGCATCGTCGGGGTGCAGGCTCTCGGCGAGGTCCTGCTCACCGAAATATGCGCCGGGCGGAAACCCGAAATTCTCCAGGCAGGACGCCGATGCGGTCAGCACGTTGCTCGGCAGCGCGAGCGTCCAGGTGCCGAGGCCACCGGCATTGAGCGCCATCGCCAGCCGCGCCTCGCGCTCGGCGAGCAGCGCTTCGCGCTTTTCCAGTTCGGCAGTCAGCGTGTCGCGATCCTGCTGCAATTCCTGCAGCCGATGCCGCTCGATCGTCACGTCCAGCTGCGACGCGACGAAATAGCGCAGCTCGCCCGCCGCATCGAACACCGGCGCCACCATCAGCCGGTTCCAGAACGGCGTACCGTCGCGCCGGTGGTTGAGCAGGTCGATCCCGATCCGCTCGCGCCGTCGGATCGCGGTGCGCAGCCGCTCGACGTCCGCACTATCGGTCAGCGGCCCCTGCATAAAACGGCAGTTGCGGCCCAGCACTTCCGCCGCCTCGAAACCCGTCAGCGCGGTAAACGCGTCGTTCACATAGATGAGCGGATTATCGGGCAAAGTCGGGTCGCTGACCACGATCGCGGTGATCGAATGCTGGACCACCGCCAGGAACGGGTCGCTCGGGTCGAGCCCGCGCAGGAACGCGTCGATCGCCGCGCGCACGGCCGGCGGCGCGTCGAATGGTGTGTGCGGAACGGGGGGCAGCGGCTGTCGGTCCAAAGCAGGAACAGTCCTAGGCTAAAGCACACGCCCGGACAAGAGACGCTGCCGTAACGGATATAATTGGATTGCCTGCCAAATGCCTTGGCGGCGAACCATAATGTCGTTGATCCGCCGTGACTTAGCGGGGGACTGGTTATGCGCCGTTGGTCGCCTTGAACGCGGCGGTGCGGGCGATACGATCCGCCATCGCCAGCCAGGCCTCTTCCGACCGGCGAAAGCGATCGCGCACCTGCGACAGCTGAGTCGCCGCGGCCTCGCGCGCGCAGGACGCCGCCTGCTCCCGATAATAGCTTTCCATGGCGTCAGGCCCCTTTCTGCATGGTCGATCGAGACAGTCGGTACGCCGCGGAACACGCTCCGCGCACGCGGGGGCGCGGGGCATCGGGGCGGCGCATGAACACGAAAGACCCGCGTCCGCGCATCCGGTCCGGATGGCGCTGATCAGGCCGTGCGAAGGGCCTCGCGATGGGGAGACTGTTGGTCAGGGCGGGTCCGGCAGGTCAAACGAGGCGGGCGCAATCGGATGAGACCCGCCCGTTTGACCCATAACGCGCGATCCGCTCGACGGTTCCCGCGCCATGACACGCCCTGATGCGAAACGGGGCGGACCCTTCGGCCCGCCCCGCCCGGCGTCATTTCTTCTTTTCGCCCGAGGCGTCGGAGATGGCGGAGCCGGCCGACTTCAGGTCCTTGCCTGCGCCGTTGACCGTGTTGCACGCCGACAGCGACAGAACGGTGGCGAGCGCCAGCGCGGCGCCGATGGTCTTGGTGGTCATCATCGTGTCCTTTCCAGACATTCGGTAAAGGGATGCGGCGGGCCCGAATACGCCGGCCCGCCGCGCACACTCAGCGCAGCCGGCGGCGGGTCGCCGCGGTTGCACCGAAACCGGCAGCGCCTGCGCCGATCAGCAGCGCGAGCACGAGCATGAACGAGGTGCCGGCGGCAGCGCCCGCGGCCTTGTCGGTCGCGACCTTGGCGGTTTCGACCGTCTTGTCTTTGGCCTGGACGAACTGCTGCTTGGCGCGCGTCACCTGGGCCTGCGCCTGTTCGCGGCTGATCTTGCGCTGTGCGGCGACGATATCGACGACACGGGCTTCCGCCTGCTGACCTTCGGCACCGCCGCGGGCCATCGCCGGCAATTCCTTGGCGATCGCGGTCTGCGCCTGCTCGGGCGTCATCTGCGCGGGATCGTTCGGCGCGTCCGACAGATAGGCTGCGGCCTCGCTGCGCACGTCCTGCTTGTCGATACCCGCGACGGAGGCTGCGGCCGGTGCCGCCGCGCCCACCGTGCTGCCCGCCGCGCCGGCGACCGCACCCACCGTGCGGAACGCGCCGCCGATGATGCCGCCGACGACCGAGGTCAGCAGGTACAGGGTCAGGATCAGCGTGACGCCCCACACGACCAGGCCGTGGACCAGCGCGTCGAACCGGTCATGCACGCCCGCGACGCGCGCCGCGGCATAGCCGCCTGCGCCCAGCGCGATGACGGTGGTGATCAGCCAGAAGATACCGGCCCCGATGCCGAAGCCCGCCGCGCCCGGCGTCGTGCCCTCGACCGGATCGACCATGGTCAGGCCAATGCCCGCGCCCAGGATGCCCAGCACCAGCTGCACCGCCACCGCGATGACGACACCGGCGAACACCGCGCCCCACGACAATCGGGTCGGCGTCTTCGCCGTGCGCAGGTCATCGCCCGGCACCGGGCCGGTATAAGCATGGGTAGCCATAATCACTCCTGTTGGAAAAATGCGTGTCCGGGATCAGTCCCGGGATTCCTTGGTCCGGCGGGTCGCCGCAGCGGTGCCCGCGTCCTTTTCGGCACGACCGCGCTCGCGCGCCGCATCGTCGCCGATCAACTTGCCGATCGCCTCCTGCACGGACCCCTTGGTCGCGCGCGCCGCGGCATCGGCTTTCGGGGTCTTGCTCATGCCGCCGCCTCCGTCTCGATGACGACGCCCTCGCCGTCGAAGCCGCGCGCGCGGGCCCAGGCGACCGCGGCGATGCGCCGGTTGACGCCGATCTTGGCATAGATGCGCGCGACATGGTTGCGCACGGTGTTGCCCGACACGTCGAGCGCCCGCGCGATGCGCTTGTCGTCATAGCCGCGACAGATCAGCGCCAGCACGTCGCGTTCGCGCCGCGTCAGATCGTCCAGGCCCGGCCCGTCCGCCTGCCGCTCGGGCGCGCGCAGCCGGGCGAGCTTGTCCATGATCGACCGGCTGAACCAGCTGGTGTCCTTCATCACCGCCTCGATCGCCTCGACCAGTTCCAGCTCGGTCGCCTTGCGCTGCGTGATGTCCTGGAACGCCCACAGCACGCAGGCATCGTCGCCCAGCCGGATCGCCTCGGTCGACACCAGACAGTCGATCCCCGCGCCGTCCTTGGCGTGGATCCGCGCCTCGTGACCGCGCAGCGCGTGGCCATCGTCGATCAGCGCCTCGATCTCCTTGCGGATCGCGGAATTTTCCCACAATTCGACCTCGCCGAGCGGGCGGCCGATGATCTCGGTCGAGGCATAGCCGGTCATCTGCGTGAAGCTGGCGTTCACCTCGCACAGCAGATGCCCGTCGCGCGCCCCGATCGCCATCGGCACCGGCGCCATCTGGAACGTGCGGGTGAACCGCTCCTCGCTATGGCGCAGCGCGCCCTCCGCCTTCCGGCGCGGTTCCAGATCGGCGAAGGTGAACAGCATGCAGGGCTGGTCGCCCATGTCGATCGGCTGCCCGGCGACGATGACGAGCTTGGTGCCGCCACCCGGCAGCTCCAGCTCCGCCTCCATCTGCGGAATCGTCCGCCCTTCGGCGAGCCGCTCCTTGGCCAGATCTCGGCGTTCCGCCTCGCGCAGCACGTCGATGTCGTACACCGTCTTGCACAGCACCTGATCGCGCTGATGCCCGGTCATCTCGAGGAACCCCTGATTGACCTTCACGAAGCGCAGGTCGCTCAGCCGGCAGATCACCGCCGGCGCCGGATTGGCGTTGAACGACTGTTCGAAGCGATCCTCCGCCTCGTAACGTGCCGACACGTCCTGGATGATCAGCACCAGACACGCGGGTTCGCCCGCATCGGCATCGTTGAGGACGAGGCTGCGCACCTGATGCACCCAGCGCGGATCGTCCTCGCCCGCCACCGTCACTTCGACGACCACTTCGGAAAAGCAGTCGCCGGCGACGACGCGTTCGATCGGATAGGCGTCCGCCTCCAGCCGGTGGTTGTTGCGATACCGCAGCTGGAAGCGGGCGCGATATTCGTCGACGGTCGCGCCCAGCTCCTCGACCGATCCGACGCCGTGCATCGCCAGCGCAGCATCGTTCGCCCAGAGCAGGCTCTGGTCGGGATCGATCAGGATCACCCCTTCGTCGAGACCGACGATAATCTGGCGCAGGTGGCGCAGATCGGCGGTATCGCGCAGGGACTTGAGCAGGGCGGCCGTCATCGATCGCCTCAGGCGCGACGCCCGTGGATCAGCCAGCCGAGCGCATAGCCGCCGACCAGCGCGGCCACAGCCCACAGAGCCGGCGTGTCCTGCACGGTCTTCGCCGCTGCCTTGCCATGTTCGCGCGCGGCGTCCGCGGCGACCTTGCCATGCTTGCCCGCCGCGTCCTTGGCGCGCGCGGCGGTGTCACCCGCCACGTCGGCGATCCGCTCGCCCGCATCCTTCAGCCGGTCGCGCGCTTCGTCGAGCAATTCGGGTGCGCTGTCCACCGCCTCGCCGATGATCGACTTGGCGCGGCCATAGGTGTGCTGGGTACCACCGGCGACCTGATCGACGACGCCGTCGACCTGCCAGTCGCGGCTGTTCACCGTGTCGCCGACCGCCTTTTCGACCTTGCCGGTCGCATAGCGCACGCCGCCGTGGAATTCGTCCTTGTTCATGGAATATCTCCTTTGCGGATAGGAAAGTGCAGGATCAGGGCAGGACGCCGCAGCCCGCCGCGGCCTTGCCGACCGACAGAGCGATCTTCGGGTCCTTCAGCTCACCTGCGACGCGGATCAGGTCGCCCACCGTCAGCACGCCCGGATTGGGATCGTTCTGCTTATAGGCGGCAGCGGCGCGGCCCAGCTGTTGCAGCTGGCCGAGCGTCAGGTCGCTCTGCAACCGACCCCCGACGCAATCGGCGCGCGACTCGTCCAGGCCATAGCGCTGCAACCCGGTCGAAATCCGGGTCGCGGGTGCCGCGCAGGCGACCAATGCCACCGCGCCGCATACCACCGTCGCTATCGTTCTGGTCGAACCCATGGTCGATCCTTGCCCTCCGGCCCCACAGCAGGGCCGGTTCGGGCGCATCAACCCATGTTAGGCTGGTCCGTTCCTGGTATCTTTGCGCAAATACCTAGTCAGGAAGCACTATTTCCAGCAGCCCAATTTGCTCGCGATACAGCTGTTCCAGCCGCAGATGGATCGCGCGCGATCCCATATCTGCTGCCTTTTCAGCACCTTGCCGATGCTCGTCCGCCCGGCGACGCAGATATGCCAGCTCCTCTGGGCCGGACCGGAAAACAGGTGTTTCGGAAGGCGTATCGGTCATGGAGCGGCACGCTAACGTGCTGTTTCGCCGTGCCTATCGGCCAGGATGCACCCATGACATGGTAGATCGGTATGTCGTTGCGCACGGGCATGACGTCAGGATGAAACGCCGCTAGGCTCGCGACAAGACGACCCGCACAGGGCTTGCGTACAGGAGAGAGTGATGACCGACACGCCGCTGACCCGTATCGCGCTGCCCACTGGCGTCGAGCTGGACGTCGCGATCGCCGGCGATCCCGCGCATCCGCCGGTCATCCTGCTGCACGGCTTTCCCGAATCGCACCGCACGTGGCGCGGCGTAATCCCCGATCTCGCCCGCGATCATTATGTCGTCGCGCCCGACCAGCGTGGCTTCGCCCGCTCGTCCAAACCGCAGGGGGTGGAGGCCTATGCCGCCGAGCATATCCTCGCCGATCTGATCGCGCTCGCCGATCACCTCGGCATCGATCGCTTCTCGCTCGTCGGCCACGATTGGGGCGGCGCGATCGCGTGGATGGCGGCGCTCACCCGGCCCGATCGCGTCGCGCGCCTCGTCATCGTCAACGCCCCGCACCCGCTGCTCTTCCAGCGCGCGCTGTTCGACGAGCCGGAACAGCGCAAGGCCAGCCAATATATAACCCGCTTCCGCGATACGGGCATCGACCAGGGCCTCGTCGGCGCCGGCCTCGAAAAATTCCTCGGCTCCACCTTCGCCCATCACGTGACGCACGCCATCGCCGGCGCGGACAAGGCCGCCTATCTCGACGAATGGTCGCAGCCGGGCGCGATGACCGCGATGCTGAATTGGTATCGCGCGTCGAAGGTGATCGTCCCCGCGATGGACGAGGACCCGCCCCGCCCCGCCTTCCTCGATGCACCCTTCCCGCCGATCACGCAGAACACGTTGGTCATCTGGGGCATGCGCGATTCGGCGCTGCTGCCGGTGCTGGTCGACGGCCTGCCGCCCTATGTCCCGCAGCTGACAGTCGAGAAGATCGATGCTGGCCATTTCGTGCCCTGGGAAAAGCCGGAGGCGGTCGTCGCCGCCATGCGACGCTGGGATATCTGAGGCGCACTCTCCCTCCCGTCATTGCGAGCGTAGCGCGGTAATCCAGAGCCGGACCAGGACGCCCTGGATTGCTTCGCTCCGCGCGCAATGACGCCATCCGGCTGACGGATAAGCAGAAAGAAAGACAGCCACCTTTCCCTAAGATGACCAAAGCATTCCTCACGCGTTCAGCCGCGCGCGGTCACAAGACCGTTCTGCGTTACGCCCCAACCCACAAGCGGGCGGTACGCGCACCGAGGAGTGAAACAGATGCGTAAGATCATGATCGCGGCCCTCGCCGCCGCCACCATCCTGCCCGCCGGCGCTGCCACGGCCCAGAGCGCCCGCGAAGTCCGCCAGAGCGAACGCGAACTGCGCCAGAGCCAGCGCGACCTCGCCGAAGCGCGCCGCTACGGCGACCGCCGCGACATCCGCGACGCGCGCCGCGAAGTACGCGAGGATCGCCAGGAGCTGCGCGAGGATTGGCGCGACTATCGCCGCACGCACGGCGACGTCTATCGCCGCGGTAATTACGCCGGCCCGCGCGGCTATCGCTATCGCCCGGTGACCACCGGCTATCGCTTCGCGCCGAGCTATTATGGCCGCCAGTATTGGATCAACGACTACGCGACCTATCGCCTGCCGCGCCCGGGCTACGGCTATCAGCGCTGGGTCCGCTACGGCAACGACGTGGTGCTGGTCGACACCCGCTCGGGCCGCGTCGTCCAGGTCTACAACCGCTTCTTCTACTAAGCGGACGTAACCCCTCCCCGTCATCCCGGCTTTGAGCCGGTATCCCGGATCACGTCGGGGTGACGGTGCAGCAAGCGCCGGGGCGGCTCACCCCGTCCCGGCATTCGCTTCATACGCCCCACGCCGCATCACATAGTCGCGCGTTTCATAGGGCGGCGACAGCCCTTCCACCCAGGCGCCATGCGCATGGGTCAGCGCCACCAGCTCCATCGACGTATCGCCCGGCCAACCGCGCACACGCACCTCATGCCGGTGCAGGTCGCGATTGGGCTCCATCATCACCCAGCCTAGCGGCCGCTCCGCCGTGGCACGCGCGCCCGCCGCCGCCATCGCTTCGCCGATCCGCGCCCGCGTCGCCGGCGGCAGATATTGCCACACCACCGAATGCATCAGCACGCGCGTGACGCCCGCCTCCTGCGGTTCGCCGAGCCGCGCCTCCACCCAATCCGCCGCATCGCCCTGCACCAGGTCGACGCCGTGTGCGCGCACCAGATCGATCGCCTGCACCAGCCGCGCCTGCCGATCGATCGCCTCGACCCACACATAGGCCTGCAACCGCCGCGCCTGGCGCTCGTCGGACAGATCGACCGGCGCGATATCGACGCCCCTCACCCACTGAATCGCGATCGGCACCGTCGGCGGCGGCGGTCCGCGCCAGTCGGGGACGAGCGTCAATGCCGCCTCCGCCGGCCCCACCCGCGTGCCGCCAAGGTCGAAGCCATACTGGCCTATCATCAGGTTCAGCCCCGCACTCGACCCGATCTCGAGCAGTTCGATTCGCGGGCCGTAGCGCGCGGCGATATGCAACAGCCCGGTCATCAGCCCCGCCGACCGCCCGACCTCATTGGTCTGCGGCGGTCCGTCGAGCCATGGCCGGATCGCCGCATCGTGTCGCGCCAGCGTCGCCCGCAGCACGTCCGCGATTTCTCCCGGATCGGTCGTCTCGCCCGCGAACACCCGTGACAGATCGGCGTCCGCACCCGCCCGGTGCAGCGCATGCAGTCCGCCGACGAGGCGCAGCACCAGCGCATCCGCCACCGGCTCGCCCGGCCAGTCGAGCACTGTCCGCCCGGTCGCCGTCGACCGATCCAGCGCCACCGGCAGCGCCTCAACGAGCCGCGTCGTCACCGGCGCATCCATCGCCCGGCAATATCCCGCCTGCACCTCGAACGACTTGAGATTCTCTGCCTCGTCCGCCATCGACTCGCCTCCTGCCGGCGCCGTGTTGCGCCTGCACCCCACCGCCAGTAAAGCCCCGCGCGTGCCGACACCTTTAGTCATCGCCGTGCCCAAGGGGCGCATCCTCTCAGAGGCCCTTCCCCTGCTGGCCCGCGCCGGTATCCATCCCGAACCCGCGTTCGGCGACGAAAACAGCCGCGCGCTGCGCTTTGCCACCGATGTGCCGCATATCGAGCTGATCCGCGTCCGCGCCTTCGACGTCGCGACCTTCGTCGCGCACGGCGCCGCGCAACTCGGCATCGTCGGGTCGGACGTGCTGGCCGAGTTCGACTACTCCGAACTCTACGCCCCCGTCGATCTCGGCATCGGCCATTGCCGTATCTCGGTCGCCGAACCCGCCGCCATGGCCGCCACCGACGATCCGCGCGGCTGGAGCCATGTGCGCGTCGCGACCAAATATCCGCACATCACCGCCGCCCATTTCGCCAATCGCGGTGTGCAGGCGGAATGCGTCAAGCTGAACGGCGCGATGGAGCTGGCGCCCACCCTGGGTCTCGCGCCGCGCATCGTCGACCTCGTCTCCTCGGGCCGCACGCTGAAGGAAAACGGCCTCGTCGAAGTGGAGGTGATCGCCGAAGTCACCAGCCGCCTGATCGTCAACCGCGCCGCGATGAAGACCCGTGCCGAAGTCGTACCGCTGGTCGAGGCATTCCGCCGCGCCGTGGCGGAGGGCATGAAGTGATCCACCTCGACACACGCGACGCCGGCTTCGCCGACGCCTTCACCGCGCTGGTCGACGGCCGCCGCGAAGCCGCCGCCGACGTCGCGCGCGACGTCGCCACCATCATCCGCGCCGTCCGCGACGATGGCGAAGCGGCGATCCGCGCCTTCACGCAAAAGCTCGACCGCCACGACCTCAGCGAAACCGGTTGGCGCATCGAACCCGCCACCTGCGCCGCGGCGTATGAGGCGCTCGACCCGCAGCTGCGCGACGCGCTCGACCTCGCCGCGACCCGCATCCGCGCGTATCACGAACGCCAGAAGCCGACCGACACCGATTACGTCGACGAGGCCGGCGTCCGCCTCGGCGCGCGCTGGCGCGGCGTCGATGCCGCCGGCATCTACGTCCCCGGCGGCCGCGCGGCTTACCCCTCGTCGCTGCTGATGAACGCCATCCCCGCCAAGGTCGCGGGCGTCGAACGGCTGGTGATGGTCACGCCCACGCCGGGCGGCGACATCAACCCGCTCGTCCTCGCCGCCGCGCACCTCGCCGGCGTCGACGAGGTGTGGCGCATCGGCGGCGCGCAGGCGATCGCCGCGCTCGCTTATGGCGCCGGCCGCATCGCGCCCGTCGACGTCGTCACCGGCCCCGGCAACGCCTGGGTCGCCGAAGCCAAGCGCCAGGTCTATGGCGTCGTCGGCATCGACATGGTCGCCGGCCCCAGCGAGATCGTCGTCGTCGCCGACGCGCAGAACGATCCGCAATGGACCGCCGCCGACCTCTTGAGCCAGGCCGAACACGACACCACCACGCAATCGATCCTGTTCACCGACGACGCCGACTATGCGCAAGCCGTCGCGCGGGCGGTCGATGAAGAACTGGCCATCCTCCCAACCGCCGCGGTCGCGCGCGCCGCGTGGGACGCCAACGGCGCAATCATCGTGGTCGAGTCGCTCGAAGCCGCCTGCCCGCTGGTCGACCGCCTCGCCCCCGAACATCTCCAGCTCGCGGTCGATAACCCGCAGGCGCTGTTCGATAAGGTCCGCCACGCCGGCAGCGTCTTCCTCGGCCGCCACACGCCCGAGGCGATCGGCGATTACGTCGCCGGCCCCAACCACGTCCTCCCCACCGGCCGCCGCGCCCGCTTCGCCAGCGGCCTGTCGGTCCTCGACTTCATGAAGCGCACCAGCTTCCTGGGGCTCGACGAGGCGGCATTGGCCAAGCTCGGCCCCGCCACCGTCGCCCTCGCCCACGCCGAAGGCCTCCCCGCCCATGCGCGGTCCGTGGCCCTGCGGTTGCGGCTCAATCGCTGATCCAGGGCGCCGGACACTCGTTCGTCATTGCGAGCGCAGCGAAGCAATCCAGAGTCGGACCAGGACGCCCTGGATTGCTTCGCTGCGCTCGCAATGACGGACAGCATTATCCGGGTTTTCGCATGAAATCAGACAATTGAAACAGGGCCGGCCCTCGCGCCCCTCCCCAGCAATGAAAATTAATCTACATCAATTTCAGCGACTTACATTTAAGTTGCTGAAACAACGCATCTTTGTGCCGCGACGGACGTATCTCCGCCGCACCCGACCCAGGGTGACCAGATAAAGGATGCCCACATGACCCGCTTCCAGTTCCGCGGCGCGATCGCCGCCGTCGCCCTGCTCGCCGCCGGCCCGGCGATGTCGGCGCCCAAGAATCCGATGGTCGGCGGTGCCGCCATGTACCCGACCAAGACGATCGTCGAAAACGCCGTCAATTCGAAGGATCACACGACGCTCGTCGCCGCGGTAAAGGCCGCCGGCCTCGTCGACACGCTGTCCGGCCCCGGCCCGTTCACCGTGTTCGCGCCGACCAATGCCGCGTTCAACAAGCTGCCCGCCGGCACCGTCGACACGCTGGTGAAGCCTGAAAACAAGGCGACGCTCACCAACATCCTCACCTATCACGTCGTCGCCGGCACGATGACGTCGAAGCAAATCGCCGCCGCGATCAAGGCCGGCGGCGGCAAGGCGACGCTCACCACCGTGCAGGGCGAACCGCTGACCGCGACGATGATGGGCAACCGCATCATGCTCACCGACGCCAAGGGCGGCACCAGCCACGTCACGATCAAGGACGTGATGCAGTCGAACGGCGTCATCCACGTCGTCGACACCGTCCTGATGCCGTAAAGGATTGGCGGGGCCGGCCCATGCCGGGTCGGCCCCACATCCGCCCGCACACCAAGGGGTGACGGACGCCCCGCACGCCATTACATGCCCGCACGATGTCCCGCACCACCAACCGTACCCAGGCGCGCGCCGCCGCCCGTCTCGCCGCCGTTCAGGCGCTTTACCAGCATGAGATGGAGGGCACGCCGGTGCCCGCATTGCTCCACGAATTCCACAACCACCGCCTCGGCGCGACGATCGAGGACGCGGAATATGCCGAGGCCGACGTCGATTTCTTCGATGATCTGGTGAAGGGCACCACTGCGCGCGCAGGCGAGATCGACCTCGCGATCGAAAAGAAGCTCGCCAGCGGCTGGACGCTCGCCCGCCTCGACAAGCCGATGAAGGCGCTGCTGCGCGCCGGCACCTATGAATTGATGGCGCGCAAGGACGTGCCGGTCGGCGCGACGATCAGCGAATATGTCGACGTCGCCCACGCCTTTTACGAGCGCCGCGAATCGGGCTTCGTCAACGGCCTGCTCGACGCCATCGCCAAGGACGTGCGGGCGTAAGGGGCAGCCTTGACCCCGATCCCGTCATTGCGAGGAGCGCAGCGACGCGGCAATCCAGAGCGTCTTGGCACTGGCTCTGGATGGCTTCGCTACGCTCGCAATGACGGAGGGTGTGGAAGCGTCACCGCCTCCCTCGCATGACCGAAGCCGACTTCCTCGCCGCCCTGCGCACCCTCCCGCTCCACCCCGCCGCGCGCGGGCTGAACGACGACAGCGCCCGCCTGACGCGTGCGCCCCTCGTCGTCACCACCGACACATTGGTCGAGGGCGTCCATTTCCTCGCCTCCGACACCCCCCAGGATGTCGCGTGGAAGCTCGTCGCGACCAACCTGTCCGATATCGCGGGCAAGGGCGGCAAGCCCGACGGCATCCTCCTGAACTACCCCCTCACCGACGACGCGTGGGACCGCGCCTTTCTCGAAGGCCTCGCCGCGGTACTGACGGCCTGCGACGCGCAAATCCTCGGCGGCGACACCGTCCGCCTGCCGCCCGGCGCGCCGCGTGTCCTCACCGTCACCGCCTTCGGCTGCGACACCCCCGCCCCCCCGCGCGGCGGCGCGGGCGAGAATGACGCGCTCTGGGTGACGGGCACGATCGGCGAGGCCGGCGCCGGCCTCGCCATCGCGCAAGGCCAGCCCGGCCCCGCCGCGCTCGCCGCCCGCTACCGTCGCCCCACGCCGCGCCTGGCGGAAGGCCGCATCCTCGCGCGCCTCGCGCATGCGATGATGGACGTCAGCGACGGCCTGCTGATCGACGCCGCCCGCATGGCCGCGGCGAGCAATCTCGCCGTGATCGTCGACCTCGCCGCCGTGCCCCTGTCGCCCGCCTACATCGCCCACGTCGGCACGGACCGCACGGCGCGCCTGACGGCAGCAAGCGCCGGCGACGACTACGAACTCCTCTTCGCCATGCCCGCCAACGTCGTGCCACCCGTCGCCGCAACCCCCATCGGCCGCTTCGCCCGCGGCGAAGGCCTGCACCTGTTCGACGGCGGAGAGCCCGTCCCACTGCCCGACCGGTTGGGTTTCCAGCACTAAGCCGAACCCCACGTCCTTCGCGCCCCGCGAGCCTCGATACGCCCACCCCACCCAAACCGTCACCCCGGACTCGTTCCGGGGTCCACCGGGCCGCCAGGGAACGTCAAGAGCCTCAAGCCTCCCCCTCGCCGCAGAGTGGACCCCGGACCAAGTCCGGGGTGACGACGCGCAAGCGGACGCCACACCCACCCCCAAAACCGTCATTCCCGCGAAGGCGGGAACCCATAACCTCTGACCTCCCGGCTCAAGCGAGACCTGCGCGTCTGGATTCCCGCCTCCGCGGGAATGACGAAAACCCCCACCCCCACCCCCACCCCCACCCCGTAACCCACCGCAAACCACAACCGCTTGCACTCCCCCCGCCACCGCCATAGCCTCGCCCCAGCGCGCCAGACCGGGGGACATCGGCCGGCGACGTCAACAGGAGAAGGATTTGCGCGAATGACCACGGTCGCCCTCGCCATCCTCTGCGGCGTCATCGCCGTGGTCTATGGCTTCGTCACCAGCCAACAGGTGCTCCGCGCCTCTTCGGGCGACGCCCGGATGCAGGACATCGCCGCCGCCATCCAGGAAGGCGCCAAGGCCTATCTCGGCCGCCAATATACCACCATCGCGATCGTCGGCGTCATCGTCGCCGCGATCCTGTTCCTGACGCTCAACGCGGTATCCACCATCGGCTTCGTCGTCGGCGCGGTCCTGTCGGGTGTCGCGGGCTATGTCGGCATGAACATCTCGGTCCGCGCCAACGTCCGCACCGCAGAGGCCGCACGCACCTCGCTGCAGGGCGGGCTCACCATGGCGTTCCGCTCGGGCGCGGTCACCGGCATGCTCGTCGCCGGCCTGGGCCTGCTCGCGATCAGCACCTTCTTCTGGTATCTCACCGGCCCCGCCGGCCACGCCCCCAACGACCGCGTCATCGTCGAGGCGCTGACCGCCCTCGCCTTCGGCGCCAGCCTCATCTCGATCTTCGCGCGCCTCGGCGGCGGCATCTTCACGAAGGCGGCGGACGTCGGCGCCGACCTCGTCGGCAAGGTCGAAGCCGGCATTCCGGAGGACGATCCCCGCAACCCCGCGGTCATCGCCGACAACGTCGGTGATAACGTCGGCGACTGCGCCGGCATGGCCGCCGATCTGTTCGAAACCTACGTCGTCACGCTGGGCGTCACGATGATCTCGATCGCCCTGCTTATCCGCGCCGATGCCGCGGAACTCATGCGCCTGATGAGCCTGCCGCTGATCGTCGGCGGCGTGTGCATCGTCACCTCGATCCTAGGCACCTACATGGTCCGCCTGGGGAAGGGCAGCATCATGG
The DNA here is from genome assembly GCA_003075315.1 of Arthrobacter sp. TPD3018. GTDB lineage: Bacteria > Pseudomonadota > Alphaproteobacteria > Sphingomonadales > Sphingomonadaceae > Sphingomonas. The sequence continues at coordinate 81,757 of QDFQ01000004.1, read as the reverse complement.
GCGCGCTCTACAAGGGCTTCTGGACCAGCGCGCTGCTGTCGATTCCCGCCATCTACCTCGCCGCGCGCTACGTGCTCGGCGACCTCAACCGCACGATCGGCAGCGCCGGCTTCCTCGACGCGGTGTCGGACGATCTCACCACCGGTTTCGACGCGCCCCGCGCCGCCGCCGCGACGGCGCAGGCGTTCACCGGCATGGACCTGTTCTGGTGCATGGTCATCGGCCTCGCCGTCACCGGCCTGATCGTCTGGATCACCGAATATTATACCGGCACCAACTACCGCCCGGTGAAATCGATCGCCGCCGCCAGCCAGACCGGCCACGGCACCAACGTCATCCAGGGCCTCGCGATCAGCCTGGAGGCGACCGCGCTCCCGACGATCGTCATCGTCGTCGCGGTCATCGCCACCTACCAGCTGGCCGGCATCATCGGCATCGCCTTTGCCGCCACCGCGATGCTCGCGCTCGCCGGCATGGTCGTGGCATTGGACGCCTACGGCCCCGTCACCGACAATGCCGGCGGCATCGCCGAGATGGCGGGCCTGCCCGACGACGTCCGCACCCGCACCGACGCGCTGGACGCGGTCGGCAACACGACCAAGGCGGTGACGAAGGGCTATGCGATCGGCTCGGCCGGCCTCGCCGCGCTCGTCCTGTTCGGCGCCTATACGACCGACCTCGCGACCTATTTCCCCGACGTGACGGTCGATTTCAGCCTCTCCAACCCGTACGTCATCGTCGGCCTGCTGTTGGGCGCGCTGCTCCCCTACCTCTTCGGCGCGTTCGGCATGACCGCGGTGGGTCGCGCAGCGGGCGCCGTGGTGGAAGAGGTCCGCGGCCAGTTCCGCGACAATCCCGGCATCATGGAAGGGACCAGCCGCCCCAATTACGGCCGCACCGTCGACCTCGTCACCCGCGCCGCGATCAAGGAAATGATCGTACCCAGCCTGCTCCCGGTCCTGTCCCCGGTCGCGCTGTACTTCATCATCCGCGGCGTGGCGGGCCAGGCGCAGGGCTTCGCGTCCTTGGGTGCGATGCTCTTGGGCGTCATCGTCTCCGGCCTGTTCGTCGCGCTGTCGATGACCAGCGGCGGCGGCGCGTGGGATAATGCCAAGAAGTATATCGAAGACGGCAATTACGGCGGCAAGGGCTCCGAAGCCCATAAGGCCGCCGTCACGGGCGACACCGTCGGCGATCCGTACAAGGACACCGCCGGCCCCGCGGTCAACCCAATGATCAAGATCACGAATATCGTCGCGCTGCTCCTGCTGGCAGCACTAGCTGGCAGCGGAGGCTGAGGCAGAGCCTCAGCAAGCGCGACCGGCCGGCGGACGGGCGGGATGATGTCCCGCCCGATCCGTTCGACGTCACGGGATTTACTCCCGTGACGTCCGCCGCCTACCCCACACCAATTGACGACCACATCGGCCCTGTTACCCTCCCGACCCTACCCGGGGGGAGTTCGTATATCATGATCCATCGTCGCGCCCTCGCGCTCGCCCTCGTCCTGTCCGCCACGGGCGCCACCGCCCACACCGCCCCCAAGTCGGGCGCAGTTATCCTGCTACCACCCTACGAAACCGCGACCCCAAAGGCAGGATCGCTCGCCGAAATCCGGCTCAAATCGCTTGCCCGCATCGATCCGGTTCATCCGCTGGCCGGCGAGCCCAATCTGCAAACGTTCAGCCAGTTCGGCCGCGAAGACCTGATCGCCGCCAGCAGCGACGATTATCGCCCCACCCATTGCATGCCCGCCAGGGACACCACCGATCCGCTGACGGCGATCATCCAGGCCGCCCGCAAGACATCGATCGTCATCATCAACGAAAGCCACGAACGTTCCGAACATCGCGGCTTCACGACGGCGCTGCTCGCCCCCTTGCATGCCGAGGGCTATACGACGCTGGCGATGGAGGCGCTCTCCAACCCGCAACCGGATACGCCGCCGAAATTCTATTCGCCCTTCCTGCGCGAACCGAGCCTTCCTTATCTCACGGACGAAGATGGCTTTTACCTGGGCGAAGCCGCCTTCGGCCGGCTGGGCCGCACCGCGAAGCGGCTGAGCTATGCGCTCGTCCCCTACGAAGCGCATCACGATCCCGCCACCGCCAAACTCTCCCAGACGGAACGGATCGCCGTACGCGAGGAAGCGCAGGCGAGCGCTCTCGCCGCCTGGGTCGCCGCGCATCCGGGCGCCAAGCTGCTCGTCCACGTCGGCTATCACCATGCGATCGAAGTCCCCACCGCCGACGGCCTGCGCTGGATGGCGACGCGGCTCAAGGCCAAGACCGGGATCGACCCGCTCACCATCTCGCAGACCACCTGCCACGGCGGCGCTAGCGCGCCCCGCCTCGCCGCCCTGCCCGCGGACGAACCGCCCGGCACCTTCGACCTCGTCGTCGATCACCCCACCGCCCGCTTCGTCCGCGGTCGCCCGGCGTGGCGGATCGCCGCCGGCGACACGCCCGTCGGCATCCCCGCAGAGCTTAGCCCCACCACAGGCTGGCGCGTCATCGAAGCCCGCCCCGACGGCGAACCGCCCGCCTCCGTACCGATGGACCGCGTCGCGATCCGGCCGGGCGAAGACGTCGCGCTGATGCTGCCCCCCGGCCGCTACCGGCTCCGCGTGCTCGACGTCGCATACGCGCCCGCGCCCGACGCGGATTGACGCCGCACTAACCTGCGTTAGTCTTTCGTCACTGGCCTTGGGGAAGGCCACCGGGGGGATTTCCATGCTTCGCACCTGCGCGCTGTCGCTCGCCACCGCTCTGTTCGCCGTCACCGCCACCGCGCAGACGCCACCCGTCGCCCAACCCGCCGCTGACTCCCCCATCCCCGCAGCGGTCTTCGCCCAGCTGCCCAAGTTCGAATCCCCCCGCCTGTCGCCCGACGGCACGCGCATCGCGGCGAAGATGGCGATCGACGGCGTCCAGAGCCTCGTCGTCATGCCGCTGTTCGACGGCAAGCCCGCCGCGCTGAAGGTCGGCGAGAATATGGACATCAACTGGTGGCGCTGGGTGGGCGACGGGTGGCTCGTCGCCGGCATCGGCAGCCAGTCGCATCTCGACGGGGACGACATCTACATCACCCGCATGGTCGGCCTCAGCGCCGATCTGAAGACGCTCAACCGCATCGACTGGACCAATTCCGGCATCCGCGCCGACGATCTGCTCTGGTCGGCCAAGGACGGCAGCCCGCACATCCTGTTCGCGCGCTCGACCGGGATCGACACGATGGCGGATATCTATCCGTCCGTCTGGGACGCCGACATCTCGACCGGCAAGGTCCGTCGCGTCGCCGCCAGCCAGCCGGACGTATGGGACTGGTATGCCGACGGCGCCGGCACGCTGCGCATGGGCATCCGCTACATCGACGATACCGGCCGCGGCGCGCTGCTCTATCGCGGCTCCAACGCCGAATCCTTCCGCACCATCGCGCGCAGCGATTCGCGCAAAGACCAGAGCTTCATCGTCCCCACCACCTTCCGCGCCGACGGCACCGCACTCGCGACCAGCGACAGCGGCGGCCGCGATGCGCTGTACGAGGTCTCGCTGCCCGACCTGAAGCTGGGCAAGAAAGTGTACGACCACCCCGGCTACGACATCGACGGCGTCATCGAAAACCGTGCCGGCAACGACGTGCAGGGGATCAGCGTCACCGACACGTTCGACCATGTCGTCTGGCTCGACCCCGCCCTGAAGCAGGTGCAGGCCGCCGCCGACGCCGCGGTCGGCAATCGCCGCGCGCGCATCGTCTCGCGCAGCGCCAGCGGTTCGCAGCTGCTGGTCGAGGTCGGCAGCCCGTCCCAGGCCGGCGCGCTCTATTACTGGGATCTCGCCAGCGACCGCATGCAGCGCTACGCCTTCCAGAACGACACGCTCGCCGGCCGCAGCCTGTCGCCGGTCAAGACCGTCCATTACACCGCGCGCGACGGCACCCCGATCGAGGCGATCCTGACGCTTCCCCGCCATCGCCCGAATGCCAAGAACCTGCCGCTGATCGTCCTGCCCCATGGCGGCCCGATCGCGCGCGACAGCGAAGGCTGGGACTGGTGGGTCCAGTATCTCGCCGAACAGGGCTATGCCGTCGTCCAGCCCAATTACCGCGGCTCGTCCGGCTATGGCACCGCCTTCGTCAAGGCGGGCGAAGGCGAATGGGGCCTCAAGATGCAGGACGATCTCAACGACGCGATCCTCTATCTGGCGAAGGAGGGCATCGCCGATCCCAAGCGCGTCTGCATCGCCGGCGCCTCCTACGGCGGCTATGCCGCGCTCCGCGCCGCCCAGCGCGACGGCGCGCTGTATCGCTGCGCCATCTCCTATGCCGGCGTATCGGACCTTGCCGGCATCAAGAAATACGACGCGCAATTCCTCAACGGCAAGACGCTGGGTCGCTACTGGACCAAGCGCGCGACCGACCTCCACGCCGTCTCGCCCCGCTTCGGCGCCGATCAGGTGACCATCCCCGTCTTGCTGATGCACGGCAAGGCCGACAAGCGCGTGCCGGTCAAGCAATCCCGCCAGATGGCCGATGCGCTCAAATCCGCCGGCAAACCCTATCTCTATATCGAACAGCCGCTGGGCGATCACCACTTTACCCGCAGCCAGGACCGGCTGGAATTCCTCACCGCGATGGGCACGTTCCTGGCGAAGTACAATCCGGCGTAAGGGCGTTGCTCGGCCCGATCGTCAGCGACCCCGCCATCGCGCCGAACCCAACCGGACCGACCGCCGTCCATTAACCCGCAGCGGCCGATTTTTGCGCCGTCTTCCCACAACTTCCGCCATGGCAACCGGGGCATATTAACCCCGTTTTGACTGATCTCGATCAATTTGGGTGGATGGGAGAGACAGTACGCACCGCGCGCCCATCGGGGACGCCATCCGGCATCATCTGGCTGGTCGCGGCATCGCTCTATGTTCTGTTCGCCGCCTCGACCATCTCGCTCACCAGCGACGGCCGCACGATCGCGACGGTATGGCCGGCCAATGCCATCCTCGTCGCGCTGCTGCTGCTCGATCGGCGCCCGCGCTGGTGGACCGTGCTCAGCGCCGGCCTCGTCGGCAATGTCGCCGCCAACTGGCTGACGCGGGGCAGCATCGCCGGCCCGTTGCTCTATGCGGTCGCCAACGGATTGGAGGTGGTGGTCGCCACGATCCTCATCCGCCGCGGCTCGGGATCGATCGACCTGCTCCGCTCCACCGGCGCGCTCCTGCGCTTCATCCTCGCCGCCGGTCTGGTCGCACCCGCGCTCAGCGGCGCGGCGGGCGCGGCCACTGCGGCGCTCGTCTACGACCAGGCGTTCGTGTCCTCGTTCAAGACGTGGTTTCTCAGCGACGGCCTCGGCCTGCTCGTCTTCACGCCGGTGTTCATGGCGCTCCTGGGCGGCCAGATCGTCGATAGCGTCCGCGGCACGTCGGCGGCACAGCGGCTCGAGGCGTTCGCCTATCTCGGGCTGGTCTTCGCCACCGCCTATCTCGTCTTCTTCGTCGCGGCGCTGCCGGCGCTCTTTCTGCTCTACGCACCCGTCATGCTGGTCACATTCCGCGTCGGACCGCTCGGCACCAAGATGGCGGTGATGATCGTCGCGGTGACCGGCGCCTTCGCCACCGCATCGGGCCTCGGCCCGGTCGCGATGGTCACCACCGATCCCGTCGCGCAGGCGCATCTGTTCCAGACGTTCCTTGCCGTTATGCTGCTGACCTGCCTGCCCGTCGCCGCCGAGATTTCCGCGCGCACCCTCCTGTCGCGCAGGCTGAAGGAACAGGCCGCCGAAGCCCATGCCGAGGCGATCACCGACACGCTCACCGGCCTGCTCAACCGCCGCGGGTTCGAACGCCGCGCCAGCGCGCTGCTCGATCACGCTGCCACGCCCCTTTGCTGCGTCGCGATCGACATCGATCATTTCAAGGGCATCAACGATTCCTGGGGCCATCCCTTCGGCGATCACGTGCTGCGCCACCTCGCCGCGACGCTGCGCGCCAACACCCGTCCCGACGATCTGATCGGCCGGCTGGGCGGCGACGAATTCGTGATGATCTTGCAGGTCGGCGATCACGACACGGGCGAAGCGATCTGCACCCGCATCCAGGCCGCATTGCGCCAACAGCCGATCGCCGCCGACGCCGCGACGCACGTGCTGCTCAGCATCAGCTGCGGCATCGCCGGCATCACGCCCCCCGATCGCCTGCGCGACGTCATCGCCCGCGCCGACGATGCGCTCTACCAAGCGAAGGCAGGCGGCCGTAACGGCTTCCGCTCGGCGGGGTGAGCCTCGCCAGGTTCCTCACCGATCGCCTGCAGCCAAGGCCGGCTGGAATGTCTCACCGCGATGGCCGCGGCCCTGGCGAAATATAGCCCGGCCTGAAGGGCCGCGCCGGGAATGACCAGGCGGTGCGTCCAATTCGCCCGAATCGGCCACCGATTCGCCCTGTGCCCGGCCCGCCGGACGACATGATTCGCTGCACCCACGATCAAATCAGACAGATCGATGAAGGGCGCCCAAAATCCCCGAGTCGGCCATTGGTTTCATAACGCACCACGATTTTTCCACCGCGCGCAAAAATGGTCGCCTGCGGGCCGTTTTCCGACGCGCTGCAAAGCGGCGTTAACGATTGGACCGTTATCGACTTTTCGTGGTGGTAACGATGACGTCAACTATCCGTGAAGGTCGATTGCCGGCCGTCACAGTATAGGTCGTCGGCCCGCCGCCGACACGAGCCATTCCCGTCCATCTTCCGTCGTGATGCGCGACGATCATCAACGGATGCACCCCCATGCGTTTCTTCGACAACCTTTCCATGCCGCGAAAACTGATACTCTGTCTCGGTTTGATCCTTGCCCTCACCCTGCTGGCGAATTTCGTTATCTATACGAAACAGAACCAGGTCCGCGAAACGACGGCGATCAACGAACATACGTACAAGGTCATCGCCGCATCGAACAAGCTGGTCGAAGCGATGGTGAACCAGGAAACCGGCTTTCGCGGCTATCTGCTGACCGCCGATCGCGCCTTCCTCGCGCCGTATGCGCAGGGCAGCACCGACTTCGACAAGGCCATCGACGAAGCGCGCGGGCTGACCTCGGACAATCCGCAGCAGCAGACCCGGCTGGCGCAGGTGGGAGCACTCGCCCGGCGCTGGCGCAGCGAGGTCGCCGAACGCAACATCGCGCTGATGGGCGCGCCAGCGACGCAGGCTGCGGCGCGTGCCAGCATCCTCGACGGCACCGGCAAGGCGCTGATGGACCAGCTGCGCACCCAGGTCGGCAGCGTGATCGGCACCGAGCAATCCCTGCTCGCCAAGCGCTCCGCATCGCAGGCGGCGGCCTTTTCCACGATCACCCAGGCGATCCTCGGCAGCATGATCCTGGGCGTGATCCTGTCGATCGGCATGGGCCTGCTGATGACGCGCGCCATCGCCCGGCCCCTGGAACGCGTGACCGCCAAGCTTGGCCGGCTCGCCGATCCGATCGCCACCGATCGCCATGACGAGATCGGCCGGATGGAAGGCAGCGTCGCCGGTGTCGAGGCGGCGTTCGGCGACTTCTCGCGCGTCGTTGGCGAACTCTCGCAGGGCAATCTGTCGGCCCGGCTGGAACGCGATTACGGCGGGCTCAGCAGCGCCTTCAGCGGCGCGATCGGTGCGATGGTCGATCGGCTGCGCAGCGTGATCGGCGATGCCATCGGCGCGGCGCAGAACGTCGCCTCGGCCAGCCAGCAACTGTCGTCGTCCTCGGATCAGGTCAGCCAGGGCGCGACCGAACAGGCCGCCGCGACCGAAGAGGCATCGGCTTCGATGGAAGAGATGGCGGCGAACATCAAACAGAATGCCGACAATGCGGCGCAGACGCAGAAGATGGCGCACCAGTCGTCGCAGGCGGCCGAGGCGAGCGGCACCGCCGTCGCCCAGGCGGTCGAGGCGATCCGCACCATCGTCGATCGCATCGCCATTGTGCAGGAAATCGCGCGCCAGACCGATCTGCTCGCGCTCAACGCCGCGGTCGAGGCTGCCCGCGCCGGCGAACACGGCCGCGGCTTCGCAGTGGTCGCCGCAGAGGTCCGCAAGCTTGCCGAACGCAGCCAGGTCGCCGCGGGCGAGATCGGCGGCATGTCCACCGAAACGATGGCCGCCGCCGCGCAGGCGGGCGACATGCTTGCAAAGCTCGTCCCCGACATCCGCCGCACCACCGAGTTGGTGACCGAGATCAGCGCCGCCTGCCGCGAACAGGATATCGGCGCCGCGAAGGTCAACCAGGCGCTGCAACAGCTCGATCAGGTGATGCAGCAGAATGCGGCGGCGGCCGAGGAGATTTCGGCGACGTCGCAGGAAATGGCCGGTCGCGCCGAGGAACTCGAAGGCAGCATCGCCTATTTCAAGCTCGACGACGACGCGGCACCGGCGGCCCGCGCGCCCCGCGCGCCCGCCCGCGCCGCCGCGACTCCCAAGGCCCGCAAGCCCAGCGCCGTCCGCACGAAGGGCTTCGCGCCGATCCTGGGCGAAGCCGATGCCGAGGACGCCCACTTCCACCGCGCCGCCTGACGCGGCCCCTCCGCTGCCGGTGGTCACCCACCGGCAGCGGACTTGTTTTCCCCTGTCCTACACCCCCCAAATATGCATCATCCGAACATCGCTCTTTGACACGTCCGGCCCCACCCCGCGCGCTCCCTGCGCACAAGGGGGTCTCCGGTACGTTACGTATCGTCCACTTCGTCCACTTCCGAGAGGACCCGGCCGACTTGCGAATCGCCCCCGCCGCCCCCATCTTGCCTCTCGCAAGGCATTGCGACGCGCCGCCCCCTGTTGGACCGGCGCCGCCCGTCCGCCTTGCTTCCCTTTTTCGGCGACTTGCGCTAAGGGCGCGCCCGAACACGCGAACAGAGGTTGATTTTTGGCCAAGGAAGAACTGCTCGAGATGCGCGGCCGCGTGGTGGAATTGCTCCCCAACGCGATGTTCCGTGTACAGCTCGAAAACGATCACGAAATTCTCGGCCATACCGCCGGCAAGATGCGCAAGAACCGCATCCGTGTGCTGGTCGGTGACGAGGTGCTGGTCGAACTGACCCCCTACGACCTGACCAAGGGGCGGATCACCTACCGCTTCATGCCCGGCCGCGGCGGCCCCGGCCCGCAATAAGCTGCGGCGGCATTTGGTGCCGCCCAACCTTATGCCACTGGTTCTCGCCTCTTCCTCGCCGCGCCGGCGCGATCTGCTGGCGCGTCTCGGCGTCGTGCCCGATCGCATCGCCGCGCCCGCGATCGACGAAACCCCACGCCCCCGCGAGCTGCCACGCGTCTATGCGCAGCGCCTCGCCGTCGAAAAGGCGCTGGCGGTCCAGCGCGCGCCGGACGAAACGGTCATCGCTGGCGACACCACGATCGCGCTTGGCCGCGCGATCCTGCCGCCCGCCGAGACGGAGGCGATCCAGCGCGACCTGCTCGTCCGCCTCTCCGGCCGCCGCCACCACGCCCTGTCGGCAATCTGCGTGATCGGCCCCGACGGCACGCAGCGCACGCGCCTGTCCGATACGATCGTCGCCTTCCGCCCCCTCTCCCCCGCGGAAATCGACGCCTATGTCGCGTGCGGCGAAGGCCTTGGAAAAGCCGGCGGTTACGCCATCCAGGGCCGCGCCGAAGCCTTCGTCCGCTTCATCCACGGCAGCCATTCGGGCGTCATCGGCCTGCCGCTCACCGAAACGCGCGCCCTTCTCCGCGCCGCCGGTCTGCCCCTTGCCTGAATGGGTCTATGAAGCCGGCATCGGCGAAGCCCGCGCCGCGCTGATCGAGGACGACCGTATCGTCGAAGCCGCGATCGAATTGCCCAATGCCCTCCGCCTCGGCACCGTCGCCAAGGCCCAGCTGGTCGAGCTGACCGCCGGTGGCATGGGCCGCCTGTCGATCGCCGGCGAAGAGGCGGTCATCCCCCGCATCCCCAAAGGGCTGACCAAGGGCGCGACCCTTACCGTCGAGATCGTCCGCGAAGCCATCCCCGAACCCGGCCGCCCCAAGCCGCCCCGCGCCGTGGCGACCGATGCGGCGCCCGCCGACGGCCCCGATCTGCTCGCCCGCCTCCACGCCACCGGCCACCCCGTCCGCACGCTCCGCCCCCACGAACCCGACGCGCTGGAAGCGGCCGGCTGGTCCGAATTGCTCGAAGAGGCGACGGACGGCGCGATCGCCTTCCCGCTCGGCGCTCTGCGCATGTCCCCCACCCCGGCGATGACGCTGTTCGACGTCGACGGGCCACCCCCGCTCGAACCGCTCGCCCTCGCCGCCGCCAAGGCGGTCGCCGCAGCGATCCGACGTCACGGCATCGGCGGCTCGATCGGCATCGATTTTCCGACGCTGGAGGGCAAGGCTGCGCGCCAGGCGGTCGCCGAAACGCTCGACGCTGCGCTGGTGCAGCCCTTCGAACGCACCGCGGTCAACGGCTTCGGCTTCCTGCAGATCGTCCGCCCCCGCCCCCGCGCCTCGCTGCCGGAACTGCTCCGAACCGATCCGGTCGGCGCCGCGACGAGGGCGCTGCTGCGCCGGCTGGAGCGCGAGCCCCCCGGCAGCCCGCTGCATCACCGCCTGCCCGCCCCTGTCCACGCCCGCCTCGCCGGCCGCCCCGACTGGCTGGCCGAGCTTGCACGCCGCACCGGCGTCACCCATCTGTTCGACAGCCTATGACCACCACGACCTGCCCGATCTGCGACAAAGCCGTCGATCCGCTTCACACGCCCTTCTGCTCGCGCGGCTGCCGCGATCGCGACCTGCTGCAATGGCTGGGCGAAGGATATCGCATCCCGGTGCAAAATGATGCGCATGAGGGGCTGGACAGCACCGGCGGGGACCATTAGAGGCGCCACTTCCGAACGCGAAGCCTTCGCGTGACGGCCCTGCCCGGGTAGCTCAGTTGGTAGAGCATGCGACTGAAAATCGCAGTGTCGGCGGTTCGAATCCGTCCCCGGGCACCACTTCTTCCAGCGCGATCGATCACACCGCCGGCAGCGGCCCCATGCCGTTGAACAGCCCCGCCTGATAGTCGCGGATCGCTTGGCTGATTTCCCCGCGCGTGTTCATTACGAACGGACCATGCGCCACCACCGGCTCGCCAATCGGATCGGCATGGCCGTACAGCAGCACGGCATCGTCACTCGCGGTCAGCTCCACCGAATCGCCATCGTCGTGCAGTGTCGCCAGATGCCAGTGCGGCACGGCCTGCCCGCCGATCGCCACATTGCCGGACACGACATACAGGAACACCGACCGCCCCTTGGGCGCCGGCAGCGTCGCCGCCGCACCGCCGCGCAGCCGCACCGTGGACAGCATCACCCCGGTCAGCGATTTGATCGGCCCCTCCGCCGCGCCGAACGACCCAGACACCAACGCGACGCTGCCCGCATCGTCCGGCAGCGGCACCACGGGAATCGCATCGGCCTGCAAGCCGGTATAGGCCCGCGCGGTCATCTTCAGCCGACCGGGCAGGTTCACCCACAATTGCAGGATCTCCATCGGCCCGCCGTCGCGCTTGAACGCCGGTGGCGAGATTTCGGCATGGATCAGTCCCGATCCCGCCGTCATCCACTGCACGCCGCCCGCCTCGATGATGCTCGCATGGCCGCCGGTGTCGTGATGCGCCAAACTACCGTCGAGGATGAACGTCACCGTCTCGAACCCGCGATGCGGATGCGGCCCGAACGGCAGGCCGTTGTTACCGGGGCGATAGGTCTGCGGGCCGTGATGGTTGAGGAACAGGAACGGATCGACCTGCTCCAGCCCCGGACCCGGCACCGGCCGCCGCGTGACGAGGTCGCCGATATCGTCGCGATGGGCGGGGTAGATGGCGGCAAGCGTGCGGGCGGTCATGCAAATGGCTCCTTCCCCACCAAGATGGCGGCAACGCCACGCGGCGACAACGCCCGCAGCGGGAACGCTGTGTTTCCAGACCGACAGGACCTTGCAGGAAAAGTGGGGAGCTTCTGTTGCCCGGTGCTCCCCGTACCGCTGGAATCCCCTTCTGTTGCCCGGTGGGGTCCAACCGCGCTATTTTGGAGTAACCTTAGGCCGTGAGGCCCTCAGTTACGCCGCAATCGCGAGTGCTTCGTTATCGTTGGCACTTGTGTAATGGGCCGTTGCGGTGGTCCCATTCCGAGCGAAAGACAGCGCTTTTCAACACACGTCGATCCTAGTTCGGCCCCGTCATCGAAGCTGTGGCCCGCGACGCCACGCATGAAGCGTGGCGCTGAGCGCCTCAGCTGCGGTGGTGGAGCCGCCGGGTACTGCCCCCGGGTCCGCTGCGCCTATTTAACGCCACCGTTTATCGCCATAGCCGGCTGGAAGCCGGCCTGGTCGATATAGGGGCAGCATCACCTCCCTGCAATCCACGCCTTTCGCGCCGCCTTTCGTTAGCCACAATATCGGGCCATAGCGGCGCCATCATGTTGACCCAGCGTTCCCGTTACGCGTTGCGCGCGATGCTGTTTCTCGCCGAAGCACCCGCCGCCAGCCCGCCGATCCCGATGGGCAAGATCGCCGTCGCCGCCAACGTGCCGCGCAAGTTCCTGGAACTGATCCTGGCCGATCTGCGCGATGCCGGTTTCATCCAGAGCACGCGCGGCAAGATGGGCGGCTACGTCCTCGCGCGGCCCGCGCACCTCATTTCGCTGGGCGACGTGATCCGCGTGATCGAAGGGCCGCTGGCCCTCGTCCCCTGCGTCAGCCGCACCGCCTATCGCCCCTGCGCCGACTGCAAGAGCGAGGCCGATTGCGCGATCCGCCACGCGATGATGCGCGTCCGCGACGAAACCGCCCGCATCCTCGACGGCACCAGCCTGGCCGACGCCACCGCCGACCAGCTCGTCGCGGCCTAAGGCCGCCGTCACCCCTTCCCCGTCATCCCGGCCTCGAGCCGGGATCCCGCTTCGTCTTCGTACCGATAGCGGGCCCCCGGATCACGTCCGGGGTGACGATGGTGACAGCCCGGTACCGACCTTGCCGCCATACCCCTCCGTCAGTCGGTCCTGAGCGGCAGCGCTCGCCCGCTATCCGAAACAGCTCCCGCCCCGACAGGCCTTACACCCGCGGCCGCGCCTTCAGCTCGTCGCGGATCTCGCGCAGCAATGCGACATCGGCCGGTTCGGGCGCCGGGGCGGCGGGCGCCTCGGGCTTGGCGATCACGCGGTTGACGCTGCGCACCAGCAGGAAAATGATGAAGGCGAGGATCAGGAAGTTCGCCGCCTGCGTGACGAACTCGCCATAGCCGAGCAGCGGCACGCCCGCCTTCTTCAGCGCGGCATAATCCGTCGGCGATCCGGTATAGGTCGCGGGGATCGCACCCAACCGAATGAAATAGCTCGAAAAATCAAGACCGCCAAAGATCTTCCCCACCACCGGCATGATGATGTCTTCGGTCAGCGACGTCACGATCTTGCCGAATGCCGCGCCGATGATGACCGCCACCGCCAGGTCCAGCACATTGCCCCGGGCGATGAAGGTCCTGAATTCCTTGAACATGTTCGCGTCTCCCCCGTTGTTCAGGCGTCGGGCGAAACGGTAGGCTGCGATTACCCCTTCGCCAAGCCCGCACGCTGTCCTATATGGATAGGACAGATACGCTCTCAGGAGGATGTTCATGTCGTCGCTTCGTCCCGTTGCCGCCTTCGCGCTGGCTGCCACCGCGAGCCTGTCGCTCGCCGGATGCGGGATCAATTCCGTGCCGACGGCCGAGGAAAACGCCAAGGCCCGCTGGGCCGACGTCCAGAACCAGTATCAGCGCCGCGCCGACCTGATCCCCAACCTCGTCGCGACGGTGAAGGCCGCAGGCGCGCAGGAAAAGGACATTCTGGTGCAGGTGACGCAGGCCCGCGCCGGCGCCAACCAGGTGAAATTGTCGGGTGACCAGCTGACCGATCCGGCCAAGATGCAGGCGTTCGAACGCGCACAGGGTGCCGTCACGCTGTCGCTCCAGCGCTTGCAGGAGGCGTACCCAGAGCTGAAGAGCCAGAGCAACTACACCACGCTGATGAGCCAGCTGGAAGGCACCGAGAACCGCATCACCATCGCGCGCAGCGATTACAACAATGCGGTAAAGGACTATAATACCAGGATCCGCACCTTCCCCGACGCGGTCGGCGCGAAGATCTTCTACGGCGCCAAGCCGCTGACCCCCTTCGCCGCGACGACGCCGGGTGCGGAGCAGGCCCCGACGGTCAACTTCGGGAATGCGAGCTGACGGCGATGGCGCTCGTAACGCGGGCGGCGATCGTGTGGCGGGCAGCCTTGCTGCTGCTCGCCGCGAGTTGGATGCTCGCGCCCGCGACCGCGCAGTCCTTCCCCAAGTTCACCGGCCTCGTCGTCGACGCGGCGAACGTGCTGCCGCCGGAGACGAAGGCCGCACTGACGCAGAAGCTTGAGGCGCTGCAGAAGGACACCAAGCGCCAGCTGGTCGTCGCGACGATCCCCGATCTGCAGGGCGATTCGATCGAAAACTATGGCTACAAGCTCGGTCGCAGCTGGGGCGTCGGCCTGCGCGACGTTAACAATGGCGCGATCTTCATCGTCGCACCGAACCAGCGCAAGGTCCGCATCGAAGTCGGCCGCGGGCTGGAGCCGTTCATCACCGACGCCCTCTCCAGCGTCATCATCAATCAGGACGTCATTCCCCGCTTCAAGGCCGACGACATGCCGGGCGGCATTACCGCCGGCGTCGATGCGCTCGACAAGCAGCTGCGTGCCTCGCCGGAAGAGCAGCAGGCGCGCCTCGATGCCGCGGCGAAGCAGTTCGACAAGATCCACCAGCGCTCCGCCGAACGCCGCAGCGGCGGTGGCGGCGTGCCGTTCGGCCTGATCATCTGGGCGGTCATCCTGTTGTTCGTCCTCGTGCCGCTGATCATTGGGCGCCGACGCAGCGCCGGGCCATGGGGCCGACGCTATGACGATGGCGGCGGCAGTGCGCTGCCCATCGTCCTGTGGGGCATCGCGAACGAGATCGGCCGCTCGTCCGGCGATCGTGGCGGCGGCTGGGGCGGCGGCGGATCGTCGGGCGGCAGCGACGGCAGCTGGGGCGGCGGTGGCTTCACCGGCGGCGGCGGCGGCGATTTCGGGGGCGGTGGCGCCTCGGGGGATTGGTAGCCATGCGCCTGACCCCAGCCGATGCCGCCCGCGTCGCCGAAGCCGTGGCAGAGGCCGAGCGCACCACCTCGGGCGAGATCGTCACGATCGTCGCACACCGATCCGACAAATATCATGACGTCGCGCTGCATTGGGCGGTGCTGGCGATGCTGCTCGTCCTCGCGCTGCTCGCGCTGTGGCCGGGGATCGCGGTGACGCTCCACGGCCTCGTCGCCGATCCGTGGGATGGCGCCCCCGCACCCGGTGGCCTGTTCACCGTCGCGCTCGTGCTGCTTGCCGCGGCCTTCCTGGTCGTGCGCGTCGCGCTCGCCTGGATGCCGCTCCGCCTCGCGCTGACGCCCCGGCGCACCGCCGCGCGCCGCGTCCGCGCACGCGCGCTGATGCTGTTCCGCGCCAGCGCCGAGGCGCGCACGCGCGATGCGACCGGCGTGCTGCTCTATCTGTCGCTCGACGAACATCGCGCCGAACTGATCGCCGACGCCGCCATCCACTCCCGCGTCGCACCCGAAGTCTGGGGCGCCGCCATGGCCGCGCTCATCACCGCGACGCGCGACGGCCGCCCCGGCGACGGCATGGCAGAGGCGATCCGCCAGATCGGCATCGTCCTCACCGAACACTTCCCGCCGCGCGCCGACGACACCAACGAACTGCCGGACCGCCTGATTCAGCTATGACGACCGATACGATGTGGCAGGGCAAATACCTGTCGGTCCGCAAGGCGGGCACCTGGGAATTTGCCGAGCGCAACGGCGGCATCGGCGCCGCGGTGATCGTCGCGATCGACGGCGAGGGGCAATTGCTGCTCGTCGAGCAATATCGCGTGCCTTTGGGCCGGACCTGCCTCGAACTCCCCGCCGGCCTGGTCGGCGATGAAAGCGCCGGCGAAAGCATCGCCTCGGCGGCCCGCCGCGAACTGGAAGAAGAGACCGGCTGTCACGCCGAATTCGTCGAGGAACGCGGCGAGTATTTCGCCTCGCCCGGCATGACCTCGGAAAGCTTCACTCTGGTATTGGCGACCGGCCTAACCCGCACGGGCGACGGCGGCGGCGATGCCGACGAGAACATCACCGTCCACCGCGTGCCGCTGGCCGCCGTCGAAGGCTTCGTCGCAGAGAAACGCCGCGCCGGCGTCGCGATCGACGCCAAGATGCTGCTGCTGCTAGGCAGCGGCATCGTCGCGGAAATGATGGGGCGGTAAGCCCCGCCGATACCGTCATCCCAGCGAAGGCTGGGATCTCCCGACGACAGCACGACGCGAGATCCGCTGGAGGCCCCAGCCTGCGCTGGGGCGACGTACATTCTGGACCGGCCCGCCCCCATACCCGTCATTCCCGCGAAGGCGGGAATCCAGACGCGCTACCGCCTCGGCTCACGCCGCAACGTCACAGGTTATGGCTTCCCGCCTCCGCGGGAACGACGGCGTCGGTAAGAGCCCCGCCCTTACCGGAAATTATCCGCGTACGCCTGCAGCTTCAGCTTCCGCTCCGGCGCCGGGATCAGCTCGTAATCGAAGCCCTGCGCCTCGCAATAGGCGATCGCCGCCTCGGCGCTCGGGAAGCTCAGCCGCACCTGTTCGCGCGTGTCGCCGCTGCCCGCCCAGCCGGTCAGCGGATCTGGCTGCTTCGGCTCGGCCGGTTCGAACTCGAGGGCCCAGGTGTGCGTGCGGGCCTTGCCCGATTGCATGGCGTTCTTGGGGCGCTGGAAGATGCGGGCGGTAGGCATAGACGCCCCTTTAGCGCGTCCCGCCGCCCCGTGCATCCGCCTTTTTCGTCCGCAGCGTCGCCGTCGCCGCGGCGGGATCGTCGGGCCAGGGATGTTTGGGATAGCGCCCGCGCATCTCCTTCGCGACGGCCGTCCAGCTGCCCGCCCAGAAGCCCGGCAGGTCGCGCGTCGTCTGGATCGGCCGCCCGGCGGGCGAGGTCAGGCTCAGCACCAGCGGCACCCGCCCCGACCCGATACAGGGATGCTCCGCCAGCCCGAACAGCGCCTGCACGCGCAGCTCCACCTTCGGGCCGCCATCCGCGGCATAATCGATGGCATGCGTGCTGCCCGCAGGACTCGTGAAGTCGGCGGGCGCCAGCCGGTCGATCTGCCGCATCGCGTCCCAGCCGATCAGCGTGCGCACCGCATCGGTCAGCGCCCCCGCCGGGATCGCGTCGAGCTTGCGCCGCCCGACGAGCAACGCCGGCAGCCATTCGTCGAGCCGTTCGACCAACATCGCTTCCAGCGGCACGCCGGCATAGTCCGCCCGCGCCCGCAGCGCCGCCGCGCCCGCGCTCCACGGCAGCAGCGCCAGCCCATGCGACCGCACACCCTCCAGCAAGGCGGCGGCAATGGCGTCCGGCTCCGCCCCCGCATCCGGCCCCGACGACAGCCGCAGCGCCCCCAGCCGCCGCTCGCGCAGCGTCACCACGCCGCCGCTCGCCACATCGAACGTCACCGTCCGCCGCGTCTCGATCCGGTCGGCGAACAGGCGCTCGATCGTCGCCAGCGCGATCGGCGCCGCGGCCAGGATGCGTGCTCCCGATGCCGCCCCCTGCGTCTCCGCCACCGCCAGCCACGCATGCCGCGCCAGTGGCAGCGTCGGGTCGAGCCGGAAGCCGCGCCCGCCCGCCGACGCCCATTGCTCGCCGCTCGCATCGCGCGCCTTCGCGATCCGATCGGGGAAGGCGAGCGCGATTGCCACCTCCACGCCCGCGCCATCGATGCGCAGCGGTTCGCCCACCGGCTTGCCCGCCAGCGCCGTCCATCGCTCCGCCAGCCTTCGCGCCGCGGTCGCCTTCGTCCCCCGGTCACTCCGCCAGCGCCGCAGCCGCACGTCGAGGTCGGGATCGTTGCCGCCCAGCCCGCGCTCCGACAGCAGCACCGCCACCTCGGCCGCGAGCGCCCCCTGCCCCATCGCCCCCGCGCGCAGCAGCATATGCGCGAGGCGCGGCGGCATCGGCATCGCCGCGACCCGCCGCCCGTGCGCGGTCGGTCGCCCGTCGCCATCGATCGCCTCGATCGCCGCCAGCCGTTCGCGCGCCTCCGCCACCGCCGCGGCGGGCGGCGGATCGAGCCACGCGAGGTCGCGCGGATCGCTTACCCCCCACAAAGCGCTCGCGAGCACCAGCCCTGACAGATCCGCTTCCACTATCTCCGGCGGATCGAATCGCGGCAGGCCGCCCGTGGCCGCCTCTTCCCACAGGCGATAGGCGACGCCCGGCCCCTGCCGCGCCGCCCGCCCCGCGCGCTGCGTCACCGCCGCCTGGCTCGCGCGCTCGGTCACCAGCCGCGTCATCCCCGCCGCCCGGTCGTAGCGCGGCCGTCGCGCCAGTCCTGAATCGACGACGATGCGAATGCCGTCCAGCGTCAGGCTGGTCTCGGCGATCCCCGTCGCCAGCACCAGCTTGCGCGCGCCATCGGGCTCGGGCCGGATCGCCGCGCGCTGCGCCGCCGGCTCCATGCTGCCATGCAGATGGTGCATGCGGATCGTCTCCGGCAGCCCCTCCAGCCGCTCCGCCGTCCGCTCGATCTCCGCGACGCCGGGCAGGAAGGCGAGCACACCGCCCTCCGCCTCGCGCAGCGCCTGCCGGATCGCGCTCGCCATCGCATCTTCGATCCGGCCGTCGCCGCTGCGCCCCAGATACCGCAGAGCGAGCGGATAGCTGCGCCCCTCGCTCTCGATCACCGGCGCCCCCTGCTCTCTGGCGCCCAGCAGACTCGAAAAGCGCGCGCCGTCCAGCGTCGCCGACATCGCCACCAGCCGCAGGTCGGGCCTCAGCGCGCCCTGCGCATCCAGCGCCAGCGCCAGACCGAAATCGCCGTCCAGGCTGCGCTCATGCACCTCGTCGAACAGCACCGCCGACACGCCGGTGAGCTCGGGATCGGCCTGGATGCGCGCGACGAAGATGCCCTCGGTCACCACCGTCACCCGCGTCGCCGCGGAACGCTTGCTGTCCATCCGCGTCGCATAGCCATAGGTGCCGCCGGCGCTTTCCCCCGCCAGCGCCGCCATCCGCTCCGCCGCCGCACGCGCCGCCAGTCGCCGCGGCGACAGCAGCAGCACCTCGCCCGTACACCAGTCCTCGCCCAGCAACGCCGGCGCCACCGCGGTCGTCTTGCCCGCCCCCGGCGGCGCGACGAGCACGGCGTTGCTCCCGGTCCGCAACGCGGCGAGCAGATCGGGCAGGACGGCGAAAATCGGCAGGTCGGTCACGATGCACGGTCCCTTGCCACGGATCGCCCCGCGACGCGACCATCACCGCCTGCTATGCTCCACGCCCGCGCGAACCGACGCGCGAAGGAGACATATGATGGGTCTGTTGGACGGCATCCTCGGCCAGATGGGCGACAATCCGATTCTCACCAACCTCGCCGAAAAGATCGGCCTTTCCCCCGAACAGGTTAGCCAGGCGATCGCCGCGCTCAGCGCCGCGCACGGCGAACCCGGCGACACGGTGGCCGGCGCCGCCGATTCGA
This sequence comes from Arthrobacter sp. TPD3018, assembly GCA_003075315.1. Lineage (GTDB taxonomy): Bacteria > Pseudomonadota > Alphaproteobacteria > Sphingomonadales > Sphingomonadaceae > Sphingomonas. Next base: position 62,183 of record QDFQ01000004.1, on the reverse strand, counting down.
CCGGCCTGTCCCCCGACGTCCTGCAACAGATCCTCGGCCACCTCGGCGGCGAAGGCGCGCTCGCCAACATCGGCGGCCTGCTCGGCGGCGACGGCCAGGACGGCGCACTCGGCAATTTGGGCGGCATGCTGGGCGGCCTGTTCGGCAAATCCTGAGGGGCGTACCGGCTGCCCCCCTCCCCCGTCACCCCGGGCTTGACCCGGGGTCCCGCTTCTTCCGCAGGCCGACCTGAATGCGAGAACCCGCCCCTTCGACCCACAGAACAAGCACGTCACCATCGATGCGCTAGTATCACGCACCACCACGATGATACGGCCACCCCACAACCACCCGGACGAGACTATTGGGCGCCCATCACCACCACGGCCACGCGCACGACCATAACGGACAGGGGCACGGCCACAGCCACGGCGGCCACGGCCATTCCCACGCCCCTGCGTCGTTCGACCGCGCCTTCGCGATCGGCATCGCGCTCAACATCGCTTATGTCCTTGCCGAAGGCGGCGCCGGCCTGTGGACGGGATCGGTCGCACTGCTCGCCGACGCGGGCCACAATCTGTCCGACGTGCTCGGCCTCGCCGTCGCCTGGGGCGGCGCCGCGCTCGCCCGCAGCGCGCCCAGCAAGCGCTTCACCTATGGCCTGAAAGGTTCGACGATCCTCGCCGCGCTCGCCAATGCGCTGCTGCTGCTCGTCGCATTGGGCGCGATCGTGCTGGAGGCGGTGCAGCGGATCGGCGACCCGCCGGTGCTCGCCGGCCTCACCGTGTCGACCGTCGCGGGCATCGGCATCGCGGTCAACGCCTTCACCGCCTGGCTGTTCGCGCGCGGGCGCAAGCATGACATCAATGTCCGCGGCGCCTATCTCCACATGCTCAGCGACGCGGTCGTCTCGGCGGGCGTCGTCCTCGCCGGCCTCGCGATCTGGGCGACCGGCATTGGCTGGATCGATCCGATCGTCAGCCTCGTCATCGCCGCGCTGATCTTCTGGCAGACCTGGGGCCTGCTGCGCGAGACGGTCGAAATGAGCCTCTCCGCCGTGCCCCGCCACATCGACTATGACGCGGTCACCGCAGCACTCGCCGCGCTGCCCGGCGTCGCACGCGTGCACGACCTACACATCTGGCCGATGTCGACCACCGAACCCGTCCTCACCGCGCACCTCGTCATGTCCGGGCGCTATCCGGGCGACGCTTTCCTCGTGGACGCACGCGCGATGCTGCACGACCGCTTCGGCATCGGCCATACGACGTTGCAGGTCGAAACGGGTGGCGATTGCACCAGCTGCTGAGGGCGGCGATCCCTCCGCCACCCCCCGTCCTTGCGAGCCCAGCGAAGCAATCCAGAGCCGGACCAAGACGCCCTGGATTGCGTCGCTACGCTCGCAATGACGAATGGAGAAGACGGCGGTGGACGACGCCTTAGATAAGTCGTTGACCCATCAGCGAAATACGGCCACCTGTCCTACACGCTCGGCCCCAACTCCGCCGTCACCCCTGCGCAGGCGGGGATCCAGACGCGCTGACCTCTCGACCCCATCGGAGCGGTAGTGGTTATGGATTCCCGCCTCCGCGGGAATGACCCGCTCAGAAACCCTGTTGGACGGCCCCCGGCCCAAGCCGCTGACCCAACAGCGAAATCCCGCCGCCCTGTCCTACACGCGCGCGCCCATGCTACCAGCGGCACGCCATTACAGCGCTCTGTCTCAGCCGTGCATCACCCTCATTTCGGAAACGATACCCCATATCGTTTCGCCCAAGGTGTTCATGTTGTCTATGTTGCGGGCCGGAACCGCCGACGGCCAAGCCGCCAGCCTGACGTCGGACGGGTCCGGCTAGGCCGACCCGCCGGCCGGGCCGGGCGCTGCTCGCTCTGCTCGCATCGGCGCGGGCGTGGCCGCGCCTGCGCCCGTCAGTACGCGCGGGCCACCGCGAATTCGACCGCCTCGATCATCGCGTCCTTGGCCTTCCCGTTCGGGAAATGCCCGATCGCATCGATCGCGCGCTGGCCGTAATGCCGCGCCCGCGCCAGCGTGTCGTCGACCGCACGCGTCTTGCGCACCAGGTCGATGGCGTGCGCGAAATCCTCGTCCGACGCGCGCCGTCCCTCGACCGCGTCCTTCCAGAATTTGCGGTCGGTCTCGTCGCCGCGCGCATAGGCCAGGATGACGGGCAGCGTCATCTTGCCCTCGCGGAAGTCGTCGCCCGCGTCCTTGCCCATCGTGCCCGCGTCCGACACGTAATCGATCGCATCGTCGACGAGCTGGAATGCGATGCCCAGGTATCGGCCGTACGCATCCAGTGCCAGCTCGTCCGCCTCGCTCCGCTCCGCCACCACCGCCGCAATCCGGCACGCCGCCGCGAACAGCGCCGCGGTCTTGGCGTTGATGATGTCGAGGTACCGATCCTCGCCCAGGTCGATCCGCCGCGCCGCAGTCAGCTGGTTGACCTCGCCCTCCGCGATCACCGCGGATGCGTTGGACAGGATTTTCAGCACCTTCAGGCTGCCGTCCTCGACCATCAGTTCGAAGCTGCGGCTGAACAGGAAGTCGCCGACCAGCACGCTCGCGGGGTTGCCCCAGATCAGGTTCGCCGCCCGCTTGCCGCGCCGCATGTCCGATCCGTCGACCACATCGTCGTGCAGCAGCGTCGCGGTGTGGATGAACTCCACCGACGCCGCCAGCCGGTGGTGCCGCGTGCCGGTGTAGCCGATCAGCCGCGCGCTCGCGAGCGTCAGCATCGGCCGCATGCGCTTGCCGCCGCCCGCGATCAGATGCCCGGCAAGTTCAGGGATCAGCGGGATCTGCGACTGCATGCGATCCAGGATCACCGCATTGACGGCGTTCATGTCGGCCGCGACCAGCTGGAGCATCGGCTCCAGCGACGGTTCGGGACGATCGAGGCGGTGGATGGTGGCGGTCATCTCGCCACGCGCTGTGGCCGCTGGCGCCCCCGAACGCAAGTCTTGCTCGCGCCCGCAACAACGCTCATGGGGATCGAACTTGACCATCGAAGGGGGCGACCGGTGAGCGACGACGTGCTGCAAGGCTATCGCAAGAGCATCGACAATATCGATGCCGCGCTCGTCCACCTGCTCGCCGAGCGCTTCAAGGTGACGCAGGCGGTCGGCCGTCACAAGGCGACGAGCGGGCTGCCCGCCGCCGATCCCGGTCGCGAGGAACGCCAGATCGCCCGCCTGCGCCGCCTGGCCGAAGACGCCGAGCTCGATCCCGAATTCAGCGAGAAATTCCTGCGCTTCATCATCGATGAAGTGATCCGCCACCACGAACAGTTGCGCGGCTGACGGCCGCCAACCATCTGATCGACGTGTCCGTCCTCTCGTTCCTTGCCGCTCTGCCGCTCGCGCTCCAGTCCGCCACCCTGCCGGCAGACCCGCATGCGCCGATCATCGGCAACTGGCACAACCCCAAGAACACCGTCGCAGTGCGCACCGGCCGCTGTGGTCCGAACCTGTGCGGCTGGGTCATCCGCGCGTCGGACAAGGCGAAGGCCGATGTCGCGAACAAGGGCTATCCGCCGTTGATCGGCACCGCGCTGCTGCGGGGCTATCGCAACAATGGCAAGGGCCGCTGGGCCGGTCAGATCTACGTCCCCGACATGGGCCGCGTCTTCGGGTCGACGGTGACGATGATCGACGCCGATACGTTGAACGTCAAAGGCTGCCTGATCGGCGGCTTCATCTGCAAATCGCAGATCTGGCGCAGGGAATCATGACCCAGCGCGGCGCGTTCATCGCCGTCGAGGGCGTCGACGGGTCGGGCAAGAGCGGCGTCGTCCGCTCCCTTGTCGCCGCGTTGCAGGCCGCGGGGCATGACGTCGCCGCCACCCGCGAACCCGGCGGCACCCCGCAGGGCGAAGCGCTGCGGGGCCTGCTGCTCGCCGGTGACGATGCGGCATGGGAACCGCGCGCCGAACTGCTGCTGATGACCGCCGCCCGCGTCCAGCACGCCGCGCACGTCATCCGCCCCGGCGTCGCCGCCGGCCGGATCGTCATCTCGGACCGCTATGCCGGCTCGACACTCGCCTATCAGGGCGCCGGCCGCGGCATGGACGAAGCCCTGATCCGCGGCCTCCACACGACGATGCTCGACGATTTGTGGCCCGACCTGACGTTGGTCCTCGACCTCGATCCCGCGATCGGCCTCACCCGCAGCCGCAAGCGCCTGTCCGACGAGGCGATCGACGAAGGCCGCTTCGAAAGCCTCGCCCTCCCCTTCCACCAGCGCATCCGCGCCTCGTTCCTGGCACAGGCCGCAGCGGCGCCCGAACGGCATGCGATCATCGACGCCGACGACACACCGGAGGCGGTACGGGAAAAGGCATGGCACGCGGTGAGGGACTTTCTGGCACGCGGCGGCGACCGCCCCTGACCGGACCCCGGTGAGAGCGTTTCGACCAGCCTCCCATCGGTCACCGCCTATTTGATATTGATTCGCATTACGGGTCGCACTAGGTCGTCTTCCGGAAGGGGGAACGATGACACCGACCGTTTATGCGCCTGCCCGCACCGTCCCGAATGGCCCGACGCCGCTTCCGGCTGCCGGGCAGACAGGCCAATCCCCGATGGGCTGGCGAGCATGATCGCGCTGCCAGCGGTCCTCGGCATCGCAGGCGGCATCGCCGGCGCAACGCTGTTGCGCCGCGCCTGGGCCGAGCGTCAGCGCGAGCGGCCAGACCTGATCGCGGCGGGCTGGGCAGTGATCGGCGGCACGATCCTGGTCGACGCCGCCTGGATCGGCTGGATCCGGGGCGGCGCGCTCGCGGTGGTCGCGACCGGCATCGGTGCGCTGATCGTCCTCATCCGGGGTCGGACCGTTAAGGCAACGCGAGCCGCCCGCGCCACCACTGCGCCGTGCGAGCCCGATGAACCCTCCAGGGCATGGCGCGGCGCGCTGAAGGCGATACTGGCCGGACCGCTCGGACTGGCGGCCGCCGTGGCCATCGCGTATTGCGCCGCCGCCTGGGTGCCCGGCGCGCCGCCCACCCGTGTCCTCATCGGCGGACTGACGATCCCCATCGTCTGGGCGCTGGCCATGATCTGGACGCTCGCCGACCCCCGCTTGATGCGGTCGCTCGCCATGATCGTCACCACGACGCTGACCGGCTTCGCGCTGGCCGCCTTGCAGGGCCCGGTATGATCAAAGCCGCCAAGACGGACGCACCGCGCGGCTGGCCGCTGGCGCCGGGCACGGTCCGCGCCGTGCTGAACGGGCATGGCATCCTCGGCCTCGCCTTCGCCGCCCTCATCTATCTCGTCTGCCTCACCGGCACGCTCGCCGTCTTCGCCGGGGACATCGCGCGTTGGGAACAGCCCGGCGTGCCCGTGGCGAACCAGCTTGCCCCCGGCGCGCTCGATCGCGCGGTCATGGCCGCGCAGGCCAACGGCCCGGCACAGGCGACGCTCTATCTGTCGCTGCCCTCCCCCGCCCAGGACGGCGCCAGTATCCTCGCGTATACGCCAGCCGAGCACCGCGACTGGGCGATCGCCCGCGACGGCACGCTGAACGAACGGCACACGCCATTCAGCGAATTTCTGATCGACCTCCACATCGCGCTCCACCTGCCGCGAACATGGGGCGGAATGCTCGTCGGGCTGACCGGTGTCGCGCTCCTGTCCGTCCTGATCTCGGGCATCCTCGCGCACCCGCGGGTCTTCAAAGATGCCTTCAACCTGCGGCGCGGCGGCGCCCGGCGCTTGCAGGAGGCGGACATGCACAACCGCCTCGGCACCTGGGCGCTGCCGTTCCACGTCACCATCGCCCTGACGGGTGCGATCCTGGGGCTGACCACGCTGATCGTCGGCGTGCTTGCCATGCTGCTCTACGGCGGCAACACCGCGCGCGTATACGGCTTCTTCGTCGAGCCGCCGCCTGCCGCAAACGCCGCAGCGCAGCCCATGCCCGCACTCGCTCCGTTGTTGCTGGAGGCCCGCCGCCGCAGCGACGGCGCCGCCCCGCAACAGCTGATCATAGAGCGCGCCGGCCGGGCCGATGCGCGCATCGCCATCACCTCGCGCCGCGACCGTCTGCTCGTACCGCAGGACACGACCGTGTTCGATGCGCGCGGCCGGATGGTGACGGACCGCCATCCCGCAGACCTGCCCGCCGGCGTAAAGCTGCTGGGCGGGATCGGCCAGCTGCACTTCGGCTGGTTCGGCGGCTTGCCGGTGCGGCTCCTCTACGGTCTGTTGGGTCTGGCACTCTGCCTCGTCACGTCGAGTGGCGTGACGATCTGGCTCGCCCGCCGCCGCGACCGCGGCCGCGCCGTGCCGCTGTGGGAGCGCCTGTGGACGGCGGTCGCCTGGGGCCAGCCCGTCGCGCTGGCGCTGACCGCCGCCGCCGCCCTCGCGCTGCCGACCTATGGCGACGCCCTTATATGGCTATGGCTGGCCCTGACGCTCACCCTGCTACTCGTCGCGGGCCTGTCCCGCAGGTTCGGGGCGGCGGCCGGCTCGATCCGCGCGCGTCAGGCCGTGGGCGGTACTCTTCTTGGGGTCGCCCTGTTCTACCTGCTCGTGCGTCCCGTCGACCTGTCGGGTCTGGGCGTGGAAGCCGCCTTGCTGCTCGGCGCCGCACTGCTGCTTCGGCGGCCCGCGACGCACAGCATCGCCTGACAGGCGTCATCGAACGAACGGCAGCGCTGCGTGCAGCGCTGCCGTCCCAAACGATCAGGGCTGATAGGGCAGCGACGATTGGTGCAGGACGATGCGCACCTTGCCATCCGCGCACGCCTTGAACACGAAGCTCTTGTTCACGAAGATGTGGCTGTCATCCTGGCCGATGAAATGCACGTTGCATTGCACGATCGCCAGATCGCCGTGCAGGATGAAGTCTTCCTTGCTGTACCACACCTTGACCCAGGGCTTCAGCTTGAAGCCCTTGTCGTCGGGGAATGCGTCGCTGCCACCCGTGAAATAGGCAAGCGCGCCCTCCTTCGTCGGGCGATAGGTCTGGGTGCCGAAGGTCAGCGTCGGCTTGAACAGAACCTTGCCATGATCATAGTCGTAATTGTCGCTCAGCACCCGTTCCGCCACGGCGCGCGGATCGCCGCCTTCGGCATGGGCCTTGCCGACAGCCACGACATTGTCGCACCACGTCTGCAAGGCAGCGTGGACCATCTCTTCGGTAAACATTCATTCACTCCCGTTGAAAAATCTGCGGTCGGATCGCCGCCAGCCGCCCGCTGGGCTTGGTCGCTACGCGTGCGCAAAGGCCCGAGCGTCGACGCCCCGGGTCACGCCGGCCATCACGGCGTCACGCTTTCGATCAGCCCCTGCAGGTCGACGTCGTGCAGCCCCACGGTCATCAGCGCCAACGTGCCCCGCAACTCTTCGGGATCGATGTTGCGCGTGACGAACACCATCCGCGTGCGCCGATCCACCGATGGCCAGCGCTCGAGTTCGATGGGCGGGTGGAAGACGTGCTGCACCCCATGCACCACCACGGGCGCATCATGCCCGACGAGGTTCACGATGCCCTTCACGCGCAGCAGATCGGCGCCCTTGAACATGGTCAGCAGCCCAAGCCAGCGGTCGAAGGCCAGCGGCTCCAGCGGCGTATCGAACGTCAGGCAGGTCGCGCGGATACCGGCATCGTGCCGGTTCACGTCATGATGGTGATGGTGGTGATGGCCGGCATGCGCGGCCTCGTGCGCCAGCCAGCGATTCACGTCCTCGCTCTTGCTGGCAGGGTCCCATAGCCCCACGTCGAACAGCGATGCAGAATCCACCGCGCCGTTGGTCACCGGGATGATCGGCGCGCCGGGGTTCAGCGCGGCCAGCCTGTCGCGGATCGCCTGCTGTGCCGTCTCGTCGGCAAGATCGGTCTTGGTCAGCAGCAGCCGGTCGGCGACGGCCGCCTGCTTCACCGCTTCCGGCTGCGCGTCCAGCGTCGCCATGCCCGCCGCCGCATCGACCGTCGCGATGACCGCGTCGAGCCGGTAGAGCGGCTCCAGCTGCGGATCGGTCATCAGCGTGTGCAGGATCGGTGCGGGGTCGGCCAGTCCGGTGGTTTCGATCACAACCCGGTCGAACCAGCACTCGCCGTCACGCGCGAAACGCCACGGCGCGTCCCGCAGCGTCCGCGACAGGTCGCCGCGGATGGTGCAGCACAGGCATCCGCCCATCATTTCGACGACCAGATCCTCGTTCGATCGGGCGATCAGTTCGTGATCCAGCCCCACCGCGCCGAATTCGTTGATGACGACCAATGCCCGCGCCATGCCGGGGGACCGGACCAGATGGTTAAGGACGGTCGTCTTGCCGCTGCCGAGAAAGCCCGTCAGCACCGACACGGGAATACGCGTGCCCGGCCCCTCCGGAACGCTGCTCATGCCGCACGCCTCACCGCGATGGCGCCACAGCCCGCCGTCACCTGTATCGGTCCACGCGGTTTCATGATCATGATGTCACTGGACATCGTTGGGCATCTCTGGATAGGTCATGTTGTAACATATCACATTGGACCGTCATCATGGCAAGCCTCTCCCCATCCGACACCCGTCTGCCCGTGACCGTCCTGTCCGGCTTCCTCGGCGCGGGCAAGACGACGCTGCTGAACCATATCCTCGCCAATCGCGAAGGGCGGCGCGTGGCGGTGATCGTCAACGACATGTCGGAAGTGAACATCGACGCCGATCTCGTGCGCGGTGGCGAAGCGGCACTGTCGCGGTCGGAGGAAGCGTTGGTCGAAATGACCAACGGCTGCATCTGCTGCACGCTGCGCGACGACCTGCTCGCCGAAGTGCGCACGCTCGCCGAGGCCGGGCGGTTCGACTATCTGGTGATCGAATCGACCGGCATTTCCGAACCCCTGCCGGTCGCCACCACCTTCTCTTTCCGTGACGAGGACGGCGTCTCGCTGGGCGATGTCGCGCGGCTGGACACGATGGTGACGGTGGTCGACGCGCTGAACCTGCTGGCCGATTATTCCAGCCAGGATTTTCTCGCCGATCGCGGCGAGAGCATGGGGGAAGAGGATACGCGCAGCCTCGTCGGCCTGCTGGTCGAACAGATCGAGTTCGCCGACGTCGTCATCGTCAACAAGGCCTCGTCCGTCTCCGCCGAGCAGCTGGCCACGGTCAAGAAGCTCGTCGCCAGCCTGAACGCCGATGCGGTGATCGTGACCGCCGACCAGGCGCGCGTCGACCTCGACCTCGTGCTCGCCACCGGGCTGTTCGACGAAGAGAAAGCGGCGCGCCACCCGCTGTGGGCCAAGGAGCTGTACGGCTATGCCCACCATCAGCCCGAGACCGAAGAATATGGGATCGAAAGCTTCGTCTATCGCGCCCGCGCGCCGTTCGATCCCGCGCGCTTCTACGCCTTCCTGACCGAGGGCGGGCTCGAGAATGTCGTGCGGGCGAAGGGGCATTTCTGGCTGGCGACGCGCCCCGATTGGGTCGGCGAACTGGCGGTGGCGGGCAGCCAGACGACGACCGCACGGATGGGCCGCTGGTGGGCTGCGGTGCCCAAGCATCACTGGCCCGACGACGGCCGCTTCGAAGAGTTCGTTGCCCAGCATTGGGACGACATCTGGGGCGACCGCCGACAGGAAATCGTATTCATAGGCATCACCATGGACGAACCCTCCCTCCGGCGCCGGCTCGACGCATGCCTCGTGTCCGCCACCGCCTTTACGCCGACGCTGTGGACGTCGCTGCCCGACCCCTTCCCGGCCTGGGGCGAGCGCCAGCTGGAGGCCTCCGTATGACGCCCGCTATACTCGAAGACGTCGTCGCCTTCGGTTACGATCGCACCTCGCTCGACGCGATTGCCCGCCCCAAAACAGCGCTGGCGATCTGGTGGCGTCCGCTCCCCGATGCAGTGAAGGCCGGACTGGCTTCGCTGAACCTCGACACGGTCGATGACGTCACGCTGGACGTCGATGCGGACGCTCGGCTCGATGACACGCTGCGCGACGCCGGCTATCCCGACGATATCGCCACCCCGCTTGCTGCGGACATCGGCCTCCTGCTCCGGCGACAGGCGGCGCTGACCGGTGACGATCGCCTGCGGCTGCGGCTCGAAGTAATCGAGACCGATGCCTGCCGGCGCTTCCATGCCGACTATGTCACGCTGCGGCTGCTGTGCACTTATGTCGGGCCGGGAACGCAATGGTGCCGCGCCGCGGCCGCGGATGCGATCTGCGAGGTGCCGACCGGCGCGGTGGGGGTCTTCAAAGGCCGGATGCTGCTCGATCCCCCGACCGTCCTCCACCGATCGCCACCTATCGTCGCCACGGGCGGACAGCGCCTGATCCTCGTGATCGACCCTATTCGTAGCAACGACGGAATGTAGCAGCAGCACGTCTGAAACAGGCGCGACGCTCAGCCGCCAGACGAGCCCGGCCCGTCATGGTTGGACGATCAAAGCAATTTAAGAAGGCAGTTGCCAAATTTGGCGCACCCGACAGGATTCGAACCTGTGGCCTCTGCCTTCGGAGGGCAGCGCTCTATCCAGCTGAGCTACGGGTGCCTGGGTGGCTCGCCTAGCAAAGGCGTCGGGGTTGCGCCAGTGGTTTATGGGGCCTTGGCACGCTTGGGCGGCGGGGTCTTGGGCTTGTAGGCGCACAGGTCGGCAACGGGGCAACGCCAGCATTCGGGTGTGCGCGCCTTGCAGATATACCGGCCGTGCAGGATCAGCCAGTGATGCGCGTGCAGCCGAAATGGCTGCGGCGTCGCCTTGTCCAGCTTCAGCTCGACCGCCAGTGGGGTCTTGCCGCGGGCGAGGCCGGTGCGGTTGCCGACACGGAAGATGTGCGTGTCCACCGCGAAGGTTTCGGCGTCGAAGGCGACGTTGAGGACGACGTTCGCGGTCTTGCGGCCAACGCCGGGCAGCGCTTCCAGCGCCGCGCGGTCGTTCGGCACCTCGCTGTCGTGCTGCGCGATCAAGGCTTCCGACAGCGCGATGACGTTCTTCGCCTTGGTATTGAACAATCCGATCGTCTTGATGTGCTGCTTCAGGCCGTCCTCGCCCAGCGCCACCATCTGTTCGGGCGTCTTCACCTCGGCGAAAAGCGCGCGCGTCGCCTTGTTGACGCCGGCATCGGTCGCCTGAGCGGACAGCACCACCGCGACGAGCAGTTGGAAGACGTTACCCGATTCCAGTTCGGTTTCGGGATGCGGGTTCGCTTCCGCCAGACGGCGGTAAAACTCGAAGACGTCTGCCTTTTTCACAGGCCCCTCGCGATCACAGGCCGAGCACGTCGCCCATGCGATAGCGGCCGGCGGGCTGGCCGGCGAGCCACAGCGCGGCACGCACCGCGCCCTTGGCGAAGATGCCGCGATCCTGTGCCAGATGGGCGAGTTCGATCCGCTCGCCCTCGCTGGCGAAGATGACATTGTGATCGCCGACGATCGAACCGCCGCGGATGCTGGCGAGCCCGATCGTGCCCTCGGTCCGCGCACCCGTCAGCCCTGCGCGACCGTCGACGCGCAATTCGGACAGCGTCGTCCCCCGCCCGCTCGCCGCGGCCTCCCCAAGCAGGATCGCGGTGCCGGACGGGGCATCGACCTTGTGGCGGTGATGCGCTTCGACGATTTCGATATCCCAGTCGGTGCCGAGGCGCGCCGCTGCCTCGCGCACCAGTTGCGCGAGCAGCGTGACGCCAAGCGATGTATTGCCCGTCTGGAGCACCGCAATGTCAGTCGCCGCGGCATCGATCATGGCGTGCTGGTCGATGCTGAGGCCGGTGGTTCCGATGACGATCGGCGTGCGCGTCGCCCGGGCGGCGGCGACATGCGCCTCCAAGGCGGCGGCGGTGGAGAAATCGACCAGAACGTCGGCTATGTTCGCGAGTGCGAGCGGATCGCCGCCGGCATCGACGCCGCCGGCCAGCCGCGCGCCCGCAGCCTCGATCTGCTCGGCGATCGCGCGGCCCATCCGGCCGCTGCTGCCGTAGATGCCGATCGCGGTCATAGCGCCCTCGACAGGTCACGAGGGGCGCACGAACATGCAAGGTTCGCAGAGCGACGGCGGCGCGGGACACAGGTCATGCCGCCCGTCTGGCACAAGTCCGGCGCGCAGGACAGGTGGTAGCAGTAAGGTCCTGTCCCGACTGGTTATTCGCCAGCGTTCGACGCCACCCGCAAGCGCCCACGTCAGCGCGCTCGCAGCGTCAGCGGCGGGCACGGCCGGCGAGGGCCACGACCTTGCCGGTCATCGCCGGTTCGTGCCGCGCCTCACCGACGCGGAAGCGGCAGACTGCATCGGCCAGGCGCTCCGCGTCGGCGGCAAGATTGCGGGCGGCAGCGGTGGTTTCCTCGACCATCGCGGCATTCTGCTGCGTCATCGCATCCATCTCGCCGACCGCGGTGTTGATCTGGCTGAGCCCGCTGGCCTGCTGGCGCGCGGCGGACGCGATGTTGGCGACCGAGCTGCTGATTTCGGCCATCTGCGTGATGATCCGCTGGAGCGCAGCACCGGTTTCGGAGACGAGGCCGACGCCATTGTCGACCTGCAGCGTCGAGGCGGTGATCCGCGCCTTCACGTCGCGCGCCGCATCCGCCGATCGCTGCGCCAGCGCACGCACTTCTGAGGCGACGACGGCAAAGCCCTTGCCCGCATCGCCCGCACGCGCCGCCTCGACACCGGCATTGAGCGCGAGCAGGTTCGTCTGAAAGGCGATGCCGTCGATGACGCTGATGATTTCGGAAATCTCGTTCGAGGCGCGTTCGATTCCCGCCATCGCCTGCATGGCGCGTTCGACGACGACGCTCGATTCCTCCGCCGCGCGGTGTGCGCCGGCGACGATCGTCTCGGCCCGGCCGGCGGTGTCGGCGGTGACGCGGACATTGCTGGTGATCTCATCCATCGCCGCGGCGGTTTCTTCCAGGCTTGCCGCCTGACGCTCGGTGCGCAGCGACAGATCGTCCGCCGCGGTGCGAATGTCTCCGCAACCCGACGCGAGGCCGTTGCCGACCGCCACCACCGTCTGAAGCGAATCCTGCATCGTCGCGGCGGCGCCGTTGAAGCTGGCGCGCAGCGGTTCGAACTCCGGATTGAACGCGGCCTCGATCCGCACCGTGAGGTCCCCCCCTGCCAGGCGTTCGAGGCCCTCGCCGATCGCGTCGACGACCTGCGACGTCGCGGTCATGTCCTGTACCAGCACCAGAACCTCCGCCCCGCCGTCGATCGCCACCGGGATCAGCGTGACCAGCATGCGCACGACCTGGCCGTTACGCATGTTGAGCCATTCGAAACGGGCATGGCCGTCCCGGATGGCCTGTGACACGCGTTCGTTGACATGTTCGATCGTCGGACGCCCGTCGCCCTGTTCCGGCGCCGAGAAGACCACGGGATTCTGCCCGAGGATCGCGGCGCGCGGCGCGCCATACACCTGCTCGGCAGCCGCGTTGCAGGCGACGAACTGGTTATCGCGCAACAGCATCATTGCGTCGGGCGAATGACGGAAGACGGCGAGCGCAGTGCGCGCTTCGAGCGTATCGGAAGAGCGTTTGAAGAGCATGGTTAAACCGATATCGACCGTTTCTTAATATGGGGTTGATCCGGATCGGCACTATCGCATCTTCGGTGACGCGGTGACACGACGACTTCGCCCATGGCGGCAGCCGTTGCCCGTCGATGCAGTCCAAGCTAGCCTGCCCCTATGTGGACCACCGTCCAGACGACGATCGCGATACTCATCCCTGCGCTCTACTGCCTTGCGAGGGCGATCAACGATCTGCGCGCCCGCCGCTATGGTTGGGGCCTGACGGGCCTGTTCAGTGCAGCGCTGCTGCTCCTCACCCCCATTCCGACCAATGTCGTCAAGGTTGATCTGCCCATCGCCGGGCAGTGATCAATCGGTTTGCGACGGAAGTATTGCCCAGCCTTTCCAAGTGCACAGAGCTGCACCACCGCCCCGCCCCGGCGGGACAGCGTATCGCCCGCACCGCGCCGTCATGCGCGGTCGGCAATACCGCGCTGGCGATGGCCCACGACGACTGGTCGGAATTCTGACCGCGGGACGGGGATGAGCCGATAGCGGGCCACCACCTTTCCGCCACCCGGTTCCGGCCCTATCCTGTGGGCCATGACCGCCATCCGCAACATCGTCGTCCTGACCGGCGCCGGCATTTCCGCTGAATCCGGCATCGCCACCTTCCGCGGGCCTGGTGGATTATGGGAAGGACACCGGGTCGAAGACGTCTGCACGCCAGAGGCGCTGGCGGCGGATCCGGCGCTGGTGCATCGCTTCTACGACCTGCGGCGGGCGGCGCTGGCGGAGGTCGCGCCTAATGCCGCGCATGTGGCGTTGGCGCGGTTGGATCGCGCGTGGACGGGCGAGTTGCTGCTCGTGACGCAGAATGTCGACGATCTGCACGAGCGTGCCGGTGCGACGCGGTTGCTGCACATGCATGGCGAGCTCCGATCGGCGCTGTGTGCGGTCTGCGGCATCCGCGAGGATTGGGACGGCACGCTGCCGCCCGACACCGAATGCCCCAATTGCGGCGAGCCGGCGCTGCGGCCCGACATCGTCTTCTTCGGCGAGATGCCCTATCACATGGATCGGATCGAGGCGGCGCTGGCGGCGTGCGACCTGTTCGTGTCGATCGGCACATCGGGCGCGGTCTATCCCGCCGCCGGCTTCGTGCAGATGGCGGAGGCCTATGGCGCCGACACGCTGGAGCTGAACCTGGAGCGATCAGCGGGCAGCGGCTTCTTTGCCGAGACGCGGCTGGGGCCGGCGGGGGAGTTGGTGCCGGCATGGGTGGATGCGCTGCTGGCGGAGGCTGGCAGCCCGGCTGAGCGATAGCTCCCCCAAGTCCTCCTCATTCCTCCCCCGCCAGGGGGAGGTGGCACCGCGCAGTGGTGACGGAGGGGGAGGATAGGACGCCGCCCGCTCAAGTTGCGGGCGCGTCCCCGGCAGCGCGAAGGGAGGCCTTTACTCGACCCAGTCGAGACCGATGTCCCGGTAGATCTCGCGGTCTTCGTCCCAGCCGGGCTTGACCTTGACGTGCAGATAGAGGTGGACCGGCACGCCGAGGATGCCGGCAAGTTCGGTGCGCGCGCGGGCGCCGATGTCGCGGATGCGCACGCCGCCCTTGCCCAGCACGATCGCGCGCTGCGTCGGGCGTTCGACGAGGATCTGCTGGTGGATTTCGACCGATCCGTCCTCGCGCTCGCTGTATTTCTCGGTCTCGACCGTGCTGGCGTAGGGCAGTTCGGCGTGGAGCTGCAGATAGAGCTGTTCGCGCGTCACCTCGCTGGCGAGCGCGCGTTCGGTGGCGTCGGAGACCTGATCCTCCGGATAATGCCACGGCCCCTCCGGCATCGCGGCGGCGAGCGCGGACTTCAGCTCGTCGAGGCCGTCACCGGTCTGCGCCGACACGAACCACGTATCGGCGAAGTGCATCAGCGCGTTGAGCTTTTCGGCGTGGAGCAGCAGCTTGGGCTTGTCCGCGACGTCGACCTTGTTGAGGATCAGGATCTTCGGTTCGGGCCGGTCCTTCAGCGCCTCGGCGATCCGCTCCACCTTGGGGCCGATGCCGCCCTTGCCGTCCACCACCAGCGCGATCATGTCCGCGCCCTCGGTGCCGCTCCATGCGGCCGACACCATCGCGCGGTCGAGGCGGCGTTGCGGTTCGAAGATGCCGGGCGTGTCGACCAGCAGGATCTGCGCCGCGTCATGGATCGCGACGCCGAGCAGCTTGGTGCGCGTCGTCTGAGCCTTGGGACTGACGATGGCGACCTTCTGGCCGACGAGGGCGTTGACGAGCGTGGACTTGCCCGCGTTGGGCGCGCCGACGACGGCGACGAGGCCGCAATGTTGGGTCTGGGTCATGGGGCTTCTTTGCGGCGCATCCGTCATATGGGCAAGTCGTGGGAATCCCGCGCCACCCGGACGCGGGGAAACGTCAGCCGGCCACCTTCGCCAGCAGCGCCTTCGCCGCCGCGGTTTCGGCGATCTGCTTGTTCGCGCCCGTCGCGGTGGCTTCCGCGAACGTCCCGATCTTCGCCTGCACCGTGAACCGTGGCGCGTGGTGCGGACCAGATCGGTCGACGACGACATATTCGGGCGCGCGGCGGCCGTGGGCGGCGGCCCATTCCTGCAGCGCCGATTTGGGATGCTGCGGCGCCTTGTCGCTGCGGCGGACGCGATCACCCCAGGCGGTGCGGACGAAGGTGCGCGCCGCATCCAGGCCGGCTTCGCGATACCAGGCGCCGATAAGCGCCTCCATCACGTCGCCCAGGATATTGTCGCTCTCATACGCCCCGTCATCGCGGGCCTGCTTGCCGAGCTTCAGATGCGCGCGGACGCCGATCGCGCGGGCGACATCGGCGCAGACCGCGCCCGTCACCAGCGCGTTGAGGCGCTTCGACAGGCTGCCTTCGGTCTCCTTGGGGAACAGCTCCCACAGCCATTCCGCCATGATGAGGCCGAGCACGCGGTCGCCGAGGAATTCGAGCCGCTCGTAATTTTCGGCCGCCTGGCTGCCATGCGTCAGCGCGCGCGCGAACGGAGCGGGGTCAGCGGGTGCCCGGCCGAAGGTCTGCGCGATCCAGCTGGCGAGATCGGGGGTCAGAAGCCTTCTCCGATCCGGTTCCAGCGCGCCGCGGTGAACCAGCTGACGGGATTGAACCAGCGGTAATTGCCGTTGGTCGAGAAGAAGGTGACGACCGCCTTGCCCTCGATCCGCTCCATCGGGATGTAGCCCATGCCGATCGGCGCGGGGAAACGACTGTCGGCGCTGTCGTCGCGATTGTCGCCCATCAGGAACACGTCGCCTGCCGGCACGGTGTAGAGGCCGGTGTCGTCCGCCTGCGGGATGTCCGCCTGGTCGAGCACCATATAGCTCTTGCCGTTGGGCAAGGTCTCGCGGAACTGGGGGTAGCGGCAGATCGGCTGCCCCTTCGCATCGACATCGACGAAGGTCGCGCCGCACTTCTGCTCGTTGAAGTTCGCGGTCAGCGGCAGGACGAAGTCGGCGACGCGCTGCTTGGGCACCGGCACGCCGTTCAGGATCACCTGGCCGCGGCGCATCTGGATCGTGTCGCCGGGCAGGCCGATGACGCGCTTGATGACGTCATGGTCGGCGTGCTCGGGATCGGTATCGCCCGGCGCGGGATCGGGCGAGCGGAACACGACGACGTCGCCGCGCGCGGGGTTGCGGCCGAGCAGACGGCCGGGGATCGGCGGGAAGCCGTACGGCAGCGACCAGCGCGAATAGCCGTAATTCCATTTCGTGACGAACAGATAGTCGCCGATCAGCAACCGCGGCAGCATCGATTCGCTGGGAATCGAGAACGGCGCGAAGATGAAGCTGCGCAAAATGAACACGGCGACCGCCAGCTTCACAAGGAAGCGGATCGTCTCGCTGGTTTCGGAGCGGGGCTTTACCGGCTTGGGGGTTGCGGGAACCACGGGGGGAGCTGGAGTATCGGCCATAGGAGCGGAGCTTTAGCCGCCCCCGTGCGTCCTCACCAGTCGTTCCGGTGTCGGCCGAAACGGGCTTGTCGCCCGGCGCAGGATCGATACGGGACGGTCACGACTTTCCCCTCCCCATGAAGGACGGACATATGAGCGACTGGTCTGCGATCGAAGCCCTGCCCTCCCCCAAGCTGATGGACCTGTTCGCCGAGGATGGCGACCGGCTGAAGACGTTCAGCCTGGACGTCTCCGGCATCCATTTCGACTGGTCGAAGACGCATCTGACGCGCGAAGCGGTCGCGGCGTTCGAGGCGCTGGCCAAGGCGAAGGACCTTGCCGGCAAGCGCGACGCGATGTTCGGCGGCCGACACGTCAACGTCACCGAAGATCGCCCGGTCGAGCACACCGCCGAACGCGGCGAGGGCAATCCCGAAAGCGTCGCCCGCGCCCGCCGTTTCCACGAGCGGATGCGCGCGCTGATCGACGCGATCGAGGCTGGCGCATTGGGCGACATCCGCCACGTGCTGCACATCGGCATCGGCGGCTCGGCGCTGGGGCCGGACCTGCTGGTCGATGCGCTGGGTCGCGAAGACAAGCGCTATGACGTCGCGATCGTTTCCAACGTCGACGGCGTGGCGCTGGAAGAGGCGATCAAGGATTTCGATCCGTCGGCGACGCTGCTCGTCATCGCGTCCAAGACCTTCACCACCAAGGAAACCATGCTCAACGCCGAATCGGCGATGCAGTGGTTCAAGGAGCATGGCGTCGAGGATCCCTACGGCAAGGTCATCGCGCTGACTGCGGCACCCGACAAGGCGATGGAATGGGGGGTCGACGAAACCCGCATCCTGCCGTTCAGCGAGGGCGTCGGCGGCCGCTATTCTCTGTGGTCGTCGATCGGCTTCCCGGCGGCGGTGGCGCTGGGCTGGGGCGCGTTCGAGGAATTGCTGGAAGGCGCGGCCGAAATGGACCGTCACTTCCGCCTGACCGCGCTGCACGAGAACGCGCCCGCGCTCGCCGCCTTTGCCGACCTCTATTACACGCAGGTCCGCCATGCCGAAACGCGCGCGCCCTTCGCCTATGACGAGCGCCTGCGGCTGCTGCCGAGCTACCTCCAGCAGCTGGAGATGGAATCGAACGGCAAGGGCGTGACCATCGACGGCGAGCCGGTCGGACGGCCGACCGCGGCGATCACCTGGGGCGGCGTCGGCACCGATGCGCAGCATGCGGTGTTCCAGCTGCTCCACCAGGGCACGCACCTCGTCCCTGTCGAATTCATCGCGGTGATCGAGCCGGGCGATACGCTGGCGGAGGATCACCATCGGCAGCTGCTGCTTAACGCCTTTGCGCAGGGCGCCGCCCTGATGAAGGGCAAGCAGGTAGACGATCCCGCGCGTTCGTACAGTGGCGACCGCCCGTCCTCGACGATCCTGCTCGACGTGCTCGACCCGCGCACGCTGGGCGCGCTGATCGCCTTTTACGAACATCGCGTGTTCGTGAACGGCGTGCTGCTCGGCATCAACAGCTTCGACCAGTTCGGCGTCGAGCTGGGCAAGGAAATGGCCAAGGCCGCCGACCAGGGCGGGCAGGAGTTCGACCCCTCGACCGAAGACCTGATCCGCCGCGCCGGTCTGGATTGAGCTCGGGCTAGACGCTATGTGTATGGCTCGGCGGAGCCATACACATGCGGACGAATATTGAGATCGACGATGCTTTGATGGCGGAGGCCATCCAGCGTAGCGGCTTGAAGACCAAGCGTGACGTCGTGCAGTTCGTGCTGAACCGCTACGTTAACATCGAGCGGCAGCGTGAAGCGCTCGAAGGTTTACGTGGCTTGGGCTGGGACGGTGATCTCGACGCCATGCGCACCGATGATCCGGTGCGCGAATGGGGCTGACGCTAGTCGATTCGAGCGTCTGGATCGATCTGCTGGCGAACAGGGATACACGACAGACCCGGGCCCTAACGCAAAGTCTCGACCGAGGCGATCCCCTCGGCATAGGCGACCTGGTGTTGATGGAAGTGCTCCAGGGTGCGCGCAGCGAACGCAGCGCCCAGGACGCGATCCGCCTTTTTGAAGGGTTCGACCCCGTACAGATCAGCGACCACCGCGTCGCCGTACAGGCCGCCCGCAACTACCGCCACCTGCGCAGCCTCGGCATCACCATCCGCAAGACGATCGACACGTTGATCGCGACGCGGTGCATCCTCGACCGGCTTCCCTTGTTATACAGCGATCGCGATTTCGACCCTTTCGTGCAGCATCTGGGCCTTCGCCCGGCGCTCGCCACCCCGGAGTAACACCATGTCCCAATACGACTACGACCTCTTCGTCATCGGCGCGGGGTCCGGTGGCACGCGCGCGAGCCGCGTCGCGGCGGCGCATGGGGCGCGCGTCGCGGTGGCCGAGGAATATCGCGTCGGCGGCACCTGCGTGATCCGCGGCTGCGTGCCCAAGAAATTGCTCGTTTACGGCGCGCATTTCGCCGAGGACCTGAAGGACGCCAAGCGCTTCGGCTGGCAGGTGCCCGATCAGTGCGACTTCGACTGGAAGACGCTGCGCGACAACGTGCTGGAGGAGGTCGACCGGATTAACGGCGCCTATACGCAGACGCTGGAAAACCACCATGTCGAGATCATCCACCAGCGCGCCACCGTCAGCGGCCCGCACAGCGTGCGGCTGGCCGACGGGACGGAGAAGACCGCCGAGCGCATCCTGATCGCGGTCGGCGCGCATCCCGCCGTCCCCGCCTGTCCCGGTGCCGAACACGGCATCACCAGCAATGAGGCCTTTCACCTCGATGCGATCCCCAAGCGAATCCTGATCGCCGGCGCGGGCTATATAGCCAATGAATTCGCCGGCATCTTCCACCAGTTCGGCGCGCACGTCATCATCATGAACCGCACGCAGGACATCCTGCGCGGTTACGACCTGTCGATCCGCGACCGCCTGCTCCAGATCAGCATGATGAAGGGGCTGGAGTTCAAGTTCGACGCCAATTTCGAACGCCTCGAAAAGGGCGAGGATGGCTGCCTGACCGTCCATATGTCGAACCACGAGCCGGTGACGGTCGATATGGTGATGTTCGCGACCGGTCGCGTGCCCAACACCGAAGGTCTTGGGCTCGAAGAGGCAGGCGTCGCGCTGGAGAAGGGCGCCGTCGTCGTCGACGACCAGAACCGGTCGAGCGTCGACAGCATCTTCGCGATCGGCGACGTCACCAACCGCATACAGCTGACGCCCGTGGCGATCCGCGAGGGCCAGGCGTTCGCCGACACCTTCTTCGGCAACAAGCCCACCACGGTCGATTACGCCAACATCCCGTCGGCCGTGTTCAGCCATCCGCCGATGGCGGGCGTCGGCATGACCGAGAGCGAGGCGAAGCAGAAGCTGGGGTCGGTGGCGGTCTATTCGTCCGATTTCCGGCCGATGAAGAACGTGCTGGCCGGGCGCAACGAGCGCGCGCTGTACAAGATGGTCTGCGACGGCGTGTCTGGGAAGATCGTCGGGCTGCACATGATCGGACCGGACGTGCCGGAGATCCTGCAAGCGGCCGCGATCGCGGTAAAGGCAGGGCTGACCAAGGCGCAGTTCGACGACACGGTCGCGCTGCATCCGACGATGGCGGAAGAGCTGGTGTTGATGAAGTAACACCCCGTCACCCCGGACTCGTTCCGGGGTCCACCGGGCCGCAGGGGGATGCCAAAAGCCTCCAGCCGTCCCCGCGCCGCGAAGTCGTCCTCGGAACGAGTCCGGGGTGACGGAGTGTTTGGGCGAAGTCAGGCGCCTACGAACCGTCCCGGCCGGCGCTCATTGACCGCCCGCACGCCTTCGGCAAAGTCGGCGGTCTTCTGCAGCCATGCCTGTTCGGCCAATTCGTGGTCGGTCTGGGCCTCGACCAGCGCAAACAGGTCGCCGCGCATCGTCGCCCGCGTCGACTGCACCGCGAGCGGCGCTCCCGCCGCGATCTCCTGCGCCAGCGCCAGCGCTTCCGCCCGCAGACGGTCGGCGGGCACCAGCATATCGACCAGACCCCAATCCGCCGCCTGCTCCGCCTTGATGCGACGCGCGGTAAGGTTCATCAGCAGCGCACGCTGGCCGCCGATCACCCGCTCTAGTACCGCCGAAATGCCGAAGCCTGGGTGAAATCCCAGCGCGACGAAGTTGGCGACGAAGCGCGCCTCGGGCGCCGCGACCCGGAAATCGGCGACGAGCGCGAGGCCAAGCCCCGCCCCCACCGCCGCGCCCTGGATCGCGGCAACGACCGGTGTTTTCACGGCATAAAGGCGCGCGGCGGCGACGTAGAAGGGGTTGCGCATACCCGCGGGCTGTTCCTTTTCGACCGGATTGTCACGGGCAAGGTCGGCGCCCGCGCAAAAGATGCGGCCGTCCGATTGCAACACGATCGCACGTACCTGTGGGTCCATGTCTGCCGCGGCAAAGGCGGCACCGATCGCCTCGATCAGGGCGAGATCGGCAAAATTGTGCGGCGGCCGCGCGAAGGTGAGGATCGCGACATGGCCGTCGCGGGCGGTATGGACGAGGGGCTGGGTCATGACGCGACAGTGGCGCGGATCGGGATGGGGCGCCAGTGGGGGTGGCTCGCCGCTTGCTGTGGGATAACGGCCGATTGCCCAAGCATGCTCCCCCTTTTTCGTCATTGCGAGCGTAGCGAAGCAATTCAGAGTCGGACCAGGACGCCCTGGATCGCTTCGCTACGCTCGCAATGACGGCGCAGGAGCATCGCCACCGTGCTTTAATGCTCCGCGCGCAGATAGGCGATCAGGTCGGCACGGGCGAGCGGGTCGGCGAGGCCGGGAAAGCCCATCGACGTGCCGGGCGCAAAGCGGTGCGGGTTGGCGAGCCACGCGTCCATCCGCTCGGGCGTCCAGCGGCCGCCGACGCGTTGAAGCGCGGCGGTGTAGCCGAAGCGCGGACTGACGCCAGCCACCGGTGCGCCCATCGCACCGGACAGATTGGGGCCATTGCGATCGGGCGCACCCTTGCGGATCGCATGGCAGGCAGCGCAGACGTGGAACAGCCGCTCGCCTTCCCCCGCATCCGCGACGCGCAACAGCGCCGTGACGTCGGGATCGGGCCCCGCCGCACGCAGCCGCGCCGCGCGGTCCGCACCACCGTCACCGCAGCCGGCGAGCAGCAGCAGCATGACGGCGGCGGCCCCGCGCATCAGTCGGCGAACAGCAGGACCGGCGTCTCGAGCTGCGTCTTGAGCGCCTGGATATAGCTCGCCGCATCCCAGCCATCGACGACGCGATGGTCGCAGCTGATCGACACGTTCATCAGCTTTGCACGGCGGATTTCATCGCCACGGCCGGTGAATACCGGACGCTCGACGATCTTGTTCGGCCCGATGATCGCAACCTCCGGCCGGTTGATGACCGGCGTCGTCGCGATGCCGCCGAGCGGCCCGAGCGAGGTGACGGTGATCGTACCGTTGCCCAGTTCGTCCGGCTTCAGCTTGTTGGCGCGAGCAGCCTCGGCGAGGCGCGATATCTCAGCGGCGAGCTGCCATACGTTTTTGTCTTGCGCGTCGCGGATGACCGGCACGGTCAGCCCCGCATCGGTCTGCGCCGCCACGCCGAGGTGCACGCGGCCCGAGCGTGTCACCACGCCCGCTTCGTCATCATAGCGCGCGTTGAGCATCGGAAATTGCGGCAGCGTGCGGCAGATCGCGACGATCAGCAGCGGCAGCATGGTGAGCTTGGGGCGCGGACCGCGGTGCGCGTTGAGATCGGCGCGCATCGCCTCCAGCGCCGTCACGTCCACCTCGTCGACATAGGTAAAGTGCGGGATGTGGCGCTTGGCGGCGGCCATATTCTCGGCGATGCGGCGGCGCATGCCGATGACGCGAACCTGTTCGTCCTCGCGCGCACGCGACGCGCCGGGGGCGTGATAGCCCTGGCCGGCATTGTAGCGCAGGAAGGCGTCGAGGTCGGCGTGGCGGACGCGATCGGCGTCGGTCTTCACCTGGGAAAGGTCGATGCCGAGATCGCGCGCGCGGGCGCGGACCGCCGGCGAGGCGAGGACGTGCTCCCTCTCCCCTTGTGGGAGCATCGGGTCGGTCATGCCCCCGGCATGACCTTGATCGCGCGGGGCGCGATCAACCCGATGCTGGAGGGAGCCGCCAACGGCGGCGGAAGGGTGAGGGGGAGTTGGGACGGAAACGGTATTCTCGCTCCCCCTCACCTTCCCATTCGGCGGTGCCGAGCGGGCCCCTTCCTCTCCCACAGGGGGAGAGGAGGTTTGAGCTTCTTCGACGCCGGGGTTTTCCGCTTCGTACTGCTCGGCAACCTCGGCCTGTTCCGCGGTCGCAGGCGCGGCGACGACCTCGCCCCCCGCATCTTCGGCGCCCGCGTCCTCGGTCTCGATGACGACCAGCGCGGCGCCGATGGCGACCTGATCGCCAACCTCGCCCGCCAGTTCGACCACCACGCCCGACACCGGCGATTCCATCTCGACGGTCGCCTTGTCGGTCATCATGTCAGCGATGTTCTGATCTTCCTCGACGCGATCGCCGACGGCGACGTGCCAGGCGACGATCTCGGCCTCGGCGATGCCTTCGCCGATGTCGGGCAGGCGGAAGGTGAAGCGGCCCATCTTATGCGTCCTTCATGATCTTCTTGAGCGCCTGGCCGATGCGGACCGGGCCCGGGAAATACGCCCATTCCAGGCTGTGCGGGTATGGCGTGTCGAAGCCGGTCACGCGCTCGATCGGGGCTTCGAGGTGGTAGAAGCAGCGTTCCTGCACCAGCGCGGACAATTCGGCGCCGAAGCCCGACGTGCGCGTCGCTTCGTGGACGATCATGCAACGGCCGGTCTTTTTCACCGACGCCTCGATCGTCTCGATGTCGAGCGGCACGAGCGTGCGCAGGTCGATGATTTCGGCATCGATGCCTTCGTCGGCGATCACCTGCGCGCAGACGTGGACCATCGTGCCATAGGCGAGGATGGTCAGCGCCTCGCCCGGACGCACGACCTTCGCCTTGCCCAGATCGACGCGGTAATAGCCGGTCGGCACTTCGCCACCGGGGTGCTTCGACCAGTTCTCCGCCGGGCGGTCCCAATGGCCGTTGAACGGGCCGTTGTAGATGCGCTTGGGTTCGAGGAACAGGACGGGGTCGTTGTCCTCGATCGCCGCGATCAGCAGGCCCTTGGCGTCATAGGGCGTCGACGGGATCACCGTCTTCATGCCCGATACGTGCGTAAAAATGCCCTCGGGGCTCTGCGAGTGCGTCTGACCGCCGAAGATACCGCCGCCGTAGGGCGAGCGGATCGTGATCGGCGAGGTGAACTCGCCCGCCGACCGATAGCGCAGCCGCGCCGCCTCGCTAACCAACTGGTCGAGCGCGGGATAGATGTAATCGGCGAACTGGATTTCGGGAACGGGCCGCAGGCCATAGGCGCCCATGCCGATCGCGACACCCATGATGCCGATTTCGGTGATCGGCGTGTCGAACACGCGGGTCTTGCCGTATTTCGCCTGGAGCCCCGCCGTCGCGCGGAACACGCCGCCGAAATAGCCGACGTCCTCGCCCATCACCATCACGTCCGCATCGCGCCCCATGCAGACGTCGAGCGCGGAGTTGATCGCCTGGATCATGTTCATGCGGGCGGTGGTGTCGGCGGCGCCCGTCTCAGCAGACATAGCAGTATCGGTCATTCCACAATCCTCGTCACCCCGGGCTTGACCCGGGGTCCCGCTATGTCGAGCGGACGGAAAGAAAAAGCGGGACCCCGGCTCAAGGCCGGGGTGACGGACAATGCCATCACTTGCGCGCCCATGGCCGCCCGCTCGCCTCTTCCTCGGCGATCATCTGCGCCTGTTGTTCGCGCAGATGCCATGGCATCTCTTCGAACACGCCATCGAACAGGCTGTCCAACGGCTGATGCAGGCCGTGGCCGAGGATGCCGTTTTTCTCCGCGTCCTTCTGCTGCGCGCGCACGTATTCGGCCAGCTCGCGATCCTGGGCAGCGTGGCGCTCCTCGTCCCATTCGCCGATGACGATGAGGTGCTGCTTCAGCCGCGCGATCGGATCGCCGAGCGGCCAGGCGGTCGGTTCGCCCGCGCTGCGATATTGCGTCGGATCGTCGGAGGTCGAATGGCCTTCCGCGCGATAGGTGAAATGCTCGATCAGCGTCGGGCCGGCGTTGGTGCGCGCGCGCTCCGCCGCCCACAACGTCGCGGCATAGACCGCGAGCGCGTCATTGCCGTCCACGCGCAGGCCGGCGATGCCATAGCCGATCGCACGTGCTGCGAAGGTCGTCGATTCGGCGCCCGCGAACCCCGAAAAGCTGCTGATCGCCCACTGGTTGTTGACGACGTTGAAGATCACCGGCGCGCGATAGACGGATGCGAAGGTGCAGGCCGAATGGAAGTCGCCCTCCGCGGTCGATCCCTCGCCGCACCAGGTCGCAGCGATGCGCGTGTCGCCCTTCGCCGCCGATGCCATCGCCCAGCCGACGGCTTGCGGATATTGCGTGGTGAGGTTGCCAGAGATCGAGAAGAAGCCGAAATCCTTCGCCGAATACATGATCGGCAGCTGCTTGCCCTGCAGCTTGTCGCCGGTGTTCGAGTAGATCTGGTTCATCATCTCGACCAGCGGATAGCCGCGCGCGATGAGCAGCCCCTGCTGGCGATAGGACGGGAAGCACATGTCGTCGGCGTCGAGCGCCTGCGCCGCGGCGATCGCCACCGCCTCTTCGCCGGTCGCCTTCATGTAGAAGCTGGTCTTGCCCTGGCGCTGGGCGCGGAACATGCGCTCGTCGAAGGCGCGCAGCAGCGCCATGTTGCGCAGCATGCGGCGCAGCATGTCGGGCGACACCTTGGGGTCCCACGGGCCGACCGCGCGGCCGTCCTCGTCGAGGACGCGCACCATCGTATAGGCGAGGTCGGTGAAATCATGCGCCGATTCGGCGGTGTCGGGCCGTCGTGCGGCACCAGCCGGGGGAATGTCCACACCGACGAAATCGACGGGATCGCCGGGGCGGAACTTGGGTTCCGGCACGTGCAGCCGCAGGGGCTGCAAATTGGCGCGAGGATGCTCGCCGGCCACGTTTCTCTCCTGTCCGTGCCCCGCGGGAGTCGCCGGCACCGTTGATCGATACTTTCGCGCCGTTGTAATTAGATTTCAAGCGAGATTTATGACTCTCCAATCCTCCCCGGCACGGGGAGGTGGCGCCGCGAAGCGGTGACGGAGGGGGGCTTCCACATGCGACCCGCTTGCGGCGATCTCCCTCCACCACCCGGCTGCGCCGGGCGGTCCCCCTCCCCGTGCCGGGGAGGATTTTTTACCCCACCGTTTGTTCGATCACGCCGAAGATCGGATGGTGCTTGTCGTCCTCGGCCCAGATGCGCACGGTGTCGCCTTTTTTGAGGAACGGCGTCGTCGCCTTGCCGGTCGCGATCGTTTCGACGGTGCGCAGCTCGGCAAGGCAGCAATAACCCACGCCGCCCTCGGCGATTGTCTTGCCGGGGCCGCCATCGGCACCGCGATTGCTGACGGTGCCCGATCCGACGATCGTCCCCGCCCCCAGCGCGCGCGTCTTCGCGGCATGCGCAACCAGCGTGCCGAAATCGAAGGTCATATCCTCGCCCGCCGCGACGCGGCCGAAGGGCTGGCCGTTGAGGTCGACGTTGAGCTTGCGATGGAGCTTGCCGTCCTGCCACCAGTCGCCCAGCGCATCGGGGGTCACGAACACGGGCGAGAAAGCGCTGGCCGGCTTGGACTGGAAGAAGCCGAATCCCTTGGCGAGCTCGCCGGGGATAAGGCCACGCAACGACACGTCGTTGGTCAGACCGATCAGGCGGATCGCCGCGAGTGCCTCGTCGCGGCTGGCGCCCAAAGGCACGTCGCCGGTCACGACGACGACCTCCGCCTCCATGTCGCAGCCCCAGCTCTCATCGGCGAGCGGGATGGGATCGCGGGGGGCGAGGAAGCCGTCCGATCCGCCCTGGTACATCAGCGGATCGTGCCAGAAGCTGTCCGGCATCTCGGCGCCACGCGCCTGCCGCACCAGCGCGACGTGGTTCACGTATGCCGACCCGTCCGCCCACTGATAGGCGCGCGGCAGCGGCGAGGCGGCGTCATGTTCGTGGAAGCGTTCGCGCGGGATCACCGCATGCTCCAGGTCGGTCGCGAGGTTCTGGAGGTCGGGCAGATACCGGTCCCAATCGTCGAGCGCCGCCTGCAAGGTCGGCACGATATGGCCCGCATCCGCACACCAGGCGAGGTCGTTGGAGACCACGACGAGCTTGCCGTCGCGCTTGTGCTTCAGACTCGCCAGTTTCATGGCAACCATCCTCTTCTTGTTGGCCGACCATGCTATCGCCGGGCGCGGGGCGATGCACCGAAAAAGTCTCAGGCGATACGATCGCGCCATAACATTTGTTATTTTGTCTTGACGCCAGCGGCTCGCATCCGCAGCCTCTCCACCAAAGACACGAGGAGAGGATCATGACGCTGGACGATGTCGCGGGCCGCAGCGCCTATGACGGGGATCACGAGGCGTTCCGGCAGAGCGTGCGGCAGTTCCTGCGCAAGGAAGGCGTACCGCATGTCGCGGACTGGGAGGCGAACCGGCTGGTGCCGCCCGCTTTCTGGCGCGCGGCGGGGGCGGTCGGCATGCTGTGCCCGACGGTGCCCGAGGAATACGGCGGGCTGGGTCTCGATTTCGGCTATAACGCGATCGTCAACGAAGAGCTGACGTACAACGGCGTTCCCGCCGGCTTCACACTGCAATCGGACATCGTCGTCGGCTATTTGGAGCATTACGGGTCGGAGGAGCAGAAGCGCCACTGGCTGCCGCGCATGGTGTCGGGCGAGACGATCACCGCGATCGCTATGACCGAGCCGGGCACGGGGAGCGACCTCCAGTCGATCCGCACAACCGCGAAGCGCGACGGCAACCACTACGTCCTCAATGGCAGCAAGACCTATATCACCAACGGCCAGAACGCCGATCTGGTTCTGGTCGTCGCCAAGACCGATCCCGACGCCAAGCCTGCATGGCGCGGCATGTCGATCATCCTGGTCGAGGCGGAGCGCGAAGGCTTCCGGCGCGGGCGCAAGCTCGACAAGATCGGGCAGGAGGCGGCGGACACGTCCGAATTGTTCTTCGACGACGTGCGCGTGCCGATCACGAACTGCCTTGGCGAAGAGGGCAAGGGTTTCGTCTATCTGATGAGCCAGCTGCCGCAGGAACGACTGTCGATCGCGGTCGGCGCGCAGGCGTCGGCACAGAAGGCGTTCGACGATACCGTCGCCTTTACCAAGGATCGCAAGGCGTTCGCCGGCGTGGTGTTCGACTTCCAGAACACCCGCTTCGTGCTGGCAGGCATCAAGACGAAGCTGCAGGTCGGCTGGGCGCATCTCGACTGGGCAATCCGCCGGCATCTCGCGGGCGAGCTGACCAACGAGGAAGGCGCGGCGGCGAAGCTGTGGCACACCGAATTGCAATGGGAAGTGCTCGACGCCTGCCTCCAGCTGCACGGCGGCGCGGGCTATATGAACGAATATCCGATCGCGCGGGCGTGGCGGTCGGCGCGCGTGACACGCATCTACGGCGGCACGAACGAGATCATGAAAGAGGTGATCGGGCGGGCTTTGTAATGTCGTCCCGTTGGCCTACCCGTCATTGCGAGCGTAGCGAAGTAATCCAGAGCCGCGCGCGATACGCTCTGGATTGCCGCGTCGCTTCGCTCCTCGCAATGACGCGGTCTGTGGTGCGACGTGGCGCGCAATCCAAGGCCAGCCATCTTGACTTTTGCGGCAGTGCAGCGCACATGCCGGGCCATCGAGGCGTCATGCAGCGTGAACGGGTTGGCCCTGCCACCCCCGGCTCCGCCTCGGTCGTTAGCTGAAGGCTTCCCTTTTCACGCGGGGTGTCGGTTTCCCCCGCCGCACCGGCGCGCCCTCTCCTTCGGACGGCGCGCTGGCGAGGCCGTTTTTGAAGGTTGTTATTCCATGTCATTCGCTCATCTCGGCCTCGCCGAGCCGCTCGTCCGTGCGCTCGAGGCCAAGGGCTATGCCACCCCCACGCCGATCCAGGCGCAGTCGATCCCGATCCTGCTGGAAGGCGACGATCTGCTCGGCATCGCGCAGACTGGCACCGGCAAGACCGCGGCGTTCGTGCTGCCGTCGATCCAGCGGCTGGTCGCCGCGCAGAAGCGCGTGCTGCCGACGCATGTCCGCATGCTCGTCCTCGCGCCGACGCGCGAACTCGCCAGCCAGATCGCCGACAATGCGCGCGGCTATGGCCAGTTTTCCAAGTTGTCCGTCGCGACCGTCTTCGGTGGCACCAGCATCAGCAAGAATCGCCAGGACCTGAGCCGAGGCGTCGACATCCTCGTCGCGACGCCGGGCCGCCTGATCGACCTGGTCGAGCAGGGCATGTGCAACCTGTCGATGATCGAGATTCTGGTGCTCGACGAAGCCGACCAGATGATGGACCTGGGCTTCATTCACGCGCTCAAGAAGATCGTGCGGATGATCCCGCGCAAGCGCCAGACTTTGTTCTTCTCGGCGACGATGCCGACCGCGATCCGCGATCTCGCCGGCCAGTTCCTCACCAACCCGAAGACCGTGTCGGTGGTGCCGGAATCGACCACGGCCGAGCGGGTCGATCAATATGTCACCTTCGTCAACCAGACGGAGAAGCAGGCGCTGCTGACGCTCGTGCTGCAGGACCCGACGATCAACCGTGCGCTCGTCTTCACGCGCACGAAGCATGGCGCCGACCGCGTCGTGAAGTTGCTCGCCGGTAACGGCATCGCGGCGAACGCCATCCACGGCAACAAGAGCCAGGGCCAGCGCGAGCGCGCGCTCGGCGAGTTCAAGGACGGCAAGACCAAGGTGCTGGTCGCCACCGACATCGCCGCACGCGGCATCGACGTGTCGGGCGTCAGCCATGTCGTCAACTTCGAGCTGCCGAACGTCGCGGAACAGTACGTCCACCGCATCGGCCGCACCGCGCGCGCGGGCAACAGCGGCATCGCCATCGCCTTCTGCGCGGATGACGAGCGGCCGTATCTGAAGGACATCGAAAAGATCACGCGCCAGAAGGTGACTGTGCGTCCGCTGCCGGAGAATTTCACCGGCCTAGCCAACGAGATCAAGGCGACGCGCGTCAAGGCGATCGGTGCGGACCCCGCGCCCCGCGCCGACCTGCCGCGTGGCCAGCGCCAGCCGGCCCGTCCGCGCGCGACGCATGCGCCGACCGCGACGCGCAATTACGCCAACGCCAGCCGTCGTGGCGGCGGTGGCGGCCGCGGCCGTTCGGGCGGCGGCGGCCGTGGACAGGGTGCTGGCGCGGCACGCTAATCCCCTTCCCTTCGCGACTTTGATGGCGGCCCGGTGAGCATCCCTCTCCGGGCCGTCGTCGCATCCGGCAACCGCCGCACCGGTTCGCGCATTGTCGCTGGCAAAGGAGAGCAGCCATGGACGTGTCGACCACTCCCGTTGCCGAACGGATCGCCCGCGTGCTCGCTGGGCAGCGGATCAGCGTGAATGCCGGCGGCGATGCCGAAAGCGCAGGGGATCAGGTGGACAGCGCGTGGCGCGATTATCTGCCCGATGCGCTGGCAGTGCTGCGCACGCTGCGCGAACCGGACCAGCGGATGGCCGCGGCGGGCGACCCGGCGATATGGGAGCGAATGGTGCTGGCGGCGATCGAGGAGTCGAAGCCGGAGCGGGTAGTCCTCTAATCGTCCGTCACCCCGGACTTGATCCGGGGTGACGAAGAGACTTGGCGACCGTCACGCCACCACGCTGAGCCACTCATCCACCGGCGCCCGCTCGCTGCGCAGCGCATTGGCCGGCGCGTCCGTATCCTCGAATCCGATCGCCACGCCGCAAAACAGCATCCGGCCCTCGGGCAATTCTAGAAACCGCTCCACCGTCTCGGGATACATCGCCCAGCATTCCTGCGGGCAGGTCGCCAGCCCCGCCTCGACCGCGAGCAGCATCAGCGTCTGAAGGTACATACCGAGGTCCGACCATTGCGGCGGCCCCATGCGCCGATCAACCGAGCAGAAATACGCCGCCGGCGCATCGAAGAACCGATAATTGGCGGCGAACCAGCGGCGGCGGCCTGCCTTATCCTCTCGCGGAATGCCGATCCGATCGTACAGCGCCTCGCCCACCGCAAAGCGCCGGCCGCGCCACGGATCGTCGAGTTCGGGCGGATAGATGGCATAGGCCGGCGTCTCGCTCGCGCCGCTCGCCAGCCGATCGGCCATGATCGCCTTTAGCCGCGTCATTGCTTCGCCCTGGACGATCTGCACGTGCCATGGCTGGAGATTACCACCTGAGGGCGCCCGCGCCGCCGCCTCGGCAAGGTCACGCAACTGCGCCAGCGGCACCGGGGTATCGAGGAATCCGCGCACCGATCGTCGTGCCGCCACCGCCTGTCGAACGTCCATCGTCACCCTCTTGCGCTTTGCCATGGATTACGCGACACATCGCCACAATAACAAGAGTTATGGAGAGCGAAGCGATGGCGGAGGCCTATATCGTCCAGGCGGTGCGGACCGCGGGCGGACGGCGCGGCGGGCGGCTGGCGGGCTGGCACCCGGCGGACATGGCAGGGGCGACACTCGACGCGATCGTCGGGCGTAGCGGCATCGATCCCGCCGCGATCGAAGACGTCATCATGGGCTGCGTCAGCCAGGGCGGTGAGCAGGGCTTCCAGGTCGGGCGCGGTGCGGTGCTCGCCTCGTCCCTGCCGACCAGCGTGCCCGCCGTCACCATCGATCGCCAGTGCGGATCGTCACAACAGGCGATCCAGTTCGCCGCGCAGGCGGTGATGAGCGGCACGCAGGACGTGGT
Organism: Arthrobacter sp. TPD3018; assembly: GCA_003075315.1. Taxonomy (GTDB): domain Bacteria; phylum Pseudomonadota; class Alphaproteobacteria; order Sphingomonadales; family Sphingomonadaceae; genus Sphingomonas. The sequence continues at coordinate 29,950 of QDFQ01000004.1, read as the reverse complement.
GATCGCCGCCGGCGTCGAAAGCATGACGCGCGTGCCGATGGGATCGACCGGCGCGCTGTTCGCGCAAGCCGGCCTCGGCAAGGCGAAGAGCCCCCGGCAGGAGGCGCGCTTTCCGGGCGTGCAGTTCAGCCAGTTCATGGGCGCCGAGATGATCGCCCGCAAATACGGCTTCGACCGCGGGCAGCTCGACGCTTATGCACTCGAAAGCCACCGCCGTGCCGCCGCCGCCACGCAAGCGGGTGCCTTCGCCGACGAGATCGTCGGGCTGGAGGTAGAGACGCCCGAGGGCACCATGGTCCACGACCGGGACGAGGGCATCCGCTACGACGCGACGCCGGAGAGCATCGGTGCGGTGAAACTGTTGCAGGAGGGTGGCTCGATCACCGCCGCCAATGCCAGCCAGATCTGCGACGGCGCGAGTGCGGTCATGGTGGTGAGCGAGGCGGCGCTGAAGGCGCATGGCCTCACCCCGCTGGCCCGCATCCACAACCTCACCGTCACCGGCGGCGATCCCGTCGTCATGCTGGAGGAGCCGCTGTTCGCCACCGACCGCGCCTTGCAGCGCGCCGGCATGCGCATCGACGACATCGACCTGTACGAGGTAAACGAGGCGTTCGCGCCGGTGCCGCTCGCCTGGTTGCAGCATACCGGCGGCGATCCGGCGAAACTCAACGTCAACGGCGGCGCGATTGCCCTCGGCCATCCGCTTGGCGCGTCGGGTACCAAGCTGATGGCGACGCTGGTCCACGCGCTGCACGCGCGCGGCGGCCGCTATGGCTTGCAGACGATGTGCGAAGGCGGCGGCATCGCCAACGTCACGATCATCGAGCGGCTGTAAATTCTTCCCTCGCTTCAGCGGGGGAGGAGGACCGCGGCCGAAGGCCGTGGTGGAGGGGGAACTTCCGCGGGCGCGACGTTAGCCGCCGCCCTCCCCTCCGTCAGCTGCGCTGCCTCCTCCCGCCGGCGGGGGAGGACTGAATCAGAAGGGGACCATCATGCATATCACGAACACCACCGCCGCGGTCGTCACCGGCGGCGCATCCGGCCTCGGCGCCGCCACCGCACGCGCGCTGGCCGCAAAGGGCGCGAAAGTCGCGATCTTCGACCTGCAACGCGAAAAGGGCGAAGCGCTCGCCGCGGAGATCGGCGGGATCTTCTGCGAAGTGAACGTCACCAGCGACGACAGCGTCGATGCGGGCTTCGCCAAGGCGCGCGAGGCGCACGGCCAGGAATCGGTGCTGGTGTGCTGCGCCGGCACCGGCAATGCGGTGAAGACCGCCAGCCGTTCGAAGGAAGACGGCAGCATCAAGCATTTCCCGCTCCAGGCGTTCGACTGGCTCATCCAGATCAACCTCGTCGGCACATTCCGCTGCGTCGCCAAGTCGGCGGCGGGCATGCTGACGCTGGACCCGGGCGAGCATAACGAACGCGGCGCGATCGTGATGACCGCCAGCGTCGCGGCGGAGGACGGCCAGATCGGCCAGGCGGCCTATTCCGCCTCGAAGGGCGGCGTGGTCGGCATGACGCTCCCCATCGCACGCGACCTGATGGGCGAAGGCATCCGCGTGAACACGATCCTGCCCGGCATCTTCGACACGCCGTTGCTGCAAGGCGCGCCGCAGCCGGTGAAGGATGCGCTGGCGGCGAGCGTGCCCTTCCCGAAGCGGCTCGGCGATCCGGCGGAATATGCGCACCTCGCCATGACGTTGATCGAGAACGGCTATTTCAATGGCGAGGATATCCGCCTCGACGGCGGCATCCGCATGGCGCCGCGGTAATCCTCAATCACTTCGTCACCCCGGACTCGTTCCGGGGTCCACCGGGCCGCACGGGGGAGGCAAGAGGCTCACGCCGCCCCCTCGCCGCGAAGTGGACCCCGGAACAAGTCCGGGGTGACGAAGGGGGAGAAGCCACTCAATCCGCGAACACCGGCGCCCGCTTGCCCATGTTCGCCGCGACCGCCTCCATCATGTTCGGCTTGCCGATCACCTTCAGCTGTTCGGCCGTCTCCGCTTCCAGCATCGCGCGCGGATCGGCGTCATGCGCCATGTTGAGCAGGCGCTTCGCCCCGCGGATCGCGTGCGGGCTGCGCCCGGCGATCTCGCGCGCCAACGCCATAGCGGCCTCGTAAGGGTCGTCCGCCAGCCGCGTGACGAAGCCGTGGTGCAGCGCCTCCGCCGCATCGAATTCGCGCGCGGTATAGACCAGCTCGCGCAGCACGTCGTCGCGCACCAACCCGCGCCAGATCGGGAAGCCCGCCATGTCGGGCACCAACCCCCAATGCGTCTCGCGGATCGCAAAGCGCGTGTCCGGCGCGGCGATGCGGATGCAGGCGCCCGACATGATCTGGAACCCACCGCCGAAGGCGACGCCATGTACCGCGGCGATCACCGGCATCGGCAGCTGGCGCCAGCCCCAGGTGACGTGCTGCGGCAGGATGCTGCCCTGATCGTTGCGCTCGACCCCCATGCCGGACCCGCCGCGCGCCATGCTCGCCATGTCGAGGCCTGCGCAGAACCCTCGCCCCTCGCCCGACAGCACGACGCAGCGCACGTCGGGGCGACTATGCAGCCCGTCGATCGCGGCGCCTATGGCTTCGAACATCGCGGGGTCGATCGCATTCATCTTGTCGGCCCGCGTCAGGCGGACGTCCGCAATGCCGTCGGTAATGGTCGTGGTGACGCGGTCGTTCATGGCTCTCTCCCGTTTTGCCCACGCTAACCGCTCACCCCGCGTTGCGCCACCGGGCGCGGCGTGTAGAGACGGGTGCATGAGCGGTTTCAACTTAGAGGCGTTCATGGCGCATCGCTTCGGCGGCCATGGCGGCGCAGTGGGCATCACCTATCACGGCAGGGGCGACGACTGGGTCGAGCTGGCGCTGCCTTACGATGCGCGCCTGATCGGCGATCCCGGCAGCGGCGTCATCGCGTCGGGCCCGATCATCACGCTGATGGATATGGCGACCAGCGTCGCGGTCTGGATCAAGCGTGACAAGTTCGCCGCCCAGGCGACGCTGGACCTGCGCGTCGATTACCTGCGGCCCGCCGTGCCCGGGCGGACCGTGATCGGGCGCGGCGAATGCCTGAAGCTGACCCGGTCGATCGCCTTCGTTCGCGGCATCGCTTACGATGAAACGCCCGACGATCCGCTGGCGCATGTCGCGGGCACCTTCATGCTGATGGACCAGATGGCATGACCCCGATGCACTCGCTGCCGCCCTATGCCGAGATGCTCGGCGTGACGCTGGAGCCGCGCGACGGCGCCGCACCGCTGCTGGTGATGCCGTTCCGCAACGAAGTGCTGGGGCGCCCCGGATTTCTGCACGGCGGCGCGATCTCGGGCCTGCTGGAGGTCGCGGCGATCGTGTCGTTGCAGCATGCGCTGGCAGAGGAAGGCGGCGGGCGGATCAAGCCCGTCAACGTGACCGTCGACTTCATGCGCGGCGGCCGCGACAAGCCGACGCACGCGGAGGGGATCGTGACGCGGCTCGGCACGCGCGTGGCGAACGTCGAGGCGATCGCCTGGCAGGACGACCGCGACAAGCCGATCGCACACGCCCGGATGAACTATCTGGTGGTGCGAGACTGACACTCCCCGTCACCCCGGCCGAAGAGCCGGGGTCCCGCTTCTTCTATGGCCGGCTAGAAAGCGGGACCCCGGGTCAAGCCCGGGGTGACGAAAGAGAGGAATTACCGCGGCGTCAGCCGGATCAGCCGCCCCTGCGATTCGCCGCCGTCCTCGATCACCCAGATCGCGCCGTCCGGCCCCTGCTCCACGTCGCGGATGCGTGCGCCCATCGGCCATTGGTCGGCCTTTTTCGCAGTCTGCCCGTCGAGGTCGACGCGGACCAGCGACTTGGATGACAGGCCACCGATAAAGGCATCGCCCTTCCACGCTGGGAACAGACTGCCCGAATAGATCATCAGCCCGCCCGGCGAGATAACCGGGTTCCACCAGACCTTGGGCGGCTCGTAGCCGTCGCCGGGGCGATGATCGGGAATGTCGCGACCGTCGTAATGGCTGCCGTTCGACGCATTGGGCCAGCCGTAGTTGCGGCCCGGCATGATGAGGTTCAGCTCGTCGCCGCCCTTCGGGCCCATCTCCTGTTCCCACAACCGCCCCTGCGCGTCGAAGGCGATCCCGAGCAGGTTGCGGTGGCCATAGCTCCACACCTCCGGCGCGAAGCCCTTCGCCACCAGCGGATTGCCCGGCGCGGGCTTGCCGTCGAGCGTCAGACGCAACACCTTGCCCAGCGTCGCCTGCGGGTCCTGCGCGGGCGTGAACTTCTGTCGCTCGCCGTTGGTGAAGAACAGCGACTGGCCGTCGGGCGCGAAGGCGATGCGGCCCGAATAATGGCCGTTACCCTCGACGAACGGCCGCGCCTGGAACAGCGCCTCGATCTCGCCCAGCCGTTCGCTCGCCCCCTCGCCGCGCAGCCGGCCGCGGGCGAGCACCACGCCCTTGCCGCCCTGACCGGCGGTCGAATAGCTGAAATAGATGCGCTTGCTGGTGGCGAAGTCGGGCGCGGGCACCACGTCCATCAACCCGCCCTGCCCCGCCGAATCGACAGGCAGCGTCGCGATCGTCTGGCGGCGCTTGCCGTCGGCGGACAGCAGGATCATCTGCCCCGCCTTTTCGGTGACGAGGATGCGATTGTCCGGCAGGAAAGCCAGCGCCCAGGGCGAGACGAAATCGGCGACCACCGTCTCGCGGAACGGCTTGACCGAGGGCGGCGTCTCGCCGGCCTGCACGCCCTCTGTGGTCGCTGGGGCATTGCCCGAACAGGCGATCAGGGCCACCGGCAAGGCGGCGAGCGGGTGCAGGCGCATGAATGTCTCCCTTTTTATCGGTGCAGCGAACGCACGGGCCCGCGCGATGGATGCTTGTTTCTATGCGGGGGCCGGCGTATATAGCCGCTGCCTTCTCTAACATCGTCAGGTGAAAGAGGCTGCGGGGGACCCCTTCCGCGGCGGCGAACACGCATATCTGTTTTGGAGCCCGCATGGCGGACATCGCCCTTCTGACCGCGTTGATCGAACCCGAAGCCAAAGCGCTGGGTTTCGACCTCGTGCGCGTGAAGATGTTCGGCGGCAAATCCGATCCCACGCTCCAGATCATGGCCGAACGGCCCGACACCGGCCAGCTGACGATCGACGATTGCGCCGACCTGTCGCGCCGCATCTCGGATGTACTCGACGCGCTGGAGGCCGAGGGCAAAGACCCGATTGAGGATGCCTATCGCCTCGAAGTGTCGTCGCCCGGCATCGACCGCCCGCTCACCCGCCCGCAGGATTACGTCAATTGGGCGGGGCATGAGGCGAAGGTGACGCTGGTCGAGAAGATTGACAACCGCAAGATCCTGACCGGCGATCTGATCGGGATCGAGGGTGATCAGGTGACGATCGACGTGCGCGGCTATCAGCCGATGACCGTCGGCCTAGACGAGATCCACGACGCGAAGCTGACGATCACCGATCGCCTGCTCGCCGCCACCGCGCCGCTTTCCAGCGAAGGCGCGGACGAATTCGAAGAAATTGACGACACCGACGCATCCAACGAAGGACAGCAGTAAGATGGCCACCGTCGCCACCGCCAACCGCGCGGAACTGATCGCGATCGCCAATTCGGTCGCATCGGAAAAGATGATCGACAAGAGCATCGTGATCGAGGCTCTTGAGGAAGCGATCCAGCGCGCGGCCAAGACCCGCTACGGCATCGAGAACGACATTCGCGCAAAGCTCGATCCGCAGACCGGCGACCTGCGCCTGTGGCGCGTCGTCGAGGTGGTCGAGGCGGTCGACGACTATTTCAAGCAGGTCGACGTCAACCAGGCGCAGAAGCTGCAGAAGGGCGCGACCGTCGGCGACTATATCGTCGATCCGCTGCCCCCGATCGAATTCGGCCGCATCCAAGCTCAGGCATCCAAGCAGATCATCTTCCAGAAGGTCCGCGACGCCGAGCGCGAGCGCCAGTATGAAGAGTTCAAGGATCGCCAGGGCGAGATCATCACCGGCGTCGTCAAGCGCGTCGAGTTCGGCCACATCGTCGTCGATCTGGGCCGTGCCGAAGGCGTCATCCGTCGCGACCAGCAGATCCCGCGCGAAGTCGTCCGCGTCAACGACCGTATCCGGTCGCTGATCCTCAACGTCCGCCGCGAGAACCGCGGGCCGCAGATCTTCCTAAGCCGCGCGCACCCCGACTTCATGAAGAAGCTGTTCGCGCAGGAAGTGCCCGAAATCTACGACGGCATCATCACCATCCAGGCCGCCGCGCGTGACCCTGGTTCGCGCGCGAAGATCGGCGTCATCAGCCGCGATTCGTCGATCGACCCGGTCGGCGCCTGCGTCGGCATGAAGGGCAGCCGCGTCCAGGCCGTCGTGCAGGAAATGCAGGGCGAAAAGATCGATATCATCCCCTGGTCGCCCGACACCGCGACCTTCGTTGTCAACGCGTTGCAGCCCGCTTCGGTCAGCCGCGTCGTGATCGACGAGGAAGAGGACCGGATCGAGGTGGTCGTGCCCGACGACCAGCTCAGCCTCGCGATCGGTCGCCGCGGCCAGAACGTGCGCCTCGCCAGCCAGCTGACCGGCAAGGCGATCGACATCCTGACCGAAGCCGACGCCAGCGAAAAGCGCCAGAAGGAGTTCGTTCAGAATTCCGAGATGTTCCAGAACGAACTGGACGTCGACGAGACGCTGGCGCAGCTGCTGGTCGCCGAAGGCTTCGGCGCGCTGGAAGAGGTCGCCTATGTCGAGCTGGACGAACTGGCCGGCATCGAGGGCTTCGACGAGGACCTCGCGCAGGAACTGCAGAGCCGCGCGCAGGAAGCGCTCGATCGCCGCGAGGCCGCTGCGCGTGACGAACGTCGTGCGCTGGGTGTCGAGGACGCGCTCGCCGACATGCCGTACCTGACCGAAGCGATGCTGGTCACGCTCGGCAAGGCGGGCATCAAGACGCTCGACGATCTCGCCGATCTTGCCACCGACGAACTGGTCGAGAAGAAGCGCGCCGAACCGCGCCGCCGCAACGAGGACGCTCCCAAGCGCCCCGAGCCGAAGGGTGGCATCCTCGCCGAATACGGTCTCAGCGACGAGCAGGGCAACGAGATCATCATGGCCGCGCGCCAGCATTGGTTCGAGGACGAAGCGCCGGCAGCCGCCGATGCGCCTGCCTCGACCGATGCGTCGGAGGGTGAGGACGCCTGATGCCCTTCGTCTCGATCCGACTGGCCGGCTCCGCGACCAAGGAGCAGAAGGCGGGGGTCGTCGCGGACGTGACGGCCAGCCTCGTCACGCGCCTCGGCAAGAACCCCGCCGCGGTCCAGATCGTGATCGAGGAAGTATCGACCGAAAACTATGGCGCCGGCGGTCAGCTGATCGCCGACCGTGATGCGCCCAAGCCGAGGGAGGACGCTGATGCGGTTCCCTCGCAATGAGACGCTGACGGTTCAGCAGGTTCGGCGCAGGCAAACCGACTCGTGGGCGACCGCGGGTGTGATGCCCTGCGCCTCGCCCCATACCCCCCGTCACCCCGGACCTGTTCCGGGGTCCACTGAGCCGCGGGGGGAACTATTAGTTGGCTTGGCTGATGGGTCGTTACTCGCCCGTGCCATCCCCTCCCCGGCCCGGTGGACCCCGGAACAAGTCCGGGGTGACGGCTTGGGTATGGCGGAGGTCGCCGCATGACCGACCCCATCCGCAAATGCATCCTGACGCAGGACCGCGACGTCCGCGACAACCTCGTGCGACTCGCGATCGCGCCGGACGGGCAGGTCCTGCCCGACGTGCGCGCCAAGGCCCCCGGCCGCGGCGCGTGGATCAGCGTGACCCGCGCCGAACTGGACGAGGCGATCGCCAAGAAGCGGCTGCGCGGTGCCCTGGCCCGTGCGTTCAAGGGCGCCGAGCTCGTGATCCCCGACGACCTGCCCGCGCGCATCGCCACGGCGCTCGAACGCAATGCGCTCGACCGGCTCGGCCTCGAATCGCGCTCCGGCCTACTGCTGACGGGGTCCGAAAAGATCGAGACGGCGGCGCGGTCAGGGCAGCTCCACGCGCTCTATCATGCGGCCGATGCCGGCACCGACGGCAACCGCAAGCTCGACCAGGCGTGGCGGATCGGATCGGATCGTGAAGGATCGGACATCCGGGGCTTGGTATTGCCGGTCTCGCGCACCATATTGTCGTTGGCGCTGGGCCGCGAAAATGTGGTACACATCGCCCTGACCGACCGCGCTGCCGCCGCGCGGGTGAGCGACGCGCTCGACCGCTGGCTGCATTTTATCGGACCTGAACCCACTCCCGTGCCTTGCGAAACGGCCCCGCAAGGCGCATCGGCGCACCGGTTATCCGGCGCCGTTCCCGGCGGGACGCGACCGGCCGTAGACGTGAACGAGGAATTTGAGTGAGCGACACCGACAACGATAAGCCGAAACTTGGCATGCGCGCGCCTTTGGGGCTGAAGCGCACGGTCGAGACCGGCCAGGTGAAGCAGAGCTTCAGCCATGGCCGGTCCAATACGGTGATCGTGGAAACGAAGAAGCGGCGCGTGCTGGGCCGTCCGGGCGAGGCGCAGGCTGCGCCCGAGCAGCCGGTGCAGGCGCCCGTCGCCGCGCCGACGCCGGCTCCGGCCGCCCCCGCTCCGCGCCCGGCGCCGTCCAACGAGACGCCGCAGGAGCGCCAGGCCCGCATGCTGCGCGAAGCCGAGGATCAGCGCATGCACGCGCTGGAAGACGCGCGCCGCCGCGAAGAGGCTGCGCGTGCGCAGGCGCTTGAGGACGAACGCCAGCGTGCCGCCGAAAAGGCCGCCGCTGCGGCGGCAGCCGCCGCCGCTCCCCCGGCTGCGCCCGAGCCCACGCCCGCGCCTGAGCCGGTTGCGCCTGCCGCAGCCGCCCCGGCGGCGCCTGCCGCGCCGACCGTGACCGTGCCGACCCCGGCCGGCCGTGGCTTCCGCCCGGTCGAGCGGCCCGTGCCGCCGACGCCGGTCGAGGAACCCGTTGCGGCCCCCGAACCGACGCCGGCCCCCACGCCTGCGCCGGCGCCCGCTCCGGCCCCGGCTCCGGTGGTCGCGCAGCCTGCGCCGCGTCCGGCGGCACCTGCCCCGGCGCCTGCGCCGACGGTGGAACTCGGCCGCGATCCGTCGCTGCCGGCGCCGCGTCGCTTCTCGCCGGTCGCACGTCCCGAGATTCCCAAGCCGCAGCCCAAGCCAGCTCCGGCGCCCGCTCCTGCGGCGGCTCCGGCCGCAAGCGCTTCGGGTGCCGCGCCCGCCGGTGGCGTCAACCGCAACCTGCCCTCGGGCCAGGCCACGCCGCGCAACGCGCCGCCGAGCCGTCCGACGCAGCGCGACCGCAAGGGCGACGAGCGTCGCGGCGGCAAGCTGACCGTCAACCGCGCGCTGGGCGACGATGGTGCGCGCAGCCGCAGCCTCGCCGCGCTGAAGCGCGCGCGCGAAAAGGAAAAGCGTCACTTCGGCGGCCCGCGTGAAGCGCAGCCCAAGCAGGTCCGCGACGTCCAGGTGCCCGAGGCGATTACCGTCCAGGAACTCGCCAACCGTATGGCGGAAAAGGGCGCCGATCTGGTCAAGACGCTGTTCAAGATGGGCATGCCCGTCACGATGACGCAGACGATCGACCAGGATACGGCCGAGCTGCTGGTGACCGAATTCGGCCACAACATCGTCCGCGTCTCCGACAGCGATATTGATCTGGCGATCGACACGGTCGAGGATGCCGAAGAGGCGATGAAGCCGCGTCCTCCGGTCGTCACGATCATGGGCCACGTCGATCACGGCAAGACCAGCCTGCTCGACGCGCTGCGCGGCACCGACGTGGTGCGCGGCGAAGCCGGCGGCATCACGCAGCATATCGGCGCCTATCAAGTCACGCTGAAGGACAAGTCGAAGGTCACGTTCCTCGACACGCCGGGCCACGAGGCGTTCACGCAGATGCGTGCGCGCGGTGCCGACGTCACGGATATCGTGGTGCTGGTGGTGGCGGCCGACGACGGGCTGATGCCGCAGACGATCGAGGCGATCAATCACACCAAGGCGGCCGGCGTGCCGATGATCGTGGCGATCAACAAGATCGACAAGTACGAGGCGAATGCCCAGCGCGTGCGCGAGCGCCTGCTGGAGCATGAGGTGGTGGTCGAGGAAATGGGCGGCGATGTCCAGGACGTCGAAGTCTCCGCGCTCAAGAAGACCGGCCTTGATGAGCTGATCGAGAAGATCCAGCTGCAGGCCGAGCTGCTCGAGCTGCGCGCCAACCCCGATCGCCCGGCCGAGGGCACGGTGATCGAGGCGAAGCTCGACAAGGGTCGCGGCCCGGTCGCGACGATCCTGGTCAACCGCGGCACGCTGAAGGTCGGCGACGTCTTCGTCATCGGCGCGGAAAGCGGCAAGGTCCGTGCCCTCGTCGACGACAAGGGCCGTCAGGTGAAGGAAGCCGGTCCGGCGATGCCGGTCGAGGTGCTCGGCATCTCGGGCGTGCCGTCGGCGGGCGATCCGTTGCAGGTCGTCGAGAACGAGGCGCGCGCCCGCGAGGTCGCGGAATATCGCCAGGGCGTGCTGACTCAGAAGCGCACGACGACCGCGCCGGCGAGCCTCGAGAGCATGTTCTCGGCGCTGAAGGCCAATGCGGCGAAGGAATATCCGCTCGTCGTCAAGGCCGACACGCAGGGCACCGTCGAGGCGATCGTCGCGTCGATCAACAAGATCTCGACCGATCTTATCAAGGCGCGCGTGCTGCATTCGGGCGTCGGCGGCATCACCGAGAGCGACGTGACGCTGGCGGGTGCCAGCGGCGCGCCGATCATCGGCTTCAACGTCCGCGCGAACGCCAAGGCGCGCGAGATCGCCGATCGGCAGAAGGTGGCGCTCAAGTACTATGACGTCATCTACGACCTGATCGACGAGATCCGCGCCGGCATGGCGGGCGAGCTCGGGCCGGAAGCGTTCGAAACCGTCGTCGGCCGTGCGGAAATCCGCGAGGTCTTCTCGGCCGGCAAGCACGGCAAGGCCGCGGGTCTGCTGGTCGTCGAAGGCGTCATCCGCAAGGCGCTCAAGGCCCGCATCACGCGCAACGACGTCATCATCTATCAGGGTGAGATCGCCAGCTTGCGCCGTTTCAAGGACGACGTTCCCGAAGTCCGTGCGGGTCTGGAATGCGGTGTGACGTTCACGCAGAACTTCACCGACATCAAGGCCGGCGACTTCCTCGAAACGTTCGAAGTCGAGATGCGCGAACGGACCCTCTAACCGTCATGCCAGCGCAGGCTGGCATCTTGCGCCGCGGGAGCGACACGGACGCCGCTCCCGCGGCACGAGACCCCAGCCTTTGCTGGGGTGACGCAGCCACGGCAGCGTCATGAACAAAGACCCCCAGGAAAAATCAGTTCGCACGCTGCGCGTCGGCGAACAGGTGCGCCACGTTCTGTCGGAAATCCTCCAGCGCGGCGACGTGCATGACGAGACGCTTGCCAAACACATGGTCAGCATCACCGAAGTGCGCATGTCCCCCGACCTGCGCCACGCGACCGTCTTCGTGAAGCCACTGCTCGGCAAGGACGAAGAGGCGGTACTGAAGGCGCTACGCACCAACACCGCCTACCTGCAACGCGAAGTCGCGCACCGCATCCAGAACAAATACGCCGCAAAACTGAAATTCCTCGCCGACGAAAGCTTCGACGAGGGCAGCCACATCGACCGGCTGCTCCGCCGGCCGGAGGTCGCGCGGGATTTGGGTGAGGATTGACGACACACGCGCGCCACAGCACTCTGTCATTATGCCATATAGTGTCACGATGGATGTGGATGGCAGCATTACCCTGCCACGCGAGATCATCGCCGCGAAAGGGTGGCTGCGAGATCAGGTGCTTGCGATCGACGTGGTAGAAGGCGGCGTGATCATTCGAGCCGTATTACCAGATGATGCTGACTTGGCTTCAGCGTGATGCGCCGGCTTTTTTCGTCGTGTGCGATTGTGAGCGGATTTGCCTTAGGCTTTGCGAGCTCAACCAGCGCGCAAATCGGCGCGCTGACCACCGACTGTAAGGCCAGCGGTTTTAACCGCTCCAAAACAGCCTATCAGTTCGTAGCAACATGTCCGGGTCGCGCGCCATCGCCCGATGGCCGCTTGGCCATCGTTCAACACGCCTATCGGGATCGTCAGCCGCCGATCGAGTTGCAGGACGCGAAAGGTAAGACGCTGGCCCACCTGGCTACGCTGGCGGACGATATGCCGTTTGCGGTTCTCTGGTCGCGGGACGGGCGCTGGCTGGCCGTGAACCATCATGTTGGCTCGTTTATGGATGAATTGCAGCTCTTCGAAATCGTTGGCCGGCAGATCGTTCGACGGCGCGCACTTGTGACAGCAGCAAAGCGACAGGCGGTCACCCGCTATCGCTGCCTCAGGCCGGACTCGGTTTTGCCGTCCGCTGTACGCTGGTCGAAGGACAGCCGGCACCTGATGGTCGTCACGATCAGTTCACCCTATGCGTGTAGCGAAAACGCCAAGGCCGGCGATTGGTGGCCTTTGTGGATGATCGGCGACGTCGCAACGGGACGGATCGACGCCAAATCAGTGAAAGTCGATAAGGCAGAAGGCGCTTTGCACGAACCCCGCGATCCCCTGTACCGCAGTTTCTGATGGCCAAGCTCTATTTCTACTACGCCTCGATGAATGCGGGGAAGTCGACGACGCTGTTGCAGGCGGACTTCAACTATCGTGAGCGAGGTATGGAGACCATGCTGTTCACCGCTGCGGTGGACGATCGCTTTGCGCACGGCACGATCACCAGCCGGATCGGGCTGGAGGCGCCGGCGACGCCGTTCGAGGGTGCGACCGACCTCGCCGCCTGCGTCGCGGATCGGCTGGCGCGGGGTCCACTCGCCTGCGTGCTGGTCGACGAGGCGCAATTCCTCTCCGCCGCGCAGGTCGCGCAACTGGCGCATATCTGCGACGTGTTGAACGTACCGGTGCTCGCTTATGGCCTGCGGACCGATTTCCAGGGGCGGTTGTTCGAAGGATCGGCGCGGCTACTCGCGATCGCGGACGCGCTCATCGAAATCAAATCGGTATGCGTGTGCGGGCGCAAGGCAACGATGAACCTGCGCGTCGATGCCGAGGGCCGCGCCATCGCCGAAGGCGCGCAGACCGAGATCGGCGGTAACGACCGCTATATCGCGCTATGCCGTCGGCATTTTTCGGAGGCGTTGGGACAATAGCCCGTCATTGCGAGCGAAGCGAAGCAATCCAGAGCCGGACGAGGACGCCCTGCATTGCTTCGCTTCGCTCGCAATGACGGCGGACTGGGAAGCTCTGGCGCTATCCCCTCCCCCGCGCCATATCGCGCGCCATGAACCCCGATAATATCGTCTATCGCAGCGCGATCTGGATCATCCCGCTCGTCATCGCGATCGTCTTCCACGAAGTCGCGCACGGCTGGATGGCCAAGTGGCTCGGCGATCCGACCGCCGAGGAACAGAAAAGGCTGAGCTTCAACCCGATCCGCCACGTCGATCCGCTCGGCACGCTCATCCTGCCGCTCGGCCTCGCCATCGCGGGCGCACCGGTGTTCGGCTGGGCGAAGCCGGTGCCGGTGGTCGCGCAGCGCCTGCGCAACCCGCGCTGGGGCATGGTCGCGGTGGCGCTCGCCGGGCCGGGCATGAACCTGATCCTCGCCACCATTGCCGCGATCCTGATCGGCTCGGCAGTCGCGCTGCTGCACGGCGCGCAGCCGACCGGTGTTGCGGCGTTCGTGTTCAAGAACCTCGTCAACTTCCTCTTGGTTAACGTCTTCCTCGCGATCTTCAACCTGCTGCCGATGCCGCCGTTCGATGGCGGGCATGTCGTCGAGGGTATCCTGCCCCGCCCGCTAGCGGCGCAATGGGCGAAAATCGGGCGGTTCGGTTTCCTGCTGCTGCTCTTTGTCCTCGTCGTTCTGCCGATGATTGCGCCCAAGGCCGATGTCGTCGGGCGACTGGTCGGCCCACCGGCCGACGCGGTGATCGGCCTGTTCCTGAAACTGGCGCAGGCGATCGGCTGATGCACGGCTGGATCATCGTCGACAAACCGTTGGGCCTCGGCAGCACGCAGGTCGTCTCCGCGGTGAAGCGCGCGCTGCGCCAGGGCGGCTATGGCAAGTTCAAGGTCGGCCATGGCGGCACGCTTGATCCGCTCGCGACCGGCGTGCTGCCAGTCGCGGTCGGCGAGGCGACGAAGCTTGCCGGGCGGATGCTCGACAGCGACAAGGTGTATGACTTCACCATCCGCTTCGGCGAGCAGACCGATACGCTGGATGCTGAAGGCGTGGTGATCGCAACGTCCGACGTGCGGCCGACGCTGGCCGACGTGGAAGCGGTGCTGCCGCGCTTCACCGGCCCGATCACGCAGGTGCCGCCGGCGTATTCGGCACTGAAGGTCGATGGCGAGCGGGCATACGATCTGGCGCGCGCGGGCGAGGATGTGGTGCTCGCGAGCCGGAAGGTGACGGTGCATGCCCTCACCTCCCGTCATCCCAGCGAAGGCTGGGATCTCTCCGAAGAGCGCGCGCGCCTCGCCGCAGAAGACCCCAGCCTTCGCTGGGGTGACGGAAACGGCGGCCTGGACGACATCACCCTCACCGCGCATGTCTCCAAGGGCACGTACATCCGCTCCCTCGCCCGCGACATCGCGCTCGCGCTCGGCACGGTCGGGCATGTCACCATGCTCCGCCGCACCAAGGCGGGGCCGTTCACCCTCGCACCGGCGATAACGCTGGACAATCTGGCGGAAGCCGGTATGGGCCGCACCCTTGAACAGACACTCCTGCCGTTGAGGGCGGGGCTGGACGACATCCCGGCTCTACCCCTCACCCCCGATCAGGCAGGGGCGCTCCGCCAGGGGCGTGTTCTGACCGGGATCGCCACGGACGATGGCCCATACTTCGCATGCGACGGCGACACGCCGGTCGCGCTGGTATCGGTCGAGGACCAACAGGTCCGTGTCGTCCGCGGTTTCAACCTATGATGTCGAGGACGAAGACATGACCATTACCGCCGAGCGCAAGAACGAACTCGTCAAGGCTCACGCCCGCCAGGAAGGCGACACGGGTTCGCCGGAAGTCCAGGTCGCGATCCTGTCGGAGCGCATCAAGAACCTGACCGAGCACTTCAAGGGTCACAAGAAGGACAACCATTCGCGCCGCGGGCTGCTGATGATGGTCAACAAGCGGCGCTCGCTGCTCGACTATCTGCGCAAGACCGATGGCCAGCGGTATCTGGACCTGATCGCGAAGCTGGGTCTTCGCAAGTAACCCCCAGCGGGTGAAACGAGAGGGCGGCCTTCGGGTCGCCCTTTTCGTATCGGTGTGCTATGGGCGCGCCACGAGTTTCACGAATACCGGCATGAGCCGGGTAAGCGGAAGACGGGCAATTCGGCCCCGATCCATCGGAGCGACAAGACGCTCCACACCGCGCGAGCCGGCTTAGCTCGCAGATAGGCCCCCCGACGCATTTGGCGTGGGGAGTGAAGGAAAATACATGTTCAATGCCAAGAAGGTATCGATCGAGTGGGGCGGCCAGACGCTCACCCTCGAAACGGGCAAGGTCGCCCGCCAGGCTGACGGCGCGGTCATCGCGACGCTCGGCGAGACGGTGGTGCTCTGTGCCGTGACCGCCGCCAAGTCGGTGAAGGAAGGGCAGGATTTCTTCCCGCTCACTGTCCACTACCAGGAAAAGTTTTCGGCCTCGGGCCGCATCCCCGGTGGCTTCTTCAAGCGCGAGCGTGGCGCGACCGAGCGTGAGACGCTCGTCAGCCGCCTGATCGACCGTCCGATCCGCCCGCTGTTCCCCGAAGGCTTCTACAACGAGATCAACTGCATCGCGCAGGTTCTGTCGTACGACGGCGAGAACGAGCCCGATCTGCTGGCGATGATCGCCGCTTCGGCCGCGATGACGCTGTCGGGCGTGCCCTTCATGGGCCCGATCGGTGCCGCCCGCGTCGGCTACAAGGACGGCGAATACGTCCTCAACCCGTCGGACGCCGAAGTGCTGACCGGCGAGCTGGACCTGATGGTCGCCGCGACGCATGACGCCGTCATGATGGTCGAATCCGAAGCCAAGGAGCTGTCGGAAGACGTCATGCTCGGCGCGGTGATGTTCGCGCACAAGGCGTCGCAGCAGGTGATCGACGCGATCATCGACCTCGCCGAACAGGCCGCCAAGGAGCCGTGGGAGCTGAAGGTCCAGGCCGACAGCTCGGCCGTGAAGGCCAAGCTTAAGAAGCTGATCGGCAAGGACCTGGAGGCAGCTTACAAGCTGACCGACAAGCAGGCTCGCCAGACCGCGATCAACGATGCGCGTGCCAAGGCCCGCGACGGCATGGCCGACCTGAAGGACAGCGATCCCCAGGCGTATCTCGCCAGCCTGAAGCTGGTGAAGAAGCTGGAAGCCGACATCGTCCGCACCGCGATCCTGAAGACGGGTCGCCGCATCGACGGCCGCAACACCACGACCGTCCGCCCGATCGAGTCGGAAGTTCACTTCCTGCCGCGCGCGCACGGTTCGGCGCTGTTCACGCGTGGCGAGACGCAGACGATCGCGACCACCACGCTCGGCACCCGCGACGCGGAGCAGATGATCGACGGCCTCAACGGCCTGTCGTACCAGAACTTCATGCTCCACTATAACTTCCCGCCCTATTCGGTCGGTGAAGTCGGCCGCTTCGGTGCGCCGGGTCGTCGCGAAGTCGGCCACGGCAAGCTCGCCTGGCGCGCGCTGCACCCGGTGCTGCCGTCGAAGGAGGAGTTCCCCTACACGATCCGCGTCACGTCGGACATCACCGAGTCGAACGGCTCGTCGTCGATGGCCACCGTCTGCGGCGGTTCGCTGTCGATGATGGACGCGGGCGTGCCGCTGAAGCGCCCCGTGTCGGGCATCGCGATGGGCCTGATCCTGGAAGGCAAGGACTTCGCCGTCCTGTCGGACATCCTGGGCGACGAGGATCACCTCGGCGACATGGACTTCAAGGTTGCCGGCACCAGCGAGGGCATCACCGCGCTGCAGATGGACATCAAGATCTCGGGCATCACCGAAGAGATCATGAAGGTCGCGCTGAAGCAGGCCCACGAAGGCCGCGCGCACATCCTCAATGAGATGGCGAAGGCGCTGGGCGAGACCCGCTCGGAGCTGTCGGCGCACGCGCCGCGCATCGAGACCTTCACGATCGACAAGTCGAAGATCCGCGAAGTCATCGGCACCGGCGGCAAGGTGATCCGCGAGATCGTCGCCACCACCGGCGCGAAGGTCGACATCGATGACGAGGGCGTCATCAAGGTGTCGTCGTCGGATTCGTCGCAGATCGAAGCCGCGATCAAGTGGATCAAGGGCCTGGTCGAAGAGGCCGAGGTCGGCAAGATCTACGACGGCAAGGTCGTCAACCTGGTCGATTTCGGTGCGTTCGTGAACTTCATGGGCGGCAAGGACGGTCTCGTCCACGTCTCGGAGATCAAGAACGAGCGCGTCGAGAAGGTCTCGGACGTCCTGTCGGAAGGCCAGCAGGTCAAGGTGAAGGTCCTCGAGATCGATCCGCGCGGCAAGGTTCGCCTGTCGATGCGCGTCGTCGACCAGGAAACCGGCGCCGAGCTGGAAGACACCCGTCCGGCGCGCGAACCGCGTGAAGGCGGCGACCGTGGCAGCCGTGGTCCGCGCGGCGACCGTGGCGATCGCGGTGACCGTGGTCCCCGTCGCGACGGCGGCGATCGTGGCGGCGACCGCGGTGACCGCGGCCCGCGCCGTGACCGTGGCCCCCGCGGCGAAGGCGGCGACCGTGACGGTGGGCGTGGCCCGCGTAACGGCGGCGGCAACGATGACGGCCCCGCGCCGGAATTCGCGCCGGCCTTCCTGACCGGCGATCGCGACTGACCGTCGGCCAATGGCTAACGGAATTGGGGGTTCGGCAGCGATGCCGGACCCCTTTTTCGTTTGAAGACCGATCTATTTCTCCCGTTCGACAGCTGCCGCGCCGGCCCGGGGCGGATTGATGCAGATGAAGGCCGGATGCGCCCTATCGTGCTAAAGGGTCATGGCTTGTGACGTGTTGCCCGTTGGCGACAAGCATCACCCCGATGAGGGAGGCCTTCATGCCGACTCACGCCGAAACCCAATTCTATATCCATCGCGAACGCCAGGAGCGTGCGCTCGCCGACCGCACACCCAACAGCGACGGCCGCCGCGTCCACCTCGACATGGCCCAACGCTACGCCAAGCTGATCGCCGAAGGAGAGGCGCAGGCACAGGACGTTGTCGAATCACCTCACGGCTAATCGCGACAGCCCGATTTGCGACCGGGCGGGAATGGCCATTGCGGACATATTCTATCTGTGTATCATCCGAATGATACAGCAGGAGGAATAACATCATGGCCGTTGCCGACGTCGACCTGACCGATCGGATCGCGCGTCTTGAGCGCAAGTATCGCCTGGCCATGGTCGCCGCAACGGCCAGCGCGGTATGCGCTTTGGTGGCGATCATCGGCGCCTCGAGCGGCCGAGCCGTGGCGGCTCCCACTGCGGCCGGCGGCGCGGCCATCACCGATATGCTGCGCGTCCGCGAACTTAACGTCGTCGACCCCAATGGCGTGACCAGGGTCAAGATCGCAGCGCCGCTGCCCAACGCCGTCGTCGACGGCCGAACCCTGACGCGCGGCAGTCGACCGCAGGACACGGTTTCGGGCATGCTCCTGTTCGACGCCGAGGGGGTCGAGCGGAGCGGCTATGCCACGTCTGATCATGGCTATTCGAACGTGATGTTTACCCTCGACGACAAGACCCGGCAGCATGCCCTGTTCATCGCGGAACCCACAGGCGCGACGACTCTGCGGCTGTTCAACGGCGATACGAAGGATCGGGTTAATCTGTCGATCAGCAAAGACGGCCCCTCCATTTCGATGATGCGACGTGGTGAGGAAATCTATCGCTTTCCGCCTAAGCCATGACGCCCAGCGATGGCGGGAGGGCGGCGGCGGTAGGGCGGCACCGATAGGGCCGTCCTACCGGCATACCCCGATGCGCTCACGCGACAGGCACAAAGATGACACCAGGATGAAGTACCGCTCGCCGGCAGCGTCATCGAATCGCAACACGCCCGCCACAGCCCGGCGGTAGGCGCGCCCCAGGAAGGCACATTGCCTCGAAGGGGAATATTTCGTCATGATGAAGATGTCCGGCAGCCGCGCGCTGCTGATGATCGGCGTCGCCGCATCCGCCCTCGCCGCCGTACCGGCGTTCGCCGCCGATGCCGCCAAGGCGACCGCCACTACCGCGCCGGCCGCCGATCCCACACCCGCCACGGATCCGACCCCCGCGGCCGAGCCGGACCAGCTGCAGGACATCGTCGTCACCGCCACCAAGCGCGAAACCAACCTGCAGAAGACGCCGATCGCGATCAGCGTGCTCGATCCCGAAGCGATCAAGGACCGCCACGTCCAGAGCCTGCTCGATCTGGGTGACGGCGCGGTGCCCTCGCTGCGCGTCGCCACGTTCGAAGCGCGCCAGTCGGCGCTGACGATCGGCATCCGCGGCATCGTGCCGTTCGACCAGAACCAGACCGCGCGCGATTCGGGCGTCGGCGTCTATATCGACGGCGTCTACCTCGGCCGCTCGCAGGGCCTGAACGCCGCGCTGTTCGACGTGCAGCGCATCGAAGTGCTGCGTGGCCCGCAGGGCACGCTGTTCGGCCGCAACACCGAAGGCGGCGCGCTCAGCATCGTCACCAAGGCGCCGACCGGGGAATTCGGCGGCCGCGTCACCGCAGGCTTCGGCAATTACGGCGCGCGCAACGGCGAAGCGCATATCGACCTGCCCGAATATCAGAACATCTCGATCAAGCTGGACGGCGTGTACCAGCATCAGGATGCGACGACGCGCAACCCGCTCGCCGGCCAGATCGGCTGGAACGCCTATGACCGCGTCGGCGGCCGCGTCGCCGCGCGCTGGAAGCCGACCGACAGCTTCACCGCCGACGTCGCCTTCGACAAGGCGCGTGACGAGAACACGCCGTTCTTCAGCCAGCTGATCAACTACAACCCGCTCGGCCGCACCGTCGGCGTGCTCGACCGCACCACCAACCGCATCGTCCTGCCGGGCAGCGCGGCCGGCGCGCCCACCTGCCTGTCGAGCACGATCTCGGCGACGACCTGCATCGCGCCGCTGCCCGCACTGGTCGGCGTCCACCCGAACCGCCAAAGCGTCGCCGACGTCGGCGTGCCGCAGCAGTATAGCGTCGACAAGACGCAGGGCGTCAGCGCGACCCTGTCGTACAAGGTCGATCCGGCGATCACGCTGAAGTCGATCACCGCCTGGCGCCGCGTGGCGACCAACCAGTGGGACAATTCGGGCGGTCCGGAGCGCGTCGCCTATGCCCCCAACGGCAAGTTCAGTCGCTACAGCCTGTCGGATCTGTACCAGAGCCAGTTCAGCCAGGAATTCCAGGCGATCGGCAGCGTCGACCAGCTCGACTGGGTCGCCGGCCTCTATTATTTCAACGAACAGGCCCGCGAATCCGCCGCGACGCCTTCGTCGAACCAGTGGAACGCCGACGGCACCGCCTACACCATCCTGCCCTCGCAGGTGTTCGGCACGATCAGCTCGTCCAACCAGGGCTGGGACTATAACTCCCGCTTCCTGCAGCGCGCCAGCGTCGCCCGCACCCGCAGCTATGCCGCATACGGCCAGGCGACCTGGACCCCCGCCGCGGCGGAGATGCTGCACCTGACGGTCGGCGGCCGTTATTCGAAGGACAAGCGTGACGGCACTTTGTACCTCGTGTCGGGCGTCCCCACCAATTACGTGCTGAACTATGATCGCGGGCGGTTCGACCCGATGGTGACGCTGGCGGCCGACGCGGCGCCCGGCATCAACCTGTATGCCAAATATTCGAGCGGCTTCCGCGCCGGTGGCGCCAACGACCGCTCGTCGAACTTCGGTGCGTTCGGACCGGAATCGGTAAAGGCCTATGAAATCGGCGCGAAGACCGACTTCCTGAACCACAAGGTGCGCGTGAACGTCGCGGGCTATATCATGGACCGCAAGAACACGCAGATCGACTTCGACAACGTCGACACCAACCAGTTCCTGCCGGGCACCACCACCGCCAACCCGAACTTCAACCTGCACACCGAAAATACGGCGAATGCACCGGGCACGTCGAAGATCCGCGGTATCGAACTGGACGTCAGCGCACGGCCGATCGACAGCCTGACGCTGACCGCCTCTTACGCCTATACCTACACCAAGGTGCCGGCGACGGCGAACCCGAACCCGGGCCCGACCTTCGGCGTGCTGACGCAGGTCTACACCGTGTACACTCCGCCGCACGCGGCATCGGCGGCGATCGATTACGATCTGCCAGTCGGCACGGGCAGCACGCATGCGCGCTTCCACCTCGACGCCAATTACGCGGCGCCGCAGTACAGCTTCCAGTCGGAAAGCGTGAAGACCGACTCGAGCTTCATCGTGAACGGTCGCATCGCGCTGGCCGACATCCCGCTGAGCGCGCAGGGGCAGAAGGCGACGCTGTCGCTCTGGTCGCGCAACCTGCTCAACGAACAGCACATCTATCGCCGTTCGGACGCGAATATCGCGGTGCTGGGGTCGTATGCCAACTTCAACCCGCCGCGCACCATCGGTCTGGAAGGATCGGTGAACTTCTAAGCGGCCGACAGGTCCGATTGCAGAGGGGCGGTGCCGGCAACGGCGCCGCCCCTTTCGTTTGCCCCCCAAACACACGTCATCCCAGCAAAGGCTGGGATCTCCGTGTAATGGGGCGCAGCAGGAGCCGCGAGAGGCCCCAACCTCCGCTGGGGCGACGGTACTATCGGGATCGATTACCCAACCAGCGGCACGCTCAACACTACGCGCAATCCCGGCGCCGCATCCTCCAGCGACAGCTCGCCATGATGCAGCCGCGCGATCGCCGCGGCGAGCGGCAGGCCCAGGCCGAACCCGCCGGTCGACCGGCTCGCATCCAGCCGGCCGAAGCGCCGCAGCGCGGTGGCGCGATCCGCTGCGGCGATGCCCGGCCCGTTATCGGCCACCCGGACGATCGCCTGCCCCCGCGCCGCGACGGCCGACAGCGTGATGCGCGTCCCCGCCGGCGTATGGCGCACGGCATTGACGATCAGATTGACCAATACCTGCGTCAGCAATTGGCGATCGGCATGGACCGGCAGCGTGACGACGGGATCGCAGATCAGGACATGCGCATCGTCCTCGACCACCGGCGCCATCATCTCGCCGACCTCCGCGACGAGTTCGCCCAGGTCGAAGCGCGCAAAGCCCGCCCGCCGCGCGCCGCCCTCCACCTCGGCGATGCGCAGGATCGCGGCGAACATGCCGAGGATCGTGTCGCTCTGTGCGATCGCCGCGGACAGGCCGTCGCGCATCGCCGGTGTTTCGGCACGCCGTTCCAGCTGCACGAGTTGGCCACGGAGGCGCGCGAGCGGGCTGCGCAGGTCGTGCGCGATATCGCTCGACACTTCGGCGATCCCGCGCATCAGCTCGGCAATCCGGTCGAGCATTGCGTTGAAGGCGTGCGCCTGCGCATCGAACGCGCCGCCATCGCCTTCGGTGGGGACGCGGCGCTGCATGTCGCCGTCGACGATCGCCGCCGCGGTCGCGCGCATCGCGCCGATCCGCCGCTCGACAAGCCGCGAAAACATCACGAGCCCCAGCCCGACGACCAGCAGGATCGACCCGAAACCGGCCAGATAGCTGCGCAGTCGCGCCGTGCCCGAATCGTCGAACGGCTCGGTCTCGGCAATCATCGTCAGCCGCCGGCCATCGCCGACGTCACCGGTATAGGCGCGCCCCGCGGTCAGCCCCTTGATCCCGTCGTCGCTGTGCAGCGAACTGAAGCCGCGCGGCGGCACCTGGCGCAATCGGACGTTGCCGCCGATCTGCCGCCCCTGCGCATCGACCAGCATCGCGCCGATATCGCCGGTGTCCCGGTCGCTCGCCAGCATGCGCAGCCGCTCGACCAGCACCGGCGTCGGCATCGGCCGCTCGCCCTCGTGCGCGATGGCATCGACCGCCGTGGCGATACGCTGGTCGACCAGTTGGACGATCGCACGGCGCTGCGCGGTATAGATGGCGACGCCCGTCCCCAGAGTCGCCGCGATCATCGCCGCGACGAAGATCCAGGTCAGCGCCCGCAGCGATCGCGGCGCACGCAGCCGCCGGCCCCGCGGCATGCGTCAGCTGCGCAACAGATAGCCGACGCCGCGCATCGTCTGGATCGGATCGTCGCCGCCATGCGCGGTCAGCTTCTGGCGCAGGCGGCGGATGTAGACGTCGACCAGATTGGTGTCGGGCTCGAAGTCGTACCCCCACACCCGCTCGATCAGCATCGCGCGCGTCAGCACGGTATCGGCATTGCGCACCAGTTCGGCGAGCAGCTTCAGCTCCAGCTTGGCAAGGTCGAGCGGCTTCTCGTCGCGCCACGCCCGGAAGCGCGACGGGCTGACCACGATATCGCCCGCGCGTAGCGTGTCGCTCGCCTCCCGCGTCCATTGCCGGCCGCGCACCACCGCCTGCAGCCGCGCGTGCAGTTCGGCCGCCTCGACCGGCTTCACGACATAATCGTCGGCGCCTGCGGCCAGGCCGCTGATTTTGTCGTCGGACTGGCCGCGCGCACTCAGCATGATGACGGGCACCGATCGTGCATCGCCGCGCAGCCGCTCGAGCAGCGCAATGCCGTCGACCCGCGGCATCATCCGGTCGAGCACCACCGCATCGAAGGCGTCCTGATCGATCGCCGCCAGCGCCGCCCGCCCGTCGCTCGCGGTCGATAGCGCGTGGCCGAAGCCGGTCAGTTCATCCGCCAGCGAATCGGCCAGGACGGGGTCGTCATCAACCAGGAGGATTTTCATAGGGCTAGGGTCCGCTCGACACTGTTATGGCCAACGGGCTGCCGTGTCGGCGGATAAATTTCAAATGACAAAGGTGTAAGGTGGGGGTGTCGCACGCCGCCTCGGGAATGACGTCGGTCCTTTGGCCGGACCGCAGCCCTACCCGAAGCGCCCCCAACCGGAACCGATCCGGCCCCACGGAAGTACTGCCCCCACCTCTTGTCCACCGCCCCCCGATCCTGTCAGGATAGCCCATGCCCAGCGCACCCCGCCCCGCGTGAACCGTCTCGCCCCCGATTCCGACGATGCGCGCTTCATCCGGCGCATCTTTTACGTCCTCATCATCGCAGCGGTCGCCGCGGCGCTGTTTCGCGCGGGCAATCTGCTGATCCTCGCCTTCGGGTCGATGCTGGGCGCGATCGCCATCCATGCGCTCGCCGACCTCTACCGCGATCACCTGCGCGTCTCGGACCGGACCGCCTTCTGCCTCGGTATGGCGACCGCCTATGGCGTCGTCGCGTTCCTCGTCTGGCTGTTCGGGGTGCAGTTCCGCGAGCAGGTCAACGTGCTCGTCACGCAGCTGCCTAACCTGCTCGACCAGCTTGCCGCCTGGGCCTCGCAAAGCCCGGTCGGCGCCAAGATCGTCGATGCGGTGCAACAGGCCTATGCCGGGTCGAAGGCGGCGCAGGACGTCGGCGGGCTGGTGCAGGGCGCGGGCGAACTGGTCCTCAACAGCATTTTGCTGCTCGTCGGCGCGGCCTTTTTTGCCGCCGATCCCGGCATCTACCAGCGCGGCTTCCTGTTCCTGATCCCGCCCTCGAAGCGCCCGGCGATCGAGGATGCGCTGTTCGACGTCGGCTCGACGCTGCGGCTGTGGCTGCGTTCGTCGCTGATCCTGATGACGACGATGGGGCTGCTGATCGGCATCGGCCTGTGGATTTCGGGCGTGCCCTCCGCCGCCGCGCTCGGCCTGCTCGCCGGCCTGTCGGAATTCATTCCCTATGTGGGCCCGACCGCAGCGATGATCCCCGCGCTGGGCCTCGCCGCGACGCAGGGCAATGGCGCGCTGATCGGCGCGCTCGCCACTTATGCGATCGTCCGGCTGATCCAGACCAATTTCATCACCCCCTACGTCCAGGCGCGCGTCGTCTCGATCCCGCCGGCGATCACCGTCTTCGCGATCATCGGCATCGGCGTGATCTTCGGCATCTTCGGGCTGTTCTTCTCGGCGGCGCTGCTCGTCGTGATCTTCACATTGGTGCGCAGCCTGTATCTGCGCGAGGTGCTGGGCGAGGATATCCCGCGCAGCCGCCACCAGACGCTGCTCGGCCCCGACCTGACGCCGCACGATCCGGACGCTGATACCGATTGCGACGACGGCAAATCGTAAAGATTGACGTCCGCACTTAATCCCGAATTAACCTTTTGCCTTCAGATGTCGTTTGGTTAATGAATCGGGGTGAGCCGCGAGCCAGGGGTGCTGGCGGCCTCGCCAACAGGGGACGACGCGATGCGGGTGTTGTTGATCGAGGACGAGCCGACCACGGCCAAGGCGATCGAGCTGATGCTCGGCACCGAGGGGTTCAACGTCTATACGACCGACCTTGGTGAGGAGGGCTTGGACCTCGGCAAGCTGTACGACTACGACATCATCCTGCTCGACCTCAACCTGCCGGACATGCACGGCTATGACGTGCTGAAGAAGCTGCGCGTCGCCCGCGTGACCACGCCGGTGCTGATCCTCAGCGGCATCAACGAGATGGACAGCAAGGTGCGCAGCTTCGGCTTCGGCGCCGACGATTACGTCACCAAGCCCTTCCATCGCGAAGAACTGATCGCCCGCATCCATGCGGTCGTCCGTCGTTCGAAGGGCCATTCGCAATCGGTCATCCGCACCGGCAAGCTCGCCGTCAACCTCGACGCCAAGACGGTCGAGGTCGATGGCGCGCGCGTGCATTTGACCGGCAAGGAATATGCGATGCTTGAGCTGCTCAGCCTGCGCAAGGGCACCACGCTGACCAAGGAAATGTTCCTGAACCACCTGTACGGCGGCATGGACGAACCCGAACTCAAGATCATCGACGTCTTCATCTGCAAGCTGCGCAAGAAGCTCAGCCTGGCCTGCGACGGCGAGAATTACATCGAGACCGTCTGGGGCCGCGGCTATGTGCTGCGCGAACCCGAAGAGGTCGTCGCGGTCGCCTGACCGCCCAGTTTTACCCCTCCCCAGTATCCGGGAGTGAAGGGCCGCAGCATCGGGGGGTGCTGCGGCCCTTTTGGTGTGCGGCCTATTTCCGCTGCCACACCTTCTGCCCACCGATCCACGTCTGTTCGACCTTCGTCGCGCGCAGGTCTGCGGGCGAGGCGAGCAGGGGGTCGCGATCGACGATGACGAAGTCCGCCTTCTGGCCGGGGGCAAGGCGGCCGAAGCGATCCTCGGCAAAGCCCGCATAGGCTGCGCCACCGGTATAGGCCCACCACGCCTGTTCGCGCGTGATCGCCTCCTGCGGCTGCCAGCCGCCGAACGGCTGGCCGTCGGGGCCCTGGCGCGTGAATGCCGCCGCCCAGCCTGCCCAGGGATCGGGCCGCTCGACCGGATAATCGGAGCCGAACGCCAGCTTCGCACCGTTGCGCAGCATCGACGCCCAGGCATAGGCGCCCGCCAGCCGCTGCGGCCCCAGCCGCGCCTCGGCCATCAGCCGGTCGCTCGTCTCATGGACCGGTTGCATCGACGCGATCGTGCCATACTTGCCGAAGCGCGGCAGGTCGACGGGATCGACGATCTGCGCATGCTCGACGCGCCAGCGCCGGTCGCCCTTGTAGGTCTGCGCCATCTCGTCGATCGCATCCAGCACCTCGGCATTGGCACGGTCACCGATCGCATGCACCGCGACCTGATAGCCGTCCATCGCCGCGCGGCTCATCCGGTTGCGCAGCACGGTGTCGTTCATGAATCCCGCGCCCGTCTGGCCCGGCGCATCGGCATAGGGCGCCTTCAGCCATGCCCCGCGCGACCCCAGCGCCCCATCGGCGTAGAGCTTGACGCCGACCAGCTTCAGCCGGTCGTCGTACAGCCAGGGCGTCGGGCCGGTGCCGCCGATCTGCACCGTGGTATCGACCCCCATGCCATAGCTCATGATGCGCACGCGCAGGCCACCGAGGTCCGCGATCCGGCGATAGGTCAGCCAGTCGTCGATGCTCGTGCCCATGTCGGCGGTCGCGGTGACGCCATAGCCGAGCAGGATCTCCTGCGCCTTCAGGAAGGCCGCGTTGCGGTCTTTGCCCAACGGCTGGGGCAGGATCTTCACCACCAGGTCCTGTGCGGCATCGACGAACACGCCCGCGGGCTGCCCCCCCGCCGCCTTCTCGATCCGGCCGCCCGCCGGCGACACGCTCTTGGCGGTGACGCCCGCGGCCTTCAGCGCGGCGCTGTTGCCCCAGCCGGCATGGCCGTCGGCGCGCGCCAGCCACACCGGACGATCGGCGACCGCCGCATCCAGATCGGCGGTCGTCGGGAATCGGCCCAGTCCCCACGTCTCCTGGTTCCAGCCGCCGCCGATGATCCACGCCTTATCGGGATTGGCGCGCGCATAGGCCGCGATCTTCGTCTGCGCGTCGGCGAGGCTCTTCGTATCCGACAGGTCGAGCTCCAGCGCGCGGAAGCCCAATTCCATCACATGGCCATGCGCGTCGATCATGCCGGGCAGCAGGTATTTGCCCTTCATATCGGCCCGCCAGTCGAGCTTCTCCGGCCGTTTGTCCTTTGCGGACAGCAACCTGACGACGGCGCCCTGCGCATTGACCAGCATCGCCTGGAACCGGACGACCTTGCCGTCCTTGTCCAGCGTCATGCCGTTGACGTTATCGACCAACCCGTCGGCCCCGGCCGCGTGCGAAGTCGCCAGAACCGCGGCCAGCGCCGCCACCATTGTCAAAGCCGATCGTGCCATAGCCTCAGCGCATAAGCGGTGTTCCCCCGCCGCACCAGATGGTCTAGCTCGGCGCCATGGCCACGAACCCTGCCGACACCGCCTCGCTCCCCGTCTCTATCGACGATGTGTACGCCGCCCACGCCCGCATTCGCGACGCGATCGTCCGCACGCCGACGCTGATCAGCAAGACGCTAAGCGAGATGACCGGCGCCACGGTGTTCCTGAAGTTCGAGAATCTGCAGTTTACCGCGGCGTACAAGGAACGCGGCGCGCTCAACACTTTGTTGCAATTGTCGCCGGAAGCACGCGCGAAGGGCGTCATCGCCGCCTCGGCCGGCAATCACGCGCAGGGCCTCGCCTATCACGCCAACCGCCTCGGCATCCCTGCGACGATCGTGATGCCGCGCACCACACCGACGGTGAAGGTGACGCAGACCGAAGGCCACAAGGCCAAGGTGGTGCTGGAAGGCGACACGTTCGACGCAGCTTATGCCCATGCCCGCGTGCTGGAGGCGGAGTGCGGCTTCACCTTCGTCCACCCGTTCGACGACCCACGCGTCATCGCCGGCCAAGGCACGGTCGCGGTCGAGATGCTGGAGGACGTGCCGAGCCTGGATACGTTGTTGATCCCGATCGGCGGCGGCGGTCTCATCTCGGGCAACAGCGTCGTCGCGCGTGCGGCGGACCATCCGATCGAGGTGATCGGGGTACAGGCCGAACTCTTTCCATCGATGTACAATCGCATCCGCGGCACCGCTTTGCCCTGCGCCGGCGATACGCTGGCCGAGGGTATCGCGGTGAAGGAGCCCGGCGGCATCACCTCGCGCATGGTCGCCGAGCTGGTCGACGACATCGTGCTGGTCGGCGAACGCAATCTGGAAGAGGCGGTCAGCCTGCTGCTCCAGATCGAAAAGACGGTGGTCGAGGGAGCAGGCGCCGCCGGCCTCGCCGCGCTGATGGCCTATCCGGAGCGGTTCAAAGGCCGCACCGTCGGCATCGTGCTATGCGGCGGCAACATCGACACGCGCCTGCTCGCCAACGTGCTGCTACGCGACCTCGCCCGGTCGGGGCGCCTCGCCCGCCTGCGCGTGCGGCTGCAGGACCAGCCCGGCGCGCTCTACAATGTCGCGCGCATCTTCGACGCACAGCGCGTCAACATCATCGAAGTGTACCACCAGCGCATCTTCACCTCGTTGCCGGCGAAGGGCCTGATCACCGACATCGAATGCGAAGCCCGCGACCGCGACCACCTCAACCGCCTCATCGCCGCCCTACGCGAAGGCGGCTTCGAAACGAGCATGGTAGAACAGGCGTAGGGGCTAGCGGATACTCCACGCATTTATGCAGCGTCCGTTCCATCCTGCGGGCGAAAGCCGCATGATGCACAGGCCCCCGTGGGCCGAAATACCTTTGCTGTAAGACACTTCCACCAGAGCGATGCGGCGATCGGTCGACAGGATGGGAGAGCTGAACGCAACCGCATAGCCGCTCTTCTCCCCCACGGAGTCGTCCTTGTCCCATGCGCACTGCGGGACGAAACCGGGGGACACAGCCGCCGCCTCGTTGGCCTGCAGGTCCGCAAACTCGCCGGGGGTCAAGCCGGTATAGCTTCGGAATTCCGGCCTATACTTCGCCAGAGGCGACGGGTCCGTCTTTGCAGATCCGACCGTCGACAGATCGGTGTCGTACCCTTCGCCTGTCGATATTCGATAGGCCTTTTGCAGCAACGTGCACGTCTCGCGGGGCGTAACCGCTTGCGCAGGTGTCGGCATCGACAGCGCCAGTGCGATAACCCAAAATGCCGGCATGATTCCCCCCCCGATGATCAGACGGATCACAAACGCCCCGCATCCCGGTACAACGATGCGTGTCGCCGAACGTCTTCGGGGAACGTGACACAAAAAAGATCCCATGGGCGCGGGCTGGCGCCGGTTGAGGCAGACTGACCTTCCCGCTTTGTCGTGAAGGAGGTTGCCCGTGCCCGTGTCCGTCTCATGCCATGCCGCCGTCAGCACGCAGCTGAACGCAATCTTCGTGTCGCTGGAGCTGAGCCGCTCCACCTGGCTGGTGACGTCGCTGTCGCCGGGTCGCGGCGAGCGGATCTCGCGGCATCAGGTGAAGGGCAGCGACGTGCCGGCAC
>QDFQ01000003.1 GCA_003075315.1 Arthrobacter sp. TPD3018 | reverse complement strand
TGCGAGCATTGATGGACGATCAACCGTCATCGACGGATCTTTGACTGCTTACGGATGGCTGATGAACTTCTACTACGTCGGCCAAATTGCCCTATTAGGCGCTATTGCAGGCGCGCTGTTTTGGTTCATTGCTGCGGCTGGCAGCCGAACCGGCAAGGTAGAACAGATATGATTGTGCGGAAGGAAAGAGGCTGCACGCTCTACCGCACAGCCTCTTGACCTGAGAACTCCCATGTGAGGGGCCGCGCAACAGCGCGACCCCCGCTTTGCAGCTGAGCGAATGCTCAGTTGCTGTCGGAATTGCCGTCATCGACGATCGCGACGACACCGATCGCCACGACGCTGGCGGCGATGATCGCGGCGAGCAGGCCGCCACCGGCGAGCTTGTTCTTCTGCGCCGACGGGGCGCTGGCGCGGACCGACTTGGCCACCGACAGCGACGCGGCGGGGTTCACGGGAGCCGCGAACGCCGGCGTGGCGATCGAGGCGGTGGTCAGCGCGAGCGCGGCGAGCGAGCCTGCAATCTTGGTCATCAGTCAACTCCGAAGTTACACCTAGGGACACGGCCAACGTCCCATTCGGACTGAAGTTCCCGCACCGCAGCAATATGGGTGCAGCGCAATATGCGGACCCTATGTCCCGGATCGGACCAATGGGCAGTGCTGGAAAGACTCTCTGCCGCCGATTAACCTTCTTTGATGGTAAAGCCGCTTTTCAGGACGGACGGGGTGATTCATATGTCGCCGCGGCGTATGATGCGCCTGTCTGCTTCGGGGGTTTGCCGGCGGTGACTGCGCCTTTTCGTTTTCCGCGCTTCTTCGTCACCACGCCCGCGCCCTGCCCCTATCTGCCGGGCCGGCAGGAGCGGAAGGTCTTCACCGAATTGTCCGGCCCGCACGCTGCCGAGCTGAACGACGCGCTCGGCCGCATCGGCTTTCGCCGGTCGCAGGGCGTCGCCTATCGCCCCTCGTGCGCGGGCTGTGCCGCCTGCGTGTCGGTGCGCGTCGTCACCGACGAATTCGTGCCCAATGCGACGCAGCGCAAACTCCTTCGCCGCAACGAGGATCTGGAGGTCAGCGCCTGCCGCCCCTGGGCGACCGACGAACAGTTCCAGCTGCTGCGCCGCTATCTCGGTGCGCGTCATCCAGGCGGCGGCATGGCGGGGATGGACGAAGAGGATTATGCCGACATGGTCGAGCATTCCCCGGTCAATTCGCACGTCATCGAATATCGCACGCCCTCGGTCGGGGGCGTGCGCGGCCAGTTGGTTGGCGCCTGCCTCACCGATCGGCAGGCGGATGGGCTGTCGATGATCTACAGCTTCTTCAATGCGGATGGCGACGATCCCGCGACCGCGCGGCCGGGCCTCGGCAATTACATCATCATGGACCATATCCTGCGCGCGCGGGACAGTGGCCTGCCCTATGTCTATCTCGGCTATTGGGTGAAGGGGTCGGCGCGCATGGCGTATAAGACGCGCTATCGCCCGATCGAGATGCTCGGCCCCAACGGCTGGCGTGCATTGACCGACGAGGAGCTCGCCCCACCGCCGCTGCCCGATGCGATGGCGGTCGCCTGACGCGGCTCAGGTGGGATCGGATTCGGCGCCGATCACCGCGCCCTCGGTGACCAGGCGCCGCGGCGCTTCGCTGCCGCGATGCACGCGAACGCCCGCCGCGATCATCATCCGTGGGGCAGGCGCATCGGCCGTGGCGGCACCGGTCGCGCGCGCCTCGGCGACGCTCGCCACCGGCGTCATCCGGCCGCGATGCACCGTGACGCCGCGATCGTCCTGACTGTCCCGGTACAGCGTCGCGACCTGCGGCTGCATATCGCCGTCGCCACCACCCGCGACCACGCCCGGCTCGACACCCGCATAGGCCGCGCGGAAGCTGAGCGCGCTCTCCATCGCGCCGCGCCAGCGATAGAAGATATGCGCGCCGACCGACCCGATCCGCGTCAGGCTGGACGCCCACCACGGCAGGATGGCATCGGTGTGATAGAAGGTCGCGCCCCCCACCGGCGCATAGACGTTGCCCGCCAGTGCCGCCTCGGCCACGCTGCGCGCCCGCGCCCAGGCATAGGGTTCGCGGCGATGCGCCATCGATCCGTCGCAGGTGAAGGAGAATTGGCACCCCGTGTGCCGCGTCGATCCCTGGAACACCACGCCGCAGACGCTGTGCGGAAAGGCACGATCGCGCACGCGGTTCAGCACCACCTGCGCGACGGCACGCTGGCCATCGACGGGTTCCGACCGCGCCTCGTAATAGACCGCGGCGGTCAGGCAGTCGGTGGCGCGCGCCGCATCCTCCTGGCTCTGCATCTGCGCGAGGAAGGGCGGCGCGGCCTGTGTCGCCACGGCCGCGGCGGCATCGTCGCCGTCCACCGCATCGCGCAGGCTCGCGGGCAGCCCGGCGAGCCCCGGCAGGTCGCCCGGCACGTCGAGCGCCAGATCGCGCAGCAACTGCCGCGGCGTCGGCGGCGGCACCGCTTGCGACACGCGGTCGACGCCCTGTCGCGGCGGCACGCACGACGCAGCGCTGACCAGCATCACGCCAACCCATGCGTATCGCAGCCTCGAGATGCGGACATACCCCACGCTGCCCGCCTAGCGCCCACGGAGTTGTGATCCGGTTAACTGCGTTTGTGACGGGCGGTGATGGTCACGGATGCCCCCCTCCGTCATCCCGGCGCAGACCGGGATCCAGGGATGCGATGTCCTTGCCGCATCACCCGCCAACCGGCGTTCCGACACTATGGATCCCGGCGTCCGCCGGGATGACGAAAGGAATGCCCCCCCCCAATTCGTCATTCCCGCGAAGGCGGGAATCCAGACGCGCTACCTTCTCAGCTCACGTCCCACCGTCAGCCGACATCATCCCGCCCGCGCGAAAAAACGTGCCCGCGACTATTGCGCCGCCGACACCTTCACCGCAACGTCCAACTCTTCCTCGCCCTCGCCCAGCCGCGATCCCGCCACCGGCGCCGCGCCCGCCGCATCCAGCGCCGCCGCGACGCGGACGCTTTCCTCCTGCGGCGAGCGCCCCGTGCAGGGATCGAACCCTACCCAGCCGAGCCCGGGCACATGCGCCTCCGCCCAGCCATGCGGCGTCGGGCGCAGCGATCCTTCGACGATGCTATACCCCGACACATAGCGCGCCGGGATTTCGAGACTGCGCGCCGCCACCGCGAACATCTGCGCCAGATCGCGCGATGTCGCCGCCTCGCGCGTGAACGCCACCGCCGCGCTCAGCCCCGCCTCCGGTCGCCGCCGGTCGAGCGCGAAGCGGCCATGGAACGCATGGTTCAGCCGATGCAGTTGCGCGATCACGCCGTCCGCACCCGCCACCGCCTCGCGCGCATAGGCGGCGATCGCCGGATCGCGCGGCGTCGCATCGGTCGCGCGCAGGAACACCGCAGGCGGCAACACCTCGTTGACGCCGCGCACCACGCCATCGGAATGGCTGGTCAGCACCTCGCCGCGCACCGCAATCTCGATGTCCAGCAGCGGTCCTTCGACGTACAGCATCGTCACCGCATTGCCGAAGCCGTCGCGCCCGCGCCGCATCGTTGCGTCATGATCCACGTCGATGCGCCAACGCGCCACCGTCTGGTCGTGGCTGTTTTCGGGCGTCATGCGCAGCATCTGGACGAGCCGGCTCTGCGGCTCGGTAAAGCGGTAGACGGTGCGGTGGTCGATCGAAAGGCGCATCAGCCGAACCGGAACTGGCGGCCGATCGCCTCGTGCAACTGGCCGTTTTCGCGGATGAAGGCTTGCAGATACTGGTGCAACCCGCTGGCAATCACCTCACCCGACCGCGTCCGCCCCAGCCGCGCGGCGCGCATCCGCGCCATCCGGTCCGCCTCGCCATGCGCGCCGGTGCGCTCGGCGAGCAGCCCCAGCAGATCGACCGTCGTCTCGGCAGAGGCGAGCAGGCTGCGCGGCAGATCGCGGTTGGCGATCAGCAGGTCGATGACGTTCGCCGGCGTCAGCCCATCCGAATAGAGCCAGCGATAGGCGGTGACGGCGGACACAGTCTGCAGGATCGTCGTCCACTGGTCGCGATCCACCACGCCGCCCACCGCCTCGCCCTCGGGCAGCAGGATATGGTATTTGACGTCGAGCAGCCGCGCGGTGTTGTCCGCCCGCTCCACCGCCTGCCCCAGCCGGATGAACCAGTGCGACTGGTTGCGCAGCATCTGATGCACCGCGCCTTCGAACCCCCGCGTCTCGTTCTTCACCGCCTCGACCAGGCTCAGCGTCTGCGCAGTATCGCCCACCTGGTTGCGGTTTTCGAACACCAGCCAGGCGCGATTGATCGCGGTCCACGCCTCGCGGCTCAGCGCGGTGCGCACCGCCTTGGCATTGTCGCGCGCCCGGTCGAGGCAGCGGACGACCGAACCCGGGTGGCTGGTATCGACGGTCAGGAAGCGCACGACGTCGGTCTGCCGCAGCGCCGCCCCGCTGGCCGCGAACGCCTCTTCGGTTTCGGTGACGGCAAGCGCCGACGACCAGGCGATCTCCCCCGCCGGCCGCGACGACATGACGTCCAACCGCACGGTCGCCTCGATCAACCGCGCGATGAAATCGGCGCGTTCGAGATAGCGGCCCAGCCAGTAAAGCGACGCGCCGGTGCGAGAGAGCATCATGCGGCGCGCTCCCCAGCCAGCATAGCACGCAGCACCTGCCCCACGCTCCCCGTCACCCCGGACTCGTTCCGGGGTCTACTCCGCGGCGAGGGGGATGGCTGGAGGCTCAGGCGCAACCCCCGCGGTCCGGTGGACCCCGGAACGAGTCCGGGGTGACGGAGGGTTCGTGGGTAATGGTGCGACACACTCATGCCCCGCCCCCCTGGCTCTGCGTCATGCCACCCATCGTCTGCGTCTGTCCCTGCCGCGGCGTCTCTTCCGCCATCAGCACGAAACTGTCCTTCGTTCCCCCGCCCTGGCTCGAATTGACGACCAGCGACCCTTCCTTCAGCGCGACGCGCGTCAGGCCGCCCGGCACCACCTGCACCCCGCACGACCCCGTCAGTACAAAGGGGCGGAAATCGACATGCCGCGGCGCGACGCCAGCATCGGTCAGCGTCGGCACGGTCGACAGCGCCAGCGTCGGCTGCGCGATATAGCGGTGCGGCTCGGCGATCAGCGCGGCGCGGAACGCTTCGATCTCCGCCTTGGTCGCGGTCGGGCCGACCAGCATGCCATAGCCGCCCGACCCGTCGACCAGCTTCACCACCACCTCGTCGAGGTGATCGAGCACGTAGGACAAGGCCTCCGGCTCGCGACACCGCCACGTCTCAACGTTGGGCAGCTTCGCCTCGCCGCCCGAATAGAAGCGGACGATCTCTGGCATATAGCTGTAGATCGCCTTGTCGTCGGCGATGCCGTTGCCCGGCGCGTTGATGATCGCGACATTGCCCGCGGCATAGGCGGCGATCAGCCCCGGCACGCCCAGCATCGAATCGGGGCGGAAGACGAGCGGATCGAGGAAATCGTCGTCGATCCGGCGATAGATCACGTCCACCTGCACGCGGCCTGCGATCGTGCGCATCCACACATGATCGTCGTCGACCACCAGATCCGCCGCCTCGACAAGTTCAATCCCCATCGAATCGGCGAGGAAGCTGTGTTCGTAATAGGCGGAATTGTAATGGCCCGGCGTCAGCACGACGCACACCGGCTGACTGCCACGCCCCGGCGGAGCGACCGACTTCATCGTCTGGAGCAGGCGGTCGGGATAGCTGTCGACCGGCTCGACGCGATATTCGCGGAACAGTTCCGGGCACAGCCGCACCATCGCCTCGCGGTTTTCGAGCATGTAGCTCACCCCCGACGGCGTGCGCGCATTGTCCTCCAGCACGAAGAACTGATCTGGCCCGGTGCGCACCAGGTCGATGCCGCAAATATGCGCCCAGATGCCGTGCGGCGGGCGCATGCCGGCGATCTCGGGCCGGAACTGCGGGTTGCCGAGGATCAGGTCGGCGGGCAGCACGCCCTCTTTTAGGATGCGGCGTTCGCCATAGATGTCGTCGAGGAAGGCGTTGATCGCCTCGACCCGCTGCACCAGCCCCTCCGACAGGCGCGCCCATTCGTCGTGCAGAAAGACGCGCGGCACGATGTCGAACGGGATGATCCGTTCGCGCGTGTCGGTGTCGCCATAGACCGCGAAGGTGATGCCCAATTGGCGGAAGGTATTTTCCGCCGCCTGCTGGCGACGGCGCAGATCGTCATCCGGGGTATCGGCGAGCCACGTGCCCAATGCTGCCAGTTCGGGCCGCGGCGGCGTATCGCCGTGCTGCCCCATGATCTCGTCGAACGCCGGTCGTTTCCCCATCGGAACGATAAAGCCCCCCTGCCAGCTTCGGTTCCATGCTGCGAGGAATCGCTGCGCCGCACAAGAGGGGAATATTCAACCAGTTCCACAGGGAGGACTTGGGGGTTACTTAAGCTCCGCTAGCATCCCCGGCGTCAGCACCTGCGGCAACACCCGCGGCTCGCTCGCTCCCGGTGCATAGTAAAGATACAACGGCACGCCCGCGCGGTTATGCGCCTGGATGAACCGCCCCAGCGCCGGATCGCCATCGGTCCAGTCGCCCACCAGCACCGCGACATTGTTGCGCTCGAACGCCGCGCGCGTCGCGTTCGTGTCGATCGACGAGGCTTCGTTGACCTTGCACGACAGGCACCAGTCCGCGGTGAAATAGGCGAAGACCGGCCGCCCCTGCTTGCGCAGGCTCGCAAGCTTCGCCTCGCTGAACGCATCGCCGCCGGTGTGCGCGGGCTTCACCGCCCCGCCGGTCAGCGCCGCCGCCAGCCCCGCCGGCACCACCAGCGCCGCCAAAGCCAGCGCCCAGCCGAAGCCATCGCCCCGCCGCTGCCGCGTGCCGCCCAGGCTCAGGATCACGCCCGTCGCCACCAGCGTCGCCAGGCCCAGCGCCAATCCCATCGTCCCCGCCTGCCGCCACGCCAGCCACAATAGCGCCAGCACTGTCAGCGCCATCGGCACGGCCAGCACGCGGCGGAACCGCTCCATCCACAGCCCCGGCTTCGGCAGCCGCCGCCGCAGCGCCGGCACGAAGCCGATCGCGAGGAACGGCAGCGCCAGCCCCAGCCCCAGCCCCGCGAACACCGCGAGCGCCGCCGGCCACGGCAGCACGAGCGCCGCCCCCAGCGCCGCGCCCATGAACGGCCCGCTGCACGGCGTCGCGACGAAGGCGGCGAGCGCCCCGGTCGCAATCGACCCCGCCGCCCCGCCATGGCTGGCGAAGGCGGGTACCGGCACCTCGAACCGCCCGGCGAGGTTCAGCGTGATCGCAAAGGTCAGCGCGATCAGCAGCACGACGATACGCGGGTCCTGCAACTGGAACGCCCAGCCGACCGCCGACCCGCCCGCCCGCAGCGCCAGGATCAGCGCCCCCAGCCCGACGCACATCAGCACCGTACCCAGCATATAGCCCAGCGCATCGATCCGCGCCGCGCGCTCGTCCGATCCGCCGCGCGCCAGGTGTAGCGCCTTCAGGCTCAGGATCGGGAACACGCACGGCATCACGTTCAGGATCAGCCCGCCCAGCACCGCCCCGGCAAAGGCGAGCAGCGCCGCCATCCAGCCACTGCGATCGTCGGGCGAGGCCACCACGCCGGGCTTGGCGGTCACGCTCAGCCCCAGGTCGCGGCCGATGCGCAGCACACCCGCAACGTCGCCCTTCGGCGCGCCCTCGGTGGTCAGCAGCAACCGGTCACCATCGCGCGTCACGCTCTGCGGCGTCGCGTATTTCACCATGTCGGGACCGTAGGGGAAGAAGGCGACGTCGGAGACCTTAGCCGCAGCGGGCAGCGGCACGCTCATCACCAGCTTGCCGTCCTTCACCTGATAGGTCGCGGCGGCATCCAGCGGCTTGGGGATCGCCGCGCGCCAGCGGTCGAATTCCGCGCCATGCGACGGTGCACCGTCCCCGATCGTGAGGTCCAGGCTCAGCGCCTGCGCCTCGGGCACGCAGATCGTATCGGTGCAGACGAGATAGTTGATCGCCAGTTGCACCGGCAGCGTGGTGCCCTTGGCCAGCCCCGCCGGCACCCGCAGCGTCGCGAGCGGCGCATAAGGCGCCTCATATACGTAATTCATCAGCCCCGCGACGACGAGCGTCGAGGGCACCGGCCATTGCAAGTCAGGCGCAGCGGTCACGCCCTTGGGCAGCGTCCATTGCAGCGCGGGCGCGAACCCCGCATCGCCCGGGTTGCGCCAATAGCCGTGCCACCCCTTTTCAGGCTGCGTCGCGATCGCGATCGTCAGCGCCTGGCCGGCCCGCGGACTGTCGCTCTCCGGCACCAGCTGCATGGCAAGGTGCGGCGCGCCGCCGGCGGGGGCGAGGTCCGCCGTCGCCGGCGGCGCCCACAGGCTCGCCAGAATCGTCATCAGCGCGCAACACAGCGCGCGCATCGCCATCACCGCCGTTCGCGGCTCGCCCATTCTTGCCCGATCCATCGCCGCCCGTCATAGCGGCGGCGGTTTCGTAACACGAGTACCCTCGATGAAAGCGCTGATCGCCGCCGCCCTGTTCGCCACCGCCGCCGCGCCGGCGATCGCCCAAACCGCGCCCGCGCCGGGCTTTCGCCCCGAACCGAGCCCCGCGCCCCGCATCCCCACGTCTGCCCCGGCTCCCGGCGCGACCAGCACTGCGCCCAAGACGCCGCCGAAGCTGATCGTCGCCATTTCGGTCGACCAATTCTCCGCCGATCTCTTCCAGCAATATCGCAACCACTTCACCGAAGGCTTCGCGCGCCTGCTGACCGGCGTCGTCTTCCCGTCGGGCTATCAGAGCCATGCCGCGACCGAGACGTGCCCCGGCCATTCGACGATCCTCACCGGCATGCGCCCGGCGCATACCGGCATCGTCGCCAACAACTGGGTCGAGCAGGGCATCGCGCGCGCCGACAAGATCGTCTATTGCACCGAGGACGAAACCGTCCCCGGCACCGATCACGAACATTATGTCGTCAGCGACAAGCATCTGAAGGTGCCGACGCTCGGCGAGATGATGAAGGCCGCCGATCCGCGCACCCGTGTCGTCTCGGTCGCCGGCAAGGATCGCGCCGCGGTGATGATGGGCGGCCACAAGGTCGACGAACTGTGGTGGTGGGACGGCAAGACCTATTCCACCTACGCCGGCCGGCCCGTGCCCCGCGCCGTACAGCGTGGTCGCGACGCCGTGGCAGCGCTGGTCGCCAAGCCCCAGGAACCGCTGCCGCTGCCCTCTTATTGTCAGGCGCTCGACCGGCCGATCACGGTGGCGGGCAAGGTCTACGGCCAGGGCCGCTTCGCGCGCGCGGCGGGTGACCTCAAGGGCTTCCGCGTCTCGCCCGCCAGCGATGCCGCGGTGTTCGCGATCGCCGCGGGGCTGATCCAGGACATGGGCCTCGGCAAGGGGCCGCAGACCGACATCATCGATATCGGCGCCTCGGCGACCGATTATATCGGCCATGCGCTCGGCACGCAGGGCACCGAAATGTGCATCCAGATGGATCAGCTCGATCACACGTTGGGCAGCTTCCTCAACACGCTCGACAGCTGGGGCATCGATTACGAGGTCGTGCTGACCGCCGATCACGGCGCGCACGACATGACCGAACGCCAGCAGCAGCACGCGATGCCGATGGAGGAGCATGTCTCCGGCGACGCCTCGATCAAGGTGGTGAATGCCGCGCTGATGCGCGATTTCGGCCTCACCGTGCCTGCGCTGGTCGGCGCGGAGGGCGACGTCTATCTCGGCAAGGACCTGCCCGCTGCGCTGCGCCCGCGCGTGCTGGCCGAGGCGCAAAAGCGCTTCGCCGCCATGCCGCAGGTCGCCGGCGCCTTCACCCGCGCGCAGATCGCCGCCACGCCCTTCGCCACCACGCCACCCGAAAACTGGACGCTGATCGAACGCGCGCGTGCCTCGTTCAACCCGGACGTGTCGGGCGACCTGCTCGTCCTGCTCAAGCCGCGGGTGACGACGATCGAGGAGCCGAAGGAAGGCTATATCGAAACCCACGGCAGCCCCTGGGATTACGACCGCCGCGTGCCGATCCTGTTCTGGCGCAAGGGCATCGCCGGTTTCGAACAGCCGCTGTCGGTGGAAACGGTCGACATCGCGCCGACGCTCGCCGCGACGATTCATCTGCCGGTGAAGGGCCTCGACGGCCGCTGTCTGGACCTCGACCCCGGCACCGGCGATACCTGCGCACGATGACGACCCCGCGTTTGCCCCTCCGCTCGCCCCAACCACCCCGTCACCCCGGACTCGTTCCGGGGTCCACCGGCCCGCGGGGGCAACGCTTGAGCCTCCAGCCATCCCCCTCGCCGCAGAGTGGACCCCGAACCAGGTCCGGGATGACGACGTGGGTGGGACGCCTGTCGATCGCCATCGCGACCGTCGCGGCGCTCGCCACCCCCGCCGCGGCGCAAACCGGCCCTATCCTGCAATCGCAATTCATCGACGCCGCCCCGCCCTATCCGCAGGCGCACGCCTCGACGATCGTCGAGCTTCCCGACCGCACCCTCGCCGCCGCCTGGTTCGGCGGCAGCGGCGAAAGCCGGCCAGACGTGAAGATCTGGTTCGCCCGCCACTCCGTGAAGGGCTGGGACAAACCCGTCGCGGTCGCCGATGGCCGCGGTGCGGACGGCAGGCTCTACCCCACCTGGAACCCGGTGCTGTTCCAGCCCGCGGGCCAGCCGCTCCATCTGTTCTACAAGATCGGCCCCAACCCGCGCGACTGGTGGGGTATGGTCATCACCTCCACCGACGGCGGCCGCCACTGGAGCGCACCGACGCGCCTGCCCGATGGCATCCTCGGCCCGATCAAGAACAAGATGTTCGTGGCGCGCGACGGCAGCTGGCTCGCGCCGTCCAGCCGCGAAGTCGGCACGCCCGAAAAGAACCGCTGGTTCCTCAAGATGGAACGCTCCGCCGATCGCGGCAAGACGTGGCAGGCGGAGGCGGAAATCCCCTCGCCGATGAATATCGAGGCGATCCAGCCGAGCGTGCTGTCCTACCCCGACGGCCGCCTCGAACTGATCGCCCGCACCCGCCAGGGCGCGCTGGCGATGAGCTGGTCGAAGGACGACGGCAAGAGCTGGTCGGCGCTCGCCGCGATCGATCTTCCCAATCCCAATGCCGGCACCGATGCGGTGACGCTGCAGGATGGGCGCCAGCTCATCATCTACAATCACGCCGCGCACCGCCCCGACACGCCCGGCGACGGCCCGCGCTGGCCGCTCAACATCGGCCTGTCGGCAGACGGCGTCGAATGGCACAAGGCGTTGACGCTGGAATCGAAGCCGATGCCCGACGGCTACGCCTATCCCGCCGTCATCCAGACCCGCGACGGCCTGGTCCACATCACCTACACCTGGAACCGCACGCGCATCCGCTACGTCGTGGTGGACCCGAAGCAGCTGAAGTAGCGGCTCTCCGCCCCCAACCAACCCCGCCTCATCGTCATCCCAGCGAAGGCTGGGATCTCCCGCGACTCCTGCACCGCCAGACAATCACGAGATCCCAGCCTGCGCTGGGATGACGCTCGGGGTCCCTCACCGCGTCTCGAACATCCGGATCCCCGGCCCCAGCCGGTTCGCGCCCACCGCCAGCCGCTCGTGGCTCAGGTCCGCGACGAACGCCGGGTTGGTCGGCGCCCCCGGCGCCAGCCGCGCGTCATTGCCCTCGATACGCAGCCCCGCGGACGGATAGGTCTTCGCCTCCGCCGCGACGACGATCAGGCCGCTGTGGTTCTCCTTGGCCTTGCCCTGCACGAAGGTATTGCGCGTGATCAGCCCCCGCGCGCCCTCCGGCAAATCGATCATGTAATTGGTCTTCTGCCCCGCCGTATCGTCGAAGCTGTTGTCGCTGATCGTCACATTCGGCACCCGCAGCTTGACGTAATGGCCCCCGCGACCGCGTTCGAAGCGCGAATTGGTGATCGTCACCTGCCCGCGATTCGCCAGGTAGATGCTGTGCGCGCAATCGGGCGTTTCGTCGCACTGGCCCAGCCCCGAAAAGGTCGCATGGTCGATCCGGATGCGCTGACCTGTCGGCTCGCCGCCCAGGATGCCTTCCTGACTGTCGAGGAACATG
Organism: Arthrobacter sp. TPD3018; assembly: GCA_003075315.1. Classification (GTDB taxonomy): domain Bacteria; phylum Pseudomonadota; class Alphaproteobacteria; order Sphingomonadales; family Sphingomonadaceae; genus Sphingomonas. The sequence continues at coordinate 305,038 of QDFQ01000003.1, read as the reverse complement.
GAGTTGGTAACGGTCAGGTCGCCCATTTCGGTACGGATGCCCGCGCCATTGCCGTCCGGCACGCGATAACCGCGGAACACGAGGCCATCGACCGTCGATCCCTGCCCGCGCAGCACCAACCCGGCCTTGTCCTCGCACGCGGTCTTTTCGAAAATCGCGGTGCCCGGCTGCGCGGCGCGGAAGGTGATGCGCCCGCCTTGCTGCACCGCGCATTGCCGATAGACGCCCGGCGCGATGCGGATCGTCCCCGTCCCCATGCGGATCGACGACACCGCCTCCTGCAGATCGGTGAAGCCCTGCCCCGTCTCGACGACGGTGAACGGCGCCTGCTGCTGGGCAAAGGCGGGGCTGGCGACAAGGGCGAGCGCGATCAGGGCACGGGTCATGGCCGCAATCCTGCCGCCCGCCCGCGCGCCACGCCAGCGCCAATCGCGGTTAACGGATCGCCCCGCTCTTTCATGGAGTTAGCGAACGGAAGACCTGTCCCACCGCGGGCCAGAAAAGCATTGCGGACGCGGATGGGAGTGGGCAACACCCATACCGCAGCGCGTCGGGGGACACGCCGCACCGGGGGTATTGTCAGATCATGCACGCAATGTCGGCGACCGAGGTGTTCCTCCTCGCCATCCTGATCATCTTCACCTTGCCCTATGCGGTGTGGCGCCTGGGGCGGACCGATTATTGGGCGCCGCTGGTCGTCGTGCAGATCATCGGCGGCATCCTGCTGGGGCCGGGCATCCTCGGCGCGATCTTCCCCGATTATTACGCCTTCGTCTTCGCGCCCGCGACGATGGGGGCGCTGAACGGCATCGCCTGGTGGTCGGTGATGCTGTTCGTCTGGGTCGCCGGCCTGGAGCTCGACGTCGGCGAAGCATGGAAGCGGCGGCGCGAGACAGGCGTCACCGCCGGCCTCGCCTTGGGTGTGCCGCTGATCGCGGGCAGCCTCGCCGCGCTCGTCATCCTGCGCTACCCCGGCTGGCGCGGGCCGAGCGGCGCGAACTGGCAGGTGGTGCTCGGCATCGGCATGGCCTGCGCCGTCACCGCGCTCCCCATCCTCGTGCTGCTGATGGAAAAGCTCGCCATTCTGCGCGCGCCGCTGGGCCAGCGCGTGCTGCGCTACGCCAGCCTCGACGATATCGCGATCTGGGGCGTGCTCGCGCTGATCCTGCTCGACTGGGAACGCGTCGGCCGGCAGGCGGGCTTCCTCGTCGGCTTCGCCGTCGCCACCTGGGCGATCCGCAAGCTGTTGCGCGCGCTGCCGGAAAACGACCGCTGGTACGTCGGCCTGATCTGGCTCGCGCTCTGCGCCTTCGCCGCCGACTGGGCCGGCCTGCACTTCATGGTCGGCGCGTTTCTGGCGGGGGCGGTGCTCGACGCGCATTGGTTCGGCGAGGCGCGCATGGACCGGTTCCGCGGCACGATCCTGCTCGCAGTGATGCCCGTCTATTTCCTGTCGACCGGCCTCAAGACGCAATGGGGCATGGGCGGCGCATCGGTGTTCGCGGTCGCCGCGCTGCTGCTCGCCGCGTCGGTCGGCGGCAAGCTCGCCGGCATTCACCTGGCGGGCCGCATCCTCAAATGGCCCAAGGGCGATGCGAGCGCGATTGGCTGGCTGCTCCAGACCAAGGCGCTGATCATGATCATCTTCGTCAACATCCTGTTGGACAAGAAGATCATCACCAGCGAAACCTTCACCGCGCTGCTGCTGATGGCGGTCGCCAGCACGATGCTGACCATCCCGATGGTCGCCCCGCTGCTCCGCCGCAACCCAGGCCTCGCCAAACGGGGGTTTTAGCGCCCCCGTCATACCGGCCTTGAGCCGGAATCCCGCTTCTTCGACGTCCGCCCCTAGCGAGCCCCCGGATCACGTCCGGGGTGACGGAATACCGTTTGTGTCCCTCACCGGTTCGGCGGAAAATCCCGGAACGCGTCGTTGGGCCAGATGAAATTGTGGTAGGTCAGCATGGCGCTGAACGACAGCGCCTCCACCTGGTGCCACCAGCCCACCGGCATGAACAGCGCATCGCCGGGGTGGATATCAACGTGATAGCAGCGCGCCGAGAGCACCTCGGGATATTGCGCCACCTTCTCGTCGCTCATGATGTCGTGGACGTCGCTGAACACGAAGTCGGTATTGGCGAGCTTCGACGTCTCTTCGGGCGGCAGCAGGAACAGGCGCTTGGTGCCCATCAGCTGCACCAGCAGATTGTTGTTGAGATCGTGATGGAGCGGCGTGAACGTGCCCTTCGGCCCGATCCAGATGCTGCCGATCCGCTCGTCCAAGAACGGCACCGGCCCGAAATCGCCCATCAGCGGCTGCAGCGCCACCGTATTGGCGACGTTGTTATAGGCGGTGATATAGGCGTCGTTGCCGGTATCCGCGCTCGTCACCATCTCGATATAGGCATCGAACGGCATGGTCCGCGTGTGGCGCGTCTTGGCGATTTCGAAATCGGGCGCGCTGTTGCGGCCGCCCTGATAGGTGATCTCCGCCGACCCCACCTTGCGGGCGAGTTTCTTGGTCGTCCACTGGCGGACCGCCGGCCATTTCGCCGCCAGCCCTTCGATCACCACCGGAATGCCCGGCGCATAGAACAGGTCGAGGAACGTCTCCGCCGACACCGGCCCGCGGATGCGCGGCACCGCGGTCAGCACCGGGCTCAGCGCCTGCTGACGCCGGCGCGTCCGCACCCGCCACGCATCGCGCTCCGCGGCGACCGGCGCGAAGCCCGGCAGCGCGACACTGCCCGGCACGGGTGGAAGCTGGAGGCACATATGGCAACGTCCCTTGGCGTAAACGGGCACGCCCTGCGCACCCTTCCTCGCCGCTGCCTATCGGGAAGTGGTTAACAATCCGGTAGCCATCCCTCTCCCCTCCCTGGAAGGGAGGGGAGCCAAGAGAATGCCTCAGTCCAGATTCGGCCGCAGCCAGCGGGTCGCCTGGTCCACCGGCACGCCGCGCCGCGTGGCGTAATCCGCCACCTGATCCTCGCCGATCCGCGCCACGCCGAAATATTCCGCCTGCGCATGCCCGAAGTAGAAGCCGCTCACCGCTGCGGTCGGCAGCATCGCGAAGCTGTCAGTCAGTTCCAGCCCCGCATTGCCCTGCGCATCCAGCATCTCGAACAGCGTCACCTTCAGCGAATGTTCGGGGCACGCGGGATAGCCCGGCGCCGGCCGGATGCCGCGATATTGTTCGCGCACCAGCGCCTCGTTGGTCAGTTGCTCGCCCGGCGCATAGCCCCACAGGTCGGTACGGACATGCGCGTGCAGCCGTTCCGCGAACGCCTCCGCCAGACGATCCGCCAGCGCCTTCAGCAGGATGTCGTTGTAATCGTCGTTGTCCGCCTTGAACCGTGCGAGATGCGGCTCGATCCCGTGGATGCCGACCGCGAAGCCGCCCATCCAGTCGCCCGCCGGATCGATGAAATCGGCGAGGCACATGTTGGCGCGCCCCTCGCGCTTGGCGATCTGCTGGCGCAGGAACGGCAGCCGCACGGTCGCCTCGTCGGTGCGGTCGAGGTTCGGGATGTGGAAGCCTTCGGGAATGCTCGCGCCATCGGGGCTGCGATGCGCCTCGCGATGCTGCGTATAGACCCAGACGTCGTCGTCGTGACGATGGCACGCCCACAGTCCGGCAACACCGCGCGCGGTCAGCCACTTTTCACCGACGATCCGGTCGAGCATCACCTGCGCATCCGCATACAGGCTGCTGGCGCTCTCGCCGACCACGTCGTCGGTCAGGATCGCCGGGAAGTTGCCGGCAAGCTCCCACGCGCGGAAGAACGGCGTCCAGTCGATATACTCACGCAGATCGGCGAGATCCCAGTCGTCGAACACATGCACGCCCGGCTGCGCGGCCGGCGGCGCCTTCAACGCCATGTCGACGCTCAGCCCCCGCGCCCGCGCCTCGGCGAGCGGCAGCAGATCGTTCTGCCCCTTGTTGGCGCGCGCGATCCGCACCTTTTCGTAATCCTCGGCAACACCGGCGACATAAGCATCGCGCTGCGTGTCACTGACCAAGGTCGTCGCGACGCCGACCGCGCGGCTGGCGTCGAGCACATGGACGATCGGCCCGTCATAGGCGGGCGAGATGCGCAGCGCGGTATGCACCTTCGACGTCGTCGCGCCGCCTATCAGCAGCGGCATCGACATGCCGGCGCGCTTCATCTCCTCCGCCACCGTCACCATCTCGTCGAGGCTCGGCGTGATGAGGCCGCTGAGGCCGATCATATCGGCGTCATTCTCGTTCGCCGCCTCCAGGATCTTCGACCACGGCACCATCACGCCCAGGTCGACCACCTCGAATCCGTTGCACTGGAGCACGACGCCGACGATGTTCTTGCCGATATCGTGGACATCGCCCTTCACGGTCGCGAGTACGATCTTGCCCTTGCCCTTGGCGCCCGGCTCCTTCGCCGCCTCGATGAAGGGCAGCAGGTGCGCGACCGCCTTCTTCATCACGCGCGCCGACTTCACCACCTGCGGCAGGAACATCTTGCCCGATCCGAACAGGTCGCCGACGACGTTCATGCCGTCCATCAGCGGCCCCTCGATCACCTCGATCGGGCGGGCGAAGGCCTGGCGGCATTCCTCGGTATCGTCGACGACATGCGCGTCGATGCCCTTCACCAACGCATATTCCAGCCGCTTGACGACGGGCAGGCTGCGCCATTCGGCCGCCTGCTTCTCCGCGACGGCATCGGTGCCCCGGAACCGCTCGGCGAGCGCGACCAGCCGGTCGCCCGCGTCGGGATCGCGGTTGAGGATGACGTCCTCGCACGCGGTGCGCAGTTCGGGATCGATCGTGTCGTACACGTCGAGCTGGCCGGCGTTGACGATGCCCATGTCCATGCCCGCAGGAATGGCGTGGTAGAGGAACACCGAGTGCATCGCGCGGCGCACCGGCTCGTTGCCGCGGAAGCTGAACGACAGGTTCGACAGGCCGCCCGAGATATGGACGTGCGGGCAGCGCGCCTTGATCTCTTTGCACGCCTCGATGAAGTCGACGCCGTAATTGTTATGCTCCTCAATCCCCGTCGCGACCGCGAAGATGTTGGGGTCGAAGATAATGTCTTCCGCCGGGAAGCCGATGCCCATCAACAGGTCATAGGCGCGCGCGCAGATCTCGACCTTGCGGTCCTGGGTGTCCGCCTGGCCGACCTCGTCGAACGCCATCACGACCACCGCCGCGCCATAGGCCATGCAGCGCTTGGCATAATGAAGGAACGACTCCTCGCCCTCCTTCATGCTGATCGAATTGACGATCGGCTTGCCGGACACGCACTTCAGCCCCGCCTCGATCACGCTCCACTTGGAACTGTCGATCATGATCGGCACGCGCGCAATATCGGGTTCGGCGGCGATCAGCTTCAGGAAGGTCGTCATGGCATGCTCGGCGTCGAGCAGCCCTTCGTCCATGTTGACGTCGACCACCTGCGCGCCATTCTCGACCTGCTGACGCGCGACCTCGACCGCGCGCGTATAGTCGCCCGCCATGATCATCTTCTTGAACGCCGCCGATCCGGTGACGTTGGTGCGCTCGCCGATATTGACGAACTGGGCAGAGGAATTGGTCATCGTCTTTTCTTCCAATCCTCCCCGCTCACGGGGAGGGGGACCGCTCGGCGAAGCCGAGGGGTGGAGGGGGCTCTCCACCAGCGATATCGTGTGTGGAGAACCCCCTCCACCATGCTGCGCATGGTCCCCCTCCCCGCTGGCGGGGAGGATTGGGATCACGCCGCCATCGTAAACGGCTCCAGGCCCGCCAGCCGGGTCCGCACCGGCGGCGTCGGGATCGTCCGCGGTGTCACTCCGCGCGCCATCTCCGCGATCGCCTTGATATGCGCCGGCGTCGATCCGCAGCAGCCGCCCAGCACATTGACCTGCCCCGCGCTCGCCCATTCGCCGACCAGCCCCGCGGTCGTCGACGGCGCCTCGTCATAGGCGCCCAGTTCGTTGGGCAGGCCGGCATTGGGATAGACCATGATCAGCGTGTCGCAGGTCTCGCTCAGCGTCTTGACGTGCGGGCGCAGCTGCTCCGCCCCGAACGAGCAATTCAACCCGATCGTCACCGGCTTAGCATGCCGCACCGCATGCCAGAACGCCTCGACCGTATGGCCCGACAGGTTGCGCCCGGAAAGGTCGGTCAGCGTCATCGACAGCATCAGCGGCAAGTCGCGGCCCAGCGCCTCGGCGGCGTCCAGCGTCGCCATGATCCCCGCCTTGGCGTTCAACGTATCGAACACCGTCTCGATCAGGATGAAGTCCGCGCCGCCCTCGACCAGCGCATCGATCTGCTCGCGGTACACGTCCTTCAGATAATCGAAGTCGATCTCGCGATAGCCGGGATCGTTGACGTCCGGGCTCAGCGACAGCGTCTTGTTGGTCGGCCCGATCGCCCCGGCGACGAAGCGCGGGCGGCCGTCCTTCGCCTGGAATTCGTCCGCGATCCGCCGGGCGAGCTTCGCGCTCTCGACGTTGATCTCGCGCACCAGATGCTCGGCGCCGTAATCCGCCTGGCTGATCCGGTTCGCCGAAAAGGTGTTGGTCTCCGCGATATCCGCCCCCGCCTCGAAATAGGCGCGGTGGATCGCCTCCGGCACCTCGGGCTTGGTCAGCGCCAGGATGTCGTTGTTGCCCTTCTGGTCGTGGGACAGGCCCAGCGTGCCGGCATAATCGGCTTCCGAAAGCTTCCAGTTCTGGATTTCGGTGCCGAACGCCCCGTCGGTGATCAGGATGCGCTTGGCGGCTTCGCCCAGGAAGGTGTCGCGTATGGTCATGATACTTCCAAATCCTCCCCGGAACGGGGAGGGGGACCGCTCGGCGAAGCCGAGGGGTGGAGGGGGCTCTCCGCAAACGGTATCGCGGGTGGAGAGCCCCCTCCACCAGCCTTCGGCCGGTCCCCCTCCCCGCGAGCGGGGAGGATCGTGATCATCACGCCGCCGCCGCGTCCTGCACCGGCTTCGCGCGCACGCCCAGCAGGTGACAGATCGCGAACGACAGCTCCGCCTTGTTGAGCGTGTAGAAGTGCAGCGACTTCACCCCCCCCGCATATAATTTGCGGCTCAGCTCCGCCGCCAGCGTCGCCGCCACCAGCTGCCGCGCGGCGGGATGATCCTCCAGCCCGTCGAACAGCCGCGCCAGCCACGCCGGCACCTCGGTGCCGCACATCTTGCTCATCCGGACGACGCTGGCGAAGTTGGTGACCGGCATGATCCCCGGCACGATCTCCGCGGTGATCCCCGCCGCCGCCACCTTGTCGCGATAGCGGAAGAAGGTTTCGGGCTCGTGGAAGAATTGCGTGATTGCGCGCGTCGCCCCCGCGTCCAGCTTCGCCTTCAGATTGTCGATATCCGCCGCGACGCTCACCGAATCCGGATGGCATTCGGGATAGGCCGCGACCGAAATCTCGAACGGGTGCAGGCGCTTCAGTCCCGCAACCAGCGCGGCGGCATTCTCATACCCGCCGGGATGGCTTTCGAACTTCGCGCCCGCCGCGGGCGGATCGCCACGCAGCGCGACGATGTGGCGTACGCCCGCCGCCCAATATTCCTCGGCGACCTGGTCGATCTCCGCCTTGGTCGCCTCGACGCAGGTCAGGTGCGCCGCCGCCGCCAGGCTCGTCTCGCGCTGGATGCGCGCGACGGTGGCGTGCGTGCGCTCCCGCGTCGACCCGCCCGCGCCATAGGTGACGGACACGAAGCTGGGGCCCAGCGGCTCCAGCGTCCGCACCGCTTCCCACAATTGCTCGTCCATCTTCTCCGTCTTGGGCGGGAAGAATTCGAACGACACATCCAGATCGCCGCCCACGTCCGCGTACAGCGGCGCCCCCAGCGCGACCTGCGCCTCTTCCAGCTGGTTTACCGAAATCGTCATGCCGCTCTTACCTCGCGCAGGCTGGCGCCGGACTTGCGCCCCAGCCATAAAGTCACCGTCAATTCGCCGCCGCCCAGCGTCTCCGTCCGGGCGAGGGCGAGCCCCGCATTGCCGAACCAGCCCGCGATCTGATCGTCCGCAAAACCCAGCCGCGTGTGCGCGTTGCGCGTACGCAGTTCCTCGCGGTCGTGCGGCGCGAAATCGACGATCAGCAGCCGCCCGCCCGGCCCCAGCACGCGCGCCGCCTCGGCGATCGCCGCGCCGGGCTGCTGCGCGAAGTGGAGCACGTGGTGCAGGATCGCGACGTCCGCCGCGCCATCCGCCATCGGAAGCGCATACAGGTCGGCCTGGCGCAATTCGGTGTTGGGCCGGTCGTGCAGCTTCGCACGCGCCAGCCGCAGCATCTCCGACGAGCGATCGATGCCCAGCGCGCTGTCCGCCTGATCGCCGAACAGCTCCAGCATGCGGCCCGTGCCCGTGCCGATATCGATCAGGCTGCCGAGCGGCCCGGTGCCCAGCACCGCCGCCATCGCCGCCTCGACCTCGCTCTCGGCGACGTGGAGCGATCGGATCGCGTCCCATTCGCCCGCATGCCCCTCGAACCACGCCGCCGCGCTCGACGCGCGATCGGCGCGCACCGCGGCCAGGCGTGCGGCATCCGCCACCGCCCAATGATCGGGCTCGTACTGCGTCCACGCGTCGATCGCGCCCGCGACCGGCTGCGTCGCCGCCGCTTCGCCCAGCGCGACGAACACCCAGCTGCCCTCCTTGCGCCGTTCGGCAAGGCCCGCATCGCACAGGATCTTCACGTGCCGGCTGACCCGCGGCTGGCTCTGCCCCAGCACCTGCGCCAGCTCGCCCACCGACAGCTCCATCGTGCGCAACAGCGAGAAGATGCGCAGCCGCGTCGCGTCGGCAAGGGCACGAAAGATGTCGAGTGCATGGGCCATGATCGCATCAACATATAAAGATATCTTTATATGCGGTCAACGCGGACCGAAACGGTCGCAAAGGCGTTTGCGGCGGGTTAGACGTTTTTCCTGGGAGACCTGATTCATGAAGCGCCTGCTGATCCTCGCCGCCCCGCTCGCCCTTGGCGTCGCCGCCTGCAGCCAGAATGCGCAGGACCAGACCGCCGAAGCCGGCAATGCGATCGCCGCCGATGCCGCGGCGACCACGCGCAACGCGGTCAGCGATGTCGACGCCGCCACCGACGAAGCCTTCGGCTCGGCCGAACGCCACCTCGACAATGCCGGCAACGCCATCGATCGCGCCGCCGATCGTGCCGACGCCCGCGCCGATCGCGCCGGCGAAGACATCGATCGCGGGCTCGACCGCGCAGGCCGGTCGATCAGCAACGCCGCCGATCGCGCCGCCGACGCCACCGGCAACACGCTGGAACGCGCCGGCCGCTCGTTGAAGGACTAAGACGAGCCGCCAGTCGGCCGTGCAGCCAATTCCTCCCCCGCCAGGGGGGAGGTGGCATGCCAAAGGCATGACGGAGGGGGAGGAAGCATCGACCGATATGTCGCCTACCTCCCCCTCCAATACTGGCTCACGATCGTGCATCCCATGTCGATCACGTAAAAAACACACCGGGGGAATTGAGCGCCACATGTCGAACCGGATCGCCACGGCGCTCATCCCCCTGCTGGTCTCCGCATCGCTCGCCGCCTGTTCGGGCGGCAGCGACGATCCCCGCGCGGTGACGCCCGACGAAGCCGCGCAATTGAACGACGCCGCCGCGATGCTCGACGCCAACAGCATCGATCTCGACGCGGTCAGCGACGACGCCGCGAACGACACCCAGCCCGCCGCCACCCCGCCCGCCGCCAACCAAATGGACGCCTCATGACCCAGCTGCGCCGCCTCGGCTCCACCGACCTCCGCATCGCGCCGCTGGTGCTCGGCGGCAACGTCTTCGGCTGGACCGCCGACCGCGACGCCAGCTTCGCCGTCCTCGACGCCTTCGTCGCGGGCGGCGGCACGATGATCGACACCGCCGACGTCTATTCGGCCTGGGTCGACGGCCACAAGGGCGGCGAATCGGAAAGCATGATCGGTGAGTGGCTCCGCCACAGCGGCAAGCGCGACGACGTGCTGATCGCGACCAAGGTCGGCATGCTCCCGGGAGAAGGCGGCGAAAAGCTCGCCCCCGCCCGCATCGTCGCCGCCGCCGAAGCCTCGCTCAAGCGCCTCGGCACCGATCGCATCGACCTCTATTACGCGCACCAGGACGACGACAGCGTGCCGCAGGAGGCCGTGCTCGAAGCCTTCGGCAGGCTCATCGACGCCGGCAAGGTCCGCGTCCTCGGCGCCTCGAACTTCCACGCCGCGCGCCTGAAATCCGCGGTCGACCTCGCCAAGGCGAGCGACCTCCCCCGCTACCACGTGCTCCAGCCCGAATATAATCTCGTCAGCCGCCACAAGTTCGAAGGCGAATTGCAGGATTATTGCGTCACCGAGAACATCGGCGTCCTCCCCTATTACGGCCTCGCCTCCGGCTTCCTCACCGGCAAGTACCGCACCAAGGACGACCTCACCCAAAGCGTCCGCGGCGGCCGCATGGGCGAATTGCTCGACGGCAAAGGCGCTGCCGTCCTCGCCGCAATGGATCAGGTGGCCGAAGAAACCGGCGCAACCCTCGCCCAGATCGCCCTAGCGTGGCTGATCGCACAGGAAGGCGTGACGGCCCCCATCGCCAGCGCGACCAGCGTCAAGCAGCTCGAGGACCTGCTGCCGGCGATGGAGCTGGACCTGAGCAAGGACCAGCTGGAACGGCTCACCGACGCGGGCGCGTAAGCGAACGGACCCCGCATGCGGCGGCAATTTTAAGTTGATCTCCGGTACCTATTTACCGTCGTCAACGCCAAGCCGGGACCCGCAAGCACCACTCATTGTTCGAACGTCAACCGGTCTCCCCATCAGTCCTTGGTAGAGACTGATCCATCTAAATCGAATCAGGCGTTATCCCGGCGCAGGCTAGGATTTCCCGGGTGATGGCGCGGGACAAAAGCTGCACATTACACCAGCCTCCGCTGGGGCTACGTTTCCGGTTAGCAAGGTCAAACGCTAGGACCGCCGCGATCCCCCGGCACGGTCGCAATACAGCACGCCGTGGCGTTTCGTTGACCAAAAACCCTCATCGGTGTATTATATCACTAACTCACTGATAGGAGGCACTTTTGCGCCATTTGTCCTGGCTCGCCTGTCTCATCGCGACTACGGCGATCAATGCTTCATCGGGATATGCGCAGCCGATCCCGATGAAGAAGACGCCATGGCCGATAGCGGTCCACGCCAGGATACTTTACGCGCCGACACCATTCCCGTCCGAGGGCACTCAGCATCTCTTTTATGAGGTGCTGCTGACCAACTTTTCCGACTCGCCGATCCAGTTGCTGGGAATCGACGTGCTGGACGGCGACAGGCCTGCGCGCGCGCGCCTGGCCAGCCTTCCCGCCACCGCACTTGCGTCGCTTACGCGCACGGTCGGCCACGACGATGCTGCGACGCTCCCGCCGATCCCGGCTGGCGGGACGCAGGTGGTTTTCCTTGAAGTCCGGATTCCCGAAGGGCAGCCCCTGCCTGGTCGCCTCGTTCATCGTCTGTCGTTCGGCAGCGGCAGCATCACGATGGCAGCGATACCCGTTCACCGTTCGCTGAAGATTCTCGGTCGCCCGGTAACGGGAAGTGACTGGATCGCGGCGGACGCCCCGAGCAATGATCCCGACAACCATCATCGGCGCGGACTTTTTATTAACGATGGCGCGCTGACGGACTCGCGGCGCCTCGCGATCGACTGGAAGATCATGAAGGACGGGAAGTCCTATCGCGGCGACGCCAAGGCGGCCGCGTCCTATTTCGCATATGGCCAACCGCTGCTCGCTATCGGGGATGCCGAGGTCGTCAGTGTTGAGGACGGTCATCCCGACAACCCCGCCGGACATGGCGTCGACTTCCACCCCGCGGAGCCGGTGACGATCGACAATATCGGCGGCAATCTGGTCGTTCTTGATCTGGGTGACGGCCAATATGCCCATTATTGCCACATGAAGACCGGGAGCATCCGGGTCCGGGTCGGCGACCATGTTCGAAAAGGGCAGGTGATCGGCGCCATTGGTTCGTCAGGTGATGCGCGCGAACCGCATGTCCATCTGGAGGTCACGGACGCGATCAAGACCATGACGGGTGAAGGACTGCCCTACGTCATCGATCATTATAGCGTCATCGATCCCAAAACCGGCGCCCTTAGTTCTCGGACGAACCAAATGCCGCTCGATGACATGATGATTGATTTCGGCCGATAACGGGAATGGGAAGAGGCTTTCCTTAACCCGCAATCAGCGGACGAGCCGGCCGTATCGACGAGCCCCTTTCCTACACGGAACAAATGTGAAACACTCACTGCCGCACCGACCCGGCGCACCGCTCTTTCTCTCCCCACCCGTGGGGATCGCATAAACGAAACCGCCCGCCGGATAGCCTGGTCGGGCGGTGATCGAGGCGCCATCCGGCACCATCGCCGGGGAAGGCTTTCGGGACGTTACGTACCGTCCACTTCGTCCACTTCCGCGGACGAAAACGGCCCCCGCACCGTCGGGCACGGGGGCCGCGGGGGTTACGCCGCGAACTGGTTCATCGTGTTGTGGACGCCGCCCGCCTTCAGCGCGGCCTCGCCGGCGAAATATTCCTTATGGTCGTCGCCGATGTCGCTGCCCGACATGTTCTGGTGCTTCACGCAGGCGATGCCTTCGCGGATTTCGCGGCGCTGCACGCCCTTGACGTAGCCCAGCATGCCCTCGTCGCCGAAATAGGCCTTGGCGAGGTTGTCGGTGCTCAGCGCCGCGGTGTGATAGGTCGGCAGCGTGATCAGGTGGTGGAAGATGCCCGCCCGCGCCGCCGCATCCTTCTGGAAGGTGCGGATACGCTCGTCGGCCTCGTCCGCCAGCGGCGTGCCGTCATAATCGACGCTCATCAGCCGCGCGCGGTCGTACGCCGACACGTCCTTGCCCGCTTGCGCCCAGGCATCGAACACCTGCTGGCGGAAATTGAGCGTCCAGTTGAAGCTGGGGCTGTTGTTATAGACCAGCTTGGCGTTCGGCACGACCTCGCGGATGCGGTCGACCATCGAGGCGATCTGTTCGATGTGCGGCTTCTCCGTCTCGATCCACAGCAGGTCGGCGCCGTTCTGGAGCGACGTGATGCAGTCGAGCACGCAGCGGTCGGCCCCCGTGCCCTCGCGGAACTGGAACAGGTTCGACGGCAGGCGCTTGGGCCGCAGCAGCTTGCCTTCGCGGGTGATGACGACGTCGCCGTTGCCGACCTGACCGACGTCGATCTCCTCGCAGTCGAGGAAGGCGTTATACTGGTCGCCGATGTCGCCCGGTTCCTTGCTGAACGCGATCTGCTTGGTCAGGCCCGCGCCCAGCGAGTCGGTGCGCGTCACGATGATGCCGTCGTCGACGCCCAGCTCCAGGAAGGCGTAGCGGCAGGCGCGCACCTTCGCCAGGAAGTCCTCATGCGGCACGGTGACCTTGCCGTCCTGGTGGCCGCACTGCTTTTCGTCGCTGACCTGGTTCTCGATCTGCAGCGCGCAGGCGCCCGCCTCGATCATCTTCTTGGCGAGCAGATACGTCGCCTCGGCATTGCCGAAGCCCGCATCGATATCGGCGATGATCGGCACGACGTGCGTCTGGTGGCCGTCGATCGCCTGCGTCAGCCGCTGCGCCTCCACCTCGTTGCCGCTCTCGCGCGCCTTGTCGAGGTCGCGGAACAGCAGGCTCAGCTCGCGCGCATCCGCCTGGCGCAGGAAGGTGTACAGCTCCTCGATCAGCGCGGGCACGCTGGTCTTCTCGTGCATCGATTGGTCGGGCAGCGGGCCGAACTCGCTGCGCAGCGCCGCGACCATCCAGCCCGACAGATACAGATAGCGGCGGTCGGTGGTGCCGAAATGCTTCTTGATGCTGATGATCTTCTGCTGCCCGATGAAGCCGTGCCAGCAGCCGAGCGACTGGGTGTAGGCCGCGGGGTCGGCATCATAGGCCGCCATGTCCCGCCGCATGATCGCCGCGGTATAGCGCGCGATGTCGAGCCCGGTCTGGAAGCGGTTCTGCAACCGCATGCGCGCGACCGATTCGGCATCGATCCCGCCCCAGGTGGCGTGGCCGCCGATGGTTTGGCGGGCGGTGCCGATCTGCTGCTGGTAGGTCATGTCGCATATCCCTCGCTGTCTGTATGCGAGGATGTGTACGTACATTGACACGGCATTCGGAGCGAAATGCGCCGCAAATCGCGTACAAACGTCACGCCATTGGCGTTAACGGCTGTCACATTGTATGATTGTTTTCAGTCAGTCTCCCGTGAAGGTGAAGCCCGACACCCCCCGATCCCGCTCGTTGATCAGCAGCGCCCGTCCCGCCGGCGGTGCCGACCGCTGCGGGCAATCGGTGCGCTGGCACGCCCGGCACCCCAGGCCGATCGGCGTCGCGTCGCCCTTCAGGTCGATGCCCCGCGCCACCGCCAGTGCCCCGCCCAGCTCCGCCGCCACGCCGATCCCGACCGCGAACTCCGCCAGTACCCCGCCATAGCGCCGCCGCTGCGGCGTCACCGTCCGCGCAATCGTCAGCCACCGCGCCCGGTCCTCCAGCTCGACCAGCTGCACCGCGAGGCTGCCCGGCCGGTCGAACGCCTGATGCAAGCGCCACAACGGGCAGCGCCCCTCCGCCTCCGCCAAGGGCGACCCGCTCGCCCCGGAAAAGCGCTTCGAACACTGCCCCGCACGGTCGATACGGATCAGAAAGAACGGCAAGCCCCGCGCCCCGACGCGGTGCAGCGTCGTCAGCCGGTGCGCCACCTGCTCGAACCCCGCCCCGAATCGCCGCTGCAACAGTTCGAGGTCATAGCCCGTGCTCTCGCAAGCCCGCAGGAACCGGGCATAGGGCATCATCACCGCCGCCGCGAAATAGCTGGCAAGGTGCCGCCGGAACAAGCGCTCCGCCGAGCGGTCGGCAAATCCCGCCCCCTTGGCAAGCGCATCGATCTCCGCCCGCGCCTCGATCTGCGCCAGCTGATACGCCGCGGCAAAGGTACGCGACGCCGAATCGAGCACCTCGCTCAGCTGCAACTGCCGGGCGTGCAGGTCGAGTCGGCGGAGCAGATCGGGCATGACGTCGACCGGCAGGATGCGGATCGTCAGCTGGTGCTTGACGCGCAGCCGCTCGGCGATCGCGCCGTACAGATCGCCCGCGCCCAGTCGCAATTCGTCCGCCAGCGCCTCGGCCAGACTGTCGAGGTCCGCGAAATGCCCACGCCACCGCTCGATCTCGCGCCGCACTTCCGCGACCGGGTCGGCCGCATCGCCGTCACTCGCCGCCCCGGCGCCCAGCCGATCGTACGCCCGCGCGAACGCCTCCGCCCCGCCCGGCGCCCCGGCGAGCCATTCGGCGATCTCGTTGCGATCGATCTCCAGGTCCGCGAACAGCGGATCGGCCAGCCGCCGCCGCATCGCCGCTTCGCCCCCGCCTGGCTCGCCCGCGGTCAGCGCACGCGGATCGAAGTCATACGATTCGGCCAGGCGGACGAGCAGCGCCGCCGACAGCGGCCGCTGGTTGCGCTCGACGAGATTGAGATAGCTTGGCGAAATACCCAGCACCTCGGCCATCGCCGCCTGCGTCAGCGCCGCCTGCCGCCGGAGCCGCCGCACCGCATGCCCCGCAAACAATTTACGCTCGGCCACGCCCACTCCCCACGCCATACCCGCGCCACCAGGGCATTTACCCCACGACACTTGTCATTTTGTTACAGCATGACGCGCCCGCTTGTCCATGTGGTGGACACCATGACCCCGCTGGGCATCCGGTCCCTCTCGCCGCACCCGCTCCCACCTAGCTAACGGAATTCTCGAAAGTTTCCTGGGGAGGAAAGGTGGCCGCCGGCATCTCGTATGCCGGCGGCCATTCCCGTTCCGGGGTCAGGCGATATGGCCCCAGGCCCAGTCGGCGCGGTCATCCACGCTGAGCCCCCGCCGCCAGCGCCAGATTGAAACGTGCGTTTACACGCCCGTTACACCAGAGCGACGGGAGCCGATTCCCCGGCTCATGCGTCTCGTCACGACGCCGCCTCGTCGGCACATCAGGGAGCGACAATGGCAGACGGGCTGACCGCGCGGATCCGAGAGAATATCGTGCTATACGGGGCGCTCGCCGCCAATCTCGGGATCGGTGTCGCCAAGTTCGTCGCCGCAGGCATCACCGGCTCGTCGTCGATGCTGACCGAGGGCGTCCACAGCTGCGTCGATAGCGGCAACCAGGTGTTGCTGCTCTACGGCCAGCATCGCGCCAAGCGCGCGCCCGACGCCGTCCACCCCTTCGGCTATGGGCGCGAGCTGTATTTCTGGGCGTTCGTCGTCGCAATCCTGATCTTCGCGGTCGGCGCGGGCGTGTCGGTCTACGAAGGCTATCGCCACATCATCACGCCCGAACCATTGCTCGACCCGCTGGTCAATTACATCGTGCTCGGCATCGCGATGGCGATGGAGGGCGCGTCCTGGTTCATCGCGATGCGCGAATTTTCGAAGGCGAAGGGCAAGGCCGGCTGGTGGCGCGCGATCCGCCAGAGCAAGGACCCGGCGGGCTTTATCGTGTTGTTCGAGGATTCGGCCGCGCTTGCCGGCCTCGTCATCGCCGGCGTCGGCGTCTGGGCGAGCCATTATTTCAGCGACCCGCGCATCGACGGCGTCGCCTCGATCCTGATCGGCCTGATCCTTGGCCTCGTCGCCGTGCTGCTCGCCCGCGAAGCCAAAGGCCTGCTGATCGGCGAGCGCGCTGACCCGCAGGTGGTGGAGACCGTGCGCGACATCATCGCGCGCCATCCCGCCGTCACCGCCGTCAACCACGTCCGCACCATCCACACCGCGCCCGATGCGATCTTCGTCGCCGCCAGCGTCGACTTCGACGACGCCATCACCATGGGCGCGGCCGAGACGCTGATCGAGGAGCTGGAGGACGAATTGCGCGCCGCGGTCCCGCGGCTCAGCTCGATCTACATCCGCCCGGAAAAGCGGGAGAATGCCGCGACGCTCGCCCATCCCGTCCAGGCCTGAGGGGCGCGAAAATACCACGCCGCCTCAGTGTGATCCCCGTTGCTCAAGCCCCGCCGCCGCCTGTATCATCGGCGCATGGTTCGCTCCCTCCTCCGCCCGCTGCTCGCCACCGCGCTGTTGCTGTCCTCGCTGTTCGGCGCGGCGCCCGCCTGGGCGGCGGTGACGATCACCTTCTGGAGCCATGAGCTCGGCAACAGCTTCCCGCACGCCTTCTTCACGCTGCGCGGGGTGCCGGATGCGGGCGGTACGCCGGTCGACGCCAATTACGGCTTCACCGCCAAATCGGTGTCGCCCAAATTGCTGATGGGCACGGTGGCGGGGCGGCTCGACATTTCGAAGCCCTTCTACATCGCCGGCAGCGACGCGCAGTTCTCGGTCGTCCTCATCGATGCGCAATATAACGCCGTGCTCGGGCTGGTCGCGGCGTGGGACGAAAAGACCGGCGACGCGCATTACAATCTCAACCAGCGCAACTGCGTTCACTTCGTCAAGGAAGCCGCCCGCATCGCCGGCCTGACCGACCTCGACCGCCCGAAGCTGATGAAGAAGCCCCGGTCCTACCTCCAGTCGATCGCCGAGGCGAATGCCGGGCGGGTCACGGTGGTGAAGATGCACGGCAAGGCCTATCTCGCGACCCTGCCGCCGCTGGCGGCCACGCCCGTCGCGGCGATGCCGGCAGCGGCCACGGCTGCTGCGACGACGACCGTAACGACGCCCGTACCATAAGCCCAAACCACCCCGTCACCCCGGACTCGTTCCGGGGTCCACTCTGCGGCCAGGGGGACGGCAAGAGGCTCCAGCCCCACCCACGCGGCCCAGAGGACCCCGGAACAAGTCCGGGGTGACGCGGAGGAAAGCCCCCCTACGCCGGCACGATCTCCATCACGTCCAGCGTCGATTGAAACCCCGGGAACGGCAGCACCAGCCGCCAGCGTGCATCGCCGATCCGCTCGACGAAGCCCGCCATGTCACGCCGCAGGTCGCGGCCGTACGGCATCGGCCGCGCCTCGTCGCCCAGCGCCAGCGTGCCGAGAAAGATCGTCCGCGAATCGGTGCTGTCGAACAGAACCCCGCTCGCCCGCTGCACGCCGTCGGTGGCGAACTGGCGCTTGGGGCCCTCCCCTTCGACCCGGCACGCCGTCCAGGCGCCGCTCAGCAGCGCGCGCGGCGGCGGCGCGGTGCCGGCGAGCCGCTCGGCGCCGTTACCCCCCAGCCGATAGGTGCGGCAGCGATAGGCCCCGGGCTTCAGCATCTCGCCCCGGATCACCTGATCGGGATTGAACAGAGCCGGGTCCGCCGACAGCACCGCCGCGCCCGCCGGATCGGCACGCGCCTCCGCCAGCGCCTTCACCCAGGCGTCGCGCCATTCGCGCAGGCGCTGCCGGTCCTCCACCGTCGCCACCGCGCGCCAGTCGACCGCGGCCGTATCGGGGTCGCGCACATGCGCCAGCGCCGCGCCTGCCAGCACCGTTGCGACCAGCGCCGTCGCCGTGCCTAGCCACACGCCCCTCATGCGGCCGTCCAGCCGCCGTCGACCGACAGGTTGGCGCCGGTGATCGCCTTCGCCTCGTCGCGACACAGGAACAGCGCGAGCGCCGCGACCTGTTCGGGCGTCACGAACTCCTTGGTGGGCTGCGCGGCGAGCAGCACGTCGTTCATCACCTGCTCGCGCGTCAGCCCGCGCGCCTTCATCGTGTCGGGGATCTGTGCCTCGACCAGCGGCGTCCAGACATAGCCCGGCGAGATGCAATTGACCGTGATGCCATGCGTCGCGGTTTCCAGAGCCAGCGTCTTGGTGAGGCCGGCGATCCCGTGCTTCGCCATCACATAGGCCGACTTGTTAGGGCTCGCGACCAGGCTGTGCGCGGAGGCGGTGGTGATGATCCGCCCCCAGCCCTGCCGCTTCATGTGCGGCACCGCCGCCTTGGCGACATACCAGGCCGACAATAGGTTGATGCGGACGATCGCTTCCATCTTGTCGTCGGGAAAGTCTTCGATCGGCGACACGTGCTGGATGCCGGCATTGTTGATCGCAATGTCGATCCGCCCCGTCTCGGCGACCGCGCGGTCGATCAGCGCCGCGATCTGGTCGGGCTTGGTCATGTCGGCCGCGTCGTACAGCGCCGTGGCCCCGCTGGTCGCCGCCAGCTCGGCGCGGATCGCCTCGATGGCATCCGTGTCGCCGAAGCCATTGATGACGAGGCTCGCCCCCTCCGCCGCCAGCGCCTTCGCATAGGCGAGGCCGATGCCGGAGGTGGAACCGGTGATGACCGCGGTCTTGCCCTGAAGGATCATGCTGCTCTCCTGATAACCCGCCTGTCGTGGCGTCAAGCGCAGCCGGTTGCAACCGGGGGACGGGTTCGGGCATTCGTTACACACGCTAAACGGAGCCTGCCATGCGCCTCGACGATTTCGATCCCAACGACATTAACGTCGGCGACCAGCGTGGTTCGGGCGGTGGCTTCGGCGGGGGTGGAGGCGGCGGCCTGCTGTTCGGCCTGCTGCCGCTGATCGGCAGCCGCTTTGGCTGCGGCGGCATCGTCGTCGTGCTGTTGCTGTTCGCCGTATTCGGCGGTCTGGGCAATCTTGGCAGCCTTGTCGGCGGCGGTGGGGGCACAGGCCGGCCGGCAACACAGGTCGAGGGACCACAGGCGGTGACCAAGGCCTGTACGCTCGATGCCGAAAGTAAGGCGGCGTGCAACACGTTCGAATCGGCGCAGCGGACGTGGACCGCGCTATTCCAGCAGGAAGGACAGCGCTTCCAGAAGCCCAGCCTACAATTCTACAGCGGCAGCGGCCGGTCCGGCTGCGGCGCCGCACAGGCGGCAATGGGCCCGTTCTACTGCCCGACCGATCAGGGCATCTACCTTGACACCAGCTTCTTCAACGAACTCGCAAACCGCTTCGGCGCGAAGGGCGATTTCGCGCAGGATTACGTGATCGCGCACGAATTCGGCCATCATATCCAGAACCTGCTCGGCACGTCGGACAAGGTGCAGCAGATCCAGCGCAGCAGTTCGGAGCGGGAGGGCAATGCCGCCTCGGTCCGCCTCGAGTTGCAGGCCGATTGCTACGCCGGCGTCTGGGCCGCGCAGAACCGCAGCCGCATGGAGCCGGGCGATCTGGAAGAGGGCCTGACCGCCGCGGGCGCGATCGGCGACGACACGCTGCAAAAGGAAAGCCAGGGCCGCGTCGTCCCCGACAGCTTCACCCACGGCACCTCCGCCCAGCGCCAGACCTGGCTGCGCCGCGGCATCGAAACTGGCGATCCCGCCGCCTGCGACACCTTCTCCGGCGCGATCTGATAGCGCCGGTGGGGGGGGGCGCCGGCCCCAATCCGTCATCCCAGCGAAGGCTGGGATCTCCCCGTGGCAGCACGCTTGGGGCGCCGCAAAAGGTCCAGCCCCTGCTGGGACGACGTTTCTCCGAGGGAGGAGAACGTCTAACGATACGTCATCCCCGCGCAGGCGGGGATCCAGACGCGCTGCCGTGGCGGCTCCATTACCAACGGTAGCGGTTATGGATTCCCGCCTTCGCGGGAATAACGGAACGTCGGGAAAACCCCTACCGACTCGCCATCTGCCGCGCGAAATGCACCTCGACCGCCTTGGTCACGCTTTCCGCAATCTTCTCTCGCCCTTCGCTGCTGTCGAGGAACGCCGCATCGCGCGGGTTGGAGATATAGCCCGTCTCGAACAGGATCGACGGCATGTCGGGCGCCTTCAGCACCATCAGCGACGCCATGCGGTGGAACACCGGCTTGGTCGGGATCAGCGGCTTGGCCTCGCGTCCCAGCAGCCGCGCGAAGTTCGCCGACGTATTCATCGTCTCGCGCTGCGCCAGGTCGATCAGGATCGACGTCACGTCCGCGCCCGCATCGCCCAGGTTCACGCCGGAGATCACATCCGCCTTGTTCTCGCGCGCCGCCAGCCGCGCCGCTTCCTTGTCGGACGCGACCTCGGACAAGGTGTAGACCGACGCGCCGCTCGCCTCCCCGCTGCCCACGCTGTCGCAGTGGATCGAGATGAACAGGTTGGCCTTCAGCCGCCGTGCGATGCCATAGCG
Source organism: Arthrobacter sp. TPD3018 (assembly GCA_003075315.1). Classification (GTDB taxonomy): domain Bacteria; phylum Pseudomonadota; class Alphaproteobacteria; order Sphingomonadales; family Sphingomonadaceae; genus Sphingomonas. The sequence goes on along the minus strand of QDFQ01000003.1, from coordinate 283,992 downwards.
TTCGCGCAGCACGAGGAAGCGGTCGTCGTCGCGGGTCAGCGCCACGCGCACGCGCCCGGTGGCGAGCAACTGGTCGCGAATCGTCTTGGCGATGCGCAGCGTCACGTCCTTCTCGCGCAGCCCGGTCACCGGGTTGATCGCACCCGGATCGACGCCGCCATGCCCCGCATCGATCACCACCAGCGGCCGGTTGTCGTCGCCGCGCACCTTGGGCAAAGGCAGGCCGCGCGCCGGAGGCGGCACCGGGACCGATACCTTGTACTTGGGCCGCGCCGTCCAGCCGCCGATGTCGAAGGACAGGAAGCTCAGCGGCCCCGCCGCCCCGGCCGCCGCGAAGCGCGCCGCGCTCGCCGGCTCGATCGACAGCACCAGGCTGCGCCCGTCCTGCTCGAACGACGCATCGCCGATGATCGCCGGCCGCGCGAGATCGAACAGCAGCCGTGTGCCCGCGCCTTGCCGCAGCTGCGTGACGCCGCTCACCGGCCCGCCGCCGCGCGCGCGCGCGCCCGGGACCGTATCGGCGATGTCGACGGCGATCTGGCGACTGGTCGACAGGATCTCCCCGCTCGCATCCGCGACCGGGCCATCGAAGCGGATGACGATCCGCCCGTCCTGCACCGCGACGCTGCGGATCATCGTCGCCGCCCAGGCGGGCGCGCTCGTGAACCATCCCGCAATCAGGGCGAACAGCGTCAGCACACGGCGTCCTTGCCGCGACAGGCGTACGCGGGTCCAGCGAAAAGCCATACACAACCCCTCGGGCGATTCTGAACGCGATCGCCACGGGGCCGTTGTGACGCACAGGGTGCCAACAGGGGGTTGCCCGGCAAGGTTAATCCGGGATTCGGCACGATTTTGCCGGGCGATACGGCAATTTCCTGCCAGTTGCGGTTCGCGTAGCCCGATGCTACCAACGGACTGCACCCGTGCGTCGCCCGTAAATATCGAACGGCGATGCGCCGGTTCTCGCGCCGTCCTGGCGCGGTCTTAACCAGGTTGACGCTCGCATGACGCACTTTTCCACCGTTCGACACCGCCCGGCCTCGGCCGGCGGCGTGTCGGGCGTGCGGGAGGGCCGTGCCCCCCGATGTGCCGGGCGAGCAGACGCATCTTTGCCACAAACCCGCGCCGGTCCGCCCGGCGCCACCTATCAACGCGCATGCGCGCCCTGCCGCCCGGTCCGTCACGGACCCGCCGCCGGAGCGCCACGCGCGCGGAGACTATTCAATGACCACGCGTATGCTGATCGACGCACGCCACCGGGAAGAAACCCGCGTCGCCGTCGTCAAGAATAACCGGATCGAAGAGTTCGATTTCGAATCCGCCGAACGTAAGCAGCTCAAGGGCAACATCTATCTCGCCAAGGTGACGCGCGTCGAGCCGTCGCTGCAGGCGGCGTTCGTCGATTACGGCGGCAATCGCCACGGCTTCCTTGCCTTCAGCGAAATCCACCCCGATTACTATCAGATCCCCAAGGAAGACCGCGACGCGCTGCTACGCGAAGAGGCGGAGCATGCCGCGGAGGAAGCCGCGCTGCGCGCCGAGCATGACGACGACGATCATGACGACGAAGCGCACGACGATCGCGATCACGACGATTTCAACGACGCCGATCATCACGACGACGACGATGCCGATCACGACGACGCCGAGGGCAGCGAAGGCGCCCCCGCGAAGAAGCCGCGCAATGGCAATGACGACCAGGTCGAGGCGCTGCGTCAGCGCCGCATGAACCTGCGCCGCCGCTACAAGATCCAGGACGTCATCCGCCGCCGTCAGGTGCTGCTGGTGCAGGTCGTCAAGGAAGAGCGCGGCAACAAGGGCGCGGCGCTCACGACGTACCTGTCGCTCGCCGGTCGCTATTGCGTGCTGATGCCCAACACGTCGCATGGCGGCGGCATTTCGCGCAAGATCAGCAACGCCGCCGATCGCAAGCGCCTGAAGTCGATCATGGCCGACATGCAGTTGCCCAGCTCGATGGGCTGCATCGTCCGCACCGCCGGCCTGCAGCGCACCAAGGTCGAGATCAAGCGCGACTTCGATTATCTCGCGCGTCTGTGGGACGGTATCCGCGAAGCGACGCTCGGATCGTCGGCGCCAGCGCTGATCTACGGCGACAGCGATCTCATCAAGCGCGCGATCCGCGACATCTATAACAAGGACATCGACGAGGTGATCGTCGAGGGCGAAGAGGGCTATCGCCACGCCAAGGAGTTCATGAAGCTCCTGATGCCCAGCCACGCCCGCCGCGTGAAGCAATATGCCGACGCCGTGCCGCTGTTCCAGCGTGCGCATGTCGAAGATCAGCTCGCCGCCATGTATCATCCGGTCGTGCAGCTGAAGTCGGGCGGCTATCTGGTCATCAACCCGACTGAGGCGCTCGTCTCGATCGACATCAACTCCGGCCGGTCGACGCGCGAACACAATATCGAACAGACCGCGACCGCGACCAACCTCGAAGCCGCCAAGGAAATCGCCCGCCAGCTGCGCCTGCGCGACATGGCCGGCCTCGTCGTCATCGACTTCATCGACATGGACAACAATTCCAATGTCCGGAAGGTCGAGAAGGCGATGAAGGAGGCGCTGAAGGACGATCGCGCCCGCATCCAGGTCGGCCGCATCTCGTCGTTCGGCCTCATGGAAATGAGCCGCCAGCGCTTGCGCACCGGCGTGCTCGAAGCCTCGACGCGCCCCTGCCCGCATTGCGAAGGCACCGGCCTCGTCCGCACCGCCTCGTCGGCGGGCCTCAGCGCCCTGCGTCTGATCGAGGACGAAGCGGCACGCGGCCGCGGTTCGGTGCTCACCCTGCGCGCCAGCCAGGAAGCGACGATCTACGTCCTCAACAAGAAGCGTGCGGACATCGCCGAGATCGAGGATCGCTATGGCGTGATCGTCGAGATCGTGCCCGATCGCGAAGAGGAAGGCGCGCGCATGTCGGTCGAGGCCAGCGGCCCGCCGCCCGCGCACCCGCCCAAGATCGAAGCGCTGGTCGAGGAAGACTATGACGACGTCCCCGAGGATATCGAGGACGAGGAAGAGGAAGAAGAGGTCGTCGAGGCCGTCGAGGAAGAGCCCCGGCGTGAGCGCGAGCGCGAAGAACGTGGCGAGGGCGAAGGCCGTGGCCGTCGCCGTCGCCGTCGCGGTCGCCGCGGTCGCAACCGCGAGGACGAGGCTGGCGACACCGCGTCGGACGATTCCGCCGAGGCACCGGTCGACGCGACCGACGCCGAGGATGCCGACACCGACGCCGAGCCGGTCGCGGGTGACGAGGCCGATACCGTCGAGGCCGATGGCGAGCAGCCGCAGGGCGAAGGCCGTCGTCGTCGCGGACGTCGCGGTCGCCGTGGCGGTCGCCGTCATGCCGAAGGCACGCCGGCCGAGGGCACGGACGCCGCGGCCGATAACGCCGACGCCGACGTCGACGCACCGGCCGCCAACGAGCCGATCGTCGAGGCAGGCGATGCCGGCCCGGTGACGACCGGTCTCGACGCGCCGGCTCCGGCGAAGGTCGAGGACGCCGAGCCCGTCGAGGCCCCGCGCACCCGCCGCCGCCCGCGCGCCCGCAAGGTCGCCGACGCGGCTCCGGTCGAGGCACCCGCCGCGGTCGAAGCGGAACCCGCCGTTGCCGAAACGCCGGCCGCAGCCCCGGTGGCCGACGCCGAACCGGCGCCCAAGCCCAAGCGCACCCGCAAGAAGGCCACCCCGGCACCCGTCGCCGAGGAAGCCCCGGCCGCCGAGGCGCCCGCCGCAGAGGAAAAGCCCAAGCGTCGCCGTACGCGTAAGGCCGCCGCCACCGATGCCGCCCCTGCGGACACGGTGACAGCCCCCGAACCCGCCGCCCCGGCTGAGCCCGAGGAAGCGGAGGCCCCGGCCACCGACACCGCCACCGAAACCGGCGAACAACCCCGCCGCGGCTGGTGGCAACGCACCTTCGGCGCCTGATCCCCAACGCCCGCAGCGGCCCAAAAAAAACGCCCTCTTCCTCACGGAAGGGGGCGTTTTTTTAAGACCAGACGGCCGAACCACCCACTACGCCAACTGCCCCAACGTCATCCCAGCGAAGGCTGGGATCTCCCGATGATAGGGCACGACAAGAGCCGCAAAAGGTCCCAGCCTCCGCTGGCACGACGTCCGTTTTGGAACAGGCGCCGCAAACAACGAGATCGCAGACCGAAGACCCCGCGCCGCCATCCCGGCACGATCAACCACCCGGCATCCAGGTCACGAGCCGCCCGCCCCACACACCCCGTCATGCCGGACTCGTTCCGGCATCCACCGCGCCGCGCACGAGTAGACGTTGTGTCACGCGACGACGGCAACCAACACAAGCGACGCCATAAGCGCCCACGCCGAGTCCGACCGCGCTCTACAAACCGTCATCCCAGCGAAAGCTGGGATCTCCCGGCGTTAGGGCGCGACAAGAGCCGCAAAAGGTCCCAGCCTCCGCTGGGACGACGCTCGTTATGGAACAGGCGCCGCAAACGGCGAGATCGCAGACCAAAGACCCCGCGCCGCCATCCCGGCACAATCAACCACCGGCATCCAGGTCACAAGCCGCCCGCCCCACACACTCCGTCATGCCGGACTCGGTCCGGCATCCACCGCGCCGCGCACGGGCAAATGTTGTGTCACGCGACAACGGCGACCAGCACAGGCCACACCAAAAGCGCCACGCCTGACACCAGCCATGCCCAAAAACCGTCATTCCCGCGAAGGCGGGAATCCAGACTGGCAAGCCTCACGGCTCTTACCGCCACGATAGCGGTTTTGAATTCCCACCTCCGCGGGAATGACGGACAGGACGGGGAAAGCGACCGCGCATCATCGGCCAGAGCCAAGACCCGGGCGCCCCCCGCCCCCTCACCCTCAGCGCAGCTTCTCGGACCCGTTCTTCAGCGCCGCCTTCTGCTCTTCGGTCATCGCCTGCGCATTCACGTCGGCGTCGTCGATCGCATCGGCCTGCTGTTCGCCGCTTTTGCGGATTTCCTTGGCCTGATCCTTCAGATTGTCCGCCGCCTGCTCCATCGCATCGGCGCGGTTGTCGTAGGACTTCTCGACCTCGGAGCCGAGCTTGTCGTCGCCCTTGCCGCCGCACGCGCTCAGTGAGAGCGCCATCGCCACCAGCGTCGCGCCGGCCAGAATCGTCTTCTTCATGTGTCGTCCCCTGTTGTCTTCCAAGCGAAAGGGCCGCCCCGCGATGCGAGACGACCCTGTCGGTTACGCGAACTGATGTCTTGGATCAGATCTTGTCGCCGAGCGCGCCCTTGACGCTGCCCTTGACGTCCTGACCCGTGCCCTTGGCCTGCTGCGCTTCGCCTTCGGCCACCAGACGGTCGTTGTCGGTCGCCTTGCCGACGGCTTCCTTGACGTTGCCGGCGATCTTGTTGCCGGCCGCTGCGACCTTATCGGTGAATTCGCCCATCGATCGTCTCCTGCGATTGACTGCGACCCGCCAGCCGGGCCGCTTGATCTATCGCAAGAACAACGGGCCGAAGTCGGACCGGTTCCGTGACAAAAACTTTAGCTTCTGGTGTGGAACCAATACGATATCAGATCAAACCGGCGAGTGGACTGGACGGATCGGCATAACGCCGCTGCCCCATGCGCCCGGCGCGATAGGCCATCCGCCCCGCCTCGACGGCACGCCGCATCGCGCCCGCCATCAGGATCGGGTCCTTCGCCTCGGCGATCGCGGTGTTCATCAGCACGCCATCGCAGCCCAGCTCCATCGCCACCGCCGCGTCCGACGCGGTGCCGACGCCCGCATCCACCAGCACCGGCACACCCGCGCCCTCGACGATCAGCCGGATCGTCACGCGGTTCTGGATGCCGAGGCCGGACCCGATCGGCGCGCCGAGCGGCATGATCGCGACCGCACCGGCATTCTCCAGCCGCTTCGCCGCGATCGGATCGTCGACGCAATAGACCATCGGCTTGAAGCCTTCGTTCGCCAACACTTCGGTGGCGCGCAGCGTCTCGTGCATGTCGGGATACAGCGTCTTGGCCTCGCCCAGCACTTCCAGCTTCACGAGGTCCCAACCGCCCGCCTCGCGTGCCAGCCGCAGCGTGCGGATCGCGCTTTCCGCATCGAAACAGCCCGCGGTGTTGGGCAGGTACGTCACCTTCTTGGGATCGATGAAGTCGGTCAGCATCGGCGCGTTGCGATCGCTGACGTTCACCCGTCGCACCGCGACCGTGACGATCTCCGCCCCACTCGCCTCCAGCGCCGCGGCATTCTGCGCGAAGTCCTTATACTTGCCCGTCCCGACGATCAGGCGCGACCGGAACGTCTTGCCCGCGACGCTCCACGTATCGTCGACGATCGGCACCGGATGATCGCCGCCACCAACAAAATGCACGATCTCGATATCGTCGCCATCCTCGACGCACACGTCCTTCAACGTCGAGCGCGGGACGACCTCCAGGTTCCGCTCCACCGCGACCTTCTCAGGCACCAGCCCCAGCTCGTTCGCCAGATCGGCGAGGCTGAGGCCAGCGGCGACGCGCTTATGCTCGCCGTTCACGGTGATCGATACGGTGCCGTCGCTATGGGCCATGACGCGTCAAACTCCTTATGCGTGCCCCATCTAGGCGCGTGACGCCGCGTGTCCACCGTTGCGAACTTGATTCACGCGAAGACGCGAAGCCGCGAAGCCGCGAAGAGACAAAGAAGCCGGGTCACGCGGAGACGCGGAGACGCGGAGGGGCCATGAACCGGACGATCGCGTCGCGCTGCCGCGAAGCGGCTCTATATGCCGCTAGTGATCAGAGACAGCCCGCTTCCGCGGGCGAGACACCTTCGCGTCTTCGCGCCTTCGCGTGAACCCGCCTTCTTCCCACGTCTTCGCGCGAAACCTCGCCTTCTACCCGGAAGAACGATACACCCCGCCCATGACCGACACGATCTACGTCCTCAACGGCCCGAACCTGAACCTGCTCGGCACGCGAGAGCCGGAGATCTATGGCCACGATACGCTCGACGACATCGCCGGCCAGCTCGAAGACCGCGCCCGCGAACTCGACCTCGACATCGACATGCGCCAGTCCAACCACGAAGGGCACCTGGTCGACTGGCTGCACGAAGCGCAGGCGCGCGGCGCGAAGGCGGTGATCCTCAACGCCGGCGCCTTCACGCACACGTCGATCGCCGTCCACGACGCGATCAAGAGCATCAAGACGCCGGTGATAGAGGTTCACCTCTCCAACCCGCACACCCGCGAGGATTTCCGCCACGTCAGCTTCGTCGGGCGTGCCGCAAAAGGCACGATCGCCGGCTTTGGCGCCCTCTCCTACATGCTCGCGCTTGAAGCCGCGGCGCGCTTCTGACAGGAGGCCTTCCCATGACCGACCAGACCAACCAGGGTGCCATGCAGGTAGACGTGAACCTCGTGCGCCAGCTCGCCGAACTGCTCGACGCCACCCATCTGACCGAGATCGAGGTGGAAGAGGGCGACCGCAAGATCCGCGTCGCGCGCAAGGCCGCCCCGCAGGCCGCGCCCGTCCATTATGCACCCGCGCCCGCCGCTGCAGCGCCTGCCGCCCCCGCGGCCGCCGCGCCGGCCGAAGCCGGTGCGATGGCGCCGACCGTGTCCGCCAATGCGGTAAAATCGCCGATGGTCGGCACCGCCTATCTCGCCGCCGAGCCGGGCGCGAAGCCCTTCATCAGCGTCGGCCAGAGCGTCTCGGCCGGCGACACGCTGCTGATCGTCGAGGCGATGAAGGTCATGAACCCGATCGTCGCCGCTACCGCGGGCACCGTCCGCCAGATCCTGATCGAAAACGGCCAGCCGGTCGAATTCGACCAGCCGCTCGTGGTGGTCGAGTAACGCCCCCGTGACTTCGACTGCCACCCGCCCCATCAAGAAGCTGCTGATCGCCAACCGCGGCGAGATCGCGCTGCGCATCCACCGCGCCTGCCGCGAGATGGGCATCCGCACCGTCGCGGTCCATTCCACCGCCGACGCCGACGCGATGCACGTCCGTCTCGCCGACGAGGCGGTCTGCATCGGGCCGCCCGCCGCGGTCGACAGCTATCTCAACATCCCGAACATTATCTCGGCAGCGGAGATCAGCGGCGCCGACGCGATCCACCCGGGCTACGGGTTCCTCAGCGAAAACGCGCGCTTCGCCGAGATCGTCGAGCTGCATAATCTGATCTTCGTCGGGCCAAAGCCCGAACACATCCGCACGATGGGCGACAAGATCGAGGCGAAGCGCACCGCGGGCGCGCTCGGCCTGCCGCTCGTGCCCGGTTCGGACGGCGCGATCAGCGACGTCGCCGAAGCCAAGGCGATCGCGGCGAAGGCCGGCTATCCCGTCATCATCAAGGCGGCGTCGGGCGGCGGCGGCCGCGGCATGAAGGTGTGCCATTCCGAGGACGAACTCGAAACGCTGATGCAGCAGGCCGGCAGCGAGGCGAAGGCCGCGTTCGGCGACGCCACGGTGTACCTCGAAAAGTATCTCGGCAACCCGCGCCACATCGAAATCCAGGTCTTCGGCGACGGTAACGGCAATGCGATCCATCTCGGCGAGCGCGACTGCTCGCTGCAGCGCCGCCACCAGAAGGTGCTGGAGGAAGCGCCGTCGCCCGTGCTCAGCCAGGCCGATCGCGAACGCATCGGCAGCGTCTGTGCCAAGGCGATGGCCGACATGGGCTATCGCGGCGCCGGCACGATCGAATTCCTGTGGGAAGACGGCGAATTCTACTTCATCGAGATGAACACCCGTTTGCAGGTGGAACATCCGGTGACGGAAATGATCACCGGCCTCGACCTGGTCCGCGAACAGATCCGCATCGCCGAAGGCCATCCGCTGACGCTGCGTCAGGAAGACGTGCAGTTCCGCGGCCATGCGATCGAATGCCGCATCAATGCCGAGGACCCGCGCACCTTCGCCCCCTCGCCGGGCCTGGTGAAGCAGTTCCACGCGCCCGGCGGCATGCACGTGCGTGTCGATAGCGGCCTCTACGCCGGCTATAAGGTGCCGCCCTATTACGACAGCATGATCGCCAAGCTGATCGTCTACGGCACCACCCGCGAAGGCGCCTTACGGCGTCTGCGCCGGGCGCTGGAAGAGTTCGTGATCGAGGGGCCGACGACGACGATCCCGCTGCACCGGGCGCTGCTCGACGATCCCGAATTCCAGCGCGGCGACTATACGATCAAGTGGCTGGAAGAGTGGCTCGCCAAGCAGGGATGACGGCGGCCGTCCGCGGGACGGCCTCCTCCTGACACGCCGACCCGATACTCGTCCCACTCCCAACGTCATCCCAGCGAAGGCTGGGATCTCCCGACAAGCATGCGCACCACGTGCCACGAGAGATCCCGGCCTTCGCCAGAACGGCGGATCACGCGCCCGCACCGTACAAACCCCTGGGGCGCAAAAACAATTCTCGACTTGAACGACTTAAAGACAGCAGTCGTTGCTGACGCCTAAGTAACGGCTTCATGAATTTGCCGTTAGATTGAAACCGATATGGACATACAGACATTTTACCAGCGCCTCTAAGGAAGGGAGACTGGAAAAATGACCCGGATGTTTGGCACGATCGCCGCCTGTGCGCTACTCGCCGTTTCCTCGACTGCAGTTGCAGCGCCGCTGCAAGTGCAGGAAAAGGCGACTATTCCCAGCCGCAGCGGCGAAGTCCGCCATGTCGACCTGCTCAAGCAGGGCAAGCATCTCGAAACCGTGACCTGCGGCGACTTCGGTCTGCTCGACGAAAGCTTCCGCCCGCAGGCGGTCGTCTATGCCGCCAATTACGGTCCGAAGGGCAAGCCGCACCCGACCGTGACGCTCGACGGCGTCGAGAATGTCGTGCCGATCGTCGTGCAGCAGTGCAAGGCGCAGCCCGGCAACCACTTCCTCACCGCCGTACGCAACGCCATGAAGGCCGCGCGTACCAAGGGCTGATCGCCTCACTCGGCCCGGTGAAGGGGGCGGCGCATCGCACATGCGCCGCCCTTTTTGCGGTCCGCGGGGCTCTGGACTCAGGCACGACGCCCTCCCGCAGCCCGCCGAACCGCGCTACACCCGCCGTCATGCACGCCACCATCTACCACAACCCGCGCTGCGGCACGTCGCGCAGCACCCTCGCCCTCCTCGAAGAGGCCGGCGCCGATGTCACGGTGATCGAATATCTCAAGCACCCGCCGACCGTCGCCGACCTGTCGCGGCTTTACGCCGCCGCGGGCATCACCCCGCGCGAGGGGCTGCGCATGACCGAACCCGATGCGAAGGCGCTGGCCGACGCCGACGATGCGACCATCCTCGAAGCGATGGCGATCAACCCGATCCTCATCCAGCGCCCGCTCGTCGAAACCGACAAGGGCGTCGTCCTTGCCCGCCCCGCCGACAAGGTGCGCGAGATACTTTGAGGCGCGCCGCCGCCTCCCCATTCGTCATTCCCGCGAAGGCGGGAATCCAGACTGGCTAGCCGAGCGGCTCTAGTCGCTCGCCTGGACGCCAATCAGGCTGTCCCAAGCGTCAACTCAGCGCAGGCTGGGGTCTTTCGCGGCTTCGGGCGCACCCTTTGACCGAAAGATCCCAGCCTGCGCTGGGATGACGGCGAGCTGGACATGGGAGCGACCAGCCCCAAGCCGGTCTGCCCCCCCACCTCCGCAAGGAGGACAGGAACGGGCAAGGCCAACCGCGCAGATAGAACGCCCCCTGTCCTACACCGTCCGGATCGGCTATATCCCCCGCCATGCCGTTCCTGTCGCCTCGCGCCACCCGTTGCCTATCGGCACCGGGCCGGGGGCGTTTTTGGACGATGCGTGTCGTCCACTTCGTCCACTTCCGCGCGTCGAATCGGTGCTCGCGACTCGGGCAGCGCCGCGGGAAATGCCCGTTTTGCAGGCAGCAAATCCGTCCGAATCCCGGTTGCCCCTCGGGCGCCGGACTGGCACGTTTGGTGCAACACCCGCGCTCGGGGCGAGGGTTTCAGTCAAGGGGCGAGTTCCTGTGAAGAAGGTCGAAGCCATCATCAAGCCGTTCAAGCTGGATGAGGTGAAGGAAGCGCTGCACGAGATCGGCGTGTCCGGCATCACCGTGACCGAGGCCAAGGGCTTCGGCCGGCAGAAGGGGCACACCGAATTGTATCGCGGTGCCGAATATGTCGTCGACTTCCTGCCGAAGGTGAAGCTGGAGGTCGTCGTCGACGATGCGCTCGCCGAACGTGTGGTAGAGGCGATCGCCGCCGCCGCGCAGACGGGGCGGATCGGCGACGGCAAGATCTTCGTCATCCCGGTCGAAACCGCGTTGCGCATCCGCACCGGCGAACGCGACGAGGCGGCGATCTAGATCATGCACAATCACGCGATCTGACATCTTCGTCATTTGACGCGGCGCAACAATCTGTGTGATTGGCACGCCCGCGACGCAACATCCTTCCGGTCACGGCCGGGTCATTACCAGAGCAAAGGGCTTCCCATGGCGACCGCCAACGACATCCTGAACAAGATCAAGGAAGAGGAGATCGAGTGGGTCGATCTGCGCTTCACCGACCCCAAGGGCAAGTGGCAGCACCTCACCATGGTCGCCAGCATCATGGGTGAAGACGAATTCACCGACGGCCTGATGTTCGACGGCTCCTCGATCGAGGGCTGGAAGGCGATCAACGAGTCGGACATGGTGCTCAAGCCCGATCTCGACGCGATCTACACCGATCCGTTCTCGGCCACCCCGATGCTGATCGTGTTCTGCGACGTCGTCGAACCCTCGACCGGCGAACTCTACGCCCGTGATCCGCGCTCGACCGCCAAGCGCGCCGAGGCGTATCTGAAGACCACCGGCGTCGGCGACACCGTGTATGTCGGCCCGGAAGCCGAATTCTTCATGTTCGACAACGTGCAGTTCGACACGAACTACGCCGAATCCTACTTCAAGATCGACGATATCGAGCTGCCGACCAACACTGGCCGCGAATATGAAGGCGGCAACCTCGGTCACCGTCCGCGCGCAAAGGGCGGTTATTTCCCGGTCGCGCCCGTCGACTCGGCGGTCGACATCCGCGGCGAGATGGTGTCGACGATGCTCGAAATGGGCCTGCCCTGCGACAAGCATCACCACGAAGTCGCGGCCGCGCAGCACGAGCTGGGCCTGACCTTCGGCACGCTGACGCAGACCGCCGACCGCATGCAGATCTACAAGTACGTCGTGCACCAGGTCGCGCATGCCTATGGCAAGTCGGCCACCTTCATGCCCAAGCCGATCAAGGAAGATAACGGCTCGGGCATGCACACCCACTTCTCGATCTGGAGCGGCAAGACCCCGCTGTTCGCGGGCGAAGGCTATGCCGGCCTGTCCGAGATGTGCCTGTACTTCATCGGCGGCATCATCAAGCATGCCAAGGCGGTCAACGCCTTCACCAACCCGACCACCAACAGCTACAAGCGTCTGGTACCAGGTTACGAAGCGCCGGTGCTGCTCGCCTATTCGGCGCGCAACCGCTCGGCCTCGTGCCGCATCCCCTACGGCACCGGTCCCAAGGCGAAGCGCGTCGAAGTCCGCTTCCCGGACGCAATGGCCAACCCCTATCTCGCCTATGCGGCGCTGATGATGGCGGGCATGGACGGCATCCAGAACAAGATCCATCCGGGCGAGGCGATGGACAAGAACCTGTACGATCTGCCGCCGGCAGAGCTCGCCCAGGTCCCGACCGTCTGCGGGTCGCTCCGCGAGGCGCTCGACAGCCTGGCCGCCGACCACGACTTCCTGCTGAAGGGCGACGTGTTCTCGAAGGATCAGATCGAAGCCTATATCGAGATCAAGCGCGGCGAAGTCGCGCGCTGGGAAATGACCCCCAGCCCGGTCGAATACGATATGTATTACAGCGCCTGAGCGTGCCGGGCCGGCACGCGGTGCGGCAAAGCCGCACAGGCGCTGTCGGCCAGCCTCGGCAATGCCGAGGACTGACGGCGTGGCTCCGCCACGCCGCCGCTCGAGACAAAAGAGAGGGGCGCCGGACCAGATCCAGCGCCCCTCTCTCGTTGGGATTGGACGACCAGCAGCCCAACCCTCTCATAACGCTGCAGAAAACCGATAGGGCTGTCCTACACGCCCCGCCCTCGCTACCGCCGCCTCGATCGCATTCCCGACTCGCTTCGGTCGGAACAATGCCAAGGCAAGGGACGACGACGATGGCCAAACGCTTCTGGGCACAGCTGATCGAGATGGACGAGCCGATGACGCCGGCTAGCATTCCCGGCGCGACGGATCACGAATCGGCGGCCGAGAACCTCGTCGCGGATTTCGTCGGTGCGATGGGAGGAGAGATTACCAGCGGCGCCGTGCGCGTCTGGATCGATGGCGGTCTCGCGAAAATCTACGACTGGAGCGCCGAGTTCGAGATGCCCGATACATCCGACCTGTCGGATGACGAGGAGATCGAGGTCGAGGGCGAAATTGTCCTGACCGAACGGGTGCGGCGCCCGGACTGACCGGGTCCGCCGCACCCCGCGGTGAATTTACTTCTGGCAGGCGACGATCGCCGTGACGACCGAGATCGTTTCTTCCGGATCGCGGACGCGCACCGTGTCCAGCCCCAGCTCCTTCGCCGGATAATCGTTACCGCCGGGGAAAATGGCGTCGCCGATGAACATCATCGCGTCGAGCGGAATGCCGCTCTCGTCACGCAGCTTCTTCAGGCCATAGGCCTTGTCGACGCCTTCCTGCGTGATGTCGATCGACGTCGCGCCGCCCATGTTGATCGACAGGCCCGGCAGGCGCTGCTTCAGATCGGCCTGGATGACCTTGCGCTTCTCGAACTTGGGGTCCCAATGTTCCTTTTCGGCGACCGGCGCTTCCTGGCCCAGCGCGGAGAAGGTGATCTGGCTGCCGCGATCCTCGATCCGCTCGCCCCAGGTCTTTTCGGGGACGAAACCCGTCGCCTCGAGCGATTCGTCGAACGCCTTCAGGATCTTCGCCTTGGTCGCATCGTCGAACAGCTCGGCATAGACCGTCTGCCATTCGCCCTCGCGGTGGACGTACAGCTTGGTGCCCGTCGTCGGCATCAGCCACAGCTTGGAAAGGTCGGCACGCGCCGGCAGCCGACTCGCCACCTGCTTCTGGAACTGCGGCCAGTCACCGCCCGAAATGACCGCCACATGCGCCACGCCGAGCAGGTCGGCGAGGGCTTCGCCCATCGGTTCCTGCAAGGGCTGCTTGCTCTCGGCCAGCGTTCCATCGAGGTCGAAGGCAATCAGCTGTTTCATTCGGAAGCTCCGGTACGGGGAAGGATGATAGTGTCGATGGCATGGGCGACGCCATCGGCATCGTTGGCAGTGGTAACGTGATCGGCGCGCGCCTTCACCGGATCGGGGGCGTTGCCCATCGCAATCGACAGGCCGGCGCGCTCCAGCATCGGCACGTCGTTGAACTGGTCGCCGAGTGCAGCAATCGCATCCAGCGGTTGGTCGAACGCCGCGGCGAGCGCGACCAGACCGTCGCCCTTGTTGGCGGCCAGTGCGGTCACGTCGAGGTAATAGACCTGGCTCTGCACGATCGTCGCGTCATCGCCATGCGCCGCCTTGCAGCGGTCGGCCAGGTCGCTGAGCATCGGCGCGTCGTCGCTGACGAAGGTGATCTTGTCGGCACGGGTCAGCAGATCGCCGAAATCGTTCGTGACGATCGGGGCCTGATTGGACGCCAGCCGCTCGTGCGCCACATGCTCGCCCTGGTCGGTCGAGGCGTACCAACGGTCGTCGGCAAAAACCCACAGATCGACAGGGCTATCCGCCGCGATGGCCATCACGCCGCGGGCCACGGCTTCGTCGATGACGTGATGCTCGGTGATCGTGCCATCGCGCTTGAACAGGATGCCGCCGTTGAACGCCGCCATCGGCCCGTCGAGCCCCAGCGTCTCGACGATCGGCAGGATGCCGGAAATCGGCCGCGCGCTGATGACGGTGAAGCCGACCCCGGCATCTTCCAATCGCGAGACCGCCGCGGTGGTCGCGGCGGTCAGTTTCTTCTGCTTGTCGACCAACGTGCCGTCGATGTCGGACACGACGAGGGCGATGGGCTTCACGCCATCGCTCACTGCGGCATCTCGACGTGCCCGCCGAAGCCGAATCGCATGGCCGACAAGACTTTGTCGCCATAGGTATGTTCAATGCGGCTGCGGTATCGCGCAAAAAGCGAGGCGGTGAGCACGTTGGCGGGCACCTTTTCCTCCATCGCGGCGTCGATCGTCCACTGGCCCTCGCCCGAATCCGCGACGCTGCCGGAGAAGCCCTGCAGCTCGCCGTCCTTGGCCAGCGCAATGGCCGTTAGATCGAGCAGCCATGACGAGATGACGCTGCCGCGGCGCCAGACCTCGGCGATGTCGGTCATGTTGAGGTCGAAGCGCTCGTCCTCGGGCAATTTGTCGCTGTTCTTCGACTTCAGAATATCGAAGCCCTCGGCATAGGCCTGCATCAGGCCATATTCGATGCCGTTGTGGACCATCTTGACGAAGTGCCCGGCACCCGCGGGCCCGGCATGGATATAGCCCTTTTCGGCGCGCGGATCGGCCTGGCCGGCGATGCGGCCCGGCGTGCGCTCGATCGTGCCGAGGCCCGGGGCGAGCGCATCGAAGATCGGATCGAGCATCGTGACGGTGTCATCATCGCCGCCGATCATCATGCAATAGCCCCGCTCCAGGCCCCAGACGCCGCCCGAGGTGCCGACGTCGACATAATGGACGCCCTTGTCCGCCAGTCCCTTCGCGCGGCGGATGTCGTCCTTATAGAAGGTATTGCCGCCGTCGATGACGACGTCGCCGGCCTTGGCGCCCTCGCCGATCGCAGCGATCGTATCCTCGGTCGGGCCGCCGGCGGGGAGCATGACCCACCAGATCGCGGGCGTATCGAGCTTGCCGCGGACGTCGTCGAGCGAACTGGCCGCAATCGCGCCTTCACCCGCCAGCTTGTCCACTGCCTCCGCGCTGCGATCGTAGACGACGACCTGATGGCCCGCCTTCATCAGCCGCCGTGCGATGTTGCCGCCCATGCGGCCGAGGCCGATCAGTCCGATCTTCATATCTGCTGTCCTGCGGATGGGGTTGATGGAGGGTAGAACCCGGAGCGGCCGGAGTTGTTGCGCTGGCGGTTCGATTTGCCGGACGCGGGGCGGAAGGTCACAAAAGTCGCACCTGGGGGGGGGACTGCGGAAAGTCACAAAAGTCGCGCCGAGGAGGGTGTTTTCCTCTCGTCGCCCCGGACTGTTCCGGGATCCACTCTGCGGCCAGAGAAGGGCTAGAGACTAGAGCCTTTCCCGTGCGGTCCGGTGGACACCGGAACGAGTCCGGGGTGACGAAGAATAGGGGCGGGGTTCTGCCCGCCCCTATTCTTTACGCTTCCGCCGGCTGCTTCGCGGCGATCGAGCCCAGCAGGTCGTCGAACGCCTTGGCGAAGGAGGCGACGCCCTCCAACACCAGCGTATCGGTGACACCCGTCAGGTTCAGCCCCAGACGCTCGGCATCGGCGAGCACCTTGCGCGCACCCTCGACGTCCTGCGTCAACGTGTCGGCGACGGTGCCGCGTTCGCGGAAAGCATCCATCGTCGCGGGCGGCATGGTGTTGACGGTGTCGCGACCGATCAACGTGTCGACGTAGAGCGTGTCGGGATAGGCCTTGTCCTTCACGCCCGTCGACGCCCACAGCAGGCGCTGCGGCTGCGCGCCCTTGGCGGCGAGCGCCTGCCAACGGTCCGACTTTTCGAAGTCGAGGAACCATTGATAGGCCATCTTGGCGTTGGCGATCGCGACCTTGCCCCGCAGGCCCTTCAGCGTCTCGGCTTCGGGATCGCCCTCGGCCACGCGGCGGTCGATTTCCTTGTCGATGACGCTGTCGATGCGGCTGACGAAGAAGCTCGCGACGCTGGCGATATGGTCGATCGGCTGGCCCTGGCGGACGCGCTCCTCGAGACCGGTGGCATAGGCTTCGGCGACGCGGATGTAGGCATCGAGCGCGAACAGCAAGGTTACGTTGACGTTGATGCCCTTGGCGATCGTCGCGCTGATCGCCGGCCCGCCCGCGAGCGTGCCGGGGATCTTGATCATCAGGTTCTTGCGGTCGACCATGTGCCACAGCTTGTCGGCCTCGGCGATCGTCGCATCGGTGTCGTCGGCGATGTACGGCGACACTTCCAGGCTGACATAACCGTCCTTGCCATCGAGGCGGTCGTAAACCGGCTGCAACGTCTCGGCCGCCGCCTTGATGTCCTGGATCGCGAGATGTTCGTAGCGATCGATCGTCGCCGCGCCGGGATTCTCCTTGTCGAAGGCGGCGAGCGTGGCGTCATAGGCGTCGCCATGGCCCATCGCCTTTTCGAAGATCGACGGGTTGGAGGTGACGCCGGTCAGGCCGTCCTCGTTCACCAGCTTTTCGAGGCCCTTGGCTTCCAAAAACTTGCGATCGACGAAGTCGAGCCACACCGCGGTGCCCGCAGCGGAAAGGTCGCTCAGCTTGCTCATCACTTGGTCTCCAGCATCTCGCGCGCCACCTTGACGACATTGTCGACGGTGAAGCCGTATTTGTCCTGCAGCTTGGATATGGGGGCGGAGGCGCCGAACGTCGACATGGTGATCGTGCGGCCGTCGAGGCCGACGAAGCGATGCCAGCCGATCTCGCCCGCCTGCTCGACCGCAAGGCGCGCAGTGACGCCCTTGGGCAGCACGCTTTCCTTATAGTCGTCGGACTGGAGTTCGTAGCGATACCAGCTCGGCAACGAGACGACGCGGCTCTTCACGCCATCGGCGGTCAGTTTCTCATGCGCCTCGACGACAAGGTGCAATTCGCTGCCCGTCGCGATCAGGATGACGTCGGGCGTGCCGTCGCAATCGGCGAGGACGTAGCCACCCTTCATCACGCCCTCGGCCGAGGCATATTTCGACCGATCGAGCGTGGGCATCGCCTGGCGCGAGAAGATCAGCGCGGTCGGGCGGCTGGCGTCCTCCAGCGCGGCGCGCCAGGCATAAGCGACTTCGTTAGCGTCGCCCGGACGGATCGTATCGAGGCCGGGGATGGCGCGCAGCGTCGCGAGGTGCTCAATCGGCTGGTGGGTCGGGCCATCCTCGCCGACGCCGATCGAATCGTGGGTGAAGACCCAGACGCTGGCGAGCTCCATGATCGCCGACAGGCGCACGGGGGCGCGCATGTAATCGGCGAAGACGAGGAAGGTCGAACCATAACTACGCAGGTGCGACAGCGTCATGCCGTTGACCACACCGCCCATGCCGTGTTCGCGCACGCCGAAGTGGAAGTTCTGACCGCCGTAGTTCGACGCCTCGAACGACGGCTTGCCCTTGATGTCGGTCTTGGTCGACGGCGCGAGGTCGGCGGAGCCGCCGATCAGCCACGGCACCTTGGCGGCGAGCGCGTTGAGCACCTTGCCACCCGAATCGCGGGTCGCGAGCCCCTTTTCATCCGCCGGGAATTCGGGAACGTCGGCGTCCCAGCCCTCGGGCAGCTTGTCCTTGAGCATCAGATCGAGTTCGGCGGCGAGATCGGGCTGCGCCTCGCGATACTTCGCGAAATTCGCTTCCCATTCCTCGCGCAGCTTGGTGCCGCGGTCGGCGATCGCGTCGTGGAAGTGTTCGGCGACGCCATCGGGGATGTAGAAGCTCTTGTCCTCGGGCCAGCCATAGGCCTTCTTGGTCGCGCGGATGTTATCCTCGCCGAGCGGCTCGCCATGCGCCTTTTCGCTGCCGGCCTTGGGGCTGCCCCAGCCGATCACCGAATGGACGACGATGAAGGTCGGACGATCGTTCGTCGCCTTGAACGTCTCGATCGCAGCCGCAAACGCCTTGGTGTCGTTGGCATCGTTAAGGTGGATGACGTTCCAGCCATAGGCCTGGAACCGCTTGCCGACGTCTTCGTCGAACGCGAGATCGGTGCCACCCTCGATCGAGATGTGGTTGCTGTCGTAGATCCAGCACAGGTTGCTGAGCTTGAGGTGGCCGGCAAGGCTCGCCGCCTCGGCCGCGACACCTTCCATCATGTCGCCGTCGCCGCACAGCGCGTAGACGTCATGGTCGAACAGCGTGAAGCCGCCCTGGTTGTAGCGTGCCGCGAGCCACCGCTCCGCGATCGCCATGCCGACCGAATTGGAGCATCCCGCGCCGAGCGGCCCGGTCGTCGTCTCGACGCCCGTGGTGTGGCGATATTCGGGGTGGCCCGGCGTGCGCGAGGCGAGCTGGCGGAAGCCCTTCAGATCGTCGAGACTGAGTGCAGGACGGCCGGTCTTGTTACCGTCCGCGTCGATCTCTTCGATGCCGGCGAGGTGGATCAGGCTGTACAGCAGCATCGACGCATGGCCGACCGACAGAACGAAACGGTCGCGGTTGGGCCAGTCGGGCTTCGACGGATCGTAGCGCAGGAATTGCGACCAGAGCGTATAACCGACCGGCGCCAGCGCCATCGGCGTGCCGGGGTGGCCGGAATTGGCTTTTTGCACCGCGTCCATCGACAGCGTGCGGATCGTGTCGATCGTCAGGCGTTCCAGCGATCCGTCCTCGTGGAGCGCAGTCGTCGTATCGGTCATGGAATAGGGCCCTTGCTCTTACGCTGCATCGAACGCCTGCACGCCCGATCCGTTGCGGTCGAGGGCAGCCTTTAACGGGAGGGCGCGTCCCGTTCCAGTCGCGAAACGACGCCGCCGCGCGCGATATAGGCCCCGTCCACCTCGCGCAGGAACAGCCCGTGGCCGAGCGCACCGGGCAAGGCATCGAGCCACGCTACGGTAGCCAGGGGATCGGCAAGATCGAGGCGGCAGTCCGCGATCCAATTGCCGTTGTCGGTGACATAGGCGTCGCCCTCGCGCAGGCGCAACGTCGCGCCGTCCCCCAAAGCCGCCAGCACCGACGCACGGGCGAAGGGCAGGATTTCGACCGGCACCGGCACCCCGCCGATACTCGGACAATGCTTCGATCCGTCGGCGATCACCACCATCCGGTCCGACGCAGCGGCCACCACCTTCTCGCGCAGCATCGCCCCGCCCGCGCCCTTCACCGCATACAACCGATCATCGATCGAGTCGGCGCCATCGATCGTCAGGTCGACGCGTGGCACGTCGGCAAAGTCGAGCATCGCGATGCCGAGGCTGCGGCCGAGCGCATCGCTGGCGCGCGACGTCGCCACGGCGCGGATCGTCAGCCCACCCTGCGCGATGCGTTCGGCGAGCCGGTGGATGGCGTGCGTCGCGGTGGATCCGGTGCCCAAGCCGACGAGCATGCCGTCGCGCACCTCGTCCACTGCCGCCGCCGCGGCAGCCGCCTTGTCGGCGTCCTGCCGCGCCCTGTCGCATGTCTCCGTCATGGCACTCCTTTTCCGCACTGCGACAATTTGCGACATTAATAACGGTCAACTTGACTTGCATTTCCCCGTCGATCGCCGTCTTTGCATCGCGACGAGCAACCAACCGCCGCGCCGCGCATTGTCGCGCAGGTCGCGGCTGCGCGAGCCGAGATTAGCGGGTGACATACTTGACCACAGCATCGATTCGTCGCCGGCGGCACCTTGCCGGGACCGCCACTGTCGCCCTCGCCCTCACCCTTTCCGCCTGCGGCGGTGGTACGCATGACAAGGAAAAGGGCGGCGGCCGCGGCGCGAATCGCGGGCCAACCACGGTCGGTTATGTCGTGATGCAGCCGACCAGTGCCGCAATGGTCACCGAACTGCCGGGCCGGACCAGTGCCTATGAAAGCTCCGACGTCCGCCCGCAGGTGAACGGCGTCATTCGCCGCCGCTTCTTCACGGAAGGCTCGCTGGTCCGCCGCGGCCAGCCGCTCTACGAAATCGATCCGCGCCTGTATCGCGCCGCCGTCAACCAGGCGCAGGCGAACCTCGCCAGCGCGCGTGCCAATCAGGAAGCGCTGACGATCCAGGCGGACCGCTACAAGCCGCTGGCCGCGATCGAGGCGGTGTCGAAGCAGGAATATACCAACGCCATCGCCTCCGCCCGCCAGGCGACCGCCTCCGTCGCGCAGACGCGGGCGGCGCTGGATACGGCGCGCGTGAACCTGCAATTCACGACGGTGCCGGCGCCGATCAGCGGCCGGATCGGCCGATCGCTGTTCACCGTCGGTGCGCTCGTTTCGGCGAGCCAGACCGATCCCCTGGCGCAGATTCAACGGCTCGATCCGATCTTCGTCGATATCCAGCAATCCGCCGCGGACCAGCTGTCACTGCGCCGCAAGCTGATGCAGGGCGGCGTCGCGCCGACGCGGGCTGAGGTGAAGCTGCTGCTCGAGGACGGCAGCGATTATGGCTATACCGGCACGGTCGAATTCGCCGAGGCGCTGGTCAATCAGGAAACCGGCACCGTCACGATGCGCGCGCGCTTCCCCAATGCGCAGGGGCTGCTGTTGCCGGGCATGTTCGTGCGGGCGCGCTTCGCGCAGGCAATCAATGAACGCGCCTTTCTGGTGCCCGAACCCGCTTTGTCGCGCGATGCCAAGGGCAATGCGAGCGTGATGGTCCTCGGCGCCAACAACAAGGTCGTCAGCCGCCCCGTCACCGCCGCGCGCACACAGGGGCAATATTGGGTGGTAACCCAGGGGCTGAACCCCGGCGACAAGGTCATCACGCAGGGCCTCAACAACCTGCGGCCCGGCGCGCAGGTGAAGGCGGTGCCGGCGAACAGTGCGCAGGTGGTCGCGCCCCCGAAACAGGGCGAAGGCAAAGGCGACGGCAAGCAGCAGGGTAACGCCCAAAGCAAGGCGGGCTGATCCGCGATGATCTCCCGCATCTTCATCGACCGTCCGATCTTCGCCTGGGTGCTCGCCATCATCGTGATGCTGGCGGGCGTCGGCGCGATCCT
Organism: Arthrobacter sp. TPD3018; assembly: GCA_003075315.1. Lineage (GTDB taxonomy): Bacteria > Pseudomonadota > Alphaproteobacteria > Sphingomonadales > Sphingomonadaceae > Sphingomonas. The sequence continues at coordinate 262,194 of QDFQ01000003.1, read as the reverse complement.
GAGCCTGCCGATCGCGCAATATCCTGACGTGGCGCCGCCGCAGGTGTCGATCCGCGCGACCTTCCCTGGCGCGAACGCGCAGACACTGCAGAATTCGGTGACGCAGGTCATCGAACAGCAGCTGACCGGCATCGACGGCCTGCTGTATTTCAGCTCCTCGTCGTCGAGCCGCGGCTCGGTGTCGATCACCGCGACGTTCGAAAAGGGCACCGATCCCGACATCGCGCAGGTGCAGGTGCAGAACCAGGTGCAGCAGGGCGTCGCGCGCCTGCCGCAACAGGTGCAGCAACAGGGTCTCGTCGTCCGCAAGTCGAACCCGGACAATCTGCTGATCGTCGGCGTCTATGACGAGACCGACCAGAAGACGAACCAGGACGTCAGCGACTATCTCGTTTCCAACCTGCAGGACCCGCTGGGCCGCGTGCAGGGGGTGGGCGACGTCAACGTGTTCGGATCGCAATATGCGATGCGCATCTGGCTGAACCCGGCGCGCCTCGCCAGCTACCAGCTGATCCCGTCGGACATCACCACCGCGATCCAGAACCAGAATACCGAAGTTGCGGCGGGCGAAGTGGGCGGCGTGCCCTCTAGTCCGGAGCAGATGCTGAACGCGACCGTCACCGCACAGTCGCGCCTGCAAACGCCCGAGCAGTTCCGCCAGATCATCGTCAAGACGCTCCCCTCGGGCGCGACCGTGCGCCTGTCGGACGTCGCCCGGATCGAGCTGGGCGCCGAAAGCTACGCCGCCTTCAGCCGCATCAACCGGCACCCCGGCGCGGGCATCGCGGTGCTGCTGGCACCGGGCGCCGACGCGCTGAAGACCGCCGAGCTGGTCAAGGCCGAGGTCGCGCGCGTCGCCAAAAGCTTCCCGCCGGGCCTCAAGGTCGCCTACGCCAACGACACGACCGCGTTCATCAAGCTGTCGATCGACGAGGTGGTGAAGACGCTGCTCGAAGCGATCGTGCTGGTCGTCATCGTGATGTTCGTGTTCCTGCAAAGCTGGCGCGCGACTCTGGTGCCCGCCATCGCAGTGCCGGTGGTGCTGCTCGGCACCTTCGCGATCTTCCACTTCGCCGGCTTCTCGATCAACACGATGACGCTGTTCGGCCTCGTCCTCGCCATCGGCCTGCTCGTCGACGACGCGATCGTCGTCGTCGAGAACGTCGAGCGGTTGATGGAAGAAGACCCCGAGATGACGCCGCGTCAGGCGACGATCGAGTCGATGAACGAGATCAGCGTCGCGCTGATCGCCATCGCACTCGTCCTGTCGGCGGTGTTCCTGCCGATGGCGTTCTTCGGCGGATCGACCGGCGTCATCTATCGCCAGTTCTCCCTGACCATCGTGTCGGCGATGGTGTTGTCTGTCCTCGTCGCGCTGATCCTCAGCCCCGCGCTCACCGCCTCGCTGCTGAAGCAGAAGTCTCAGGAGCAGACGGAGAGCAAGGGCATCAAGAAGCACTTCGGCAAGGTCGCCGAATGGGGCGAGGCCGCGGGCAATTGGTTCAACCGCACGTTCGAAAAGACGGTGACACGCTACACCAGTGCCGTGCAGACGGTGGTGGATCGCAAGTGGCTGTTCCTGCTCATCTATGTCGGTGTGGTCGCGTTGCTCGCGATATTGTTTTTGCGCCTACCCACCGGCTTCCTGCCGACCGAAGACCAAGGCGCGGCGATCGTGCAGTTCCGCCTGCCCCCCGGTGCGACGATCGCGCGGACGCAGCAGGTGCAGCGGCAGGTCGAAAACTATTTCGCCCAATATGAGCCCAAGAACACCTCCGTCCTGTTCACCGTCGCCGGCGGCGGTGGCGGCGGCGTCAGCGGCCAGAACACCGGCCAGGGCTTCCTCAACTTCGTCGACTGGAAGGACCGTAGCGGCAAGGAGAATACCGCCGATGCGATCACGCAGCGCGCATCCGGCGCATTCCGCGGGCTTCGCGACGCGCAGGTCTTCGCACTGGTGCCGCCGGCGATCCGCGGCCTCGGTTCGTCCGATGGCTTCACCATGGAGCTGCAGAACACCGGCGGCCTGACGCAGGAACAGTTCGGCGCCGCGCGCGACAAGTTGCTCGCGATGGCGAATGCCGATCCGAAGCTGGCATCGGTGCGCCTGACCGAACTGCCCGACATCGCGACGCTGCGCATCGACATGGACCAGCAGAAGCTGGCCGCGCTGGGCCTGACGCAGAGCGCGGCGAACAACACGCTGACCACCGCCTGGGGTGGCCAGTATGTCAACGACTTCATCGATCGCGGTCGCGTGAAGCGCGTTTATGTGCAGGGCGACGCGCCGTATCGCGCCGCGCCGGACGATCTGAAACAATGGTTCGTGCGCGGATCGAACGGCCAGATGGTGCCCTTCTCGTCCTTCGCGACCACGGGTTGGTCGACCGCCCCGACCACGCTGTCGCGCTTCAACGGCATATCCTCGTTCGAATTTTCGGGGTCGGGCGCACCGGGCGTTAGCTCGGGTGACGCCATGGCCCGGATCAGCGAGCTGGCCGCACAGATCCCCGGCACGTCGATCGCCTGGTCCGGCCTCAGCTATCAGGAACGGCTGTCGTCGGGTCAGGCGCCCTTGCTGTACGGCCTGTCGATCCTGGTCGTCTTTCTGTGCCTTGCGGCGCTGTATGAAAGCTGGTCGATCCCGTTCGCGGTGCTGCTCATCATCCCGCTGGGGCTGATCGGCGCGATCGCCTTCGTGACGCTGCGTGGCTTGACCAATGACGTCTATCTACAGATCGGCCTGCTGACGACGATGGGCCTCGCCGCCAAAAATGCGATCCTGATGATCGAATTCGCCGAACAGGCCGAACGCAAGGGCGCGCGCGTCATCGACGCGGCGCTGGAGGCGGCCAAGATTCGTCTGCGGCCGATCCTGATGACCAGCTTCGCCTTCATCTTCGGTGTGCTGCCGCTCGCGATCTCGACTGGTGCAGGTGCGAACAGCCGTATCGCGATCGGCACGGCGGTGATCGGCGGCATGCTGTCGGCGACCTTCCTGGCGATCTTCTACATCCCGCTGTTCTTCGTCCTCGTACGCCGCGGCGTGCGCGACGGCCTTGCCAAGCTGCGCGGCCGTCCGACGGGCCACCAGGGGCATCACGACGACACGCCCCCCGCCCCGCCGATGCCGCCCGCCGCCGATCCGGAGCCTGCGCGATGACCCGTTCGATCCTCGCCATCGCGCTCGGCGCCACGATACTCGCCGGCTGCTCGATGGAGCCGAAATACGTCCGCCCCGAAACGCCGGTGCCGGCGTCCTGGCCGGTGGGCGACGCCTACCTTCGCCAAAGCGAGGCAAGGCTGCCGGCGATCACCTATCGCGACGTGTTCAGGGACACGCGGCTGCAACGGCTGATCGACCAGGCGCTCGCCAACAATCGCGACCTGCGCGTCGCCGCCGCCAATATCGCCGCGGCGCGCGCGCAATATGGCATCCAGCGCGCCAACCTGTTCCCCGCGGTCAACGCCACCGGCCGCTACACCTATTCGGATGGCGGCAGCGGCACGCGCGGCATCGCGAACAGCGGCAACACCGGGACGGGCACTGGCGGCACGGGAACGGGTGGAACGGGCACCGGCGGCACGGGAACCGGCGGTACTGGCACGGGCGCCGGCACCGGCGTCGATACGGGCAACGGCACGGGAACGGGCACGGTCCTCAACACCGGCGGCGGCAACAGCGCCTTCTCTGCGCAAATCGGGACGACGGCGTTCGAGATCGACCTGTTCGGTCGTCTGCGATCGCTGTCGCGCGCCGCGCTCGATCGCTATTTCGCGACCGAAGCCGGAGCCCGCGCGACCCGGCTGACGCTGGTGGGCGAGGTCGCGAGCGGCTGGCTGACCTACGCCGCCGACCGCAGCCTGCTGAAGGTCGCAGAGGATACCGCAAAGAGCGCCGCGGTCAGCGTGCGCCTGACGCGCGCGCGGCTGGAGGGCGGGATCAGCGCCCGCACCGACCTGCGGCAGGCGGAGCAGATCCTCGAAACCGCGAACGCCGACCTTGCCGAGCAGAAGACGCTCGTCGCGCAGGACGTCAACGCGCTGCAATTGCTGGTGGGGGCGCCGATCGATCCCGCGCTGCTGCCCGAATCGATCGACGTCGCCGCGCCGACGATCGCCAGTCTGCCCGCCGGGCTCGACAGCGGCATCCTGCTGCGCCGGCCCGACGTGGTGCAGGCGGAATATACGCTGCAAAGCTACAACGCGCAGATCGGCGCGGCGCGCGCGGCCTTGTTCCCCCGTATCTCGCTGACCGGGCTGGTCGGCTTCGCGAGCAACGCGCTCTCGACGCTCTTCACCGGCGGGGCGTTCAACTATTCGGTAGCGCCGTCGGTCAGCTATCCGATCTTTCAGGCCGGTGCCGGCCGCGCCAACGTCCGTTATACCGAGGCGCAGCGCGACGCGGCGCTCGCGACGTATGAAAAGACGATCCAGACCGCGTTCCAGGAGGTCGCCGACGCGCTCGCCCGTCAGGGGACGATTGCCGACCAGTTGCGCGCGCAGGCGAACTTCCGCGACGCCGCCGCGGATACGTTGCGGCTGGTCAATGCGCGCTACCAGGGAGGCCTCGATACCTTCCTGTCCAGCCTCGACGCCCAGCGCAGCTATTATTCGGCGCAGCGTACCCTGATCGGCACGCAGCTGACCGCGGCGAACAATCGCGCGACGCTTTACCGGGTGCTGGGCGGCGATTCGTCGCTGGAGGTGACGCCCGACGGTCCGCAACCCGTCTCCCCCAGTGGCGCGCCGCGCCGGGACTAAGCCTCGCCGCGGGTTGACGCCGGCCGGGCGACTGCCGATGTACCGGCCCCACACGTACGGTAGCAGACGGGCCAGGAGCGATCATGAGCCACACCATCCGCCGGTTCCGGCCGACCGACGACGAGGCCGTCCTCGCCTTCACTGCGACGCTGCCCGAGCATGACCTGCTGTTTTCCGGCCGCGATTTGCGTCATCCGCGGGTGATCGAGGCGTGGCAGCAGGCGGTTGGCGAAGGCTGGATCGACAGTCTGGTCGCCGAAGACGAAGGCCGCATCGTCGCCACCGCGGCGCTGATCCGCGACCCCTTGGGGTGGAGCGGGCATGTCGGCGAAATCCGCCTGCTCGTGGCGTCCGACCGACGCGGCCAGGGTCTGGGCAGCGACCTGTTGCAGGCGTTGCTCGCGATTGCGCAGGCGCACGGCCTCGCCAAGCTGACCGCGACCATGACGCCCGACGCTGCGGCATCGGTGGCGCTGTTCGAGCGGCTGGGCTTCACGCAGGAAGCGCGGCTCGCCGGTCACGTCCGGGCGAGCGATGGCGTCGCGCACGACCTGCTGATGCTGGCACGCGCGACGCCGTTCGGCTGAGGAACGGGCGGCCCCTCGCCACCCGTCCCTCGTGCCGGTCACTCGCCCGATTTGGGCGGAGTCACCGCGTCACGGCCGAAGCGCAGGATCATCTCACCGATCTCGCGCGCCTGCTCCATCGAGCGTTCGCCCTGCCGGCGCAGGTAGTTGCCCTGGATGCGCAGCACGTCGGTGACGTCGCGCGCCTGTGCCGCCTCGCGCATCGCCTCGAACGCATCGTGCGAATTGCGTTCGGCCTGCTCGATGATCTTGAGGCCCAGCGCCGCGCTGCCGTCGGCCACCTTCTGGCCGGATGCGCGCATCGCCTCGCCGGCGCGCCGGGCGGGATCCATCACATGGTCGGTGAAGGCGCCGCGCATTGCCTCGCTTGCGCCGCGCATCGTCTCGCTCGCGCGTTGCGCGGCATCGTGCATGGGGTTGCCGCCGGTCTTCGCGGCATCGTCGGTGGGATGGGTGTCGTCCGCCATTGCGCCTCTCCTCTCATGACGTCTGGGTGGTGTGGGACAAACGTGCTGTCCCGGTTTTTTGCTCCGCTAACCGCTTGCACGGACGCGGGCGGTGGTTAGAGGTCAAGGTGATGAATACGCCTGAGGACCAGAGGCAACGCCGCATCCGCGGCGAGCTGCTGCACCGCGCGGTGGCGCTCGGCGAAGAGCTGATGCGGCTGGCCGACGATCTCGACATGACGGTCGCGGGGCTGCACGTCTGCCAGGGCGTCGAGATGATGCGCGACGAGGCGGAGCGGCTGGTCGGCCCGACGCACTGACGCGCCGGCCGCTGCGCCCTCGCCATCACGCGCCGCCGATGCAGCGCAGGACCAGAGCCAGCCCGTCATCGGTCAACGCCAGCGGGGTCGACGGATCGAGGGTGCCCGCCCCATTCGCCGCACAGCGGATCAGCGTGCGTCGGACCAGCAGGTCCAGCCAGCGGGCCAGCACCGCCGGGCGCAGGGACAGCAGGGCGCCAAGCGCCTCGCCCGTCACCGGCCGCGCCTCTTCATAGGCGACGAACAAGGTCAGCAGGATATCCCACCCCGGCTCGCCGAACAGCTCGACGAGCGAGCCCGCCATGACGTCGCGCTGGCGGCGCTGGGCCAGCAGGGTGCGCGCGCGATCGGCATCGCTAGGCTCTTCGGGGCCCGCGGGGACGGGGGCGACGATCTCGCCCCGGCTGCGCGCGGCGGAGGCCCGGACGCGTTCCAGCGCCGACACCAGCCGTTCGTACTCCTCGCGATCGCGTTCGGGCCAGCGCAGCAACCGTATGTCGGCAGTCATGATGAAGGGATGTCCGGTTGGCGCAGGGGCGACCAGTCGCGGTCGCTCCCGAACTGGGCCTTGCGCTGGCGGTGGCGCAACGCGCCGATCGCCAGCATCAGCAGCATGGGATAGGCGATCTTGCCGCTCGCGCCCGCGTACATCCACGGCACCAGCGACGGCTGAATGGCCTTCACGCCATGGATCGCCAGCGTGATCAGGTGCAGCGCGCTGACGTACAGCGGCCAATAGCGGTCCGCGCGCAGGGCGATGACCAACAGCCCCACCAGCATGATCAGGTCGACCAGCAGGAGCGCAGGTTCGACATGCCGGAAGGGTCGCAGCGAATCGTAGAATGGCGCCAGAAAGGTGGCGAATGCGCTGCCTACGAACACCAGGGCAGTCCACCGCTCCGGCGCGCCTCCCATCAGGAAGGCGTATCCGCAGGCGATGAGCAACAGCGCATTGAAGACGATGACGTGTGTCATGATCTGCCCTGTGGGGCCATGGCCCGGCCGGTAAAAGGAGCAAACTTCACGAACCGGGCCATGACGCCTTAGGCGACGGCGCGGAGATGCCCCGCGTCGACGCCCGTCGGGGCGAATTCGGGCTTGGGCTTTTCGTCGCCGAAGCTCGTTTCATACCCGATCTGCTTACCGATCTTTTCGATGACGCGATGGCCGGCAACGGTGTGGCCGCGGGCGGCGCCGATCGCCATGATCGCCTGGCCCAGCACTTCGAACGCCTGCTGCCCGGCGATCGCCGGCAGGTTGGCGGCGTGGCGGGCGCGGGGCAGTGCCGCGAGCAGCTCGCCGCCGGTGGAGAAAGCCTCGTCGAGCTGCGTCTCGAGCTTCCAGAGCAGCTGCGCGACGGCGTCGGCCGCGGCCTGGCTGGCGACGGAGGATGCCGCGACCGGAGCGGTGCGCGATGCGACGATAGATGACATGATGGCGACCCTTTCCACCCCGTGCAGGGCGCTTTCGCTGACGATCAGGAAAGGTTGCGGGTCAGCGCCTCGATCAAATGGGTCAGTGCCTGGAGGCCGCTCATCAACATGCCGAAACCGACGATGGTGCCGAATGCGATGGCCTGTATCCAGATCAACCGATCCCCAACCGTCAGGTCGTTGCCCCGTTGTCCTTTCCGCCGGAAGGGCAGCCGGATCGGGAACGCCGATGACCTGAAAGGCCGGGCGCCGCCGCTGTCCGCTGCCATGACGATGGTCTCGTCCGGCACCACCGGCAGTGGCGGATCGGCAGCGAGCGGGGATAGCCGCGCAGAATCACCCCCGATTTTATCGGGGTCCCCCGCTTCGGTAATAATCGTTATATCATTGATACTTGGCTCGACGGCCTGATCTTCATACGCTGCCCAGCGCAGCGCCGCATCGCGCCGATTGCGTGCGCCGAGCAGCTTCACGGCCTCGGTCAGATAGCTGTCGACGGTGGATTTCTCGATGCCGAGCTCTTCGGCGATTTCCTTGGAGCCCTTGAGCGCGCGCACCCCGCGCAGGCATTCGCGATGGCGGCGCGACAGGCGATCGAACGCCGCGGCGGGATCGGATACCGGGCTCGCGGTGGCACGCGCGCGAATGGCATCGCCGTCGCGCAGTGGCGCGGCGATACCGTTCGATCCGTTCCGCCCGGTGTCGTCGCGCGCCTTCATCGTCGTCCCATGCCCGGAGCGGGTCTAGCACGGCTGGCGCGCATCACCAGCGCTTCCGCCAATCTGGGCCTATTTTGCGGCCGCCTTGCGATGTTTGGCGCCTGATGCCGCCTTGCGTACCGTCGCGCGCTTGCCGCGCCGCTTGGGCACCGGGGTCTCACGGCCGCGCAGCAGCGGCACCGCAAGCGCCGCCGCCGCCCCGACAACGAGCGTGCCGCCGATCGCCAGCCATGTCGGCAGGCCGAGCCCCTGGCCGTTTTCCACCCGATTCGGCTTGCCAGGCCGGGCCTCCGGCGCGGGGTCGTGGTGGACGGGGCCGGCGTGTTTCATCGCGGAATTGGGGATATGGGACACGGCATCGCTCCTTTTGGTCTTTTCGCTCAACCGGATAGGGGCGGACAATGTTCCTGTTTGCGATCGCGAGGGCATTACCGGAAGGTTGACGGACCCCTGCTCCGTACCGCCACGGCACAGCCTGATTTGCCGACTCGCATTGCCCGCGAAACGCGCCCATCTTCGCGGCTCCGTACATCGTTTCCGGAACATGCATCGTGGTTGCCCGTCGCCAGGCCATTGCGGCCAGACTGATCCTTGCCGGCGCCGTCATCGGAATCGCTGCGATTGCCGCGGTGGCGCCGCATGGTACCGCATCGGTCGCCGGGCCAACACCGGCTAAGGCACCGACCGAGCGGCGCACCATCCTCCCCTCGCCCCCGGCCGCGGCCGCGGCCGCGGCCGTTACACCCGCCGCAGCGACCGCCAAGCCGACGCCTGCCGCCCTCTCCACGCCCACGCCCGCGCCGGAGAGCATGCAGGTCAAGCGCATCCTCGATATCGGCCCGATCAAGTTCGGCGATTACGCCTGGGATACCAAGGGCGTGCCCGATGGTCCGCTGATCATCACGGTCGATCTCGCCGCACAGACGCTCTCCGTCTTCCGCGACGGCTATGAGATCGGCGCGGCCGCGATCCTGTACGGCGCCGACGAAAAACCGACGCCGCTCGGCACCTTTCCGATTCTGATGAAGGATGCGACGCACGTGTCGCGCACCTATGACAATGCACCCATGCCCTACACGCTGCGCCTGACCGGCGATGGCGTCGCGATCCACGGATCGAAGGTCGAATGGGGCTATGCGACCCACGGCTGTATCGGCGTTCCCGTCGCCTTCGCCAAATTGCTGTTTGCGCAAGCGAAGGTCGGCGACCACGTCATCATTACCCGCGGCAAGACGCTGGCGACGGGACAGGCGATCCTCCCCGCGCCCACGACCTGAGCCGCCAAGCGAACGCACGCGCAGCATAGGCGCTTCCCCAACCGTAAACCCCTTGCTAAGGCCGCGGCGACATACGCTTTCGCAGCGCTCATCGCGCGCCCGCGCGGCTTCCCTGCCGCCTCCCCGAGCGCCCTCGAGCCAAATTGAAGGGACCATAATGACCGCCATCGGCCAGGACAGCCTGAAGACCCGCACGACGCTCGACGTCGCGGGCAAGACCTACGATTACTACAGCCTTGCGAAGGCGGCGGAAAAGTACGGCGACATCAGCCGCCTGCCCTTCTCGATGAAGGTGCTGCTCGAGAACATGCTCCGCTTCGAAGACGGCAAGACCGTGACCGAAGAGGACGTGAAGGCGATCGTCGACTGGCAGAACGAGCGCCGGTCGGACCGCGAAATCCAGTATCGCCCCGCACGCGTGCTGATGCAGGATTTCACCGGCGTGCCTTGCGTGGTCGACCTTGCCGCGATGCGCGATGCGATCACCAAGCTCGGCGGCGACGCAGCCAAGATCAACCCGCAGGTCCCCGTCCACCTCGTCATTGACCACTCGGTCATGGTCGACGAATTCGGCACGCCGCAGGCGTTCGAGGATAACGTCGATCTCGAATATCAGCGCAACGGCGAGCGCTACGAATTCCTCAAGTGGGGCTCGAAGGCGCTCGACAACTTCCAGGTCGTGCCGCCGGGCACCGGCATCTGCCACCAGGTGAACCTCGAATACGTCAGCCAGGCGATCTGGTCGTCGACCGAAATGGGCGACAACGCCAGCGGTTCGGCGGCGATCGCCTATCCCGACACGCTGGTCGGCACCGACAGCCACACCACGATGGTCAACGGCCTGGGCGTGCTGGGCTGGGGCGTCGGCGGCATCGAGGCGGAAGCGGCGATGCTCGGCCAGCCGGTTTCGATGCTGATCCCCGAAGTCGTCGGCTTCAAGCTGACCGGCGCGCTGAAGGAAGGCATCACCGCCACCGACCTCGTGCTCACCGTCACGCAGATGCTGCGCGCCAAGGGTGTCGTCGGCCGCTTCGTCGAATTCTACGGCCCCGGCCTGTCGTCGATGACGCTCGCCGACCGCGCGACGATCGCCAACATGGCGCCCGAATATGGTGCGACCTGCGGCTTCTTCCCGATCGACGACAAGACGATCGAATATATGCGCCTCACCGCGCGCCCCGAAGAGACGATCGCGCTGACCGAAGCCTATGCCAAGGCGAACGGCTTCTGGCGCCACGACGATGCCGCCGACCCCGTGTTCACCGACACGCTGGAGCTGGACATGGGCACCGTCACCGCCTCGCTCGCCGGCCCGAAGCGCCCGCAGGATCGCGTCAGCCTGGGCAATGTCGACGACGTGTTCAACGGCGACCTCACCAAGCTGTACAGCAAGACCAGCCCGAAGCGTGTCGACGTCGCCGAGCGCGGCCATGACATCGGCGACGGCGACGTCGTGATCGCGGCGATCACCAGCTGCACCAACACCTCGAACCCGTCGGTGCTGGTCGCGGCCGGCCTCGTCGCCCGCAAGGCGAATGCGCTCGGCCTGAAGCCCAAGCCCTGGGTCAAGACCTCGCTCGCCCCCGGTTCGCAGGTCGTCACCGATTACCTCAACAAGGCCGGCCTCACCGCCGATCTCGATGCGATCGGCTTCAACCTCGTCGGCTATGGCTGCACCACCTGCATCGGCAACTCGGGTCCGCTGCCGGGTCCGATCTCGGCCGCGATCAACGAGAACGACCTCGTTGCCGCCTCGGTCCTGTCGGGCAACCGCAACTTCGAAGGCCGCGTCTCGCCCGACGTGCGCGCCAACTTCCTCGCCTCGCCGCCGCTCGTCGTCGCCTATGCGCTGAAGGGCACCGTGACCGAGGACATGGTCGAAACCCCGCTCGGTCAGGGCAAGGACGGCCAGGACGTGTTCCTGAAGGACGTGTGGCCGACCAACCAGGAAGTCGCCGACACGATGGCCGCGAACATCGACGACGAGATGTTCCGCAGCCGCTACGGCAACGTCTACGCGGGCGACGCCAAGTGGCGTGAGATCGACGTGACCGGCTCGGCGACCTACGCCTGGCCGGCGGCATCGACCTATGTCGCCAACCCGCCGTATTTCGAGGGCATGGAAATGACCCCGAAGCCGGTCCACGACATCATCGAGGCAAAGCCGCTCGCGATCCTGGGCGATTCGATCACCACCGATCACATCAGTCCGGCGGGTTCGATCAAGGCGGACAGCCCGGCCGGCCAGTGGCTGACCGAGCGTCAGGTCGCGCGCAAGGACTTCAACAGCTATGGCGCGCGTCGCGGCAACGACCATGTCATGGTCCGCGGCACCTTCGCCAACATCCGCATCAAGAACGAAATGGTGCCGGGCGTCGAAGGCGGCATGACCCAGTATGACGGCGAAGTGATGCCGATCTACGACGCCGCGATGCGTCACAAGGCGGACGGCACGCCGCTCGTCGTCGTCGCCGGCAAGGAATATGGCACCGGCTCGTCGCGCGACTGGGCGGCGAAGGGCACCAACCTCCTGGGCGTGCGTGCGGTCATCACCGAAAGCTTCGAGCGTATCCACCGCTCGAACCTCGTCGGCATGGGCGTGCTGCCGCTTCAGTTCGCCGATGGCGTCACCCGCCAGACGCTGAAGCTGGACGGCACCGAGACGTTCACGATCACCGGCGTCGCCGACCTGCGCCCGCGTCAGACCGTCGAAGTGACGCTGAAGCGCGCCGACGGCAGCACCGAGACGTTCGAAACGCGCTGCCGCATCGATACCGTCAACGAGCTGGAATATTTCCTCAACGGCGGCATCCTACAGTACGTGCTGCGCAAGCTGGCCGCGTAAGAGGGTTCGACCTTCGGACACGAAGAAGGGGAGGTGCCGCAAGGCCCCTCCCCTTTTTATTGGGCGAGCCGCTGCCCAAAGCACTTCGTCACCCCGGACTTGTTCCGGGGTCCACTCTGCGGCGAGGAGAGAGGCTGAAGCCTCCTACCCCGCCCTCGCGGCACAGTGGACCCCGGAACAAGTCCGGGGTGACGGAAGAGTTTAAGCAAGCGCCCTACCCGCCACCGCATCCAGCTTCGCGACCAGCGCCGGATCGCGCGCGCCCTTCGCAGTGATGATCGCCGCATCCAGGCACGTATCGATCGGCGACGCCGCCCGCTCCGCCGGCAACCCGCGTAGCAATGCCAGCACCATGGCTCGCGCCTTCGCCGCATTGGCGGACAGCTGCGCCAGCACCTGCGTCACATCGACCGCCGCCTCCTCCGCACGCCAGCAGTCGTAATCCGTCACCATGCCGACCAGCGCATAGGGCAGCTCCGCCTCGCGGGCGAGCTTGGCCTCGGGCATTGCGGTCATGCCGATCACATGGCAGCCCCATTGCCGGTAGAGCAGGCTTTCCGCACGCGTCGAAAATTGCGGCCCCTCCATCGCGAGATAGGTGCCGCCGCGATTCACGCCCTCCCCCGCCGCGTCTGCGACCAACGCCGACAGCCGCGGGCAGACCGGATCGGCCATCGAGACATGCGCGACGCAGCCGGTGCCGAAGAAGCTCGACACGCGCCCCTTCGTCCGGTCGATGAACTGGTCGACGATCGTGAAGCTGCCCGGCGGGCGATCTTCGACCAGCGACCCGACCGACGACACCGCCAGCACGTCGGTGACGCCCATCCGCTTCAGCGCATCGATATTGGCGCGGGCATTGAGCTCGTCGGGGCTGATCCGATGCCCCCGGCCGTGGCGCGGCAGGAACGACACGCGGGCCGCACCGACGCACCCCGTGAAGATCGCATCGGAGGGCTGCCCCCAAGGCGTCGCGACTTCGACCCAGCGGCCGTCCTCGATCCCGGCAACGTCGTACAGCCCCGACCCGCCGATGATGCCGATATGCCAGCCGCTCACGCGATCTGCGCCCGACCGCGCGCGTAGAGGAAGTAGACGAGCAGACCGAAGGCGTTCCAGCCAAGGAACGCGATCTGCGTCACCACCTGCAGGCTGGTGAACAGATAGCAGCAGCCCAAGATGGCGAGCGGCGCCACGACCCAGGCGAGCGGCGTGCGGAACGGCCGGCGCGCGGCGGGGTCGCGGCGGCGCAGCACCAGCACGCAGGCAGCGACCGCGACGAAGGCGCACAACGTACCCGCATTGGCGAGGCTGGCGATGACGTCGAGCGGCGCCAGACCGGCGATCGCGGCGACGAACACCGCAGTCATCGCGGTGATCCGTGCCGGCGTCCCGCGCTTCGATACCTTCGCCAGGCTCTGCGGCAGGAAGCCGTCGCGCGCCATGACCAGGAAGATGCGGCTCTGCCCGTACAGGAAGGCGAGCAACACCGTCGGCAGCGCGACCGCCGCCGCCGCCGCGACGATCGTCGCGATACCGCCCTGATCGATCTCCCGCAGGATCAGCGCCAGCGGTTCCGGGCTGGAGCCGAAGCGCGTGTAGCTGAGCGCCCCCACCGCCACGGCGGCGACGATCATATAGATGGCGGTGCAGGCGATCATCGATCCGACGATGCCGATCGCCAGATCGCGCTCGGGATTCTTCGCCTCCTCCGCCGCGGTCGAGATGGCATCGAAGCCGTAGAAGGCGAAGAAGATGATCGCCGCGGCGCCCATCACGCCATATTTCACGCCGTTCGCATGCTCGGGGCTGCCATAGCCGAAGGGTGCGAACGGGTGCAGGTTGGCCACGTCGAAATGCGGCAGCGCCACCGCGACGAACAGCGCGAGCGTCACGATCTTCAGCACGACCAGCGCGGTGTTGATCCGCGCGCTTTCCCGCGTGCCGAGCATCAGCAGCCCGGCGACCACCGCGATGATCCCCACCGCCGGCAGGTTGACGACGCCGCCCAGGCCCGGCCCGTTGGCCAGCGCATTGGGCACGACGATGCCGAGCCCCTTCAGGAACCCCACCGCATAGCCCGACCAGCCGACCGCGACGGTCGAGACGACCAGCGAATACTCGAGGATCAGGCTCCAGCCGACGACCCAGGCGATCACTTCGCCCAGCACGGCATAGCTATAGGTATAGGCCGATCCCGACGCGGGGATCATCGTCGCCATCTCGGCATAGCAGAGCGCCGCGCAGGCGCAGATCGCACCAGCGACGACGAACGACAGGATCACCGCCGGACCCGCCCGGTCCGCGCCGACACCGATCAGCGTCAGGATGCCGGTGCCGACGATCGCGCCGACGCCCAGCGCCACCAGATGCGGCCAGCCGAGCGTGCGCGCGAGCTGTTGGCCCGGCGGCTGTGGCTGGATCGTCTTGCGGCGGAACAGGCTCATGTCTTCCCCTCTGTCGTTATCGGACCGGGGTATAGGCGGTTGGTCGGGGCGTGGGTAGGTCGCTTCCCTCCGTCATCCCGGCCTTGAGCCGGGATGACGCTTCTTCTGCGGTTTACGATAGCGGGCCCCCGGATCACGTCCGGGGTGACGAAGCAAAGCTACGATCGCTGAGCCTTGATCGAAACTCAGAACCGGCGCGCTACACCCGCGATCAGTTGCACATCCGGCGTGTCGCGATTGAGACCGGCGATCGCCGACGTATCGAACTGCCAATCGTCCTTCGGCTGCCATGCCAGCGTCATCGCGGCCCGCGCCCGCGTCGTGTGGTTGCTGGGGTCCTGATCGCGTGCAAGCGACGCGTCCGCGCCGACCGATACCGCCTCGCTCAGCTTCACCGTGACGCCCGCCGCGGCGCCGTAGCGCACATGCTGCCCCCCTGAATCCTCGTTGGCCAGTGCGCGGATCGCCGGCGTGACGGCAATTTCGACCGTGTCGGACACATCGTACGACAGCGGCAGCAGCAGGCTCGGCTGCGCGCGGCCGGCGCCGATCGGCTGCCGCCCGACCGGCAGCGTCACAGATGGCAGAACCGCGATCGACAGGCCCTTGCCGTCGGGATGCAACAGCGACGCCTTCAGCCCGATCACCGCATCACCGACGCGATCGGCCCGATCGATATCGCCGGTCGCCGTATCGCGCGTCCGCTCATGGCCGAACGGCTGCCAGCCCGCGCGCAGTTCCAGGCGATCGGTCACGCCGACACGGACCAGCGTGTCGGCGATCAGGATCGTATCGGTCACGCCATCGCTCTGCCGATCGCGTGTCCAGTCGATCAGGCTCGATTCGATAGTCACGCGTCCGCGATCGACGATACAGGCCTGCGTTTCGAGGCCCGGCCGCTCCGGGCAGAACTCCCGGTTCTGCGCAGCGGCAGGCATCGCGACGGCAAGCGCGAGCAGCGCCGCCGCGCTGCGCCTCACGACAGTCGTACCCAGGTGGGTGCGTGGTCGCTCGCCTTTTCGCGGCCGCGATAGTCCTTGTCGACGCCGGCGTCCTGCAACCGGTCCGCCGCCTGCGGGCTGAGCAGCAGGTGATCGATCCGGAACCCCGCGTCGCGCTGCCACGCCCCGGCCTGATAGTCCCAGAAGGTCCACACGCCGCCATTGGGCTTGCGCGTCCGCAACGCGTCGGTCCACCCTTGCGCCAGCAATCGGCGGTACGCGGCGCGGCTTTCGGGCTGCATCAGCGCATCGTTCGCCATCGCCCGGACCGAAAAGGTGTCGTCGTCATTGGGGATGACGTTGTAATCGCCCATCAGCACCGTTGGCACCTCGGCCTCCAGCAGCGCGCGCGCGCGGCTGGCGAGCCGTTCCATCCAGCGCAGCTTATAGTCGAACTTCGGTCCCGGCTGCGGATTGCCGTTGGGCAGATAGATCGACGCGACGATCAGGCCATCGACAGCGCATTCCAGATAACGGCTGTGCTCGTCTTCCGGTTCGCCGTCGAGATCACGCTGCGTCTCGATCGGGGTCTGCCCCTTGGCGAGCACGGCGACGCCGTTGAACCCCTTCTGCCCGTGCCACACCGCGCCATAGCCCGCCGCCTCGATATCGGCGATCGGGAAGGTATCGTCGGTGGTCTTTAGTTCCTGCAAACAGACGACATCGGGCTGCTGTTCGGTTAGATACTCGATCAGCCGCGGCAGCCGCGCCTTGATGCCGTTGACGTTATAGGTGACGAGCTTCACCGCCGTCAGACCGCGAAGCTGGAGCCGCAGCCGCAGCCCGACGCCGCATTGGGATTGTCGACGCGGAACGCCGCACCGCCCAGCGATTCGACGTAATCGACCTGACACCCGCGCACGAGATCCAGGCTAATGCTGTCGACGACCAGACGGACGCCATCCGTCTCCGCGATCGTGTCGTCACCCTCGGGCGCGTCGGCGAAGCCGAACTTGTACTGGAACCCCGAACAGCCGCCGCCATCGACCGACAGGCGCAGGATGGCAGGCTTGTTCTGCTTGCCCGCGATCGCCGCGACGCGCGCGGCGGCAGCGGGGGTGAGGGCGATATCGGGCTGGGTCATGCCGCCGAGATAGGCGTGGGATGCGGGTGGGGCAACCGGCTATGCCACCGCGCCTTCGTCATCATCCGTGCGAGGGCCGACGTGATAGATGAAAGGCTGGTAGGCGACTGACGATGCCTTCGCCCCGTCTCGTCATCCCGGCGAACGCCGGGATCCATGGACGCACGGCAGCGGGCGGCTCGCGCGCCACGTCAACTATCGACACCATGGATCCCGGCGTTCGCCGGGATGACGAGCTTGGGTCGATCAATCCTGCGCGGCGGGACCGTCGGTCGATACCGGGATCGCATGAACCGCACGGTCCTGCGCGGCGAGCAGGTAATCGGCGGTGGTCAGGAACGGCACCGGGTTCACCGCATGGCCGTCGATACGGACTTCATAATGCAGGTGGGGGCCGGTCGAGCGGCCGGTCGACCCCATCAGCGCGATCAGCTGGCCGCGCGTCACGCGCGCGCCATCGGCGACGAGGATCTTGGACAGGTGGCCGTAGCGGGTCGCGATGCCTTTGCCGTGGTTGATCTCGACCAGATTGCCGTAACCACCCTGGCGGCCGGCGTGATCGACGATGCCGTCGGCGGTCGCATAGATCGGCGTACCGACCGGGCCAGGGATGTCGACGCCCGCATGCATCGCCGCGGTGCCGCGGAACGGGTCGGAGCGGATGCCGAAGTTGCTGGTGAACTGCAGGTGCTGCACCGGCTGCACCGATGGAATGGCGATCGCACCCTGCTGCAGCGTGTCGAGCTTCTTCCAGCTCTGGAACAGCGTGCGGAACTGCGCATCGGCCTTCAGGTCCGCCTGCGCTTCCGCGCCATTGGCCTCCAGCATCGGGCCGCCCATCGCCTTGGCGTTCACGCGGCTGGCGACGCCAAGCGTCTTGAGCGTCGCATTCGCCTTGGCGAGGCGCTGGTCCACCACCCTCTGCGCGGCGTCGGCCAGCTGGGCCTGGCGCCCTTCCACCTTCACCAGCGGCTTGACGACATCGGCGGCGAGGCGATCGGCGGTGGGATCGATCGCGAGCGTCGCGAGCGCCAGTTCGGCCTCGTCACCCTTGCCGGTCAGCGCCGCGGTGATCAGCGCCTGGCGCTGTTCGATCCGCTCGGCATGCAGGCGGGCGACGTCACGAATGTGCGACACGCGGGCCTGCATCGCGTCGAGCCGGTGCTCCATGCCCGAAACGCGGGCGTCATGCGCCGGCGCGACGACCAGCTGTGCGGCCTGTGCCGCGCCATAGCCCGAAAACCCGAGGGTCAGCGTCGCCGCCGCCGCGAGCGTCGCTTGCCGACGGCCGGTCAGGCTGACGCGGCGCAGCGCATTGCCATCGTGAAACAGGACGTCGCGTGCGACGAAAAGCGAACGGATGCGGTTACCGAGTCGAGCGCTCATGGAAACGAAGCTGTTCATCAGACCCCAGTGCGATGCGCCGCTACCCGGGTGACCGGGTCCGGCCGTAATCCAATCGTCGTGATTCGCAGCCCCACCGCGCCCCAGACGCGCAGTCTCTGCCTGCAATCGATGCGCATCCACAACCCATGGGGCATGGCTCCCGCGATCAACCGGCTGACGCGCGCGCCGAGCCGATGATATGAGGTTACGCGGCCGTTCATCATGACCGTGCGATCGCCGTCCATCCTAGGTCGTTCGCACCATGACCGTCGCGTGACATGCGGGCGTGACGCGGTCGGCGCGGCGTCCTATATCGCTCGCCTGATCAAACGGATGGCCCTTATGCTCGACACCCCAACCGCGCTGGACGCACAGGTTCCGACGCTTAGCCTCGCCGACCAGGCGCGCGACCCCGACGGCTTCGCCAAGGCATTCGGCGAATCGTTCGAACGATTCGGCTTCGCGATCGTCGCCGACCACGGCATCTCGCAGGACCTGATCGACCGTGCCTGGTCCGAAACCGAGGCGTTGTTCGCGCTGCCCGAGGCGGAAAAGCGCGACTATTTCGTCGCAGGCGGCGGCGGCGCGCGCGGCTACACCCCGTTCAAGACGGAGATTGCCAAGGACGCCAAGCACGTCGACCTCAAGGAATTCTGGCATATCGGCCGCAATCTGCCGGAGGGGCATCGCTACGCCGACAGCATGGCACCCAACATCTGGCCGGCGCGGCCCGAGGGGTTCAAGGACACGTTCCTCGAACTGTTCACCGCCTTCGATCGCGCAGGCGACAAGCTGCTGTCTGCGATCGCGCGCCATCTGGGCCTCGCCCCCGACTGGTTCGACCCTGCGGTGAAGGACGGCAACAGCGTGCTGCGCCTGCTGCACTATCCCCCCATCCCCGCCGATGCGGAGGGCGTACGCGCCGGCGCGCATGAGGACATCAACCTCATCACGCTGCTGCTCGGCGCCGAGGAAGCGGGCCTCGAACTGCTCGACAAGAACACCGGCGACTGGCTGGCGATCAAGCCGCCCGAAGGCGCGATGGTCGTCAACGTCGGCGACATGCTGCAGCGGCTGACCAACCACGTCCTGCCGTCGACCACGCACCGCGTCGTCAACCCGCCGGTCGAACGCCGCGGCCATTCGCGCTATTCCATGCCCTTCTTCCTGCACCCCGCGCCCGATTTCCTGATCGAGACGCTGCCGGAGACGATCAGTGCCGAACGCCCGAACCGCTATCCCACGCCGATCACCGCGCACGATTACCTGCACGAACGGCTGGTGGAGATCGGCCTGATTAAGAAGTGACGGCAGAAAGAGCCGCCACACCCACTTCGTCACCCCGGGCCTGACCCGGGGTCCCGCTGTTTCGCCAGGGCCGGAAAAGAAGCGGGACCCCGGCTCTTCGGCCGGGGTGACGGGTTAGCGGATAGCAGCCCGTCACCCGCCCTCCCTCAATCGAACCCGCTCTCCAGGAACCGCGTCGCGATCGCGCAATGCATCGCCACCCCCTTCGCCATCACCGATTCCTCGATCGTCATCCGCGTATTGTGCAGCGGCGGATTGGTCGCGGGGTCGCTGCCCTTCGGCGCGACGCCGATGAAGGCGAAGGCACCGGGCGTCTCGCGCAGCACGTATGAAAAGTCCTCCGCGCCCATCATCGGCTGCGGCATCGTCGCAAAGGGCTGGCCGAGCGTGCCCGCAACGCCCTCGATCAACGCCGCGCCGCGGGGATCGTTGACCGTCACTGGATAGCCCGCCTCGATCCGCGTCTCCGCGGTCGCGCCATGCGCGGCGGCGATATGCTCCGCGATCCGCTGGAACGCCGCCTGCATCGTCGCCCGCGTGCCCTCCGACAGCGTGCGCAGCGTGCCAAGCATCGTCACCTCGCCCGGCACGATATTGTGCGCCGACCCCGCCTGGATCTTCGTCACCGACAGCACGGCAGGATCGGTGACGGGAATGGCCCTCGCGATGAAGGTCTGCAGCGCGGTGACGATCTCGCAGGCGACGGGGATCGGATCGATGCAATCGTGCGGCATCGCCGCATGCCCGCCCGCGCCGCGGATCGTCGCGTGGATCGTGTCCGCCGACGCCATGATCGGCCCACCGCGAGTCACGACGACACCCGCGGGCGCATTGGGCGTGATGTGCAGCGCGAACGCCGCATCGGGCTTGGCGATGGCGAGCAGCCCGTCGTCGATCATGAAGCGGGCGCCGTGATAGCCCTCCTCGCCCGGCTGGAACATGAAGACGATCGTGCCCGGCAGGCTCTCCCGGCGCGCGCACAGCGCCTTGGCCGCGCCGACCAGCATCGCGGTGTGCGAATCGTGCCCGCAGGCATGCATGCGGCCGGGGATGGTGCTGGCGAAGGGCAGCCCCGTCTCCTCCTGCATCGGCAGCGCATCCATGTCGCCGCGCAACAGCACGGTGCGGCCGTTATCGCCCGCCTGCCCCTTCAGGATCGCGATGAAGCCGGTGGTGGACGTGCTGTCGTGAATCTTGAGCGGAAGGCCGGCGAGCGCCGCCTTGATCTTCGCGGTGGTCAGCGGACAGTGCAGTCCGACCTCCGGTTCGGCATGGATCGCACGGCGCAATGCGATCGTATCGTCCAGCCCCGCTTCGCCCGCAGCGGCCCAGTCGGTGGAAAACGTCTCGTCTAGGGACATGAATAGGCTCCGTTACTTGAGGCACATGGTGCGCCTCAGGAGCCGTTTTGTCGAGGTGGGGGGCGGCACGGCGCGCAGCCGAACCGCCCCCCGAAGACCTCAGCCGATCTGCCCGAATACCCAGCGCAGCACCGCCTTCTGCGCGTGCAGCCGGTTTTCCGCCTCGCGCCAGATCAGCGACTGCGGCCCGTCGATCACCGCACCGACCACTTCCTCGCCGCGATGCGCGGGCAGGCAGTGGAGGAAGCGCGCGTCGGACTTCGCGCGCGCCATCAGGGCCTCGTCGACCTGGAACGGCATCATCGCGGCAAGCTTGGTATCGGCATGCGCTTGGCCCATCGAGATCCACGTGTCCGTGACGATCACGTCCGCACCCTCGACCGCCTCGGTCGCGGTGCCGACGACGCGCGCGCGGCCCTTGCCCAGCGCGACGTCCGCCTCGTTCGGCTGGTAGCCCTGCGGACAGGCCGCGACGACGTCGAACTGCATCAGGCCCGCCGCCTCCATGATCGAGGCGAGTACGTTGTTACCATCCCCCAGCCACGCGACCTTCAGCCCGGGCAGCGCCTTGCCGTCCTCCAGGATCGTCTGCAGGTCGGCCATGATCTGGCACGGGTGCGAGGCATCGGTCAGACCGTTGATCACGGGCACGCTGGCATGGCGCGCCATATCCTCGACCTTGGCATGATCATCGGTGCGGATCATGATCGCATCGACATAGCCCGACAGCACGCGCGCCGTATCCGCGATGCTTTCGCCGCGGCCGAGCTGCATGCTGCCCGCATCCATCACGATCGACGTCCCGCCCAGCTGGCGGATCGCCATGTCGAAGCTGACCCGCGTGCGCGTCGAGTTTTTTTCAAAGATCATCGCCAGCACATGGCCGGCTAGTGGTGCGTCGGCATCGACACGCCCCTTGGGCCAGCCAGCCCGCGCCGCCTTCCGGGTCAGCGCATCGTCGAGCATCGCGGCAACGCCATCGGCGCCGGCATCGGTGAGATTCAGGAAATGACGCATTGTATTCCTCCCCGGCATGGATTGGCAGGTGGATTGCCCCCCGGGCAATCCAGATCATGCCGGGGGCATGATCGGCCTGCCAATGGGACCGCTCGGCACCAGCCGAGGGGTGGAGGGGGATCTCCGTGAACGATCCCGCCTGCCGCACTCCCCCTCCACCATGCCTTTGGCATGGTCCCCCTCCCCGCGAGCGGGGAGGATGTCAGTTGTTCAATCGTCGCTCGCCGGCGCGAACACCCGCGCCGCCGCACTCAGCTTGTCGATGCACTCGGCGACATGCGCATCCTCGATCACCAGCGGCGGCAGCATGCGCACCACATTCTCGCCCGCCGCGACCAGTAGCAGGTTGTGGTTGTCGCGCGCATGCGCGACGAACTCGCGCGGCTCGACCCCGGCCTTCAGCTTCAGGCCGAGCATCAGCCCCTTGCCGCGCACGCCTTCGAAAACGTGGTCGTG
The DNA here is from genome assembly GCA_003075315.1 of Arthrobacter sp. TPD3018. GTDB lineage: Bacteria > Pseudomonadota > Alphaproteobacteria > Sphingomonadales > Sphingomonadaceae > Sphingomonas. The sequence goes on along the minus strand of QDFQ01000003.1, from coordinate 239,743 downwards.
ATTGGGGATCATCTGCTCCAGCGCGCCGCGCAGTCGCTCGCCCATCGTCGTGACATTTTCGAGGAAGCCGTCCTCCAGCATCACGTCGAGCACCGCCTGCCCCGCCGCCATGGCGAGCGGGTTGCCGCCATAGGTCGATCCGTGCGTGCCGATCACCATGCCCTTCGCCGCCTCTTCGGTGGCGAGGCACGCGCCCAGCGGGAAGCCGCCGCCGATGCCCTTGGCGACCGACATGATGTCGGGCTCGATGCCGTAATGCTCATACGCCCACATCTTGCCGGTCCGGCCATAGCCGCACTGCACCTCGTCCAGGATCAGCAGCAGGCCATGCTCGTCGCACGCCTTGCGCAGGCCCTGGATGAATTCGGGCGTGCCCACCGACACGCCGCCCTCGCCCTGAATCGTTTCGACCATGAAGCCGGCGGTCGTGTCGTCGATCAGCGCCAGCGCGGCGTCGAGGTCGTTGAACGGCGCATAGGCGAAGCCGGGCAGCAGCGGCTCGAACCCGTCACGCATCTTGGGCTGGTTGGTGGCCGAGATCGCCCCCATCGTCCGCCCGTGGAAGGCGTTGTTGAAGGTGATGATCGTGTGCCGCTGCGGATTGCCGTTGGCGAAGTGATAGCGCCGCGCGGTCTTGATCGCGCACTCGACGGCCTCGGTGCCCGAATTGGTGAAGAACACCGTATCGGCAAAGCTGTTCGCGACGATCCGCTCGGCCAGCGCCTCGCCCTGCGGCGAGCCGTAGAGGTTGCTGACGTGCATCAGCGTCGCCGCCTGCTCGGCGATCGCCTTCACTAGATGCGGGTGGCCATGCCCCAGCGCATTGACCGCGATCCCCGCCGCCATATCCAGATAGCGGCCGCCATCCTCGCTGATCAGATAGCACCCCTCACCTCGGACCGGACGCACCCCGCACCGTGGGTAAACGGGCATGAGCGGCGTAATGGTCACGAGAGGTCTCCTCTTCTCTTCAACGAGAAAGGGCGGCCCGTGGTGGCCGCCCTTTGCTGTCTTACTGGAGGGGGAAGGGCGGGGTCAACTCGCCAGGATGAGTCGTTTATCTAACTCGCAGCAGGATGGCGGTACGCTAACGTGATGTCCGTAGTCTCTAGCTGACCCCTGCCCGATCGGATCGGTATGCGCGCCCCTGTCGCTATGCCGAGCGGATAGACCATCGAATAACGCTCGACTTTGTACACGCCCCGACTGTCGGTCGTGCCTTTAAGCGGTACATATCGCCTGCCGGCCACCGCTTTCAACTTCCGCGCAAGCCAGGACCCCGGCGGGCTCTTCGATCGCCCCACGACATCGACGTCCGCGACGGATCCATCTGCCCGCACCCAGAATGCGACGTCCGCCCATTCGGGATCGGTATTGCCGCCATCCTTGCCATTCAATCCGTTCTCGGATGCCTTGAACCGTGTTTCAGGTTCACTGAGCAACACTGCTTCGTCGCCGGTGACGGGCTTGGCGCTAGCGACTATGCGGTCCCGATCACGCGGCTTGGCGTTCAACGCCGCGATCTGCGTATCTAATAGTCCCAGGGCTTCGCGATACTCGGCGAACTCGGACTCGGTCCGCTTGGCAATCCGATTGCGCCATAACTTGGCCGTATCCCGATAATCCGGGTTGGCGTTGGCCAAGGCGGCGTACAGCGTCGCACCGCGGAACAGCGCCTGTGCCTCGACGCCGTAATAGCCCTTTTTATGCGCCTTCGCCGCGACATCATCCAGGATCTGGCGTGCCGCGATAATGCGCCCCTCCTTCGCAAACTGCCCAGCTGTATCAAGGCGCTGTAGCAAAATAAGGGGATCGTCCGGCGACAATCCTGCCTTTAGCGCATCCGCCGCATCCAACGCCGAAAGTCTGGCCGAATCGGGTCGGCCATCGAGATTTGCAAGAGTGTTCAGGGCCCGATGGAGGTCCGAGACCTCCATCGGATATTTAGCGTCGAATTTGGCGGTGCGGCCGCGGGTCTTCAGCAATGTCTGCCGTGAGGATGCATAGTCCCCCGCCAAGAACTGCCGTGTCGCATAGACCAATGCCGCTTTAATCTCTTCATTGGGCGGACATTCCCGCGCGATGCAGGCGTCCAGTGCCCGCTTCGCCCCTGCAACGTTACGCGCTACCACGATGATGTCGCTTTCGGGGGGCGGAGCAGGCGCCGCAGCAGTTACTGCCTGAAGTAAAAACGCCCAACCGATCATGATTTAACCTCCGAACGCGACACCTCGTAACATGAGCGAGGATCAGGCGTTCGTCCAGCGCTTACGCATCGATCGCCTCTTCATCCATCCGCGCCGCATTTTCCTGAATGAAGGCAAAGCGGTGCGCCGGATTGTTGCCCATCAACCGATCGACCAAGTCCTTCACCCCTGCGCGTTCTTCATATTCCTGCGGCAGCGTCACGCGGATCAGGCTGCGCGTGTTGGGGTCCATCGTCGTTTCGCGGAGCTGGCCCGGATTCATTTCGCCAAGCCCCTTAAAGCGAGCAACATCGACCTTCTTGCCCCTGAACGCGGTGCGCTCCAGCTCGGCGCGGTGGGCGTCGTCGCGGGCGTACAAAGACTTGGCGCCGACGGTCAGGCGGTACAGCGGCGGCTGCGCCAGATACAGATGACCGCGCCGCACCAGATCCGGCATTTCCTGGAAGAAGAAGGTCATCAGCAGCGTCGCGATATGCGCGCCGTCGACGTCGGCGTCGGTCATGATGACGATGCGTTCGTAGCGCAGCTGGCTCGCATCGCAGTCCTTGCGCGTGCCGCAACCCAGCGCCTGAATCAGGTCGGCGATTTCCTGATTGGCGACGATCTTCGCACTCGTCGCGCTGGCGACGTTGAGGATCTTGCCGCGGATCGGCAGGATCGCCTGCGTCTTGCGATCGCGCGCCTGCTTGGCGGAACCGCCGGCCGAGTCGCCTTCCACGATGAACAGCTCGGTGCCTTCCGGTGAGTCGGCCGCGCAATCGGTCAGCTTGCCGGGCAGGCGCAGTTTTCGCGCGCTGGTCGCGGTCTTGCGCTTGACCTCGCGCTCGGCCTTGCGGCGCAGGCGCTCGTCCATCCGGTCGAGGACATAGCCGAGCAGCGCCTTGCCGCGCTCCATATTATGGCCGAGCCAATGATCGAAATGATCGCGCACCGCCTTTTCGACGAGGCCCGCGGCCTCCGGCGATGTCAGCCGATCCTTGGTCTGGCTCTGGAATTGCGGATCGCGGATGAAGACGCTGAGCATCAGCTCGCTGCCGACCATCACGTCGTCGGCGGTGATGTCCTTCGCCTTCTTCTGGTTCACCAGGTCGCCGAACGCGCGCAAGCCTCGGACCAGGGCCTGGCGCAGGCCCTGTTCGTGCGTGCCGCCGTCGGGCGTCGGAATCGTGTTGCAATACCAGCTGTAGCTGCCGTCGCTCCACAGCGGCCAGGCGACCGCCCATTCGACGCGCCCCGCCTCACCCGCAAAGTCCTGCCGCCCGGCAAAGAAATCGGCCGTCGCGCATTCGCGGCCGCCGATCTGTTCGCGCAGATGATCGGCGAGGCCGCCCGGAAACTGGAACACCGCCTCGGCGGGCGTGTCGCTGCCCTCGACCAGTTCCGGCGCGCAATGCCAGCGGATTTCGACGCCCGCGAACAGATACGCCTTGGATCGGACGAGCTGGTGCAGCCGCTTGGGCTTGAAGCCAAGCTCAGGCCCGAAAATCTCGACGTCGGGCGTGAAGGCGACCGAGGTGCCGCGACGATTGGGCGCCGCACCGACATGCTCGAGCGGCCCCAGCGTCTGGCCGCGGCTGAACCGCTGGCGGTACAATTGCCGGTCGCGCGCGACCTCCACCACCGTATCGCTCGACAGCGCATTGACCACCGACACGCCGACGCCATGCAAGCCGCCGCTGGTCGCATAGGCCTTGCCGGCGAACTTGCCGCCCGAATGCAACGTCGACAGGATCACCTCCAGCGCCGACTTGTCGGGAAATTTCGGATGCGGGTCGACGGGAATGCCGCGACCGTTGTCGACGATGGTCAGGCGGTTGCCCGGCTCCAACGTGACTTCGATCCGCGTCGCATGGCCCGCCACCGCCTCGTCCATCGCATTGTCGAGCACCTCGGCGGCAAGGTGGTGCAACGCGCGTTCGTCCGTACCGCCGACATACATGCCGGGGCGGCGACGCACGGGCTCCAGCCCCTCGAGCACCTCGATCGACGAAGCGTCATAGCTGTTGGCGGGGGTAGCAGACGAAGCGAACAGATCCTGGGCCATCGCGCGGAACCATAAGGGAACATCCGCGCCGATACCAGCATCGCGCGATACAGCGATGTTGCTACAATATGTCTCAGGTGATGCATGAAAGCCACAGGTTCAGCATTTGGCTGATCTGACGCATATTTTCCGTCGGAGTGGACGTTCCTTGCCCGACTGTCACGTCTGTCGGGAGAGACATATGCGTTCTATTCTGGTCGCCGGCGCGCTTGCCGCGGCTTCGTTCACCACCGCCGCGCAGGCGCAGGAGATGACCGACGATACGCCGTTCAGCGGCATCTATATCGGTGCGGCCGGCGGTTACGACGTGCAGCCGAACGATGTCGGCTCGTCGATCCTGTTCGATCGCGGCTCGAACGGCAGCTTCGGCGATACGGTGTCGACCGCGGCGGGCGCCAACGCCTTCTCGCCCGGCTTCTGTAACGGCCGCGCGCGCGGCGCGACGCCGACGCCCGGCGGCTGCGCCAACGATCGTGACGGCTGGTCGTACTACGGGCGGATCGGCATGGATTCGCAGCGCGGCAACATCGTGATCGGTGCGGTCGGCGAATTCGGCAAGAGCGAGATCACCGACAGCGTCAGCGCCTTTTCGACGACGCCGGCCAATTACGTCATGACCCGCAAGCTGGATTGGGAAGCGAGCATCCGCGGCCGCGTCGGCTACGCGCCGGGCACAACGCTGTTCTACGGCACGTTCGGACCGGGCTATGCGCGCATCGACCGCGAATTCACGACGACCAACACCGCCAATGCCTTCAGCCAGTTCGGCAAGCGCAACCAGTGGGGCATCGTCGGCGGCGGCGGTATCGAACAGAAGCTCGGCAAGAACTTCTCAATCGGCATGGAATACACCTATCACCAGTATCGTGACGACGATGCGCGCGTGCGCGTGACGCAGGGTGCGGCGCCGACGACGAACCCGTTCGTGCTGGGCGGCACGACGACGGACTTCCGCCGCTCGGACACGCAGTTCCGCTGGCATTCGCTGCGCGCAACGGCGGCGTTCCGGTTCTAAGGCGCACGGCGGCCTGAGCCATGCTTGGCATGGCTCAGGACTCGCCCGGGCCCGGCCAGCGTGCCGCACCAGCGGACACGACTGACGATGCGGCTTTGCCGCGGCGTGGGGCTAGTGGACATTCCTCCCCGGCACGGGGAGGGGGACCGTTCGCAGAGCGAATGGTGGAGGGGGGCTGCCGCAGGCGGCGTTACTTGAGGAAGCCCCCCTCCGTCACCGCTGCGCGGTGCCACCTCCCCGTGCCGGGGAGGATTGAAAAGGGCCGCCTCCCTTTGGGGAAGCAGCCTCTTCAATCTACCCGTCATGGGAGTAAATCCCATGACGTCGGACGCGGCTTTTGGCCGCGCCGGCCGGGCGGACCGGGTTCGCTGGCGCTGCGCGCCTAGCGGACCCTGGGTCCGCCGAACGGCATCGGCGGGGGCGGGCGGCGATCGCGGCGCGGCAGCTGCGCCTGATACGCATGGCCGCAATGTTCGACGCAATAGGGGAAACCCGGGTTCACCTTCTCGCCGCAGAAGTGGAAATCCGGTTCGCCCGGATGGCCCAGCGGCCACTTGCAGATGCGATCGTTGAGGTCGAGCAGCGTCGTCTTGCCCGCGATTTCGGGCGAGGGCTTGGCCGGCACCAGCCGGCGCGGCGGCGCGGGCGTGGCGGGGGGCTGCTGCTCGCCGGGCGACTGGCGCACGAAACCACCGGGGCCGACCGACCGCAGGATCGGCTGCGGCTCGCGACGCGGCGCGGCGACGACGGCGTCCGTGTCGTCGTCATCCTCGTCTTCGTCGTCATGCACGTCCGCCGCGACCACGACAGGCTCAGGCGCGGGCGTCGGTTTCGGCGCGGGCGGCGGCGGAGCGGGCGGCGCCGCGACGACGGGTTCCGGCTCGGGCGCGGCCGGCACCGGTGCGGGGGCCGCAGCGGGCTCGTTCGGCTTCACCGGCGACGGGCGCGATTGCAGCCCCAGGCGATGCGCCTTGCCGATCACGGCGTTGCGGCTGACGCCACCCAGCGCCTCGGCGATCTGGCTGGCGGTCTGGCCCGCTTCCCACATCGTCTTGAGCGTGTCGATCCGCTCGTCGGTCCAGGACATTCGTACTTCCCTATATTCTCACAGCCGGGTTGCGGGCGGCTGCGCAGGCGATTACCCGCTTCGCTCATGAGCAGCCAGCCCCCAATCGGCGAAATCCAATCGGCGATCCGGTCCGCACCCGGCGTGCCGGTGATCCGGAACGTGAATTGGGGCGGCCTGAAGACCCTCTATGTGAAGGAGGTGCGCCGGTTCTTCAAGGTGCAGCTCCAGACGGTGTGGGCGCCCGCGATCACGACCTTGCTGTTCCTGATCGTCTTTACCATTGCGACTGGCGCAAAAAGCCCGGTCCAGGTCGGCGGCACCATCGTCCCCTTCGCCGATTTCATCGCCCCCGGCCTGATCATCAGCCAGGGCATGATGGGCCCCGCCTTCGCCAACGCCAGCTTCTCGCTGCTGGTCGGCAAGATCCAGGGAACGATCGTCGATTACCTGCAACCGCCGCTGTCGACCGCGGAGCTGCTCGCGGCGCTCGTCGGTGGCGCGATGACGCGCGCGTTCCTCGTCGGCTTCATCTGCTGGTGCGCGATGGCGCTGTATCCCGGCGTCCACGTGACGCCCGCACATCCGCTCGCGATCCTGTGGTTCGGCTTCCTCGGCGCGGCCTTCCTGTCGTTCCTCGGCGTGCTGACGTCGATCTGGGCGGAGAAGTTCGACCATGCCGCCGCGGTCACCAATTTCGTGATCGCGCCGCTGTCGCTGCTGTCGGGCACCTTCTATTCGGTCGATCGCCTGGCCCCCGCGTTCCGGGCGTTCAGCCATGCCAACCCCTTCTTCTATATCATCTCGGGCTTCCGATACGGCTTCCTCGGCACCGCCGATTCGCCCATCATGGTCGGCAGCATCGCGATTCTGGCGGTGGACGTCGTGCTGGGGGTGACATGCTACGTGCTTTTGCGAAAAGGCTGGAAGCTCAAGAACTGATCGCCGCTCTGGCGCTGGGCTGCCTCGCGCCCGTCACGGCGAGCGCCCAGACGCCGCCGCCCGCCGCGGCCCCCGTCGCGGCGGACGCCGATCCGGCGCTGCGCGCGCAGGCGGAGGCGCTGCTGCCGATACTCGCCGGTCGCACCGGCTATGACACGCTGTTCGCCCCCGCCTTTCGTCAGGCCGTGCCACTGGGCCAGTGGCAGGCGCTCACCGCGCAATTGCGCGATTCGCTGGGAGCACCGCAGCGGATCGCGGCGCTGACCCCGAAAGGCCGCTACGCCGCGCAACTGCTGGTCGGCTACGAGCGCGGCACCGCGACGATGCTGATCGCGATCGATCCCGCCGGCCCCCACGCGATCACCGGTCTGCGCATCACCGGCACCACCCGCAACGATGACAGCGCCGCGACGATCGAAAAGGACCTGTCGGCGCTGCCCGGCACGACACGGCTCGGCGTCTACGCACTGGACGGCGCGACGCCGACACCCGTGCTGGCGATCCGCGACGCCCAGCCCGCCCCGCTCGGCTCCGCGTTCAAATTGTGGGTGCTCGCCGAAGCCGCGCGGCAGGTCGCCGCGGGTCAGCATCGCTGGGACGAGGTGGTGCCGGTCGCCGCGCCGTCCCTCCCCTCCGGCATCCTGCAGGGCTGGCCCGCCGCGACGCCGGTGACGCTCCAGACGCTCGCGACGCTGATGATCTCGATCAGCGACAATACCGCGACCGACACGTTGATCGGCGTGCTGGGCCGCAGCCAAGTGGACGCCATGGCCGCGCGTTTCGGTGCCACCGGCCCGGTGCTGACGACACGCGAGGCCTTCGCGATCAAGGCCGATCCCGCGCGCATCGCCGCATGGCGGGGCGCCGACGCCGCCGGTCGCCGCGCCCTCCTCGCCGCGCAGGGACGGGCGATGGCAACGCAGCGCATCGACCCGATGATGTTCTCCTCGGGTCCGATCGCCAACGACAGCGTCGAATGGTTCGCCGCGCCGCGCGACATGGCGCGCCTGCTCGCACACCTGCGCGACGCGGGACCGGTGGTGCGCGGCATCATGGGCGTCAACCCGGGCATCGACCCCGCCACCGCGGCGCGTTTCCGCTATGTCGGGTTCAAGGGCGGGTCGGAGCCGGGGGTGATCACGCTCAACCTGCTGGCGCAGGCGCAGGACGGGCGCTGGTATGCGGTGATCGGCGACTGGCACCGCCCCGATGCGGCGGTCGACGATGCCGCCTTCGTCGCATTGGTATCGCGCGCGCTGGCGCTGGTCGCTACGCCCGCCACTCGTCCCTGAGCAGGCCGTAGATCACCGTATCGCGCACGCCGATGTGCGTCTCCCACTCCTCGCGCAGGCGACCCTCCAGCACGAAGCCGAGCCTCTCGACCAGGCGGATCGAGGGCGCGTTGTCGGGATCAATGTCGGCAAACACCCGCCGCATTCCCTCGGCGAACAGCTGCGTCAGCAGCGCGCCAAGCGCTTCGAAGGCGATGCCCTGCCCCCAGGTTTCGCGCGCGAACAGATAGCCGATTTCCGATACGCCCGCCCGGCGCTGGCCAGCGGCGACGAAGCCGATCGCGCGGTTCTCGCCGCGCCACGTCACCGCCCAGCCGCGCCAGTCGGGATGCATCTTGGCGAAATGCGCGCGCAGATCGTCGACCTGCGTGAACGGCGGATAGGACCACCAGCGCATCGCCTCGGCATCCGCCATGGTGGGGAACAGCGCCTCGGCATCGTCCGCCACACGCGGCCTGAGCGTCAGCCGCGCCGTCTGCAGGATCGGCGTCACGCCGTCAGCGCGTCGACCAGCGCCTTCACCTTCGCCTGCCGCCATTGCGGCAGCGGCGCGACCAGCCAATAGCCAAGCCGCGACGGCTGCGCCTCGCCGATCGTCACCAATTGCCCAGCGGCGATCGCCCGCGCCGCCAGCAGTTCGGGCACCGTCGCGCGCCCCAGCCCCGCCACCGCCGCATCGATCGCCAACCCTGCGTCGGCCACCTTCACCAATGCCGCCCCGTCGCCACCCGGCGCACCCGGCCAGCCGATCGCCGCGTCCCCGCCGCCCGGTGCCGCCACCGTCACCATGCCTTCCGACTCGAGCGCCTCGCCCTCATGCTCGCCCGGCCCCTCGCCCCAGCGGATCGCCAGGTCGAGGTTCGCCTCGGTGAAATCGCCGGTATCGTCGGCGGCCAGCAGCACGAAGCGCAGCTCCGCATCCGCCTGTGCCACCTCGGCAAGGCGCGGCATCAGCCATTTCTCGGTCAGGTCGCGCGGCGCGGCGATGGTCAGCGACTTGGAGGATTGGCCCGCCTGCATCGCGCGCACCGCTTCCTCGAACTGCAGGAAGCCATCGCGCAGCGCCGGCAACCCCGCCTCCGCCTCGGGCGTCAGCTCCAGCCCGCGCGTCGTGCGGCGGAACAGCACCACGCCCAGCGTATCCTCCAGCGCGCGGATCTGCTGGCCGACGGCGGCCGGCGTCACCGCCAGCTCGTCCGCCGCGCGCGTGAAACTGAGATGGCGGGCCGCCGCGTCAAGGACGCGCAGGCCATTCAGCGGCAGGTGCGTGCGCTTCATAGCCGCTCCCTATCCGTCACCCCAGCGCAGGCTGGGGTCTTTCGCGAGTGAAGCGGATCACGCGCCACGAGGATACCCCAGCCTGCGCTGGGGTGACGTGCGGAGGGGGCAGTCCAACCCTTCACGTTTCCACCGCCGGCGCCAGGAGCGCAAACCTGGGGATCGACGCGTCGAACGCCTGCCCGGCCTCGTCGATCAGCCGGTAGCTCCCCTGCATCGCACCACTCGGCGTTTGCAGCGGGCAACCGGACACGTAATCGAAGCTGCCGCCCGGCGCGATGACCGGCTGTTCGCCGACGACGCCCTCGCCCTCCACCGAATGCCGCGCACCGCGGCCGTCGGTGATGATCCAGTGACGCGTCAGCAACTGGATCATGCGATCCGAGTCGTTCTCGATCCGGATGTGATAAGCCCAGAACCAGCGCCCCCGCTGCGGCTCCGACTGCTCGGGCAGATAGCTGACCGCGACGCGCACGGTCACGCCATCGGTGGTCGCGGCATGGGGGAACAGCTGCTTCACGGCCGTTCTACAGCCCGACCGCGCGCAGCGCCTGGTCGAGGTCGTCGATCAGGTCCTGCGGGTCTTCGAGCCCGACGTTCAGCCGCAACATGCCCTCGGTCACGCCCATCTCGGCGCGCGTCTCCGCCGACACGCCGGCATGCGTGGTGGAGGCCGGGTGCGTCATCAGCGAGCGCGAATCGCCGATGTTGTTGGAGATATCGATCAGCGCCAGCGCATCGAGCAGCCCGTGCGCCTGCGCGCGGTCGGCGACCTCGAACGCAAAGATCGGCCCCGTCGCGCGCATCTGGCTCATCGCCAGATCGTGCTGCGGATGGCTCGGCAGCCCGGGATGCAAGATCTTCGGCACGCGGGCTTCCAGGAAACGACCGACGGTCAGCGCACTTTCCGACTGGCGGGTGATGCGCAGGTCCAGCGTCTCCAGCCCCTTCAGCACCACCCAGGCGTTGAACGCCGACAGCGTCGGGCCGGTGTTGCGCGTGAACGGCAGCAGCGTGTTGGTGATGAAATCCTCGGTCCCGCACACCGCGCCGGCGAGCACGCGGCCCTGCCCGTCCATCATCTTGGTCGCGGAATAGGCGGTGACGTCCGCGCCCATGTCCATCGGCCGCTGGAGCGCGGGCGTCGCAAAGGCATTGTCGACCACGGTCGTGATCCCACGCTCGCGCGCGATGCCGCACACGGCACGGATATCGACGACGTCCATCGTCGGATTCGCCGGCGTTTCGAAGAAGAACACCTTCGTCTCGGGCCGCACCGCGTCGAGGAATTGCTGCGGGTCGCGCGCATCGACGATCGTGGTCTGGATGCCGAACTTGGGCAGCAAGGTATCGGTCAGCCAGCGGCACGATCCGAACGCCGCCCGCCCGCCGACCAGGTGATCGCCCGCCTGCAGCTGGCACAGCAGCACCGCGGTCATCGCCGCCATGCCGCTCGCCATCGTCCGGCACGCCTCGGCGCCTTCCAGCAGCGCGATGCGCTGTTCCAGCATCTCGACCGTCGGGTTCTGCAGGCGGGAATAGGTCATCCCCTCCTGCTCCCCGGCAAAGCGCGCCGCGGCGTCGCCCGCCTTGTCGTAGGTATAGCCAGAGGTGAGGAACAGCGCCTCGCTCGTCTCGCCATATTCGCTGCGGGCCGTGCCACCACGGACGGCCAGCGTCGCGGGGCGCCAGTTGGCGGTGATCGAACGGTCCTGACCTGCCTTGCGCTTCATGCCGCCCGCTTTGCCGGACGGCGACGGGGGGTGCAAGGGTGAGGCTGCCTTCCAGTCCTCCACCGCCACGGCAGGGCAACTCCCAATCGTCCATGCCCGTCACCCCGGCCTTGAGCCGGGGTCCCGCCTTTTACGGGCCGACTTAAAGCGGGACCCCTGGTCGAGCCCGGGGTGACGATCAGATAGGTCGGACCCCTCATGTCGATCATCCCGCACGCAACGCTTGCCAACCAGCCCCGACCTGCGGACAAGCCCCCCGTGCGCCTGTTCCACCGCCCCCTCCCCGCTGCGCTCGGCCTCGGCCTGATCGCGCAACTGCTGTTCAGCTGGCGGCTCACCACGCCGCACACTTTGGTGTTCGACGAGGTGCATTACGTCCCCGCCGCCCGCATGCTGCGCGACCTCGGCGGGCCGGTGAACATCGAACACCCGCTACTCGGCAAGACGCTGATCGCCGCCGGCATGGCGCTGTTCGGCGACGATCCCCTCGGCTGGCGGATCGGTTCGACTCTGGCAGCGACCGCGGTGGTCGTCGGCGTCTTCGCGATCCTGTATCTGCTGTTCGGCCGCGTCCGCACCGCCGGCATCGGTACGACGCTCGCCATCCTCAACTTCACCGTCTTCGTGCAGGCGCGCACCGCGATGCTCGATGGCTATATGGCCGCCTTCGTCGTCACCGGCGTCGCGAGCTTGCTGTGGGCGATGCAGGCGGACACGCGCGGCGCCGCGTGGCGACGCTGGATCGCGGGCGCGGTGCTGCTCGGCCTCGCCCTGGGCACAAAATGGACCGCGCTGCCCTATATCGGATTTGCGGGTCTGGCGTTCCTGCTGACGCATCGCACGCAGCCGCGCCTGAACCCGCTTGCCGCGCTCGCAGTGCTCGGCGCGGTCGCCGCCCTCACCTACGCGCTCACCTTCTGGCCGGCCTTCCTCTACCGCACCCAGCCGCTCACGCTATCGACGCTGCTCCCCTTCCAGCTCGAGATGTACGCGCGCCAGACGCAGGTCCTGCCGCCCCACCCCTATCAGTCCGCCTGGTGGACCTGGGCGTTCGACTGGCGGCCGGTCTGGTATCTGTACGAACCCGTCGACGGCGCGCAGCGCGGCATCCTGCTGCTCGGCAATCCGGTGGTGATGTGGGGCGGGCTGATCGCCGTCCTTGCCTGCCTGTACGCCTGGGTGCGCGGCAACGTTCGCGCCGGCGGCGTCGCGCTGCTGTGGATCGCCAGCGTCGCGATGTGGGCGCTGATCCCCAAATCGCTCGGCTTCTTCTATTATTACTATCTGTCCAGCATCTGGCTGTGCGTGGTCATCGCCGCCGCCTTCGACCATTGGCGCGCGCGCCTGCGCTATTGGGACGAAGCCTTTCTCGCCGCTGCCGCGGTGCTGTTCGTCCACTTCTACCCCATACTCGCCGCAACGCCGCTCAAAGGAGCGGGCTCGTTCCACGGCTGGATGTGGCTGAAGAGCTGGATCTAGTAGCGGCCCCAGACGAACTTCGACGACAAGGCATAATTCCACACCGCACCGACCAATATGCCGATCAGCGCCGACGCCGCCGCGCCGCCGTTGCGGAAATCGTGGACGAAGGCGGCGATGCCGACGTTCGCCACCAGCCCCACCGAGCAAACGACGCAGAACGACACCCAGCCGTCGAGCAGCTGGCGGAAGCCCTTCAACCGCCGGTCGCGATAGGTCAGCGCATTGTTGAGCGCGAAGTTGAAAGTCATTGCCGCCATCGCGCCCAGGATCTGTGCGAACAGGAAGTCCGCACCCGCCAGCATCGCCAGCCCCAGCACGCCCATGTGCACGCCGACGCCCAGCACGCCGATGCCGGAAAACATCGCGAAACGCACCGGCACGAACCGCCCGAACATCCGGTCGTACAGCGCGATCAGATATTCCATCGCCACGACGTGATCGAGCTTCGATTCGCCCTCCGTCCGCACCCGGAACGTATAGGGCAGCTCGGCGAAGTTGAGCGGCCGCGTGCTCGTCGTCATCAGGTCGAGCAGGATCTTGAAGCCGATCGCCGACAGGTCCGGCACCAATTCGCGCACCACTGCGGTGCGGATCGCGAAGAACCCGCTCATCGGATCGCTCAGGTCGCCCTTCAGCACGCGGCGCGACAGCTTGGTCGCGAACGCCGACTTGGCGACGCGATCGCGGTCCCAGTCGCCCGTGCCGCCGCCATCGACGAAGCGCGATCCGACCACCACGTCGAGCGCCTCATCCGCCTGCAACAGGTCGAGCATCTTGGGCAGCAACGTTTCGTCATGCTGCAAATCGCCGTCGATCACCGCAACGACGGGCGCCGCGGTCGCGCACATTCCCTCGATACATGCCGACGACAGGCCGCGGCGCCCGATACGGTGGATCACCCGCACCCGCGGATCGATCCGGCCAAGTTCGCGCGCCACGTCGGCGGTGCCGTCGGGGCTATCGTCATCGACGAAGATCGCTTCCCAGCGCCGCCCGGCGAGCGCCTGGTCGAGCCGCGCGATCAGCGTCGGCACGTTGGCGCGCTCGTTGAAGGTCGGGATGACGACCGCGATCTCGAGGAGCGTGCTCATGCGCGTCGCTTACAGCGCGGCGAGGACCGCGTCGCCCATCGCGGCGGTGCTCATCGTACCGCCCAGGTCCGCGGTGCGTGCGCCATCGCGGATCGCCTGCGCCACCGCCGCTTCGATCCGGTCCGCCGCCGCGGGCTGTCCCAGCGAATGGCGCAGCATCATCGCCGCCGACAGGATCGCCGCGCACGGATTGGCCTTACCCTGCCCCGCGATATCGGGCGCCGAGCCGTGGATCGGCTCGTACAGCCCCTTGCCCGCGTCATCCAGGCTGGCCGATGGCAGCATGCCGATCGAGCCTGCGCACATCGACGCCTGATCCGACAGGATGTCGCCGAACAGATTGCCGGTGACGATGACGTCGAACTGCCCCGGATTGCGCACCAGCTGCATCGCAGCATTGTCGACGTACATATGCGTGAGCTGCACGTCCGGGTATTCGGCCGACACCTCGATCACCACGTCGCGCCACAGCTGCGAGGTTTCAAGCACGTTCGCCTTATCGACCGAACACAGCTGCCCGCGCCGCTTCGCCGCCGCCTGGAAGCCGACATGCGCGATGCGGCGCACTTCGGTCTCGTCGTACGACATGATGTCATAGCCTTCGCGCGCGCCGTTCTTGCCCTCGCGCCGGCCCTTCTCGCCGAAATAGACGTCGCCGTTCAGCTCACGCACGATCAGCAGGTCGATCGCCTTCGCGACCTCGGGCTTCAGCGCGCTGGCATCCTCCAGCCCCCCGAACAGTATCGCCGGTCGCAGGTTGGAAAACAGGCCAAGGTGCTTGCGCAGGCCCAGGATCGCCTGTTCGGGCCGCAAGCCCCGCTCCAGAGTGTCGCACGTTGGATCGCCGACCGCGCCGAACAGCAGCGCATCTGCGCGCCGCGCCACGTCCAGCGTCGCCTCCGGCAGCGGATGGCCCGCCTGATGATAGGCGACGCCGCCGACCAGCGCCTCTTCATAGGTGAGGTCGAGGTCGAGCGCGTCGAGCACGCGGCGCGCCTGTGCGACGACTTCGGGACCGATGCCGTCACCGGCGAGGAGAGCGATCATTGCCATGGCCGCTGCCTAGCCGCGCGGGCCTTGCTCACGCAACGGCCCTTTTCAGCATGGCGACCAGCCGTGCGCGGGCCGCGAGCGGATCGGCGTGGCGGTCGGTCAGCACGTCGCGGCTGAGGAAATGGCCGGTAATCGCCAGCCCCGCGAAGATATCCGGCCACTCCGCCGCCCCGCCCGCGTGCAGAAACGCCGGCAATGCGAACAACTTCTCCTCATAGCCATAGGCCGCACCGCGCGACACCGCCCCCCCGCTGCGCGGCGAGACATAGGCCAGATCCGTGTCGCCGCCCGTCACCACGCACCGTTCAAGGTCCAGCCCGAACCCCAGTTCCGCCAGCAGCAGCAGCTCGTACCGCACCAGCACGCTCGCCCAGCCGCGCGCCGATGGCGCCGCCTCCACCGCGTCGAGCACCGCGCCCAGACCGTCATACAGGCGCGGATAGGGTTGCGCCTCGGGCAATGCCGCCGCGGTCAACGCCGTCACCCAGGCGAGCGCCGCCGCCGCCAGCGGCTCGCCGTGCAAGGCGGCGCGACTGTGCAGCGGTTCGATGGTCAGCGCCGGCAATTGCTCCCCCGTTCGCGCCCGCCATTCCCCTTGAATCGCATTGGCCGGCTGCAGGATGGGCCGCATCTGCCGCGACCGACCGCCCCGGACATAGCCCGGCTGCACGCCATCCTCACGCGTCAGCGCCCGCACCACGGCCCCATGCTCGCCATGCGCACGAACAGCGAGAACGATGGCAGGCGTACGCAGATGCATGGCGCCGATATAGGCGCCCGGCGGGGAGAAGTCGCGGGGTCGGCTTGCAATGCACCGCTCGCTCAAATGCCCCGTCACCCCGGCCTTGAGCCGGGGTCCCGCTTCTTCAACGACGCGGAGTAGCGGGACCCCGGATCAAGTCCGGGGTGACGAAGTGGGGCGAACGTCCCCGCAACTCCCCCGTCACCGCCGCATCAAATTTCCCAGCACGCTCCGCAGCACCGTCCCCACCAGACCGCCGGACGACGACGACCGCCGCGATCCCGTACCGAACACCTGCTTGCCGATCTCGTTCGCCACCTGCCGCCCGATCGACGAGCTCGCCGCGCGCGTGGCGGAGGTCATCGCCTTCGCCCAGGGGGAATTGGCCGCCTCGCGTTCCGCCGCCCGCTGCGCCTGCGCCTCGGCCTTGGCCTGCGCCGCCGCGGCCCGCGCCGCTTCCTTGGCGGCCTGCGCGTCCTGCTTGGCCTGCACCGCCGCCGCCTTTTCCGCATCGTCCGCAGCCCGGGCCGCCGCCGCCGACGCCGCCGCCTCCTGCGTCTTGGCAGCGAGGATTTCCTCGGCCGATTCGCGATCCACCGCCGTGTCGTATTTGTCGCCGATCGCGTCGGTCTGGATCATCACGCCCCGCTCCTGCGGGGTCACTGGGCCGACGCGGCTGGCGGGGGGCTTGATCAGCGTGCGCTCGACCGGCGACGGCGACCCATCGGGCTGGAGCAGCGACACCAAAGCCTCGCCGACCTTCATTTCGGTGATCGCCGTCGCCACGTCGACGCCCGGGTTGGCGCGGAACGTCTCCGCCGCACTGCGCACCGCCGCCTGGTCGCGCGGCGTGAAGGCGCGCAACGCATGCTGCACGCGATTGCCCAGCTGCCCCGCCACCGTATCGGGAATGTCGATCGGATTCTGCGTGATGAAATAGATGCCCACGCCCTTCGACCGGATCAGCCGCACGACCTGTTCGATCTTGTCGAGCAGCGCCTTGGGCGCGTCGTCAAACAGCAGATGCGCTTCGTCGAAGAAGAACACGAGCTTGGGCTTATCGGGATCGCCTACCTCGGGCAGATGCTCGAACAGCTCGCTCATCAGCCACAACAGGAAGGTGCTGTAGAGCTTCGGCGCCGCCATCAATTTGTCGGCGGCAAGCACGTTGACGATGCCGCGCCCCTTGTCGTCGGTACGGATGAAGTCGTCCATCTCCAGCGCCGGCTCGCCGAAGAAATGCTCGCCCCCCTGCGTGCGCAACTGGAGCAGCGACCGCTGGATCGCGCCGATCGACTGTTTCGACACGTTGCCATAGGTGGTCGTCAGCTCGTCCGCCCGCTCCGCATAATGCGCCAGCATCGCCTGCAAATCGTCGAGGTCGAGCAGCAGCAGCCCTTCCTTGTCGGCGACGTGGAAGGCGATCGTCATCACGCCCTCCTGCACCTCGTTGAGGTCGAGCAACCGGCTGAGCAGCAGCGGCCCCATCTCGCTGACGGTGGTGCGGATCGGATGCCCCTGTTCACCGTACAGGTCCCAGAATTGCACGGGATTGTCGGCATAGGCCCAATCACTCTCGCCGATCTCCGCGGCGCGCGCGGCGAAGGCGGCGTGCGTCTTGGCGGTCGGCGATCCGGCCATGGCGAGGCCGGACAGGTCACCCTTCACGTCGGCGACGAAGCTCGGCACACCGACCTTGCTGAACCCCTCGATGATCCCCTGCAACGTCACCGTCTTGCCGGTGCCGGTCGCCCCCGCGATCAGCCCGTGGCGGTTGGCACGGCGGAGGTCGAGCACCTGCGGCTTGCCGCCCTCGCCTTCGCCGGCCCCGATGAAGATCCCGTCCGCCATGCCTCGCGCTCCTGCTTGTTCTCGGCGGCAGACGTAGCGCGGCGGCCCGGCAAAAGAAAAGGGCCGGAGCTCCGAAGAGCGCCGACCCTATTCTCGTCACCCCGGGCTCGACCCGGGGTGACGGCGTGCTGTCGTACCGTACGCGATTACTTCACCTTGAGCGGGATGAAGCCCGGCGCGCCGCGGCCACGCTGCACCAGCAGCAACACCTGCGGACGGCCCGCCGCCTTCGCCTGTGCGACGATCCGCGCAACGTCCGCCGCGGTGCGCACAGGGTTGCCGTTGATGCCTTGGATGACGTCGCCGCGCTTCAGCTTGCCGGCGGCGTCGCTGCTCGCGTCGACCGTCGCGATAACGACGCCCTGCACCGTCGGATCGACGCCGATCGCGCGAGCGATACCCGGCGTCAGCGGCTGGACGTTCAGCCCAAGCGGGGCCGTCGTTCCTTGCGTCGTGCCGTCATCCGACCCGTCGTCATCACCCTGACCACCGTTCGGCCCGAAGCCGCCCGAATCTTCGCCGCCATTCGCCCGCGCCTGCAACTGCTCGTTCGACGGACGCGTCGCGACGGCGATGTTGATCGTCATCGGCTTGCCGCCGCGCAGGATATCGAAGCGCGCCGTCGTGCCCGGCTGCAGGTTGGACACCAGATAGGTCAGCGTCTGGTTGGGATTGACGTCCTGGCCGTTGATCCGCGTCACGACGTCACCCGAGCGCAGGCCCGCCTTCGCAGACGGCCCCGTCGGCTCGACACCGGCGATCAGCTCGCCCTGGCCCTTCGGAATGCCCAGTGCTGCCGCGGCATCGTCGTCCACCGCGCCGCCGATGGTCACGCCGATATAGCCGCGCGTAATCTTGCCGCCCTTCATGAACGTCTCGATGATCGGCTTGGCGGTCGCCGCCGGGATCGCGAAGCCGATGCCGATGTTGCCGCCCGACTGGCTGAAGATCTGCGAGTTCACGCCGATCACATTGCCGTTGAGGTCGAACATCGGGCCGCCCGAATTGCCCTGGTTGATCGAGGCATCGGTCTGGATGAAGCGGTCGTACGCGCCGCCCTGGCCGGTGACGCGGTTGATCGCCGAGATGATGCCGGCGGTCACCGTGCCGCCCAGGCCGAAGGGCTCGCCGATCGCCAGCACCCAGTCGCCGACCCGCGCCTTGCTGCTGTCGCCCCACTTCACATAGGGCAGGTTGGTCGCGTCGATCTTGAGCAGCGCCAGGTCCGAATCCTGATCCTTGCCGATGACGCGGGCGGTATATTCCTTGTTGTTGTTCAGCGTGACGGTGATCGAATTGACCGTCGCGCCCTGCGCGCCCGGCGCGATGACGTGATTGTTGGTCACGACATAGCCGTCGGGCGAAATCAGGAAGCCCGAGCCGAGCGAGGCCCCCTCGCGCTTCACCGGCGCGCCCTGGCCGCCCATACCCATGCCGCCGAACAGGTCGCCGAACGGCGTGCCCGAGAACGGGTTCGCCTGCTGGCGCTGCACGATCGTCTGCTTGGTCGAGATGTTGACGACCGCCGGCTGCAGCTTGGCGACCATGTCGGCAAAGCTCATCGGCGCGCCCGAGCGCGGTACGCTCGCCTGGATGGCACCCGGTTCATTCTGGGCCTGCTGGGCAACGCTCGGCTGAAGCGCGAGCGTGGCGGTCGCACCGCCGAGGAGAAGCGCACTGGTGATGGCGTAGGCGTAGCGCACTAGGGGGAAATCCTCTTCTTGAATGGCGTCCCGGAGCGGGGCCGTACTGGCCCCGAACGCCTGAACGCCGCTTGAATGTTCATGGCATAGAAAGCCCGGACTGTTCAGCTGGGGAGCGGGGCGTCGACAATCAACGCCCCGCTGGCCTCCCCGTTACCGACCACGCCCTTCGAACTCGCGCAAGTAACTGTTGTTCGGCGACAGGATGATGTTCGTCGACCCGCTGGGGGCCGGGCCGCCGTCTGCCCCGAACGTGTGACGATACGACTGCATGGCGCGGTAGAAGTCGTAGAAGTCCGCATCCTTGGTGAAGCTTTCGGCATAGATGCGCGCGGCCTGCGCATCGGCTTCGCCGCGGATGATCTGCGCGTCCTTCTGACCCTGCGCGCGGATCGTGATCGCCTGCTGCTGGCGCGCCGTCGCCATCCGCGCGAGCGCCCGGTCGAGCGGGCTGCCGTCGGGCAGGTCGGCATGCTTGATCCGCACGTCGACGATCTGGACGCCATATTGGCTGGCGAGCCGCTGCAGGCGCGCCTGAATATTGTCCATCACCTGATCACGCTCGGGGCTGAGCAATGTCGCGAACGGCTGGTTGCCCAGCTCGTTGCGGATCGAGCTGCCGAGCAGCGGCCGCAGCGCGTCGGTGATCGCGCTTTCGGTCTGCGACGTGCTGCCGGTCGCATTCACCGCCTTCAGCGGATCGATGATGCGGAAGCGCGCATAGGCATCCACCTCGAGCCGCAGCTGGTCGGACGAGAGCACCTGCTGGTTGTCGTAATCGACGTCCAGCACGCGCTTGTTGAGCCATACCAGCCGGTCGACGAACGGAATGCGCAGGATCGGCCCCGCGCCGGTCCGCCCGAACTGTTCGTTCGGCTTCCACGCATTCACCGTGCGCACCGGCTGTTCGAAGCGCAGGATCACCACCTGCTGCGTCTCGGGCACGATCACGATCGTCGCGGCGAACAGGATGACGAGGATCAGCGCCGCCATGCCGAGCGCGATCGGGTGCCGCCAGAGCCCCTTCACTGGCCGCCTCCCGTCGTGGTGACGGGCTGGGTCGGCGTCACCGCGGCCGGTGCCGCCGGCACGCTGTCGGGCAGGCGACGCGCGCCCTGCGACTGCAGATAGGGCACGACGTTGCCGGGCTCGACGATCGTCTTGTCGGACTTGGCCAGCACGGCCTCCATGGTCTCGTAATACATGCGGCGGCGGGTGACGGCGGGGGCTAGCTTGTACTGTTCGTACACCTTGTCGAATTGCGACGCCTCGCCCTCGGCGCGCGCGATCACCTGCTTGGCATAGGATTGCGCCTGGTTGCGCACGCCCTGCGCATCCTGCTGCGCGGCGGTGACGTCCTTGAACGCATCGTTGACGCGCGCGGGCGGATCGGCCTGCTTGATGCCGACGCCGACGACGACGATGCCCGACTTGTAATCGTCCAGCACCTTCTGCATCCGCTCCTGCGCCTGGTTCTCCATCTGCGCACGGCCCGGCCCGAGCGCCGCGTCGAGCGTCTGGTTGGCGACCACTTCGCGCATCACGCTTTCGGCCGTCGCGCGCACCGTCTCGCGCGGCTTGTCGATCTGGAACACGTAATCCTGCGGGTTCGCGATCTTCCAGCGTACCGCATAGGCGAGGTCGATGATGTTCTGATCGCGCGTCAGCATCAGGTTTTCCGAGCCGGTCTCGGGAAAATTCTCGATGCGGATATTCTGCACGTCCACCTTCACCACGCGCGCGATCGGCGCGGGCATCGTCATCGCAATGCCGGGATCGAGCGTCCCCGAATAGCGGCCAAGGTAGGTCACCACGCCGCGCTCCTGCGGCGCGATCGGGTGGATCGAGGTGTAGAGGATCCAGACGAGCAGGATGATCCCCGCCCCGATCAGCCACAGCGCGCGCGGATTGGGCGACACGGGCAGGCCGCCGAAGCCGCCGCCCCCACCATTGCCGCCGCCACCGCCGCGCGCCTTCTTCAGGAATTCGTCGAGCGCCGTCGGCTTGTTGGCGGGCTTGCGACCGCCCGGCGGCAGCGCCCAGGGGTTGCGCGGGCCACCGCCCTGATCGTCATCGCCCGATCCCCACGGGCTCTTCGGTGGTTCGGCGGCGAGAATGGGAGGGCGATTGGTGTTGCCCGGCAGGATCGTCATACCCTCTGTTATAGGAGGGTGTTTGCGGAAAAACAGTGCCAAGCCGCAGGCGGGCCCCTATCTGCGCCGCCATGACACAAGACGTTACGATCGCCGCCGTCCGCGCCGCCGCCGGCAGCCGCGCCACCTTGCGCTTCGAGGGAGACCGCGCCGGCATCGTCCTGGACGCGACCGGCCTGTCGGCAAGCGAGCGCGCGACGCTGGAGGCGGAGGTCCGCGCCGCCGCCGAACGCAGCTGGGCCGGCGAGGTCCGCCTCGTCGTCACCGCCGAGCGCGTCGCCCGTCGGCTGATCGCGGTGGCGAGCGGCAAGGGCGGCGTCGGCAAGTCGACGCTCGCCGCCAACCTCGCCATCGCCCTGAAGCAGACCGGCCGCCGCGTCGGGCTGGTCGACGCCGATATCTACGGCCCCTCGCAGCCGCGGCTCATGGCCGCCGAGGGCCAGCGCCCGACTGCAAAGGACAAGGTGCTCGATCCGGTGCCCACCCCCTATGGCGTGCCGATGCTGTCGATGGGGCAGCTGGTCGAAGACGGGCGCGCGCTCGCCTGGCGCGGGCCGATGGTCGCGGGCGCACTGACCCAATTGGTCGAGGCGGATTGGGGCGCGACCGACACGCTGGTGCTGGATCTGCCGCCCGGCACCGGCGACGTGCAGCTGACGATGGTCCAGAAGCACAAGCCCGCGGGCGCCGTGATCGTCTCCACCCCGCAGGACCTCGCGCTCATCGATGCGACGCGCGCGATCGACCTGTTCGACAAGGCCGGCGTACCGGTGATCGGCCTCGTCGAAAATATGGCGGGCTATGCCTGTCCGCATTGCGGCGAAATCTCCGACCCCTTCGGCCAGGGCGGCGCCGAAGCCACCGCCCAGCGCCTCGGCCTGCCCTTCCTCGGCCGCGTGCCACTGGCGATCGACATCCGCACCGCCTCCGACGCCGGCAAGCCTCCCGCCGCTGACCCGAACGACACGATCTTCGCCCCCATCGCCGCCCGCGTCGCGGATTGGCTCGCGACGCACTGACGCCTCCCCGCCGCCCCGCCCGCGTCACCCCACCACACACCCGTCACCCCGGCCTTGAGCCGGGGTCCCGCTTCTTCTTCAAACGTCGCCGATCAGCGGGACCCCGGATCAAGTCCGGGGTGACGAGGCGAAAACGGTGGGGCGCCCCGCCCCCAGACGCCCCCCAAGGAACCACCGCCCCCGGCAACGGTATATCTCCCACCCAGCCGGAGACGCACCGATGCCCCTCACCGACGATGCCGCGATCAAGACGCTGCTCGAAACCGCCCGCACGATCGCGCTGGTCGGTGCGTCCGATCGGCCCGATCGCCCATCGTACCGCGTCATGGCGACGCTCCAGACCCACGGCTATCGCGTGATCCCGGTCAATCCGCAGATCACCGGCGAACATCTGCATGGCGAATTCGTCTTCCGCGATCTCGACCAATTGGGCGACCCGATCGACATCGTCGATATCTTCCGCCGGTCGGACGCGGTCGGCCCTATCGTCGATCAGGCCATCGCGATCGGCGCCAAGGCGGTGTGGATGCAATTGGGCGTGATCGACGATGCCGCCGCTGCCCGCGCCGAGGCCGCCGGATTGCAGGTCGTGATGGACCGCTGCCCCGCGATCGAAATCCCGCGCCTGCAGGTCGCTCCGGTTAGCGCTTGATCGTCGCGCCGTTTCGGCCAACATTCGTTCCCACCAAAGCCGTTCGGGAGTGCCCGTCCCATGTTCGCGCTGCTGTTGCTGATCCCGTCCGCCCCCAGCGACGCCGTCGCGGGGTTCAAGCTGACGCCCTCCAAACCGACGCTCGGTTGCATCAGCGGCGCCTGCACGCCGCCGCCCCGGCAAGAGGATTATCGCGTTCCTTACGAACCCGATCCCCTCGCCCGCACGTCGAAGGATCGCGCCTTCGCCAATGACGGCACGAAATGTCAGGTTGTCGGCGACAAATTCTGCACCAGCCGTGGGCGTACGATCTTCAAGACCGACTTTGACGACTGATCGGAGACGATTGACCGAACGCGATCGACCCGCGACGATAGGCCCTGCCCGCATGAGGGGGGATGCATGATCTGGATGATGCTGCTGGCCGCACAGGCGGGTGACGATGCGCAGGGGCTGATCGGGCGATCGCGCGACGTGATCGTCGGCGAACGCTGCGTCGCCGATCCCAACACGACCGACATCACCGTCTGTGGCCGTCGCCGTGCCGACCGCTTCCGCGTCCCGTTCATCGTCCATGACGCGGGCGATCCGCGCTACGAAGCGGTCATCGTCGAACGCGACCGCCTGCTCCACCGCACCAACCCGGTCGAGGAGCTCTCGCCCTTCAAAGTCGGCGGCGGCATGGCAGGCGTGACGATGAACAGCCGCCACGGTCTGACCGGCGCAACCGACCGGCCGCTCGCGCCATGATCCTGCTCGCCCTCGCCCTGCAGGCTGCCGCCCCGACGCAGCCGGTCACCGCCTCGCAGCCGGCCGCCACGCCGCAGCGCTTCTCGATCCTCGCCAAGCAATGCGGCCAGCCCGACGACAAGGGCACGATCGTCGTCTGCGGCAATGGCGACACCGGCAATCGCCTGCCCCTGCCCGACGAACGCGACCCGGCCCCCGGCCGCGGCGCCAACCCCGAACTGTCGAGCGTCCGCGCGCTGGAGTTGCAGGGAACGCCCTGCGCAGCGCGCCAGGGCGGCTGCACGGTGGGCTTCGGCCCGCCGATCGTGCCGATGGCGATCGCTGCGGCCAAAGCGCTCAAATCTGCCTTCGCCAAGAAACCCGACAAACGCGGCCGCATCGCCATCCCGCTCGACGACCCGGCGCCCACGGGAACGGTGACGGTCACGCCGTAGGCGCCACTTCCTCCCATTCGTCATCCCGGCGCACGCCGGGATCCATGGATACGATGTAAGCTGTGGCTCGCGTAAAACCGCCCGCACCGCGACCATGGATCCCGGCATTCGCCGGGATGACGAAATTGGAGGGAGCAACACCCGCCGACGGAAAGCGGTGGGACGCTGCCCCAAAAGCCTGCCCGCTTACCGTCATCCCAGCGAAGGCTGGGATCTCTATGATGCAGGGCCCGACAGCAGCCGCGAAAGACCCCAGCCTACGCTGGGGTGACGTATCGAGCGGGCACGCTCAGCCCCCAGGACCAACCCTGTAAGATCGCACACCCGGCAAGCCCCTGACCCGCCACGCGAAATCCCCCACCCCTGTCCTACACGCACCGACCGGCGTAAACCGAAACCCAGTCCCGACCCGCTCTTTCTCAAATCTCCATTTCGGAAACGATAGCCCCCGAACGTTTCCGTTCAGGTGTTCATGTTGTCTATCTTCCTCGAAATGGCGGACATCACCCCAGGATCGGCATCCACAGCGGCTGGCCGGCAAGGCTCTGCGATCCCCGCAGCTTCTCCAGCGCATGCGCGACGCTGCGTTCCGGTCCTTCGTGCGTCACGATCGCGACGATCACGCTGCCGTCGGCGGCGACGCCGCGCTGGATCAGGCTTTCGATCGACACGCCGGCATCGCGCATCGCCGCGGCGATCTCGGCGAGCACGCCCACCTTGTCCTCGACGGTGAAGCGCAGATAGGCCCGCGCGCGTCGCTCGCCGCTATCCGCCTTGGGCTCCGCGGTCAGCGAGGCGGCGGGCATCGCATAGGGCGGGCCGAACTCGCCGCGCGCGATATCGATCAGGTCGGCGACCACCGCGCTTGCGGTCGGCCCCTCGCCCGCACCGGCGCCCTGGAAGAACAGGCGGCCGACGAAATTGCCCTCCGCCACCACCGCATTGAGCGACCCGGTGACATGGGCGAGCGGATGGTCGATCGGCACCAGATGCGGGTGGACGCGCTGGAACAGCCCGTTCGCGCCGGATTCGGCGACTCCGACCAGCCGCACCTTGTACCCGAGCGCCGCCGCCTCCGCGATGTCCGCCGCGATCACATGGCGCACGCCCGTCGCCGCCACGTCCGCAAACGCCGGCCGCGTACCGAAGGCGATGCTGGCCAGGATCGACAATTTGTGCGCGGCGTCGACGCCGTCGATGTCGAAGCTCGGATCCGCTTCGGCATAGCCCAGCGCCTGTGCCTCGGCGAGCACCTCGGCGAAATCGCGGCCCTCGGTCTCCATCTTGGACAGGATGAAATTGCACGTGCCGTTGAGGATGCCGTACACCCGGCCGATCGCATTGGCGGCAGCGCCCTCGCGCAGCCCCTTGATCACCGGGATGCCGCCCGCGACCGCCGCCTCGAACTTCAGCGGCACGCCCGCCGTCTCCGCCGCCTGCGCCAGCTCCAGGCCGTGGTGCGCCAGCATCGCCTTGTTGGCGGTGACGAAGCCCTTGCCCGCCGCCAGCGTCGCGCGTGCCAGCGTCAGCGCCGGGCCGTCGGAACCGCCGATCAGCTCCACCACCACATCCGCCTGCGGGTGCGACGCCAGTTCGCGCGTGTCGTCCACCCAGTCGAAACGGGTCAGGTCGATCCCACGGTCCTTGCTGCGATCGCGGGCGGACACCGCCACCACTTCGATCCCGCGGCCCGCGCGCCGGGCGATGAGGTCGCGGTTCGCATCGAGCAGGCGGATGACGCCGCCGCCCACCGTACCGAGACCGGACAAGGCGACGCGCAAGGGTGTGTTCGTGTTCATGGCCGCCGCCTAGCGGAAAGCAGCGTCCGCTGTCGAGATAGCGCAAGCTTATGTCGCACAGACGCCCGCCATTGCCGATCCGCCATGCGACGTGCAGAACCACGCGACACCTCACCTTTGCCGACGAGTGCCCCGATCCATGGCCACCGCCCCCTCTTCCCGGTCCGACCGCACGACGCCCGTCGCCGAACTCACCGTTCGCGGCATCCTGCTCGGCGGGCTCATTACGTTGCTGTTCACCGCGGCGAACGTGTACCTCGGGCTGAAGGTCGGCCTCACCTTCGCAACGTCGATCCCCGCCGCGGTCATCTCGATGGCGATCCTGCGCTATCTGCCGGGCGCGACGATCCTCGAAAACAACATCGTCCAGACGGTCGCCTCGGCGGCGGGCACGCTCGCGGCGATCATCTTCGTGCTCCCCGGCCTCGTCATGATCGGCTGGTGGCAGGGGTTCCCCTATCTGCTCACCGCCGGGATCACGATGACTGGCGGCATCTTGGGCGTGATGTTCTCGGTGCCGCTACGCCGCGCGCTCGTGGTCGATACCGACCTCCCCTATCCCGAAGGCCGCGCCGCCGCCGAAGTGCTGATGGTCGGCGCCGGTAGCCGCGCGGGCGAAGCGGAAAGCGGCAAGGGCCTCAAGCTCATCGTCGTCAACGCGATCGTCTCGGCCGGATTCGCACTGCTCACCCAGACGAAGCTGGTCGTCGCAGAGGCCGCGCAATTCTTCCGCGTCGGCGGCGGCGCGACCGCAATCTCCGGCGGCCTGTCGTTCGCGCTGATTGGCGCCGGCCACCTCGTCGGCCTGTCGGTCGGCCTCGCGATGTTCGCCGGCGTCGTCATCGGCTGGTGGGTCGCCCTCCCCATCCTGACCGGCCTGTCGCCTGCCGCCGCGGGCGTTGGTCTGGAGGCTTGGGTCGGCGGCGTGTTCCGCACCGACGTACGCTTCCTCGGCGCGGGCGTCATCGGCGTCGCGGCGATTTGGACGCTGCTCAAGATCATCGGGCCGGTAATCGCCGGCATCCGTTCGTCGATCGCGGCCAGTGCGGCGAAGCGCAGCGGCGCGACGCTGGCGCTGGGCGAGCGCGATCTGCCGATCGGTATCGTCGCGCTCGTCAGCCTCGCGACGCTGGTGCCGATCGCGGTCCTGCTCTGGTCGGTGATCGCCGGTGGGCCGCTGGCGGGATCGGCGGTCGTGCTGATCGCCGGAGCGTTGGTGTTCGTGCTCGTCCTCGGCCTCGTGATCGCGGCGGTGTGCGGCTATATGGCGGGCCTGATCGGCGCGTCGAACAGCCCGGTGTCGGGGATCGGTATCCTCTCCGTCCTTGCCGCCTCGCTGATGCTGGTCGGCCTGTTCGGGCGCGGCGCCGGGGCGGACACCACGCAGGCGCTTGTCGCCTATGCGCTGATCGTCACCGGCATCGTCTTCGGCGTCGCCACCATCTCCAACGACAATCTCCAGGACCTCAAGACCGGCCAACTGGTCGGGGCAACGCCATGGAAGCAGCAGGTCGCGCTGATCTTCGGCGTCATCTTCGGCAGCCTCGTCGTGCCGCCGGTGCTCGAACTGCTCGCGACCACCCTCGGGTTCCAAGGCGCGCCGGGTGCCGGCCCCAATGCGCTCGCGGCCCCGCAGGCGGCGCTCATCTCGGCGCTGGCGAAGGGCGTCCTCGGCGGCAACCTCAATTGGGCGATGATCGGTTACGGCGCCCTCATCGGCGTCGGCATCATCGCGCTCGACGAGACGCTGGGCCGCACCGGCAAGCTCCGCCTGCCGCCGCTCGGAGTCGGCCTCGGTGTCTATTTGCCGATGGCGGTGACGCTGCCGGTCGTGCTCGGCGCGGTGATCGGCGCGCTGTACGACCGCTGGGCGGACCGCACGCCCGACGTCGAATTCGCCAAGCGCATGGGCGTGCTCACCGCGACCGGCATGATCGTTGGCGAAAGCCTGTGGGGCGTCGCCTTCGCGGTCATCGTCTATGTCACCGGGTCCGACGCCCCTCTGGCGATCGCCCCCGCGGGGTTCGACACGATCGCGCTAGTCGGCGGCACGATCGCCTTCCTGGCCCTGGTCGCGGGCCTCTATCGCCTGACGCGCCGGTCGGTAACGCAGCCCTGATCCCAAAAAGCGACGAACCGTTCGTCGCGCCGGGAACCCTTCCAGATGCACGCCGTTATGCCCTCAGAACCCGGTGATCGCCCAGCCATCCCCCCCCCCCGGCCGGCGATCGCCGGGTTTGCCGTATGCGTCATTTGGGGTCAGTCGTGACATCGTCAGCACAGCAGCATCGCGACCGGTTCAGCACCGTTGGCCGTACGCTGCGTCGTAGCATGCCCGTGCCCACCGACACGTTCATCACCGACGACATTCCACTGCTGCTGACCAAGTTGTCGCAGATCCCCGCCACGCGCGATCCGCGCGACGCCCGCTAAGCCGGCGGTCTTTCATCATCACCGTGTAAATGTCATTCCGGCGCAGGCTGGGATCGTCTCGCGATGGCGCGCACTAAAGCCGCGCGCAGTCCCAGCCTGCGCTGGGACGACAATCACCATGTCGTTACGCGTTGGTCGAACCGACGCCCGCTCACACCATCGCGGCGAGCAGGTCTTTGATCGCTACGAACGCAAAGCCCACCGAACTGTCGGCGATGCCATAGGGCAGGAATAGCGTCTCGCCGTGGCGGATCGCGCCGCAGCTGTAGACGACGTTCGGGACATAGCCCTCGCGATCCTGATCCTTTGCAGCGAGGATGGGTTCGCGCGTGCGGCCCAGCACCTTGGACGGATCGTTCTTGTCCAGCAGCGCCGCACCAATCGAATATTTGCGCATCGCGCCGACGCCATGGGTCAACAGCAGCCAGCCTTCGTCCAGCTCGATGGGCGGACCGCAATTGCCGATCTGTACGAGTTCCCACGGAAAGACGGGGGTCAGAATCTTCTCGCCCTCGTCCCAATGCTCCAGGCTGTCGGACTTCAGCAGGAACAGGTTCTCGCCGTCCTGCCGGCCGATCATCATATACTGGTCGCCGACCTTGCGGGGGAAAAGGCCCATGCCCTTGTTCCGCGCCGCGGAGCCGGACATCGGCACGAGGTCGAAGCTGCGGAAATCGCGCGTGCGCATCAATTCCGACTGGATCACCGACCCGTTATAGGCAGTGTAGGTGCCAATCCATTCGAAGCTGCCGTCGTCATGCTGGAAGTGGCTGATGCGCAGATCCTCCAACCCCTTGGACTGCGCCTGCGTAATCGGGAAGATCACCGTGCCCGACAGTGTCGAGTCGCGATGGCGCCAGACCGTGACTGGCCCTGCCGGCATCTCTTCCTCGCCGCCGATCACGTCGGTCGCAGTAGCGAAGGGCGGCTCCGGCGCCAGTTCCAGTTCGTGGCCGTTCGATATGATGCCTTCACGGAACGCGACGGACGAAATATGCCCCTCGCCGACCGAGCGCAAGCTCATCAGGATGCGCATCGATCCTTCGGGCATGCCCGACTGGTCGAAATGCGGTACCGCGCTGGGATTCATCAGCGCCGCGGCGGCATAGCTATATTCGTGGCAGAAATAGGCACCGATCAGCTGGCGCTTTTCGTCGCTGATCTCGGTGCCATCCAGACCGAGCAGTTCCTCGATCTCGTCGTAGCGCGTCATGAAGACGCGCCGGGTCTGCCAGTGGCGCGCCTCGAAATCCTTCAGCACGGCCTCGAGCTGGTCGCGCGCTTCCTCGGTCGACATGGCGAGCACTTCGCCGACTAGCCGTTCCGTCCGGTTGGGTGCGCCGCCCTTGCCGCCCCATGCGATGTGGAACGGGCGGACGACGACGCTGGACGGATCGGCGTGCAGCCGCAACCCGTGATTGAACAGATCCATCGCGCTTCAGAACCCTCGTCGACCGGTCGTTATGACGTCGTCACCCGATCGTATCAGGCGACGGCGCGCGATGTCCCTGCCACGCCTTGGGTCGCCTTTGAAAGCCCCGAAATCGCACAACTTGCCAGCTGCAACGCAAGGATCGACTCCGCACCCTGATTGCGATTGAGCCCGGTAGGCATCAGGCCGTCGAAACAGCCGCCGTCCGCAGCCGTCGCCAGCGGCAGGTCGAGGTCGTTGTGGCCCAGATACCAGCTATATGCCCGCTCTGCCTCGGCGACCCAGCGCACATCGCCCGTTGCACGCCATGCGGCGAGACACGCATCGACCGTCGCCTGCGCCTCCAGCGGCTGCTGATCGAACTGCAACGGATCGGCATAGGGGCGATGGAAGCTCTCCGTGCCCACAGCGCGGAAACGACCCTCAGGCGATGTCTGCTTGGCGACGATCCAGTCGAGCGTCTCCAGCCCGCAATCGATCAGGTCCTGCCGGCCCAGCGCCTGACCGGCAACGACCAGCGCCTGCGGCAAGCGCGCGTTATCATAGGCCAGCACGATCTCGAACCAGCGCCATTCCGGCCGGCGCGCCGCTGCCAGCAACGCGAGGTGATCGTCCGGGAAACGTTCGAGGATCGATCGCGCGAGCTCATGCCCGGGCGACGTCTCCAGCATCGCTGCGGCACCCAGCATCGCGAAAGACTGTGCCCGCAACGACCCCAGCTCCAGCGCCAGACTGGCGGTGCGATCGAACATCGTCCGCGCCCAGTCGCGATGCTTGGCGTCCTTGCCGTCGCGTGCGGTGACGCCAAGCGCCCAGATGGCTCGGCCGTTGGAATCCTCCGACCCCACGTCTTCGCACCAGGTCCGGTCGAAGTTCATGAAGTTGCGGAACCGTCGCGCCTCCGGATTCCAAGCATATTGGATGAACGAGGCGTAGATCGTCGTCCATTTGTCCCGCGCGACGGGATCGAGGTCGTCCATCGCACTCATCAGCATCAGCGCCCGAGCATTGTCATCGATGCAATAGCCATGGCGGCGATCAGGCACCGAGTAGATCGAATGCTGGAGCATGCCGGTTGCATCGCTCATCCGCTCGACCGCCGCGAAATTGGGCTCCAGCGCGCGCAGGCCATGAGGCGCCGACTGGGCAAGACGACGCGGACGCGAGGCGACCGCGACCTCCAGCTCATGCAGCGCCGATTCGGCGAGCCGCGGCCAAATCATCGTGCGGCCGCGATCATAGGCGCGCTGCGCCAGCCGCGTCCGGTCGCGCTTGCTCGACAGCAGGCGATCGATCTCGCGCGCAAACGCGGCAACGTCCCGGAAGTCGACCAGCACGCCATGACCATCCGCCAGGATTTCGGTCGCGTGGACGTAAGGCGTCGAGATGACCGCCTTACCGACACCGACGGCGTACGACAGCGTTCCACTCGTGATCTGCGCGGGGTTGAGATAGGGCGTCGCATAAATGTCGGCGGCCTGCAGATAGTCGAGCAGTTCGTCATGCTCGACGAAGCCATCGATGAACGCGACATTGTCGCCGACGCCCAGCTGGTCAGCGAGTGCCTTCAGCCGGTCGCGATACGCCTCACCTTCATGCGCAACGAGATTGGGGTGGGTGGCGCCCAGTACCGCATAGAGCAGATTGGGATGGCGCTCCGCGATCGCAGGCAGCGCTTCGATGATCGTCTCGATGCCCTTGCCAGGCGCCAGCAGCCCGAAGGTCAGCACGACATCGCGCCCCTGCCAGCCGAAACGGGGCTTTAGCGTCTCGGGATCGACGAACGGGCGGTCGGGCACGCCGTGCGGGATCATGGCGATCTGGCGCGGATTTGCGCCATAGACACGGCGCAGGATGTCGCGACCGCGCTCAGCCATCACCACGATCTTGGCGGCGCGGTGCAACAGACCTTCCAGCACGCGACGCTCATCGGCGTTCGGCTTTTCCAAGACCGTATGCAGGGTTACAATGACCGGCAGGGTAGTGCGATCGAGCAGGCTGAGCAGATGCTCGCCGGCCGGTCCGCCGTAGATACCGTATTCGTGCTGTACCCAGATCGCCTGCGCACCGCTCGCTTCGATCGCACGAGCGGTCGATAGATAGGCAGACAGATCATGCTGCGGGATGGTCCCCGTCACCGCCGGCGGATAGGCGTAACGGCCCGGATGATCGTCCATCGCATAGACATCGACCTGCACGTCCGAAAAGCGATCACGCATCGCCTGCCACACGTCGGTCGTGAAAGTCGCCAGACCACATTGGCGCGGCAGGAAGTTCCCGATCAAGGCCAGATACCGGATCGCGTCGCCCTGTGCTGCCGTGGTCACCATACCTCATCCTTCGCTGGCGCAACATTACGGGCAGAGCCGCAACCTTGCCGAGGGATGAACAGCCGATCAGCCGAAAGGTTGCACTCATGTTGCAGTGCAACCTGGCAATGATGCTGATCTCGATCAACCTCGCCCGCGGTACGGGGCTACGCCCTGATCGGGCAGCCACAGGTCGGTCGGCGGCGCGCTCGACTGCCAGAAGACATCGATCGGAATGCCGCCGCGGGGATACCAATAGCCGCCGATCCGCAGCCATTGCGGCTTCATCTCGTCGAATAGCCGCTGACCGATGCCGACGGTGCAATCCTCATGGAAGGCCGCATGGTTGCGGAAGCTGCCGAGGAATAGCTTCAGCGACTTCGATTCGACGATCGTGTTGCCCGGTACATAGTCCAGGACGAGGTGCGCGAAGTCCGGTTGCCCGGTCACCGGACACAGCGACGTGAATTCGGGCACCGCAAACCGAACGAGATAGGTCGTGCCGACACGCGGATTGGGAACATAATCGAGCACCGCTTCTTCGGGAGAGGCGGGCAGTTGGCTGGTCTGGCCAAGGTGCATCGGGGTCATGGCGGCCCATGTAGGAGACGCGAGGCCGGATGAAAACGCTTGTTCCCGTATTGGGCGACCAGTTGACGCCCACTCTGTC
Organism: Arthrobacter sp. TPD3018; assembly: GCA_003075315.1. Classification (GTDB taxonomy): domain Bacteria; phylum Pseudomonadota; class Alphaproteobacteria; order Sphingomonadales; family Sphingomonadaceae; genus Sphingomonas. Next base: position 206,593 of record QDFQ01000003.1, on the reverse strand, counting down.
CTCGCTGCGCGATGCCGACCCTGCGGAGACGATCGTGCTGATGATGGAGGTTGGCGACGAGACGACCTACGTCCGCCATCACAAGCAGAAGATTGCGTACATCTTGTCGGCCATGCGGCACCATGCCGCTGCGCTGACGAAAGCGGGATGGACCGTCGACTATGTCCAGCTCGACGACCCCGACAATTCTGGCAGCTTTACGGGCGAAATCGCGCGAGCGGTGGAGCGGCACGCGCCCGAGCAGATCGTCGTGACCGAAGCGGGCGAATGGCGCGTTGCCGCGATGCTGGAGAGTTGGGAAACGATCTTCGGCATCCCGGTCGATATCCGCGCCGATGACCGCTTCGTCGCCACCCATGCCGAATTCGGCGCCTGGGCCAGCGAGCGCAAGCAGCTGACCATGGAGTTCTTCTATCGCGACATGCGTCGCAAGACCGGGCTGCTGATGGATGGCAAGAAACCCGTCGGCGACCGCTGGAACTTCGACAGGGAGAACCGCAAGCCCGCCAAGGCGGACCTGTTCATGCCGCAGCCGCATGTCTTCAAACCCGACGCGGTCACCAAGGACGTGCTGGCGCTGGTGGCGGAGCGCTTTGCCGACCACCCCGGCACGCTCGACGGCTTCGCCTATGCCGTCAGCGCCAAGGATGCCGAGAAACAGGCCGCCTATTTCCTGGCAAAGGCGCTGCCGCAGTTCGGCGATTACGAGGACGCGATGCTGACCGGCGAGCGCTATCTGTGGCACTCGATCCTGTCGCCCTACATCAATTCGGGCCTGCTCGATCCGCTCGACCTGTGCCGCCGCGCCGAGGCGGAATATCGCGCCGGCCGCGCGCCGCTCAACTCGGTCGAGGGCTATGTCCGCCAGATCATCGGATGGCGCGAATATATGCGCGGCATCTATTGGCGTGAGGGACCCGATTATGTGACCCGCAACTTCCTCAACCATAGGCGCAAGCTGCCCGGCTGGTATTGGACCGGCGACACCGACATGCACTGCCTGAAGGAGGCGATCGGGCAGACGCTGGAGACTGCGCACGCACACCATATCCAGCGGCTGATGGTGACGGGCAATTTCGCGCTCTTGATCGGCGCCGATCCGGCCGAGGTGCATCGTTGGTATCTCGAAGTCTACATCGACGCCTATGAATGGGTCGAGTTGCCCAACACGCTCGGCATGAGCCAGTTCGGCGACGGGGGTCTGCTGGGATCGAAGCCGTACATCTCGTCGGGCGCCTATATCGACCGGATGAGCGATTATTGCGGGCATTGCCGCTACGACGTGAAGAAGCGGGTGGGTGAGGATGCCTGCCCGTATAACGCGCTCTACTGGGATTTCCTGGCCCGGCACGAAGGCAAGCTGGGTGACAACCAACGACTGCGCATGCCCTACGCGACATGGAAGAAGCAAACCGCGCAATCTCGTAATGAAACACGCACCCAAGCTAAAACTTTCTTACAGAGTCTCGACACCGCAAGCGAATCCGGTTATTGAGACGTCCGGGCACTCCTCCCCAGCGTAGCCCGAACGTGAACGTGCAAACGTGAATGGAGAGAGTGTGATGGACGCGTTGGTGACGACCGAATGGCTGGCCGCAGAGATGGGCGCAAGCGACCTGCGGATCGTCGATGCCACCTATTTCGCCAATTTCCCCGGCGAGACGCCGCGCGATGCCGCGGCGGAATATGAGGCGGCGCACATTCCCGGCGCGGTGTTCATGAACCTGGGCGAATTGCGCGATACCGACAGCGATCTGCCGATGATGCTGCCCTCTGCCGAGAAATTCGCCAGCCGCATGCAGAGCCTGGGGCTGGGCGATGGCAGCCGCGTCGTGCTCTACGACAATTCGCCGCATCACACCGCGGCGCGCGCGTGGTGGATGCTGCGGACGTTCGGCGCGCATGACGTCGCGATCCTCGATGGCGGCCTCGCCAAATGGCAGGCGGAGGGGCGCGAAACGGCGAGCGGCAAGGAAGCGCTGCGCCATCGCCACTTCACCGTCTGGGCGGACCAGAAGAACGTCCGCACGCTCGACCAGATGAAGGCGAACGTCGACAGCGGTGCCGAACAGGTCGTCGATGCCCGCTCGGCCGCGCGCTTCACCGGCGAAGAACCCGATCCGCGCCCCGCGACGCATGCCGGCCACATCCCCGGATCGAAGAACCTGCCGCAGGGCCAGCTGTTCAACGCCGACGGCACGTGGAAGACGGGCGACGCGCTGCGTGAGGCGTTCGCCAGCGCTGGCGTCGACCTCGACAAGCCGATGGTCGCGACCTGCGGATCGGGGATCACCGCCGCGGTGCTGGCCTTCGGCGCGCATCTGGTCGGCAAGGCCATGCCGATCTATGACGGCAGCTGGTCGGAATGGGGAGCGGATCGCTCGACGCCCAAGGCCATGGGAGCCAAGGAAGCCGTTGACGCGTAACTCCGACGACGAAACCTCCCCGGAAGCTCGCCTGGGCGACGCCACGCGCGTCGTCCAGGCGGGCCGCCGCCCCGAATGGACCGCCGGGATCGTCAATCCGCCGGTCTGGCGCGCCTCGACCATCCTCTACGACAACATCGCCGACCTGCGCGCCAACGGTCATGGCGACACGCACCACCGCCTCTATTACGGGCGCCGCGGCACGCCGACGCAATGGAGCCTCGCCGATGCGCTGACGAGCCTCGAGCCGGGGGCGGAGGCAACGTTCCTCTACCCCTCGGGCGTCGCGGCGATCGCCGCGGCGTTGCTGTCCGTCCTGTCGCCGGGCGACGAGCTGTTACTGGTCGACAGCGCCTATGACCCGACGCGGGGACAGGCGATGCAGCTGTTGAAGCGGTTCGGCGTCACCACGCGCTTTTACGATCCGCTGATCGGCGCGGGGATCGAACAGCTGATCGGCCCCGCCACCAAGGCGATCTTCCTCGAAAGCCCGGGCAGCCTGACCTTCGAAGTGCAGGACCTGCCCGCGATCGTCGCCGTCGCCAAGCGCCACGGGCTGACGACGCTGCTCGACAACACCTGGGCGACGCCGCTGTTCTTCCCGGCGATCGAGAAGGGCATCGACCTCACCATCCTCGCCGCGACGAAGTACGTCGTCGGGCATAGCGACGTGATGCTGGGGTCGGTGACGGCTGCGCCCGGCCATTATGCGGCGCTGCGCGACGTCAGTTATCAGCTGGGGCAGGTGACATCACCGGATGACGCCTGGCTCGGCAGCCGCGGCCTGCGCACCATGGCGGTCCGCCTCGCCCAGCATCAGAAGAGCGCGCTCGCGATCGCGCAATGGCTTTCGACCCGACCGGAGGTCGCGCAGGTGCTCCACCCTGCCCTGCCCTCCTGCCTCGGCCACGACCATTGGGTGCGCGACTTCAAGGGATCGAGCGGGCTGTTTTCGTTCGTGCTCAACGGCGGCGGCGAAGCCGCACGAGCCGCGCTGATCGATGCGCTCGACCATTTCGGCATCGGTTATAGCTGGGGCGGGTTCGAAAGCCTTGCCATCCCCGCGGATCCGGCACGCATCCGCACCGCGGCGCCGCGGGACTATGCCGGACCGCTGGTCCGCTTGCAGATCGGCCTGGAAGACCCGGACGATTTGATCGCCGACCTCGACCGGGGGCTCGCCGCGTTTCGGGCGCGTGCCTGATCGGGCGCGCGCCGCTGCCTCGGCGGCGGCAACATAGACAACATGAACACCTTAACGGAAACGTTCGGGGCCCATCGTTTCCAAATGCGACCGTGAGAAAGAGCGGAACGGTTCGTCGTTCCGCTCCCCGGCGGCGTGACGTCCGGCCGAACCGGAACCGTCATCGCGGGCGTAGCGCGGCAGTCCAAGGCGTCCTGGTCCGGCTCTGGATTGCTTCGCTACGCTCGCAATGACGGACTGATCTGAGGTCTTCCCGCTCCATAGCGGACTGCGCAGATGTAGGACAGGGCCGCCGATTCTGCCTGTCATTCGAACGACCTACCCGACCATCGATCCTATCGACGATCAGGCAGCGCGTCCCAGACTCGGGGAAAGCCTTACTTCTTGGTCGCCGCCGCGCGAGCGTCCTGGCCGTCGCCTTCGGGGGCGGCAACGATGTCGCGCGTCGTCGCGCCCTTGTCGACGACGTTGGTCTGCGGATCGCCGACCTCGGAGCGGATGCCGGCATCCGCCGCGTCGCCGCCCGCCTGGTTGACGACGCCATTTTCCGCGGCGCTGCGTGCCGTGTTACCGCCGAACAGCGCGTCGAGCGTCTGTGCGGTCGCCTGATTGTCCTGCGGGCGGGCGGCGCCCGGCTGCGGCGGGACCAGCGCGAAATCGGGCGGGATCACCAGCGGCGCCTGACGCGCGACGGCGAATTCGTCGGGACGCGCACGGTCGTAGCCGCGCTTGCCGCAGCCCGAGAGGAGAACGACGCAGGCGAGGCCGGCGAGAATCGGAACTGACTTACGCATGGGGATTCTCCGAGGGAATGTCGCGCTTGTCGCGCATCAGGAGCGCGCGGACAAGCAGCACCAGCACGCCGAGGGTGATCGCGGCATCCGCGACGTTGAAGACGAGGAACGGGCGCCAATCGCCGAAGTGCAGATCGGCGAAGTCGACGACGTAGCCGAAGCGCACGCGGTCGACGATATTGCCGAGCGCGCCGCCCAGGATCGCGCCCAAGGCGATCCTATCCGGCCGCGCCGGCTCACGCGTCATCCAGATCGCCACCGCGATGGCGATCGCGCCGGTCATCGCGACCAGCGCCCAGCGCATTGTGTTGGTGTCGGCGTGGAGCAGCCCCAGCGAAATGCCGTGATTGGCGACGAAGCGCAGGTTGAAGAACGGCGTGACGTAGCGTTCGGCGGTCAGATCGTTGAGCTGGAGCACGTCGGTGATAGCGAACTTCGACGCCTGATCGGCGACGAAGAGCAGCGCGGCGGTGACCAGGCCGGAGACGGGCAGGTTACGCATGACCGACGACGCTCTCGCAACGCGCGCACAGATCGCCATCCACCGCGACTTCCGGCAGGTGGCGCCAGCAGCGGCCACACTTGTTGTAGTCGGTGCGCGTCACCGTCACCTCTTCGCCCTCACCCACCCGCGCGACGATGAACGTCTCGGCAAGTGCCGCCGCGTCCAGCGGCATTTCGGGCACGGTCACCTCGGCTTCGAGGCTCGACTTCACCTTCTTTTCGCGGCGCAGCGGCTCGATCGCCTCGGTGACACTGGCGCGCAGGCGGCGGACGTCGGCCCAGTCGGTGCCGAGCGGCTCGTCACCCGGCAGCGCGGGCAATTCGGGCCATTCGAGGAAGTGGACCGAGCCGTCCTCGCTCGGGAAGCGTGCCTGCCACACTTCCTCGGCGGTGAAGCACAGGATCGGCGCGGCATAGCGGACGAGGGCGTTGAACAGCACGTCGAGTACGGTGCGATAGGCACGGCGCTTGGGATCGGTCGCCGCATCGCAATAAAGCGAATCCTTGCGGATATCGAAGAAGAAGGCCGACAGGTCTTCGTTCGCGAAATCGGTCAGGCGGCGCAGGTAGCGGTTGAGCTCATACGCCTCGGCCGCCTCGCGCAGGTCCATGTCGAGCTGGCCGAGCAGGGTGAGGACGTAGCGTTCCAGCTCCGGCATCGCCTCGACGGGCACGCGCTCCGCTTCGGTGAAGCCGTCGAGCGCGCCGAGCAGGTAGCGGAAGGTATTGCGCAGCTTGCGATAGCCGTCCGACGCGGTGCCGAGCACTTCCTTGCCAATGCGCACGTCGTCGAAATAGTCGGTCGAGGCGACCCACATGCGCAGGATGTCCGCGCCGCTTTCGCCGATCACCTTCAGCGGATCGACGACGTTGCCGAGGCTCTTCGACATCTTGCGCCCCTGCCCGTCGAGCGCGAAGCCGTGGGTGAGCACCGCGTCATAGGGCGCGCGACCGCGCGTGCCGCAGCTTTCGAGCAGCGACGACTGGAACCAGCCGCGATGCTGGTCGCTGCCTTCGAGGTACAGGTTGGCGCGCACGTCGGCGCCGTAGCGCGCCTCGACGGTGAAGACGTGCGTCGAGCCGCTGTCGAACCACACGTCGAGAATGTCGTTCTGCGGTTCGAAGTCGGCGAGGTCGTAATCGGCACCGAGCAGCGTCTGGTGGTCTGCGGTGAACCATGCGTCCGCGCCGCCGTCGCGGAAGGCGGCGACGATGCGCGCGTTGACCGCGGGATCGTTGAGATAGTCGCCGGTGGCGCGATTGACGTAGAGCGCGATCGGTACGCCCCAGGCGCGCTGGCGGCTGATGACCCAGTCCGGGCGCCCCTCCACCATCGAACGGATGCGGTTGCGGCTGCGTTCGGGCACCCAGCGCGTGTGCTCGATCGCATCGATCGCGGTTTCGCGCAGCGTCGCGCCATTGCTAGCGCGGCCCTCGCCGTCGTTCAGGATCGCGCGGTCCATCGGGATGAACCATTGCGGCGTCGCGCGGAAGATCACCTTCGCCTTCGACCGCCACGAATGCGGATAGCTGTGCGCGAAGTCGTCGCTCGCCGACAGCAGGGCGCCCGCCTCGCGCAGGCCCGAACAGATCGGGCCTTCGGCGCTGGTGAACTTCTTGTTGATGACGCTGCCCTGCCCGCCGAGCCACGCCCAGTCCGGCCGGTACATGCCCGCGCCATCGACCGCGAACACGGGGTCGATCCCGTGCGCCTTGCACAGCAGGAAATCGTCCTCGCCATGATCGGGGGCCATGTGGACGAGGCCGGTGCCGGCGTCGCGGGTGACGAACTCGCCCGCCAGGAACGGCCGCGGCTTGGCGAAGAAGCCGCCCAGCGCGTGCATCGGATGCTTCGCCGTCGCGCCTTCCAGCACCGCGCCCTTCACCAGCGCGATGAACTCTTCCATCTTCAGGCCGGTGCGCTTCATGAACGCACCCATCAGGTTTTCCTCGACGAGGAAACGCCGGCCGCCGCAGCCGAAGAGGATGTAATCGAGCGCCGGATTATAGGCGAGCGCCTGGTTGACCGGGATCGTCCAGGGCGTCGTCGTCCAGATCACCGCGGTGACGCCGACCAGGATGTCGGCTTCGGGTGCGTGGTCGATCTCGAACCCGACGTCGATCTGGGTCGAGACGATATCCTCGTACTCGACTTCGGCTTCGGCCAGCGCGGTCTTCTCGACCGGCGACCACATGACGGGCTTGGCGCCGCGGTACAGCTGGCCGCTTTCGGCGAATTTGAGCAGCTCGCCGACGATCGTCGCCTCGGCGTCGTAATTCATCGTGAGATAGGGATCGGCCCAGTCGCCCATCACGCCGAGGCGCTGGAACTGGTCGCGCTGCACGCCCACCCATTTATCGGCATAGGCGCGGCATTCGGCGCGGAACTGCGCGACCGGCACCTCGTCCTTGTTCTGCTTCTTGGCGCGATAGGCCTCTTCGACCTTCCATTCGATCGGCAGGCCGTGGCAGTCCCAACCGGGCACATAGGGGGCATCCTTGCCCATCAGCGACTGGCTGCGGACGATGATGTCCTTCAGCACCTTGTTCATCGCATGGCCCATGTGGATGTCGCCATTGGCATAGGGCGGGCCATCGTGAAGGACGAACAATTCTCGGCCCTTACGCTGTTCGCGCAGGCGATCGTACACGCCGATCCGCGCCCAGCGATCGAGGATCGCGGGTTCCTTGGCGGCGAGGCCCGCCTTCATCGGGAAGTCGGTCTTCGGCAGGAAGACGGTGTCGCGCCAATCACGGGGGGTGCTGGGGGCGGCGTTGGCGGCGGTGTCGGGCGTGTCGCTCATAGGTCGTTACGGCTTAGCGGCAAGGTGTGAACGTGTCATTCACAATGCTCGGGCCGCAGCGGAGAGCCGCGCTTGCGCCTCGGCACAGTCGGCCTCCATCTGGGCGGTGAGTGCGTCGAGACTGTCGAACTTCGCTTCGGGGCGGATATAGTCGATCAGCGCGACCTCGATGGTCTGGCCGTACAGGTCGCCGGAAAAGTCGAAGAAATAGGGTTCGAGCAATTCCTTGGGCGGATCGAAGGTCGGGCGGATGCCGAGGTTGGCGGCGCCCTGCACCTGACGCCCGTCGGGCAATCGCGCGGTAACGGCATAGATGCCGTAGGCGGGGCGGAGATATTTGCCCATGTCGAGATTGGCGGTGGGATAGCCGATCGTCCGGCCGAGCTTGTCGCCGTGCTGCACGGTGCCTTCGATCGCGAACGGGCGGGTGAGTAGGCGCGCGGCGCCCCGCGGGTCGCCGGCGCGCAGCAACTCGCGGATGCGGCTGGACGACACCGTCTCCCCATCCAGCGTCACGGCACCGACCGTTTCCGCGGTAAAGCCATGGGTCGTACCCAGCGCCGCCAGCATCGCGACGTCGCCGCGCTTGCCCTGGCCGAAGGTGAAATCCTCGCCGGTGACGACGCCCGCCACCTGCAACCGCGCTGCCAGCCGCTCGGCAAAGGCTTCCGCGGACAAGGCCGCCAGGGCGGCGTCGAAGGCGAAGACGACCATCGCATCCACCCCCGCCGCGGCGAACAGGCGTTCGCGCTGGTCGAGCGTGGTCAGGCGAAAGGGCGGCGTGTCGGGGCGGAAATGGCGGACGGGGTGCGGATCGAAGGTCGCGACCAGCGCCGGCCGCCCCTCGGCCCGGGCCCGCGCGACCGCCTGCCCGACCACCGCCTGGTGCCCGAGGTGAAAGCCATCGAAATTGCCGAGCGCGACGATCCCCCCGGCCAGATGCGGCGGCACCGTCGAGCCGCCGTCCAGCCGCTCCATGTCATGGGCGCCCTAGGACCGTGGCGCCCCCGGAGCAAGAGCGGGCGCGAGGCCGTTTCGCAGGAGCCGCAGCACGTTGCCGCCCATCACCTTGGCGATCTCATCCGGCGTGAAGCCGCGATCGAGCAGCGCCTGCGTGATCCCGACGAGCTGGCTGGTATCGAACCCGGTCGTCACCGCGCCGTCAAAATCGGAGCCGAGGCCGACGTGATCGACACCGACGAGGTCGCGGACATGCGCGATGGCGCGGGCGACGGCGGCGGGATCGGTTGCGCACACCGCCGCATCCCAATAGCCGATGCCGACGACCCCGCCGGTCGCGGCAATGCCCTTGATCTCCGCGTCGGTCAGGTTGCGGTTGACGCGGCAGGTCGCCTGCACGCCGCCATGGCTGGAGACGACGGGGCGCCTGGCGACGCGCAGGATGTCGGCGACCGCGGCGTGGCTGGCATGGGCGACGTCGACGATCATGCCCTTCGCCTCCATCGCCGCGATGACCTGTCGTCCGAAGGGCGTCAGGCCGCCCTTGGCGATGCCGTGAATCGATCCCGCGACGTCATTGTCGAAGAAATGCGCCATCCCCGCCATGCGAAAGCCCGCCGCATAGAGGCGATCGAGATTGTCGAGCCGCCCTTCGAGATCCTGCAACCCCTCGATCGACAGCATCGCACCGACCGGCGCGGCGGTGAGGCAGTGGTCGCCATAGCATTGCGTCCACGCCTTGCGATCGGCGAGTAGGCGGTCGATGTCGGCGGGCGCGCGCACCAGGCGCAGCTGACCCCCCGACGCCGCAGCGGCGCGGTCCAGCTTTTCCGCATGCCATAGCGAGCGTTGCAGCAGCGACCCCCAGGTGCGCGGCGGCTGCATCTGCGCGATGGCGAGCAAGGTGATATTGTCGGTGTCGGCGCCGTTGGCGTCATAATTCTGATGCTTGGGCGTCTTGGTGACGGACGAGAACACCTGCAGCGCGACATTGCCCGCCTGCAACCGCGGCAAATCGACCTGCCCGCGCGAGGCGCGATCGAGCAGGTCGCGGCGCCACAGCAACGTATCGGCATGCATATCGGCGATGGCGAGCGTGCGATGGAGCGCGCGGGCCTGCGGCGTCACGCGGATCGGCACGGGTACGACGCGGTTCATCGACCGTTCGACCAGCACCGGCGCGAGGCCGAAAAAGCCGGCGAGTGCCAGTGCGAGAATCACACCGCCGCCGATCAGCCATTTGCGCATGCCGCCGTCTCCCGCGGGGATCATCCGCCCCCTGAAGGGGACTATGGGCAATCGCCTGGGCGTGAGCCACCCGAAATCGCACCTCGCCGGTGGGGCCCGCGCCCGATGTCCAAACCGTCAGCCAATCGTAAGCCCGGGCGGATAAAGCCGGAGCGCCGTCGGCGGTACGCGCGCGTCCCCATCCGCCGCGCGAACGAGGATCGACCATGCGTTATCGAATCTTGCCCGCCGCCCTGATCGCCATCGCCAGCGCCCAGCCGGCCCTTGCCCGCCACCACGCCCGCCCGCCGCAGCCGGCGGAAGACCCGGCGTCGTGGCTCGGCGCAATGGATTATCCCCCGGCTGCAATGCGCATGGCCGAGCAGGGCGATGTCGCCGTGACACTCGCCGTCGACGAACAAGGCCGCGTCACCGGCTGCCGGATCGAGCACAGCAGCGGCTTCGCCGACCTCGACGCGGGCACATGCCTGCGCCTGTCCCGGCGAGCGCACTTCCAGCCCGCCATCGACGCGCAGGGCCAGCCGACCGCCGGCGTCTACCCCCGCACCGTCCGCTGGCGCCTACCGGGCTGACCGGCGGCCCGCGGACAGGTTTTACGGCGTGTCGAAGAGTGCCGCGAGCTGTTCGATGATCGTGCCGCCCAGTTGCTCGGCATCCATGATCGTGACGGCGCGGGCGTAATAGCGCGTGACGTCGTGGCCGATGCCGATGGCGACGAGTTCGACCGGGCTCTTGCCCTCGATCCAGCCGATCACCTGGCGCAGGTGGCGTTCGAGGTAGCTGCCCGAATTGACCGACAGCGTCGAATCATCGACCGGCGCACCGTCGCTGATAACCATCAGGATGCGCCGATCCTCCGGCCGGGCGATCAGACGGTTGTGCGCCCACAGCAGCGCCTCGCCATCGATATTTTCCTTGAGCAGCCCCTCGCGCATCATCAGGCCGAGGTTGTTGCGCGCGCGGCGCCACGGTTCGTCCGCCTTCTTGTAGACGATGTGGCGAATGTCGTTGAGGCGGCCCGGCTGCGGCGGGCGCCCAGCGGCGAGCCATGTCTCACGGCTCTGCCCACCCTTCCAGGCGCGGGTGGTGAAGCCGAGGATCTCGGTCTTCACGCCGCAGCGCTCCAGCGTGCGCGCGAGGATGTCCGCACTGATCGCAGCGATGCCGATCGGGCGGCCGCGCATCGAGCCCGAATTGTCGATCAGCAGCGTGACGACGGTATCCCGGAAATCGGTCTCGCGCTCGATCTTGTAGCTCAGCGACTGCGTCGGGTTGACGACGACGCGGGCGAGCCGTGCCGCATCCAGCATGCCCTCGTCCTGATCGAAGTCCCAACTGCGCGATTGCTGTGCCATCAGCCGGCGCTGCAACCGGTTGGCGAGCTTCGACACGGCCGACTGCAGGTGCGCCAATTGCTGGTCGAGATAGCCGCGCAGCCGCGCCAGTTCGTCCGCGTCGCACAAATCGGTCGCGGCGATCACCTCGTCGAACTGCGTCGTCCACGGCTTATAGTCGAACTGCGGCATGTACTCGCCGCTCGGACGGTTGGGGCGGACGGGCTGTGTACCGTCGTCGCCGTCCTCGCCCGCCTCGCCGTCCAGGTCGTCCATCGAGTCCTCGCCGAACTCTTCGCCTTCGCTGTCGTCGCTGTCCGACTGCTGCTGCTCGCCGCGCGCGTCGACCTGGCCTTCGCCCTGGCCGGCGTCCTCGTCCTCGCTGTCTTCGCCCTCGTCCTGCTGCTGGTCGTCGGTGCCCTCGTCCTCCGACCCGCCGTCGTCGGCCTCTTCGGGCTTTACCTCACCTTCGATCAGTTCCAGTTCGGCGAGCATCTTCATCGCGAGCGACTGGAAGGCGCGCTGGTCGTCGAGCGCAAGCGCGAGGCTGGACAGGTCGGTGCGCTGCTCGATCCATTCCCGCACCAGCGCAAGGCCGGGCACGGCGGCGGCGGGCGCCTGTTTGCCGGTCAGCGCCTCGCGCACCATCAGCGACAGCGCGGTCGACAGCGGCACTTCCTCGCGCGTGCGGGCGCGGGTGATCGGATCGGCGCGCAGCCGCACGTCGAGCGCGTGGCCCAGATTGTCGGCGATGCCCGCATAGCCACGGCTGCCCAGCGCCTCGACACGCGCGCCCTCAACCGCGTCGAAGACCGCACGCGCCACCGCTTCCGCCGGTGCGTGGCGCAGGTGCATCGCACTGTCGTGATGCTTCAGTCGCAACGCGAAGCCATCGGCGAAGCCGCGCGCCTCCGCCACCTGCTCGGCCGGCAGCGCGCGTGCGGGCATCGGCACCTTGATATGCTTGCCGGACTGCGACGGCGCATCGGCGGTGAAGGCGAGTTCGACCTCCGGCTCCTCCGCGATCGCGCGCGCCGTGCCGGACAGGACCGCCTTGAACTGGTCGAGAGGGGTTTCGTTGGCCATTACCACAGGGTCTCGCATCCGAACGCCGCCATCTCGCGATCACACGTCACCAGCACCATATTCTCCAGCAACGCCTGCGCCGCCAATATGCGATCGAAAGGATCCTTGTGCGCGCCATCCAGCGCCCCACCCTTGAGCCCGTGGATCATCGCGACGGGCAAGGTCTGAAATCCATCAGCAACGACGTCTTCTTCGAAACGATCGATCCGATCACGCATCGCCGCAAGCTGTCCTTTTCGTACCTTGGTCGCAATTTCCCAGGCGGTCGCGGCGCTGACGAAGACAACATTATCCCCATCCTCGATCGCAGCCGCGGCACGAGGCGGCAGGGCCGGATCAGCGAGCCACCACCAAAGCAGGGCGTGGGTATCGAGCAGCAGCCGCATCAGACGTGGGGCGGGAAAACGCTGGCGTTCTCGATCTCGTCGAGTTCCGACGGGGTAAAACACGGTGCCATGATGTCGTCATACGAAAGCTTCAGGTCTTTCCACCGGCCCGGTTGCCGCTTGCGCTTCGCAACGGGCTCGATCGGCACCAATTTGGCATAGGGCACCCCTGCCTTGGCGACGATGATCTCCTCGCCGGCATGGGCGCGGTCGACCAGCTTCGAAAACTGCGTCTTCGCCTCGTGGACGTTGAACGTCTTCTGCGGGTCGGCCTCTGCCATCGTGCATCTCCGATAGGCGGACTAAGTGGGTTAGTCCATCCGGTCGATCAAGCCTTCCCCACCACGCTTTCCGGCAGGTCCTGGCCGAAGACGCGCTGGTAATATTCCGCGACCAGCGGGCGTTCGTTCTCGTCGCACTTGTTGAGGAACGACAGGCGGAACGCGAAGCCGACGTCGCCGAAGATCAGTGTGTTCTGCGCCCAGGTGATGACGGTCCGCGGGCTCATGACGGTCGAGATATCGCCGTTGATGAAGCCCTTGCGCGTCATGTCGGCGACGCGGACCATGTTATCCACCTGCTTCTTGCCCTCGGGCTTGTCGTATTCGCCCGATTTGGCGAGCACGATCTGTGCCTCGGTCGCGGCGGACAGATAGTTGAGCGTCACGACGATGTTCCAGCGGTCCATCTGGCCCTGGTTGATCTGCTGCGTGCCGTGATACAGGCCACTCGTGTCGCCGAGGCCGACCGTATTGGCGGTCGCGAACAGGCGGAACCACTTGTTCGGGCGGATGACGCGATTCTGGTCGAGCAGCGTCAGCTTGCCCTCGGTTTCCAGCACGCGCTGGATCACGAACATCACGTCGGGGCGGCCCGCGTCATATTCGTCGAACACCAAGGCCGTCGGCGTCTGCAACGCCCAGGGGAGCAGGCCTTCGCGGAATTCGGTGATCTGCTGGCCGTCCTTCAGCACGATGGCGTCGCGGCCGATCAGATCGATGCGGCTGATGTGCGCGTCGAGGTTGATACGGATGCACGGCCAGTTGAGGCGCGCTGCGACCTGTTCGATGTGGCTCGATTTGCCGGTGCCGTGATAGCCCTGCACCATCACACGGCGGTTGTGGGCGAAGCCCGCCAGCACCGCCAGCGTCGTGTCGGGATCGAAGACATAGGCGGGGTCGAGATCGGGGACGCGTTCGTCCGCCTCGCTGAACGCCGGCACTTCCATGTCGCTGTCGATGCCGAACAGGTCGCGGATGCCGACCATCTTGTCGGGAGCGTCGAGGATCGTGGTTTCACGGCTGTCAGGCTGGGTGTTGGGAATGTCGGTCATCGGGTCGGGGCACCGTTTTCGAAGCGAAGCAAGAGGCAGCCACCCCCAACGCATGACGCGCGCGAATGACCCACTGGCTACCAGTGGAAACGGAACGGCGCGGCGTCAAGCGATGGCGGTGCCTTCAGTGCGCCGCGTCGGGGCGGATCAGCGTCACGAAGCTGTAGGCCGGGCGGTCGCCCTGGGCGGGGTGATCCTCGCGGGCCACCTCATGCCAGCCGTCGAACGGGGGGACGGTGGCGTCGCCGGGATAGTCGCCGTGGACTTCGGTGAACTCGATGCGGTCGGCCTGGGGCAGGAACAGCGCGAAGACCTCTGCGCCGCCGATCACCGCGACGTCGTCGCCGGCCAGCGCCAGTGCGGCGGCGGGGGTGTGGGCCACTTCGGCACCCGCCGCGGCCCAGGCGGGGTCGCGGGTCAGGACGATGTGGCGGCGGCCGGGGAGCGGCGACGGGAAGCTTTCGAACGTCTTGCGCCCCATTACCATCGCGCGGCCCATCGTCTGCGCCTTGAAGCGCTTCAAATCAGCGGGCAATCGCCAGGGGAGCTGCCCGTCGCGGCCGATGACGCCATTGTCGGCGCGCGCGAGGTGGAAAGTGATCATACGGAGACGGCCGCCTTGATGTGCGGCTGCGCGTCGTAATCGTGCAGGACGAAGTCTTCGTAGGCGTATTGGTCGATCGCCGGGGGCGTGCGCCGGATTTCGAGGCGGGGCAGCGGGCCGGGCTGGCGGGTCAGCTGCAGGCGCGCCTGGTCGAGGTGATTGGTGTAGAGGTGGCAATCGCCGCCGGTCCAGATGAACTCGCCGACCTCCAGCCCGCATTGCTGCGCGAGCATGTGGGTGAGCAACGCATAGCTGGCGATGTTGAACGGCACACCCAAAAAAATGTCGGCGGAGCGCTGGTAGAGTTGCAGCGACAGCCGGCCGTTCGCGACATGCGTCTGGAACAGGCAATGGCAGGGCGCGAGCGCCATCGCGTGCAGCTCGCCAGGGTTCCACGCCGACACGATCTGGCGGCGCGAGGCGGGCTGCGTCTTGATCTGCTGAATCAGCTCGGCGATCTGGTCGATGTGGCGGCCGTCGCCCGCATCCCAATCGCGCCACTGCTTGCCGTAGACGGGGCCGAGCTCGCCCGCCTCATCCGCCCATTCGTCCCAGATGCTGACGCGCTGCTCCTGCAACCAGCGCACATTGGTGTCGCCGCGCAGGAACCAGAGCAGTTCGATGATGATCGAGCGCAGGTGCAGCTTTTTGGTGGTGAGCACCGGAAAGCCCTGGGCGAGATCGAAGCGCATCTGCGCGCCGAAGACGGAGAGCGTGCCAGTGCCGGTCCGGTCCATCTGCTCGGCACCGCTGGTGAGCACGCGGTCCATGAGGTCGAGATATTGGCGCATCCCCGCTGGGTAGCGGAGGCGGGTGCGAGTCGCCAGTCCGGCGGGACTCGATCCGAAACGGATGCGCGCGGCGCTGCGCCCAGCGGCACGGCGTGACAGGACACGGGCGTGACGACGACGCCCCCCTTCCCGGTCGTGGCCCCCTTGCCCGCCCCGGCCCCTGCCCCGGTAGTGACCGGCGCCGCGGCGGCGGCGCGGCTGTTCGCCGAGCTGGCGGAGGGCGCGGTGGAGCGCGCGGCGGTGCTGTATCTCGATCCGAAACGGAGGCTTCTCGGCCGCATCGATGTCGGCGGCGGGCGGGCGTCGGTCGCGCTGTCGCTGCGCATGGTGATCGCGGGCGCGCTGGCGCATGACGCCGCCGCGCTGATCCTGGGCCACGGCCACCCGAGCGGCGACGCCACCCCCAGCCCCGCCGACCTCGCCTACACCCGTGCGCTCGCCCGGGTGTGCGCGGCGGTGGAGGTGGACTTGCTCGACCATCTGATCCTGGCGGGCGACCGCATCACCAGCCTGCGCGCGCTCGGGATGGTGTGAGCCGGGCGCGGACCCGGACACGGCGGGGCCATACCGTGGGTTCCAAAGTGGACAATGTGGACGATACGTAACGTGCGGGATCGGGGACCCGCATGTTCGAACCGGAGACTGGAAGGGGGCAGCGGGGCAAAGCGCTCGCAGCATAGGAGGAATGTGGGGCGGATTGGGTGGAATTGGAAGGGCGCGTGTTGGGTCCGTCGCTCTTCGCCCGCTTATTTCTCTTCCCGACTTGGCGGCAAGACGCGATTGCTCCGCTATACGGCGAACGGTTCAAAGACATTTAACAGCAAAATTTCAATGTGATTTGCGACGGCATTCGGACCAATTTTTAGACTGTTCGGGTGGCCGCATCCGTTACGCAACTTCAACCCCTTAAGAAGCTCGTCTTTTTGATTTTTTCCAAGCATACCAATTGCTGCACACCGTTCGAGAAATCGTTCCTCGCCCATCTTACCAAGACCATCTTCGTTGAAGGCATCCTTCCATTTGCTATCAAGCGTTTTCGCCGACGCGTTAAAGGCCGGCAAGTGCTTCGATACCACCGTCCTTTGAAGAACATCGACAGCCGCAAGCCAAGACATTACGATAGCGGAGCGATACAATTCGCCTTCATGGCAACGAATTGCTTCATCGACGAAGGCTCGAGTTGTCTCATTCTGAATTTTTTCTAAGTGCGCTCGAAGATCACTCGCCACCTGAACCGCTGAAGGGCTGAGATTGCTCACGCCCAAACTACGAAGATGGTTCTTACCGGCGTTCGTAATTTCCCAGCCGTCGGGCACCCGAATCGCCAAGCCCTTGCTGCGCCCGAGTACTGCCGAGAGATTCCAGCTTTTTGTGAGCTTAAGTCCAGCTCTGGCGGCCCTCTCCCTAAGGCCATCTAGCTTGATTGGGCTGTCGAACGTTGCGAGTATCAATAACAGCCTATCAAGCTGACCAAAATCTTTGTGCAGCCATTGCTTCAGATCCCCTTCACTCAGCAAGCTTGCCTCGAAGATCCGCTATCTCGATAGATTTCAGGGCAAATTTGTCATTAGCCAACTGATTCACTTTGCTACCATTCAAACGGCCTACCGTCTTCGAAAAGTTTCCACTCATATTCTGATTATAGAAATTTGTAGCGGTTTGCATGGCAGCCAGCCATTCACGTCGCGTAAAGCTTTCTTTCCCTTCTACAAGCTGCAGGTAGGCGGCCGCTGCGATTGCGAGGTCTGCGGAATTCTTCACACTTAGGCGGTCCGCTATAGTGTTGAGATGAAGGTCAACCTTCGAATGCTCTAACATCAGCGGCTTCGGTCGAACCGGAATCTCTTCCTCACCCTCGAAGGTCGTCTCCGCTACAGGCTGACTGATCGCTTGTGCCAAGTCTTGAACCTGTGAGATAAAGTCTCGCACGTCAGATACGGCAATTGGGGTGTCAGTCTCGTAAATGAGTTCGACATCACCCGCGCGAAGCTGCAGTTTGGTCGTCATTGCACCCCCTTCTGACGCGATACTAGCTAGCGGCGAACGCGAGTCAATGTGGCCCGCCTGTTGATTGAGCCGCATTGCAGAGGGAGCGCGATTTTGCCTCTAATTGGTAACGCTCAATTCGCGCAGAGAAACAGATTGCTACTCGAGTGGGCCGCGTCTTCGCGAACGTATAGGTACCGCTCATATATCGATTAGCAATCGTCTGCGGTGCACTGCCGTTATGCTTGTGAGCGAACGTGCCCCCCCCAACAAAAAAGCGGAGACTCTGCCTTGTGCTCAGTCGTAACCAATCCGTCAGCTGCCTCCAGCTTCCACTCAATCCCGCATCACGCACGGCTTGATCGCCTCGGGCTCCGGCCGGGACCCCACCGCCTTGAACGTCGCCATATAGCCGCCGGCGGACGGCATGTCGGTCATCGAGACCTGGCGGTAGCCGACCGCCTCGAATTCGCACTTCAGAAGCGCCGGCGGCGTGCCGTGGTTCTTGGTCTGGCGGTTGGCGTCGACGACGACGACCAGGCCTTCGGGCTTGAGCGAGGGCCGAAGGCGCCAGAGGAATTCGTAGGGTTGTTCGATCTCGTGGTACATGTGGACCATGAGGACGCGGTCGAAGCTGGCCGGGGGCAGCTTGGGGTCGGCGGGGGTGCCGAGGCGGACGGCGACGTTTTCGAGGTCTTCGCGGGCGACGCGTTCCGCCAGCGCATCGCGGACGCTGGCGACGATATCCTCGGCCAGCACGCGGCCGTGTTCGCCGACGCGCTGCGCGAGGCGGATGGTGTAATAGCCCTCGCCCGCGCCGATGTCGGCGACGGTCATGCCCTTGGCGATGCCGGCCTTGTCCATGACTTCGGCGGCTTCGTTAAGGCGATCGCGTGCCTCTTCGTTCGACCAGCGCGACGAGACGATATGCGCGACGGGGCGGTCGGCGTCAGGGAACTCGCTGGGCGCGTCGTCGCGCTTGAGCAGGGGCTTGGACCCGTCGCACGCGGCCGCGACGAGGCACAGCCCCGTGGCGGCGGCGATGGCGAAGGCCCGGGCGCGCATCAATCGACGTCCTCCACGTCGACCTTCTCGCCCGTCACGCGCTGCGACAGCGCGGCGGCCATGAACGGATCGAGCGCGCCGTCGAGCACGTCGCCGGGCGCGGTGGAGGTGGTGCCGGTGCGCAGGTCCTTCACCAGCTGATACGGCTGGAGCACGTAGCTGCGAATCTGGTGGCCCCAGCCGATGTCGGTCTTGGTGGCGTTCTCGGCGTTGGCGGCCTGTTCGCGCTTCTGCAGTTCGAGTTCGTACAGGCGCGCGCGCAGCTGGTTGTACGCCTCTGCCTTGTTCTTGTGCTGCGAGCGCTGGTTCTGGCACTGCACGACGATACCGGTGGGGATGTGCGTGATGCGCACCGCGGAATCGGTGGTGTTGATGTGCTGACCACCGGCGCCCGACGCGCGATAGGTGTCGATGCGCAGGTCGCTTTCGTTGTAATCGACGACGATATTGTCGTCGATCACCGGATAGACCCAGACGCTGGAGAAGCTGGTGTGGCGGCGCGCGGCGCTGTCATACGGGCTGATGCGGACGAGGCGGTGGACGCCGCTTTCGGTCTTGGCATAGCCATAGGCGTTCTCGCCCTTCACCAGCAACGTCGCGGACTTGATGCCTGCCTGTTCGCCGGCGTGATAGTCGATCAGTTCGACCTTCATGCCGCGGCGTTCGGCCCAGCGCGTGTACATGCGCTGGAGCATGCCCGCCCAATCCTGGCTCTCGGTGCCGCCGGCGCCCGAGTTGATCTCGATATAGGTGTCGTTGGCGTCGGCCTCGCCCGCGAGCAGCGCCTGGATCTTGTCGTGGTCGGCGCGTTCCGCCAGCTGGCCAAGCGCCTCGACGCCCTCCGCCTCCATCGCGGTGTCGCCCTCCGCCTCGGCCATTTCGATGAGTTCGACGGTGTCGTCCATCTCGGACTGGATGGCGCGGGTGGCGGTGATCGCCTCGTCCAGGCGGCGGCGTTCGCGCATCACCTCCTGCGCGGCCTTGGGATCATTCCACAGCGCCTGGTCCTCGACGCGCGCGTTCAGCTCGTCGAGACGACGCAGCGCGCGGTCCCAATCGAGGAACCGGCGCAGCAGCGCCAGCGCGTCATTGATACGGTCGACGTGGGACTGCGCTTCGGCGCGCATGAAACTTCTCCAATCAGAATCGTCATCCCAGCGCAGGCTGGGATCTCGTGCCGCAAGAGCGGGCTTCGCGGCGAAAGATGCCAGCCTTCGCTGGCATGACGTATATGGGACGGCGCTAGTAGATTCCGCCTTCCCTTTGCAAGAAATCGCTGTCGCGCTGGGTGTTGGTGGCGCGTTGCGGGGCGGCGGCGGTGGCGGTCGCGGCGGGCGTGGGCCCGCGGTGGATCGCGCGGCGCGGCTCGCTCTGCGGCTTGAACGCTTCCCAGATCACCGCCGCCTTGGGATCGGTGTCGGTCGGGAAGGTGCCGTAGACCGGGCGGCCGGTGGCGCGATCGATGCGAACCATGCGGATGCCGGCGGGGGCGCGGAAGGGGATCTTGTCGAGCCCCTCATAGGCCTTGACCGCAAATTCCTTGAAGATCGGCGCGGCGAAGGTGCCGCCCTGCGCATAGCCGCCGAGGTTCGAGGGCGTGTCGTAGCCGACGTAGAGGCCGCCGATGAACTGCGGCGTGCCGCCGACGAACCAGACGTCGGTCGGGCCGGTGGTGGTGCCGGTCTTGCCCATCATCGGCCGGTCGAGATCGCGCAGCACGACGGCGGTGCCGCGCTGGATGACGCCTTCGGTGATGTGGACCATCTGGTAGGCGGTGAGCGGGTCGATCGCCTGGCGCGTGCGGTCACCCGGGCGCGGCATCGGCTTGCCATTGTAATCGGGGGCGTTGCAGCCGTCACAGCCGCGCCAGTTTTCCGGCCAGATGACCTTGCCGTGGCGGTCCTGCACGAAGTCGATCAGCGTCGGCTGATGCGCGCGGCCCTGGTTGATGAGCGTCGCATAGGCGTTGACCATGCGGCTGACGGTGGTGACGCCCGCGCCCAGCGCATTGGCGAGATAGGGCTGGTATTCGCCGACGCCCATCCGCTTCATGACGTCGACGACGCGCGGCATGCCGGTGGTGGCGGCGGCGCGCACCGTCATCAGGTTGCGCGACTGTTCGATGCCCCAGCGCATCGTATGCGGCCCCGCCCCGCGCGAATTGCCGAAGTTGCGGAAGCACTTCTGCCCCAGCCGCGCGCCCTGGTAGACGCAGAACGGACCGTCGACGATGATGCTGGCGGGCGTCATGCCGTTTTCGAGCGCGGCGGAATAGACGATCGGCTTGATGGTCGATCCGGGCTGGCGCATCGCCTGCGTCGCGCGGTTGAACGCCTGCAAGCGGCTGTCGAACCCGCCCTGCATCGCGAGCACGCGGCCGGTCTGCGGTTCCTCTACGACGAAGCCGCCGCTGATCTTCGGCACCGAGCGGATCGCGTAGCCGCTGCCCTGCGGCGCGACGGCGATGATGTCGCCGGCCTTCAGCGCGGCGAAGGCGGTGCCGCCACGCCCACGCACGGGCATCTGCGCCGCGCCGCGCGGCAGCGTTCCGGTCTTGCCGTCGGCGAAGCCGATCTGCCACGCATCGCCCTCGCGTGCGATCACGATGGCCGCGCGCCAGTCCTTGTAATCGAGGCCGATGTTGGTGTTGAGCAGCGGCTGCAGCCAGCCGTCCGCGTCGTCGAGCGCGACGTGGCGCAGCGGGCCGGACCAGCCGCGCCCCGCATCGTAGCGGAGCAGGCCGTCGCGCAACGCCTGCGCGGCCAGGTCCTGCAACCGCGTGTCGAGGCTGCTGCGCACCCACAGGCCGCCGGCGTAGACGCTGAACGGGCCATCGCGCTCGGTCTCGCCGAACTTGTCGATCAGCTGGCGGCGGACCTCTTCGACGAAATAGCCGCCGACGCGTTCGTATTTCGGCGTGCGGCGCAGGATGGTGCCGAGCGGTTCGGACACCGCCTGATCGTGCTGCCCTTGCGTGATGAAGCCGTTCTTCAGCATCTCGCCCAGCACGTAGTTGCGGCGGGCGAGCGCGCGATCGGCGTGGCGGACGGGATCGTAGTTCGACGGGCCCTTGGGCAGGATGGCGAGATAGGCGAGCTGCGCGAGGTCGAGCTCGTTCAGCTCCTTGTCGAAATAGGCATGGCTCGCCGCCTCGACGCCGAAGGCGTTCCGGCCGAGCGCGATCTGGTTGAGGTACAGTTCCAGAATCTGCGGCTTGGTGAGCGTGTCCTCGATCTTATAGGCGAGGATCGCTTCCTTGAACTTGCGCGTCGGCGAATATTCGTTGCCGATCAGCAGGTTCTTGGCGACCTGTTGGGTGATGGTCGATCCGCCCTTGGCACGGCGGCCGGTGCCGAACTTGCGCACGTAATCGATCACCGCGCCGCCCAGGCCCGGATAGTCGACGCCGTGATGTTCGAAGAAGGTCTTGTCCTCCGCCGCCAGGAAGGCGCGGACGAGCAATGGCGGATATTCGGCGTAGCTCAGCTCGACGCGGCGTTCGCGGGCGTAGGACTGGATCGGCGCGCCATCCGCACCGCGTACGTTGGTGGGCAACGGCGGTTCGTAGCTGCGCAACTGGTCGACCGACGGCAATTGCCGCAACACCGTCACCCACAGAACGCCATAGCCGACGACCGCCAGCACGGCGAGGATGGCGAGCCCCTTCACCCACCAGCGGCCCCAGGAGCGGCTGACGAGGCCACGCACGCCGCCGGCGTCGCGGAAGGCGGTGAATCGGCTGGTGCGGGGGGGATCGGACGCCATAGACTGGAGCGCGCATCTACACGGCTTTGGCCCCGCTTGCCAGCCTGTGGGCCGGCATACTGGCGCGAAGGCCAACGAGCCGATAGGCGGCGGCGATGCTCGTCGCGATCCTCCTCGTCCTGACGCTCGGCTATCAGGCGCTGATCCTGTGGCGCGGGCAGCTGATGGCGGGGTGGCGGATCGGCTTTGCCGCACGGCACCTGCGCTGGGCGTCGGGGCTGTGGCTGGGATACGGCCTGCCGGCGCTGCTGGGGCTGGCGGCGATCGGGGGTTTGGGGGCGATCGGCGGCATGCCGCTTGCCTTCCTGCCGCTGGCGCAGGCGCTCGGCCTGCCGCCGGGGGCGATTTCGGCGACGACGATCGCGCTGGGACTGGCGGGCGGCAGCGCGCTGGGGCTGGCGCTGACCTGGTGGCGGGCGCGGCGCGGGCGCGGGCCCTGGACGATCGGCGATGCCAGCGCGCTGCTGCCGCGGCGGGACGGCGATCTGTGGCCGGCGGCGGTGCTGGCGCTGTCGGCGGGGGTGACGGAGGAACTGTTCTTCCGCCTGTGGCTGCCGCTGATCGTGACGCTGGCCTGCGGGTCGGGCGCGGTGGGGATGGGCGTGGGCACCGCCGCCTTTGCCGCGATGCACCGTTATCAGGGATGGGCCGGGATGGCGGCGAATCTGGTCGGCGGCGCATTGCTCGCGGCGCTGTACATGGGGACCGGCAGCCTGTGGGTGGCCATCGCGGTGCATGCGCTGGTCGACCTCAACGCGCTGGTGCTGCGGCCGTGGGTGGCGTCGCGGGTGCGGGCGTCGGATTGACGTCCCTATCCGTCACCCCGACCGAAGAGCCGGGGTCCCGCTGATCCCGACGCCGCGGAA
This sequence comes from Arthrobacter sp. TPD3018, assembly GCA_003075315.1. Lineage (GTDB taxonomy): Bacteria > Pseudomonadota > Alphaproteobacteria > Sphingomonadales > Sphingomonadaceae > Sphingomonas. The sequence goes on along the minus strand of QDFQ01000003.1, from coordinate 183,437 downwards.
GAAGCGGGACCCCGGGTCAAGCCCGGGATGACGAAGTCAGTTCCTCAACCGCCAGCTGCTCATGAAGATTCGAGCCATGTTGGCGAGGCGGGGGACGAAGATGCCGAGCGTCATGCCGCAGTTGAGGTGGATGGCGGTCGCTACGGCTTCAGGCTGGCTGTCAGAGCGTCGTCGAGACGCACGCCCAAGGCGTTGAGACAGTTCGGAGACCGGATCTCGCGTCCGCCCTTCGTGACCACGAAATACAATGGCCCCGGCAATGGATGGACAGGCACGCTGCGACAGGAGGTCTGCGCCATGCCTTCCGCCTCGACGCGAGACGACAATATGCGCAAGAGCGCGAGATCATAGGGTCGGATCGGCTTTGACGTCACTGTCGGCGGCGCCGCACTATGGGGACCGCATCCTCCTTCGGCTATGCTCAGCCTTCCCCGTTTCAGGTCCCATGTCAGCGTGGTCGTGGCGCAGAACTCGCGCGCATCGTATCGGACGATGCGCCAGTCGTCGCCTGCCCTTGCAAGTGCCGGAGATGTCGCAACCAGCGGCAGCGTGGCTGCGATGACGAATGCGGCAACCATGTGCCAAGCGTAACGCGACGTTCGGCGGCCGTCCACGCGCTTCAATTCTTCAGGCGCCAGCCGCTTTTGAAGATCCAGGCGATGATGGCGAGGCAGAGGATGAGGAAGCCAAGCGTGACGCCGAGGCTGACGGCGATGTCGACGTCGCCCTTGCCGAAGAAGCTCCAGCGGAAGCCGCTGACCAGATAGACCACCGGGTTGAACAGGCTGATTGTCCGCCACGGCTGGGGCAGCATGTCGATCGAATAGAAGCTGCCGCCGAGGAACGTCAGCGGCGTGATCAGCAGCATCGGCACGAAGTTCAATTGCTCGAAGCTGTTGGCCCAGATGCCGAGGATGAATCCGAACAGGCTGAACGCGATGGCGGTGAGCAGCAGGAAGGCGACCATCGCGGCGGGATGATCGACGCGGATCGGCACGAAGAAGGCCGAGGTGACGAGGATGATGACGCCCAGCACCACAGACTTGGTCGCCGCCGCGCCGACATAGCCCAGCACCATCTCCATCGCCGACACGGGGGCGGAGAGGAGTTCGAAGATCGTGCCGGTGAATTTGGGGAAATAGATGCCGATCGAGGCATTGCCGACGCTCTGCGTGAGCAGCGACAGCATGATGAGGCCCGGCACGATGAAGCTGCCATAGCCCACCCCGTCCACCGTCTGCATCCGGCTGCCGATCGCGCCGCCGAAGACGATGAAATAGAGGCTGGTGGTGAGCACCGGCGCGACGAGGCTCTGCCAGAGCGTGCGCAGCGCGCGGGCCATTTCAAAGCGATAGATCGCCCAGACGCCGTGGAGATTCATGCGCGGCCCGCCTTTCGGAAAGTCACAAAAGTCGCGTCGGAGAGGGTGTTTTGCGCGCTCATGCCCGCTCGCCTACCAGGTCGACGAAGATGTCCTCGAGGCTCGACTTGGAGGTTTCGAGATCCTTGAACGCGATGTCGCGTGCGGAGAGTTCGCGCAGGAGCGAGGGGATGCCGGTATGCTCCTCGGTCGCGTCGAAAACGTAGCGCAGCGTCTTGCCGTCGTTTTCGAGCGTGAGGTGCCAGCGATCGAGGCCATCGGGCACCGCCGATAGCGGTTCGACCAGAGCAAGGTCGAGTTCGCGCTTGCCGAGCTTCTTCATGAGCGCCGATTTTTCGTCGACCAGCAGCAATTGGCCCTGGTTGATGACGCCGACGCGGTCGGCCATTTCCTCGGCCTCTTCGATGTAATGCGTCGTCAGGATGATGGTGACGCCGCGTTCCCGCAGGCCGTGAACCAGCTTCCACATGTCGCGGCGCAGCGCGACGTCGACGCCGGCGGTGGGTTCGTCGAGGAACAGGATCTCGGGTTCGTGCGCGAGCGCCTTGGCGATCAGCACGCGGCGCTTCATGCCGCCCGACAGCTCCATGATCTTGGCGTCGCGCTTGTCCCACAGCGACAGGTCGCGGAGGATCTGTTCGATATAGGCGCTGTGGCCCGACCGCCCGAACAGCCGCCGCGAAAAGGTGACGGTGGCGAGCACGGTTTCGAACATGTCGACCGACAGCTCCTGCGGCACGAGACCGATACGGCGGCGCGCGGCCTTATAGTCGGTGATGGCGTCGTGGCCGGCGACGTGGATCGTGCCGGTCGACGGCGTGACGATGCCGCAGATGATGCTGATCAGCGTCGTCTTGCCGGCACCGTTGGGGCCGAGCAGCGCGAAGATTTCACCCTTGTTGATCGTCAGGTCGACGCTGTGGAGGGCGGTGAAGCCACCCTTATAGGTCTTGGACACGCCGGACACGGCGAGGATCGGTTCCGGCATCGTTGCGCCCCCTTTGCGGGGCGGGAGATAGGGTCCTGAGTCGGTTGGGAAAAGGGGGCGGCGATCCGTCTGCGACCGGCGCCCGTCCGTCATTCCGCCGCGAGGGGGATTTCCGCCATCGCGTCGCGTGCGCGATCGGCGCTCATCACGCGGTTGCGGCCCGCGGATTTGGCGTCGTAGAGCGCGGCGTCGGCGGCGGCCATCAGCGCCGGGATCGTGCGGCCGTGCCGTTCCGAAGTGGCGACGCCGAGCGATGCGGAAATCGGGAAATTATAGGCGCTCGACAGCTCGGCGATCCGGCTGCGGATCACCTCGGCCCGGGCGACGGCGTGGTCGTGATCGCAATTGGGCAGGACGACGACGAGTTCCTCGCCGCCATAGCGACAGGCGACATCGGTCTTACGCAGCCCGACCAGCAGCAGCGGGCCGACGTCGCGCAAAATGTTGTCGCCGACGGCGTGCCCATGTTCGTCGTTGATGCTCTTGAAGTGATCGAGATCGATCATGATGATCGACGAGGCCGGCGCGGCGGGGCCGTTTCCGTCGAACAACCGTTCGAGCGCGTCCTCCATGTAGCGGCGATTGTACAGGCCGGTCAGCCCGTCGCGCAGCGCCTGGGTGCGCAGGCGTTCGCGCAGCGCGATGTTCGACAGCGCGAGCGACATGCCGTCGGCAAGCGCGGTGGCGACGAGGCGCAGTTCGCCGGTGTCGGCAGACTCGCCTTCCGGGGCGACCATCACCAGCATGCCGAGGATGTTGCCGCGCGCGATCATCGGCACCTCGATCGAGGCTGACGCGCCGTGGTGCGCATGCATGCAGCGCAGCGACTGGTCGCCATCGCCGTTGACGTGCGGCTTGCCGCGCTTGAGCGCCCAGCATTCGTTGGGCGTGATCGTCATCGGCAGCAGCTGATCGGCGCGTGCATCGCCCCATTGGGTGGACAAGTGCAGCCGGTCGCCCGAATTGTTGAAGACGTACAGCGCGCCCAGCACGCTCGGCGCGAGCTGCGATGCGGTCGCCGACAGGATCAGATTGGCGTCGCGATGATCCTCCGCCGCCTGCAGCATGTCGTGCATGCCGAACAGCAGCTCCAGCCGACGCCGGGTCGCCGCCTCGCTGGTCATCGCATCCAGGCGGCCGCGCGATTCGGCGATCACGCGACGGTAGGACCGGCCGATCGCCAGCGCGAGCAGGATGACCGATGCGATCTGGAACCAGAACAACAGGTTGAAGATCATCCAGATGCGCATCGATGCCGCCGCGGCATCCGCCCGGCTGCGATCGATCGCCTGCCCGACCGACGCCTGCACTTCCTCCATCGCCTGCTCCGCGGCGGGCAGGGTGAGGATACCGACCGCGCGCGCGTCATCGTGCGTTTCATAGGCGGCGACGGTGCGGCGCCACCCCTGTACCAGCGTCTGGATTTCGCCGTGGATGCCCGGATCCAGCGCATAGCTGCGCTGGTCGATACGCAGGCGCGGCACGATGGTTTCGACGTCGCGGAGCGAGGTGTAGAATTGCGCGATCGCCCTGCCATCATGGCGGACGCCCGCGACGTTGTGGAGCGCGTCCTCGGCATTGGACAACGCACGCGATAGATCGGCAAGCGCGGCGGCATGCGCGTCGAACCGGGTCCGCTGTTCGCGGCTGGCATGGATCAGGGCGTAAGCGGTCAGCTGCGCGAGGACGATCGCGAGCGTCGCCAGCAGGATCGTTCGCGGTGCCGAGAACCGCCGGGATAGCGACCGGTCGAAATGCAAGCGCTTGAAGACCGTCATGAAATGTCCTTTCGACAGGACTAGCATTCCGGACTTTGACAAAGTGCTAATGCGATAACCGGTCCGCTTACCGTGCCCGCGCCGCCTGGATCGCCTTCTCGATCTCCTCGATCGGCAGCGCACCGGACAGGATGCGGTCGCCGACGACCCAACTCGGCGTGCCGTTCATGCCGAGCTTGACCGCGGTCTGCATGTTCTTCGCGATCTCGGCGGTGATGAGGGGGCTTTGCAGGCCCGACAGGCTGACGCCCGCCTTCGCCGCCGCCGCCTGGATCGAGGCGTCGCTGACCGGGCCGCCGGCATAGAGCGCGTCGTGGAAGGCCTGGAACTTGCCCTGCTGCGCGGCGAGCAGGCTGGCGCGGGCGGCGACGCGGCTCTCGTCGGACAGGATGGGCAGGTCGCGGTAGACGACGCGCAGCTTGGGATCGCGCTTGATAAGGTCGGCGATCATCGGCAGCGAGGCGCGGCAATAGCCGCAATTATAGTCGAAATATTCGACCAGCGTGACATCGCCTTTGGGGTTGCCCGCCCAGGCGCTGCCGAACGGGGTTTCGATGTCGCGGCGGTTGGCGGCGACGGCCTGGCCCGATTGCTGGTCCTGCAGCTTCTGCATCGCCTGCGGAATGATCTCGGGATGGCTGAGGACGTAATCGTGGACGACGCGCTCGATCCGCGCCTGGTCGGGGCCGCCCGGCGAGGCGAAGCGATCGTAGCTCCAGACGGCGCCCGCGCCGATCACGGCACCGAGAGCCGCGATCAGCGGGAAAGTGTATCGGGTCATCTCTTCTTATATTTCTTGGGGTTGTCGTCCATGTCGTTCTGCGCGGCCATGGCGATGTCCTGCGCCCGAATCCAGTCGGGCGTGTTCTTGGGGATATTGGCGAGCGCGTAACGCGCGCTTTGTGCGGCGGTGCGCATGTCGCCGTCCATGCTCGCGCGTTCGGCGGTGGCGAGCGCGGCGCGCGCGGTGTCGCCGGTCAGTTCATAGGCGGTACCGAGCTGATACCAGGCGAAAGGGTTCTCATCGTCGCGCCCGGTGGCGACGCGGAGGACGCGGATCGCCTCGGGATAATGCGTCTTGTCCTCGGTCGCGATCAGCGCATGGCCGAAGGTGGTGGCGATCAGCGGGTTGTTGCGCGAGCCTTCGGTCGCGGCGCGCAGGGGCGCGATGGCGTCGGCGGGCTTGCCGGCTTCGAGCAGGATCTGGCCGCGGATTTCCTGGAAATAGGGATCGTCGGGCTTGGCCCTGATCAGCGCCAGCGATTCGGCGTCGGCTTTGTCGGGATAGCCGGCCTTATGATAGGCATAGGCGCGGGCGTAATGCGCGTAGATGCTGGTGTCGGTGTCGGGGAAGTCGCGCAGCGTCCGCTCGGGCGGCATGACATAGCCTTCGAGCTTCGCCTTCACGCGGCGGAAGCGTTCCTCGAGCGCCGGGTCGGACGGCGTGTTCCACGACGGCGCGGCGGTGAGCACCGCGGTCAGATTGGCGATACGCTCGCCCGACAGCGGGTGGGTTTGCATGAACGGGTCGATATTCTCGACGCCGTAGCGATATTCCTGCTGCTGCAACGTCTTGAAGAAGGTGAGCATCCCCTTCCCCGTGATCCCGGCGGTGGTGAGGAAGCGCGCCCCGGCCGCGTCGGCGGAGGATTCCTGCGTACGGCTGAACGAGAGATACTTGCCCATGCCGGCCTGCTGGCCGAGCGCCATCAGCCCCGCCCCCGCCTCGCCCGCGCCGGCCGCGACGGCGGCGAGGCCGAGGACCATCGACAGAAGCGTGATGTGCATCGCAGGCTTGATGCCGGCATCGGCGAGAACGACGTGCCCGTCGGCGATATGCCCCAGTTCGTGCGCGATGACGCCCTGCACCTGGTTGGCGTTGGTCGCCGCCTGCAGCAGGCCCGAATGGACGTAGACCGTCTGGCCGCCCGCAACGAAGGCGTTGATCGAATCGTCGTTGATCAGCACGACCTTGACGTCGCGCGGCGACAGGCCCGCCGCCTTGACCAGCGGCGTGGACATGTCGGCGAACATCGCCTCCGTCTCGGCATCGCGCAGGATCGACTGGGCATAGGCCGGCTGGGCGGCCAGCAGCACGCTGGCGGCGGCGGCGATGACGAGGCGCTTCATGGCAGGCACGCACGCGATCATAGGCGGGGCGGACGGCGGGGTCACGGGCAAACGACGGATGCTGGCGGGCATGCGACGGATGGCTAGCGGTGGGCGGGTGAACGGGGGGTGAGCGGGGCTATCCAAGGCTGGCGTCCCAGCGAAGGCTGGGGCCTCCCGCGGCTCCTGCGGGGTGCGAGGGTTGAATCCTCAAGCCCGGTCGTCGCCCCAGCGAAGGCTGGGGCCTCTGACGACTCCTGCCGCGTGCTAGCACGGGGAGATCCCAGCCTTCGCTGGGATGACGGTTGGTGAGGCGACGGTGGATGCCGGGATAACGGTGGATGCTGGGGGGACGGTTGGCGGGCGTAGCGGCGCCCGCCCCTCCCCTTACGCGGTGCGGTGTTCGCCCTTGACCCAGCGGACGGTGCCGGTGGAGGCGCGCATGACGACGCTTTCGGTGGTCATCTTGCCCTTGCGGCGCTTGACGCCTTCGAGCAGCGAGCCGTCGGTGACGCCGGTCGCGGCGAAGATGCAGTCGCCCTTCGCCAGTTCCTCGAGGTCGTATTGCTTGTCGAGGTCGGCGATGCCCCATTTGCGCGCGCGGGCGCGTTCGTCGTCGTTGCGAAACAGCAGCCGGCCCTTGAACTGGCCGCCGACGCAGCGCAGCGCGGCGCAGGCGAGGACGCCTTCCGGCGCGCCGCCCGAGCCCATGTAGACGTCGATCGTCGTGTCCGGATCAGCGGTGGCGATGACACCCGCGACGTCGCCATCGCCGATCAGCATCACGCCGACGCCGAGGCCGCGCAGCTCGGCGATCAGCGCTTCGTGGCGCGGGCGATCGAGGACGCAGGCGATGATTTCATTGGGGGCGACGCCCTTGGCCGCGGCGATCGCCTTGATATTCTCGGTCGGCGACTTGTCGAGGTCGATGACGCCGGCGGGCAGGCCCGGGCCGACCGCGATCTTGTCCATATAGACGTCGGGCGCGTTGAGCAGGCCGCCGGCTTCGGCGATGGCGAGGACCGCGAGGCTGTTGGGGCCGGCCTTGGCGCAGATCGTCGTGCCTTCCAGCGGATCGAGTGCGATGTCGATCGCCGGGCCGTTTCCGCTGCCGACCTTTTCACCGATGAACAGCATCGGCGCCTCGTCGCGCTCGCCCTCGCCGATCACGACGGTGCCGTCGATGTCGAGCTCGTTGAGCGCGGCGCGCATCGCCTCCACCGCCGCGGCATCCGCCGCCTTTTCGTCGCCGCGCCCGGTCAGCGTCGAGGCGGCGATCGCCGCCGCTTCGGTGACACGCACCATTTCGAGGACGAGAACCCGATCGAGGAGCGTGCTGGCGTCGGACATGGGAGCCTTCCGTTTAACGTGTATAACGGGCCTGATAGACGCTGGCGGGGCGGGGTACAACGCAGATTCGACGGGGTGTGGCAGTGCGCCCCATTCGTCATCCCCGCGAAGGCGGGGATCCATAACCTCTGACGTCAGCGATAGAATCGAGACGATAGCGCGTCTGGATTCCCGCCTTCGCGGGAATGACGGAGTGGGTTGGGTGGAAACTCAGTCCCTCAGCAGGTCGTTGATGCTGGTCTTGCTGCGCGTCTGGGCGTCGACGCGCTTGACGATGACGGCGCAGTACAGGGACGGCTTGCCGTCGCCGCCGCCCATCGAGCCGGGCACCACGACCGCATAGGGCGGCACTTCGCCCTTGAAGACTTCGCCCGTCTCGCGATCGACGATCTTGGTCGAGGCGCCGAGATAGACGCCCATCGACAGCACCGCGCCTTCGCCGACGCGGACGCCCTCGGCAACCTCGGCGCGGGCGCCGATGAAGGCGCCGTCGCCGATGATGACGGGATCGGCCTGGAGCGGTTCGAGCACGCCGCCGATGCCGGCGCCGCCCGACAAATGGACGTTCTTGCCGATCTGCGCGCACGAGCCGACGGTCGCCCAGGTGTCGACCATCGTGCCTTCACCGACATAGGCACCGATGTTGACGAAGCTCGGCATCAGGATGGCACCGGGGGCGACATAGGCGCCGCGGCGCACGACGCTGCCGGGGACGGCGCGGAAACCGGCGGCGCGGAATTCCGCCTCGCTCCAGCCGGAGAACTTGCTCGGCACCTTGTCGAACCAATGGCCGGCGCCGGGGCCGTTATCGATCAGACTGTTGTCGTTGAGGCGGAACGAGAGCAGCACCGCCTTCTTGAGCCACTGGTTGACGCGCCAGCCGCCATTGCCGTCCGGTTCGGCGACGCGCGCCGTGCCGGCGTCGAGCAGCGCGAGGGCGCTGTCGACCGCATTGCGCACCTCGCCCATCGTGCCGAAGCCCAGATCGGCGCGGGCCTCCCACGCGGAATCGATGACGGGCTGAAGATCCTGGCTCATGATGCCTCCATGACGTGTTGCAGCCACGGCGCGAGGTCGTGGACGGTGAAATCGATATGGTCGCGCGCGTCCTCCGGCCCCTGTTCGGAGCCGTTGTCGATCCAGACCGTGGTCATGCCGATCGCCTTGGCGGGCGTGAGGTTGCGCGCCATGTCTTCGAAAAAGATCGCGCGGGTGGGATCGATACCGAAGGCGGCGCAGAGGCCGGCGTAGGCCGAGGCGTGGGGCTTCGGCACCAGGTCCATCGCGTGGATGTCGTGCACCGCCTCGAACGCATCGCCCAGGCCCAAGCGGTCGAGGACGCGCAGCGCATAGGGCTTGTCGCCGTTGGTGAAGACGAGCTTGCGGCCGGGCAGTTGCGCGATCGCGGCGGCGAGCGGGGCGTCGGCCTCCAGCACGTCCATCTCGATCGCGTGAACGTCGGCGAGGAAGTCGTGCGGATCGACGTGGTGTTCGGCCATCAGCCCGGTCAGCGTCGTGCCGTGGCGGTGGAAATAGTCCTTCTGGAGCCGGCGCGCCTCGTCCCACGGCAGTTCGAGCAGCCGCGCGACATAATCGGTCATCCGCTGGTCGATCTGCGCGAACAGATTCGCACGCGCCGGATAGAGCGTATTGTCCAGATCGAAGATCCAGGTGTCGATATGGGCGAGCGCGGGCAGCATCGTCGGCGCGTCTAGGCGGCGCAGCGGGCGGGCACAAGCGAAGGCGAGGCGCTTTGGCTTGGGGGGCGGCAAGCAGGACTAGGATTGCGAGCGATCGTTCGCATTCCCATGTTGAGGGCATGACACGCTTTTCCCTGCTCGATCTGGTGCCCGTCGTCGAAGGCGGCACCGTCTCGCAATCGCTGGCCAATGCCGCCGATCTGGCGCGGCATGCCGAAACCTTGGGCTTCCAGCGATATTGGGTGGCGGAGCATCATGGCATGCGCGGTATCGCCAGCGCGGCGACCGCAGTGGTGATCGGCCATGTCGCAGCGGCAACCAAGACGATCCGCGTCGGCGCGGGCGGGATCATGCTGCCCAACCATGCGCCGCTGATCATCGCCGAACAGTTCGGCACGCTGGACGCGCTGTTCCCAGGGCGGATCGACCTGGGGCTGGGCCGCGCGCCGGGATCGGACCAGCGCGTCGCGCAGGCGATGCGGCGAACGCTGGACAGCGACCCCAATGCCTTCCCGCGCGACGTGATGGAATTGCAGAGCTATTTCGCGGACGACGGGCGGACCGGAATCGCAGCCACGCCCGGCGCGGGGGCGAACGTGCCATTGTGGATTTTGGGGTCGAGCACCTTCGGGGCACAGCTCGCGGCGGCGCTGGGGCTGCCGTATGCCTTCGCCTCGCACTTCGCGCCCGATGCGCTGGATGCGGCGCTGGCGATCTATCGGCGCGATTTCCGCCCCTCGGCGCAGCTCGACCGGCCGTATGCGATGGCGGGGTTCAACGTCTTCGCCGCCGATACCGACGAAGAGGCCGAGCTGCTGGCGAGTTCGCAGCAGCAGTCGTTCGTGGCGCTGCGGACCGGCAATCCGCGCCAGCTGCCGCCGCCGGTCGCGGGCTATCGCGCGTCGCTGGGGCCGCAGGGGTCGGGGATCCTCGACCATGTGCTGCAATGTTCGGCGGTGGGATCGCCCGACACCGTGGCGCGCCAGACCGCGGCGTTCCTCGAGCGGACGGGCGTCGACGAGGTGATGGTCGCGAGCGCGATCTACGACCACGAGGCGCGCAAGCGGAGCCTGGCGATCACCGCCGAGGTGCTGAGCGGCCTGGCTGTGCCTGCCTGACACGCGCGTGATGCGCGGCGCGGGCGAGCAGCGCGTCGAGGTCTTCGCGGGCGATGTCGAACGTCTCGTGCATGTCGGCGAGCGCGGCGTCGATGTCAGCAGTCGTGAAGGGTGACGCGGGCGCCGCGGCGACGCGGTGCGGATAGGCATGGCCGGACACGCGGTGGAAGGCGAGGCCGACGAGGACGAGCAGCGCCGAATCGAGCGCGACCGGCGATAGCGGAAACCACGGGCTCGCCGGCGTGTGCGCGGCGGTCATCAGCACGACGCTCAACGCCACCGCGCCGCCGGGCGGATGCAGGCAGCGCGCCAGCGACATGACGACGATCGCCCCGCCGACCGCGATCGCGGCGGCGAGCGCCGTATGCGGCACGAGCGCGACGACGAGCAGCGCCCACAGGCCCGAGACGGTGTTGCCGCCGACCACCGACCAGGGCTGCGCGAGCGGGCTGGCGGGGACCGCGAAGACGAGCACCGCGCTGGCGCCGATCGGGGCGACGAGCAGGGGCGATACGCCCGCATGGGTGGCGAGCGCGGCGATCAACCCGGCGAACAGGATACCGCAGGCGGCGCCTAGGCCGGCGCGGAGGCGGTCGCCGAACTGGGCACCGGCGAGGATCGGGCGGAAGGCGGGCATGGCGCGCGTTAGCGGGGGAGGTGGTCGCTACACAATGGTGTGCGGTGAAACCCGATCCTCCCCGGCACAGGGAGGTGGCACCGCAAAGCGGTGACGGAGGGGCAGCCAAGCAGCAATACAATGCGGCGCTGCCCCTCCACCATGCTACGCATGGTCCCCCTCCCCGTGCCGGGGAGGATTTGATCGGGACTCAATTCGCGGCAGGCAGTCGGAGGCGGACGAGCAGGCCGCCAAGGTCCTCGCTTTCCTCCAGTGCGACGGTGCCGCCGTAGATTTCGGCGACGTCGCGGACGATCGCGAGGCCCAGCCCGGTGCCGGGCTTACCCGTATCCAGCCGCACACCGCGGTCGAAGATGCGGATGCGGTCCTCCTCGGGAATGCCGACGCCATCGTCCTCGATCATGAGTTCGACGAAGCCCGCCTGCCCCGTCACCGTCACGAACACGCTGCCGCCGCCATACTTCGCGGCATTCTCGACAAGGTTGCCGAGCATTTCGTCGAGGTCCTGCCGTTCGACATGGACCTGCAGGTCCTTGGGCCCGGTGATGTCGATGCGGACGTGGCGGTACAGCCGTGCCACCGCGCGCTCGACCGATTCGAGGCTGGGCCAGACGTCCGCACGGCTGTGCGCGGAGCCGCGGCGGCCGACGGCGCGGGCGCGGGCGAGATGGTGATCGACCTGACGCCGCATCGTGCGCGCTTCGCGGATCACGGTGTCGGCGAGGTCTTCCGACTGCGCGGTCGCGGCGTTCATGATGACCGTCAGCGGCGTCTTGAGCGCATGGGCGAGGTTGCCGGCGTGGCGGCGCGCCTCCTCGGCCTGGCGTTCGTTATGTTCGATGAGCGCGTTCAGCTCCTCCACCATCGGCGCGACCTCGTCGGGCATGGCGGTATCGATGCGGTTCGACTGGCCGGCGCGCATCCGGGCGATCTCCTCACGCACGCGGCGCAGCGGCCACAGGCCGTAGGAGGTCTGGAGCCACGCCAGCACGACGAGCCCCAGCCCGAGCAGCGCGAAGCTGCGCACCAACGTTCGCCGCAGCACGGTGATCTGCGCGTCGAGCGTGCCGCGCCCCTGCGCGACCTGGAAGCGCCAATGGACCTTCGACCCCGGCAGCTGCGCGTCGCGTTCGACGATCCGGAGCTTTTCGTCGGGGAACTGGCGGCTGTCGTAGATGTGGATGTTGCGGTCTTCGTGCCGGCCGCCGAATTGCAGGCGCCGGTCCCACAGCGAGCGCGAGCGGAAGAAGGCGTCGCCGCCGACCTGCGCGCCGGGCGCCGACACCTGCCAGTAGAGGCCCGAATAGGGTTCGACGAAGCGCGGATCAGTGGCGGCGTCGCGGCTGAACAGCACCTCGCCATCGGGCCCGATCTCCGACGAGGCGAGCAGCGAGCGCAGCACATATTGCAGCTGATCGTCGAAGTTGCGCGTGACCGCGGAGACCAGCACGCGATCGAGCGCGAAGCCGCCGCCGACCAGCAGCAGCCCGATCCACGCCGCCGCGATCAGGATCATGCGGCGCGAGAGCGATCCGGTGGTCTTCGCGCGGGCGCGGGGCGGCGCTTCGGCGAGCGGGGGCGTATCCATGCGCGTCAGCTATGTCCGGCCGTGCCCTGCGCCGGTCAGGCGTCGGGGTCTTCGAGGCTGTAGCCGAGGCCGCGGATCGTGGTGATGACGTCCTGGCCCAGCTTCTTGCGGATGCGCGTCACGAACACTTCGATCGTGTTCGAATCGCGGTCGAAGTCCTGATCGTAGATATGTTCGATCAGCTCGGTACGGCTGACCACCTTGCCCTTGTGGTGGAGCAGGTAGCTGAGCAGCTTATATTCCTGCGCGGTCAGCTTCACCGGTTCGCCGGCCTTGGTGACCTTGCCCGAGCGGGTGTCGAGGCGGACGTCGCCGGCGGTGAGTTCGCTCGATGCATTGCCCGACGCGCGGCGGATCAGCGCGCGCAGGCGGGCGATCAGTTCCTCGGTCTGGAACGGCTTGGCGACGTAATCGTCGGCGCCGGCATCGAGGCCCGCCACCTTGTCGGACCAGCTGTCGCGCGCAGTGAGGACGAGCACGGGCATCGTCTTGCCTTCCTTGCGCCAGCGATCGAGCACGGTCAGGCCGTCGATCTCCGGCAGGCCGAGGTCGAGCACGATCGCGTCGTAATTCTCGGTGGAGCCCAGGAAGTGCCCCTCTTCGCCATCGGTGGCGAGATCGATGGCATAACCCGCGCCTTCGAGCGTGTTCTTGAGCTGTGTCCCGAGATTCGGCTCGTCCTCGACGATCAGAACGCGCATGTCAGTCCCTCTTTATCTTCCGGTGCGGCCGATGATCTGGCCCGAGCGGCCATCGACATCGACCCATACCACGACGCCATCGCGCATGAATTTGAGCGTGTAAACCGAGCTGCCGAAATCGAGGTCGAAGCCCAGATATTCATAGCCCTTCATCGTCGGGATCACCCGCGCCTCGATCGCGCGCGGCGACAGCATTTCGCCCTTGCGGCGGGCGTCATAGGCCCGTTCCTGGTCGCTGCGACGCTGGTCGGGCGCCTGCGCGAACGCGGGCACCGGCGCGGCCAGGGCAAGGAGCAACACGGGCAGAACCATCTTCATGACGCCTTGCATAAGCGGGAGGCATTGAACACCCTGTGAATGACACGGTTGCATACCATTCAGGCACAAGCCCTCGCCACGCTTGCCGGGACACGCGCCGCCGCCTACCTGCGGGCGCATCATGGCTGCCCCCATTCTCGCTTACGAAGACCTTGGCGTTATCCAGGGCCACGGCTGGCTGTTCCGCCACCTCGACATCCATATCGGCGCACGCGACCGGCTGGCGCTGATCGGACGCAACGGCGCCGGCAAGACGACGCTGCTGAAACTAATCGCGGGTGCGATCGATGCCGACGAGGGGCGCCGCGTGATCGTGCCCGGCACGCGCGTGGTACTGCTGGAGCAGGAGCCGAGCCTAGCAGGCTGCGCGACCCTGGCCGATTACGTGCTGCGCGGCGACGATGCGCCCTTGCCGCACGAGGCGGAGGCGATCGCCGACCAATTAGGCATCGACCTCAGCCGCGAGGCGGCGTCCGCGTCGGGCGGCGAGCGGCGGCGCGCGGCGATCGTGCGCGCACTGGCGCAGGACCCCGACGTGCTGCTGCTCGACGAGCCGACCAACCACCTCGATATCGCCGCGATCGACTGGCTGGAGGAATGGCTGGGCCGGTTCAAAGGCGCGTTCGTCGTCATCAGCCACGACCGTACGTTCCTGACGCGGCTGACCAAGCAGACGCTCTGGATGGATCGCGGGTCGATCCGCCGCGCGGAGATCGGCTTCGGCGGGTTCGAGGCGTGGACCGAGCAGGTGTACGCCGAGGAAGAGCGCAACGCGCAGCGGCTCGACGCCAAGTTGAAGATCGAGGAGCATTGGCTGCAACGCGGCGTCACCGGGCGGCGGCGGCGCAACCAGGGGCGGCTTGCGAAGCTGAAGGAGATGCGCGCCGAACGCGCGGCGATGATCGGGCCGCAAGGGTCGGCGAACCTCGCGACGGCGGCGGACGATTCGAAGACCAAGGTGGTGATCGACGTGAAGCATGCGTCGAAGAGCTTTGGCGCGCGCGCGATCATCAAGGACCTGACCCTGCGTGTCACGCGCGGCGACCGGATCGGCATCGTCGGCCGCAACGGGGCGGGCAAGACGACGCTGCTCAAGCTGCTGACCGGCGAGATGGCGCCCGATGACGGCGAGGTGAAGCTCGCCAAGACGCTGGACGGCATCGTCATCGATCAGCAACGCAGCCTGATGGCGCCGACCAAGACGGTGCGCGAGGTGCTGGCCGACGGCGGCGACTGGATCGACGTGCTGGGGGTGCGCAAGCACATCCACGGCTATCTGAAGGAGTTCCTGTTCGATCCGAGCCTCGCCGAGGCGAAGGTGGGGACGCTGTCGGGCGGCGAGCGGTCTCGGCTGTTGTTGGCGCGCGAGTTTGCGCGTGAATCGAACCTGCTGGTGCTCGACGAGCCGACCAACGACCTCGATCTGGAGACGCTCGACCTGCTGCAGGAGGTGATCGCGGATTATGCCGGCACGGTGCTGATCGTCAGCCACGATCGCGACTTCCTGGATCGCACAGTGACGGTGACGCTGGGGCTCGACGGATCGGGGACGGTCGACGTGGTCGCGGGCGGATATGAGGATTGGGAGCGGCAGCGCAAAAGCCCGGTCGCGGCGAAGAAGGCGGCGGCGCCCAAGCCGGTTGCGGCAGCGCCGGTGCAGGCAAAGACGAAGCTCAGCTACAAGGACCAGCGCGATTACGATCAGCTGCCCAGCCGGATCGAGGCGCTGGATGCGGTGATCGCGCGCGACGAGGCGGCCATGGCGGACCCGGCCTTGTACACGCGCGATCCCAAGCGCTTCGCGGCGCTGAGCGCGGCGATTGAGGCGGCGCGGGCGGAAAAAGACGCGGCGGAGATGCGGTGGCTGGAACTGGCGGAGCAGGTCGAGGGGATGGGCTGAGCGCGCTGCCCGCGTTCGCATCCGTCATTCCCGCGCAGGCGGGAATCCAGACGCGCTGACGTCAGTGAAGGCGCCGCAGCGGTAGCGGTTCTGGATTCCCGCCTTCGCGGGAATGACGGGGTTTGGGGTGGCGGACGGTTCGCCTCCCCTCTTTCGTCATCCCGGCGGATGCCGGGATCCAGGTTTGCGGGCGGCTTGTAGTTGCGCGCGCTCGCCGGTTTCGCCGTGTCCATGGATCCCGGCGTTCGCCGGGATGACGAAGGGGGGCATCTTTCCTCGAATTAGGGCAGGCTGCGCCCCAGACGGCCTGCGACTTCGGTGATATATTGCCACGCCACGCGGCCCGAGCGGCTGCCGCGGCGGGTGGCCCAGTTGATCGCCTCGGCCGCGTCGAAGGGCAGGTCGTAGCGGGCGGCGTAGCCGGCGACGATCGCGCAATAGCCGTCCTGGTCGAGCGCGTGGAAGCCGAGGCTGAGGCCGAAGCGGTCGGCGAGCGCGAGTTGGTCGTCGATACTGTCGCGCGGGTTGATCGCGCTGCTTTGCTCCTCGATGTCGCGCGGCATCAGGTGGCGGCGGTTGGCGGTGACGAGCAGGCGGACGTTGGCCGGGCGCGCCTCGGCGCCGCCTTCGAGCAGCGAGCGCAGGATGCGCCCTTCCGCGGGTGCTTCGACGCCGAGGTCGTCGAGGAACAGCGCGAAGGCGCGGGGGACGCTGGCGAGACGGGCGAAGAGCTGCGGCAGCGTGTCGAGCGCCGCGACCTCGACCAATGCGATGGCGCCGCCCTCCGCCTGAACCGCGCCGACCGCGGCCTTGACCAGCGCCGACTTGCCGGTGCCGCGCGCGCCCCACAGCAGCACGTCCTGCGCCGCAGCCCCGGCGGCAAGGCGGCGGAGGTTGTCGATCAGCGCGGTCTTTTGCTTGTCGATACCGACGAGCAGTTCGGGCGGCAGCGGCGCGAAGGCGCGGGCGGCGACCAGCACGTCGCCCCGCCAGACATACGCAGGGTGCGCGGCGGGGTCGGCGCCCGGCGGCGGCGGGGGCGACAGGCGGTCGAGGGCCGCGGCGATACGCAGCAGCGGGTCGGTGGCGGGATCGGCCATGGCGTGCGTCATGGCTTGGCCGTCCGCCGCGCGCAAGCGGTCAGCGGGCGAGCGCTCGGGCATGCGCGGCGATGCGCGGGTCGCCGGGGGCAAGCGCCAGCGCCTTGGCCGCGAGCTGGCGCGCGCCGGCAAGGTCGCCGTCCGCGGCGAGGGCGAGGGCATAAGCGTCGCACACGCCGGGGTTCATCGGCGACAGCGCATAGGCCGCGCGAGCGTAGCGGCGGGCGACGGCGCCGTCGTCGGTCGCCGCATAGCCGCGCGCGAGATCGGCGAGCAACGCGGCGTCGCGGTTGCCGGCGATACGGCGCACCGCCTCCAGCGTCTCGATACCCGCATCGGCCTCGCCAGTCGCGATCTGCAACCGGCCGCGCAAGCCTTGCGCGGTCAGGTTCTGCGGATTCTGTTCGAGGAACAACGACAGCGCCGCCGCCGCCTGTTCGGGACGGCCCGCGCGACCCCAGGCATCGACCAGTCGCAGCATCGTCGCCTCGTCGAACGACAGGCTGGCGGCGCGGGCGTAGATGGGTGCGGCCTCGGCATAGCGGCCCGCGGCGGCAAGCGTGTCGCCGAGCGCGAGCTGTGCGGGCGGCGCGCCCGGGCTTTGCGCAACGAGGACACGCGCCTGGGCGATGGCGCCCGCGGTATCGCCGGCGGACAGCTGGCCGCGGATCACCTCGATCAGCGCATGCGGGTCGCCGGGATCGCCCGCCGCCGCGGCGCGCAGCGTGCCGACGGTGTCGTCGCTGGCGAAGCCGCCCGCGCCGTCGGCGGCGCCGCGCGCCGCGCGGTCGAGCAATTGCCCGGCGGTCAGGCGATCGCCGCGCGCTTCATAGGCGCGGGCGGCGAGCGTCAGCGTATAGGCGTCGGCGTCGCGGCGCTGGATTGCGGGGCCCAGCCAGTCGAGCGCGCCAGCGGGATCGCCCGCGCGCAGCATCGCGTTGCCGAGCAGGCGGCGGACGACCAAATTGGCGGGCTGTGCCTCGGCAAGCCGGCGCCACGTACCGGTCGCGCCCTCGTATAGACCCGCTTGGAGATCGGCTCCGCCGTCGAGCAGCATCGCCCCCGGCGTGCCGGCGAGCGCGCCGCCGGCATGGTAGAGCATCGCGCGGGCGAGGCCCGGTTTGCCCGCACGCGCGGCGAGGACGGCTTGCAGATACAGCGCCTGCGGATGGCCCGGCCGGGCGGCGAGCGCGGCGCGGGCGGCGTCGAGCAGATCGGCGTTGCGCCCTACCTCGCCCAGCGTCGCGG
Organism: Arthrobacter sp. TPD3018; assembly: GCA_003075315.1. Lineage (GTDB taxonomy): Bacteria > Pseudomonadota > Alphaproteobacteria > Sphingomonadales > Sphingomonadaceae > Sphingomonas. The sequence continues at coordinate 165,521 of QDFQ01000003.1, read as the reverse complement.
CATAGCCGATCAGCGCTGGCGTGTAATAGGCATCGCGCTGCAACGCCGCCTCGAACCACGGCAATGCGGCGGTCAGGCCATAGCGGGTCCGCACCACCTCCGCCTGCAGGGTCAGCGGGCCGGGATCGCCGGGGGCGAGCCGCACCGCGCGCGCCGCCGCCTGCGTGGCGCCGGTGAGTTCGCCGGCATCGAGGCGGATGCGGCCGAAGTCCATCACCGCCAGCGCGTCATTGGGGTGCGCGGCGATCCAGTCGGTCAGCAGCCGGGCGCCCTGCCCCGCGTCGCCGCCGAGTGCGGTGGCGCGCGCACGGGCGCGGACCGCATCGCCATCGTCGGCCGCGGCCTGATCGGCGCGGTCGAGCGCACCCTGGGGGTCGCCCTGCAACAGCCGCGCCTGCGCTTGCAGGCCGGCGAGCGCCACCGCCGGTTCGCCGAGCTTGCCGACCCGCGCGAGCGTGCCCTCCGCGGCGGCGCCCTCGCCCAGCCGCAGATAGCTGCGTGCGAGCAGCAGCATCGCGGGGCGTGACGCGGGGTCGCCGGCCAGCGCGGCGAGTGCATGGTTGCGTGCGGCGCTGAAATTGCCGAGCCCGAAGGCGGTGCGCGCATCGGCGAGCGCCTGGGCGGGCGCGGGACGGGATGTCGGACGCAGCGCGAGTGCGGCCGCGGCGATCAGCACCAATGCGAGGATGCCGAGTGCAATCGCCCGACCGCGGGTGATCGTCGGCAGCCTGAGCCGCATCCCGCGCCGCCGCCGACGACGGCGCAGCATCGGATAGCGCGGATCAGCCATGCAGGTCGTAGCTTTTCAGGAGGTCGTACAGCGTCGGGCGGCTGATGCCGAGCAGTCGCGACGCACCGGAGATGTTGCCGCCCGCCTGCGCCAGCGCCTGGCGGATTGCCTGCCGATCGGCCGCTTCGCGCGCGGTGCGCAGGTTGAGGGGCAGTCCGTCGTCGGACGCGGCGACGAGATCGAGGTCGGCAGCAGTGACCAGCTTGCCGTCCGCCATGATGACCGCGCGCTTGATGCGGTTTTCGAGCTCGCGGACGTTGCCGGGCCAGCCCCAAGCCTCGATCGCGGCGAGCGCATCGGGGGCGAGGCCGGTGACCGGCAGCTTCATCGCCGCGGCATGGCGGCGCACGAGCGCGCGGGCGAGCAGCGCCGCATCGCCCGGCCGTTCGGCGAGCGACGGGATGCGCACGACGATCTCGGCGAGGCGGTAATAGAGGTCGTCGCGGAAGCTGCCCCCGGCGACCATCGCATCGACGTCGCGGTGCGTCGCGCACACGATGCGCGTGTCGACCGGGATGGCCTTGCGCCCGCCGATGCGTTCGATGACGCGTTCCTGAAGGAAGCGCAACAATTTGACCTGGAGCGGCAGCGGCACGTCGCCGATTTCGTCGAGAAACAAGGTGCCGCCCTCGGCCTGTTCGATCTTGCCGGGCGTCGTCTTCACCGCCCCCGTGAACGCGCCCTTTTCGTGGCCGAACAATTCGCTTTCGAGCAAGGTTTCGGGAATGGCGGCGCAGTTGATCGCGACGAAGGCGCCGGTGCGTCGCGGCGACGCCTCGTGTAGCCCGCGCGCCAGCAATTCCTTGCCGGTGCCGCTGGCGCCGAGCAGCATGACCGACACGTCGGCCGGCGCGACGCGTTCGACCGTGCGCACCACCTTCGCCATCGCATTCGAGGCGTAGATCAGGCCGCCGAATCCTGCGTGACCGGTATCCCGCGCGGCGAGGCGGCGGTTTTCCGCCTCGAGCCCGTGGACGTGAAAGGCGCGCGCGACGATCAGCCCCAGCGCGTCGATGTCGATCGGTTTGGCGTAGAAATCCCAAGCGCCCAGCGCGATGGCGTCCAGCGCACTCGCCCGCGCGCCGTGGCCGGAGGCGACGATGATCTTGGTATCGGGCTTCAGCGCCAGCATCTCCGCCAGCGTCGCAAAGCCTTCGCTGGTGCCGTCGGGGTCGGGCGGCAGGCCGAGGTCGAGCGTGACGACGGCGGGTTCGTGGAGGCGCAACGCGTCGATCGCCTCGGCCCGGGTGGCGGCGGTGACGATCTCATAGCCTTCATAGGCCCAGCGTAACTGGCGTTGCAGCGCGAGGTCGTCCTCGACGACGAGCAGGACGGGCCGCACCTCGCTCATGCCGCTGCCTCCAATGCCGTCGCGGCCGGCAGCGTGACGCGGAACCGCGTTCCGGCGCCTTCGCGACTGGTGACGGTCAACGTGCCGCCCATCGCCGTCGCCAGTTCGCGCGCCTCATAGGCGCCGAGGCCGAAGCCGTCGGGCTTGGACGAGGCGAAGGCGCGGAACAATTGGTCGCGGATGAAGGCGGCGCTCATGCCACAGCCCTGGTCGACCACGTCGATCTCGACGCGCGCGCCCTCCGTCGTGATCGCGATCGCGATCGGCGCGTCGGCGGGCGAGGCCTCGACGGCGTTCTGCAGCAGGTGACCGAGCAATTGTTCGAGCCGCCCGGGCTGCGCCAGCGCCGTCCCCTGCCCTGCGACCTCGATCGCGTGCTGCGCGCGGCGGGCGCCGGCCAAGCGTGCGGCGAGCATGGCGACGTCGACCGGCTGTAGGGGTTCGGGCAGGCTGCGGTGATGCTGCGACAGGCGGGCGAGCAGCGCGTTCATACGGGCGGCGGAGTCCTTGAGGGTTTCGACCATGTCGGCGCGGAAGGCGGGATTGTCGGCATGCCGCTCCGCATTGCGCGCGACGAGACTGAGGCCGCTGACCATGTTCTTGATATCATGGAGGATGAAGGCGAAGCGTCGGTTGAATTCGTCGAAGCGTGCAGCATCGGCGAGCGCAGCATGCGCGCGATCCTCGGCAAGGTAGCTCGCCGCCTGCCGCCCGGCGACTCGGAGCAGATCGAGGTCTTCCCAGTCGAGCGCGCGATCCACTGCCGGGCGGGCCAGCAGGATCGCCCCGATCAGGCTGGTGCCGTGCAACAGGGGCACGAGCGCCCAAGCCTCGTCCTGCGTACACATCCATGCCGGCACCGCCGCGCCCTCTCCCTCCGGTGCGTCGCCGCGGCGAACCTGGTCGAGCGCGACGATGCGACCGGTCGCGGACAGATAGGCGAAGAGCGCGGTATCGCCCGCTGCCGCTTCGGGCGGGTGTTCGGGCCAGTGCCATGCAGCGCCTGCTTCAAGGGCCATCCCCGCGGGGATCAGCAGCAGGCCGGCGGGCGATCCGGTCAGCTCCGCCATCGCGCGGACGATGCGGCGGTCGAGCGGGTCGGCGCCCTCGCCCGGCGAGCCCAGCGTAGCGGTAAAGCGCTGCCATTCGGCACGATAGTCATAGCGGTGATCGAAGAAATGCTTGGCGACCTTAACCTTGGTCCAGGCGCGCAGCCAGGGCGTCGACAGCAAGGTCATCAGCGCGGTGGTCGCGCCGAGCACGATCGCGGTCTGCGCCACGCGCGCGGCATCGCCCGCATAGCGGCCGGCGACCTGCGTCGCGAGCAATGTCGCGCCGACATAGGCGGCGATCGCGGTCGCGACGAACAGCCGCATCGCGACGTCATGCGACAGCGACAGGCCGCGCCGATCGGCCTGCAACGGCACCGCGAGGAACACGGTGGCAGCGGTCAGGGCGACGCCGCGAACCACAACCACGGCGGGCGACGCCCCCCAACCCCAGTCCGCCGCCGCGACGAGCAGGTCAAGCCCCCAGATGGTGGCGATCGCCGCCGCGATTAGCACGATCCGCCCCCGTTCCCGCTCGCGACCGACGAAGGCGAGCTGGTGGACCAGGATCAGCCCGCCGACCGCCGCCAGCATGCGCGCGATCAGCCGCAGGTCGGCGAGCGTCGCCAGCGTCGTCGCCGCGAACGGCAGCGTCTCGAGCAATGCGCAACCGATCGCCAGCGCACTGACCGTCGCGGTCGCTGCGTAGAGCGCGTACACCGCCGCCGCGCCGGCGCCGGTCCGTCGGACCAGTACCAGCATCGCCGCGAGCCAGGTGAGGTTGCGCAACGACTGTACGACGCGGGTGACGAGGTCGGCTTCGCCGATTCCCGCCACCGCTAGCGCCCACAGCGCCGTCACCGCCAGCGCCGCGACCAGCATGCGACTGGGCAGGCCGACCGCCGCCGCCCGACGCGCCCAGGCCAGTGCAAGCGCCCCAAAGCCGAGCGCGGCGAGTGCATGCCCCCACAGGATCAGCATCACCATGATGCTAGCGCGCGCCCGACGGCCACAGGATCACGCGCAACGTCTGCAACAGGATCAACAGGTCGAGAAAGGGCGAATAGTTCTTGGCATAATAGAGGTCGTATTCGAGCTTGTGGCGCGCGTCCTCGATCGATGCGCCATAGGGGTAGTTGATCTGCGCCCAGCCGGTGATGCCGGGCTTCACCATGTGCCGCTCGGCATAATAGGGCAGCTGCTGTTCGAGCTGCGCGACGAATTGCGGGCGTTCGGGGCGCGGGCCGACGAAGCTCATCTCGCCCTTCAGCACCGACCAGGCCTGCGGCAGCTCGTCGATCCGTATCTTGCGAATGACGCGGCCGATGCGGGTGATGCGGGGATCGTCCTTTTCCGCCCAGACCGCCTGACCAGGCACCTCGGCATCCTGGCGCATCGAGCGCAGCTTCAGAATGTCGAAGCCCTGGTTGTACAGGCCGACGCGGCGCTGGCGGTAAAAGGCGGGGCCCTTCGATTCGAGGCGGATCGCCGCCGCGGTCAACAGGATGACCGGCAGGGTCAGCGTGAGCAGCAGCAGGCTGACGGTGACGTCGAAGGCGCGTTTGAACGCGCTCGACACCATGCGGCCCGAGGCGAAACCGTCCGAGAAGATCAGCCACGACGGATTGACCGAGCGGAGATCGATCCGCCCCGTCTCGCGTTCGAGGAAGCTCGAAATGTTGGTGACCGCGACGCCGGTGGTGCGGACGCGCAGCAGGTCCTGCAACGGCAGCGCGCCGCGTCGCTCCTCCAGCGCCAGGACCACCTCGGCAACCTGATTGTCGAGGACGTGCGCAGCCAGGTTGGGGATGGCGCCGCGCGGGATCGCATCCGGCACCACCGTTTCGCCATCGCGCATCGCGATGAAGCCGGCGACGATGACGCTGGCGCCGGGCTGCTGCGCCAGATCGCGGATACGGTTCGCCTGCGCGCCCGCCCCCAGTACCAGGATGCGCCGCTTGAGCAGGTCTCCACCGACGAGACGCCCGACGACGCCGCGCACGATCACCAGCAACACCGCCGCGATCAGCGTCGCATAGGCAAGGTTCGACCGCCATAGCGCCAGCGGCGGGATCAGGAAGAACAGGATCGACAGACACGACACGCCGATCAGCAACGCGACCGCCAACCGTGCCGCCGCGAAGCGGAGCGACAGGAGCGAGGCGACGCCATAGGCACCGACCGCGATCAGGGCGATCTGCAAGGCGAAGGCGAAGGACAGCAATTGCGGCAGGCGCGTCGTAATCGGATCGACGTGCATGCCGATCTGATAGGCGCGCAGCACCCAGCCGAGTTCGCCGGCCAGCACCAGCAACATTGCGTCGACCAAGCCGAGCAACAGCACGACATGCGGCACGTAATGCTTGAACAGGCGGATCATGCCCGGCTCCTCCGACGCCGTCCTGTAAGCTTTTCCGACAGGCTGTCAGCGGCGTCGCAGAAAAATACGAAGAAAGCTTGAACAAGCGGCGAGGATTATCGTTACGTTTCCGGTCCCTTCTGGTCTAAGAAGAGATATCCTGGGAGTTTCCTGACCTTTATGACGATCGTTCCTGTGATCCTTTCGGGAGGATCCGGCACCCGGCTGTGGCCTATGTCGCGCCCCGAAATGCCCAAGCAGTTGCTGCCGCTGACCGCGGACGAGACGATGCTGCAGCTGACCGCGCGGCGGGCGCATGGCGAAGCGTTTGCGGCGCCGATCGTCGTCGCCAATGCGCGGCATGCCGATGCGATCGACGAACAGCTCGCGGCCGCCGATGCCAAGCCGCAGGCGGTGATCCTGGAACCGGTCGGTCGCAACACCGCGCCGGCGATCGCGCTGGCGGCACTGGCGGCGGGAGCGGAGGACGCGCTGCTCGTCATGCCGTCCGATCACGTCATCGCGGATGTCGAGGCGTTTCGCGCCGCGGTGGAGGCTGCGATGCCGATGGTTGCGGATGGCTGGCTGGTGACGTTCGGGATCGCGCCCGATGCGCCGGAAACCGGCTATGGCTGGATCCAGGTCGGCGACCGACTGGCCGAGGGTGTGCATCGCGTCGCGCGCTTCGTCGAAAAGCCGCCGCGCGACCGTGCCGAGGCGATGCTGGCGGCGGGCGATCATGTGTGGAACGGCGGCATCTTCCTGTTCCGTGCCGACATGTTCCTGGGCGCGCTGGCGGCGCATGCCCCGGCGATCCTGACCGCCGCGCAGACGGCGATGGGGCAAGCCCGGCGTGAGGGCGTGCGGGTCTATCCGGATGCGGACGCGTTTGGGGCGTCGCCGTCGGATTCGATCGACTATGCGGTGATGGAACGCGCCGATCGCGTCGCCGTGGTGCCGGTGGCGATGGGCTGGAGCGACGTCGGCAGCTGGGATGCACTGCTCGCGATCAGCCCGTGCGACGAGCGTGGCAATCACCATCGCGGCGAGGTGCTGGCGATCGACACGAACAATTGCCTGATCCGATCGGACGGCGTCCGCATCTCGGCGGTGGGCGTCAGCGATCTGATCGTGGTGGCGTGCGGCAACGACGTGATGATCGTGCCGCGCGGCCGCAGTCAGGACGTCAAGAAACTGATCGAGGCGATGCAAAAGTAAGCGACGCGCCGGGCCGTCAGGCGATGACGGCCCGGGCGAACAGCGCGGCGATGCCGGCCGCGCCGATCAGCAGCTGGCGCAGCCGGAGCGCCGCAAAATAGGCCGGCGCATTACCGGCGATCGCGGCGCGGCGATCGAGAAAGCCCGCCGCGACATAGCCGACGAGCAGCAACAGCAATGCCGTCGATGCCTGTTCGACGACCAGCGCCAGACCGGCGAGCGTGAAATAGGCGATGCAGGTCACGATCTCGACCGGCTTCGACGCCCCCGGACTACCGAAGCCGAAGCCGCGCCGCACCCCGGCGATAAAGGCGAGGATCAGCGCACCCCAGATGATGCCGAGATGGGTCGCCCAGAATGGCCAGGGCGGCGGGAGCAGCCATGCGCCGATCCCGGCAGCGACCAGCGGCAGCATCGGGCCGTAGCCGAGGATGGCGCCGTCGGCGGGAATGTCGGTGCGGGTCGCGTCGTGGTTCATGGCCGGCGTAACGAGCGGGGCGCGGCGGGGTTGCGGGGTCGGAGCGGTCTGCGGGCGTCGCTCTGCCGTCCGTCGGGGCATACCCGTGCTTTAGACAAACAAAGGGCCGGGGAATTGCGCCCCCGGCCCTTGTTTTGCTTGGCGGACAGCGGCGGAGCCGCTGTCGTGACGTCAGACGTGTCTGGCGGCGGGGCCGCCAGTACGCTGGCCATTCTGATTTCGTGTCCGGGGCAGGCACGGCCTGCCCCGGTCCGAAATCAGAAGTCCATGCCGCCCATGCCGCCCATGCCGCCGCCGCCGGGCATGGCCGGAGCCTTGTCCTCGGGCAGTTCCGAGACGGTCGCCTCGGTGGTGATGAGCAGGCCGGCGACCGAGGCTGCGTTCTGCAGCGCGGTGCGGACGACCTTAGTCGGATCGATCACGCCGGCGGCGACCAGGTTCTCATACTGGTCGGTCGCAGCGTTGAAGCCGAACGACGTGTCGGTCTGGTCGAGCAGCTTGCCCGAGACGACGGCGCCGTCATGGCCAGCGTTCTGCGCGATCTGACGCACCAGCGCGGTCAGCGACTTGCGGACGATGTCCACGCCGCGGGTCTGGTCTTCGTTGGCGCCGGTGACGCCTTCGAGCACCTTCGTCGCGTACAGCAGCGCCGTACCACCGCCGGGGACGATGCCCTCTTCGACGGCCGCGCGGGTCGCGTGCAGCGCGTCGTCGACGCGGTCCTTGCGCTCCTTCACCTCGACCTCGGTCGCACCGCCGACCTTGATCACGGCAACGCCGCCGGCGAGCTTGGCGAGACGCTCCTGGAGCTTCTCACGGTCGTAATCGCTGGTGGTGTTCTCGATCTGCGCACGGATCGCCTCGGTGCGGCCCTTGATCGCGTCGGCTTCACCCGCACCGTCGACGATGGTGGTGTTGTCCTTGTCGATCGTGACGCGCTTGGCGGTGCCGAGCATGCCGACGGTGACGCTCTCGAGCTTGATGCCGAGGTCTTCCGAGATCATCTCGCCCTTGGTCAGGATCGCGATGTCTTCGAGCATCGCCTTCCGACGATCGCCGAAGCCCGGAGCCTTGACCGCTGCGACCTTCAGGCCGCCGCGCAGCTTGTTGACGACGAGCGTCGCCAGAGCCTCACCCTCGATGTCCTCGGCGATGATCAGGAGCGGGCGACCCGACTGGACGACGGCTTCCAGGATCGGGAGCATCGCCTGCAGGTTGCTGAGCTTCTTCTCGTGGATCAGGATGTACGGGTCGTTCAGTTCGACCGTCATCTTTTCCGGGTTGGTGATGAAGTAGGGCGACAGATAGCCGCGGTCGAACTGCATGCCTTCAACGACGTCCAGCTCGAATTCGAGGCCCTTGGCCTCTTCGACGGTGATGACGCCTTCCTTGCCGACCTTCTCCATCGCTTCCGCGATCTTCTCGCCGACTTCCTTGTCGCCATTGGCCGAGATGATGCCGACCTGCGCGACTTCCGACGAGCCCGAGACGGGCTTCGAACGGCTCTTCACGTCCTCGACCACCTTGGTCACGGCGATGTCGATGCCGCGCTTCAGGTCCATCGGGTTCATGCCGGCGGCGACCGACTTCATGCCTTCGCGGACGATCGCCTGGGCGAGCACGGTCGCGGTGGTGGTGCCGTCACCAGCGATGTCGTTGGTCTTCGAGGCCACTTCGCGCACCATCTGCGCGCCCATGTTCTCGAACTTGTCCTTGAGCTCGATTTCCTTGGCGACCGACACACCGTCCTTGGTGATGCGGGGCGCGCCGAAGCTCTTGTCGATCACGACGTTGCGGCCCTTCGGCCCCAGCGTGACCTTCACCGCGTCGGCGAGGATGTCGACGCCGCGCAGAATGCGTTCACGCGCGTCGCGGCCGAATTTTACGTCCTTGGCTGCCATGGTGGCTACCCTTTCGTGAAATGTGCGTCACCCCAGCGAAGGCTGGGGTCTTGCAGTAACAGGGAGACCCCAGCCTTCGCTGGGGTGACGAAATCGGATCAGCCGACGATCCCGAGGATGTCGCTTTCCTTCATGATCAGCAGGTCTTCGCCGTTGACCTTCACCTCGGTGCCCGACCACTTGCCGAACAGGATGCGGTCGCCAGCCTTGACGTCGAGCGGCGTGACCTTGCCGTCTTCGGCCTTCAGCCCGGTGCCGGCGGCGACGACCTCGCCCTCCTGCGGCTTTTCCTTGGCGGTGTCGGGGATGATGATCCCGCCGGCCGTCTTCTCTTCCGCCTCGACACGGCGGACGAGGACGCGGTCATGCAACGGACGAAAGTTCATTGCGAAGTCCCTCTTTTCAGTCAGTGTTACAAAAATCTGGCACTCACGATGCGCGAGTGCCAACGGCCGGGATATGTGGCGCGGGCCGGGAGCCGTCAAGAGATCGGCGGGACGGGAACCGAAGAAAGTCGTCGACGTTTTGGCGCGGCTCGTCGCGCTGGCCCGAAAAGCGACGACTTAGCTGCCGTGTGCCGCGGTGCCGGTCGAAGCGAACAGCGCCGTCGCGGCACGCCGTTCGGGGGAATCGAACGGGCCGTGGGTCAGCGTGAAGGCGACCCGCCCGGCCAGATCCGCCTTGCCCTGCTTCACCAGCGATTCGGCGAGGAGGAGCCGCGGCATCGGCGCGGCGGGCAGACGGCGGATCACCTGCGCAAGGCCGAGCACCGCATCGTCGGACGGGGCCTGACCCGCATCGAGGAAGCTGCGGACATAGGCAAGGCGCGGCGCAGGGGCGTCCCGATCGAGCGCGATCGCCCGGCCGAGGACCTGGCGCGCGGCGGCGAGGCCGGTCGTACGATCGGTGCCGGTTGCGGCGATCGCCTTCAGCGTCAGCGCGCGCCCCTTCGAAGCAAGCGCCGCAGAATCCTCCGGGCGGCTGGCCAGCACGCGATCGGCGGCGGCAAGGCAGGCGTCGGCATGTCCGCCGCCGCATTCCGCCGTCGCGGCGACGCGCAACGCGTCGGGATCGTCGACACCGGTGGTAGCCGCGCGGACGGTGTCGAGCCAGCCGTCGCCCCGGCCGCCCAGCGCGAGGCGCGCCTCGACCAGCGCCGAGTCTGCGGGCGAGAGTTGCGTGACGGCGGGCGGGGGCACATCGGGCTGCGGCGCCTGGCCGTGGGCGTAAGCGAAGTCGCGGCGCGCATACCGGCCGATCTCGCGCTGCAAGGCGCCAAGGTCGCCGAAGACGGTCGCGGCCTCGGCGAGCGATGTGCCCTGCCGCACCGCGGCCATGTAATGCCGGAACTGGTCGCTGCGCTGCTGCGACAGCGGCGAATAGAGGAAGAAGTGACTCACCAGCCAGGCGTGATAGGGCGACCAGCGCGCGGCATCACCGCTATCGGTCAGGTAGCGGCCGGTAAGAACGCCCGCCACGTCGACCGGCCCATAGGCGGTCAGCACCTGCTGGAACCGATCGGGCACGCGGGCATAGTCGATCGCGCCATCGGGCCGGATCGCGATCGACGAAAAGAGTGCGCCGATGCCATCCAGATACCAGCGCGGATCGCTGGCCGGCGCATAGGTGAGGATGAAGCGTTCGGCGTAGGCCGCATAAAGCGAGCGTTCCCACGCCACGCCCAGCGGATCACGACGCGCTGCCATCTTCGAACACAGCGCGACCGCGTCGGTCCCGGCATTCTGGACGACGTCGTCGCAATCCTCGTTGAAGGCACGCACGGTATTGAGCTTGATCGACGTATCGCGGCGCGACACGGCCATCACCTCGCCATCCTCGCGCGGGTCGTAATAGACGGTGGTTGCGAAGGGCGCCATGAACGGCCCCTGCTGCCAGCGCGCATTCTGCAGACCCAGGCTCGACAGATCAGTGTCGGGATCGAGCAGCGTGATCTGCGGCCGGACCATGTCGTCGGCGCCGCCGCCCCGCCGGTACAGACGGGTCAGCAGCTGGTGCAGCCGTTCGATGTTGCGGGTGACGCGGCTCAGCTCGTCGGCGCTCCCCTTGCTGTACACGACGACATGCGCGCCATCGGCCCGGCGCCACGTGCCCCGCTTGCGGTCTTTCAGCCCCTGCACGACGATGTCCGGGCCGGGAGCCTTGTCGCCGGCCTTGGCCACAGGCGTGGGCGCGATCGTCGCCTGCTGGGCTACGGCGGGACTCGCCATCGTGCAGGCGAGCAGGACGGCGTGGCAGCGGGCGCGGATCATGGCCTTGGGTCCCCTTGCGGTTCGACACGATCGTAGCAGGGGAGCGCCCTGTCCGGAACGGTTCGAATCCGATGACGGCACACTCTGCGCGTGGCGTGCGACCGCATGATGACAGCGGATGACGATGGGGGATGGCTTTCACGCCCGTCGAGCAATTTCAGCCGTTTACGCGCATGGCAACATGACAAGGATGATATGTTGTCTCTTGTTCAGCTTTTAGACAGCTTTGCTCGTGTCGGGACGGGGCGGGATGAGACACACGCGACCCTGCCAGCGCCGGCCGCAGCCGGGCGTGCTGATGCTTGCGCTGCTGGCGCTGTGCGCGCTGCTGGGCGGCGGCGGCATCGCGCAGGCGCATGTCCATCCGCTGCATGCCACCGCGCGCGACGGCACGGACCGGTCGACGACGCTGGCGACGGCGGACGCGGATTGCGCGCTCTGTTATGCGCGTGCGGCGTTCGAACCGCTGCTGCCCGATGCGGTGCCGACGGCGATCGCGGCGGTGCCCGCGGCGGCGATCAGGCCGGTCCACGCCGTAGCCGCATATCCCCTGCCCGCGCCGCGCGGCCATGGCTGGCGCAGTCGTGCGCCGCCGATCGACTCTCCGCTCTGATCCCTACCCCTCGCGCGTCGCCGAGTGCGGCCGATGCGCGCCTGTGCCCGATTTCCCGGAGACGTCGATGCGTTCCTTCCTGTTCCTCGGCGCGGCCAGCGCCGCGCTGTTCCCCGCCTGCGCGCTCGCGCAGACCGCCGCCCCCACCCCGACAGCCGATACCGGCCGCGACATCATCGTGACCGCCAGCCCGATCCAGCACGATCGCGACGATACGCCCGCCATCTCTGCCAAGGTGGATGCCGAGGACATCCTGAAGGCCGGCGGTGCGAGCATTTCCGATGCGCTGGCCAAGGTGCCCGGCATCGCCGCGACCGGCTTCGCGACCGGCGCCAGCCGCCCGATCATCCGCGGCATGGACGCGACGCGGGTGCGCATCCTGGAAGACGGGCTGAGCTCCTCCGACGTCTCCGACATCGGGCCTGACCATGGCATGCCGATCGATCCGCTCGCCGCGCGCAGCATCGAGGTGGTGCGCGGCGCGGGCACGCTGCGCTACGGCAGCCAGGCGATCGGCGGCGTGGTCAACGTGCTGAACGATCGCGTGCCGATGCACCTGTCCGACCGGCCGTTTTCGGGCGAGGTCAACGGCACCTATGGCACCGTCTCCGACCTGTATCAGGGCGCGGCGCTGGTCGATGCGACGGTCGGCGACCTGGCGCTGCACGCCGATGGCTTCGGCCGCCACGAGGGCAATTACGACACCCCGCTCGGCGTCCAGCAGAACAGCTTCTTCAAGGGCTTCGGCGGATCGGTCGGCGGGTCGTATTTCTTCGGGAGCAACAAGGACAGCCACGTCGGCGCGGCGATCACGCAATATGACGCGCAATACGGCATCCCCAGCGACACCACGTATATCGACATGCGCCAGACCAAGGTGATGACGCGATCGTCGTTCGCGCTGGGATCGGGCCTGCTCAAGTCGCTGAGCCTGGATGGCAGCTACGCCAATTACAGCCACGACGAAAAGGAGCCGGACGGCACGATCGACACGACGTTCCGCAACAAGGAATATAATGCGCGCGCCGAGCTGCTGACCAACCGGATCGGCTTCATCGACAATACCGCGCTGGGCGTCGAATATCAGCACCGCAACTTCTCGGCGGTGGGCGACGACAGCTCGTACCTGTTCCCCGCGACGATGGAGAGCATCGCGGGATACGTCTTCACCGACACGAAGATCGCCGGGCCGCTGCACGTCGAGGCGTCGGGCCGGATAGAGCAGGTGCATCTGACCGGCACGCCGGCGTCGAACGTCGCCGCCACGCCGCGCTACACGCCGCTGAGCGGTGCGATCGGCGCGCTGTACACGGTCAGCCCCGCGGTGAAGCTGGGCGTCACCTTCTCCAGCACCGGCCGCGCGCCGGCGCTGACCGAATTGTTCGCGCGCGGCGGGCATGACGGGCCGAACACGTTCGAAACGGGCGATCCGCGGCTGAAGATCGAGCGCGCCAATTCGCTGGAGGGCACGCTGCGCATCCGGTCGGGCAAGTTCCGCTTCGACGGCAGCGTCTACAGTTCGTGGTTCAAAAACTATATCTACGGCGACCTGACCGGACTGTATTGCACCGACGACGGCGCGTGCCAGGCGACGCAGGACGACGACCACGATCTGCGCGAGCTGAACTACCGCCAGCAGGGCGCGCATTTCCGCGGGTTCGAGGGTGAGGCGAGCTACGACCTGGTTCACACGTCGCACGGCGTATATCGGTTCAACGTGCTGGCCGATTATACGCGCGCGACGCTGGACGACGGCAATAACGTGCCGCGCATCCCGCCCTATCGCGTCGGTGGCGGGCTGAACTGGACCGGCGACCGGCTGGATGCCGGGTTCAACCTGATCTACGCCGGCCGCCAAGACAAGGCGGGCGTGTTCGATACGCCGACGCCGGGCTATGTCGCATTGGACGGCCAGCTGGCGGTGCGGCCGTTCGCCTCGCATCCCAATATGGAGATCGCGCTGGTCGGCCAGAACCTGACCAACGACACGCAGCGGCTGAGCACCGCGCTGAACAAGGACCTGGTGGTGATGCCGGGCCGCCGCCTGATGGCGACGCTGCGCATCGCGACCAACTGAGGCAAAAGGGGGAGCCGGCCACAGGGGCTGGCTCCCGATCCTCTCAGCCTGCGATATGCAGAGCGGTGCGCAGGAAGGCGTCGCTCTTGCCGAGCATGTCGGTGCGCACGTCGCTATCGTCGAGCTGGTGGGTGAGGCCCTTATATTCGACGAAGGTCACGGGCTTGCCCGCCCCCCGCAGCTTGCTGGCCATCAGGCGCGATTCGCCGATGCCGACATTCTGGTCGAGGTCGCCGTGGAACAGCAGCACCGGCGCGGCGATACGATCGACGTTCTGCGCGGGCGAGCCGTCACGGATATGGGCGCCGTGGCCGATGAAGCCGTCGACCAGTTCGAAATTGGTGAAGTTGCGATGTTCGCCGCGCAACGTTTCCAGGTCGGTGACCGGCGCGATCGCGACGATCGCCTTGAACAGCGCAGGGTCGAGCACCGCCGATTGCAGCGCCGCATAGCCGCCATAGGACCAGCCGACGATCGCGAGCTTGTCGGGCGCGGCGATGCCGGTCGACACCAGATAGCGGCCGGCATCGTTGACGTCGCCGATCGCGGTGCGCCACGACTGGAAGCCGTTCTTCTGGAACCACGCCGCGCCATAGCCGGTCGAGCCACGGAAATTGGGCTGGAGCACCGCATAGCCACGTGCGGCGAAGAACTGTGGCAGCCAGTCGAAGCCCCATTCGTCGCGATCGCCGGGGCCGCCGTGCGGCAGGACGATCGCGGGTAGCCCCTTGCCGCTGCTGCCGGCGGGCAGCGTGAGATAGGCGGGGATCATCGTGCCGTCCGCCGCCTTGAAGCTGATCGGCCTGACGCTGGCGAGCGTACGACCGCCAAGCGGCGGGCGCACCGACAGGATCGGCGACAGCTTCTTCGCGGTGCGATCGAACAGGTAGAAGCTGCCGGGATCGACGTCGCTGCCGGCGAACAGCACCAATTTCTGTTCGTCGGCGCTGGCATCGACGATGCTGACGATCGGCTGTTTCGGCAAGGCGCGGCCGAGCGAGGCGGCGAGCGCCTTCAGTGCGGGATCGAAGATCACGCGTTCGCGCCGGTCGGTCGCGAAGCTGGCGCCGACGACGCGCTGCTGACGGCCGATGCGGATGAGCGAATCGACGTCGACGTCGGGGCGGTCGAGCACCAGTTCGCGCTTCAGGCTGCCGTCGAGCGCGACGCGGTACAGCGCCTGGCGCCCACCGTGATCGTCGAAGCCGTAGGCGACATTGGCGTCGCGATCGACGGCATAGGGATCGAAGCCGTGCGATACGCCGCCATCGTCGTTGACCACGGACAGCGGCTGCCAGCTGCGATCGCCCGCCTTGCGGTACATGTAGGTCGTGCGGCCGCGCAGCATGCCGCTGTCGCTGGCGGCGGTGATGCCCATGATGCGGACGGTGCCGTGGCCGTCGGTGATATATTCGCTCGCGCGACCGCTGGGGCGTTCGACCTGCTGGCGGCGCAGCGTCGTCGTGTCGACGCGCTCGACACCCAGGCCCGACGCGGTGGAGGCAGTGATCGAGCCGGTGGTCATCTGCGCACCGTAATCGCGCGTCATCAGCACCGAGCCGCCTTTCGCATCGCCGCCCGCCGCGTCATCGGCAAGGAAATCGATGATGCCGCCGCCGAACTGGCCGAAGCCGTCGATGCGATCGCGGGTCTCGCCGGACAAAGGCTTCATGTCGCTGCCGTCGGCGTTGAGCGTCAGCACGCGGCTGTAGCCCAGCCGCATGCCGTTGGTCGTCATCAGCGTCGAGATATTGCAGACGAGCCGCGTCGCGGTCGACCAGCTGCACCCCGTCAGCTGATCGGGCCGGCCGCTCGAGGTGAGGATCGGTCTGGGCGTCGCGTCGCCGGTAAGATCGGCGACGTAGAGCGCGGTGCCCGCCCCCGCCGCGGCGCGAACCATCGCGAGCCGCTTGCCGTCGGGGGAAATGCTGACCTGCCGGACATCCTCACGCGCGCCAAATGCGCGTGCGTCGACGGCACCGGCCCCCGTCTGCGCGCGCAACGCGCCCGCCCCGCCGATCGCCAACGCCAACACCGCCACGCCGCCCAGCACGATACGCATACCAATCTTCCCCCCAATACTTGCGCCCGACGCCGTTTTCGCGGTGCGCGGCGGCAGGTTTTAGGCGAGACGCGATCGTTCTGCCAGTGGCATCCCGTTGCAGCGGCGCGCCGCAATGCTAGGCTCGCGAAAAATACTGGGGGTTACGCATGATGATCGGACTGGTCGCGCTGGCGTTGCAGGCCGCCGTACCTTCGGTCGGCAGTACAGATGCGGCAGGCAAGTGGGGTGTGGACTACAGCCCCGAACAGTGCATCATCAACCGACAGTTCGGGTCCGGCCCGGTCAAGTCGTTCCTTGCCGTCGATGCAAGTCCGGTGACCGGCACCGGTTATATCGTCCTGCTCGTTCCCGGCGTTGCGACGAAGGGGACTTTCGGCACTGCCACGATGACCGTCGCCCCGGGCGGCGCGACGCTGCGGCCGATATGGTTTGCCCGCAGATCGAAGGACGCGCGGGCGGCGATCGAAATCGGGGTCGGCCAGGACGGCTGGGCCGCGATGGCGGCGGGCGACACGCTGACGATCCAGGGGCCGTTCGCGTCGCCCTTGTCCGTGCCGATCCATGGCATCGACAAGGCGATCGCGGCTGCCAAGACGTGCGGCCGCACGCTGCTGACATCCTGGGGCGCGGACCCCGATGCGATGATCGACACCTCCGGTCCGAATAACTCCGGTAGCTGGATCAGCTATTCGGACTATCCGCCTGAAGCGCTGCGCAATGGCGAATCGGGCACGGTGAAGATCCTGCTGACGATCGATCCCAAGGGGCGGCCGCGGGACTGCAAGGTGGTGGTGAGTTCGCGTTCGCCGTCGCTCGATGCGACGACGTGCCGGATTATGACGGCGCGCGCCACGTTCGAACCCTCGTCGCGAGAGACTCGCTACGTGTTTCAGCCCATCGCATGGAGGGTGGCGCAATGATCGCGGGCGCGATCATCGCCCTCGCCCTGCAAGCCGCGGCACCGGCGGCGCATGTCGACCGGTCGGCGGCGAAATGGGGCGTCGAATATGCACCGAACCAGTGCATCATCAACCGGGCGTTCGGGGATGGGCCGAAGCCCGCGATTCTGGCGATCGACGTCGATCCCCAATCCGATCGTGGCGACATCGTCCTGCTGATGTCGGAGAAAGCGTGGCGTGGCACATCCGGCACCGCCGCAGTCACGCTGACCCCCGGCGGGGCAAAGTTCCCGGCGCGTTGGGTCGGGGGCGCCACCGGACACGACATGTACGCCATCAAGCTGTCACTCGCCGACGACCAGTGGAAGGCCGTGCCGACCGCCGACACCCTGTTCGTCAGCGCCGGTGCGGACCACCCGATCGCCGTTCCGATCAAGGGGATCGACAAGGCCTTCGTCGCCGCCAAGACCTGTGGACGGGATCTGCTGCAATCCTGGGGTGCAGACCCGGATGCGATGATCGACCTGGAGCCGGCGGTCGCCGCACGGTTGTTTACGGCCGATGATTACCCGGTAGATGCGTTGCGTGGTGATCAGCAAGGCTTGGTCAAAACACTGGTGACAGTCGACGCACAGGGAAAACCCACAGCGTGCCGCGTCGTGGTCAGCTCCAAAATCGCCTCGCTGGACGACACGAGCTGTCGCGTGTTGATGACACGGGGCACCTTCCCATCCTCGGACAAACAGGTTCGCTATCATTACCATCGCACGCGCTGGGTGATCCCCGCCTACTGACCTATCCGTATTACCGGCCCAACACGCCCCGTTGCGCGGCGCCTTCGCCTGCTCTAGCGCTAGAGGCAACGATAAGGAGCATCGCGTGAAGCTGGTTCGGGGCGCATGGAAGCTGCTGGTAGCGATCAAGGACGGGTTGGTCCTGATCGCGATGCTGTTGTTCTTCGGCTTGCTGTTCGCGGCGCTGAGCGCGCGGCCGGGGATGAAGGCGATCAGCCCGGGTGCGCTGGTGCTCGACCTCAATGGCACGATCGTCGAACAGCCCGAGGAACAGGCGCCGTTCGCGATGCTGTCGGGCCAGCAGGCGCCGCGCCAGTATCGCGCCCGCGACGTGCTGCGCGCGATCGACGCGGCGCGGACCGACGACCGGGTGAAGGCGCTGGTGCTCGACCTCGATCGCTTCGGCGGCGGCTATCCGGCGACGCTGAACGAGGTGGCCGACGCGATCCGCAAGTTCCGTGACACCAAGAAGCCGGTGCTGGCCTATGCCACCGCCTATACCGATGCGGGCTATCGCCTGGCCGCCAATGCCAGCGAGATCTGGGTCAATCCGCTGGGCGGCACGATCTTCATGGGGCCGGGCGGCAACCAGCTGTATTACAAGGGCCTGATCGACAAGCTGGGCGTCACCACGCACGTCTATCGCGTCGGCAAGTTCAAGAGCTTCGTCGAGCCCTATACCCGCACCGACCAGAGCCCAGAGGCGCGCGAGGCGAGCCAGGCGCTGCTGGGATCGATCTTCGGCCAGTGGAAGGAGGCGATCGCCAGGGCGCGGCCGCGCGCGCAGGTCGCGCAATTCCTCGCCAGCCCCGACAAGCTGATCGTCGCGGCGGGCGGCAATATCGCCGAGGCGAACAAGGCGGCGGGCATCGTCGACACGTTGGGCGACCGCACCGCCTTCGGTGCGCGCGTCGCGGCCATCGTCGGCGGCGATGCCAAGAAGGCGGCGGGCTTCTACAACCGCATCGGCTATGACAGCTGGGTCGCGGCCCATCCGCTGTCCAAGACCGGCGATGCGATCGGCGTCATCACCGTCGCAGGCGATATCGTCGATGGCGAAGGCGGCCCCGGCAGCGCCCATGGCGACACGATCGCCAAGCTGATCCTGAACGGCCTCGCCAAGAAGGACCTGAAGGCGCTGGTGGTGCGCGTCGATTCGCCGGGCGGATCGGTGCTGGCGTCGGAGCGCATCCGCCTCGCCATCCTGCAAGCCAAGCAGAAGGGCTTGCCGATCGTCGTGTCGATGGGCGGGCTGGCCGCATCGGGCGGCTATTGGGTGTCGACGCCGGGCGACGTGATCTTCGCCGAACCGTCGACGATCACCGGGTCGATCGGCATCTTCGGCATCATCCCGACGTTCGAGAAGACGCTGGCGAAGATCGGCATCTCCACCGATGGCGTGAAGACGACGCCGCTGTCGGGCCAGCCCGACGTCTATGCCGGCACCACGCCCGAGCTGGACGCGATCCTGCAGGCGGGGATCGAGAACGGCTATCGCCAGTTCCTGACCCGCGTCGCGCAATCGCGCCACATGACCGTCGATCAGGTCAACGCCATCGCGCAGGGACGCGTGTGGGACGGCGGCACCGCGCGGCAGATCAAGCTGGTCGACCGCTTCGGCGGGCTGGACGATGCGGTGGCGGAAGCCGCCAAGCGCGCCAAGCTGGACCCGGCCAAGGTCCATGCCGAATATCTGGAGAAGGAACCGAGCGCCGCTGCGCAGTTCGCCGCCGCGCTGGCCAGCCGCAAGGACGACGACGATGCGTCGAGCCCGTCGGCGGACGTGTTCGGGCGGATCGCGGCCGAGCGCCGCGGCCTCGTCGCGCAGGCGGTGGGCGACGTCAGCCGCCTCGCCCGCAGCGGATCAGTGCAGGCGCGCTGCCTGGAATGCGGCGGCATCGGGCCGAGCGCGACCGCCGAGAGCGACGCCAAGCTGTTCGACCTGGTGCTGGCGAAGCTGGGCTTCGGCGCATGATCGGGGTGCGCGCTGCGACGCCGGAGGATGCCGGCGCGATCGCCGCCATCTATGCGCCGCACGTGCTCGCCGGGACGGTGTCGTTCGAGACGGAGGCGCCGGACGCGCGTGCGATGCGGACGCGGATGGCATCGTCGCAGGGGCTCTACCCCTGGATGGTCGCGACCAATGGCGCGGAGACGGGCGGCGTGCTCGGCTATGCCTATGCGACGCGCTTTTCGGAACGCGAGGCGTATCGCTGGGCGGTCGAGACGACGATCTACGTCGCCGATGTCGCGCAGCGGCAGGGCGTCGGGCGGCTGCTGTACGAAGCGCTGATCGACACGCTGCGCGCGCAGGGCTTTACCCAGGCGATCGGCCGGATCGCACTGCCCAACAACCAGTCGATCAAGCTGCACGAGACGGTCGGCTTCCGCCGCGCTGGCGTGTTCCGCGAGATCGGCTACAAACAGGGCCAGTGGATCGACGTGGGCTATTGGCAATGCGAGCTGGCCGACCCCGCCAGCCCGCCTGCCGAGCCGAAGCGGTTCGCGGATGTGGGTGTAGTAAGGATCTGAGGCGATGCGTCGGTGTGCTGCGGTCGTGCTTGCGTTGGGCGTGGCGGCGGCACCGGCCGCGGCACAGGACAGGCGAATCGTGGCGGAGCCGCAACTGCCCACCGCCGCCTGCCTCACGCTGTCCCCCACCTCCGGTGATCGGAGCCGCGATATCGAGGCGGCGTTGCGGCGGTGTCGCGGGGCCGCGGTGCGGCTCGGCCCCGGTCTGTACGAGAGCGGGCCGATCGAGATGCCGTCGCGTGTCACCTTATGGCTCGACCCCGGTGCGACGCTGCGTGCGATCCCCGATCCAAGGCGGTTCGATGCCGGGCAGGGATTGTGCGGGACGATCGATACCAAGGGCCATGGCTGTCGCCCGCTGATCCACATTGCCGATGCCACCGATGCCGCGATCATGGGAGCGGGCACGATCGACGGCGCGGGCGGTGCGGCGATGGCGGGCGGCACCGAGACGTGGTGGCAGCTCGCGCGCCGGGCGCAGCGCGAAGGCGGCAAGCAGAACGCGCCGCGGCTGGTGACGGTGGATGGCGGACGCAATCTGGTGCTGTACGCCACGCGCTTCGCCAATGCGGCGAACTTCCACGTCGCGGTCAATCACGTGCGTGGCTTCACCGCCTGGGGCGTGACGATCGATGCGCCCGCCGATGCGCGCAACACCGACGGCATCGATCCGGGTGCGAGCGAGGACGTGACGATCGCGCACAGCCGCTTCAGCACCGGCGACGACGATATCGCGATCAAGGCCGGCAACGGCGGCGGCGTGCGCTACGTCTCGATCCTCGACAGCCACGTCCACGCCGGGCACGGCGTGTCGATCGGCAGCGAGACGGTGAGCGGCGTGTCCGACGTGCTAGTGCGCGGGCTGACCTTCGACGGCACGACATCGGGCCTGCGCATCAAGAGCGATCCCAGCCGCGGCGGGCTGGTGCAGCGCGTGCGCTATCAGGACATCTGCCTGCGCGGCGTGGCGCGGCCGATCGACTTCGACACGCGCTACGATCCCAAGGCGCAGGGCGGATCGATCCCCGTCTATCGCGACATCGTGCTGGCGAACGTGCAGGGCGATGGCGGCCAGCTGATCGCGCGCGGCTATGACGCGCGGCACCCGTTGGACGTGACGCTGGACGGCGTGCGCTTCCCCGCCGGCACGCCGTGGCAGGTCGCCAATGCCACGCTGCATATCGGACCGGGTGGCGCGACGCCGCTGCCACCGGGCGTGACCGGCCCCGCCGCAACGGTCGGAACAGCGTGCGCGGGGGCGGGGCAATGATATTGGCCATGCTGCTGGGTGCGGCGCAGGCGGCTGCTCCGCAGCGGTTGCTCGATTGCACGCAGATCGGTCAGGCCGCCATGACGTCACGCGAGGAAGGCCTTCCCGAGCCGGGAAGGGCGACGGACGTCCAACTCTTGGCGACCCATTCGCTGTGCGGCGGGTGGGCGATTATCGACATGTGGCGGAGCGGCTATGGCCCGTCGGCTACTTGGCGGGCACGGCGCAAGGTGATGGATCGGTTCGGACGACTGACCGTGTCGACGACCGAAGCCGTCGACTGTCCGGTGCTCATGGCGGTGCTAACGAACCTGAACGACGTACCAATAAGCCCATCCGTCATTCCGCGCCGCAACAAGGCTGATCGGTTTCCGCCGCCGATCACATTAGACGGAACGTGGTTTACGCTACACATTCCGTCCAGCGAACAGTCCGACCGTTCTCGTGCGAACGTCACCATCTCCGGTAACGACGGCCCGGTCGCCCACTGGGCGGAAGCCAGCATGAAGCAGTTGGAACCCTGCTGGCGCCCCGCCGCCTGACCGTCCGTCAGGACGTGCGGTCCAGATAGTCGCGCAGCGCCAGCCAGTGGTTGGCGCCCGCTTCCACCAGCACCACCGCGCCCGGCGTGGCGCTCGCATCGATCAGGCGGGCGAGATTGCGAGTGCGGGCGATGCTTTCGAACTTGACGATCGCGCTCGCCGGGCCGGTGCCGCAGGGGGTGCCGGCCATCGGGTCAAGGCGGGCGCCATACGCGCCGCGATACCAGGCGGCGAAATCGAAGTCCTTGGGCTGGCGCAAATGCGGGATCGATCGCAGCTCGTCGGCAAGGCGGTTGGCGGGCACGGGGCCGAAGGGATCGACATGCGCGCGCAGCAGATGCGTGCCGAGCGCGTCGCGCATGTCATAGCCGGCGTCGATATCAGCACGATATTCGTCGCGGGGGCTCATATCCCAGCCGGCAAACGCCGTCTTCGCGTCGGTCGCGAGCTTCACCGCGTAGAGGTTTTCCTGGATGCGACCTTCCGCGAACTGGTCGGCGGCGCGCTGCGACAGGAAGGCGCGATAGGCGGGGTCGGCGCTCTTGTCCGCCGAGGCGCCTTCGACCAGCACGATCGTCGGGTGGACGCGATCGAATGCCGCCTGGATCGCGCGTGCCGATGGCGATTGCGCGTCATACTCATGCGCGACCGCAACGAAGACGATCGTGGCGCCGTTGCGGCGATGATAGACCTGTGTGGCAGGCACGGCGATATCGGCGCGCGCGGCGCACAGGTCGCCGACGGGATCGCGCGGCGTCTGGCCGGTCGCCGGAGTTGCCGCGAGCGTGAGAAGGGCGAGAACCGTACCGATCGTTGTACGCATGATCGTCTCCAGCCGCCGTATGCGGGTGGCGGCAGGATGCGCAGGGTTGATGGCGGATTCGTGTCGGATCGGCGGCAGGCCGCCGCTACCCTCACCCCCGCCCGCGATAGGCGGGGAGCGCGAGGTGGTAGCGGATCGCGAAGGCGCGCAGCGTGAAGCCGGCGGCGGCGGCGATGATCGCGGCGGGGGCGCCGGCGAGGCCGAGCAGCCCCAGCGCGACGTAGAGACCCGACGCCAGCGCGGCGGCGGTGACATAGAGTTCGGGGCGCATCAGGATCGACGGTTCGCCCGCGAGCACGTCGCGGATGATGCCGCCGACACAGGCGGTCACCACGCCCATCAGCGCGGCGGGCAGCGGCGGGATGCCATAGCCCAGCGCCTTGGCCGCGCCGTAAACCGCATAGGCGGCGAGGCCGATCGCGTCGAACCAGGCGAGCGCCTCGTCCCGCCACCAGCGTTCGGGCGTCACCCAGATCGCCGCGGCCATCGCGAGGCAGACGGTCGCCGCACGCGGATCATGGACCCAGAAGACCGGCGCACCGATCAACAGGTCGCGCACTGTCCCGCCGCCGACGCCGGTGATCAGCGCGAAAAAGGCCAGCGTCACCGCGGTCTGCCCGCGCTTTGCCGCGGCGAGCGCACCCGAGGCGGCGAACACGGCGAGGCCCGCGACATCGAACCAGGGTGCGAAGGCGGGCAGGATCAGGTCGGCGGACAAGTCGCCATGGGGCAAGGGCGGCAGCATCGCCGGCGACCCTAGGCGAAGCGGCGGCGCGATTGAACGGGTCGTGTAGCGTGACCCCCGGATCGGGTCAGAAGCGCCGACCGAACGAGACGTTGACCACGGGATTGATCGGGCCGTTGCCCACGCCGCCGCGCTCGCCCGCGGTCGGGCGGGTCAGCCGGCCGCCGATCTCATAGGCGCGGCCCTTCATTGCGCCGACCTCCAGCCCGATCGTGGTGTCGGCGAGCATCGTGCCCGTATAGCCGAAGGTCAGCGCCGGGGTGCGGCGCAGGCCGATGCGGCCGCCACCGGCGCCCAGCGTCGGGCGCTGCGACAGCATCAGCGGGCGGTTGCCGACTTGCTCGCCCGCTCGCACATCATACAGGCGTCCCCCGGCGGACAGGTGGAAGCCGCTGTCGGCAAAGGGATAATATTCGACCATCGAACTCGCGAGACGCTGATGCACGCGCTCAGCAGGGCCCGCGCTGGTCGTCATCGTCGCCACCCGCAGCCGCAGCCGCGCAGTGAGCGGTGTCGAGCGGTCGAGCGTGCCGCCGAGCGCGATCGGCGCGAGCAGCGGCGTTCGCTGCGCCGCCATCGGCGCGGGCGCCGTCAGGATCGCGAGCGGCGCGACCTGGGCCTGCGCACCCGTGGCGGCCGCCGCCGCCAGCCCTGTCATCATCCACCCCGACCAACGCATAAGCCCCCGTTGCAGCGCGCGTTTGTGTCTGCCGTCGTTCCCGCGACGTATCCGCTGCACGACATAGACGACGCGGTATCAATCAAGGCACAATTGCGGCAGACGGCCTCTGCGACGAGCCGTTGGATTCCATAGCCGAAGCGCGAACGCCGCGGAACGACTGGTCAATCGCGCGTCATGTGGCTAAGGCCGCGGCCTCCATTCCCTTTGCAGAAAACAGAGCACGACCCATGGGTTTCCGCTGCGGCATCGTTGGCCTGCCCAACGTCGGCAAGTCCACGCTTTTCAACGCGCTGACCGAAACGGCAGCGGCGCAGGCGGCCAATTATCCGTTCTGCACGATCGAACCCAATGTCGGTAACGTCGCGGTGCCCGACCCGCGGCTGTACAAGCTCGCCGAGATCGCGGGCTCGGCGAAGATCATTGAGACGCAGCTCGCCTTCGTCGATATCGCCGGCCTGGTCCGCGGTGCGTCGAAGGGCGAAGGGCTCGGCAACCAGTTCCTGGGCAATATCCGCGAGGTGGACGCGATCGTCCACGTGCTGCGCTGCTTCACCGATGGCGACGTGACGCACGTCGAAGGCAAGGTCGATCCGATCGCCGATGCCGAGACGGTCGAGACCGAGCTGATGCTGTCGGACCTTGAAAGCTTGGAAAAGCGCGTGCCCAACCTCATCAAGAAGGGGCAGCAAGGCGACAAGGAAGCCAAGATCGGCGCGGCGGTGCTCGGCCAGGCGCTGGAGCTGCTGCGCGACGGCAAGCCCGCGCGCCTGACCCAGCCCAAGGATGCCGAGGAAGCGCGCGTCTTCGCGCAGGCGCAGCTGATCACGGCGAAGCCCGTGCTCTACGTCTGCAACGTCGACGAAGCCGATGCGGCGAACGGCAATGCGCTGTCGGCCAAGGTGTTCGAAAAGGCCAAGGCGGAGGGCGCCGAGGCGGTCGTCGTCTCCGCGGCGATCGAAGCGGAGATCGCGACGATGGCGCCCGAGGATCGCGGCGAGTTCCTGTCGGAGTTGGGCTTGGAGGAAACCGGCCTCGCCCGCGTTATCACCGCTGGGTACAAGCTGCTGAAGCTGCTGACCTTCTTCACCGTCGGCCCCAAGGAAGCACGCGCCTGGACGGTCCATGCCGGCGCCAAGGCCCCCAATGCCGCGGGCGAGATCCACACCGATTTCGAGCGTGGCTTCATCCGCGCCGAAACCATCGCCTTCGACGATTACGTCGCCTGCAAGGGCGAAGCGGGCGCGCGCGAGGCGGGCAAGCTGCGGCAGGAAGGCAAGGAATATGTCGTCCACGACGGCGACGTGATGCTGTTCCGGTTCAACGTGTAAGCGAGCGGGGCTGAGGCGCGGCCTGTCGGATGCGCCTTTCCCTCTCTTCGTCATGTTCGCCTTCGGGGGGATGACGAAGACACGGGCGGACGGAAGCGCCGCCGGCTCTGCCCTTGTCGCCCCTCCCCGCTCGCGGCTAAAGGCAAGCAGGCCTGCCATGATCGGGGTGATCGCCGCGTGAACCTTCGTCCGACCGCTTTTCTCGCTACCCTTGCCCTCGGTGCCTGCGCGCTGCCCGCCACTCCGCCGGCGCTGTCGCCGGTGACGCAGCCCGCTCCTCCGCAAACGGCGGCGCTGCCTGCCGAGCCGGACGCGCCCCCCGCCCCGCTGCCGCGGATGACGACGCAGCCGGTGACGATCCTCGTGTCGATCGACGGCTTCCGGCCCGATTATCTCAACCGTGGCGTCACGCCCAATCTCAACGCGCTGGCGGCGGGCGGGGTGTCGGCGTCGATGCGGCCGTCCTTCCCGTCGGTGACCTTCCCCAATCATTGGACGCTGGTGACGGGCAAGGTGCCCGACCACCACGGCATCGTCGGCAACACGATGGAGGACGCCGCCCGCCCCGGCGAAACCTTCACCATGGCCGACGACGATCCCTTCTGGTGGAACCAAGCCGAACCGATCTGGGTCACCGCGGAAAAGGCGGGCATCCGCAGCGCGACGATGTTCTGGCCGGGCGCCAACGTCGGCTGGGGCGGCACGTTGCTGCCCGACAGCCATGGCGCGGTCGAACATGCCACCCGGCCCGAGGACTGGCAGCAGTTCAATCAGGCGGTGACGGGCGAACAGCGGGTCGATTCGGTGATCGACTGGCTGCGGCGCCCGGCGGCGACCCGGCCGCGCTTCGTGACGCTGTATTTCGACATCGTCGACAGCGCCGGCCACGCTTATGGTCCGCAATCGCCCGAGGTGACACAGGCCGCCGCCAAGGTCGACAGCCAGATCGGGCGGCTGGTGGCGGGCCTGCGCGACCTCAACCTCCCGGCCAATCTGGTCATCGTCGCCGACCACGGCATGTCCGCGACCAGCAGCACGCGCACGATCGCGATCGACCAGATCGCGGACCCGCGCACGTATCGCACGCTCAACAGCGGACCCTATATGGGTCTGTATCCCACGCCGGGGCGGCAGCCGGCGCTGGAGGCGGCGCTGCTGAAACCCCACGCGCACATGCAATGCTGGCGCAAGGGCGAGATCCCGGCGCGACTGCGTTACGGCACCAATCCGCGCGTGCCGCCCTATATCTGTCTGGCCGAGCCGGGCTGGATGATCACCAAGACGGCGGTGAAGACCTCGTTCAGCGGCGGCGCGCATGGCTATGACAATCAGGCGCCCGACATGGCGGCGCTGTTCATTGCCAACGGCCCGGCGTTCGTCGGCGGCAAGCGCCTGGCCAGCTTCGACAATACCGACATCAACCCCTTGCTGCGCGATCTGCTGAACCTGCCCGCGGGCCAGGGGCTGGACGGAAACGACGCACCGTTTAGGCAGGTGCTCAAACGATAGGAGAGCGACGGGTGCAGTATTTCGAGGACATTGAGGTCGGCAGCACGGCGCGCTTCGGCGATTATACCCTGACGCGGGACGAGGTGATCGCCTTTGCCGAGAAATACGACCCCCAGCCCTTTCACCTGTCCGACGAGGCGGCGGCGCAGACGCATTTCGGACGGCTGTCGGCGAGCGGCTGGCATACGTGCGCGATGACGATGGCGATGCTGGTCGAGCATCTGAAGGCCAATGACCAGGCGGGGCTGGGATCGCCCGGCATCGACGAACTGCGCTGGCTGAAGCCGGTCTATCCGGGCGATCGCCTACGCTGCGAAAGCGAGGTGTTGGAAAAGCGTCGGTCGGCGAGCCGGCCAGAAATGGGCATCTTCAAAAGCCGGATGACCGTGTTCAACCAGCATGACGTGCCGGTGATGACCTTCGTGTCGAACGGATTGATCGCAACCCGCGAGCAATAGGGGCGCCGGCAGCGCGGCGCCCCCGCCAATCAGCGGCGACCGCGTTCGCCGCGCGGGCCGCCGCCGCGACTGCCGCCCCAGTTCCGATTGCCGTTCCAGTTCCGGTTCCCGCCCCAATTGCGGTTGCCGTTCCAGTTGCGCTGGCCCTGCCAATTGGGTCGTGGATTGGGCGCCGGTGCCGCGCCGGTCGGCGGCTGGGGCGCTGGCGCGGGTTGGCCCGAAAAATTCTGGCGGTTGCCGCGCCAACTGCCGCGATTGCCCCAGTCCGGACGGCCCGGATTGCCCACGCCCGGCCCACCAGGGCCACCCGGCCGATCGCCGCGCCAGCCAGGGCGACGGTCGAACCCGTTCCAGTCGTTGCGGAAGTTGCGGTCGCCACGCCACTGATTGCGGCGCTGCTCCCAATAACGGCGCTGGCCGTCGTTCCACCGGTAGGGCCGGCGGTACTGATCATAGACGTAGATACCGGTGCCCGGATAATAATAGTCGCCGTACCAGCCGAAATAGCTGGGATAGCCGCCATAGCCGTAGCCGCCGTAATAGGGATCTGCGAAACCGTCGTCGTAATAGCCATAGCCGCCGGTGCCGTAGCCGACGGACACGCCGCTATAACCATAGCCGTCGGTGCAGGCGCTGGTCGCGACGCCGGCGCCGAACAGCAGGCCGACCAATGCCAAACGCTTGAAGATCATGGATGCTCTCCCATCATCGAAGGGCGCCGGCGAGTCGGATTGGCGAATCGGGGACGCAACCTATTGTCGTTCAACGAGGGCGGATCGTCGTGGGTTCCGGCTGAATGGGTGATGAGCGGGCGATGGGGCGTGGCCGGCTCCTGCCGCTGACGGAGTTGGGCGGTCGTTAATCGTTCGCAGCGGACCCGGCGAAGCACTGCGCTGCCCGTGCGCGGGTGGGGTCGAGGCAAATAGACCTTCGCCCGCCGGATCGTCGTGCGGGTGAGCCTCGCTCAGTGCCCCTCGAACGCGAACAGCGCGTCGGCCTGCACGCCTTCGGCGCGCAGGGCGTCTGCACCGCCGAGGTCAGGCAGGTCGATGACGAATTGCGCCTGGTCGACGACGGCGCCCGCCTTGCGTAGCAGCCGTACCGCGGCGCGCGCGGTGCCGCCGGTGGCGATCAGGTCGTCGACCAGCAGCACGCGCTGGCCGGGCACCAGCGCATCTTCGTGCATCGCGATCCGGTCCTGCCCATATTCGAGCGCATAATCTTCGGCGATCGTCGCGCCGGGAAGCTTACCGTCCTTGCGGATCAGCAGCACGCCGGCCTTCAGGGGCACGGCAAGCGCTGCCGCGAACAGGAAGCCGCGGGCTTCGATCCCGGCGATCAGGTCGACGGGGCCGGTGGTGGCGGCGACCATGCGGTCGATCGTCGCGGCGAGGCCGGCGGGATCGAGCAGCAGCGTGGTGATGTCGCGGAACTGGATGCCGGGCTTGGGAAAGTCCGGGATCGTGCGGATCAGCGCTTTCAGATCGTCGTTCATGGGGGTGCTGTCGCGTGTGGCGGGTGCGGGGTCAATGGGAGACGCCCCCCTCCGTCATCCCGGCGCACGCCAGGATCTATGGCTGCGGCGTGGCTGGCGGTAGCGCACCGACACTCCCTTATCCCGTCCATGGATTCCGGCGTGCGCCGCGATGACGAACGAAGGTATGCCCGATGCCTCCCCACAACCGTCATTCCCGCGCAGGCGGGACTCCATAACCTCTGACTTCGGGGCTGGAGGTGCGACGGTAGCGCGTCTGGATTCCCGCCTTCGCGGGAATGACGGGGAGAGTGGGGCGCGGTCGTATTCTAGCCCGCCCGCGAACGAAAAGGGCGGGCGGTGCTCTGTCGCACCGCCCGCCCCGTCCATCCGAACCGCCGGTCAGGCGATCGGGATCAATGCTTAATGTCGCGCCAGACGTTCTGATAGGCGCCCCAGGCGAGGAAGCAGAACACCAGCAGGAACAGCGCCGCGGCGAGGCCGGCACCATGGCGGGTGTTGAGGTTCGGCTCGGCGGTCCATGTCAGGAAGGCCGCGACGTCGCGCGCCATCTGGTCCTTGGTCGCCTTGGTGCCGTCCGAATAGGTCACCTGACCGTCCTGCGTCAGGGGCGGCGGCATCGCGATGTTCAGGTTCGCGAACCACGGATTGAAGTGCAGGCCCTTGGGCGTCGCCGCATCCGGGAACAGCTTGAGCAGCTCTTCGCCCTTCTCGTTCTTATACCCGGCCTGATTGCGATAGCCCATCAGCAGCGCGTGAACGTAGTTCGACCCGTCGTGGCGCGCCTTGGTCATCAGCGACAGGTCGGGCGGCAGCGCGTTGTTGTTCGCGGCGCGCGCGGCGACTTCGTTGGCGAAGGGCGACGGGAAGCGATCGCTGGCCACGTTCTTGCGCGTCGAGGCTTCGCCCGTCTCCGGGTTCACCGTCGGCTGTTCGATCACCCACTGGTTGGCGATCGCCTTCACTTCGGGTTCGCTGTAGCCGATCTTCTGCAGGTCGCGGAAGGCGACGTACTTCAGGCTGTGGCAGGCCGAGCAGACTTCCTTGTAGACCTGGAAGCCACGCTGCAGCTGCTGATTGTCATATTTGCCGAAGAAGCCGTTCGACGACAGCCCGATATTCTCGGGGTGCATATGGAACAGCTGTTCGACGGTTTCCTTCGCCGGATCCTCGATTGCGGTCTTGGCAGTGCCGAAGAGCGCGAGCGCGAGGACGAAGATGAAGGCGGCGCCGACCAGGGAGGCGATGATGCGAGGCATGGTTCTGATTGTCCCCCAGTCGGTTCAGGCTTGCGCCGCGCTGTGCGCGAGGCTGGTGCCACCGTGCTTTGCCAGCACCGCTTCGGTGATCGAATTGGGCAGCGGGCGCGGACGCTCCGACCGGGCGACCCAGGGCAGGATGATGAGGAAGTGCGCGAAATAATAGGCCGAGGCGATCTGCCCCAGGATCACGTTGCGCGCATTCGCCTCTGCCCCGCCGACATAGCCGAGCACCAGCACGTCGAGCAGCAGGATGCCGAGGAAGATGCGGTACTTCGGACGGTAGTTCGCCGAGCGCACCGGCGACGTGTCGAGCCAAGGCAGGAAGAACAGCAGCAGGATCGAGCCGAACATCGCCAGCACGCCCCACAGCTTCGCGTCCAGGATGAAGTTCGCGGTGAAGCTCTTCAGAATCGCGTAGAACGGCAGAAAGTACCATTCGGGCACGATGTGCGCGGGCGTCGAGAGCGGGTTCGCCTCGATATAATTGTCCGGGTGGCCGAGCAGGTTCGGGCTGAAGAAGATCAGCAGCGCGAAGATCAGCATGAACACGCCGACGCCGACGCCGTCCTTCGCCGTGTAATAGGGATGGAACGGCACCGTGTCCTGTTCACCCTTCACCTCGACGCCGGTCGGGTTGTTCGACCCCGGGATGTGCAGCGCCCAGATGTGCAGGATGATGACGCCCGCAATCACGAACGGCAGCAGATAGTGGAGCGAGAAGAAGCGGTTGAGCGTCGCATTGTCCGGCGCATAGCCGCCCAGCAGCCACACGCGGATCGTTTCGCCGACCAGCGGGATCGCCGAGAAGAAGCCGGTGATGACCTGCGCACCCCAGAAGCTCATCTGCCCCCAGGGGAGCACATAGCCCATGAACGCGGTGGCCATCATCAGCAGGAAGATGACGACGCCGAGCAGCCACACCATCTCGCGCGGCGCCTTGTACGAGCCGTAATAGAGACCGCGGCCGATGTGGATGTAGACCACGGCGAGGAACATCGACGCGCCGTTGGCGTGCGCATAGCGCAGGAACCAGCCGGCGTTGACGTCGCGCATGATGCTTTCGACCGAACCGAAGGCAACGCCCGCATTGGCGGCATAATGCATCGCCAGCACGATGCCGGTGATGATCTGGATCGCGAGCGCGGCGCCGGCGAGAACGCCGAAGTTCCAGAAATAGTTGAGGTTGCGCGGCACCGGATAGCCCGCACCGACGGCGTTGTAGACGAGGCGCGGCAGCGGCAGCTTCTCGTCCAGCCAGCGCATCAGCGGCTGCTTGGGTTCGTAATGCTTGGCCCAGGGAAAGCTCATCTGTTCTACCTTTCCCTTAACCGACCGTCACGACGGTGTCGGAGTTGAACGCATAATCGGGCACATGCAGATTCTTGGGCGCCGGTCCCTGGCGAATGCGCGCCGCGGTGTCGTACGCCGAGCCGTGGCACGGGCAGAAATAGCCGCCGAACGGCCCCTTGTTCTCACCCTCGCCCGCGCCCAGCGGCACGCAGCCGAGGTGGGTGCAGACGCCCAAGGTGATGAGCCAGTTTTCCTTGCCCGGCTTGGTGCGTTCGGCGAGCGTCTGGGGATCGCGCAGCGTCTTGATGTCGACCGCATTCGCCTCGGCGATTTCCTTCGGCGTCAGGTTGCGCACGAACAGCGGCTGCTTGCGGAACTGCGCCTTGATCGCCTGGCCCGGCTGGATCTTGGACAGATCGACCTCGGTGGTCGACAGCGCCAGCACGTCCGCCGACGGGTTCATCTGGTTGATGAGCGGCAGCACGATCGCGAGCGCGCCCACCCCGGCGAACGACACGGCGGCGATATTGATGAAATCGCGACGGCGGGGATCGTGGACTTCCTCGTGGAACGGCGCCGGCGATTCACCGGGAGGTACCATGTCGTCAATCGCCATTCGTCTCTGCCCTTGCGTATGTTCTTGCGGAAGTGCCGGAGTGCAGCCCCACCGAACCCTGCCGTCCCCACGGCGGGCTGCTCGCCTGATAGACGGCGCCGCTGCGCTTTGCCAACAGCATTTTACGGCCGCCCGGCCCGTCGCTAAGGACGCGGGCCATGACCAGCCCCCTGCGCCTCGCCCTCTACCAGCCCGATATCGCCGGCAATGTCGGCGCGGTGATGCGCACCGCCGCCTGCCTGGGGGTCGCGCTGGACCTGATCGAGCCGATGGGATTCCAGTGGGACGACAAGCGCGTCGCGCGGGCGGCGATGGACTATATCGACCATGTCTCCGTCACCCGGCACGCGGATTGGGAAACGTTTCAGGGGCAGGCGACGGGGCGGCTGGTACTACTGACGACGCGTGGGGCGACGCCGCTGCATGACTTTGCCTTCCGGCCGGACGACGTGCTGCTGTTCGGCCGCGAGAGCGCGGGCGTGCCGGAGGAGGTGCACGCACGGGCGGACGCGCGGGTGGTGATCCCGATGGCGCCGGGGCTCAGGTCGATGAACCTGTCCGTGTCCGCCGCGATCGTCGCGGCGGAGGCGCTGCGGCAGACGGGCGGGTGGCCGGGGTGAACATGGAAAACGTCGTAGCCCTTGTGGGTGCCATGATCTTCGATGGCCGCTCGCTGCTTCTAGGGTTGCGAGCGCCGGACCGGCGGTCATGCCCGAACACATGGGACGTAATCGGAGGCCATGTCGAAGCGGGTGAATCGCCACTCGATGCGCTCGCCCGCGAGTTGCAGGAAGAGGTCGATATCAAGCCGACCCGTATTGGACCGTCGTGGACGATTCCTCTGCACGATCCTGCCGAAGGTTACGCCCGACTAGACCTGTTCGTCGTCGATCAATGGGAGGGTGCGATCAGACGATGCGGAGACGAACACGTTGATCTTCGCTGGTTCGACCCACGCGAGGCTGCCGCATTGCCGGGGCTGGCTGTCGAGGACTATCGCCCCATATTTCGCTCCCTCGATAAGACTGCTGCGTGGGCGTAGGACAATCCGCCCCATCGACACCCCCTCCCCCGCGCCGCTAAGCCTCCGCACATGCTGACCCTCGACGACCAACAGACCGCCGCCCGCCACTGGTTCGAATCGCTGCGGGACCGCATCTGCGCCGCGTTCGAGAGCATCGAGCGCGAGGCGGGGTCGGATGCGGCGTTCGATTATACCCCTTGGGATCGGGTCGATCCGTCGGGCGAGCCGGGCGGCGGCGGTGTGCGCGGCGTGATGAAGGGGAAGGTGTTCGAGAAGGTCGGCGTCAACGTCTCGACCGTCGGCGGCACGTTTGAGGGCGAGTTCGGCAAGACGATTCACGGCGCCGGCGAGGACCCCCGCTTCTTCGCGACCGGGATCAGCCTGGTCGCGCACATGGCCAATCCGCACGTTCCGGCGGTGCATATGAACACGCGCTTCCTGCGCACGACCAAGCAATGGTTCGGCGGCGGTGCCGATCTCAACCCGCCGCTGCCAGTCGAGGGTGACACGGCGGAGTTTCATGCCGTCCTGCAGGCGGCGTGCGACGCGCATGGGGCGGACTATTATCCGCGCTTCAAGGCGTGGGCGGACGATTACTTCTACTTGCCCCACCGGAAGGTGCATCGCGGCGTCGGCGGCATCTTCTACGATCATCTGGAGGGCGATTTCGACGCCGACTTCGCGTTCACGCAGGCCGTGGGTGAGGCGTTCCTCGACGTCTATCCACGCATCGTGCGGCGACGGATGCACGATGCCTTCGACGCGGCGGACGAAGCGCAGATGCTCGAATGGCGCGGGCGCTATGCCGAGTTCAACCTGGTCTACGACCGCGGCACGTTGTTCGGGCTGAAGACCGGCGGCAATATCGACGCGATCCTGATGAGCCTGCCGCCGCGCGCGAACTGGGCTTGATGTTGGGGGGCCTGAGGCGATGGCGCTGATCCCGGTCGACAGCGGCGATCTGGCGACGATCGTCACGACGCTGGAGATGACGCGGCGCCCGCCGCTGCGGCCCCTGCCCGCATCGCCGCTGCGGCTGGTGCGCTGGGCGACGCCCGAACCGGAGAAATACCGGATGCTGTTCCGGCGGGTCGGCGGTCCGTGGCTATGGTATTCGCGGCTGGCGATGGACGATGCGGCGCTGACCGCGATCGTCCACGATTTCAACGTGGAGGTCTATGCCGTCACCGATCGATCGGAAATCGAAGTAGGGCTGCTCGAACTGGACCTACGCCATGCGGGCGCGTGCGAGCTGTCCTATGTCGGGCTAGTGCCCGAGCTGGCGGGGCATGGCCATGGCCGCTGGCTGATGGCGGAGGCGATGGCGCGCTGCTGGCGGCCGGGGATCGCGCGGGTTTGGGTACATACCTGCACGCTCGATCACCCGTCGGCGCTGAATTTCTATCGAAAGCAGGGTTTCGTGGCAGTGAAGCGGACGATCGAGACGTTTCCCGACCCGCGGCGGCTGGGGCTGCTGCCGGTGGAGATGGGGGCGGACATTCCGTATTTCGGGTGAGCGCGCAAAGACAATTGAACGTCTGAACGTCACCCCAGCGCAGGCTGGGGTCTCTCGCGGCGCCTGTCGCGCGCTACAACCGGGAGATCCCAGCCTTAGCTGGGATGACGGATGCCCCCGCGGCTAGCGCGGGCGCGTCCACAAGCCGGCGCGGGGCGTGTCGGGGATATCGTGCCGGCCGCGCGCCTCGATCGCCGACTGGATGATGAAGGCGATCTTTTCGCCCTTCGAGGTGGTCACGCGCGCATCCCACGCCGCCGGGCCGAGCGCGGCGACCTTGCGCCCGATCGTGCCGTAGATGCGCGCCGCCGCCAGCACCGCCCAGGCCGAGCGGAATGACAGCGCGCGTGTGCCGACGCGGGCGCTCGCCTCGAACGCCGCGGCGCGATCCGTCAGCCGCCGCGCCAGCTCGGCCAGCGCCGGGCGGTGTTCGGGCGCAAGAATGGCGTCGGGGGCAATGCCCTTCTCCGCCAGCCAGTCGGACGGCAGGTAGCATCTGCCGCCGCGTGCATCTTCGTCGATATCGCGGGCGATATTGGCGAGCTGGAAGGCGAGGCCCAGGTCACAGGCGCGGTCGAGCACCGCCTCGTCGCCCGGATCGACGCCCATGATCACCGCCATCATGCACCCGACGACGCCGGCGACGTGATAGCAATAGGTGAGCAGATTGTCCTCGGTACGCGGCCGCCAGCCGTCGCCGTCGAGGCGGAAGCCCTGGATCAGATCGTGCGCGAAGCGGCGCGGCAGGCGCGTTTCGGCAGCGACGATGCGCAGCGCGTCGAAGGCGGGGACGCCGACCGTCTCGCCATCGAGCGCTGCGTCGGTCATCGCCGCCATCTCCGCGATGCGGCGCGGCGCGTCCTCGACCGGGCGCAGGTCGTGACCGTGATCCTGGCCGTCGGCGATATCGTCGCACGCGCGGCACCAGGCGTAGAGCAGCCACGCCCGTTCGCGCGTCGCCGGATCGAACAACAGGCTCGCCGCCGCGAAGCTCTTCGATCCCTTAGCGATCGATTCGTGCGCGGTCGCGACGATAGCGTCGCGGGAGGGCGCGTCGCGGGAGGGCTGCGCCTCAGAGGTCAGACGTCTTCATCCGCACAATCGGCTGCGTCGGGACATGCGCCGCCATCTTGTCGAGCAGGCCGTCCAGCGTCGTGTCGACGATCAGCAGGTCGCGGTGCTGCGGGCGGAGGAAGCCGACCTCGGCCGACTTTTCCCAGAAGGCGATCAGGTGATCGTAATAGCCCGCGACGTTGAGCAGGCCGACCGGATCGGCATGATAACCAAGCTGTGCCCAGCTGAGCGCTTCCCACAATTCGTCCATCGTGCCGGTGCCGCCGGGGATGGTGACGAAGCCGTCGGCAAGGTCGGTGAACGCGGCTTTTCGCGCGTGCATGCCGCTGACGACGTGCAATTCGGTGAGGCCGCGATGCGCGACCTCGGCATCGACCAGCGCCTGCGGGATCACGCCGATCACCTCGCCGCCCGCGCTGAGCGCGCTATCGGCGATCGCGCCCATCAACCCCAGCCGGCCGCCGCCATAAACGACGCCGATGCCGCGCTCGGCGAGCGTACGCCCGATCGCACGCGCCGATTCGATGTAGACGGGATCGGCCGGTGTCGCCGAGCCGCAATAGATAGCGAGACGTTTCATGGCGCTGCCGCTACGCCGATGCGTCGCCAGCGGCAAGCTCAGCGCGCCTCCATCCAGCGCTGGCGGAGCGCGGCCAGCGTGTCGGGCGACGCATCGGGACGTGGGCTGGCGGACTTGCCGGCACGCAGCCGGGCGCGGTCGCGTTCGGGTGGATCGACCAGCCGGACGCGTACCGCGGCGGTGCCGCTCGCGCGGATGCCGAGCGCGTCGGCCGCGCCGCGCGACAGATCGATGATCCGCCCGCGGACGAAGGGGCCGCGATCGTTGACGCGCAACAGGATCGTGCGGCCGGTGTCGAGCGCGGTCACCTCGACATAGCTCGGCAGCGGCAGCGTCGTATGTGCTCCGCTGATCCCCTTGGCGCGGAACCGCTCGCCGCGCGCGGTGCGATTGCCCGATTCGCCGCCGTACCAGCCGGCATAGCCGAGCGCGTCATAGCCCGGTGCGGGTGCGGGGACGTAGGTGACGCCACGGACGGTGTAGGGGCGGCCGATCTTGACCGGCACGTCGCTGACGGCGCGACCGCCGCAGGCGGCGAGGAGGAGGGCGAGGAGGAGGGCGAGGAGGAGCGAGGACGCCCTTCCCGCCCACCCCGTCATTCCCGCGCAGGCGGGAATCCATAACCGCTGCCGTGCGGACTCCATCGCGGCCCTATGCGCGTCTGGATTCCCGCCTGCGCGGGAATGACGGTGGCGGACGAACTGGAGCAGCGGCGCTCGCGCCATGCCTTTCGTCATCCCGGCGCACACCGGGATCCCTGGATACGGGCGCAAAGCGAGTGCGCGCGACACGCCTATCAGCGCAACCATGGATCCCGGCGTACGCCGGGATGACGAAGCGAGGGTCACCGACCCGACAGCATCAGCGCCGCGGTGGCCTTGGCGCTGCCGACGACGCCGGGGATGCCTGCGCCCGGGTGCGTGCCGGCGCCGACGAAATAGAGGTTCGGGATATGGTCGTCGCGGTTG
Organism: Arthrobacter sp. TPD3018; assembly: GCA_003075315.1. Classification (GTDB taxonomy): domain Bacteria; phylum Pseudomonadota; class Alphaproteobacteria; order Sphingomonadales; family Sphingomonadaceae; genus Sphingomonas. The sequence continues at coordinate 127,943 of QDFQ01000003.1, read as the reverse complement.
TGGACGCGGAAATAGGCGCTTTGCGTCAGGATCGGTTCGAGGCTGAAGGCGCTGCCGAGATGCGCGTTGAGGTCGGCGGCGAAGTCGCTCGGCGCGTAGCTGAACTTCGTCACGATCCGATCGTGTATATCCGGGATCAGGCGGCGGCCGACCTCGTCGAGGATGCGCTTTTCGAGGATCGGGCCGATCTCGTTCCAGTCGACCGGGAATTTGCCCATGTGCGGCACGGGGGCGAGCGCGTAGAAGGTCGAGTGACCCTCCGGCGCGAGGCTGGGGTCCGTGACGGTCGGATGGTGGAGGTAGAGCGAGAAATCCTGGCTTAGCACGCCGTGATCGTAGATGTCCTCGAGCAGCCCCTTATAACGCGGGCCGAACAGGATCATGTGGTGCGGAATGCCGGGCCACGCGCCCTTGATGCCGAAGTGAACGACGAACAGCGACGGCGAATAGCGCTTCTTTTCGAGCGCCGCCTTGGTGCGCTGGCCGCTGCGCGAGGTCTTCAGCAGGTCGCGATAGGTGTGCATGATGTCGCTGTTCGCGGCGACGGCATCGGCCTGCATCGTCCAGCCGCTCTGCGTGGTGACGCCCGTCACCCGGTCGCCCAGCGTCTCGATCGCAGTGACGGGGTCGCCGAGGCGCAGCGTGCCGCCGATCCGCTCGAAATGCGCGACCATGCCGGCGACGAGGCGGTTGGTGCCACCGCGCGCGAACCAGACGCCGCCGTCGCGCTCCAGCTTGTGGATCAGCGCGTAGATCGCGCTGGTCGTCATCGGATTGCCGCCGACCAGCAGCGTGTGGAAGGACAGCGCCTCGCGCAGTTTCTCGTTCTTCACGAACTTCGACACGATCGAATAGACCGACCGCCATGCCTGGTATTTCGCGAGCGCCGGCGCCGCCTTCACCATCGACGCGAAGTCGAGGAAGGCGACATGGCCGAGCTTTTCATAGCCTTCGCGGTACACGCCCTCGGCATATTCGAGGAAGCGGTGGTAGCCGGCGATGTCGGCGGGATCGAGCTTGCCGATCTCGCGCTGCAAGGCGGCTTCGTCGTTGGTGTAGTCGAAATTCGTGCCGTCGGGCCAGTTGAGGCGGTAGAAGGGCGTCACCGGCTCCAAAGTGACGTCGCGCGCCATGTCGGCGCCGGTCAGCGCCCACAATTCCTGCAGACAGGCCGGATCGGTGATGACGGTCGGGCCGGCGTCGAAGGTGAAGCCGTCCTTTTCCCAATAATAGGCGCGGCCGCCCGGCCGGTCGCGCGCTTCGACGATCGTCGTCGCGACCCCTGCCGATTGCAGCCGGATCGCCAGCGCCAGCCCGCCGAATCCCGATCCGATGACGATCGCCGACTTCATGTCCTATATCCCTGTCCTACCGCCATGCCGTCGACCGCAGCGCGTGCAGCGCGCGACCGACCGGCACCGGCGGTTTCCCTGTTACGATGCGAGCCTTGTCCCCGATGCTCGACCGCCCCGCATAGAAGCGGGTGATGAGCGCCGGGTCCAGACGGTAGAAGCGTTCGATGATGCGCCAGCGTTCCGCCGGATCGCCCGCACGGAACATCATCGTGTTAAGCATGCGGTAGAAGGCCCCGTGCCGCCAGTGTTCGCGCGCATGGGCATAGGCGAAGGTGGCGAGGCCCGCGCCGGACCAGTCGCCGCTGTCCGCCAGCGCGATGGCGAAGCGGACCGCGTCGGGCAGCGAATAGCCGGTCGCCGGCTGGAACAGGCCTGCGCGCATCCCCGCCTTGGCGATCCCTTTGCCGGTCGAGCGCCAATAGGCGTCGAAATCGCCACCCAGGGTGATCGGCAGCGACCCCGCCTCGCGCCGCACGACCTCTGCGCCCGCCCAGCCACGCGCCTGCGCATAATCGGCGATGCGCGCGCGAATGGCTGGCACGTCGAGACCGGGCGTGTCGCTGTAATAGGTGTCCTCGACGAACATCCGGTCGGGCGCGAAGGGCAGGCAATAGACGAAGCGATAGCCGTCGATCTGCGCGACGGTGGCGTCCATCACCCGCGGCCGCTCGATGCCGTGCGGTGCGGGCAGCGCCAGTTCGTGGCCGACGAACTTCTGCCAGCCCAATTCCAGCGTATCGAGGTCACCGGGACCGCGGCAGTCGATGACGCCGCCCGCCTCGATCCGGTCGCCGTCGCCCAGCACCACGGCGGTCGCGGACAGTGCGAGTACCCGCCGGCCGGTCATAATCGCCTGCGTCGGCAGCTTGGCGCGGAGCACGGCGTCGAACCGTTCACTGGTGATCGAATAATAGGTCGCGTCGACGTCGCGCGTCAGATTTGGGAAGACGACGTCATAGCCGCGCCAGCCATGCACCACCATGTCCTGCACCAGCGCGCGATGGGCCTGGGCGACGTCGCTGCCGAAGAACGACCAGACATGATCGCCGCCCAGCGTCGTGCCGCTTTCGACGATTCGCACGTCGCATGAGGGCGCGCGCGCCTTCGCCGCCAGCGCGATCAGGCCGCCGGCCAGCCCACCCCCGACGATCGCCAGGTCGCAACGGATCGTCGTGCCCATGGATGAGCGCGTAGCCGAAAGACGGGGGGGAGAGAACCCGGGTTCGGGGCGGAACCGTCGGTTCGGTGGGGCGCGCGATCGGACGGCGCGCGGTGAGGCTCGCCACCTCCGGTTCGTCATTCCTGCGAAGGCGGGAATGACGATGAGAGGAAACCGGCAATAGCCCCACTCACGCCGTCACCCCGGACTGGGGTGGGGTCCACCGTGCCGCAGAGGGACGGCAAGCGGCTCAAAACATCCCCCTCGCCGCAGAGTGGGCCTCGGAACACGTCCAGGGGTGACGGGGGGGGGGGGGCAGAACGACGGGCCTGCGCATCACCCGGCAGGCGCCGCCTCACCATCGATCAGCCGCTTCCATACCGGCGTCATGCATGCCGTCACCGCCGCGCTCGTCCGTGCTACCGGCGCGCAGGCGAGCAGGCCTGCGCACATCCCCGCATCCAGCGCCGCATCGCCGCTGCGCCGTTTGAAGACGCAGCGTATGTCGCCGGTGCGGCGGTCGGTCTTGGTCACGATGCGCAGCCGTCTCGCCGCTTGGCGCCGTCCGGTCACCACGATATCCTCCGCCGACGGCTCCGCGACGGGCGTTACCGCCTGCACCGACAGCAGCAGCGCGAGCGCGATCACCGGCCCAGCGCCCGCACCAGCCGGATGCCGACATTGTCGATCCCCGGATTGACGTCCGAAAACAGCTGCCGGTGGCTGAAATGCTCCCACGCCACTTCGGCCGCCCAGCGCCTGTCGATCCGCACGCCGATCGAGGCATTGGGGTTGAACAGCACGCGCGATCCGAAGCCGGTGCGGGTCTGGTAGATCTCGTACCGGCGCCATGCCTCGGCGCTGTCCAAGCCGGGCAGGAAGGGGTTGGGCAGGTAGCGATAGCCGTCGTGGATCGTCACGCCGATGCCGATCTGCGCGTAGACACGGCCCTTAAAGGCATGCTGCCGCCATTCCGCGCCGAGGCTGGCGAAGCTCGTCTTGCCCGCGGTGCTGATCTGCACCTTGGCGGTCAGCCGCGGTTTCAGCGCCCAGCGGATCGGCAGCATCTTGGTGCGATAGACGAGCTGGACGTCGGTGGTGCCATCCTCTTCCATGCCCTCATACACCTGCCCCGGCGGCAGTGTCGGGAAGGTCAGCTGGCTGCCGATCGGGTGGAAGTTCGCGCCGTGCCGCAGCACGCCGATCGCCACTTCGGGCGCATGCGTCGTTAAATCCTGCGCCATGGCCGGCGTCGGGCCAAGCAGCATCGTGGCGCCCAACAGGCGCATCATCCCGGTCTTCATGGCATGTATCCCCTTCGTGCGGCTGTCGACCAGCCGACCTCATTGGTGTATGAAGCCAAGAAATTTCTGTCAAACAGAAAGAATATGATGAAAGACGGATATTGGCTGCCGCCGCGCAAGGCGTGGCTCTGCCGGCTTGCGGGGTTGGTGTTTCTGATCGGCGCCGCGGTGATGCTGCCAGTGATCGCCTTTGCCGGGCTGACGCCGGGCGCGTCGCCGGGATGCGGCGGCGGCTACGGCTGCGTGTGGGAGGCGCGGCCGGTCACGCTGATCGACAGCGACGAGCGACTGCGCGTGGAGGCGTCGCCCGCCGCGCTGAAGGCGTTGAACGCCTTTGCCGCGCAGGGCCGGGTGCGCTGGGGCCTTGCGGGGATCGAGGCGATCGACGCTTTGCCCTTTGCCGCGTTGCTGTTCAGCGTCGGTGTGGCCCTGCGCCGCCTCGGTGGACGCGGTGCCGATCCGTTGCAGCGGGCATTGCCGTGGCTGCGCCGCGCCTCGATCGCCGCCATCGTCTGGACGCTCGCCCATGCGGTGTATCAAACCGCACTCGAATCGTGGCTGTCGCCGGGCACGCCGGCCGGACCGACCCTGTACACCAACATTTACCTCGCCGACATCGCTACCGGGCTGCTGCTCGCCATCGCCGCCTATGCCGCGATCTGGGCGATCGAAGCGGGGTTGCGCGCGCAACGCGATCTGGACGATTTCGTCTGATGCGCCCGCCTCTCGACCCCCGCACCCGAATCGCCCGCAAGGCGCGCCGCTGCCGACTGGCGGGCCTGCTGTTCCTCGCGATCGCAGCGCTCGCGGCGGCGACGATCCCGCTGGCCGGTCTGTGGCCGGCGCCGCGCGTACATTGCGGCGAACAGGGATGCAGTCGGACATCGGCCCCGGCAGAGCTGTTCGACACGGAGGATGCCGCCCGCCTGTCCCGCTCTCCCACCGACCTCCGCCGCCTCGACGCCTATGTCGCCCGGGGCTCCGTCCGACTGGCGCTGGCGGGAATCGAATTGATCGACGTCGGCCCGTTCGCCGTCCTGATGGCCGCGGTCGGACTCGCGCTACGCCGGCTCGGCGGGCCGCCGACCGATGCCTTCGCCCGGGCGCTGCCGTGGCTGCGCCGTGCGACGATCGCCGCGATCCTGTGGGCGATCGCACAGCCGCTGTCCGACGCGCTGAGGCAGATGTTGCTGTACCGGGGTACCTCTTGGGGGCCGCACTGGATCCTGCCCCTCAACGTCAATGCGATCGTGCCGCCGCTGCTGCTCGCCATCGCCGCCTATGCCACGGTCGGCGCGCTCGAATCGGGATTACAGGCGCAGCGCGATCTGGACGATTTCGTCTGATGCCGGTCATCGTCAACCTCGACGTCATGCTCGCGCGCCGCAAGGTGCGATCGAAGGAGCTTGCCGAGGCGATCGGCATCACCGAATCGAACCTGTCGCTGCTGAAATCGGGCCGGGTGAAGGGCGTGCGCTTCGGCACGCTCGCCGCGATCTGCCGCTATCTGGAGTGCGAGCCGGGCGACATCCTGGGCTACGAACCGTCGGACGACGACCTGAAGGCGGCGGACTGATCGAGCAACCAGCGACGGAACGCCTGCATCGCCGGGCTTTCCTTGCGCGACAGCAGGCGGGTGAGCCAGTAGCGGCCGGCGTCGACCTCGATGGCGAAGGGCTGGACCAAGCGTTCGCTGGCGAGATCGCGCAGGCACATCGCGCGCGGGGCGAGCGCCACCCCCAGCCCCGCCGCAGCCGCGCCCGCCATCAGTGCCGAACTGTCGAACATCGGGCCGCGCAACGGCGGCGTGGCCGCACCAGCCGCGGCGAACCACAGGCCCCATTCGCTGGGGCGGTAGGAGCGCAGAAGCCGCTCGCGCGCCAGATCGGCCGGGCCGCTCAGCCGCGCCGCGACGGAGGGCGCGCACAGCGGGGTCAGCGGCGCGTCGAGCACGGCCTCCGCCGCGGTGCCATGCCACGCCCCGTCGCCGAAGCGGATCGCATAATCCAGGCCCTCGCCCGCCAGATCGACGCGGTTGTTGTTGATCGCGAGGCGCAGGTCGATGTGCGGATGCGTCGCGTCGAAATCGTCGATTCGCGCGATCAGCCAGCCCGTCGCGAAGGTGCCGACGACGCCGACGTGCAGCGGGTGGCGGAACCGCCCGTCGGCATAGCCATCCAGCGTCGCGCCGATCCGGTCGAACGTCTCGGCGAGCACCGGCACCAAGGCATGGCCGTCATCGGTCAGTGCGAGCCCGCGCGGCAGCCGGTGGAACAGCCGCGTGCCGAGCCGGCGTTCGAGCTGCGCGACCTGATGGCTGACCGCGCCCTGGCTGACGCACAATTCGATCGCCGCGCGGGTGAAGTTGAGATGCCGCGCCGCCGCTTCGAAGGCGCGCAGCGCATTGAGGGGCAATTGGGCGCGATCCATGCGCCTAGGCATGAAAGGAGTTCATGCCTCTGTCGAGAGAAGATGGTTTGTCGGCGGCGCCGTCACCGAGGCATTCTGCATGGCGAAGGAGACCCGCCGATGCTCGTTACCTTGTTTGCGGCCATGCTTGCCGCCGTTTCCCCGACCGCGGACGATCCGCTGACCCATCCGATCGCGGTCGAACAGGCCAAGGACTGGCTGCGCCCCGCCCCGCCGGTGCGGGTGTTCGGCAAGACCTATCTTGTGGGCTTCGGCGGGCTCAGCGTCGCGTTGATCGACACTGGCGAGGGCCTGATCCTGATCGACGGGGCCTTGCCGCAGGCCGAGCCGGCGATCCTCGCCAATGTCCGTAAACTGGGGTTCGACCCGCGGCGCATCCGCTACATCCTCAGCACCGAACCGCATTTCGACCACGCCGGTGGCCTCGCCGCACTGGCGCGCGATACCGGTGCGACGGTGGTCGCCAGCGTGCGCGGGGCGGAGGGGCTGCGCAGCGGTCGGCTTGCCGCCGACGATCCGCAACGCGGCTATGACAGTCGCTTTCCCGCGGTGCCGGCGGTGCGCACGATCCGCGATGGCGAGACGCTACGGCTGGGCGATACGGTCGTTACCGCGCGCGCGACGCCGGGGCATACGATGGGCAGCATGAGCTGGGGCTGGCGCGCGTGCGAGGGGCGGGCGTGCAAGGCCATCGTCTTCGCGAGCAGCCTCAACCCCGTGTCCGCGCCCGGCTATCAGTTTAGCGCGCCCGCCGCGCGGCCGGTGCTCGCTGCCTTTCGCCGCGGTCAGGCGGCGATGGCGGCGCTGCCGTGCGACCTGCTGATCACCGCGCATGCCGATCAGGACAACGCAACCGATCGCTTCCGCACCGCGCCCGGTGCCTGCCGGGCCTATGCCCGCGCGTCGGCGGTGAAGGTCGCCAAGCGGTTGCGCGACGAGCGGGTGCGCTAGGCGATCAGATCGGCTCCCCCGCCGCCCGTGCGCGCGCTTCGCGTGACGCTTCGGCGGCGGGGACGAGGCGATAGGCGGCGATCGCGCAGGTCAGCGTCACCGGCATGATCGCCAGCAGCGACAGCATGCCGACCGACAGGCTGCCCGACAGCGTCGAGATGCGGCCCGCCAGATACGGCCCCATCGCAAGGCCCATCAGCGTCGTGCCGATGAAGAAGGTCGCGGTCGCAGTGCCGCGCATGCGGGGCAGCACCAGATCCTGCGTCGTCGCCGCCGCCGATCCCAGCGCGCCGCTGGCGGTGAGGCCCGACAGGAACAGGCAGGGGTAGAAGACCCAGACGCTCGACGCGGTGAAGGCACCGATCAGGAACGGGATCGGCACGGTCGCGCCGAAGATCACGACGATCAGCCGCCCGGCGGGATCGGTGCGGCGCAGACGGTCGGCAACGATGCCGCCGATCGTCAGCCCGAGGAACCCGGCCAGCGCGCCGCTGCTGCCGAGCAACAGGCCGGCGCGGGCCGGCGTCTCGCCCAAGGTACGCAGCACATAAGGCGCGGCCCAGAAGCTGGCGGCGTAGCTGAGGAAGGAATTGAGACCGTAGGCGACGACGGTGCAGAGGAAGGCCGGCGTGCCGACAATCAGCGCGAATGTCGCGGGATCGCGGCGCTTGAGCGCGCAGGCCCAGGAGAAGACCGCATAGACGCCGATGCCGATCGCCAGCCATTGCGGCTTGGGCTCACCGATGCCGATCAGGAACGCAACGACCGCCACCACCGCGGCAAGACCGGTGAGGTTGATGAGAAATGCCCGCGTGCCGCCGCGTGCCGCGCCGATCAGCGTGAGCGGCGGGATGATCGTGAGCAGTTCCTGGAAGAAGGCGCGGAAGGGGGCGGGATGCTTGTCCGGTTCGGGCAGCCCCTCGACCAGCCCGCGGATCGGTTCGCGAATCGTCGCCACCCACAGCGCGACGATCAGGCCGGGAATACCGACCGCAAGGAACGCCGCCTGCCACCCGACGAGGCCCAAAGGCCCGCCGTCGGGATAGGCGCGGTTCCAGCCCTGGACGATCAGTCCGCCGATGAACAGCGATACGCCGCCGCCGACGTACAGGCCCGCCGAATAGATCGACAAGGCCGTCGCGCGCAGCCGCTTGGGGAAATAGTCCGAGATCAGCGAATAGGCGGCGGGACTCGCGGTCGCCTCGCCGATCCCGACGCCGATGCGCGCCGCGGCGAGCTGTCCACCGGTGCGCGAAAAGCCCGACAATGCGGTCATCGTCGACCAGAGCGCCAAGCCCACGGTCATCAGCCGCACGCGATGCCAGCTGTCCGCGAGGCGGCCGAGCGGAATGCCGAACAGCGCGTAGAACACCCCGAAGGCAGTGCCGTAGAGGAAGCCGAGATCCTCATCCTTCAGGTTCAGGTCGCGCTTGATGTCCTCCGCCAGGATCGAGATCACCTGCCGGTCGACGAAGTTGAGGACGTAGACGACGAACAGGATGGCAAGCACATACCAGGCGTAGCGCGGCGCGGGCGCCTGCGCCGCCACGCTCCCGGACGCGGTGGGACCAGCCATCGACCTCTCCTTCGATTTTTTCGAAGGCTAACAGAGGTTCCGGGGTCCGATAACCCCAAAAGCGATACCCGATATTCTAAAGTGTGTCTGGCGGTGTGCGCCTCACCGCTTCGGACGGCGACGCGTGACGCGTTCCAGCCGATCGATCAGCGATTCGATCGTCGGCGGGGCGGCGGGGGCGGCAGGCTCCTCGGCTGCCGGTTTGGCGGGCACGCGCAACGGCGGCACGGGACGCACCGGCGTCAACGGCACGGACGGCAGTGCACCGGGGTGGAAGGCGGCGAGCGGCAAATCGAGGTCCGCCGGAATGGGTTGTTCGACCGGCGGCGGCGGGGGTGCCGGGCTGATGACGGGGCGCGCAAAAACGGCGTCGTCGTCATCCTCCAAGTCCGCAGCCGACAGCGGGCGACGCGCGGGAGCGTCGGGGTGCGCGTCGGCGCGACGCAGGACGGGGACGCCATCGCTGGAAGCGGCGCGCGGTGCGAGCAGGCCCCCCGGGCCGAACAGCAGGAACAGCGCCGACCAGGCGACCGCACCGGCCAGCGCGCCACCGGCCAGCGCCAGTACGGCGCGCGCGGTCGCGCCCAATGGCGGTTCCGCCGCGCCGATCAGCGACGGCAGGCCGCTGCGCCATACCCAATCCTCCAGCACGGTGGCAGGCAATGCGACGAACAGCACGGCGACGGTCAGCGCCGCCACCGCGCCACCCACCGGGGCGATCCAGCGCATCATCGCGGCGCGCGACGGCATGGTCTGGGTCATAGGCTGGCCGGGGAATGCTGGCATGCTGTGTCCATCAGGGCGGCCGACGTGAGCCGCTGGTAAACAGGATCGTAACGACGAATGTTTGACGACCAGTTACGCTCCGCCTCGACGAATGCGCGCCCGCGGGCGCGTCGCGCGTCCCAGCCGCTGCGGTCGGCGAGCAGGCCCGCGAGCGCGGTGGCGATGGCGGCGGGATCGTCGGGGGCGAAGAGCGTGCCGGTGTCGCCGTCGCGGATCAATTCGCGATGGCCGCCGACGTCGGACGCGGCGACCAGCTTGCCCTGCGCCATCGCCTCCAGGGGTTTGAGCGGCGTGACGAGATCGGTGAGGCGCATGCGCTTGCGCGGATAGGCGAGCACGTCGACGAGCGCGTAATAGCGTTCCACCTCGGTATGCGGCACGCGGCCGACGAAGCGGATCGCGTCCGCCGCCGGCGATGCCGCCGCCTGCGCGCGCAACGCCGCCTCCATCGGGCCGCCACCGACGAGCAACAGCCGGGCTTTGGGCCGGGCGGCGACCAGTGCCGGCATGGCGGCGATCAGATCGTCCAACCCCTCGTAATCGTAGAAGCTGCCGATGAAGCCGATCGTCTCGGCATCCTCCAGCCCCAAGGATGCGGCGAGCGCGGGATCGCGTGCGACCGGTTCGCCGAACAGCGTCAGGTCGACGCCGTTGGGCGAGACGACGATCTTGTCCGCCGCCACGCCGCGCGCGATCAGGTCACCACGCAGGCCGTCGCAGATCACCGCCACCGCATCGGCGCGCTGCACCGCCCAGCTCTCCATCGCCCGGGTAACGCGATATTTGGCCGACCCTTCGGTGCCCGTGCCGTTGCCGACCGCCGCATCCTCCCAAAAGGCGCGAATTTCGTAGACCAGCGGCAGGCCGCGTGCGCGCGCGACGCGCAACGCCGCGATCGCATCGAGCACGGGCGAATGGGCGTGGAGGATATCGGGGCGAAAGGCGTCGATCGCCGCATCGATCCGCCGGGCAAAGGCGCCAAGGCCGGCGACCTCGCCCAGTACGCCACCCTTTCGCGTCGCCTGGGTGCGATAAAAGGTCAGGCCATCGACCGATTCGACCGCGTCCGGCGCAACGCCGTGGCGTGGGCCGGTGACGGCGGCGACGTGCCAGCCGCGCGCTTCCTGTGCCTTCAGGATTGCGCGCGTGCGGAACGTATAGCCGCTTTGCAGGGGCAGTCCGTGGTCGAGGACGTGGAGAATCCGCATGACCCAAGCCCTTGCACCCGCAGTGCTTAATGCCGCGTCAACCGCAGCCTAGCCGGCGGTAAAGGTCAGCCCCGCCTTGTCCTGCAGGCGATCGCGCAATCCGGTGCCGAGCAACGCGCCCGGCGTCCAGATGCCGCCCGCCCCCTCCGTCTCGATCAAACAGCGCGCGGTTTCGGCGATCATCTTGCTGGTCGAGCCGTAACCGGGATCGCGATCGCCGGTCACCACCGCGTCGAAGCGTGCGCCATCGGGCATCAGGCCGACGAACAGCAGGTCGTAATGGCCGCTGTCGCGCTCCTCCTTGCTGGGGCCTTCGCCGGGCTTGGGCCCCTTGTCACCGGCGAGCGGGTTGAGCTTGGCGATCGCCTCCGCCGCGGCTTTGCCCATCTCACCGAGCCCTGCGACCATCATCTCGTCATACACGAAGTCGGTGCCGTAGCGGTGGCCGAGCAGATAGTTGGTGCGGTGGACGTTCTTGGTGTTGATCGCCGCCATGATGAACGGTGCGACCCAGGTATTGAGCGTCGCATCGAATTCGGGGAGCATGCCGGTCGGCTGATGCGGGCCGCTGAAGCCGGGCGTCAGCGCGAACGGGCTGGTGAGCAGCGCGACGATCGACGGATCGCGCGCCGCGGCGGCAAGCGTCGCCTTCAGGCTGGCGGCGGTGCCGCCCGAAAAACCGCCCTTCATCGCGCGCACCCGGCCCTTCACCCGCGGCGCGGGCATGCCGTATTTGGTGCGCGCGCATTCCTGCAGCGTCAGCACGCCGAGGTCGAAGGGGATCGAATCGAAACCGCAGGAAAAGACGATGCGGGTACCGGTGCGCTGCGCCTCGGCATGATGCGCGTCGATCATATGGCGCATCCACGCCGGCTCGCCGCACAGGTCGACATAGGCGGTGCCGGCGGCGACGCAGGCGGCGATCAGCGGGGCGCCGTAGAGCTGGTACGGGCCGACGGTGGTCAGCACGACCTCCGTCGATTCGGCCATCGCCTTCAGCGAGGCGGGATCGTCGGCATCGGCGACGACCAGCGGCGTATCGGCAGGCGCGCCGATCAGGTCGCGCACCTCCTCCAGCTTGGCACGGCTGCGGCCCGCCATCGCCCAGCGGGTGACGCCCTGTTGGCTGAGATATTCGGCGACGAGACGCCCGGTGAAGCCGGTGGCGCCATAGACGATGATGTCGAAGTCGCGCATTGCCCTCTCCCGTTGCTTGACGTTCACGTCATGCGCTTTGGGGGGCGTGGGGGCAAGGGGGTGGCCCTTTTCCCCTCTCGTTCGTCAACCCGGCGAAGGCCGGGTCCATGGATGCGCGACGCGGGCGGTGGCGCGTAACTATCAGCCACACTGAAACCATGGATCCCGGCGTGCGCCGGGATGACGAAGGAGATTGGGGGCGCCCCACCCTGCCCGTCATTCCCGTGAAGACGGGAAAGACGGATGTGTGCGTGGGGGTGTCCCTTACGCCGCTTCGTTGAACTGCAACCGGGCGAGTCGCGCGTACAGCCCGCCGCGTTCGATCAGGCTGGCGTGGGTGCCGTCCTCGACGATACGGCCCTGGTCCATCACCACGATCCGCTGCGCCGCGCGGACCGTCGCTAGCCGGTGGGCGATGACCAGCGTCGTGCGGTTCTGCATCAGCCGTTCGAGCGCCTGCTGCACCAGCCGTTCGCTGGCGGCGTCGAGCGCACTGGTCGCCTCGTCGAGCAGCAGGATCGGCGCGTCGCGCAGCAGGGCGCGGGCGATCGTCACACGCTGGCGCTGGCCGCCCGACAGACGCGCGCCGCCCTCGCCCAGATGCGTGTCGAGCCCTTGCGGCAGCGTTCGCAGGAATTCGGCGGCATTGGCCGCCTCCGCCGCCGCCCAGAGATCGTCGTCGCTCGCCTCCCACCGGCCATAGCGCAGATTGTCGCGCGCGCTGGCGCCGAAGATCACCGCATCCTGCGGCACCATCGCCATCTGCGCCCGCACCGCGGCGGGGTCCGCCTCGCGAAGATCCACGCCGTCGAGCAGCACGCGGCCCGCGGCGGGATCGTAGAAGCGTTCGGCGAGCTGGAACAGCGTCGACTTGCCGGCGCCCGAGGGGCCGACCACCGCGACCGTTTCGCCCGGGCGGATGGTGAGCGTCAGGTCGTCGATCGCCGCTGCATCGGGGCGCGTGGGATAATGGAAGCGCACGCCTTCGAACGCGAGCGCCCCCGCCACCGGCACGGGCAAGGGGATCGGAGCGGCGGGCCGGGCGATCTCCGGCGTTTCGCGCAGCAGTTCGGCGATACGGCTTGCCGCGCCGGCGCCGCGCAGCAGGTCGCCATAGACTTCGGTCAGCGCGCCGAACGCGCCCGCGACGATGCCGCCCGTCACCACGAAGGCGAACATGCCGCCGCCCGACAGCCGCCCGGCGGTGACGTCGGCGACGCCTTCCCACACGACCAGCACGATCGACCCGAAGACGAGGCCGATCATGATCGCGGTCATCGCGGCGCGCAGCGCGATGCGGCGCTTCGCCGCGGCGAAGGTCGCGTCCACCGCCGCGCCGAACCGTGCCGCCTCGCGCGATTCCTGACCGAACGCCTGGACGATCTTCATCGCGCCCAGCGTCTCGGTCACCAGCGCGCCGACATCGGCGATACGATCCTGCGAGGTGCGCGAATGCGCGCGGATGCGGCGACCGAAAATGGTGATGGGCAGCACCACCAGCGGAATGCCCAGCAGTAGCATTCCGGCAAGCTTGGGCGACAGCACGAACAGATAGACCATGCCGCCGATGCCCGTCGCCGTATTGCGCAACGCAATCGACACGGTGGTGCCGACGACCGTTTCGATGAGCGTCGTATCGGAGGTGAGGCGCGAGGCAATTTCCGACGGGCGGTTTTCCTCGAAAAAGCGCGGCGTCAGCGCCAGCAGGTGCGCCTGCACCTTCAGCCGGAGGTCGGCGACGACGCGCTCGCCCAGCCACGACACATGGTAGAAGCGGATCGCCGTCGCCACGGCGAGTACCGCGACGATCATGAGCAGGTAATGGAAGGACGCATCCACCGTCCCCTGCCCGCCCGCCACGAAGCCGCGGTCGATCACCCGCTTGAAGCCATAGGGAATGCCGATCGTCGCCGCCGAGGTGGTGGCGAGCGCGGCCAACGCGATGGCGATGTGCCGGGGATAGCGCAGCGCGATATCCCATACGAGGCGAAGGTCGCCGAGCCGGCCCTTGCCGGCGGCGGGAGTGGGGGAAACGGGGGAACGCGCCATCGCTCGCGCCTAGCAGCCGGGGCAAGGCGGCTCAACGCCGCGCGCATTCACTCGGACTGGCGCTTATCGCGCGTCTCGGGCGTTCAGACGATTGCAGCACCCGCGAATGCCGTTACGTATACGGCAACCAATACAGGCTAAGACACGATCATGCTCTACGACGCCTATGAAATGCAGCGCTCGATGCTGGCCGGGGCCAGCGCCATGGCGACCTTCGGCGCGGACTGGATGCGCAATCCGGCCAATCCCTGGTCCTATGTCGGTGGCGGCCAGCTGGTCAGCTCCGCGCTGGAGGTGTTCGCCCATGCCTCCGCGACGCGCGGCAAGCCGGCCTTCGGCCTCGACCACACCGTCATCGACGGCAACGAGGTGGCGGTGCATGAAGAGATCGTGCTGCAGAAGCCATTCGGCCAGCTGAAGCGCTTCCGCCGCGACGGCGTGGAGGGCGGGCCGAAGCTGCTGATCGTCGCGCCGATGTCGGGCCACTACGCGACGCTGCTGCGCGGTACGGTGGAACGGATGCTGCCGAGCGCGGACGTCTACATCACGGACTGGCGCGATGCGAAGCTGGTGCCGCTGAAGGACGGCCATTTCGACCTCGACGATTATATCGACTATCTGGTCGCCTTCCTGGAAGCGATGGGGCCGAACGAGGGCCAGGGCGGCACGCATATGCTCGCGGTCTGCCAGCCGTCGGTGCCCTGCTATGCCGCGGTCGCGCTGATGAGCGCGGACAAGCACCCCTGCCGGCCCAAGACGCTGACGATGATGGGCGGACCGATCGACACGCGCGAGGCGCCGACCGCGGTCAACACGCTCGCCACCGAACGCCCGCACGCCTGGTTCGAGCAGAATGTCGTCGTGACCGTGCCGATGATGTATCCGGGCGCGGGGCGGAAAGTGTATCCGGGCTTCCTGCAGCTCGCCGGCTTCATGTCGATGAACCTCGGCAATCACATGATGAGCCATTGGGAGATGTTCAAGCATCTGGTCCAGGGCGACGGCGAAAGCGCGCAGGCGACGAAGAACTTCTACGAGGAATATCGCGCGGTCTGCGACATGACGGCGGAATTCTACTTGCAGACAGTCGATCTGGTCTTCCAGACGCACGCCCTGCCGCGTGGCGAGATGCTGCACCGTGGACGCCGCGTCGATCCGGGCGCGATCACCGACGTCGCGGTGCTGGCGATCGAGGGCGAGCGCGACGACATTTCCGGGCTTGGGCAGACCAAGGCGGCGCTGACTCTCGCCACCAACCTGCCGGCCGAGCAAAAGCGCTATTACATGGCCGAGGGCGCCGGCCATTACGGCATTTTCAACGGCTCGCGCTGGCGCAACAAGGTGGCGCCGATCGTCGAGGAATGGATGGCGGCGCACGCCTGATACGCGAAGGGACGGCTCCCGTCGGAACCGCCCCTCCCGTCGTTTGACAGGCTAGATGCCTCAGGCGACCGAGTCGACCACGGCGTGGCTGCTCGATTCGTCGCTGCGGATCGTGCCGCCGAACAGCATCTTGAGCCGGCCACCGATCGAGATGTCGGTTTCCCACAGTTCGGCACTGTCGATGTCGAAACGCAGCAGCGTGAGGTTGGGGTCTTCCTTGCCGCCCGGGAACCAGGCTTCGACCTGATTATTCCAGAGCTTGTCGATCTGTGTGCGATCATCGTCACGGCTGACGTTGCCTGCGAGACACGCGAAGAAGTCGTGCCCCTTGCCGACGAACTGCGCCATGGCGTCGCCGCCCTTGGCAATGCGGTTGTCGCGACCGGCAAAGAAGAACAGCGTATTGGGCTGATCATCGTCGATTTGCGCGGTCATCGGCTCCGAATGCTCGCCGTCCATCAGGCCGATCATCACGAACGGGCTGGACTTCAGCTTGTCGAGGAACTTGGCGGCCACTTCCTGCGGGCTGTCTTGATCGGCCATGCATCGTCTCCTGTACCGGGGGTTCGGCCGAGAGAACGAGCGCACAGGGGGTTGGTTGCGCGGAAAGACCGCTTCGGCCACGATCGCCGGTGGCGGCAATCCTGCCGTCGCCACAAGGAGACACTGCAATGACGGTGGCCGACTTGTGCCAGATCCTGGGCGTCATCATCGCCTTCGCGGCCCTGGCCGTGAAGATCGTCGATAGCCGCAACAGGTAAGGCACACGGGCGGGGCTCGGGCTGCAACCTGAGCCCCAAACGTTTTGGGCCCCGATCGCTGCAACGATCGAGGCCCACACAAGGAGGACACCAATGACAATGTCCGAGTTGCTACATACCCTTTCCGGGCTTCATTTTCAACTTACAGGACCTCGAACAATCCCGCCGCGCCCATGCCGCCGCCGACGCACATCGTAACGACGACATATTTCGCACCGCGGCGCTTGCCCTCAATCAGCGCGTGGCCGGTCATGCGGGCGCCGGACATGCCGTAGGGATGTCCAATCGAGATCGCGCCGCCGTTCACATTGAGCAATTCGTCGGGAATTCCCAGCTTGTCGCGGCAGTAGAGGACCTGGACGGCGAAGGCCTCGTTCAGTTCCCACAGGCCGATGTCCTTCATCGTCAGGCCGTTCTTTTCGAGCAGCTTGGGGATCGCGAAGACCGGGCCGATGCCCATTTCGTCGGGCTTGGTGCCGGCCACCGCCATGCCGACGTAGCGTCCAAGCGGGGTCAGCCCCTTCGCTGCGGCGACCTTTTCCTCCATCAGCACCGATGCCGAGGCGCCGTCCGACAGCTGGCTGGCATTGCCCGCGGTGATGACGCCGTCCGGCCCGACGACCGGCTGCAACGCCTGCAAGCCTTCCAGCGTCGTATCGGCACGATTGCCCTCGTCCTTCGACAGCGTGACGTCCTTGGTGCTGACCTCCTTCGTCACCTTGTCGACGACGTTCATCGTCGCCGCCATCGGCACGATCTCGTCATCGAACTTGCCCGCCGCCTGCGCCGCGGCGGTGCGCTGCTGCGACTGGAGGCCGTAGGCGTCCTGCGCCTCGCGGCCGATGCCGTAGCGCTTGGCGACCGTTTCGGCGGTCTGCAACATCGGCATGTAGATGTCGTTGTGCATCGCGAGCAGCTGCTTGTCGGGGGCGACGCGCATCTGCGGAGTCTGGACCATGCTGATGCTTTCGACGCCGCCGCCGATCGCGACGTCCATGCCGTCGATCACGATCTGCTTGGCCGCCGTGGCGATCGCCATCAGGCCGCTGGCGCACTGGCGATCGAGCGACATGCCCGACACGGTGATCGGCAGGCCGCCGCGCAATGCCGCCTGGCGCGCGATATTGCCCGCCTGATGCCCCTGCTGGAGCGCAGCGCCGAACACCACGTCCTCCACTTCGGCGCCGTCGATGCCGGCACGCTTCACGGCATGTTCGATCGCATGGCCGGCCAGCGCCTGCGGCGTCGTGTTGTTGAAGGCGCCGCGATAGGCGCGGCCGATCGGCGTGCGGGCGGTGGAGACGATGACGGCGGAGCGCATGGGCTGGCTTCCTTGATGGGGCGCGACGCGGCGCGCGGGTTCGGTGATTATGGGGTTGGCGTCAGACGAAAATCTGGCTGATCCATTCGGCGATCAGGGCGGGCTTATCCTGCCCTTCGATCTCGACGACGAAGTTGGTGGTCTGCTGGAACTGGCCGGGGCGCTTTTCGTCGAAGGCGAGCAGCGTGAAACGGCCGCGCACGCGCGATCCCGAACGGACGGGGGTGAGGAAGCGGACCTTGTTGCCGCCGTAGTTGACGCCCATCCGCGCACCTTCGATCTGCGGCGCGTCGGGTACCTTGCTGCTGAGCAGCGGCATCAGCGACAGCGTGAGAAAGCCGTGCGCGATCGTGCCGCCGAAGGGCGTCTGCGCCGCCGCGACGGGATCGATATGGATGAACTGATGGTCGCCGGTCGCTTCGGCGAAGCGATCGATCATGTCCTGCGTTACTTCGACCCAGTCGGACACGGTTTCGGTGCCGACCCTGTCCTTCATCGCCTGCGCGGTGATCGTCGTCACGAAGAATCGCCCTCCCGATTGCAGCGCGCGGATGGCGTTCCGCGTCGCGCCATCCTGTAGGCGGAGGCGGGGGCATTCCGCAAGCCCCTCTCCCGACCGAAAGCTTGAACCCTGGCACTCCTACGCGAAGAACCGCGCCCAAGCGAACGGACCCGATGTTCGAAAAAAGCCTAGGGCGCGGTGGCGTAGGGCATCACCAGCTTGCCGTCCGGACCAGCGGTGTAGGTCGTCTGCGTCGGGTAGGCGATGCCGATCCCTTCCGCGGCAAAGCGGCGGATCAACGACACCATGATGCGGTCGCGCATCGGGTGTGCGGTCGCCCAATCGTCGCCCGGAATGTCGAATTGCAGCACGAAATCGAGGCTGGAGGCGCCGAAGGTTTCGAAGCTGGACCGCGCGACCTTGCCGCCTTCGCCCTCGACGATCTCCCGCATGATCTGCGGCACGCGGGCGAGCGTATCGGGCGGCGTTTCGTAGGTGACGCCGATCGTGAACGCGAGCCGGATATGGTCGCGCACGCTGGTGTTCTGGATTTCCTTGTCGAGCAGCTGCTTGTTGCTGATTACGCGCAATTCGCCGGTGAAGGCGCGGATGCGCGTACTCTTCAGGCCGATCGACTCGATGACGCCGTTGGTCGTGCCGTAGCTGATCTTATCGCCGCGGCGGAACGGGCGATCGAAGATGATCGCGAGCGCGGCGAACAGGTCGCCGAAAATGCCCTGTGCGGCGAGGCCGATGGCGATACCGCCGACCCCCAGCCCGGCGATCAGCCCGGTGACGTTGACGCCGAGATTGTCGAGCACGACGACCAGCGCGATCGCGAACAGCGCGACGGTGACGAGCAGGCGGATGAGGCCCATCGCGCTGAGCAGCGCCTCGCCCGAATAATGTTCGCTGCTGGTGCGGTGTTCGATCGCGCCGAGGATCAGTTCACGCGCCCAGATCGCCGCCTGGAACACCGAGGCGACGGTCCACAGGAAGTTGATCGTCGTCGACACCTGGCTCGGCGCGCCGGCATAGCCCGCGACCAATTTGGCCGCGAGCATGACGATGAAGAAGTTGTTGGTGCGCGCGATCGCCCGACCGACGATCGCGCCCCAGCCGCGGCGGACGAGCGTTTCGGCGACGCCCGAGACATCCTTGCGTCGGCACAGGCGTTCGCCCAGCCGACGCAGGCCGTGCAACGCGACGACGATCACCACGCCGACGGCGAGCGCGATGAGGATTTGCAGCCAGTGCGTGTGCAGCCAGACCTCGCTGGCGGTGTACAGGCCGGTCAATTGGTCCTGGACGCCGTTGCTGTCGAAGATCGGCGAAGAGGTGGCGGTCGTGTTCTTGGGCATAATGGGATCAGGCCGCGGCTTTCAGCGGCGCCGTGCTGGGCGTGCCAGCTTCGAGGAAGGCGATGAGCCCCCGCTCTTCACGGCTGAGATGACGGGCGGAGCGCGGCAGGCGCAACGCGCGGCGGAAGGCGCCCTGCCCCGTCTTCACTAAGGCGATGAGTGACGGGTGGACGTAGCTCTTGCGCGCGATGGCAGGCGTATTGCCCAGGCGGGCGACGACGGGTTCGAGCAGCGCCTTCAGGCTGAGATCGGCTTCGGCACGCGCCAGTGCCTCGAACGCGGTGACGCTGGCGCCCCAGGTGCGGAAATGCTTCGCCGTAAAATCGCCGCCGGTCGCGCGCTTGATATAATCGTTGACGTCCGACGAGGTGACGGGGTGCGCCTGTCCCTCGTCGTCCACCCAGGCAAACAGATGCTGTTCGTCGAGATCTTGCATCTTGCGCACCGTGGCGGCGAGCCGCTTGTCGGTGATCGCGACGTCGCGTTCCTTGCCGGACTTGCCCTTGTAGCGCAGCTTCAGCGTGTTGCCGCGGACGCTGCCGTGGCGCTTGCGCAGCGTCGTCGCGCCGTAGCTCTTGTTCGCTTCGGCATAGGCTTCGTTGCCGACGCGCAGGTGACCGATGTCGAGCAGGCGCACCACCGCGGCGATGGCGCGGTCCCGCGGCAGGCCGCGCGCCGCAAGGTCCGCCTCGACGCGCGCGCGCAGTTTGGGCAGGCAATGACCGAAATCGGCGCACTTTTCGTATTTCGCCGCTTCCTGCGCTTCGCGGAAGCCGGTGTGATAGCGATATTGCTTGCGACCCTTCTCGTCCCAGCCGACCGCCTGGATATGGCCATTGGGCTTGGGACAATACCAGGCGTCGCGATAGGCGGGCGGCAGGCCCACCGCATTCAGCCGATCGATCTCGTCACGGTCGGTGATGCGATCGCCGTCCGGGGCATAATAGGCCCAGCCATTGCGAACCTTGCGGCGCGTGATGCCGGGCTTGGAATCATCGCAATAGACTATGCGTGCGGCCAATTGGGCACTCCCTTCCTAGTAGGAAATGCCCAGGCGTCGCAGGCGGTTCCGAGGGTTACCGCGCGCCGCGTGGTCGCCCGAGCGCGTTGAGCCGATGTTGCGCAGGCCGTTCGACCCAGCGGTAGACGAGGACGGAGGCGGCAAGGACGAGCGCGAGATAGAGGGCGATGAGCGGCCAGGGCACGGACGCAGCGTCGCGGACGGCGACGAGCTTGAACGCCTTCCACAGCAGGAAATGCGACAGATAGGTGGCGTAGCTGATGTCGCCGAGCGCGTGGAGCATGCGCCCCTCGAGCGGATGGCGCGGCGCCCCGGCGGTTAGCGCCAGCGCCAGCAGCAGGGCCGCGAACGTCGCGGGCGCGGCGAACGTCTCAGGCAAGCCCAGTGCCCAGGCCGCCGTGCCGACCGCGGCGATGCCAAGCGGCCATGCGAGCGGCGGGCGGCGCAGGAACAGCGCGGCGAGGATCGTACCGGTCGCAAATTCGGCGAGACAGCGAATGAGGCCGTAGCGCGGAATGTCCCAGCCCAGCGTCGGCGCACCCTGCATCGCGACGTGGAGGCCCGCGAGGATCGCCGCCGCGATTGCGATAAGTGCGAGCGCGGGCAGACGGCGCCAGTCGATCGTCAGGACGAGCAGGGGGAACAGCAGATAGGCGGCGAGTTCGCAGCTGATCGACCAGGCCGGATCGTTCCAGTGCAGCGCATCGGTGAAGCCCCAATTCTGCACCAGCAGCACGTGCAGCGGCAGTTCGACAAAGGGAAAGGCGGGGTCGCTGCGCCCGGTCGCCCGCAGCGCGAGCGCGAGCGCGACGGCGAAGGCAAGCATCACCGCATGCAGCGGCCAGATGCGCGCCACGCGCTTTTGCAGGAAGCCGGCGATGCCGGCGACGCCCTGCCCGCGCAGCCGATCGTGCCAGGTCAGCCAGATGACGAAACCGGACAGGAGGAAGAAGAAATCGACCGCCAGATAGCCTTTGGCGAACACCGCCTCGACGCTTCGCGGCAGGCCGTCAATGCTGGCACGGATATGGTAGAGGACGACCAGCCACGCCGCGATGCCGCGCGCAGAGGTGAGCGCGCGCAATTCGCTCATGCCGGAATGGTGGCGACCCGCGGCTTGCGCAGCGGTGCCTGCCCCTCTTCGCTGCGGCGGCGGGCGAGATAGGTGTCGAGGCCGATCTGCGCGCCGAGCAGCATGTAGATGAACGGCTGGAAGGCGATGGCGATGAACGCCGCGCCGAGCAAATAGACGAGGTGCGCAGTCTGGAGCGCGGCGGCGAGCGGGCCCGCCCAGCCGAAGGGGCCGGCGGGATCGCGATAGCGGCGGCGCAGCACCTCCATGCGGACGAGGCCGATCAGGCTGATCGCCAGCCACAAAGCAAGGCCGGGATAGCCCTGTTCGCCCAGCATCTCGAAATAGGCGCTGTGATAGCCACGGGCCTTGTCGGTCACCGCCTGATCGGCGACGGTCGCGGCGGCATCGCCCTGCGCCGTGGTGGTCTTCTTAATCTCGTAGCGGATGTGATTGCCGCGGAACGCCTCGAACCCGCCGCCGAAGGGGTGCGCCTTGGCATAGTCGATCGTCCACTGCCACACGGCGATGCGGGTGGAGGCGGATTCGTCGGCGTCATGGCTCTTGATCGTGCTCATCCGCTCAGTGAAGCTGGCGGGGAGGAACGGGACCGCGAGCAAGCCGGCCGCGCCGATCATGGCGAGATAGGTGAACTTGCGCTTCGTATTGCGCAGCGAGAGGAGGGCGACGAGGACGGTGCAGAGCGTGCCGGTGCGCGTCGACGTGCCGATCGGGATCAACAGGCAGGCGAAGATCAGGCACAGGCAAAAGCCCTTCACCTTCCAGTCGGGCGGGAAGATCGTGCCCCAGCGCATGAACCAGGCGATCAGCGGCACGATCGCGATCGCGACAGTGGAAATGGTCGACCCTTCGTACAGGCCCGAATTGTTGGTCACCATCAGGTCGAGCTGGCCATAGCCGCCGCCGCCCGCTGCGGTCTTGATGCCGCCCACGATGATAATCGTCGCCGCCGACAGAATCATGAACACTAGCAGCGATTCGATGCGCAGGCGCGTGCGCAGCGTCAGCGGCAGGAAGGCGGCGAAGGCCAGACACTTCCACACCCAATCCCATTTGTCGCGCGCGTCGACCGGGAAGTCGGCGCTCATCGTCGTGATCCCGCAATAGAGCAGCAGCAGGATGATGAGGCCCTGGCGCGGTGCGAAGCGGCTGTCGCTCTTGTCGTCCATCAGCAGCCAGCCCCCGACCGCCAGCACCACCGCGATCAGCGAAATGGGCACGGCGTTGAGCAGGATGTACGTCAGCCGCTGCGGCGAGACGATGTCGATATAGACGTACGCGCACACCAGCAGGAACGGGCGCCGGAGGCCCATTCCGAACAGCGCGGCGAGGAAGGCGACGAAGACGAGATCACGCACCGGCGGGCGGCTCCGGCGGCGCGGTGCGGCGTGCGCGCCAGTGGCGGGGCGGCGGCGCTTCGGAATCGAGATCGGGCCGGCGCAGCAGGCGCCAGGCGGCGAGCAGCATCAGGCCGTGCGTCAGCGCCAGCGACAGATTGTCGATCATCGCGTGCGAGCGCTCCTTGTCCAGGCGGCGGGTGTAGGGTGTTCGGGTTGATGCGGCGTTAAGGGATTGCTCGCCTCGTCATCCCGGCGGACGCCGGGATCCATGGTCGCGGTGCCCCTGATGGTGTGACCGCCACAGACGCCGCGTGTCCATGGATTCCGGCGTTCGCCGGAATGACGAGTGGGGCTAGATTCGGTAGAAAGCCACCGCCACCGCGGCGATGAGCAGCGCGACTATCAGCAGTACCGGCACGCGCTTCGCCCGGCGGACCGCGGCGGCGGTTTCGTAGGCATGCATGTCGAACCAGAAGCGGCCCTGCCCCACGGCGCGGATCGATCCGTCGGCGATCATCGCGGCAAAGGCCTTCGCTTCGCGCGCATCGGCGGGGGTGAAGGACATGGCATCGTCGGCGATCACCGCATGCGCGGCGACGAAGCGCGGGGCGATCGTGCCGTGGACCAGATAGCGGTCGCGCACGGTGCCGCGTGGGCCGGATGTCGCGATATGGGTCAGCCGGTCGCTCACCGCCGCTTGCCGTTGTGGCGGATGTTGCCGGGCCGGCCGCGGCGCGCGACGACGCGATCCTTGCGGCCACCCTTGATGCCCTTGCCGAGATGCCGCGGCCCGGGCGCGGCCCCCTTGCCGCCCGGTAGTTCGAAGCGCAGCGCGCCCGACACCGGGTTCGCCTCGGCAAGGCGCAATTCCAACCGCTGGCCCAGCGCATATTCTTCGCCGCTGTCCTCGCCGGTCAGCGTGCGCGCCGCCTCGTCGAAGCGGAAATATTCGCCGCCGAGGTCGCGGACCGACATCAGGCCGTCGCCGCCGATCCCCTCCACGGTGGCGAAAAAGCCGTAATTCTGCACCCCGGTGATCCGCGCCGACACCGTTTCGCCGACCTTTTCCGACAGGAAGGCTGCAACATAGCGGTCGATCGTGTCGCGCTCCGCCTCCATCGCGCGGCGTTCCAGCGCGCTGATCGTCGTGCCGATCTGCTCCATCGCCTCGGCATCCGCCTTGGTGAGCCCGCCCTCGCCCAGCCCATAGGCCGCGACGAGCGCACGGTGGACGACGAGGTCGGCATAGCGGCGGATCGGCGAGGTGAAGTGCGCGTAGCTACCCAGCGACAGGCCGAAATGCCCCTGGTTGGCGGGCGCATAATAGGCCTGCGTCTGCGTGCGCAGCACCTGCTCCATCACCTGTGGGCGGAAGTCCGCGTCGCCGATCCGTTCGAGGATGTGGTTGAACGTCGCCGGGCGGATCACCTGGCCGAGCGCGAAGGGCACGTCGAAGGTTTCGAGATAGTCCTTCAGCGCGACGAGCTTTTCACGGCTGGGCGGTTCGTGGACGCGGTACATGACCGGCGCCTTCTTCGCCTCCAGCGCCTTGGCGGCGGCGACGTTGGCGGCAATCATATAATCCTCGATCAGCCGATGCGCGTCGAGCCGCTCACGCGGAGCGACCGACATGATCCGGCCCTGCTCGTCGAGCACGACGCGGCGTTCGGGCAGGTCGAGATCGAGCGGTTCGCGCGCATCGCGCGCCTTGGCCAGCGCGCGCCAGCAGGCCCACAAGGGGCGCAGCACCTCGATCATCGCGCCGGCATCGGCGTCGATCGTCGCCTGCGCCTCTTCATAGGCGAGGTTGGCGGCGATGCGGACGCGGGCGCGGGCGAAGCGCCAGCTTTCCAGCTTGCCCGATTTGGAGATGTGGAGGTGGCAGACGAGCGCCGCGCGGTCCTCGCCTTCCTTCAGCGAGCACACTTCCGCCGACAGGATTTCGGGGAGCATCGGCACGACGCGATCGGGGAAATAGACCGAATTGCCGCGCCGCCGCGCCTCGCGGTCGAGTTCCGAGCCGGGGCGGACGTAGAAACTGACATCGGCGATCGCGACCACCGCCTGCCAGCCGCCATCCTCATGCGGTGCGGCCCAGACCGCGTCATCATGATCGCGCGCATCGACCGGATCGATCGCGACGATAGGCAGATGGGTGAGGTCTTCGCGATCCTCGCCAAGCGGCAGTTCCGACACGCGCTTCGCCTCGTCGAGCGTATCGCCCGAGAAGACGTCCGGGATGCCGAGCTTGTGGATCGCGATGAGCGAAAAGCTGCGCGGCGCGAAGGGATCACCCAGCCGCTGGACGACGCGGACGCTGATCCGCGGCGGACGGCCGGTCATTTCGGTCATCACCAGATCGCCCGCCGCGGCGCCGCCGGTGTCGGAGACGGGAAATTCGCGCCGCTCCTTCTTCTCGACACCCGTCAGCCAGAAGCGTTCGCCGTCCTGCCGCAACACGCCGAGGATTTGCTCCGATGCCTTGGCCAGCACCTTCATCGGATGCGCGATCCAGCCGTTGCCCGCCTCTTCGGTGCGGGCGAGAATGCGTTCGCCGATGCCGAGCGCGCCACGCTTGCGCTCGCGAACGCGCAGCCGCGGCACGGGGCCGTCCGCCTCCCAGCGATCGGGCACCGCCCAGACATTCCCGCCATCGTCGACGTCGGCGATGCGCAGCACCGTCACCTTGGGCAGGCCGCCCATCTTGTGAAAGGCGCGGCCGGGGGCGCTGTCGATCAGGCCTTCGTCGGCCATGTCCTTCAGCATCGCCTTCAGCGCGATCTTTTCCTGCGCGGTCAGGCCAAACGCCTTGGCGATCTCGCGCTTGCCGGCGGGCACCTCCGATTGCGTGATGAAGTCGAGGATCTGCGCCTGCGTCGGCAGGCCGGGTCTGGGTTTCTTTGCCACATAGCGGAGATAGGGCGCGCGGGCGGGTTCGTCACCGCATGTTTGTTCACGCGAAGACGCAAAGACGCGAAGAGGTTGCGGATGAGCGAGGCCACCCTGCGTCTTCGCGGCTTCGCGTCTTCGCGTGAACCGACTAAAGGCCTACCCATGTCCGTCACCGTCGCCGCATTGTATCACTTCACCCGTTTCGCCGATCCCGCTGCGCTGCAAGGCCCGCTGCTCGCCTTATGCGAGGCGCAGGGCGTGCGCGGCACGCTGCTGCTCGCTGGGGAAGGCATCAACGGCACGATCGCCGGGCCGGCCGCAGGGATCGACGCGGTGCTGGCGCATATTCGTAGCCTGCCGGGCTGCGACGAGCTGGAGGTGAAATTCTCCGCTGCGGACACGATGCCGTTCCATCGGACGAAGGTGCGGCTGAAGCGTGAGATCGTGACGATGGGTGAGCCGCTGGTCGACCCGACCGATCCCGGCACCTATGTCGATCCCGCCGACTGGAATGCGCTGATCGCCGATCCGGGCACGGTGCTGATCGACACGCGCAACGATTACGAAGTGGCGGTCGGCACGTTCGATGGTGCGGTCGATCCGGAAACACGGTCTTTTCGCGAATTTCCGGGCTGGTTTCGGGCGCATCGCGACGAATTGCTCGCCGGCACCAAGCGGGTCGCGATGTTCTGCACCGGGGGCATCCGCTGCGAAAAGGCGACGGCGTTCCTGAAGGCGGAGGGCGTGCCCGACGTGTTCCACCTGAAGGGCGGCATCCTGAAATATCTGGAGGAGGTGCCCGCCGAGCAAAGCGCGTGGCGGGGCGAATGTTTCGTGTTCGACGAACGGGTCGCGGTGGGGCACGGCCTGGCGCCGGGTAGCCATGGCTTGTGCCGCGCGTGCCGGATGCCGGTGTCGGAGGCGGATCGCGCGTCGCCTTTGTACGAGGAGGGCGTGAGCTGCCCGCGCTGCCATGACACACGCGATGCGGCGGATCGGGCACGCTATGCAGAGCGGCACCGGCAGGCGCAGCTGGCGGAGGCGCGCGGCGAGGCGCATGTCGGGCGGCGATTCGAGGATTGAGAGGGTTTCGCACCCACCCTCACCCTATTAACGGCTACGCGCCTCCCTCCCTCTCCCATCGGGAGAGGGAGGGAGGCGCGTAGCGCCGGAAGGGTGAGGACCGAAGGGAAACGCTGCACCTATCGGATGAACCAACCCCCGGTATCGTCGTTATGCTGCCGTAACAGGAGGCTCGACGGATGCTGTTCACCACCACCACGCAATTCGCCGCGCTGGCGCTGTGCCTGATCGCAGGCTGGTTCTTCGGATTGGCGAGCAGCAGCGGCGGTAAGAAGTGGAAGGCGCGCTATGCCGCGGAACGCGAGGCGCACGGCACCTATCGCAAGCAGGGCGACACCAGCCTCGCCGCCGCGAATGCCCGCGTCGCGGAACTGGAGCGCGAGAATGCGCGGCTGACCGAAGCGGCGCAGGCCCGCCCGGTCGCAGCGCCCGTCGCCACCACCACGGCGCCGACGATCGGTGAACGCCTCACCGGCCGCCGTCAGACCGCCGCCCGTCCGGCCTATCCGGCAGGCCAGCGTCCGGGCTGGTTCGACTTCGGTCCGCGGTCGCGGGTGTAAGCGAGCCGACGCGATACTCGGCCCGTCATTGCGAGCGCAGCGAAGCAATGACGGTAAAGGAACGATGCCACCCTTCATACGAGGGCCCGCTTCCTCAATAGGCTAGGCGCAATCCGGGTCGCGGCCAGCGCATCGTCACCAGCCGGCCGCTGCCCGACAGCGTAACATACGCGTCGTGCAGATCGTCCCCGCCCCAGCAGATGTTGGTCGTGAACACGTCGTCGGTCGCGACGAACCCGACGAGGTCGCCCGTTGGCGACACGACGCTGATCCCGCTTTCGCCGATCGTCGCCACACAGATGTTCCCGCCGGCCTCGACACCCAGCGAATCGAAGAACTTATACCCAGCCGGTCGATAGATCGGGATGCCGGGCCCGCCCGGGCCGCCGCCGGGCGCGACCTTGCCGGGCGCGGTCACGTCGAATGCCATCAACCGGCATGTGTAGGTCTCGGCCGCGTAGAGGCGGCTGCCGTCGGGTGACAGGCCGATGCCGTTCGGGTTTTCCGACGGGAACACCACCTCTTCCACGAAACTGCCATCCGCCTTGGCGTAGAAGATGCCGGTGACGTCGCGCGCGCGGGGGCGCGTCTTGCCGTGGTCGGTGAACCAGAAACCGCCATGCGCGTCGAACACGATGTCGTTGGGGCCACGCAGCGAACAGCCGAAATCGCCGTCGGCGTACAGCACCTCGACCGTGCCGCGCATCGGGTCGATGCGTTCGATCCGCCCGCCGCTATAATCGTCGGCCTGCCCGTGCGGCGCCAGAAAGCCTCCTGCCTCATGCCAGTTGAACCCGCCGTTGTTGCAGCAATAGAGCTTGCCGTCGGGCCCCATCGCCAGGCCGTTGGGTCCGCCGCCCGGCTCTGCGACCACGTCGATCCGGCCCTCGGCATCGATACGGGTGATCCGCCCCGCCGCGATCTCGACCAGGATGACGCTGCCGTCGGGCATCGCCACCGGTCCTTCGGGAAAGCGCAGGCCCTGCGCCACCGTCCGCCACGTCATCCCCGCGCCTCTCCCACGTCGTCGATGATGTCGCAGCATCGCCATGGCCGGCGGCGCTGGCAAGTCCCTTCCTCGACATCGCCGCCGCCGCGGGGCACAGTCGCGCGCATGGAGAGACAGACCCGGACCGGCGGCCGCATCCTCGTCGATCAATTGCTCGCGCAAGGCTGCGAGCGCATCTTCACTGTGCCGGGCGAAAGCTTCCTCGCGGTGCTCGATGCGCTGCATGATACGCCGCAGATCGAAACCGTGGTGTGCCGGCAGGAAGGCGGCGCGGCCTTCATGGCGTGCGCCGACGGCACGCTGACGCACCGGCCCGGCATCGCCTTCGTGACGCGCGGGCCGGGCGCGACCAACGCGTCGATCGGGGTGCATGTCGCGCGGCAGGATTCGCAGCCGATGATCCTGTTCATCGGCGACGTCGACCGCGGCACGCGCGATCGCGAGGCGTTTCAGGAGGTCGATTTCGCGGCGATGTTCGCACCCCTCGCCAAATGGGCGGCGCGGATCGACGATGCGTCACGCATCCCCGAATATGTCGCGCGCGCCTATGCGGTGGCATTGAACGGGCGGCCGGGACCGGTGGTGCTGGCGCTGCCCGAGGACATGCTGCTCGATGAGGTCGAGGCCGTCGACCGGCCGCGCGTCGAGCGCGCGGCGCAGGGTTGCGACGAGGGCGCGATGGCGCAGCTTGCCGATCTGCTCGCCACCGCCGAACGCCCCGTCGCGATCGTCGGCGGAGCGGGGTGGGACGGGATCGCGGCGCAAGACTTCGCCGCCTGGGCCGATCGCACCGGCGTGCCGGTCGCTGCCGCCTTCCGCCGGCAGGATGCCATTCCCAACGCCTGCCCCGCCTATGCCGGAAACCTGGGCTATGGTCCGAATCCGAAGCTCGTCGCGCGGATCAAGGCCGCCGACCTGTTGCTCGTCGTCGGGCCACGGTTGGGGGAGGCGACGACCGATGGCTATGCGCTGATCACCCCGGAGCATCCGGGTCAGCGGCTGATCCACGTTCACCCGGACGCCGACGAACTGGGCATGACCTACCGCTGCGACCTCGCGATCTGTGCCGGGATGGCGGAGTTTGCGGAGGCCCTGAACGCGATCGATGGGCCGCCGAATGCCGGGGGCGCCGCCGCGCATGCCGATTGGCAGGCGTGGTCGACCCCCGCGCCGCGCGACGGCGTGGCGATGGACCTGGGACCCTGCGTCGCAGCGATGCGCGAGACGCTGCCCGCCGATACGATCATCTGCAACGGCGCGGGGAATTACAGCGGCTGGTGGCACCGCTATTGGCCCTATGCCGCGCCGGGTACGCAGCTGGCGCCGACGGCGGGGGCGATGGGCTATGGCCTGCCGGCCGCCGTTGCCGCGGCGCTGCGCCATCCGGGGCGGCAGGTGGTGGCGCTCGCCGGCGACGGCTGTTTCCTGATGAACGGGCAGGAATTGGCGACCGCCGTGCAATATGACGCGCAGCTGCTGGTGCTGGTGATCGACAATGGCGGCTACGGCACGATCCGCATGCACCAGGAACGCGAGTTTCCGGGTCGCGTGTCGGGCACGGCGCTGGCCAACCCCGATTTCGCGGCGCTGGGCCGGGCCTATGGCTGCTGGGCGGAGACGGTGACGCGGACCGAGGATTTCGCGCCGGCCCTCGCGCGGGCACAGGCGCAACGCGGGGTGCGCCTGTTGCATATCCGGACCGATATCGAAGTCATCACCGCCGGCACCACGCTGAGCGCGGTGGCGCGGCGGGGGTAACGCCGAGCCGCGTTACGCCAGTTCGATGATCGCGTCGACTTCGACCGCCGCGCCCAGCGGCAGGACGGGGACGCCGACCGCGCTGCGGGCGTGCTTGCCGGCGTCGCCGAACAGCGCAACCATCAGTTCGGACGCGCCGTTCGCGACCTTGGGCTGATCGGTGAAGTCGCCGTGGCTGTTGACGAATACGCCCAGCTTCACGACACGCTTGATGCGCGACAGGTCGCCGCCGAGGTGCTTCTTGACCTGCGCGACGATCATCAGACCGCAGAGGCGCGCGGCCTCTTGCCCCTGTTCCAGCGACACGCCGTCGCCCAGGCGGCCGGTGACGAGTTGGCCGTCCTTGAAGGGCAGCTGGCCCGACAGGTGGAGCATGCCACCCGCCTCGACCACCGGCACATAAGCCGCAACCGGCGCCGCCGCTTCGGGCAGGGTAAGGCCGAGTTCCTCGAGCTTGCGATCGACGTGCGTGGTCATGGCAGAATCCTTCGATGATGCGTTGCCCGCGCGTCTAGCCGATGGCGCGGCGCGCGGTAAACCGTCAGGCGGCGGGTTGCCCCGCGGCGAAGCGGGCGGCGATCCAGTCTGCCGCCTCGCGCCAGTCGTCGATGCGCGCGTGCGCGTGCGGCGCGGGGGCGACGCTGGGCGCGAGGCTGGGTTCGGAGACCATGTGCAGCCGGTGGACCTGCGGCGCGTGACGCGACACCGATTCGTGGTGGACGGCCAGATCGTCGACGAACACCGTCACCGGGTTGCCATGCTCCTCGACCAGCCGCGACACGGGATCGCCCTTGCCCCCCTGATTGCATTCGACGCGGTGGTGGATGCCGAAGACGGCGAGCTGGTCGATCCGCGCGGTGCGGCAGCTGTCGAGCAGATTGGTGAGGACGACGATATCCGCCACCTCGCTGAGCCGCGCCAGCGCCTCGGCCGCGTGGGGGACCAACGTCTGGCGGTGCATTTCGGACGGGAAGAAGCCGCCGAGCATCGACCACATCTCCGCCTGTGTCGGCGTCTCGCCCGTCGAGCGGCGGCGCATCGAATTGGCGAAATCGGCACCATCGGGCGTGAAGTCGATATCGTGCGTTTCGCGCACCCAGGTGCCGAAATGCTTGACCATATGCAGCAGCACTTCGTCGCAATCGGTGATCAGCAAGGGTCGGGGTGTCTGGGTCATCAGCGAGCCTCCAGCATCTGGTGTGCGGCGACCAGCGCCGACGGGGGGACGCCCAGCGCATCGGCGCAGGCGATGAGATCGGGTTCGTATGCCTCGAGATAGGCCAGCACCGCGGCGAGCACGGCGGGTTCGCCGGCACGGGCGCGCAGATCGTCGGGGTAGAGGCCGGTGGTCGCGATCAGCCGATCGGCACGCGCCTGTTCGCCGAGCGTCCAGGCCAGCGCCTGAAGCCCCAGCAATTCCGCATCGGGGGTGTTTGTATCGCGACCGCGCATTGCCTATCGTCCGCTGACTGGAAAGGATCGGTGACCCACGTGGCGAAACGGGTGCTCGTTGTCGAGGACAACGAACTCAATCTGAAGCTGTTCTGCGACCTGCTGCGGGCGCATGACTTCGTCGCCGAACCGGTGCGCGACGGGCGCGAGGCCGTGGCCCGCGCGCGCGAGGTGATGCCGGAGCTGATCATCATGGATATCCAGATGCCGCATGTGACGGGGTATGAACTGATCCTGGAGCTGATGGCGGACGAACAGCTGCGCGATATCCCGGTGATGGCGGTCACCGCTTATGCAGGACGCGATGACGAGGAGCGGATTCGGGCGGCCGGCGCGCGATCCTATGTCTCGAAGCCGATCAGTCTCGCGCGGTTCATGGATGCAGTGAACGCGCTGGTCTGAACCGGAGCGACAATCGAAAGGCACCCTGCCGCGGCGATCGGGCCGCGACAGGGTGCCGCGCGCTCTCAGCGCCCTTACCCCCCGAAAAGGGCGCGGGAGCTGCGAGCTTTCAATAAAACGACGATTTCTCAGCCGGGTTCCCGGCATCATCCTGCCAGCATCATCCACACGGCCATCGCGACCATCATCAGATTTTCGGTCAGCGACACGAAGCCCAGCGGCACGCTGCTGTCGCCGCCGACGCAGGCGCATTTGAGTTCGCGCCGGTCGACATACACCGCCTTGTACACCGACACCGCGCCAACACTGCCGATGACCAATGCGACCGGCACCGACAGCCATGTCGCGACGCCGGCGATCATCAACACGCCCGCCAGCCCCTCCAGATACGGGTAGAGCGTGGCATAGGGCACCCAGCGCTGCGCGAGCATGTCATAGCCCAGAAACATCGTCGCGAATCGGTCGACGTTCTGGAGCTTCAGGATCGCGAGCACGACCATGCTGAACGCGATGAACCATTCGCCTGCGCGGATCGTGACCGGCGTGCCGAAGGCGGCAAGGCTGGCGGCCATCGCCATTAGCGCGGTCATCGCGAACACGGCCATAACCGGACGATAGCTGACGGCCTTGGGGTCCGGCGCCGACAGTCCGAAGAAGCGGCGCAGATCGTCATAGCCGCCGATGCGCGCGCCATCGATGAACGTCTGCGGCGTGGTCTTCACGCCATGTTCGGCCTTGAACGCATCGGTTTCGGCGCGGGTCGTCAGGTGGACATCATCGACCGCATAGCCCTTGCGGCGCAGCAGATCGCGCGCCTTCAGGCCATAAGGACAGACGTGGGGCGGCATGACCATGCGGTAGAGGACGGCGCGCTTCGACATGGCAGGCATGTGGGAGCGCCGATGGCGTGCTGCCAGCACCCCACATAAACCAAGGGCGGCCCCCTCGATTCGAGAGGACCGCCCTTAGCCCGTAGTGACGCGATACAGGGCGGCCGGATCGTCCGGCCACCACGGTCCGCTATGCCGACCGAACATGAACGCAATGTGGCCGAACCTAGCCCCCACCATGGCTTCGCCACAAAAACGCATACGTTGCCCGCAGGTCATCTTCCGCGCACACGCACGCGAAGAGCCGCCGATGCGCGGGGCGCCGGCGGCTCTTCGCAATTCGATTCGGCAAGCAGCGGGGCGGTGGCGCCCCGGCAGCGGCTTACTTGATCTTGGCTTCCTTGAACTCGACGTGCTTGCGCACGACGGGATCGTACTTGCTGAAGCTCAGCTTCTCGGTCTTGGTGCGCGGGTTCTTCTTCGTGACGTAGAAGAAGCCGGTGTCGGCGGTGCTGACGAGCTTGATCTTGACGGTAGTCGGCTTGGCCATGAGCCCTAATCCTGAAAACAAGGAGAGCGGCAGCACCAACGCCGCCGCTCGATCAGTCGCGGCGCATGGGCCAGACGGGAGCGAAAGTCAACCATGCATGCCCCTGCCCGCACCGTTAACCACCACGTTACCGGTGCGGGCGCATGAAAGCCACATGACATGACGGGAGCGGAACATGGGGCATCAGGGGCATATCAACGACATGGCGCTGGACGCGGTGCGCGCCGATTTGGCCGCGCGAATCGCCGCGATCGATGTGAAGGCGCCCTATACGCGCGCAGACGACCTGAAGCCCGATATCAACCAGATCCGCCTGATCGCGCATCGGCACGGTCTGAATCCTGCGGTGACGGTCGCGCATTTCGTCGATTCGGCCTTGTCGCGCGGCGAACATGGCGCGCTGGTGCATGGCTGGTTGTCGATGCTGGGTGACGCGGTCGCCTGCGACCGGCAGGACGTTCGGGCGTGCGACACGTTTGCGGCCGCCTGTTCGGTGCGCCTCGCAAGCTAAACACCGACGACGGGACGGGACGGCATGGATGCACTGATGGCGGCGCTGGTCGCCGCCGCGCTGGCACAGGTGGGCGACCGCCCCGCCTGGCTCGCCGCTATCCTGGCCGATCGCTATCGCGCGCCCGGCCTCGTCATCGCGATGGCGGCCATCGCGGTTGCCGTTGCCGCGGGATTGGCGGGCGCGGCCGGGGCCTTGCTCGCCCCGCAGCTGACCCCCGAGGCGAAGCAGCTGTTCCTGGGGCTGGCGCTGGTGCTGCAGGGCGGTGGCGCGCTGTTTCCGGCCAAGGCCCCCGACCGGCTCGAACGCTGGCGACTCGGTGCTGCGGCGACCAGCCTGCTCGGGCTGTTCATTCTCGCCTTCGGCGATGGCGTGCAGTTCATCGTGCTGACGCTGACGGCACGGGCGAATGTGATGTGGCTCGCACCGCTGGGCGCGACGCTGGGATCGCTCGCCGTGATCGCGCCCGCGGCGCTGCTCGGTGAGGCGGGATGGCGCGCGCTGCCCCTGCGACCGTTACGGATCGGGATCGGCATCCTGTTTGTGATCGTGGGGCTCTGGCTTGGTTTGGGGGCGCTGCGTCTGATCTAGTCGCACGATCAGCCTGACCATGATTCCTGACGCAAAATCGGGACGCGGATGGGACCATTTGCGCTATCGGATCGTTGCCGCAACGAACCCATTCCTGTCAGGAGCTTCCCATGCCCGACGTCAATCCGGCGCTCAGCACCCCCACCGACCTGTCGAACACGCGATCGGTTGCCGACGCGCTGAATGCCTCACTCGCCGATTGCTATGCGCTGTATCTGAAGACCAAGAACTTCCACTGGCACGTGTCCGGCCCGCACTTCCGCGACTATCACCTGCTGCTCGACGATCAGGCCGCCCAGATTCTGGGCGTGACCGACGCGATCGCCGAACGCGTGCGCAAAACCGGCAACGTCACGTTGCGCTCGATCGGCGACATCAGCCGCCGCCAGACGATCGCCGACAACGACAAGGACTTCGTCGAAGCGGGCGCGATGCTGGCCGAACTGCGCGAGGACAATCTGAAGCTGGTCGAAAGCTTCCGCGCGGTGAAGGACGCGGCCGAAGCGGCCAAGGATAATGCGACCAGCGGCATCGTCGACGAATGGACCGATCAGGCCGAGGAGCGTGCCTGGTTCCTGTTCGAAGCCAGCCGCAAGGGCTGACCTCGACTTTTTCCGTCACCCCGGACTCGATCCGGGGTGACGGTTCGATCCCTGCGTCCAGCTGTTAGCGGGAGGGGATCGGACCGACTCCCACCAGCCACATGTCGGGCGGTGCGCCAAAGCGGATGGGCAGGTTGCTGGTGCCCAGCCCCGCCGTCACCACCGTCAGCCGATGCGGATCGCGCACAATGCCGCAGCGATAGCGCGGGTTGGTCACCTCGACCGGCGCGCCGATCAGCGGCAGCACCACCTGTCCGCAATGCGTGTGGCCGGCGAGCAGGAGGGTCGTGCGCCGCGACAGCTTCACCGCGACATCGGGCGAATGCGCGACCATCACGCCAGCGCCTGCCAGCGTCGCCAGCGCCGCCTCGGTCGGGGCGATACGATCGTGATGCGTCGCCGGATCGTCGAGGCCGCCGAGCGCGAGCGGCCCGAGCCCCTCACCCTGATTGACCAGCACGACGACGCCGATCCGCCTCAACATCGCTGCAATTGGCGCAGGATCGGTCCAGTGATCGTGATTGCCGAGCACCGCGACGACCCCCAGCGGGGCCTTCAATTGCGACAGCGGGCGTGCCAGCAGCGGGATCGCCCGCTCCGCCTCGCCGGCGCCGCGCCCCTCGATGAAATCGCCGGCCAGCACGACCAGATCGGGGTGGAGCGCATTGACCTGCCCGACGATGCGGGCGAGCCGCCCCTCGTCCATCGCCATGCTTTCCATGTGGATATCGCTCATCAGCGCGATGGTGATCGGCGGTTTGCCGGCCGGCCAGTCGGGCAGCGCCATCGTCACGCGCCGAACGACCGGATCGGCGCGGGCGTTGAGATAGCCGATGAGGAAGACGGCGCCGGCGATAAAGGCGACGATCAGCGCGGCACTGAGAAGCGGACGTTTCACGATGCGGGTCCTAGCGGGAGCGCTTCGGCGGCGCCATGCGTTCGTTACCCATGCAAGCCTTTGCCGCGCTTCTCGATTCGCTGATCTATACGCGGGGGCGCAATGCGAAGCTCAAGCTGATCGTCGATTATCTGCATGCGACGCCTGATCCCGATCGCGGCTGGGCGATGGCGGCGCTGACCGGCGACCTCGACCTACCCGGCGTGAAGCCCGCGCAGATACGAGCCCTCATCGAGGCGCGGGTCGACCCCGTGCTGTTCCGGATGAGCCGCGACTATGTCGGCGACACGGCCGAGACGGTCGCGCTGCTGTGGCCCGCACCGGTGGTGCCGCCGCCCGATGCCGGCCCACTGTCGATCACCGCTGCGGTCGACGCGTTGCGCCATCTGTCGCGCTCCGATGCGCCTGCCGTACTCGCCGGCATGCTCGACCGGCTGGACGCGGAGGAGCGGTTCGCGCTGCTCAAGATGGCGACCGGGGGGCTGCGTATCGGCGTGTCCGCGCGGCTCGCGAAGACCGCGCTGGCGCAGGCGTTCGGGCTGGATGTCGATGCGGTCGAGGAGGTGTGGCACGGCCTGTCGCCGCCCTACGCCAGCCTGTTCGCCTGGGCAGAGGGGACTGGCGAGCAACCGACCCCGGCGGACGTGCCGGTCTTCCGCCCCTTCATGCTCGCGCACGGGCTGGAGGATGCGCAGGTCGACCTCGCCGATTATGCCGCCGAACGGAAATGGGACGGCATTCGCGTCCAGATCGTGCATGTCGCGGGGCAGACGCGCTTGTACAGCCGCACCGGCGACGACGTGACCGGCAGCTTTCCCGACGTCGCCGCGGCCTTCACCACCCCCGGTACGGTCGATGGCGAGTTGCTGGTGAAGGGCGAATTTCAGGGCGGTGCGCTTGACGACGGTGGCGGGGCGGCGAGCTTCAACGCGTTGCAACAGCGGCTGGGGCGCAAGCAGGTGTCGGCGAAGATGCTGGCCGACTATCCCGCCTTCGTCCGCCTCTACGACATCCTGTTCGACGGGCCGGAGGATCTGCGCGAGCTGCCTTGGCATGCGCGGCGCGAGCGGCTGGAGGCGTTCGTGCCGCGGCTCGATCCCGATCGCTTCGACCTCAGTCAGGTGATCGCCGCGGACAGCTTCACGGAGCTGGAAGCGATCCGCGCTGGCGCCCGCGATGCGGCGATCGAGGGCGTGATGCTGAAACGCCGCGACAGCCCCTATGTCGGTGGGCGGCGCGCTGGCCTGTGGTACAAATGGAAACGCGATCCGCTGACCGCCGATTGCGTGATGATGTACGCGCAGCGCGGCAATGGGCGGCGATCGTCCTATTACAGCGACTACACCTTCGGCTGCTGGACCGAAGAGGGCGAACTGCTGCCGGTCGGCAAGGCCTATTCGGGGATTACCGACGAAGAGTTGCGCATGCTCGACAGCTTCGTGCGCCGCCATACGGTGAAGCGCTTCGGGCCGGTGCGCGAAGTGGAAAAGACGTTGGTGCTGGAGATCGCATTCGATTCGATCCACACGTCCACGCGGCACAAGTCGGGCGTCGCGATGCGCTTCCCCCGTATTGCCCGTATCCGCACCGACAAGCCCGCCGCAGAGGCGGATCAGGTCGAGACGCTGCGGCGGCTGGTGACGTAAGCCGGGGGGCGAATTACAGGCCCGCCCCTACCCGACGTCACCCCCAGCGAACGCCGGGATCTTCCCGTTGCAGCACCTGGCGGGAGGCGCTTGAGGTCCCAGTCGTCGCTGGGGCGACGTTTCCGGGGCGCGTGACGGCCTCCCCGGACCTGCCGATCAATACGCCCGCGCGAGCAGCACGCGTTCGACGGCCGGCGCGCCGGTGAAGACGCAGGCGCCGTCCGCCGGAGCCTGATCGCCCGGCGCGTTGCGGATTGTCAGCTTCAGCGCCTTCAGCCGCTCCACCACCTGGTCGAGTGTGGCGCCGGTGGGGCGCGACCATTGCACCTCGACCCAGCCGGGGTTCTTCTGCCCTTCGGCG
Organism: Arthrobacter sp. TPD3018; assembly: GCA_003075315.1. GTDB lineage: Bacteria > Pseudomonadota > Alphaproteobacteria > Sphingomonadales > Sphingomonadaceae > Sphingomonas. The sequence goes on along the minus strand of QDFQ01000003.1, from coordinate 90,001 downwards.
AAATGGGCCTCGACCGCGGCGAAGTCCGCCGCCGGCACGATCGCCGCCTTCAGCCGCGCCGTCGCCTGTTCGTGCAGCGCCTGCTGGATCGCGGCGAGCAGTGCGGGCGCATCCGCCTCGAAATCGCCGCGCGGCATCACGGTCGCGTCGAGCTTGCCGTCCTCGCGGTACAGCCGGTCGCGGCGGATCACCGAGACGTTGCCGCCCGCCATGTCGCGACCGCCGATCTCGATCACGATCGGCGCGCCCTTCTTCACCCAGCCCCAGCGCTTCGTCGCGGCCTTGGCGGGCTTGAGATCGAGCAATGCGCGCACCGGCTCGCCCAGCGCGGTCAGGCCGGCGAGGTTCGACTGGATGTCCTTGGCGTAGGCGATCAGCGCCTCGTCCTCGGGCTGGTCGCGCAGCATCGGCACGATCACGATCTGCCACGGCGCGATGCGCGGCGGCACGCGCAGCCCGTCGTCGTCGCCATGCACCATGATCACGCCGCCGATCATGCGCGTGCTGACGCCCCAGCTGGTCGTGTTCGCCAGCTCCAGCTCGCCGCTGGCATTCTGGAAGCGGATGTTCTGCGCATGGGCGAAATTGGTGCCGAGGAAGTGGCTGGTGCCCGCCTGCAGCGCCTTGCCGTCCTGCATCATCGCCTCGATGCTGTAGGTCGCGACCGCCCCAGGGAAGCGCTCGTTTTCGGGCTTCTCACCCGCGACGACGGGCAGCGCGAGACAGGTTTCGGCGAAGTCGCGATAGACTTCGAGCATCTTGCGTGTCTCTTCGCGCGCTTCGTCGGCGGTCGCGTGGGCGGTATGTCCCTCCTGCCACAGGAATTCGCTGGTGCGCAGGAACATGCGCGTCCGCATTTCCCAGCGCACGACGTTCGCCCATTGGTTGATCAGCACGGGCAGGTCGCGCCACGACTGTACCCAGCGCGCGAACGCCGTGCCGATCACCGTCTCCGACGTCGGGCGGACGACCAAAGGCTCTTCCAGCTTGGCGGCGGGATCGGGCTTCAGCCCGCCGTGGCCGTCGGGGATCAGGCGATGGTGGGTGACGACCGCCATCTCTTTGGCGAAGCCCTCAACATGCTCGGCTTCCTTTTCGAAATAGGACAGCGGGATGAAGAGCGGGAAGTAGCAATTCTCATGGCCCGTCGCCTTGATCCGGTCGTCGAGCAGGCGCTGGATCCGCTCCCAGATGCCATAGCCCCACGGCCGGATGACCATGCAGCCGCGCACGCCCGATTCCTCGGCGAGGTCGGCCTCGGTGATGACGGATTGATACCAGGCGGCGAAATCGGCGTCGCGGGTGACGGGGAGAGCGTGCTTCATGGGTGGGCGAATTATCCACTATCTGGATATTAGGCCAGCCCAGACGTCGCTCCGCCACTCTCCCCGTCATTCCCGCGCAGGCGGGAATCCATAACCTCTGAGCTCCCGGCAGGAGCGGAAAGGGTAGCGCGTCTGGATTCCCGCCTGCGCGGGAATGACGAAGAAAGCAGGCCGTGCCGCAGCTAGACCGATGCGCCGGCGGGTACTTCCCGCTACAGCCCGCGGCATGAACGACCGCATCCTGCCCGCGATCGGCCTGCGCCTGCTGTCGGTCGTGTTCTTTGCCGCGATGAACGCGAGCATCAAGCTCGCCGAACATGCCGGTGCGAGCGTGGTCGAGATCCTGTTCTTTCGCCAGTTCGGCGCGGCGCTGCTGGTGTCGGCCGTCATCGCCAGCGGCCCCGGCATGACGAGCGTCGCGACGCAGCGGCTGCCGGCGCATGTCGCCCGGGCGGTGGTGGGGCTGAGTGCGATGGCGCTGACCTTCCACGGTATCGTGCTGCTGCCGCTCGCCGAGGCGACGACGATCGGGTTTACCGTGCCGCTGATCACGACGATCCTCGGCGCACTGGTGCTGCGCGAGCCGACCGGGGTGTGGCGCTGGGGCGCGGTGGTGGCGGGGTTCGCCGGCGTGCTGATCGTCGCGGCGCCGGGCCTTGCCGCGAACGACGGGCACCTGCCGCTGGGCGGCGCGGCCTTCGCGCTGGGCGGTGCGTTCGGGACGGCGTGCGTCACCATCCTGCTGCGCCAGATCGGGCGGACCGAGGCAGCACTAACCACCGTCTTCTGGTTTTCGACGCTGTCGCTGGTCCCGTTGACGCTGTTCTACGTGCCGGTCGCGCAAGGGCATAGCGCCTTCGACTGGGCGTGCCTCGCCGCGGTCGGCGTGCTGGGCGGCTGCGCGCAGATCGCGATGACCAATTCGTTGAAGCTGGGGCCGGTGTCGGTGGTGGTGCCGATGGATTATTCCAGCCTGTTGTGGGCGACCGCGCTCGGGTGGCTGATCTTCGACACGCTGCCCGGCAGCGCCACATGGATCGGGGCGCCAGTGATCATCGCCAGCGGCCTGATCATCGTCTGGCGCGAGCGGGTGCGCCAGCGGCAGGAAACGATCGCGGCGAGCGCCGACGACGTCGCCTAGCCGTCGGGGCGTCGCAATCCGGCGCTTCCCGTCGAGTCGATCAGCCCCCATATGGACGCCATGTCGTCGCGCGCCCGCGTTCTCGTCCTCAATTCCGCGCTCGGCCCGCTCGACTATCGCGTGCCGGCGGGCTCGCATGTCGAGCCGGGATCCGTCGTCATCGCGCCGCTGGGGCCGCGCCAGTTGCTTGGCGTGGTGTGGGAGCCCGAGCGCATGCCGTCGGATGCGGAGGTCGGCGACAACCGGCTGCGGCCGCTGCTCGGCGTGGTCAATGTGCCGCCACTCGCCGCGCCGTTGCGCCGACTGATCGAGTGGACCGCGGACTATTATCTCGCGCCACCGGCCGCGGTGGTGCGGATGGCGCTCGCCTCCACTTCCGCGCTGGAGGGCGCGCGGACCGCGACCGAATATCGCGCCACCGGCATGGTGCCGCCGCGCCTCACCCCGCAGCGCGAACAGGCACTCGAGCGGATCGGCGACCGGCAGGGGCTGATCCGCGAGCTCGCTACGCTGGCCGATGTGTCCGACGCAGTGGTACGTGGGCTGGTGAAGGCCGGCGCGCTGGAGGCGGTGAGCGTCGATATCCACAGCCCCTATCCGCACCCCGACCCCGCTTTCGGTCCGCCGACGCTCGCCGAGGCGCAACAGGCGGCGGCGGACGAGCTGGTCGCCGGGGTCGCGGCGCATGACTTCCGCCCGACGTTGCTCGACGGCGTCACCGGATCGGGCAAGACCGAGGTGTATTTCGAGGCGGTGGCCGAGGCGATCCGGCAGGGGCGGCAGACCCTCGTGCTGCTGCCCGAGATCGCGCTGACCGAACCGTTCCTGAAGCGCTTCCACGACCGCTTCGGCTGTGAGCCGGTGGCGTGGCATTCGGGGCTGCGCTCCACCCAGCGGCGCCGGGCGTGGCGCGCGATCGCGAGTGGCGAGGCGGTGGTGACGGTGGGCGCGCGGTCCGCTCTGTTCCTGCCTTATCGCAACCTCGGCCTGATCGTCGTCGACGAGGCGCACGAGACGAGCTTTAAGCAGGAAGAGGGCGTCCATTACCATGCCCGCGACGTCGCGGTGATGCGCGGCAAGTTCGAAGGCTGCCCGGTGATCCTGGCCAGCGCCACCCCGGCGATCGAAACGCGGCAGCAGGTGGCGCTGGGCCGCTATGCCGAACTGAAGCTGCCCGGCCGCTATGGCCCGGCCGAGATGCCGACGATCGAGGCGATCGATCTGATCCAGCATCCGCCCGAACGCGGCACGTGGATCGCGCCGAAGCTGGTGGCGGCGCTGCGCGAGACGTTCGAAAAGGGCGAGCAGTCGCTGCTGTTCCTGAACCGCCGTGGCTATGCGCCGCTGACGCTGTGCCGCAATTGCGGGCACCGCTTCCAATGCCCCAATTGCACCGCGTGGATGGTCGAGCACCGGCTGACCCGCCGGCTCGCCTGCCACCATTGCGGGCATGTGATGCCGACCCCGCGCGCCTGCCCGGAGTGCAAGGCGGAGGATAGCCTGGTCGCCTGCGGGCCGGGCGTCGAGCGCATCGCGGACGAGGTGGCGACGTTGTTCCCCGAAGCGAAGACCGCTGTCGTCACCAGTGACACGATCTGGTCCCCGGCGAAGGCGGCGGAGTTCGTCGGGCGGATGGAGGCGGGCGATATCGATATCGTCGTCGGCACGCAGCTGGTGACCAAGGGCTATCATTTTCCCAATCTGACGTTGGTCGGCGTGATCGATGCCGATCTGGGGCTGGAGGGCGGCGACCTGCGGGCGGCGGAGCGGACGTTCCAGCAGATCCGGCAGGTGTCGGGGCGTGCGGGGCGTGGCAGCAAGCCGGGGCATGTGTTCATCCAGACGCACAGCCCCTCGGCGCAGGTGATGCAGGCGCTGATCACGGGGGATGCCGAGGCGTTCTACGAGGCGGAGACCGAGGCGCGGCGCGATGCCGGCGCTCCGCCCTTTGGCCGCTATGCCGCGATCGTCGTATCGTCGGAGGAGCAGGCGTGCGCGCATGAGGTGGCGCGGGCGGTGGCGCAGAGCGCGCCGCGCGTGGATGGCATGGCGGTCTATGGCCCGGCCCCTGCCCCGCTCGCCATGCTGCGCGGGCGGCATCGCTATCGACTGCTGGTGCATGCCCGGCGGGCGCTCGACGTGCAGGACGTGATCCGCGACTGGCTGGGCGGGCTCGACTGGCCGGCGAAAGCGCGCGTGACGGTGGACGTCGATCCGTATAACTTCCTCTGAACCGCCGCCCCGGGCTTGACCCGGGGTACCGCTTCTTCCCACGCTATCCGACGACAGCGGGACCCCGGGTCGACCCCGGGGTGACGAAAGGGATATGGCATGACGACGCGACGCACCTTCCTTGGCGGCATGGCCGCGACCGGCCTGGCCAGCGCAGCGAGCGCACAGGCGAGCCCCGATCGCGCGCTGATCGTCTCCACCTGGGATTTCGGCGCGGCGGCGAACGATGCGGCGTTTGCGCGGATGAAGGCGGGGGGCACGTTGCTCGACGCGGTTGAGGCGGGGGCGATGGTACCGGAGGCGGATCCGGAGAACCATTCGGTCGGCTATGGCGGCTATCCCGATCGCGACGGGCATGTGACGCTGGATGCGGTGATCATGGACGATGCCGGCGGGGTCGGCGCGGTCGCGGCGCTGGAGGACACCGTCCACGCCATTTCGGTCGCACGGCTGGTGATGGAGAAGACGCCGCACACTTTCATCGTCGGCGAGGGCGCGACGCGGTTCGCGCGGGACCAGGGGTTTCCGAAGGTCAATCTGCTGACACCGCCGGCGGAGAAGGCTTGGCGCGAGTGGCTGAAGACGTCGCAATATAGGCCGGTCGCCAATATCGAGAACCGCCGCGCCCCGCTGGGGGGTGCGCTGGATCATGACACGATCGGGTTGCTGGCGCGCGACGCGGCGGGACGGATGGCGGGGGCCTGCACGACGTCGGGCATGGCGTTCAAGATGCGCGGGCGGGTCGGCGATTCGCCGCAGGTCGGTAGCGGCCTGTACGTCGAGGCGGGCGTCGGCGGGGCGACCTCGACGGGGTTGGGCGAGGAAGTGACGCGGATCGCGGGTACCGCGCGGGTCGTGGCGTCGATGCGAGCGGGGCTATCGCCGCAGGCGGCTTGCGAGGAAGTGGTACGGCATATCGCCAAGCTGCGTGGCGATGCGATCAAGGGCGTGCAGGTGGGCTTCCTGGCGCTGTCACCGCAGGGCGAGGTGGGGGCGTTCTGCCTGTTGCCCGGCTTTACCTATGCGGTGACCGATGCGGCGGGGCGGACCGTGGTGCGCAAGGGGCGGTCGCTGTTCGCTGCGTGAGCTAAGATAGACAACATGGACACCTGAACGGAAACGATGCGGGGGTATCGTTTCCGGTTTTTTGGGGAATTTGGTGCCCCGCGTTCGTCATTGCGAGCGAAGCGCGGCAATCCAGGGCGTCCTGGTCCGGCTCTGGATTGCTTCGCTGCGCTCGCAATGACGGTGAATGGGAGGCGCGGAGGCGCTTCGTCACCGGTAGATCCCAGCCTGCGCTGGGATGACGTTGAAGCGCGGTGGTGAGAAACAGCCGGGTCGTGCCGGCTGCTGTATAGGGGTGACGGGCTGTAGGACAGCCGGTGCCGATTATCCGCCTTTGCGCAGGGATTTGGCGGAAGGGCGATCCAACAGTCTGGATCGCGGCCCTCCCCGGTCGATTACGCCGCGTGTTCGGCGAGGACGGTCAGGCCCTGGGCGTTGACCTCGGCGAAGCCACCCTGGATCGCGATGGTTTCGGGCTGGCCGCCTTCGGTGCGGTAGACCGAGAGCGCGCCGTCGCGGACGGTGGACATCAAGGGCGCATGGCCCTCCAGCACGCCGAAGTCGCCTTCGGTGCCGGGCACGACGACCATGTAGACGTCCTCGGAGCGGACGAGCTTTTCGGGCGTGACGAGTTCGAAGTGCAGCATGTCAGAGTCTCGTTTCAATCACGCGATCGAACGCGGTGATGGCCGCGTCAAATTTGTCCCGGCAGCCGGGATTGCAGAAACCGACCACCGCGCCGCGATAGGCCGTCAAGGCATCGTCGCTGATCGGCTTACCCGACCAGGGACAGATGGTGTTGACGGCGTCCTCGCGGCGCAGCGCAGGCATTAGGCCTCGGCGGCCATCTTTTCGGCCTTGGCGACGACTTCGTCGATACCGCCGACCATGTAGAAGGCTGCTTCGGGCAGGTGATCATATTCGCCGTCGACGACCGCCTTGAACGAGCGGATCGTGTCTTCGATCTGCACGAACTTGCCGCTGATGCCGGTGAAGACCTCGGCGACGTGGAACGGCTGCGACAGGAAGCGCTGAATCTTGCGGGCGCGCGTGACGGTCAGCTTATCCTCTTCGGACAGTTCGTCCATGCCGAGGATGGCGATGATGTCCTGCAGCGACTTGTAGCGCTGGAGCAGCGACTGGACGGCGCGCGCCGTGTCGTAATGCTCCTGGCCGACGATGCGCGGTTCGAGCACGCGGCTGGTCGAATCGAGCGGATCGACCGCCGGATAGATGCCGAGTTCCGAGATCGCGCGGTTAAGCACAGTCGTCGCGTCCAAGTGGGCGAACGAGGTCGCCGGCGCCGGGTCGGTCAAATCGTCCGCGGGGACGTAGACGGCCTGCACCGAGGTGATCGAGCCCTTGTTGGTCGAGGTGATGCGCTCCTGCAGCGCGCCCATGTCGGTCGACAGCGTCGGCTGATAGCCCACGGCCGACGGAATACGGCCGAGCAGTGCCGACACTTCCGCGCCCGCCTGCGTGAAGCGGAAGATGTTGTCGACGAAGAACAGCACGTCCTGGCCTTCCTGATCGCGGAAATATTCCGCGATGGTCAGGCCCGACAGCGCGACGCGAGCACGGGCGCCCGGCGGCTCGTTCATCTGGCCGAACACCAGCGCGACCTTCGATCCCTCGCTGATCGGATTGCCGTCGGCATCCTTGGCGATGACGCCCGCGTCGAGGAATTCGTGATAGAGGTCGTTGCCCTCGCGGGTGCGCTCGCCGACGCCCGCGAACACCGAGGTGCCACCATGGCCCTTGGCGATGTTGTTGATCAGTTCCTGGATCAGCACGGTCTTGCCGACGCCGGCGCCGCCGAACAGGCCGATCTTGCCGCCCTTCGCGTAGGGCGCCAGCAGGTCGATGACCTTGATGCCGGTGACGAGGATCGCGCTGTCGGTCGACTGGTCGACGAATTCCGGCGCCTTTGCGTGGATCGGCGCGCGCAGGTCGGTGGCGACGGGGCCACGCTCGTCGATCGGCTCACCGACGACGTTCATGATGCGGCCGAGCGTCGCCGGGCCGACGGGAACGCTGATCTGCGAACCGGTGTCGCGGACGGTCTGACCGCGGGTCAGGCCCTCGGTCGCGTCCATCGCGATCGTGCGAACGGTGTTCTCGCCCAGATGCTGCGCGACCTCGAGCACCAGCTTGGTGCCGTTGTTGTCCGTTTCCAGCGCCGACAGGATCGCCGGCAGCGTTTCGGGGAAGTGGACGTCGACGACGGCGCCGATGACCTGCGCGATCGTGCCGGTGGTGTTGCTGCTGCCCGTGCTCTGGGTCGGGCGGATGTCGTCTGCGGCGGTTGCCATGGCGGTTCTTCCTGCTTCGGATTCGTTAGAGCGCTTCGGCGCCGGAGATGATCTCGACCAGTTCGGTCGTGATCGCGGCCTGGCGCGTGCGGTTGTACTGGATGGACAGGCGGTTGATCATGTCGCCCGCGTTGCGCGTCGCATTGTCCATCGCGTTCATGCGGCTGCCCTGTTCCGACGCGGCGTTTTCCAGCATCGCGCGGAAGATCTGGATCGCGACGTTGCGCGGCAGCAGGTCGGCGAGGATCGACTCTTCGTCCGGCTCGTATTCGACCACCGCGGCGGGGGCGGAAATGTTGCCGGAAGTGGACGAAGTGGAGGGTACGTCCTTGTCCAAAGCGTCCACCGCCACGGGGATGATCTGGCGGCCAACGGGCAGCTGGACGAGCGCCGAGACGAACTTGGCGTAGAACAGGTGCGCGACGTCGAATTCGCCCGCGGCGTAGCGCGCGAGCAGATCGTCGGCGACTTCGCGCGCCTGCTGGAAGCCGAGCACCTTGTGCTGGCCAAGCTCGTGATCGGCGAGGATCGCGTTCGGGTAGAAGCGACGCAGCACGCGGCCCTTCTTGCCGGCGAGGTAGAAACGCACGGTCTTGCCCTGCGCCTCCAGCTCCTCCGCCTTGCGGCGGGCGGCGCGGACGATGTTGCTGTTGAACGCGCCGGCGAGGCCGCGTTCCGACGTCGCGACGACGAGCAGGTGCACCTGATCCTTGCCGGTGCCCGACAGCAGCGGCGAGACGCCCGCGCCCCCCGACAGCTGGCGCGACAGGCTGGCGACGACCGCCTCCAGCCGCTCGGCATAGGGACGGCCGGCCTGCGCCGCTTCCTGCGCACGGCGCAGCTTGGCGGCGGCGACCATCTTCATCGCCTTGGTGATCTTCTGGGTCGACTTGACCGAGTTGATCCGGATCTTGAGGGCCTTCAGGCTTGCCATCTATTGTCCTCTTGCCGTCATGCCGGACTTGATCCGGCATCCCGCTTTTCGCCCCGATCGAGGCAGAAGCGGGACCCCGGCTCAAGGCCGGGGTGACGTGGTGGGCTTACGCGAAGGTCTTCGCGAACTGGTCGAGTGCGGCCTTGAGGCCCGCCTTCGCTTCGTCGCCGAGATCGCGGGTCTCGCGAATCTTGGTGAGGACGTCGGCGTGGTTGGCGCGCAGGTCGGCGAGCATCGCGGCTTCGTAGCGGGTCACGTCCGCAACCGGCACGGTGTCGATATAGCCGTTGGTGCCGGCAAAGATCGACGCGGTCTGCTCCTCAAACGGCATCGGGCTGAACTGCTTCTGCTTCAGCAGCTCGGTCAGGCGCGCACCGCGGTTCAGCAGCTTCTGCGTCGAGGCGTCGAGGTCCGAGCCGAACTGCGCGAAGGCGGCCATTTCGCGATACTGGGCGAGCTCCAGCTTGATCGAGCCCGACACCTTCTTCATCGCCTTGGTCTGCGCGGCCGAGCCGACGCGGCTGACCGACAGGCCGACGTTGATCGCGGGGCGGATGCCGGCGAAGAACAGGTCGGTTTCGAGGAAAATCTGGCCGTCGGTGATCGAGATCACGTTGGTCGGGATGTAGGCCGACACGTCGCCCGCCTGGGTTTCGATGATCGGCAGCGCGGTGAGTGAGCCGCCACCATTGGCGTCCGACATCTTGGCGGCGCGCTCGAGCAGGCGGCTGTGCAGATAGAAGACGTCGCCCGGATACGCTTCACGGCCCGGCGGACGGCGCAGCAGCAGCGACATCTGGCGATAGGCGACCGCCTGCTTCGACAGATCGTCGAACACGATCAGCGCGTGCATGCCGTTGTCGCGGAAATATTCGCCCATCGCAGCGCCGGTGTAGGGCGCGAGGAACTGCATCGGAGCCGGCTCCGACGCGGTCGCGGCGACGACGATGGAATATTCCATCGCGCCATTTTCTTCGAGCGTCTTGACGAGCTGCGCGACCGTCGAACGCTTCTGGCCGACCGCGACATAGACGCAGTACAGCTTCTTCTTCTCGTCGGTGCCGGCGTTGACGCCCTTCTGGTTGATGAAGGCGTCGATCGCGACGGCGGACTTGCCGGTCTGACGGTCGCCGATGATCAGCTCGCGCTGGCCGCGGCCGACGGGAACGAGCGCGTCGATCGCCTTCAGGCCCGACTGCATCGGCTCGCTGACCGACTGGCGCGGGATGATGCCCGGTGCTTTCACCTCGACGCGGCTGCGCTGGTCGGCGACGATCGGGCCCTTGCCGTCGATCGGGTTGCCGAGGCCGTCGACCACGCGGCCGAGCAGGCCCTTGCCGACGGGCACGTCGACGATGGTGCCGGTGCGCTTGACGGTGTCGCCTTCGCGGATTTCGGCGTCCGAGCCGAAGATCACGACGCCGACGTTGTCGGCTTCGAGGTTCAGCGCCATGCCCTGCACGCCATTGGCGAATTCGACCATCTCGCCCGCCTGGACGTTGTCGAGGCCGTAGATGCGCGCGATGCCGTCGCCGACGCTGAGCACCTGGCCGGTTTCGCTGACCTGGGCCTGGTCACCGAAGTTGCTGATCTGGTCCTTGATGACCTTCGAGATTTCTGCGGCGCGGATATCCATTTGCGTTAGCCCTTCATCGCGTGCGCGAGAGTGTTGAGACGGGTGCGGATCGACGAATCGATCATCTGGGAACCGATACGGACGACCAGGCCGCCGAGCAGTTCGGGGTCGACCGACAGGTCGACGGAAACGTCGCGGCCGACGCGGGTGCGCAGCTGCTGCTTGAGTTCGCCGACCTGTTCCTCGGTCAGCGGATGCGCGCTGGTGACTTCCGCCGACACTTCGCCGCGATGACGGCTGGCGAGCGCGCGGAAGGCGCGGATGATCTGCGGCAGCGCGGCGAGGCGACGGTTTTCGGCGAGGACGCCGAGGAAGTTCTTGGTCGTCGCATCGAGGCCCATCGCATCGGCGGCGGCGAGCACCGCCTTCACCGCGGCGCCGCGGGCGACCAGCGGGCTGGTGATAAGCTTGGCGAATGCGTCGCTGTCGCGCAGCGCGTCGCGGACCGCCACGAGGCTCGCCTCGACGGTGTCGATGCTCTTCGAATCGCGGGCGAGTTCGAACAGCGCGATCGCATAGCGTCCGCCCAGGCTCGCCTGGATACCGCCGCCCAAATTACCGCTGGATGTCTCCACGGAATCGAAGTCCTCGTGCCGAAATGTTGGCCCATGGGGAAGAGGGCGCGCGAGTTCGCGCACCACTTATGGGTGGCGGGCGGCTAGCATGGGGGGCGAACAAGCGCAAGTAGAGGCTAGCCTTCCCGCGCAGCTTGCGTTCAGGAACGGGGCCGTAACGGTGGCAACAGGGCAAAAACGGGAGGCGGATGATGCGGTGGGCGGCGATCGTATTGGCGGGACTGGCGATCACGGGCACGGCGCGGGCCGAGGTGCTGCACGTTGCCGGCGTGTTCGGCGCCAATGCGCGTGCGGCGAGCCTGCTGCCGACGATCGGGATCGGGCAGTTCGACGGCGCTTACGGCGGCACGCTGGCCGATGCGATCGAGCGGCGGCTGAGCAAGCTGGGCGCGGACGGCGTGCCGCATGCGGTGCTGGTGCCTGCGGGCCTGCGCCCCGACGGGCTGCTGTCCGGCCATACCGGCGTCGATGTCTCGACGAACGACTATACCGAAAGCCGCGAGCGCTGCGTCGAGAAGAACAAGGACGGCAAATGCGTCGCCAAGCAGCGCTATCAGGTGCGCTGCACCAACCGCACGATCGACATTCGTGCCGATCTGGTGCTGCGCGAGGCGCGGAGCGGCGAGAAGCCGTACGATACCACCAAGACGCGGCACGACTTTTCGAGCTGGTGCGAGGATCGCGGCGTCGCCAGCGACGTCGGCTTCACCGTCGGCAGCATGGCCGATTCGATCGCGCAGGAGGTGCGCCTCGACCTCGCCCCGCATGCCGAGGACTATAAGGTGCGCATCCGCGAGGAGCGCGACGGCCTGCCGCCCGACATCGCGAAAGACTTCAAGGCCGCGGTCCATCTGACCAAGAGCGACGAACGGGCGGCGTGCGACGCCTTTGCCGCGATCGACAAGGCGGTGCCCGATCAGGGATCGACGACGTTCAACCTGGCTTTGTGCGCCGAAGCTGCGGGGCGCTATGCCGAGGCGGCGGACCGCTATACGCGGGCGCGGCTGTTCGCGCCGGATGCGGGCAGCGCGGTGAGCAAGGGGCTGGAGCGCGTGGCGAGCCTGGCCGCGGGGCGCGACGATGTCGCGATCATGCGCGCGCGGCCACCGGTGCGGGGCACGGGTTTTTGACCGCAAGCCGCGGGATGAGCGGCGCGGCCGCGCGCGCTATGACCGGGGCATGAGCATAGTCGATCAGGATGCGGCCTGGGCCGCCTTCGTGGCGCGCGACCGGAGCCGGGACGGGGCGTTCGTCGTCGCGGTGAAGAGCACGGGCATCTATTGCCGGCCGAGCTGCCCGGCGCGGCGACCGGCGCGAGCGAACGTGATCTTCCTGGCGGATGGCGCGGCGGCGCGGGCGGCGGGCTATCGTGCGTGTCGGCGCTGCCTGCCCGATGGCGTGGCGCGCGATACGCAGGCGGTGGCCGACGCCTGCGCGGCGATCGCGGCGGCGGAGGGGCCGATGACGCTGGCGGACCTCGCCGGCGCGGTCGGCTATGCGCCGCATCATTTCCAGCGGGTTTTCACGCGGGCGACGGGGGTGAGCCCGGCGGCTTATGGCCGAGCGGTGCGCGCCGGGCGGGCGGCGGCGTCGCTGGACGCGGGCGCGGACGTGACCGAGGCGATCCATGCCGCGGGCTATGGCGCGGCAAGCCGCTTTTATGCCGATGGCGCCGCGCGGCTGGGCATGGCGCCGCGGGCGCGGGCGAAGGGCGCGGCGGGGCTCACGATCCGCTGGACCGTAGTGGCGACGAGCCTGGGGCCATTGCTGGTCGCGGCGACGGACGCGGGCCTGTGCCGGATCGCGTTCGACGAGGATGCAGACGCGCTGACGGCGCATTTTCCGCGGGCGACGATCATACCGGGCGATGCCGCGCTGGCGACGCTGGCGGCGGAGGTGGTGGCGCTGGTCGAGGCGCCGGGACGCGACGCGGGCCTGCCGGTCGATGTGCAGGGCACGGCGTTTCAGGAAGCGGTGTGGCAGGCGCTGCGCACCATCCCGGCGGGCGAGACGCGCAGCTATGCCCAGCTTGCCGCGGCGGCCGGACGACCGGGGGCTATGCGCGCGGCAGGCACGGCATGCGGGCGCAACCCGCTGGCGGTGCTGGTGCCGTGCCACCGCGTGACGCGCGGCGACGGCGCGATGGGCGGCTATGCCTGGGGCGTGGAGCGCAAGCGTGCGCTGCTGGCGCGCGAGCGGGGGTAGCCGGGGAAAGCGCTCGGGATCGATCCATCCGCGTCGAACCCGCCGTCATCCCAGCGCAGGCTGGGATCTCCCCATCATGGCACGAGACAAGAGCCGCGGGAGACCCCAGCCTGCGCTGGGGTGACGTGTCCGGGGCATTTGGATCGACCCCTCGCCTATTCCAGCGCGTCGTCGACCTTCGCCGCGGCCGGCGCGGCTTCGCCCCGCTTGCGCGTGTCGATCTGCGCGCCCCTTACCCCCCCTCCGTCATACCTGCGGCATGCCACCTCCCCCTGGCGGGGGAGGAATTGGCAGCTTCGCTCTATGTGAGCGGCTGGGGATGCGGCGCGCGCTAGTCCAGCGTCGCGTCTTCCTTCTTGCCGCCGGCCGCGGCGAGTGCCGCGGGGCCAGTCTTGCCCGCGTCGATCTGGGCGAGCAGCCGGGCGGCGGGATTGTCGACCGGCGCATGCGGGGAAAAGGCAAGCGTTCGGAGCGCAAGGCGCGCGTCGTCTGTCTTGCCGTCGAGCAGCGACTGGACGCCGTAGGCGAAGGTCAACGCCTCGTCTTGCGGCACCAGCATATGCGCCTGTGCCAGCGCAGCCTTGGCGTTCGCGGTCGGCACTTCGTGCGCCATGCCGAAGCTGGAGTAGTAGAGCATCAGGGCATAGGCGTCGTTGTTGTCGAGCTTGTTGGCCTTGAGGAGCCACGAGCGCGCCTCTTTCCATACGGCCGGGTCCTTGGCGTGCGCGGTGCTCGCGCGGCGGAGGTGGACCTGCGCCTTGTAGACCAGCGCCTGCGACGATTTTGGATCGAGTGCGAGCGCGCGATCCGCCGCCGCCTCGGCGACCTCGTTGCGCCCCGCATCCAGCGCCATTTCGGCAAACCATCCCTGGACCACGGGATCATCGGCATATTTGGCGGCGATCGGCGTCGCTTCGGCGAGGATGGGCTGCGCCGTTTCGCGGTTGACGCCTCGATCCGACCGCATGCGGAGCGCGATCATCGCCTTTTCGCCCGGCCGTAGCGGTCTGAGGCTTACCTCCGGCTTGGGCAGCCGATCGTTGGACAGTTTGTATGCGGGGAAGCTCGAACCGCTGAGGCGCTTGTTCATCTCCTTATTCAGCGCCTTGAGGTCGCCGAAGGCCTTGGTCGCCGCCTCGCTGCTCGGCATCCCCTGATTGAAGAGGGTGAGGTAGGTGGAGAATTGCGACGCGCGCGTCCGGTCGAGCGCGAGGACGTGCGTGAGCAGCCAGCCGCGCGCATACAGCTCGCTCGTCTCCGAATCCGACAATTTGCGGCGATCGGTGGCGAACAGTTTTTCCGCCGACATGCCCTGCCCTTCCAGCAGCGTGTAGGCGCGATGCTGCGCCGGCGCGCCGATCCAGAAGACGTCCTTGTCGAACCGCGTCGTCGACATGAACTCCGCGAACCCTTCCGAATACCAGCGAGGCACCGCGAGCTCGGAATGTCCAAGCAGCGCGTGATGCGCATATTCGTGGAACAGGACGATCTGGGGATCGAGCCCACCCTCCGAGCGATCGCCGCGGCCGGGGGTGAAGGCGACCGATCCGCTGGCGCGGCCGTCATAAAAGCCGGCAATGTTCTTGCCGCCGGCCCCGAACAGCCGCTGGACCGCCGAATCGTTGGCGACGACGTAGACGGTCAGCTTGTTCGAGGTATCGAGGTCCGTGTCGGGCAAGCCGCGCACTAGGCGGATCGCTGCGTCGAACCGTTCCAGCTGTTCGGCCTGCTTGCGCACGGCATCGGCGCTGTCATTGGCGTAGACGACGACGTGGCGACCGGTCGCTTCATACCATTCGGCCTCCGCAGGCGCCGCCGCGCCCATCGCCAAGCCCGTCGCCAGCGCCGCCGCCACCACGCCCCGTATCGCGAATCGCATCCCCCGCCCCCTTCGGTCCGATAGGATCAGCGTAGCGCGGCGTGCGTGGGGGGCCAGCGGTGATTTTCGGATGCCGCGGTGGCTTTGCGGCTCACCGTTGCGATCAGGCAGGCTCAGCCTG
This sequence comes from Arthrobacter sp. TPD3018, assembly GCA_003075315.1. Taxonomy (GTDB): domain Bacteria; phylum Pseudomonadota; class Alphaproteobacteria; order Sphingomonadales; family Sphingomonadaceae; genus Sphingomonas. The sequence continues at coordinate 74,576 of QDFQ01000003.1, read as the reverse complement.
CGCGGCGGCAGGTGTAGACGAGCTTTTCGTTGGGGAGCGGGGGCAGCGCGGCGCGCTGGGCGGATTGCTGCTGGACCAGGCGTTCGGTGGCGACCGGATCGACGGTGCAGCGCTGGCCGACGGTCTTCGCACTGAGGCTGCGCAGTGCCTGCATCGCCTGCGCGCCGAGCATGTAGCGCGTAACCGTCAGACGCCGGGTGACGGGATCGAACACGCGCGACGACACCGTCTGTTCGTCGTCGGGGACGGTGAGGCGCTGCCACGCGTCGCCGGTGGCGAGATATTGCGTGCGACCGTCGGCGCAGCCGCTCTTGCCCCAGTCGAGCGTCACGTCGTCGGTCGACGAGACGGTGACGCGGCTGACGTCGGCCTGCAGCGTGCAGACGAGCTTGCCGAGCGGCGCGTTGGGCACCGCCTGGCGCGCAACGGTGGGGACGGGCGGCAGATCGGCCCGCGCCGAAGGCCGCAGGACGAAGGTCGCGATGCCCCCCGCCATCGTCGCGGCTCCGAGGCCCGCGGCCCAGAGCGCGGCGCGGCGGCGGCCCTTCTGGTCGAGCAGCCCGGCGCCGCCCAGCCCCATCGCGCCGAACACCAGCAGCAGGCCGGCGATCCCCATGACATTCTCGCGCCGCGCCTGTGCGGCCTCGCGCGCGGTCGCCAGCGCTTCCTCGCGGCCCATCGCGGCGCGGGTCGCCGCTTCGCGTGCGGTGGTGAGCGCGTCGGCGCGGGCGCGGGCGTCCGCCTCGCTATCCTGCCGCAGCCGCTCCTCGATCGAGGTGCAGGGCGCGCCGGTGGTGGCGAAGGGCTGTTTGGCGTTGCGCAGGAAGGCGGCGAGTTCGGTGTCGGCGATGGCGAAGCCGAACGAACTGTCACCCTCTTCGCCGCGGGTGATCGCGGAGTTGATGCCGATCACCCGGCCGCAGCGATCGAGCAGCGGCCCGCCCGAATTGCCGCGCGCGATGCTGGCGGTGTGGAGCAGCACTTCGGTGCCGGTGAGATTGCGCCGGCCGGAGAACACCCCCTCCGACCGCACCGGCGAGGTGGGGCGGATATAGTCGGCCGCAGACTTGGCGGTCGCGAGGTCGACGTTGCCGGGATAGCCGAGCGCCACCACCGCATCGCCTTCGCCGATCGGCCCGGTATAGAGCGTCGCGGGCGGCAGGCTGGCGCCGGTGAATTCGATGAGCGCAAGGTCGGCGCGCGCATCATAGGCGATGACGCGGCCCTGATAGCTCTTGTCGCCTTCGGACGGCACGACGCCGACGACGACATTGTCGGGGTAGCGTTCGGCGAGGTCGACGACATGCGCGTTGGTGACGACGCGATTGGGCGCCACCGCGACGCCGCTGCCATGGCCGAAGCCCACCACCTGCCCGTCGACCACCGCGATGGTGACGACGCGCACCACGCCGCGCGCGGTGGCGCCGATATCGTCGGCGCGCGCCGGCTGGGTCCAGCCGAGGAGCAGCAGCAGGGCGAGGAACAGGCGGGTCATGACGGCGGTGTCGAAGGCGAGGCCGGCGCGCCTGTCAAGCCGGCTGCGGCGCATCGTGGTTAGGAAAATGTCAAACCTTGCCCCCTACCCCTCTTACCAGGACCATATTGGAATTGGGTATGAGCGCGTTCGGGCGTCGGAACGGAATGGGTGGCGGACAGCCGGCGAGGCCGGCGTTCGGCGTCGCGCGCCCGATGCAGAGCAGCGGCGTGGCGCCGCGGCCGGCGGAGGATATCCCGCCGGGCAGCCAGTTCCCGCCGATCGAATCGGCTTTGCTGGCCCCCGAGGACCCGCTCGCCGCGACGCCGCCCGCCGGCACCGTCGATGCGATGGCGCGGCTGACCGAGCGGCAGAATGCCAGCGGCGATGCCGGCAGCAGCCGCAACGAGGGCTTCGAAGCCTCGATCCACAAGATCAAGGAACAGGTGCTGCCGCGCCTGCTGGAACGCGTCGACCCGGAAGCCGCGGCGACGCTGAGCAAGGACGAGCTGGCCGAGGAATTCCGCCCGATCATCGGCGAAGTGCTGGGCGAGCTGAAGCTGACGCTGAACCGCCGCGAACAGTTCGCGTTGGAAAAGGTGCTGGTCGACGAGTTGCTCGGCCTGGGGCCGCTCGAGGAATTGCTGGCCGATGCGGCGGTGACCGACATCATGGTCAACGGCCCCGACCAGACCTATGTCGAGCGCAAGGGCAAGCTGGAGCTGGCGCAGATCCAGTTCCGCGACGAGGAGCATCTGTTCCAGATCGCGCAGCGCATCGTCAATTCGGTCGGCCGCCGCGTCGACCAGACGACGCCGCTGGCCGACGCGCGCCTGAAGGACGGCAGCCGCGTCAACGTGATCGTGCCGCCGCTTTCGCTGCGCGGCACCGCCATCTCGATCCGTAAATTCTCCGCCAAGCCGATCACGCTCGACATGATGGCGGGCTTCGGCAGCATGAGCCCCAAGATGGCGACCGCGCTGAAGATCGCGGGCGCCAGCCGGTTCAACGTCGTCATCTCCGGCGGCACCGGCTCGGGCAAGACGACGATGCTGAACGCGCTGTCGAAGATGATCGACCCGGGCGAGCGCGTGCTGACGATCGAGGACGCGGCCGAACTCCGCCTGCAGCAGCCGCACTGGTTGCCGCTGGAAACGCGCCCCGCGAACCTGGAGGGTCAGGGCGAGATCAGCATCCGCGACCTCGTGAAGAACGCGCTGCGTATGCGCCCGGATCGCATCATCCTGGGCGAAATTCGTGGCAGCGAGTGTTTCGACATGCTCGCCGCGATGAACACCGGCCACGACGGGTCGATGTGTACGCTTCACTCCAACAGCCCGCGCGAAGCGCTGGCGCGTATGGAGAACATGGTGATGATGTCGGACATCAAGGTGCCCAAGGAAGCGATCAGCCGCCAGATCGCGGACTCGGTCGACATGATCATCCAGGTCAAGCGCCTGCGCGACGGTAGTCGCCGCGTGACCAACGTCACCGAAGTGATCGGCATGGAAGGGCCGGTGATCGTGACGCAGGAATTGTTCAAGTTCGAATATCTGGACGAAAGCGCCGACGGCAAGATCATCGGCGAATATCGCTCGATGGGCCTGCGCCCCTATACGCTCGACAAGGCGAAGCAATTCGGCTTCGACCAGGCGTTCCTCGAAGCCTGTCTGTAAGGCGGGACATAACGGCATGCCGTCCGCCGTGCCGCTCGACGCCCGGCGTTGGCTACGATGGAGCGCGTGTGCGCTGGCGGCGCTCTGCCTGGCGGCAGGTGCCGTGTTGTCCTTGCGGGGGCTGTCCGGCCTTCCGGTCTATTATTTCTACGCACAAGACGCTGGACTGCTGATCGCCGCGGCGCTTGGCCTGTTGCTGCTATCGCACCTGCCGGACGAAAGCGGGCGACGCTGGCAGCCCTCCGGTCGCCAGATCGCAGCGGCGGTGGGGGTTGCCGCACTCTTTGCGTACGCGGGCACGTGGCTGGTGATGCTGCGCTATCCGATGTCGCGCGATGAAGTGTTGGCGCAATTCGCCGCAGAGTATCTGCAACGCGGCAACCTCGGCTGGCCGATCCCCGCATCGGTGCGTCCCCTCGCCAAGGCGCTGATGCCCGTATGGACCGACGGCAGGATCGCTCAAGGATATTGGGTATCGGATTATCTGCCCGTCAATTCGGCGTTGCGGGCGCTGGCCGGTCACATGGGCGATACCTGGCTGGCAGGGCCAATATTGCTTGTGATCGGCATGGGCGCCATGTGGTCCAGTGCACGGCGGATTTGGCCCGAAACGCCGGAGCCAGCCACCGTAACGCTGGTCCTCGCGCTGACCTCCGCGCAATTGCTCGTCACGGCGATGACGCCCTATGCAATGACGGCGCATTTTGCGTTGAATGCCCTGTGGCTCGCCTGCTTCCTGCGTGGCGGACGCAGCGGCCATACCATGGCGGTCGCGGTCGGGCTGCTCGCCACCGGATTACACCAGTTCCATTTTCATGTGATGTTCGTGGCGGGTTTCATCGTCTGGGCCTGGCTGGCCGGTCGGCGGACCACAGCCATCGGCTATGCCGCGGCATGTGTCGGCTATCACATCATCTGGCAATACTGTTTTCCGCATCTCATGACAGCAGCGTTGGGTCCGACCGTAACCCAGCCGGCGCCAGCCACGTCGTGGATCGTCGCCCATATCCAAAGGCTTCGCGACCTGGAGCCGCTCTCCAGCATCGCGCGGTTCGCAGCGTGGCAAAATGTCCTGTTGCTGCCGTTGGCAGCACTGGGGCTGACACGCTGGTTTCCGCGCCATGATCGGAAACTGCCGATCGCATTTGCGTTGCAACTGTCCTGTGCCTTCGCCGCTGCGACGCTGGTGTACCAGGGTTTCGGTTATGGCTATCGCTATCTGAGCGGCGTGATGCCCTGCATCCTGCTTCTCGCCGCCGGCGGCTGGATGCGCTTGACGGATGGCGGCAGTCGAAAGCTGCCGCGGTATCTTCTGCCCGCCGCGGCAGGATTTGCACTCACGGTCACACTGCCCGTCACGATCTGGCAATCCCATATCCTGCTGCGCCCGTATGCCGATTCGTTCCGCACCGCCCGCGCGGCCCCTGCCGACATCGTTCTGATCGATGGCCGGGGGGGAGGTTTCCTGCAGGATATCATTCGTATCGATTCCCGCATCCAACGACCGCTCCTGCTCGACCTCGCATATGTGCCCGATGCGGAACTCGCTCAGTTGTGCCGACAACGGCGGGTCATGCTGTTCGATCATCGACAAGCCCACGCGCTGGGGGTCATGGGATCCGGCGTTGGCGATCAGCCCGATTATCGGGAACGGGCCGCCCGAAACCGTCGCGCGATCGCTCGTCTCCATTGTGATGCGCCCGTTCCGTTACACCACGGCACGTAGCAGAAGGCCTGCGGTGGCCGTCGTCACCGCATTGCGTTACGCGGGACGCATGTTGCGGCCTTCGATCATCACCTTGTCCCTCACGACGCTGGCGATCAGCCTGGCAAGTCCCCTCCCCGCCGCACCACCGCCCGCGGGACGCGAGGGCGTCGCCACGCTCGCCGCGGATACCGATGCCCGCTGGGTGCCGTTCGACCTGACGCCGGGCAACCAGATCCGCTTCACGCTGACGCTGGACGGTGCGCCGCTGACCGCGATCCTCGATACGGGGGTGAGCTATTCGGTGCTCGCCCGCGCCGCCGCCGACCCGGCACGCGTGCAGAGCGACGGGCAGGCGACCGCGATCGGCGGCGCCGGCAGCGGCGCGGTGGCCGTCGGCTGGCAGCCAACGCGGACGCTGACGATCGGCGGGCTGACGCGCACCGGCGGCGGCGTCACCGTCGCCGATCTGCCCGCGCTGGCAACGGGTAGTGCCAAGCCGGTCGAGATGCTGATCGGGCGCGATGCGATCGGCGGCCAGGCGCTCGACATCGATTATGCCAACCACCGTTTCCGCCTGCTGCCGTCGGGACGATTGCCGTTCGTGGGATCGCTGGCGCCGCTGACGATCTCGCCCGCGCGCCATGTCTACGAAAGCCAGGTCAGGATCGGGCGTCGCACGCTGTCGCCGGTGATCGTCGATACCGGCGACGGATCGGCGCTGACGCTGTCGGAGAGCGCAGCGAAGCGTGCGGGCGTGACGCGGCTGCCGAGCACCACCACCGTCTCGTTCGGCCTCGCCGGCGAAACGGTGAGCACGCTGACGATCCTGCCGATGGTGACGATCGGCGAACAGGCGATCCGCAGCGTCGAGACGCGGATCGAGCCCGCGAACGGCTTTTCGGAGACGATCGGCGTCGCCGGGCGGATCGGATCGGGGCTGCTGCAGAATTACCGCGTGCTGCTCGATCCCGCCGCCGGACGCATGGTGCTGAAGTCCGGCCCCGATGCGAACCGGCCGCCGCTGCGATCGACCAGCGGACTGCTCGTCGGGCTGGAGCGCGACCGGCTGAAGGTGCTGCACGTCATGCGCGGCGGCCCCGCGGCGGCGGCGGGGTGGCAGGTCGGCGACCTGATCTGCCAGATCGATGGCCAGCCGATCGGTGCAGACTATCCGACGAGCGCGCTCGCCAAATGGTCGATCGGGACACCGGGCACGATCGTGCGGCTGGGGCTGTGCGACGGCACCGTCCGGTCGCTGACGCTGAAGCGCTTCTACTGAGCGTGGCGCTCGCATCGATCCTCATAGTGCTCGCCGCGATCGGCGGCACCGATGCGGCGGTCAGCAGCGTGGAGCGTCCGGCAGCCGTGGCGGCCGCTCCGTTACGGTTCACTGGGTATGTCGTCGATCAGGCGGGCGTGCTCACCACGTTGCAGCGGCAGCAATTGGCGCAGCAGCTGAGCCGGTTTCAGCGGGAAACCGCGCATCAGATGGTCGTCGTGACGGTGAACAGCCTGAACGGCGAAGACGTGGCGCGCTTTACCGACCGGCTGGGGAACCGATGGGGTATCGGCCGAAGGGGCATCAACGACGGCATCGTCGTCCTGGTATCGCCCCATGACAGACAGGCGAGGATATCGGTCGGTTCGGGACTGGCCCGGCAGCTGCCCGATGCATTGTGCCAGCGCGTCATGGACCAGGTCATGATCCCAGCGTTCAAGGCAGGCCAGATCGAGCTCGGGATCGAGCGGGGTGTCGCAGCGCTTCTCCGGCGACTGTCCTTTCCGGGTACTGACATCCGCTAACCGGCGCGCGACGCGACGCGAATAATACGGGCCGGCACGCCCGTCTGGCGCGCTGTGGAGGACCAGCCCCCCTTACTTCACTTCACCGGCTGGTGGCCGCTGAACGTCACGTTGGTCTTCAGTTCGCCCGACTTGCCCATCATCGAGCCCGCCATCGTCAGTGCGAAGGATTCGGGAACCATCCCGATGCCCGGCGCCACGACATAGCGGCTGCTGCTGTCGATCCGCTTGACGGAGGCGACCAGCATCATGCGGAACTCCTTGGTCGAGGTAAAGCGCACGCGTTCGACGAAGGGGGTGGCGCCCTTGGTGTTGACCAGCACGTCGGCCGCGGTGTCGGCGGAGGCGTCGTGGCTGCCGATCTTCAGTTCGCCGGCGGGCAGGCGGTCGAAGTGATAGGCGGCATAGCCCGCCGGCGCCTCGACCCGGCGCGCGGGCGTGCCGAACCAATCGGCGAGGTCGCCGTAGGAACCGGGTTTCTTCTTGCCCTCGCGCGCCTTGGCGATGTCCTTGGCGGTGGGGGCCTTGCCGTCGACGCTGACCAGCGTCCAGCGTTCGGCGGCGGGGCGGCGGGGGTCATAGCGTTCGACGATGGTACGCCGCGCCTGTCCGGTCGTCTCGACGACGATCGTCTGCTGGAACGCGAAGGCGGTGGCACGCGCCGCCTGCATGCCCGCGAGCAGCCGCGCCTGCAGTTCGTCGGCGTGGGCGGGCGCGGCGAGCAGGACGGCCGCCGCGGCGGTCGGGATCAGCATATGGCGCACGGATGTCGCTCCCCGGGAAAACGGCGGGGAGATAGGCCCGCGATGGCCACAAGCCTAAGCGATTGATGGCGCGGCGCAATGGCCTTTTTCGGGTTGCCCAGGCCCACCCGTCAGCGCGTATGCAGCCCGACGCTGACCAGCAGGATCGTCGCGAGCAGCGCCGCCATCTGCACCGTCCGCCAGTCGATGAACCCGACGCGATCGGGATCGTGGCGCAGGCGCCGCCGCCGGTCGGCGAACGCCGCGACGAGGGCGACGCACAGGCTGGCGCCCGCGCTCCAGAACATCACCGGCACGGGCGCGCGCCGTCAGCCGAGCTTTTCGACCTTGTCCTGCAGCCGCGTCAGCTCCGCCTTCAGCGCGGCGATCTCGTCATCCTTGCTGGCGGGTGCAGAGGGCGCAGGCGCGGCGGCGGGCGCCATCGCGGGCGCGACGCCGAACGCCTGCGTCGCGGCTTCGAACATCTGCATGTTGCGCTTGGCGATTTCGGCGAAGGGGGAATGGGCGAACGCGCCCTCGACCGCCGACTTGAACTGTTCCTGGTTGCGGCGGAAGCTGTCCATCGACGCCTCCAGATAGCCCGGCACCATCGACTGCATCGAATCGCCATACATGGCGATCAGCTGGCGCAGGAAGCTGACGGGCAGCATCGTCTGCCCGCGGCTTTCCTCTTCCATGATGATCTGGGTCAGCACGTTGTGCGTGATATCGTCGTCGGTCTTGGCATCGACGACCTTGAAGTCGCGGCCTTCGCGGGTCATCGTCGCGAGATGATCGAGCGTGATGTAGGACGAGGTCTCGGTATTGTAGAGCCGCCGGTTGGCGTATTTCTTGATGATGACGACGCCGTCGCCCGGCTGTTGCTTCTTCATGCGCGTCCCCTGCCCGTTCCGGTGTTGTGCCCGTGATCGAACCGCATGCTACGCCTCAATTTTCCGCACCGCAACACGGTCCGCGGCCGCTACCCCTGTTCCTCGATATGCTGCGCAGCGAAACTGCAGCATATCCCGAACGGATGGCCGCCGCGCTTGCCGGGCTGACTGCGTATCAGCAGGCTTCCCGCCCCCCTGCTCCGCCGTCGATGCCGGCGCTCGCCACCGCGGGCCGCGCGGCGTTGCGCTATTACGGCGGGCGGGGCCGGATGGTGGTGTGCGTGCCGTCGCTGATCAATCCGCCCGCGATCCTCGATCTGGGCGAGGTATCGTTGGTGCGCTGGCTGGCGGCACAGGGCTTTCGCGTCGCACTGGTCGACTGGGGCGTGCCGGGCGCCGCGGACCGGGACATGGACATGACCGGCCATGTCGAATCGCTGCTGCTGCCGTTGATCGAGCAGCTCGATGCGCCGCCGGTGCTGGTCGGCTATTGCCTGGGCGGCACGATGGCGACCGCGGCGGCAGCAGGTACGACCGTGGCGGGCCTCGCGACGATCGCCGCGCCGTGGCGGTTCGATGGCTATGGTGAGGCGCGGGGCGGGATGCGCGACCTGTGGCAAGCGGCGCTGCCGACGGCGGAGGCGCTGGGCGTGCTGCCGATGGAGGTGCTGCAGGCGGGATTCTGGCGGCTCGACCCGGCGCGCACGATCGCCAAATACGAGGCGTTCGGGCGGATGGCGCCGGACGGCGAGGCGGCGCGCGCGTTCGTAAGGCTGGAGGATTGGGCGAATGCCGGCGAGCCGCTGCCCCTCGCCTGCGCGCGCGACCTGTTCGATCGCTTCATCACCGCCGATGCGCCGGGGCAAGGCCAATGGACGATCCGCGGGCACAGCGTGATTCCCGAGGCACTCGCCTGCCCGACGGTCGAATTCGTCTCCACCACCGACCGGATCGTCCCCGCCGCCACCGCGGCAGGGATTGCCGATCACCGCGAACTGGCGCTGGGCCATGTCGGCATGATCGTCGGCGGGCGGGCCCGCGCATCGTTGTGGCAGCCGCTTGCCGACTGGATCGCGGCCCTGCCCGCCGCTAGATAGGCGGCGCATAAGGAGATCATCATGACCGAGATCGTCATCACCGCCGCCAAGCGTACCCCCGTCGGCAGCTTCCTCGGCGCGTTCGCCGCCACCCCGGCCCACGAGCTGGGCCGCGTCGCGATCGAGGCCGCGCTGGAACAGGCGGGCGTGAAGGGCGAAGAGGTGTCGGAGGTGATCCTGGGCCAGGTGCTCACCGCGGCGCAGGGCCAGAACCCGGCGCGCCAGGCGTCGATGGCCGCCGGCATCCCCAAGGAAGTGCCGGCCTGGGGCGTCAACCAGGTGTGCGGATCGGGGCTGCGCGCGGTGGCCCTCGCCTGCCAGGCCATCCAGACCGGCGATGCGTCGATCGTCGTCGCCGGTGGTCAGGAGAGCATGTCGCTCAGCCCGCACGCGCAGACGATGCGCGGCGGCACCAAAATGGGCAACGTCAGCCTGGTCGATACGATGGTGAACGACGGCCTGACCGACGTGTTCAACGGCTATCACATGGGCATCACGGCGGAAAATCTTGCCGAGCAATATCAGGTGACGCGCGGCGAGCAGGACAGCTTCTCGGTCGCCAGCCAGAACAAGGCGGAGGCCGCGCGCGGCAGCGGACGGTTCAAGGACGAGATCGCACCGGTGACGATCAAGGGTCGCAAGGGCGATACCGTCGTCGCGGACGATGAATATATCCGCGCCGGCGCGACGATCGACAGCGTTAGCGGCGTGCGCCCGGCGTTCAAGAAGGACGGCACCGTCACCGCCGCCAACGCCAGCGGCCTCAACGACGGCGCCGCCGCGCTGGTGCTGATGAGCCGCGAGGAAGCCGACAAGCGCGGCGCCCCGGTGCTCGCGACGATCAAGAGCTGGGCGAGCGCGGGCGTCGACCCGTCGGTGATGGGCATCGGCCCGGTGCCGGCATCGAAGAAGGCGCTGGAAAAGGCCGGCTGGACCGTCGCCGACCTCGACCTGATCGAAGCGAACGAAGCCTTTGCCGCACAGGCGCTGTCGGTGTGCAAGGAACTGGGCCTCGACCCCGACAAGACCAACGTCAACGGCGGCGCGATCGCGATCGGCCACCCGATCGGCGCCAGCGGCGCCCGCGTGCTGACCACGCTGCTCTACGAAATGCAGAAGCGCGACGCGAAGAAGGGCCTGGCGACGCTGTGCATCGGCGGCGGCATGGGGATCGCGATGTGTGTGGAGCGGTGATTGGGTAAGCACCTCTGACGCAACTAACAGGCTACGGAAACAATTCGTACGTACTTTTGTGTCTTTTCGGCGACAGTTTCGCGTAATGTGACGCTTCGTTCATCACACTGACAGAAATCGGCTTGTTTCACTCCGACGGACTGCGTCAACATGCTCCCCTGTTTAAGGCAAATGTGCCGAAAATAGGGGACCATAATGAAGACTTGGCTGCTTTCCGCGAGCGCGCTCGCGGGCGGGCTGTTGCTCGCCCCGACCGCTTCCGCTCAAACGACTCCCGAAGTTCCGCAGACTGGGGCACCGGCAGGCGCTTCGATCGCCGACACCAACAAGGATGATTCGGCACGTCCGGGCGAAGACATCGTGATCACCGGTTCGCGCATTCGCACCCCGAACGCCGAGTCCGTGGTTCCCATTCAGACGGTGTCGGCGGCGGAACTGACGCAGACGGCCCGCACGTCCATCGGTGACGTGCTGAACGACCTGCCGCAGCTCAACAGCACCTTCAGCCAGTCCAACTCGACGCGTTTCCTCGGCACCGCCGGGCTTAACCTGCTCGATCTTCGTGGCCTCGGCACCGTTCGTACACTGGTGCTGGTCAACGGTCGGCGTCACGTCGGATCTGACATTCTTAGCAATGCCACCTCGGTCGATATCAACACGATTCCGACTGATCTGCTGGAAGCCGTCGACATCGTAACCGGCGGTAATTCGGCGGTGTACGGTTCGGATGCGTTAGCCGGCGTTGTCAACTTTCGCTTGAAGAGTAATTATGACGGTCTGCAGATCCGCGCACAGGGCGGCGTCAGCAGCCGCAAGGACGCGGGCAGCTATTTTGTCAGCCTGACTGGCGGCAAGAATTTTGCTGACGGCCGTGGCAACCTCGCGGTCAACCTGGAATATGCCCGCACGCAGGATCTGTTCGCCTCCAACCGGCGCGAATATCGCCAGGCCGATGGCTTCATTACGACGAACATCGACGCGGCTGGCCCGGGTGTCGGCGGCAATCTGAACTATGACGGCATCCCGGACGCCGTGTTTTTCCGCGACATTCGGGTCGGCACGTTCTCGGATGGCGGCTTGGTGTCGTTTGCAGGCGCAGGCTTGGGTGCTACCTCGCCGGCAAGCTGCGGTCGCGATCCGCTGGGCCGTGCATACACCTGCAATTATCTCTTCCAGCCAGGCGGCTCGCTTGCTCTCCAGAATGGTACTCGCGTCGGCATCGCAGGTGGTTCTGCCGCCACCCCCTCGGGCAATCCAGCCGGCTCATTCATTGGTGGCAACGGCAATACGCGGCGTGAAGGCGTGCTGTTGCAGCTGCTGCCCCAGCTGGACCGTTATTCGGCAAACCTGATCGGGCACTTCGACGTCTCGAGCGCTTTCGTGCCGTTCATCGAAGCCAAGTACGTCCGCGTCGAGAGCGTTGGTCTCGGCGGCTCGGGCCCCGCATTCTTCACCGGCTCGACGATCGACGCGCTCTACGAACGTCCTCGCCTCGACAACCCGTTCCTCGACGCCGGATCGCGTAGCGTCATCCAGCAGGCATTGCTGACCCAAGCCACCAACGGCATTAACGTTCTGACCGGCAACGCCTACCTCCAGCCGGGCCAGACCGCGGCACAGATCGCCACGGCTCAGGCCACCCAGGCTGCGCAGATCGCGGCGATCAACGCGGGGACCCAGCGCTTTATCTTGCGCAAGAATCTCACCGATCTGGGTTCACGTCGTGAGGATGCTCGCCGCGAAACCTACCGGTTCGTCGGCGGCGTGCGCGGTGACATCACCGACACGCTGAACTACGAGGTGTCGGTCAACTACGGAGAGTTCAAGGAACGGACTAGGGTTCTGGGCAACGTCGACGTCCAGCGCCTCAGCTTGGCGCTCGACGCGGTACGTAATCCCGCGGGTCAGATCGTCTGTGGCGCTCAGCTCAACCCGGCGCGTTTTGCCTTCGGCACCGACATTGGCGGCGATGCGGCCAACCTCGCCAACGACATCGCGAACTGTCAGCCGCTTAATCCGTTTGGTGTGGGCAGCATTTCCGATGCCGCGAAGAACTATGTCCTCCGCAACACGACGTCGGCCGGCAAGATTACCCAGCTTGACGTGCTGGCGACGGTAGCCGGCGATACATCTAAGTTCTTCAACCTGCCGGGCGGTGGTATCGGCTTTTCGATTGGCGGCGAATATCGTCGTGAGACGAACTTCTTCCGTGCCGATCCCTACGTGCAGAAGGGTTACACCTTCTACAATGCGCTTGCAGCGTTTACACCGCCGGCGTTTGAGGTGAAGGAAGCATTCGGCGAAATTCGCCTGCCGCTGCTGAAGGACATCACGCTCATCAAAGAGCTGACGATCAGCGGTGCAGGCCGCGTGTCCGACTATAAGGGATCGGCGGGTACGGTCTACACGTACAACCTGAACGGCACGTACGCTCCGTTCGAAGGGCTCCGCTTCCGGGCGAACTACGGCCGCGCGGTTCGCGCTCCCAACCTGTCCGAATTGTATTCGGCAGCGGGCCAAAACTTCGCCCCAGGCTTCGCCGACCCCTGCTCGTCCGACAATCTGGGTCGCGGCACACAGTTCCGCGCTGCGAACTGCGCCGCGGCAGGCATTCCGTCGAACTACAACTTCATCTATGCTCAGTCGCTGGAAATCCGCAGCGGCGGCAATCCGAACCTGAAGGTGGAGAAGTCGGATTCGTACACCTATGGCGCAGTCCTGACGCCTACGTTCGCGCCAGGTTTGGTACTCTCGGTCGACTATTATAACATCGCGGTGAACGACGTGATCTCGGCGGTCAGCGCGCAGGGTATCGTCAACAACTGCTACGATTCGCCGTCGATCCAGAACAATCAGTTCTGCTCGCAATTCCAGCGTGTGGCGGCCGGCGCGACCGGTCCGCGCGGCGAACAGGCGTATCGGATCATCGAAGGCAGCCTGCTGCAGTCCTCGCTCAACTTCGCGAGCCTGAAGCGTCGCGGCATCGACGCAAGCCTCACCTACACTCGCCGGTTCGGCGATATCCGCGTCGGCGCTGACCTGAACTATACCCACATCTTCGAAAGCAGCAGCTTCCTTAATCCGCTGCAACCTGCTTTCGCGGATACCACCGTGGGTGAACTGGGCTACCCGAAGGATCAGTTCAACCTGAACCTGGGCGCCGACTTCGGCGTGCTGACGCTCGACACCTCGTTCCGCTATCTGTCCAAGCAGTCCGTCGGTGCGATCGAGAACCACATTGCCTTCCAGGGTCGTCCGCCGCAGAACCTCGACGACTTCGACATCCCTTACTATCCCGACGTCCTGTACATCGGCATGAAGCTGGGCATCGACATCGGCGAGAAGTCGAACTTCTACGTCGGCGTCGACAACCTGACCGACCGCCTGCCCCCGCTGGGCGCGACCGGCCTCGGTGCGGGCAGCGCGATCTTCGACAATATCGGCCGTCGTTTCTACGCGGGCGTGACCGCTCGCTTCTGATCGCGATCGATATCGAAAAGACCTTGGGGGTCGGTGGTTTCCACCGGCCCCCTTTTCGTTCATCATTCCATGATGGCCGAGGATACCAGTGCGACCGCGCAGCGACTGTTGATGGAAGGGCGACGGGACGCTGCCGTGGCGCTGATCGAAAGTGCAGCCGCCAAGCACGATCCTCACGCCCTGTTCCAGCAGGGCCTCTGGCGATTGACGGGGGATATCCTGGCCCGCGACCTGCCCGCGGCGCGTATGGCATTCCGGCGTTCCGGAAGTTTGGGCCACGGGGAAGCACGGCTGATTGACATCGCCTTGACCGCCAATGGAAGCGGAGCGCCAGCGAACTGGTCGGAGGCAATGCGGCTTTTATCTGGGGCGGTCGCCGCCAGCGATCCCCATGCGAAGCAGCTGGACATGCTGCTGGCGGCGATGCGTCTGGATGAGCGTGGCGACCCGGTCCGCCTGCCAACAATCGAGGCCCTTGTCCCGAACGGTAGCGTCCGGCGGGCGCGTGCATTTATGACGCCAGACGAATGTGCCCACATCGCGCGCAGTGCGGCCGATCTGCTGGCGCCGTCGCAGGTGATGGATCCGCGAACCGGCCGGGCGATTCCGCACCCGATCCGCACATCTGACGCTGCCGTGATCGGCCCTGTGCGGGAGGACCCCGTCATACGGGCGATCAACGTGCGCATTGCGCGGATCAGCGGCACCGCCGTCGCGCAAGGCGAAGCGCTTACCGTGCTACGCTATTCGCCTGGCCAGCATTTCAAACTGCACTCCGACGTTTTGCCGCATGTTCGCAATCAACGCGTGGCGACGGTCATCGTCTATCTCAACGAAGGTTTTGCCGGGGGCGAGACACTCTTCCCCCATCACGACCTAAAGATCGTGCCGAATGGCGGCGACGCCATCATCTTCGATAATGTCGATGCCACAGGCCGACCGCTCGACAGCGCACGCCACGCCGGTGCCGCGCCGCATTCAGGCGTCAAATGGATCGCCACCCGCTGGATCCGTGCCCGGCCGTTCGACGTGTGGCAGGGACCGGAGTCGGTTTAGGCGCCCCACACCCGCCCGTAGCGCGCGCCCAGGCCCGTCAGCAGCTCGTATTGCGAGAGGCCGCTCTGCGCTGCCGCGTCTGGCAGGGCGAAGTCGATCGCCAGCCAGTCGCCCTCCGCCACGTCCGGCGCAGCCGTCACGTCCACCGCCATGAGGTCCATCGAGACGCGGCCGACCACCGGCAGCGTGCCGCTGCGTGCGCTGCCGCGGTCGGAGAAGGCGCGGAGGTAGCCGTCGGCGTAGCCGAGGTTGAGGATGGCGATGTCCGTCTCGCGGGCGGCGGTCCAGGTGGCATTGTAGCCGACGGTGTCACCGGCGGCGACGGTGCGGCGCTGGAGGATCTGCGCTTCGGGCTGGACGACCTGGCGGATCAGGCCGGCGAAGTCGGGCCGCGGGATGCCGCCGTACAGCGCTATGCCGGGACGGGTGAGATCGAAGGCAAAGTCGGCGCCGAGTGCGATGCCGGCGGAATTGGCGAGGCTCATCCGCCTTGCGCCCGTCGCCCCGCGTAAGGCGGCAAAGGCGGCGAGCTGGCGTGCGTTCATCGCGCTGTCCTCATCGGCGCAGGCGAGGTGGCTCATCAGCGTGTCGATGGCGAGGCCGTCGAGCAGGCCGGTCCGCACCGCTTGCGGTGACACGCCGAGGCGGTTCATGCCGGTATCGACCATCACGTCGCACGCGCCGCCGCCCGCGGCCCGCCAGCGCGCGACCTGCGTGTCGGTGTTGAGCACGGGCCGCGCGATGCCGGTGCGGGCGATCGCCATGTCCTCGTCGCGTACGCCGTGCAGCACCGACAGCGGCAGCCGTAGCGGCGCCAGTCGTTCCGCTTCTGCCCAGGTCGCGACGAAGAAGTCGCGGCATCCTGCCTCGCGAAGGTGCGATGCGACCTCGGTCGCGCCCAGGCCATAGCCGTTCGCCTTGAGCGCCGCGCCGCAGGCTGCGCGGCCGCTCATCCGATCGAGCGTGCGCCAATTGTCGGCGAGGGCGGCGGGGTCGAGGCGGAGGCGAAGAGGAGCGGTCACGCGTCAGCGCATAATCGCGCGGGCCCGTTGCGTCGATGCCTCGCGGCCCGCGGTCAGCGGACGATGCGGCCGATCGGCACCATCACGCGCGTGCCGGGGAGGCTGACGACGGTGACCTCGAACACCTCGGCGATGCGCGCGGCGGTGAGGGTACAGCTGGCCGGCCCGGCAGCGACGATGTCGCCGTCGCGCAGCAGGATGACGTCGTCGGCGATACGCGCGGCCTGGGCGAGATCGTGGAGGACGAGCACGACGCCGCGGCCGGCGACGGCGCTGCCGCACAGGCGATCGAGGATGTCGATCTGATGCGCGGGATCGAGGCTGGCGAGCGGTTCGTCGGCGAGCAGCCAGTCGGGTTCGCCGGCAAGGACGCGGGCGAGCAGGACGCGGGCCCGCTCGCCACCCGAAAGATCGGCGATGGGGCGGTCGGCAAGGTCGGTGGCGTGGGTCGTGGCGAGCGCGGCGTCGATCGCGGCTCGGTCCGCGGGCGACGGGCCGGCGAAGGGCGCGCGATGCGGCACGCGGCCGAGCGCCACGACATCGCGCGCGGGCACGTTCCAATGGACCGCGGCCTCCTGCGGCAGATAGCCGATGCGGCGCGCGCGCTGGCGGGGGGCGAGCGCGGCGAGCGGCGCGCCCTCCAGCGTCACGCTGCCCGCGGCCGGGGTGACGAGGCCGGCGAGCGCCTTCAGCAGCGTGCTCTTGCCCGCGCCATTGGGGCCGAGGATGACGGTGACGCGGCCGCGGCGGATGGTCGCGTCGACGTCGTACAAGACCCGGCGCGAGCCGAGATCGACCGACAGGCGGTCCGCGATCAGATCCATGCCCGCCCCCGATGGCGCAGCAGCAGGCCAAGGAAGAAGGGCGCGCCGATCAGCGCCATGGCGACGCCGAGCCGCACCTCGCCCGCTCCGGGGGCGAGGCGGCAGAGGCTGTCGGCGACCAGCACCAGCGCGGCGCCGCCGAGGCCGCTCGGCAGCAGCAGCGCGGACGGGCGGTGGCCGAAGACGGGGCGGAGCAGGTGCGGCACGACGAGCCCGACGAAACCGATCACGCCAGTCGCCGCGACGCCCGCGCCGACGCCGAGGCCGGTGCCGAGCACGACCAACGCCTGGACGCGGCCGAGCCGGATGCCGAGCGAACGGGCGGCGCCCTCCCCCAATGTCAGCGCGTCGAGCGCGGGGCCGGCCGCCGCCAGCAGGATCGTGCCGACGATCAGGAAGGGCGCGGCGCGGGCGAGGTCGGCGAGGCCGCGGTCGGTAAGGGCGCCCATCAGCCAGTCGAGCACGCCCGCGACCGCATAGGGGTTTGGCGCGATCGAAATGAGAAAGGCGGTCAGTGCGCCCGCAAGGCTCGACAGGACCGTGCCGGCGAGGATGAAGGCGACCGGGTCCGCGTTGCGCCAGGTGAGCGCGACGAGCAGCAGCATCGACAACACCGCCGCGCTCATCGCCGCGGCGAAGATGCCGAGGCTGGACGCGCCGGCATAGAGGATCGCGGCGACCGCGCCGAAGGCGGCGGAGGACGACACGCCGATCACGGCGGGGTCGGCAAGCGGGTTGCGCAGGAAGCCCTGCAGTACCGCCCCCGACACGCCCAGCATCGCGCCGAGCAGCAGGCCGAGCAGCGCGCGCGGCAGGCGCAGTTCGATGAAGATCGCGGTGGCGGGGTCGCTGCCCCAGGGCAGCCACTGCTTGCCCGCGACCAGCGACAACGCAAAGCCCGCGACGACGATCGCAGCAAGGGCAAGGAGGCGAAGCGTGCGGCTCATGACAGAACCTGCGCGCGGATCGCGGACAGGCGGCGCAGTGCGGGGGCGATGGCAGGACCGCCGCAGTTCATCAGGTGCCGGGGAAACCGCACCTCCGCGACATGCGCGCCCGTGCGCGTGAGGACGCGGCGGCGTAAGGTCGCAGTGCGTCCGTCGCCGTCGCTGAGGATCAGCGCGGGCGGGTGCGCGACGATGGTTTCGATCGGCAGCGTACCGGTGAAGGCGAGGCCGTAATCGGCGGCGGCGTTGCGCAGACCGGCGCGGGTCATCAGGTCATCGAGCAGGGTACCGCCGCCATTGGCGAGGTCGCCCGAGATATAGAGCAACGCGGCGGGCTTCGCGCCGGTCGCGGGCGGGATCGCGCTCTGCATCGCGCGGACCATCGCCGCGCCGCGCGCGGGGACGCCGGCGGCGGCGGCGATCTGCATCACCTGCGCTTCGCTGGCGGCGATGGTGGCAGGGGAATCGAGGGTGAGCACCTTCAGCCCGGCGCGGTCGTAGGCGGCGCGGGTCGCGGCGGGGGCGAAGGTGTCGGTGACGACGAGATCGGGGTGGCGCGCGATCACCTCTTCCGCCGTGCCGGCGGTCGCGGGGTAGCGGCGCGCGAGAGCGAGCGGCATCGAGGTCGCGGCCGGATCGTGCGAATAATGGCTGACCGCGGCGAGGCGATCGGGCGCGATCTGCGCCAGGATCGCGTCGGCGCAGGGATTGGTGGAGACGATGCCGCCTTGCCGGGGGGCGGGGGCGCAGGCAGTGAGAGCGAGGGCCGCGCTCAGCCACACGCCCGCCGTCACCCCGGACTTGATCCGGGGTCTCCTCTGCGGCGAGGGGGGCGGCAGGCAGGTCGGGCGGCACCCCTGCGGACCGGTGGACCCCGGAACAAGTCCGGGGTGACGGGGGATTTGGCGCACGCGGTTGCGCACCCGATCGGCAAGCCCCCGCCACGGTGCCGTGCCGTCAACGGTGAATATCAGGGCGGCAACCTTCGCCATCCACCCCGTCATCCCCGCGAAGGCGCGGATCCAGACTGGCTGGCCTTGCGGCGCTTGCGAGACGATAGCGCGTCTGGATTCCCGCCTGCGCGGGAATGACGAAAAAAGGAGGCGCGACCGCGCGAGCGACGACGAACGGCCACCCTCACCCTTCCGGCGCTGCACGCCTCCCTCCCTCTCCCGCCGGGAGAGGGACCAGGCAAAGGGTGAGGGCGGACGTGTCATCAATCCAGCTTCACGCGCACGCCGCCATAGGCGGCGCGGCCGTAGGTGCCGTATTCGGCCACCGTCTGGTAGCGCGCGTCGGTGACGTTATCGATGCGGCCGTAGATCGACAGGCGATCGCCGATCGGCAGTTCGGCGCGCACGCTGGCCAGCGCATAGCCGTCGACGCGCACGCGGCTGCCGTAGCTGTCACTGTCGAAGCTGTCGCCGACGATCTGCACGGTGCCACCGATACCCAGGCCGAACGGCAGGCGATAGTCGACGACGAACGCCGCGGTTTCCTTGGGCCGACGCAGCAGGTCGGTGCGGAAGGCGGTGCCGGGCGTGCGGTTCTCCGCATCGATGTACGACACGTTCGCCGACACGGTCAGCGCGTCGACCGGACGCAGGCCGATCGCGAATTCGACGCCCTCGGCATGGGTGCGCTGGATGTTGTCGTAGACGCCGAACGGGCGGTTGACGCAGATCGAGCCGGTCGTGGTCTGTTCGGTGCGCGAACAGCCGCGGAAGCTGATCTGGTTGCGCGTGTCGCGGTTGAAGTAAGTCGCCGAGACGCGGGCACGGCCGTCGAGCAGCGCCTGTTCGATGCCGGCATCCCAGTTCCGCGCGGTTTCGGGATCGAGGCGCGTGTTCCCGTACGGGCTGTAGAGCTGGTACAGGGTCGGCGCCTTGAAGCCCTCGCCATAGCTCGCGCGCAGCGTCGTGCCGGTGCGCAGCGCCAGCGCGGCGTCGGCGCCGAAGGTCGTGTGGTTGCCGAACGTTGCGTGATCGTCGTTGCGCACGCCGCCGGTCAGGGTCAGCGCGTCGAACGGCTTCACGATCGCTTCGCCATAGACGCTGGTGATGCCGACCGAGCGACGCAGGCTCGAATCACGATAGCGGCTGTCTTCATGTTCGACGCCGGCGACGATGCGAACCTGTTCGATCGGCTGGTAGTCGCCCTGATATTCGTAGCGTTCCGAGCGGCCGCGGAACGGCGACGGGGTGGCACCGGGCTGCGCATAGGTGTCGCGGTTGATGTCGGCGATGGTGAAGGCGACGCGGTTGCGGAACGTGCCGAAGTTCGCGTGCAGGCCGGCATAGCCGTACAGTTCGTTCGCGGTCGAGAAGCTGGGGTCGTCGGCGAGGATGTAGTTGGGCGCCGGGTAACCGTCAGTCTGCGTCTTGCTGTCGGCCCAGTAGCCACGCAGATCGAGGCCGATGCCGTCGGTGAAGTCGACGCCCAGGCGGCCGGTCGCGCCGTACTGGCGATAGCCGTCACGCTCGGTGCCGTTCACCGCGGCCGAGATGCCGTCGCTGCGCAGATAGCCGCCGGTGAGCGCGCCCGAGATCGCGCCGCTGCGACCCGAGATGCCGCCCTGCGCAAACACGCTGTCGGCATAGCCATATTCGGCGCTGGCACGCGCCTTCAGCCGCTCGGTCGGTTCTTCGGTGATGACGTTGACGACGCCGCCGATCGCCTGGCTGCCCCAGGGGACCGAATTGGGGCCGCGCAGCACTTCGATGCGCTGGACGCTGGCCGACAGCAAATTGGCGAAATCGAAGCCGCCGCCGGGCGACGAGGGATCGTTGACGCGCACGCCGTCGATCACGACCAGCGTCTGCTCCGCCTCGGCGCCGCGCAGGCGCACGCCGGTGAAGCCGCCAAGGCTGCCGTTGCGCGTCACCGTGACGCCGGGGGTGGTCGACAGCAGATCGGCGACCGACACGGTCTGGCGGCGATCGATCTCGTCACGGGTGATGACGGTGACGGCCTGGCCGACTTCGGCGGCGGGCTGGGCGACGCGGGTCGCGGTGACGACGATGTCGTCGCTGTTGGCCGGATCGGCGGTCGGCGCGATCTGCGCGGCGGCGGGCGCGGCGAGAAGCAGGCCGAGCGTCAGCAGCGACGGACGGACAACGGAAACGGATAGGCGAACAGTCATTGGGCACACCCCTTATGACCGCACGCGACGGATCGCGCGCGGCGGCCTTTTGACCGTGCGCGACCATTCGCGCACGGCGGATGTCGCTCGCATCGAGGGGGTTCCCTCGTCCGCCCGGCACACCCCGTCCGCGCGAAGGATCGACGGCGAAAGGCAGGTCTCCTGGCTTCCGGGTCGTCGCCTGTGTCCCCGCCTTCCCAGGTCCGTCGCGGACCCAGTGGCTCGATGGGGACCAGCTCGCCGGTCACAGTTGCGGGGGCAGCGCCGGATCCGCGCCTCCCGTTGCGCATCCCGGCTTCCCTTTTGACCCCGTCTCCGGGGACCTTTCACGGCCGCGCCCTTACGGTCAGACGGGCCGGGGCGTCAATGCCGCGCCGCCGCCATGCCGGTGCCGAAGCGACTTCATTGATCCAGGTTGATATGTCGGAACGGGCACGCAGGCGATCGGTTGGCCGGAGCGAAGGAGTTGCCCCATGACCGATTACCCCACCCCGCCCTATCCCGAACAGCAGCAGGCGATCCCCGGCCGTACCGAGGACATGGACCCGCGCCCCGACCATGGCGAGGCGAGCTACAAGGGTTCCGGCCGGCTGGCGGGCAAGAAGACGATCGTCACCGGCGGCGACAGCGGCATCGGCCGCGCGGTCGCCTTGGCTTTCGCGCGCGAGGGCGCCGACGTGCTGATCGCCTATCTCGACGAACATGACGATGCCGAGGCGACGAAGGCGCTGGTCGAGGCGGAGGGGCGGCAGGCATTGCTCGTCGCGGGCAACCTGTCGCAACCCGATCATTGCCGCACCGTGATCGCCCGGGCGGCGGAGGCGTTCGGGCGGATCGACGTGCTGGTCAACAATGCCGCGCACCAGCGCAGCTTCGAAAAGCTGGAGGATATCGCCGACGAGGAATGGCAGCTGACCTTCGCCACCAACATCCATTCCATGTTCTATCTGTCGAAGGCGGCGGTCGCGCACATGGGCGAAGGCGCGTCGATCATCAACACGACGTCGATCAACGCGCAGGACCCCAACCAGCAATTGCTCGCCTATGCGACGACGAAGGGTGCGATCTACAATTTCACCTCCGGCCTAGGGCAGATGCTGGCGGAGCGGAAGATCCGCGTGAATGCGGTGGCACCGGGGCCGGTGTGGACGCCGCTGATCCCGTCGACCATGCCGCCGGAAGCGGTGAAGACGTTCGGTGAGAACACGCCGCTGGGCCGGGCCGCGCAACCGGCGGAACTGGCGCCCGCCTATGTGCTGCTGGCGAGCGATGAATCGAGCTATATCACGGGCGCGACGATCCCGGTGACGGGAGGACGGGCGTTTTTGTAGAGCGCCCCTTCCCGGACCATACGCCACATGGCGTCACCCCAGCGCAGGCTGGGGTCTTTTGCCGATGGCGCGGGACAAGAGCCGCGAAAGACCCCAGCCTGCGCTGGGGTGACGGTGTGAGAAAGGCAGGAACACATTCCGTCATTGTCCGCAGCGTCGTGCCACCCTACAATTAGTCAGACATTATCTTCGACAAGAGGCACATCCATGATCGACGGCGCCCTGCTGATCGGCGGCGACACTCGCCAGGCCGAGACCCGTTTCACCGCGGTCAACCCTGCGACCGGCGAGACGCTCACGCCCGATTTCTCGTCGGCGGGTGCCGATGCGGTGGCGGAGGCCTGCGCGCTGGCCGATGCCGCCTTCCCCGCCTTTGCAGCGACCGATCCGGAGAGTCGGGCGGCGTTCCTCGACCGGATTGCTGACAATATCGTGGCCATCGGCGATGACCTGATCGTGCGCGCGATGGCGGAAAGCGGCCTGCCGCGGATGCGGCTGGAGGGCGAGCGCGGGCGGACCGTCGGCCAGCTGAAGCTGTTCGCGGGCGTCGTGCGGCAGGGCGACTTCCTCGACGCGACGATCGATCCCGCGATGCCGGACCGTGCGCCGCTGCCGCGCCCCGACCTGCGCCGCGTCAACGTCGCGATCGGGCCGGTCGCGGTGTTCGGCGCATCGAACTTCCCGCTCGCCTTCTCGGTCGCGGGTGGCGACACCGCCTCGGCACTCGCTGCGGGCTGCCCCGTCGTCGTGAAGGGCCATCCGGCGCACCCGGGCACCGGCGAGCTGGTCGCGCGGGCGATCAGCCAAGCGGTGAAGGACAGCGGTCTGCCCGCGGGCGTCTTCTCGTACCTGCCCGGCGAGACGAACGAGCTTGGTGGCGCACTGGTCCGCGACCCGCGTATTCAGGCGGTGGGCTTCACCGGATCGCGCGGCGGTGGTCTTGCGCTGGTCCGCATCGCCGCCGAGCGTGAGGAACCGATCCCGGTCTATGCCGAAATGTCGAGCATCAACCCGGTCGTGCTGTTCCCCGCCGCGCTCGCGGCCCGGGGCGAGGCGCTGGGCAAGGAATTTATCGCGTCGCTGACGATGGGCGCGGGCCAGTTCTGCACCAACCCCGGTCTGGTGCTGGCGATCGACGGCCCCGATCTCGATGCGTTCATCGCCTCTGCCGCGGCGGCGATGACCGAGGCGGCACCGGCAACGATGCTGACGCCGGGCATCCATGCGAGCTTCGAACAGGGCGTCGACGCGCTTGCCGGCCATGATGCGGTGAAGACCGTCGCGCGCGGCAAGGTGGGCGATGGCGTCAACCAGGCGGTCGGCGCGATCTTCGACACGACGGCCGAGGCGTTCCTTGCCGACCGCGCGCTGAGCCATGAGGTGTTCGGATCGTCGTCGGTCCTCGTGCGCTGCCGCGACATGGGTGAGATCGCGCGCGTGATCGCGGGCCTTGAAGGCCAGCTGACCGCGACGCTGCAGATGGATGCTGCCGACGAGGCCGATGCCGCACGCCTTGTGCCGGTGATCGCGCGCCGCGTGGGTCGCATCCTCGCCAACGGCTGGCCGACGGGTGTCGAGGTGGCGCCGGCGATGGTGCATGGCGGCCCCTTCCCCGCGACGAGCGACGGGCGCACCACCTCGGTCGGCACGCTCGCCATCGCGCGCTATCTGCGGCCAGTGTGTTTCCAGAACTTGGCACCGGCGCTGCTGCCGGCGGCGCTGGACGACGCCAATCCGTGGGGCATCGCGCGGCGGCTCGACGGCGAGCGTGAGGCGAGCCCGCGGTAAGGGTTCCTCTCCTTCCGTCACCCCGGACTTGGTCCGGGGTCCACGCTGCGGCGAGGGGGAAGGCTGGAGGCGCTTGCCGTCCCCCTGCGGCCCGGTGGACCCCGGAACGAGTCCGGGGTGACGGGGTGGGCGGGGCGGCCGTCTTTCCCCCACTGTCGTCATCCCCGCGCAGGCGGGGATCCATAACCTCTGACGTCCGCGATGGAATCGAGACGGTAGCGCGTCCGGATTCCCGCCTGCGCGGGAATGACGATTTGGTTGGGGCAAAGGTCTTTGGCCAAACGCTTTTCCGACTGGAGCCTCACGCCGCACTCGATTAGCCTCCCCGCAACATCAGGAGAGGCCGTATGTGCGACGAGATCACCGAAGCCGATAACGCCACCCATCTCACCCGCCGCCAATTGGGCGCGTCTGCCGGTGCGGTGGGCATGGCGGCACTGCTGCCGACCTCGGCCGACGCCAAACCGGTGAAGGGCCGCGACGTCACGATCACGACGCCCGACGGGCAGTGCGACGCCTATTTCACCGCACCGGCCAGCGGCAAGCATCCGGGCGTGCTGATATGGCCGGACATCATGGGGCTGCGGCCGGCGTTCCGGCAGATGGCGGACCGGCTGGCGGGCGAAGGCTATGCGGTGCTGGTCGTCAATCAATTCTACCGCTCGACAAAGTCGCCGATCGTCCAGCCCGGCGAATCGTTCGACCAGCCCGCGGTGCGCGACAAGATCATGCCGTGGCGTGCGGCACTCACCGCGGATGCAGTGACGCGCGACGGGACGACCTTCGTCGCCTTCCTCGACAAGCAGAAGGAGGTCGACACCAAGCGGCACATCGGCAGCGCCGGCTATTGCATGGGCGGACCGATGGTATTGCGCACCGCCGCCGCGGTGTCGAACCGCGTGCATGCCGGCGCATCCTTCCATGGCGCAGGTCTGGTCAGCGAGGCGCCGGACAGCCCGCACCGGCTGGTCCCGAAGCTTGCCGGCGGCTATCTGATCGCGATCGCCAGCAACGACGATGCGCGCAGCCCGAACGACAAGACCGTGCTGCGCGACGCCTTCGCCGCGGCGAAGCGCCCGGCGGACATCCAGGTCTATGCGGACGCCATGCACGGCTGGTGCGTCATCGACAGCAAGGTCTACAACCAGCCACAGGCCGAGCGCGCCTGGGGGCGGATGCTCGACCTGTTCCGCAAGCAGCTGTGAGGGGTGTGCGATGACCGCCGATCTGACGCTGTACACCAACCCGATGTCGCGCGGCCGGATCGCGCGTTGGATGCTCGAGGAAACCGGCGCGC
The DNA here is from genome assembly GCA_003075315.1 of Arthrobacter sp. TPD3018. Lineage (GTDB taxonomy): Bacteria > Pseudomonadota > Alphaproteobacteria > Sphingomonadales > Sphingomonadaceae > Sphingomonas. Next base: position 49,101 of record QDFQ01000003.1, on the reverse strand, counting down.
CCTATGACGTCGTGCTGCTCGATTATGCGACGACGATGAAGGCCGAGCCGTATCTGTCGATCAACCCGATGGCGAAGGTGCCCGCGATCGTCCACCGCGGCCATGTGGTGACCGAAGGCGCGGCGATCTGCGCCTATTGCGCGGAGGCATTTCCGGACGCCGGGCTGGCGCCAACCGACGACGAGCGCGCGGATTATTACCGCTGGCTGTTCTTCGCCGCAGGGCCGGCGGAGCAGGCGATCACCAACCGGTCGATGGGCGTCGCGCCGACCGCCGAGCAGGAGCGGATGGCGGGATACGGCAATTACGATCGCATGGTCGACGTGCTGGAGCGCGCGGTCGCGGCGCATCCGTACATTGCCGGCGATCGGTTCACCGCGGCGGACGTCTATGTCGGGGCGCAGGTGATGTGGGGGCTGCAATTCGGGTCACTGCCCAAGCGCGCGGCGTTCGAGGATTATGCGGGCCGGTTGGCAAGCCGCGAGGCGCTGGTCCGCGCGGCGGCACTGGACGATGCGGCGATCGGGGCGGGGTAAAACCGGCTGGGGTTCGCGTGATGATGGTGTGATCGCGCGAAGACGCGAAGGGGAGCGCCTTGCCGCGGGCGCGGCCCTTTCGATGTCAGCCGATTGTCAGGGTTTTGCGTCGCCCCAGTGAAGGCTGGGGTCTTTCGCGGTAAGCGGCGCGCGCCCTCTCTAGGAGATCCCAGCCTTCGCTGGGATGACGGCTGGAGTCACGCGCATGCACCGGCCGGAACGCGCCATCGTCGCGTCTTCGCGTGATCTAGGAAAAGCCGGCCGCCCGATGAGGGCAGCCGGCTCGTCACATCAGCGCGCCGGAGCGGCGGGCGGCGGCGCGATGGGGGCGCCTGCCGCGGGGGCCGGCGGACGGGCACCTGCGGGCGGCGGCACCGGGGCGCCGGCGGCCGGCGGAGCGCCCGCTGCACCCGGCGGCGGGGGCGGCGGGGCGACACCGTTCGGGCCGGCAGGCGGCGGCGGCGGTGCGCCGGTCGGACCGGCTCCGGCAGGTCCAGCGCCGGGCGGCGGCGGGGGCGCACCGGCGGGGCCAGCTCCCGGCGGGGGCGGCGGCGGGCCGGCAGGGCCGGCACCCGGAGGCGGCGGCGGCGCGCCGGGGCCGTGCGGCGGGTGCGCCGGGCCGACGGCTTCGACCGCGCCGTTCGGGCCGACGAGGAACTGCGCCCGCAGCTGGCCCTGATCGTAGCGGCCCTGCACCATCACCGGCGCACCGGTAGTGAGGTTGCTTGCGCCATCGGGCCCGGCGTCGATCATCGCGCGGCCGCTGGCGTCCTGCACGACGATGCGGTTGCCGAATACCTCGGCGACGCGGCCCTTCACCGTGACGATACCGCTGCTCGAGGCGAGCTTGGCGATCGGCGTGGCGACGGTCGGCGCCATTTCGATCGACGGCCGCGTCATCGCCATCGCGCCGGCACCGCCCGCGCTCGCGGCGAGCACCACCACCGCGCCCAGCGCCGCCCATTGGCGATGCTCCAGCGTCAGCTTTTCCTTCAAACGGTTCCTGAAACTACCCATGCTGCGTCTCCATGACTTGGGGTTGATGGAGACGGTCTACCGATTCGCATCCGACGCCCGCTGAACCATGCGGTTCAGTTTCGGTTTAGCCTGCGGACATAGTGGAGCGCACTGGGGGACAAGCGGCATGCGGATATTGCTGGTCGAGGACGATGGCGAACTGGGCCCGGCGATCGCGCGCGCGCTGCGTGCCGAGAATTGCGCGGTCGACCTGATCGCCGACGGCATCGACGCCGCGCATCTGGGCGAGACCGAGGCCTATGACGCGGCCGTCCTGGATCTGGGCCTTGCCGGCAAGGACGGCATCACGGTGCTGCGCGAATGGCGGGCGGCGGGGCGCGCGCTGCCGGTGCTGATCCTGACCGCGCGCGATGGCTGGTCCGACAAGGTCTCCGGGTTCAAGGCGGGCGCCGACGATTATCTGGTGAAGCCGTTCCGCGTCGAGGAGCTGATGATGCGGCTGCGCGCGCTCGTCCGCCGCGCCGCGGGGCATGCGCAGCCGGTGCTGACCTGTGGGCCTTTGTCGTTCGACACGCAGATCGGGCATTTCGAGCTCGACGGCCTGCCGCTGAAGCTGACCGCGTTCGAATGGCGCGTGCTGTCGGCACTGATGCTGCGCAAGGAGGCGGTGATCGAGCGGCTCGACCTGCTCGAGCGCGTCTACGAAGGCGATGCCGATGTCGATTCGAACAGCCTGGAGGTGATCGTCGGCCGGCTGCGTCGCAAGATCGGCGCCGACCGGATCGAGACGATCCGTGGGCGCGGCTACCGCCTGACATGCGGCGGGTCCGGATCATGATGCCGAGGTCGTTGCAGGGGCGGATGCTGCTGCTGTCGGCGGTGGCAATTCTGGCGGCGCTGGGCATCGCCGGCTGGGCGATCGCGGGCGTGCTGGAGCGCGTCGTTACCGAAGGCATCGACCGGCGGCTGGATGCCGAAATCGCGCTGACGGCGAGCGTCGTCGATGGCGACGGCCGGGTCGATCGCGCGGCGCTGGCGCAGCGACAGGGGGCGCTGGACGCGGGGCGCGACTGGTTGTGGCGGATCGAGGCACCGGGCGGCGCCATCGGCTCGACGGATCGGTTCGTGCCCCGGCCCGACGCCGCGCGACCCGGCCCGCATCTGCCGGGACCGCCCGGTCCGCCACCGCCGGGCGCAGCGCCGCTACCCGACGCCGGGCCGCAGGGCGTGGACGGCACCGATGCGAGCGGCGCGCGCCTGCATGCGCGGCGACTGGTGCTGACGACGCGCAGCGGCCCGGTGACGCTGTTCGCCGCCGCGCCGCGCGGGGTGATCGCGCGGCCGTTGCGCGAGGCGCTGGTGCCGCTGCTCGCCGCGCTGGCGATTCTCGCCGGGCTGCTCGCGACGGCGACCTTGGTGCAGCTGCGGCTCGGACTGAAGCCGCTTGCCCGGCTGCGCGCGCAGCTCGCCGCGATCCGGGCGGGTGAAGCGGAGCGGGTCGATGAGGACCAGCCCGTTGAGCTGCGGGGCCTCGCCGCCGAACTCAACGCGCTTGCCGCAGATCGCGCGCAGGCGCTTGCCACCGCGCGCCAGTCCGCGGCAAACCTCGCGCATGCGCTGAAGACGCCGGTCGCGACGCTGGCGTTGCGGCTGCGCGCAGATGCGGAGGGGGCCGCGCAGGTCGAGCGGATCGATGCGACGATCCGCCATCACCTTGCCCGTGCCCGTGCCGGTTTGGTCGATACCCGCGCCAGCACGGCGGTACGCCCCGCGGTTGCGGATCTGGTGCAAGCAGTCAGTCGGCTGCATGGCGACCGTGGCCTCGCAATCACTGCCGATGTGCGCGGCGATCCGGTCGCGGCGATCGAGCCACAGGATTTCGACGAATTGCTCGGCAATCTGCTCGACAATGCTGCGCAGCATGCGCGCAGCATGGTGCAGGTGTCCACGTCGCTCGATCCCAACGATGCGCGGCGGCTTGTGCTGACTGTCACTGACGACGGCCCCGGCATTCCTGAGGAGGAACGCAGCCGCGTCACCCAGGCGGGTGTGCGGCTGGACGAACGCGGCGAAGGCCATGGCTTTGGCCTTGCGATCGTGCGCGAGCTCGCCAGCCTGCATGGCGGCGCGTTGACCTTGGAAGCACGCGAGGGCGGCGGCCTCGTCGCGCGCGTGACCCTGCCGGCGCGCGCATTTGTCTGACTAGACGCCAGCCGCGCGAGCGGGAATGGTGCGCGGGATAGACGAGAGGATGATTCCCGATGCGCCATGATGTTCGATCCGTCCTGCCGGTCCAGGCGACGCTGGGCGAAGGCCCGGTGTGGATCGGCCGCGACGCAGCCTTGTGGTTCGTCGACATCAAGCAGCGCCACGTCCACCGCTTCGATCCGGCGACCGGCACCGCGCATCGCTGGGACGCGCCCGAACAGGTCGGCTGGGTGCTGCCCGCCGCCGACAGCGGCATGATCGCCGGGTTGCAGAGTGGCCTGTATCGCTTCGATCCCGCCGACGGCACCTTCCGCCCGCATGCCACGCCCGATGGCCATCCGACGCACAACCGGCTGAACGACGCGGCAACCGATTCGCACGGCCGCATCTGGTTCGGGACGATGGACGATGGCGAGAGCGCCGATACCGGCCGGCTGTTCGCGCATCACGGCGGCGTGATCCGCGACAGCGGGCTTGCGGCGGTGTCCATCACCAACGGGCCGGCCGTGCACGGGTCGACGCTCTACCACACCGATACGCTGGGCAAGACGATCTGGCGCGCCGCGATCCGCGACGACAGCACGCTGGGACCGGAGGAGCGCTTCGTCACGATCGAGGAGGGCGCGGGCTGGCCCGATGGATCGGTCGCGGACGCGGACGGGTGCCTGTGGGTCGCCTTATGGGGCGGCTGGGGCGTGCGCCGCTACGATCCCACGGGCCAGCTGATAGGGACGGTGCGGCTGCCCGCATCGAACATCACCAAGATCGCGTTCGGCGGACCCGATCTGCGCACGGCCTATGCGACCAGCGCGCGTAAGGGGCTGGATGCGGCGGCGCTGGCCGAGCAGCCCGAGGCGGGGAATCTGTTCGCCTTCGATCCGGGCGTGGCAGGCGTCGCGGTGACGCCCGCGGTGGTGTGAGGGACGCGCGAGGCTGACCTCAGTCTCCGTCCGTCACCCCAGCGGAGGCTGGGGTCTCCGGGTTTTGAAGCGATCCGTCCGCCAAGCGGGAGATCCCAGCCTGCGCTGGGATGACGAATGTGGGGCGTTGACGGAGCAGCCGAGACGGTCAGCCTGTTCCCCGTCAATCCGGGCCTAACGGGTTTGGCGTCGACGCCGGCGGCGGGGTTAGCCCTGCTTCCAAAAGATCGTCACCCCGGGCCTGACCCGGGGTCCCGCTTTTTGTCGGGCCGCCCTGATAAGCGGGACCCCGGCTCTTCGGCCGGGGTGACGGATCGGATCAGCGCTTGAACGGATCTTGGAACAGCGCCTGTGCGGCTGCTGCCGGATCGTTTTCGTACGAATCGACCTCGCGGTTCGCCGCGTCGCGCTCGGCGCGCAGCGAGGCGATCAGCGCCTCGCGATCGCCTTCCAGACGGGTGTCGGCCGGGGCGGCTTCGCCGGTGCCCTTCGACGCCTTGGCGACCGCGGCGTCGAGTTCGCGCTGCGTCGTCAGGCCCAGCGTCACCGGATCCTTGGGGGTGATGTTGGCGATGTTCCAATGGCTGCGGTCGCGGATCGCGGCGATCGTCGTGCGCGTGGTGCCGATCAGGTTGCTGATCGCGCCATCGGTGATTTCCGGATGGTTGCGGATGATCCAGGCGATACCGTCCGGCTTGTCCTGACGCTTGGACACCGGCGTGTAGCGCGGGCCTTTGGTGCGGCGGACCTGCTCGGGGCCCTTGATCATCTTCAGGCGATAGGCGGGATCGGCCTGGCCCTTGTCGATTTCGTCCTGCGTCAGCTCGTGTGCGCGCACCGGATCGCGGCCGGTCAGCTTGGTCGCGGCGGTATCGTCGGCGATCGCCTGCACTTCGAGGATGTGGAGACCGCAGAAGTCCGCGATCTGGTCGAACGACAGCGAGGTGTTGTCGACCAGCCAGGAAGCGGTCGCATGGGGCATGAGCGGCTGGGCCACGGGAAAACTCCGTCGGAAATAAATAGGGCCGCCCCTTACCGGAGCGGCCTGCTGCACCCTTCGATGTACGGTACGCGCACGCGAAGGGCAAGGCGTGTGGTGGAATTGCGCGGTTTTTGGCGCCCCTCCCCTCGTCATCCCGGCCTTGAGCCGGGATCCCGCGTCTCCCTCTCGCGGGAGTAGAAGCGGGACCCCGGATCAAGTCCGGGGTGACGGGGGCGCGTTGTGGGCGACCGGCGCCCGGCCCGCCTCACACCGTCAGCACGATCTTCCCGACATGGTCGCCCTCTTCCATCCGCGCATGGGCCGCGGCGGCGTCGGCCAGCGGGAAGACCTTATCGATCACCGGGCGCAAGCGGCCCGCCTCGACGTGCGGCCACACGGTGCGCGCGATCTCGTCGGCGACCAAAGTCTTGAACGCGGTGTCGCGCGGGCGCAGCGTCGATCCGGTCAGCGTCAGGCGGCGGCGCATGATCTCGAAGATCGGGATCGTCGCGGTCGGGCCGCCCTGCACCGCGATCGAGACGTGGCGGCCATCGTCGGCAAGGCATTGCAGATTGCGTGGCACATAGTCGCCGCCGACCATGTCGATGACCGCGGTGACGCCCTTGCCGTCGGTGATCGCCTTCACGCGCTCGACGAAATCCTGCGTCTTGTAGTTGATCGCATGCGCCGCACCCAATTCCAGCGCGCGCGCGCATTTGGCGTCGCTGCCGGCGGTGACGATGATCGTCATCCCGAACAATTGGCCCAGCGCGATGGTCATCGTGCCGATGCCGCTGGTGCCGCCGTGCACCAGCACGCTGTCGCCCTCCGTCGCGAAGGCGCGTTCGAACAGGTTCGTCCACACGGTGAAGAGCGTTTCGGGGATCGCCGCCGCTTCGACCATCTCCAGCCCGTGCGGCACCGGCAGGCACTGGCCCGCGGGCGCGACCGCATATTCGGCATAGCCGCCGCCGGCGATCAGCGCGCAGACCGGCTGGCCGATCATCGTATCCTCGACGCCCTCGCCCACGGACACGACGGTGCCGGAAACCTCCAGCCCCATGATCGACGGCGCGCCCGGCGGCGGCGGATAGCCGCCCTTGCGCTGGAGCACGTCGGGGCGGTTCACCCCGGCCGCGGCGACGCGGATCAACACCTCGCCCGATTGCGGCTGCGGCACCGGGCGTTCCACCAGCCGCAGCACCTCCGGCCCGCCATGCGCCTCTGGATCGATCGCCTGCATCGTCGCGGGAATCGTTGCCCCGTGCTGCCGTTCGTCCATCCGCCCATCCTGTCCCTGTTGCCCGCCGCAAACGCAGCACGCGCCCTATGGTGCCTTATTGACATCGCACCGGCGGGGGTCAACGTTAGCCCCGCATGGATATGGACGACGCCCCCTCCCGTCCCGACGACGCTCTCGGCCTGCTGCTGCGGCAGGACCTCGACCCGCTGTCGGTCGCCGAGCTGGAGGCGCGCATCGCCGCGTTGGAAGGCGAGATCGCGCGCACCCGGCGGCATATCGAACGCTCCGTTAACCATCGCGCAAGCGCCGACGCGTTATTCCGGCGATGAGCGACGCGCGTACCGGATCGGGTTCCCGCCAGCCCCTCCCGGTGTGCCGCCCGCCGCTTGATGCACGGCCCAACGATACCGACATAGGTGGAAAGGGCCGGGCATCACGATCCGGTCCGACTGGAGTAAGCTGAATGCCATCCTTCGCCCCCGCGCTCGAGACCACGCTGCACAAGGCGCTCGAGGCCGCGTCCTCGCGGCGGCACGAATATGCGACACTCGAGCATCTGCTGCTCGCGCTGATCGCCGACGAACATGCATCCCAGGTGATGGAGGCGTGCCACGTCAACCTCGGCGATCTGAAGACCACCGTCGCGCATTATCTCGACACCGAACTCGATGCGTTGAAGGTCGATACCGCGACCGATCCCTCGCCGACCAGCGGTTTCCAGCGGGTCGTCCAGCGCGCGATCCTGCACGTCCAGTCGTCGGGCCGCGACGAGGTGACCGGCGCCAACGTGCTCGTCGCGCTGTTCAGCGAACGCGAATCCTATGCGGTCTATTTCCTGCAGCAGCAGGACATGAGCCGCCTGGATGCGGTCAGCTTCATCAGCCACGGCGTCGGCAAGGGCGGCGCTCAGACCGAAGCCTCGACGCCCAAGGGCGCCGAAGAGGAAAAGCCGGCGAAGGGCCAGGACAAGGGCAAGAGCGAAAGCGCGCTCAAGCAGTTCACCGTCGACCTCAACGAAAAGGCGAAGATCGGCAAGGTCGATCCGCTGATCGGTCGCGGGCCGGAGGTGGATCGCACGATCCAGATTCTGTGCCGCCGCAGCAAGAACAATCCGCTCTACGTAGGCGATCCCGGCGTCGGCAAGACCGCGATCGCCGAAGGCCTCGCGCGCAAGATCGTCGAGGGCGAGGTGCCCGACGTGCTGAAGGAAGCCGTCATCTACAGCCTCGACATGGGCGCGCTGCTCGCCGGCACGCGCTATCGCGGCGATTTCGAGGAGCGGCTCAAGGCGGTCGTCAACGAACTCGAAAAGCTGCCGCATGCGGTGCTGTTCATCGACGAGATCCACACGGTGATCGGCGCGGGCGCGACCAGCGGCGGCGCGATGGATGCGTCGAACCTGTTGAAGCCCGCGCTGTCGGGCGGTTCGATCCGCTGCATCGGTTCGACGACCTACAAGGAATTCCGCAACCACTTCGAAAAGGATCGCGCGCTGCTGCGCCGGTTCCAGAAGATCGACGTCAACGAACCGACGATCGAGGATACGATCAAGATCCTCGCCGGCCTGCGGTCTGCGTTCGAGGACCATCATTCGGTCAAGTACACGCCCGATGCGATCAAGTCGGCGGTGGAACTTAGCGCGCGCTACATCAACGACCGCAAGCTGCCCGACAAGGCGATCGACGTGATCGACGAAGTCGGCGCGATGCAGATGCTGGTGCCCGCGAACAAGCGCAAGAAGACGATCACCGCCAAGGAGATCGAGGCCGTGATCGCGACGATGGCGCGCATCCCGCCGAAGTCGGTCAGCACCGACGACCGCGCCGCGCTGGAAAGCCTGGAGACGGATTTGAAGCGCGTCGTGTTCGGCCAGAATGCGGCGATCGAGAAGCTGTCGGCGGCGATCAAGCTCAGCCGCGCCGGCCTGCGCGATCCCGAAAAGCCGATCGGCAACTATCTGTTCACCGGCCCGACCGGCGTCGGCAAGACGGAAGTCGCCAAGCAGCTGTCGTCGATCCTGGGCATCCCGCTGCAGCGCTTCGACATGAGCGAATATATGGAGCGGCATTCGGTCAGCCGGCTGATCGGTGCGCCTCCGGGCTATGTCGGCTTCGATCAGGGCGGCCTGCTGACCGACGCGGTCGATCAGAACCCGCATTGCGTGCTGCTGCTCGACGAGATCGAGAAGGCGCATCCCGACCTGTTCAACATCCTGCTGCAGGTGATGGACAACGGCCGCCTGACCGACCAGCACGGCAAGACGGTCGATTTCCGCAACGTCATCCTGATCATGACCACCAATGCGGGCGCCGCCGACATGGCGCGCGAGACGGTGGGCTTCGGCAACCTGACCCGCGAGGGTGAGGACGAGCAGGCGGTGCAGAAGATGTTCTCGCCGGAATTCCGCAACCGGCTGGATGCGATCGTGCCGTTCGGATATCTGCCGACCGAGGTGGTCGCGCGCGTCGTCGACAAGTTCATTCTGCAGCTCGAACTCCAGCTCGCCGACCGCAACGTCCACATCAACCTGGACGACGCCGCCAAGAGCTGGCTGACCGAAAAGGGCTATGACAAGCTGTACGGTGCGCGTCCGATGGGCCGCCTGATCCAGGAAAAGATCAAGCAGCCGCTCGCCGAGGAACTGCTGTTCGGCAAGCTGGTCCATGGCGGCGAGGTGACGGTGAAGATGAAGGACGGCGCATTGTCGTTCGCGATCGAACCCGCCGCGCCGAAGAAACCGCGCAAGAAGGGCAAGGCGGAACCCGTCGACGCCAAGTAACACGGCCAAGCGCAACTGCGTCCGAAACGGATCGGATCCACCCGGATCCGGTCCGTTTTCGTGTTAGCCCGCCGCCGTGGACCTGCCCGATCCTCTTGTAGGCCTGCCGCTCGACGCGGCCGATCCCGCCGATGCGGCGGCGCTGGCCGATCTGGCGGCGGGGCGGGTGGTCGACAGCGAACAGGTCGTCGGCTGGCTCGGCGGCTGGCAGATGGCCCGGCAGGCCGACGCGTTCGCGCATAGCGCGCCGATCGCCGATCCCCAGCCGCACGCGCATGGCGACGCGGAGACGCGGCCTCTGGTCTGGACGGAGAGTGCGTACGATGCCTGCCGGCGCCTGCGCGCGGATTTGGCAGCGCTCAGCAGCGACAGCGACCTCCGTCTCGTCGCCGCGCTGGTCGCCAACATGGTCTCGCTGATCGTCGAGGGACGCTATCCGCCCGGCTTCGCCGAGGTGGCGCTGATGCCGCCGCTATACCTGCGCATTGCCGTCACCCCCACCCGCATCGCCGTGCTCGGGCTACGCTGGAACGGCACCCTCAGCTGATCGGGCCAGTGCGGCGACCGCCGCCCGCGTCGGTGTGGTGAGGTCCGCCGGCAGCGCATCCAGCGGATACCAGACCGGCCCGTCGTGCTTGGCCGGTTCGCAATTGCGCGGGGCGCCGGTGAAGCTCAGCACGCGATAGATGGGCGCGACCCAATGCGTGCCCGCCGCGACGTCGATCTGGTCGACGAAGCACAGCAGCGCCACCGCGCCGACGACGATGCCCAATTCCTCGCCCACCTCGCGGCGCATCGCGGCCTCGGCCGTTTCGAACAGATCGATCTTGCCGCCGGCGAGGCCCCAGCTGCCCGCCTCGGGATCGGTCAGCCGGCGCAGCAGCAGGATGCGGCCATCGACGACGATCGCCGCCCCGCAGCCCGCCCTGGGTTCGCTCTGCGTGCCTGACGTGCACGTCGGGGTGGTGACGGGGGACGATACCATGGTTCGCGATTCAGCCGGACCCATGCCATAATGTCAATCGAAGGGCCCGACACGGCCGTATAGCCTACGGATAACGCAGCATTTTTTAATCTATGTCAACTATGGCCGCGTTTACCGAAGCTTTGTAAAACGGGTGCTAGGGACGAGCCATATGCCGGCGGGTTTTCAGTGGCGACGCATCGCGATGATCGTGCTGAGCTTCGCGATCGCCTGCTGCATCGTACCCGCGGCGGCGCAGGCGCGCACGTCGCTGAAAACCTGCGTGCTGCGCGACACGGGATCGCAAGACCCCGCCGCACTGTTCGCCGCGCCCGATCGGTTCGACTGCACGACGCCGCAGCGCGACTTTGGCCCCGGCAGCTACTGGCTGCTGTCGCAACCCCTGCCTGCCGAACAATCGGGCGAGCTGCTGCGGCAGGGCAGCGTGTGGCAGGACCGGGTGACGCTGTACGTCCGCTACACCGATGGCGCGATCCGCCATGTCGCCTTCACCAGCCGGACGACGTGGCGGCTGCTGCAACTGGGGGCGGTGATCCAAATCCCCCTGCCCGCCCATTCCGCCGCACCCGAACGATTGCTGTGGCATATCGAGGGATCGCTGAACCGCCGCGGCATCCTCGTCGCGCCGGTGCTGGTCGACCGGCACACCGCCCAGAACAGCGATCGCCAGATGGTCGCGCTATATGCCGCCTTCGCCGGCATGTGTCTGGCGCTGCTGATCTACAATCTCGCGATCTGGGCGGCGCTGCGCCAGGGATTCCAGCCCGCCTATTGCGTCATGGTGCTGTGCCTGCTCGCCTATGCCCTCAGCGCGTCGGGCCTGCTCGGCCAGCTGACCGGGATGGACAATAACGATCGCCAGCGATTGAGCTACATGCTGCTCGCGCTGATCGCGGCCAGTGCGGTGATGTTCGTGCGCGCGTTCATGGAACGCCGCGTCTTCGAAGGATGGCTGCGGCCGGCGAGCAACGTGGTCATCGGGTTCCTGCTGCTGTCGGCGGCGAGCTTCACCGTGTTCGTGCCCCATTATGCCGGGGTGACCGATCTGATGTGTACGGTCGGCTATTGCATGGTGGTCGCGTTGACCGTGCCGGTGGTATGGCGCGCCTGGCGGCTGCGCAGTCGCTTTCTGCTGCTGTTCGCGCTTGCCTGGGGCCCGCCGGTGCTGTGCGCGGTCGTCCGCATCCTGGCGTCGATGAACCTCGTCAAGTGGCAGCTGTGGATCGACAATTCCACCTTCATCGCGCTCGCGCTGGAAGCGTCTATGTCCTCGGTCGGCATCGCCTATCGCATCCGGCTGCTCAGCCGCGAACGCGACGAGGCGCGCGCGCAGGAGGTGGCGGCGCTGCGTCTCGCCGCGGTCGATCCGCTGACCGGCCTGCTCAACCGCCGCGCGTTCCTGGAAGCGGCGATGGCGCGGGCGGGCGAACACCAACTGGTTCTGATCGACATCGATCACTTCAAGGCGGTCAACGAAACCATCGGCCATGACGGCGGCGACGAGGTGTTACGCGTCTTTGCCCGCGCGCTGCGCTCCGTCGCCACGCCCGAATCGCTGATCGCGCGCATCGGCGGCGAGGAATTCGCGATCCTGACGCCCGCCGCCGCGCCGCTCGACGCGCGGTTGGTGCTCGACGGGCTGCGCGGCCATCGCATGCCGTTCGACCTTGGCGTCACCGCGAGCATCGGCACCTGCGTCGGGCCGCTCCATCGCGAAATCGACTGGAAGACGATGTACCGCAACGCCGACCGCGCGCTGTTCGAGGCAAAGGCAGCGGGCCGCGACCGCGTCCGTCACGGGCTGCGCAGCGACGCGGCCTGACCAGCCGGCGCCGCCTCGAAATTCGTACTTCGCAAAATTCCCACCACAGCCTGCGCTATGGCCGTGACGGCCGCGACATGATATGTCCTGCCCGCAGAAGGGGATGGGACACGACATGACCGACCGGCGCAAATGGACGATCGCAGCGGCAGCGGCCGTGTCGCTCGTCGCGCTGCGCCATCCGACGCCGGACATCCGCCTCATCACGCACGACATCGGCGACCAGAGTCCGCGCCGCTTCCAGGCCGCGATCGACCTGGGCCTGGTAGGTATCTCGTTCCTCTACACTTGGACCGCCCGGCGCGGCTGAGGGCGAGCCCCCAGCCGGACATCCCCGCCGGACGCTTCAGCCGAACACCGTTTTCAGGTTCATGAATTCGTGCAGGCCGTACGGGCCCAGCTCGCGGCCATGGCCTGACCGCTTGATGCCACCGAATGGCGCCTCAGGTGTCGAGGACAGCATCGCATTCACCGCGACCATCCCCGCCTCGATATCGCGCTCGAACCGCGCGCGTTCCTCGGGGTCGTTGGTCCATACCGACGATCCCAGGCCGAACGGCACGTCATTGGCCAGCGCGATCGCCGCATCGATGTCGGCGGCGCGGAACACCATCGCGATCGGGCCGAACAATTCTTCCTGCGCGGCGGGATCGTCGATCGGCACATCGACCAGGATGCCGGCCGACATATAGGCACCCTTGCCCGGCAATGCCTCACCCCCGAACAACAGCCGCCCGCCGGCCTTCTGGATGGCGGCAAGCTGGTCGAGCGTGGTCTGCCGCTGCTCCTCGCTCGACAGCGGGCCCATATCGGTGTCGGCATCCATCGGATCACCCGCCTTCACCGCGCGCATCGCATCCGCAAAGCGGTCGAGGAACGCGTCGTAGATGTCGGCATGGACGATCATCCGCTTCCCGCAGATGCACGACTGGCCGGTATTCTGGATGCGCGCGGTCACCGCCTGCTTCACCGCCGTGTCGAGATCGGCGGAGGGCATGACGATGAACGGATCCGATCCACCAAGCTCCAGCACCACCTTCTTGAGGTTGCGGCCGGCCGCTTCGGCGACCTTGATGCCGGCGCCTTCGCTTCCCGTCAGCGTCACCGCGACGATCCTCGGGTCGGCGATCAGCGCGTCGACCTTGTCGGAGCGGATGGCGAGATTCTGGAACAGGCCGGCGGGCGCACCGGCGGCAACGATCAGCCGCTCGATCGCAGCGCCGCAGCCCTGCGTCAGCGAAGCGTGCTTCAGCAGTCCGACATTACCGGCAAGGATCGTCGGTGCGGCGAACCGCACCACCTGCCAGAAGGGGAAGTTCCACGGCATTACCGCAAGCACCGGCCCCAGCGGCTGCCACTGCGCGGTCGCCGGGCCGCCGGGCGTGTCGAAACGGCGCGGCTCCAGCATCGCTGGCCCTTCCTGCGCATAATGGCGGAAGGCGGCGGCGCATTTCTGCACCTCGGCGATCGCCGATTTCAGTGTCTTGCCCATCTCGCGCGTCGCGATTTCGGCAAGTTCGCGCGTGTTCGCCTCGAACTGTTCGGCGATCCGTTCGAGCAGCGCCGTGCGCTCCGCGATCGGGGTCAGCCGCCATGCGCGATAGGCGCTGTCGGCGCGGGCGATCGCCGCGTCGAGCGCGTCGGCGGTCATTTCGGGGATGCTGTCGCCGGGCTGGCCGGTCGCGGGATTGATGCTGGTAAACATGCCCGCCCAACGTGCAGGGGGGACGCGCGATCCACCCCAGATCCGCCTACGCCGCCCGCCGCGTGCGCTGCCAGCGCCGCACCGTGCCGATCGCGCCGTCCCACAGCAACGTCTCGAGGCCGGCATAGCCCAGCCCCAGATGCGGCGGCCGCGCGGCGACCACGTCGGCGATATGGACGCTGCCCGATCGCAGCCCCGCCCGCCCGATCCGCGCCCAGCGCCGCGCGGTTTCCCAGCGGATCAGCCGCGCATCGTCACGGCTCGGCCGCACGTCTGCCAGAAATGCCGCCTGCAAGGCCGCGATGCCATCGCCCAACTGCATCAGCGTCGCACGATCGGGCACCGGCACGCCGCCCATATTGTGCAGCACCAGCAATCGCGCGAGCAACGCAGCATCGTCCGCACCCAGCACCGCGGCATGCCGCTCTGCCAGCACGCGCGTCGCCGCCGCGTACATCGTATCGATAAAGCGCTTCGACACGCCGCCCGCATGCTGGCGGTACAGGACCAAGGGCGAATCGATCCGCGCGATCCGGCCGAGCGGCTGGACGCGGTGGTACAGGTCGAAATCCTCAGCATAGAGCAGGTCGGGCCGGGTGAACGGATCGAGCGCACGTGCGGCGTCCGCGCGTAGCATCACGGTCGACCAGACGAGCGGATTTTCGATCCAGCTGAGCCAAGTGATCAGCGCCGGCGTCGTGTTCGGCGCATAGTGCATCTGCGACACCCGCTCGTCCTGCAGCTGGCATGCCTGCGTACCGACCAGCACCACGTCGGGATGCGCCTCCAGATACGCGACCTGCCGCGCCAATCGCTCGGGCAGGCATAGATCGTCCTGGTCGAGGCCCGCGACATAGCGCCCGCGCGCCGCCGCGACGCCGCGATTGCGCGCGCGCACCGGCCCCATATTCTCGGCATTCTCGATCAGCCGCACGCGCGCGTCCGGCCAGTTCCGCATCAGCGCGCGGGTCGCGTCGGTCGATCCGTCGTCGATGACGATCGCCTCCCAGTCGGTCAGCGTCTGACGCTCGAGCGACCGGAGCGTGTCGGGCAGGAAATGTTCCCCGTTATACGCGGGAATGATGAGGGAAACGATGGGCATGGCTACGCAGCGACTGCGCGCGCCTCCGGTTCCAACAATTGGTCGACGATCATCTGGCCGACGTCATTCTGCCACAGCCACAGGCCGTTCGCCTGACCGCGGAAGCTCGCTTCGCCGCCCAGACGCCCCCAGGGCACGAAGCCTGCCGACAGGCCGATGCCATAGGCGCCCGGCACCGGCCGGTCCGTTGCATCGAGCAGGCGGCAATGCCGGTCGACCATCGGCCGTCCGACGTGATGCGCCAGCGACAGCGGCGCGCCATCGACGCCGATCAGCGGCACGCAGCGCGGCCGATAGCCGAGCGCCCCGATCACCAGATCCGCGCTTTCGATGATCGCGCGCGCGGCGGCATCGCCGTCGCCGGTGATGCGATGCGTCGTCACGCGCGGATCGGGCGTCCGGCCGCCCAGCGACAGCATCCGCAGCACCAGCTCGCGCGATTCGAGCCGCAATCCGGCAAGGCGCAGCACGAAACCGCTGACCGGGCAGATGTCGTTCTCGTCGAAATCATGGAAGCCCTCGGCATGCGCCGCGGCGATCGTCGGGTAGAAGGGCTTGAGCGGCTGGCGATGCACGATGGTGATCGCGCCGGCACCGAAGGCGAAGCCGGGCTGGCTCTTCAGCAGCAGCACCGCCGCCGCGATCGCGCTGGTCGAGGCACCGACGATCGCGATGCGCGGCGCCCTGCACGCCCGCAACCTTTCCTGCACCGCCGCGATGCCGCCCTGGCGCAAGACTATGTCGGAGCGCATCAGCCGCCGGCCCGCCATCACGCCCAGCGGCATGCCGGCAACGCGCTTTGCCGCAACCTGCTCGTCGGTCTGATAGCCACCGGTCGCCACGACGATCCGGTCGGACAGGATCGTGCGCACCGCGCCATGGCCGTCCGCCACGCGTGTCGCCCAGCGCCCGTCGGCGGTCCTCTGCACCTCCTGCGCCTCATGGCCGGTCAGCACGCTGCCGCCATGCGCGCGGACGATGGCGCCCAGCCGCTCGCCCGTCGCCTCCAGCAGCGGCGCGGTGTCCGCCAGCGGTGCGCCGAGTTCGCCGATATAGCGCTCCATCAGCCGCGCCGCGGGATGCTGCGCCAGCGCCGCCAGCTCGAGGTGGGGATTGTCCTTCACCGCCGACAGAAAGGTTTCGGCGGTCGTGTCCGACCGGATTGCATAGCCGCCCAGCGCCCCGGCGCCCAGGCGCGGCCCCCGCTCGACGATCGCCAGCCCGGCCTCGACCAGCGGCACCAAGCGGTTCTGCTTGCTCGCCGCGGTCAGCATCGCCGTGCCGGCCGGTCCGCCGCCGATCACCACTGTCCTCACGTCATCCCCCGCGCCCTGCGTCGCCGCCTGCTCCGCCCCGTGGGACACCAGCATCCGCACCATTTCCGCGTCCACCACCCGTTCGATCGCGCGGACCAGCCGGTGCGCGATCTCGGTCGCATCGGCAGGCGTCATCGCATCGGTGATCGGCAGGCTGAGCATGCGCGCGGCGACATCGTCGGCGATCGGCGTCGGCTCGATCACCGCCACGTCGCGGAACAGCGGCTGCTCGCCGATATGCGGGCTGAAATACTGTCCGGCGCCAACGCCATCCGCCGCCAGCGCGGCGACGATCGCGGCGCGATGGCCGGCGAGTTCGGGCGGCAGCAGCACCGGCATGAACTGCGTCGCCTGCCGCCGCGCGGCGGGTGCCTGCATGGCAAAGGCGGGCAAAGCCGCGCGATAGGCGGCATCGATCGCGGCCCGCGCCTCGCACAGCGTATCGATCTCGGTCAGCTTGGCGCGCGCCATCAGCGCGATCACCTCGGGCAGCTTCGCGTTGATGCCGGGCAGCGTCGCGCTGCGGGTGGCCGCCGATCCGGACGGGGCGAACCCGAAGTTGGTCATCGCCCGCAACGTCGCGATCCGGTCTGCGTCGCCGCAATGGATCAGCCCGCCTTCCGCCACGGCGAAGGTCTTGGTCGCATGCATCGAATAGACGATCGCGAAGGGTGCACCCGCGCCGAAGCCACGGCCCACCGCATCGATCGTCCCCAGCGACGCCGCCGCATCCACGACAACGCCGACATCATAACGGCGCGCCAGCCACGCATAGCGATCGAGGTCCAGGTCGGTGCCGAAGGTCGCATAGGGCACGATCACGCCCACCCGATCGCCGTGGCGCGCGAGCAGCGCTTCTTCCTGTGCGGGATCGGATATCCAGCGAGACGGCTCGATATCGCCGATCAGCGGCGTCAGCCCCGCCCACAGCGCCGCCTGCGCAGTCGCGGCAAAGGTCAGCGCGGGCATCAGCGCGAGCGTGCCGGCCCGGGGCATCGCCCCGCCACACCGCGCCGGCACCGCCTGCCGGATCGCCAGCATCAGCCCCAGCGTCGCATTGCCGACCGCCAGACACTCCCCCACCCCATCGAACAGCTGCGCCGTCGCCTCGCGCTCGAACGCCTGCACCTCGGGCCCGTTGTTGCTAAACACGCCCGACGCTTCGACGCGCAGCAGCCCGTCGGTCAGCGTGCTGAGCCGGGGCGGCCGGGGGGCGATCAGCGGAAATTCCATGCGTGGCGGGTCCCGGACAACGAAGCCCGTCGGTCTAGCTACGCGTCCCTAAGAAGCGGTTAGCGATGGAATGCGTGCGCCCATTCGCCTGCGGGATCAGCAACATACAGAAACACGATTGACTGCCTTGGCAATGGTTGCCATGGCAACCACATGCCCTTCTACACCGAGTCGGATTTCGCGCCGGAGCGCTCGATCGGGTATCTGATCCGCCGTGCCGAACAGCTCGGAACGCAGGCGCTGGAACCGGTATTCGCCGCCGCCGACATCACCAAGACGCAATGGAGCGCACTGGTCGCGCTCCACTTCAACCAAGCGACGACCTGCGCCGAAATCGCGCGCGACCTCGGCCACGACAAGGGCGCGACGACGCGGCTGGTCGATACGCTGGAAGAGCGCGGCTGGATCGTGCGCACCCGCAACGACGAGGATCGCCGCGTCGTCCGCCTGTCGCTGACGCCCGCGGGCGAAGCGATTGCCGCGGACGTTCGCAATACCGTCATCCGCCTGTGGAATGCGTGGCTGGCCGATTGGCCGGACGCCGACGTCGAACAGGCGATCCATCTGCTCCAGCGGCTGCGCGACACGCTGCAACGCGCGGCCGACGAAAGGGCGACTGCATGACACGAACGAAACCCGCCCTGCTGCTCGCGCTGATGGCGAGCGCCTGTGCGGTGCCGCACAGCCCGCCCGCGGTCGCACCCGTCGCGCCCGCCGCGCTGGGCCTTGCCGCCGATGCGTCGCCCGCCATCGCCGACGATTGGTGGACGGCGTTCGGCGATCCGCAGCTCGACCGCCTCGTCGCCGACGCGACGAAGGGCAATCCCAATCTCGACGCCGCGCTCACCCGCGTCGCACAGGCGCAGGCGATGCTGGCCGCACGCGATGCGGAGCGCGGCCCCGACGTGACGTTCGACGGTTCGGCGCAGGTCGCGCGCCTGTCGGGCCGCTACACCATCCCGCCACCCTATGCGGGATCGGTGCGCTTCCTGGGCAGTGCGCAAGCGAACCTCAACTGGAACCTCGACCTGTTCGGCCGCCAGAAGGCCGCGATCGAGGGCGCGCGTGCCTCCGCCCGCGCCGCCGCGCTCGATGTCGCCGCCGCGCGCCTCGCCATCGCCGGATCGGTGGTGCAGACCTATATCGACCTCGCGCGCGCCGAAGCACAGGCGACGCTCGCCCGCCGCACGATCGCGACACGCGAACGCTCGGTGCAGCTGGTCGACGTGCGCATCCGCAACCGGCTGGCGAGCAACCTGCAGGCGACCGCCGCGCAAACCCTGCTGTCGCAGGCGCGCGTCGCGCTGGCGGAGGCGGACGGCGCCCGCGCCCGCGCGGTCAACGCGCTGGCGGCACTCGCCGGCCGCGGCCCCGATTATGCCGCCGCGATCCGCCCGGCGACGCTGCGCCTCGACACCGCCTTGCCGCTGCCCGCGCGCGTCCCCGCCGACCTGATCGCACGCCGCCCGGACATCGCCGCCGCACAGGCGCGGATCGAGGCCGCCGCCGCCGGCCGCCAGGTCGCGCGCCGTGCTTTCTATCCGAACATCAACCTCGCCGCATTTGCCGGTTTCCAGGCGGTCGGCCTCGGCAACCTCTTCAGCCTCGATGCCGGCACGGCGGGTGCGGGACCGGCGATCCATCTGCCGATCTTCGACAACGGCCGGTTGAAGGCGGACCTGGCCGGTGCCACCGCGGGCGTCGACCTTGCCACCGCCGACTATAACCAGCGCGTCGTCGGCGCGGTGCGCGAGGCGGCGGATGCGATCGCCGGCATCACCGCGTTGACACAGGAGCGTGCCCGCACCGCCGAGGTGGTCCGCGGGTTTGCCGAGACCAACCGCCTGAACGCGGTGCGCGTCGCCAGCGGCCTCGACAGCCAATTGTCACTGATCGACACCGACGTCCGGCTGCTCGACGCCGAACGCGCCCAGACCAACCTCGTCGCCGATGCGGCCCGCCAGCGCGTTGCGCTGGTGCTGGCGCTCGGCGGTGGCTTTTCCTCCCAGGAACCCGCCCGATGACCGACGCGCCCGATTCCAAGACCGACACCGACGGCGGCGCACAGCCCGCCGCCCCCGCGCCTGCGCCCGGCGGCAAGCCCAAGGCGCGCCGCTCCGGCCTGCTGATCCTCGCTGCGGTGGTGGTGATCGCCGCGATCGTCTGGGCGGTATTCCACTTCCTGCTGGCCAAGCCCGAGGAAGAGACCGACGACGCTTATGTCGCGGGCGACGTCGTCGCGATCACCGCGCGCGATCCCGGCCAGATCACCGCGATCCATGCCGACAACACGCAGACGGTGAAGGCCGGGCAGCCGCTGCTCGACCTCGATCCGGCGACCGCGGATGTGCAGCTCGCTTCCGCCGCGGCGGAACTGGCGCGGGCGGTGCGCGCGACGCGTGCCGACTTCTCCAAGGTCTCCGAAAGCGGCGCGGCGATCGTCCAGGCGCGCGCGCAATTGTCCGCGGCGCAGGCCGATTACGCGCGCCGTCAGGGCGCTGCCGCGCAGGGCGCGATCTCGGGCGAAGAATTGGCGCACGCCGCCGATGCGGTGAAGGTGGCGCGGGCCAACCTCGCCCTCGCACAGAGTCAGCAGGCGCAGGCGCGCTCGGCCGTGCAGGGCACCGACACCAGCACCAACCCCGCCGTGCTCGCCGCGATCGCCGCCTATCGCCGTGCCGCGATCACGCGCAGCCACATGCATATCGTCGCCCCGATCGACGGCGTCGTCGCGCAGCGCACCGTGCAGATCGGCCAGCAGGTCGCCGCCGGTACGCCGCTGATGGCGGTGGTGCCGCTCAATAAGGTGTGGGTCGATGCCAACTTCCGCGAAACGCAGCTGAAGGACCTGCGCATCGGCCAGCCCGCCACCGTCACCGCCGACATGTATGGCGGCGACGTGGTGTTCCACGGCCGTGTCATCGGCGTCGGCGCGGGATCGGGCAATGCCTTCGCGCTGCTGCCGCCGCAGAATGCCAGCGGCAACTGGATCAAGATCGTTCAGCGCGTACCGGTACGTATCGCGCTGGAGCCGAAGGAACTGACGCAGAACCCGTTGCGCATCGGCCTGTCGGTGAAGACCGTCGTCGACACCGGCGATCAGTCCGGCGCACGGCTCGGCCGACCCGCGACGCAGGTCTATGGCGACAAGCCCACCGACGCGCGCGACCCCGAGGTCGAGGCGCGCATCCGCCAGATCATCGCCGCGAACCGTTGATGTCGTCACCCTCCCCCTTCGCCGCGAAGCGCCGGACGGGGGAGGGTGAGCGCAAGCAAGGCCACATCTGATGCCCGACCAACCCGCCCCCCTGACCGGCGGCAAACTGGCGCTCATCGCCTTCGCGCTGGCGCTCGGCACGTTCATGATGGTGCTCGACAGTACGATCGCGAACGTGTCGTTGCCGACGATCGCCGGCAACCTCGGCGTGTCGAGCGACAATTCGACCTGGGTCATCACCGCCTTCGCGGTGGCGAACGGCGTCGCGGTGCCGCTGACCGGCTGGCTGATGGGTCGGTTCGGCGTGGTGCGCACCTTCTGCACGGCGGTGGCGGCGTTCACCGTGTCGTCGTTCCTGTGCGGCATCGCCTGGGACCTGCCCTCGCTGATCGTGTTCCGTATCCTGCAGGGCGCATGTTCGGGGCCGATGATGCCGGGCAGCCAGGCGCTGCTCATTTCGATCTTCCCGTCCGACAAGCGATCCACGGCGCTCGGCGTCTGGTCGATGACGACGTTGGTCGGTCCGGTCATGGGCCCGATCCTGGGCGGCTATATCAGCGACAATTATCATTGGAGCTGGATCTTCCTGATCAACATCCCCTTCGGCATCTTCGTGACGCTGACGTGCTGGAACGGCCTGAAAAGCCGCGAGACGCCGACGCGGAAACTGCCGATCGACACGGTCGGTTTGATGCTGCTGGTCGTCTGGGTGGGGTCGCTGCAGATCATGCTCGATCTCGGCAAGAACGCCGACTGGTTCAACGATCCGGCGATCTGCGTGCTCGCGATCATCGCAGCGGTGGGCTTCATCGCGTGGATCATCTGGGAGCTGACCGATGCCAATCCGGCGGTCGATCTGACGCTGTTCCTGAACCGCAACTTCGCGATCGGCACGCTCGCCTTCTGCCTGGGCTATGCGGTGTTCTTCGCCAACACGCTGATCCTGCCGCTGTGGCTGCAGACGCAGCTCGGCTATACGGCGACCTGGGCGGGCCTGATCGCCGCACCGAGCGGGGTGGTCGCGGTGATCATCTCGCCGCTGGCCGCGCGCCTGTCGGGCAAGATCGACGCGCGGTTGCTCGCGACGGTGGCATTCCTCGCCTTCGCCACATCCTATTGGATGCGCTCCAACCTCGTGACCGGGGCCGCCGTCTTCGATTTCATGGCGCCGCTGCTGGTGCAGGGGGTGGCGATGAGCGTCTTCTTCCTCGCGATGGTGACGATCCTGCTCGACGGCATTCCGCCGCAGCGGATCCCGTCGGCGACCGGCATCTCCAATTTCGCGCGCATCGTGGCGGGGTCGTTCGCTGCATCGATCATCACCACCGCCTGGGACCGGCGCGAGGCGCTGCACCAGAGCCGGCTTGCCGAGGCGATCGGACAGGGCATGCCGTATCAGATGGCCAGCGAGCAGCTGCAGAAACTGGGCGCGACATCGACGCAGGCCGCCGCGGCGATCACCCGCCAGATGGTGGGGCAGGCATATCTGCTCGCGTCGACCGACCTGTTCCGCGTGTCGGCATGGCTGTGCGCGGCGATGGTCGTGATCGTCTGGTTCACGCGTCGGCCGCAGGGTGGCGGCGGGCACGTGGCGGCGGACTAACCTCGCGCAATGTTGCGGGCCCGTTGCGGGGTCGTATCCAAAGCTTGAACATAGGTCCGGCGCGGTTGACCGCCCCGGCACCCGTGCCTAACTTTCCGGCATGACCGCCCCCACCATCCTCCTGGTCGAGGACGATCCCGCCCTTCGCACCCTCACCACCCGCGCGTTGCAGGAAAACGGCTATCTCGTGCGGCCCGCCTCCGCCGCGCCGGAGATGTGGCTGGCGCTGGAGGCCGGGCCCGTAGACCTGATCCTGCTCGACATCATGCTGCCCGGCACCAGCGGCATCGACCTGTGCCGCACGCTGCGCCAGAAGAGCGAAGTCCCGATCATCTTCATCAGCGCCAAGGGCAGCGAGACAGACCGCGTCGTCGGGCTGGAGCTGGGCGCGGACGATTATATCGCCAAGCCGTTCGGCACGCGCGAGCTGATCGCGCGCATCCGCGCGGTGCTGCGCCGCGGCTCGCTGGAGCGCAATCCCGGTGAGCGCGAAGAGGGCGTGCTGACCTTCGACGGCTGGCAGGTCACGCTGCCGCGCCGCGAGCTGACCTCGCCCACCGGTGCGGTCGTCGACCTGACCGGCGCGGAATTCGACCTGCTCGTCAGCCTGGCCGAACATGCCGGCCGCGTGATTGCGCGCGAACGCCTGATCGAACTGTCGCGCACGCGACTGGGCGATAGCTCCGATCGCAGCATCGACGTGCTCATCAGCCGCCTGCGTCGCAAGCTGTCGAGCGCGGGCAAGGATGCGCCGATCATCACCGTGCGCGGCGTGGGCTATATGCTGAATACCGAGGTGACGCGGCGTTGAGGGGCGCGTGACGCTTCGCCGCACGCTTCGTCACCCCGGACGCGTTCCGGGGTCCACTTATCCGCTGAGGGGTGACCAGAGCCTCCTGCCGTCCCCCTCGCCGCAGGATGGCCCCCGAAACGAGTCCGGGGTAACGGAACAGGTGGGGCGTCGGCCCGCCCTCCCCACCGCATGAAACGCTTCGTCCAGCCGTCGATCGGCCTGATCGGCCAGATCGTCGCGATCCTGCTGCTCACCATGGTGATCGAGTTCGGGATCAGCACGCTCCTGTACGAGCGCGCCAGCCAATTCTCGGTGCGCGACGACGAGGCGCGGCGGCTCGCCGAACACCTCGTCATCGCGCGCCGCCTCGTCGCCGAACAGCCGCCGGCGCGCCGCGGCGACATGGCGAACGACCTCACCACCGAACGCTATGCCCTGCACTGGCAGCGCGACCTGCCGCCGCCCCCGCCGATCGCCCCCGCGCTCGACAGCATGCGCCATCAGGTCGTCGATTGGGAGCCGACGCTGGCGACCGCCGACCTGCGGCTGAAGCTGACCTCGCCGGGACGCAGTTCGGTCGTCACCGGGGGACTGAAGCTGTCAGATGGCAGCTGGCTGTACTTCCGCACGCTGGAGCCGCTCCAGAACCTCAACCTTGCCGCCGAGCGCATCCTGCTCGCGCTGATCCCGGCGCTGGCGCTGATGGTGATCGGCGGGTTGCTGATCCGCCGCATGCTCCGTCCGATGCGCCAGCTCGCCTTCGCCGCCGACACGTTCGGCGATGCCGAGCACGACCCCATTCCCGAAACCGGCCCGCGCGAGGTGCGCCACGTCGTCGCCGCGTTCAATCGCATGGCGGCACGCATCCAGCGCCTGATCGCCGACCGGACGCAGGCGCTGGCGGCCGTCGGCCACGACCTGCGCACGCCGCTTGCCCGCCTGAAGCTGCGTGCCGAGGGCGTCGACGACGCGCCGGTGCGCGAGGCGATCGAGCGCGATATCGGCGAGATGGAGGCGATGGTAACGTCGCTACTCGCATTCTTGGGGGGCGACAGCGATCCCGAAACGCCGGTGCTGGTCGACGTCGCGGTGCTGTGCGCGACCTTGATCGACGACGTCGAGGATCGCGACCTGCCCGGCGTCTATGACGGCCCGGCACATTGCGAGGTAACGGTGCGGCCGACGGCGCTGAAGCGGGCGCTCGGCAACCTCGTCGAAAACGCACTCCATTATGCCGGCAACGTCGCGATCCGCCTGTCGAGCGCGCCGGGGCGCGTCTGCATCGCGGTGGAGGACGACGGCGCGGGCATCCCCGAAGACCAATTGCGCCGTGTCCTCGAACCCTTCGTCCGGCTCGATTCGGCACGGCCGCGCGACACCGTGGGCTTTGGCCTGGGCCTGCCGATCGTCGCCCGTATCGTCGAGACGGAAGGCGGCACGCTGACGCTGTCGAACCGCGCCGAGGGGGGCCTGCGGGCGGCGATCGAATTGCCGGCGTAAGGGGAACACCCTCGGTTCATCGATCTTCGTCACCCCGGACGTGTTCCGGGGTCCACTCATCCGCGCGGGGACGGCAAGAGGCTCCGGCCATACCCCTTGCCGCGGAGTGGGCCCCGGAACAAGTCCGGGGTGACGGGTAGGAGATTTCCGGCGCTCCAGAGAAAAAACCAACTCGACCGAACGCCTTCCACGCCCCCCGTTTCCGCCCCTTTTTGTCCGGCAACATTTTAACACGAACCTGCGGCATCGCAGCAAAACGTACCCGGTAGATACCCTGTTCAATGCGGCTCATGCCGCCCGTGACAGGAGTATCCACCCGTGAACGAACTGATCGGTCGTGTCGTAAGCTTCGAGAAAAAGGTCTTTCAGGACCAGCAGGCGCTGTATTCGACGCTCGCGCATCATGGCCAATTTCCCAAGGCGCTGATGATCTCCTGCGCCGATTCGCGCATCGTGCCGGAGCATATCATGCAGGCGCAGCCGGGCGATCTGTTCGTCTGCCGCAACGCCGGCAACATCGTTCCCCCCTTCTCGGCGCATACCGGCGGCGTGTCGGCGACGGTGGAATATGCCGTGTCGGTCCTGGGCGTGCGCGACGTCATCGTCTGCGGCCATTCGGACTGCGGCGCTATGAAGGGCCTGTCGGGCGATCCCGCCGCGCTCGCAGCGGTGCCGACGGTCGCCAACTGGCTGAAGCACGGCGCCGCCGCGCGCCAGGTCGTCGACCAGAGCTATCCCGAACTGACCGACGGCGAACGCGTCCGCGCGCTCAGTCTCGAAAACATCGTCTCGCAGCTTCAGCACCTGCGCACACATCCGTCGGTCGCCGCCGCGGTCGCGCAGGGCAATATCACGCTGCACGGCTGGTTCGTCGACATCCATGAGGGCGTCGTCCTCGGACTCGACGGCGAATCGGGTCGTTTCGTGCCGATCCGCGAAGGCGAGCCCTTCCCCGTCGCGCAAGCCGCCGCACCGCGTCAGGCGTCCGACGTCCCCTTCCTCCAAGCCGCGGAGTAGTCCTCATGCTGGGCGCCCTGAAACTTCCCAAGATGTCGATCGTCGGCCGTGACCTCACCGCCTCGATCGTCGTCTTCCTCGTCGCGATGCCGCTGTGCATGGGCATCGCCGTGGCGTCCGGCGTTCCTCCGGAAAAAGGCCTGATCACTGGCATCATCGGCGGCATCGTCGTCGGTGCGCTGGCAGGTTCGCCGCTGCAGGTCAGCGGCCCCGCCGCGGGCCTCGCCGTCGTCGTGTTCGAACTGGTGCGCGATCACGGCATGTCCGCGCTCGGCCCGATCCTGATCCTCGCCGGCATCATCCAGTTCGTCGCCGGCGTCGCGCGCCTCGGCGGCTGGTTCCGCGCGATCAGCCCCGCGGTCGTCCACGGCATGCTCGCCGGGATCGGCGTGCTGATCGTCGTCGGCCAGTTCCACGTGCTGTTCGATGCGAAGCCGCTGCCCAGCGGTCTGCAGAACCTGTCGGCGATGCCCGGCCGCCTGCTCGGCCTGTCGCCCGACAATATCGCCGCGGCAGAGCTCGCCTTCGGCATCGGCGTGCTGACCATCACCGCGATGATCGGCTGGGAGAAGTTCCGCCCCGCGTCGATGAAGCTCGTCCCCGGCGCGCTGGTCGGTGTGCTGACCGGCACCTTCGTAGCAATGGCGTTCGGCCTCGACGTCGCGCGCGTCAACGTGCCCGAATCGATCGCCGGTGCGGTCGCGCTGCCCGATGCCGGCGTCCTCGCCCGCTTCATGGACCCGTCGATCATCGCCGCCGCGCTCGCCATCGCGTTCATCGCCAGCGCCGAAACGTTGCTGTCGGCCGCTGCGGTCGACCGCATGCACGACGGCGTGCGCACCAACTACAACAAGGAACTGCGGGCGCAGGGCGTCGGCAATCTGCTGTGCGGCATCGCCGGCGCGCTGCCGATGACCGGCGTCATCGTCCGCTCGTCCGCCAACGTGCAGGCCGGCGCCACCACGCGCCTGTCGACGATGTTCCACGGCATGTGGATTCTCGGCTTCGTCGCGCTGCTGCCGTTCGTGCTGCGCGAGATCCCGATGGCGGCGCTGGGCGCGATCCTGGTCGTCACCGGCTGGCGCCTCGTGTCGCTCCACCATGCGCGTCACCTGTTCTCGCATTATGGCGCGCTGCCCGCGTTCATCTGGGCGGCGACGCTCGTCACCGTGGTGGCGGCGGACCTGCTGACCGGCGTGCTGGTCGGCATCGGCCTGTCGATGCTGGAGCTGGTGCCGCACGCCCGCGGCCTGAAGCTGAAAGTGTCGGAAGGTCCGCAGGGCGCAGAGCATGCGATCAACCTGTCGGGCGCCGCGACCTTCGTGTCGCTGCCCAAATTGTCTGACACGCTGGAGCGCGCGCCGGCCGGCACGCCCGTCCGTCTCGACGTCAGCGGCCTCAGGACCGTCGACCACACCTGTTCGGAACTGATCAAGGACTGGTTCCAGCGTCGCCGTGCCGCTGGCGACAGTGTCGAACTGCTCGGCGGGCGTGGCAAGACTGCCGCACTCGCGCACTGATCGAACGGGGGATCGCGGCAACCCCGCGATTCCCCATTGTCGAACGGAAAATGCTGCGATAGCGAAGTGACGTCCGGGAAAGATCGGCGCCCCTCTCTCGAGTGAGCGCGCCGGCGGCCTGGACGCAGGAGGGACCCCAACGACACGGAAAGGGGTTCCATGAAGTATCTCAGCCTGGCCGCAGCATCGCTCGCGGCGTTCGTCGCCCTCCCTGCCGCCGCGCAGGAGACCGCCCCCCCCAAGGACGTCACCGTCACCGGCTCGGTCGCGCTCGTCTCCGACTATCGCCTGCGCGGCGTGTCGCAGACCGACAAGGAAATGGCGGTCCAGGGCGGCCTCACCATCACCCATTCCAGCGGCCTGTACGTCGGCACCTGGGCGTCCAACCTGTCTGGCTGGGGCACGTTCGGCGGCTCGAACATGGAACTGGACCTGATCGGCGGCTACAAGGTGCCGATCAGCGGCGGCGCGCTCGACGTCGGCCTGACGTGGTACATGTATCCGGGCGGCGCGTCGAAGACCGACTTCGCCGAACCCTATGTCAAGCTGTCGGGCACCGCCGGCCCCGTCTCGATGCTGGCGGGCGTCGCCTATGCGCCCAAGCAGCAGGCGCTGGGCAAATGGTATAACAACGCCGCCGCCTATGCGACCGGCGTTCCGAACAACCCCGGCAAGGGCAACGACAATCTGTACCTGTGGGGCGATTTCAGCGCCGCCATCCCGCAGACGCCGCTGACCGCCAAGGCGCATATCGGCCATTCGGACGGCAACTCGGGCCTTGGCCCCAACGGCACGTCGGCCGCACCGACGGGGCATTACTGGGATTGGCTGCTCGGCGCCGATTACGCGATCAAGGGCACGCCGCTGACGCTCAGCGCGTATTATGTCGACACCGACATCAGCAAGGCGAAGGCCGCCTATCTGCAGCCGAACTTCGCCTCGACCAAGGACGGCAGCACGATCGCGGGCAGCCAGGTGGTGTTCTCGATCAGCGCGGCGTTCTGACGACCCACTCCTCCCCGGCACGGGGAGGGGGACCGGCCGGCGCAGCCGGCTGGTGAAGGGGGCTTCCGCGAGCGGTGCGCTGCGTCGAAGCCCCCCCGTCGCCGCTTCGCGGCGCCACCTCCCGTGTCGGGGAGGATCTGGACCATGGAACCACCCGCCCGCCCCGGCGCTAACGCCACCATGCACGACGCGCTGATCTTCACCCCTGACGACGTCGACCTGACGCGCTCGCCGCTCCGTCGCGGGATTACCGAGCCGACCTATGTCCTCGGCGCCTTCAACCCCGGCTTCACGCGGCTGCCCAACGGCAATCTGCTGCTGATGGTACGCATCGCCGAAGCGCTGGCGGAGCCGGTGCGTGACGGCCATGTCCATGCGATCCGCTGGACGCCGGCAGGCTATGTCCTCGACGCCTGGCCGTTGACCGACGTCGATATGACCGACCCGCGCCAGTTCGAGCTGAAGGGCCGCCGCCACCGCATCCTTGCACTGACGTCGCTGTCCTGGCTGCTCCCGGTGGAGCTGGACCCCAGCGGCGAACGCATCGTCGCGGTCCATTACGACGCCGCGATCGAACCCGCCGCGGCCTATCAGGACTATGGCGTCGAGGATGCGCGGATCACCCGCGTCGGCGACACCTGGTATATGACGACCTGTTCGGTCGGCGCCGAGCGGCATTGCACCACGCTCCACACGTCTCGCGACGGGCTGCACTACCGGCTGGAGGGGATCGTCCTCGACCATCAGAACAAGGATATGATCCTGTTCGAAGGCTTGGTCGCCGACAAGTTCATGGCGCTCACCCGGCCCTTGGGCGAGGTCTATTTCGCCTATCCGCCCGACAGCCCCTGGGTCGGCGGGCCGTCGATCAACTTCGCGGCATCGCCGGACGCGCTGCACTGGAAGCCGCTCGACGCCCCGGGCCTGCGCGCGCGCAAGGGCTCCACTTCGGCGATGAAGATCGGTGGCGGCACGCAGCCGATCCTGACGCCGGACGGCTGGATGATGATCTATCACGGCGTCGAGGCGCGCGAGAGCGTCGGCATCTACCGCAGCTTCTGGGCGCTGCTCGACCGCGACGATCCCGCGCGCATCCTGCGCGTCGAGGACGAGGTGCCGTTGCTCGAGGCCAATCCCGCCCTCACCGCGCATATCGCGCATCAGATGTATCTGCCCACCCCCGTCGTCTTCTCCACCGGGCTTGTGACGGACGGCGACGATTACCTCGTCGCCAGCGGCGAAGCCGACCTCGCCTGCCGCATGACGCGCCTGCCGAAGAGCCGTTTCGCGTAGAGTCCGTCATCCCAGCGCAGGCTGGGATCTCCCCGGTGAACGCCCGGCAGGAGCCGCGAAAGGCTCCAGCCTTCGCTGGAGCGACGGACTATCGAGGAACCCCCCTGGCCCTCCCCCGTTCGACCGGGCAGACAGGGGGACGCGTAATGACGTGGTGGAAGACGGGCAGCATCTACCAGATCTACCCGCGCTCGTTTCAGGACAGCGACGGCGATGGCGTCGGCGACCTCAAGGGCATTGAGGCGCGGCTTGACCACCTGGTCGCACTCGGCGTCGATGCGATCTGGATATCGCCGATCTTCGTCTCGCCGATGCACGACTTCGGCTATGACGTCGCCGATTATTGCGACATCGATCCGCGCTTCGGGACGCTCGCCGATTTCGACGCGTTGCTCGCGGCCGCGCATGCGCGCGGGCTGAAGCTGCTGCTCGATTTCGTCCCCAACCACAGCTCGACCGACCACCCCTGGTTCCGCGAAAGCCGGTCGTCGCGCGACAACCCCAAGCGCGACTGGTACATCTGGCGCGACCCCGCCCCACATGGCGGCCCGCCCAACAACTGGATCAGCGACTTCGGCGGCTCCGCATGGGAATATGACGCCGCCACCGGCCAATATTATTACCACGCCTTTCTGAAGGAACAGGCCGACCTCAACTGGCGCAACCCCGACGTGCGGCATGCGATGATGGACGTGCTGCGCTTCTGGTTCGATCGCGGCGTCGACGGCTTCCGCATCGACGTGCTGTGGCACATGGTGAAGCACGCCGACTTCCCCGACAATCCGGCCAACCCCGCCTATCGCGCCGAGATGGGCGAGATGCACGCCGTGCTCCAGTCGAACTCCACCGACCAGCCCGAAGTCCACGACATCGCCGCCGAGATGCGCAGCATCGCGGACGGCTATTCGGGCGATCGCGTGCTAATCGGCGAAATTTACCTGCCGATCGAAAAGCTGATGCACTATTACGGCATCGCCGCGCCCGAAGTGCATCTGCCCTTCAACTTCCAGCTGATCGAGGCGGCGTGGGACGCGCGCAGCCTCGCGATCATGATCGCCGAATATGAAGCGGCGCTGCCCCCCGGCGGCTGGCCGAACTGGGTGCTCGGCAACCACGACCGCCCCCGCATCGCGACACGGGTCGGTGCGGCGCAGGCACGCGTCGCCGCGATGCTGCTGCTGACGCTGCGCGGTACGCCGACGATCTATTACGGCGACGAACTCGGCCTGACCGACGTCGCCATTCCGCCCGACCGGGTGCAGGACCCGCGCGAACTGCGCGAACCGGGTTGGGGTCTGGGCCGCGACCCGGTGCGCACGCCGATGCCGTGGAATGCGAGCGAGCATGCGGGCTTTTCGAGCGTGGAGCCATGGCTGCCGCTCGGCCCCGACTGGCCGACGCGCAACGTCTCTGCGCAGGCGCAGGACGCGGGATCGATGCTCGCGCTGTACCGCGACCTGCTGTCGCTCCGCCGCAAGCATGCCGCATTGGCGGAGGGCGATTTCCGCCTGATCGAAACGACCGGTCCCGTCCTCGCCTACGAACGCTGGCGGGGGGACGAACGGATCGTCGTGGCGCTGAACCTGAGTGGGGAAGACCAGCCGTTCGCGCTGCCTGCGGGTGAGGTGCTCCTCGGCACGTTGCCGGGGGGTGCCGAGGCTGGCGTGCTGCGGGGGAACGAGGGACTGATGATACTCCTCCGCTAACCCCACACCCCCGTCACCCCGGACTCGTTTCGGGGTCCACCGAGCCGCAGGGGGACGGCAAGAGGCTCGGACCATCCCCCTCGCCGCAAAGTGGACCCCCGAACACGTTCGGGGAGGCGGAGGACATGGGGACAGCCCCCGGAACAACTCCGCCACGCCGGAGTATCACTACCGGGCCTTATCGTTACGCCCCCGTACCCCCAATACATTCCTCCGTCTCAGGCGACCGCCACCCATGAAAATCGCGATGCTCGCCCCGATCTCCTGGCGCACGCCGCCCCGCCATTACGGCCCGTGGGAATTGGTCACGAGCCTGCTCACCGAGGCGCTGGTCGCGCGCGGCATCGACGTCACGCTCTTCGCGACCCAAGACAGCCTGACCGCCGGCACCCTCGCCGGGGTCGTTCCCGCCCCCTATTCCGAAGACCCGAGCATCGACGCCAAGGTGTGGGAATACCGTCACCTCGCGCATGTCTTCGAACGCGCCGGCGAATTCGACCTGATCCACAACCAGGCCGATTTCCCCGCCCACGCCTTCGCCAACCTCGTGACCACGCCGATGGTCACGACGATCCACGGCTTTTCGTCCGACCGCATCCTGCCGATGTACAAACCGTACGAAGATCGCGTGCACTATGTCGCGATCAGCGATGCCGACCGCTCGCCCCAGCTCCGCTATGCCGAAACGATCCACCACGGCATCGTCCTGGACGACTTTCCCTTCGATCCGACCGGCAGCGACGACCTGCTGTTCTTCGGCCGCATGCACCCCGACAAGGGCGCGGCCGAAGCGATCGCGGTGGCGCAGGCGACGGGTCGCGCGCTCGCCATGTACGGTATCGTGCAGGATCAGGGCTATTACGAGCGCGCCGTCGTGCCGCACCTTGGGGGCAACATTACCCACCCCGGCGCCGTCGGCGGTGCGGAGCGCACCCGCGCGCTCGGTCATGCCGCCGCCTTGCTCCATCTCATCAACTTCGACGAACCCTTCGGCCTGTCGGTCATCGAGGCGATGGCGTGCGGCACGCCCGTCATCGCGATCAACCGCGGGTCGATGCCCGAACTGATCGACGATGGCGTCACCGGCTTCCTGGTCGACAGCATCGACGAGGCCATCGCCGCCGTCGCGCGCCTGCCCGAGATCGACCGCGCCGCCTGCCGCCGCGCGGTGGCGGAGCGCTTTTCGGTCGAGCGCATGGCCGACCGCTATATCCAGCTCTACCGCCGCATCCTGGGCGGATGAGCGAAGTGGCTGACCTGACACTCTTTCCGGGTCTATAGGCGGGCCATGTTCGCCCGTCTCCGCCGCTTCCTGTCAGAGGAACACTGGGACTTCCTGCCCCATGAAATACCGGCGATTCCCGGTTCGCCGGGATCGGTCGAGCATCAGCTGCGCCACCGGATCGCCTATGGTGTCATCGCGGTGCTGCTGGGTCTGACGGGTGGGTTCGGCAATGCGCTGATTTCGGCGAACACCTACACGCTGCAAGGCGCGCTGGGTCTCGATCCCGCCGAGATTGCCTGGCTGCCGACCGTGTATGTGATGACCAACGTCAGCATCAATCTGCTGCTGATCAAATTCCGTGCGCAGTTCGGCCTCAGACCGTTCGCGATGATCTTCCTCAGCCTATACGTCGTCTTCACGCTGGGCCATTTGTTCGTGCGCGAATTCGACACCGCGATTCTGGTCCGCGCCGCCAGCGGCATGGCGGGTGCCGCCGTCTCCAGCCTGTGCCTCTATTATATGATGCAGGCGCTGCCGCTGCGCTGGCGGCTGAAGGCGGTCGTGGTCGGCATCGGCATTCCGCAATGCGCGACGCCGCTCGCGCGGCTGTTCTCGCCCGATCTGCTCGCCATGTCGCAATGGCGCACGCTCTATCTGTTCGAACTGGGCCTTGCGCTCCTGAGCCTTGCGGCCGTCGCCTTCCTACGTCTGCCTCCCACATCCCGGTCGAAGGCGTTCGAGCCGCTCGATTTCCTCACCTTCGTCCTGTTCGCGGGCGCGATGGCGCTGTTCGCGGCGGTATTGGGCGAAGGGCGCATCGTCTGGTGGACCAATGCGGCGTGGATCGGCTGGGCGCTGATCGCCGCCATTCCGATGCTGGGCGCGGCGCTGGTCATCGAGCATCACCGCGTCAATCCGCTGCTCAACACGCGGTGGCTGGGCAGCGCCGACATCGTCCGCTTCACGATCGTCACGATCATGGCGCGCATCGTGCTGAGCGAACAGACCTATGCCGCGGTCGGCCTGCTGACCTTGCTCGGCCAGAACAACGATCAGCTGATCCCCTTCTTCACCATCATCTTCCTCGCCTCGGCGGCGGGCGTGGTGCTGAGCGCGGTGACGCTCGACGTGACGCGCCTGACGCATCCGATCATGCTCGCGATCGGGCTGGTCGCCATCGCCGCATTCGTCGACAGCCATGCGACCAGCCTCACCCGCGCGCCGCAGCTCTACGTCACGCAGGCGATGATCGCGTTCGGCGCGACCTATTTCCTGGGGCCGGCCCTGCTGTTCGGCATGACGCGCGCGCTGCAGGCCGGATCGGGCCATATCATCAGCTTCGTCGCGCTGTTCGGCATGATCAATTCGATCGGCGGCCTGGCCGGCACCGCGCTGCTCGGCAGCTATCAGGTGATCCGCGAAAAGGCGAACAGCGCTGCGCTGGTCCAGGGCATCGACCCCACCGACCCGATCGTCGCACAGCGCCTGCAGGCAGGCGGCGCGGCGGTGTCGCGCGTCGTCGGCGACCCCGCGCTGCGCAGTGCGGAAGGCGGCGCGATCCTGTCGCAGACCACCACGCGCGAGGCGAACGTGCTCGCCTATGACGACGTCTTCCGCCTGATCGCGGTGCTCGCCGCGCTCACCTTCTGTTACCTTGCTTTCCTGTTGATCCGCCGCGCGTATCGAGCCCGCCGCGCCGCACTTGTCGAGGCTGCCTGATGACCGACATCCGCAACCCTGTGGATTCCACCCCCGCGACCGAAGAGGCGCAGGCCGAGGCGGCGACGCCGCCCAGCGCGCCGTCCGGGTCCGGCTGGCGTCCGCAGCCGCCCAGCCGCACCGCGATGATCGTCATCGCGATTCTGGCGATCGGCGGCGTGCTCGCGGTGCTCGCAGCGTGGCGCCTGCCGCCCTTCGCCACCGCCAATCAGTCGACCGACAATGCCTATGTGCGCGGGCGCACGACGGTGATTGCGCCGCAGGTGTCGGGCTATGTCACCAAGGTCTATGTCCGCGACTTCGCCGACGTGACCGCAGGCCAGCCGCTCGTCCAGATCGACGACCGCATCTATCGCCAGCGCGTCGATCAGGCGACCGCGCAGGTCGATGCGCAGAACGCCACGCTCGCCAACGCGCAGCAGACCGAACGCAGCCGCACCGCCAGCCTCGCCGCGCAGACCGCCGCCGTCGCCAATGCCGAGGCGCAGTTGATGCGCGCGCAGGCGGACATGAACCGCGTCAACGATCTCGTGACGGACGGTTCCGTCTCGCAGCGCGAACGCGACCAGACGCTCGCCGCACTCCGCCAGGCGCAGGCCGCGGTGCAGCAGGCGCGCGCCGCGCGCGAGATCGCGCAACAGGACATCCGCACCGTCCAGGTCGGCCGCGGCGGCCAGCGCGCCGGCGTGTCGGGCGCGGAAGCCGCCCGCCGCCTCGCCCAGATCGACTTGGCCAACACCGTCATCCGCGCGCCCGAGGCAGGCCGCCTGTCCGAAGTCGGCGTCCGCGTCGGCCAATATGTCACCGCCGGATCGCAGCTGATGTTCCTGGTGCCTCCCGAAACCTGGGTCATCGCCAATTTCAAGGAAGCGCAGACCGCGCGCATGGCGGTGGGCCAGCCCGCGACCTTCACCGTCGATGGCCTCGCCGGCGCGAAGCTGACCGGCCGCGTCGAGCGCATCTCGCCCGCCGCCGGTTCGGAATTTGCGGTGTTGAAGGCGGACAATGCGACGGGCAATTTCACCAAGGTGCCGCAACGCATCGCCGTCCGCATCCGCATCGATCCCGGCCAGCAACTGATCCAGCGCCTGCGCCCCGGCATGTCGGTACAGGCCAGCGTCGACACCACCACCGGCCCGACGGTGAAGTGATGCGGTCTCCAGACGCACCCCGTCACCCCGGACTCGTTCCGGGGTCCACTGCTCCCCGGGGGGATGGCCTGCGATCAGTCGAGCGGCGGCAACCCGAGCCCGACGGCGAGGTCCAGCCAGCCAGGATTGTCGCGCTCGATCAGGTTCCGTTTTCAATCACGCCGCCACGCCTTCATCCGCTTCTCGCTGGCGATGGCGTCGGCCATGGTGTCGATGAGTTCGAACCAGACGAGCTGGAGAACGCCGTAGCGTGCAGTGAAGCCCTCGAACGTCCCGTCGCGGTGCTGGATCAGCCGGCCGATGAGGTTGGACGTAACGCCGACATACAGCGTGCCGTTATGCCCGCTCGCGAGGATGTACACGCACGGCTGCGGCTCCCGCATGGCGTGGAGCTTGGCGCCGGACAGCGCCGGACGCAAGCACCTCGGTCTGAATCGGCCATACCGACCGCCCCACCTCCCACGTCGCCCCGGACTTGTTCCGGGGTCCACTCTGCGGCGAGGGGGTTGGTTCGAGCCTCTAGCCGTCCCCCCGCGGTTCGGTGGACCCCGGAACAAGTCCGGGGTGACGGGGGGATCGGGGCACCCGACACGCGTTTAAGCCGCCCCTCCCGTCTTCGCGTCTTCGCGCGCACCCTCGCCACCCTCGCAGCCACCACCGCGCTCGCCGGGTGTATCGGCCCGCGCCCGCAGGCCCCCGTTGCGGCCGCCGTCGCCCCGCCCCCGGCATGGCGCACCGTGCTCGGCCAGGGCCAACCGATCCGCGCCGACTGGTGGAACGCATTCGGCGACCCCGTCCTCACCGATCTCGTCGCGCGGGCGCTCGCGAACAACGTCGATCTCGCGCTCGCCGCGTCGCGCATCGACGAAGCCCGCGCCGCCGCGCGCCTCGCCGCCGCGCAGCGCACGCCGACGCTCGGCGGCAGCCTGCCGTCGACCTCCGGCCAGACGGTCAGCCCGTTCGGCACCCCCAGCGACGCGATCGGCGCGCAGCCGCTCGTCACTGCCAGCTACGATCTCGACCTGTTCGGCCGCCTTCGCCAGGCCAGCCGCGCCGCCCAGGCGCAATTGCTTGCCAGCGAAGGCGCGCGCGACACCGTCCGCCTCGCCATCGCCAGCGGCGTCGCCAGCAATTACATCGCCCTGCGCGCGCTCGACCAGCGGCTTGCGGTCGCGCAACAGACGCTCGCCGCGCGCACCGAAGCGCTGCGCATCGCCCGCCGCCGCGCGGAAACCGGCTATACCTCCAACCTCGAACTGCATCAGGCGGAGGCGGAATATCGCGCCACGCAGCAACTCGTCCCCGCCGCGCAACTTGCGATCAGCCGACAGGAGAATGCGCTGTCGCTGCTGCTGGGCGAAAACCCCGGCGCGATCCCCCGCGGCGCCCCGCTCGACCGGCTCACCCCGCCGCCGATCCCCAACGGCCTGCCCGCCGACCTGCTGCGCCGCCGCCCGGACCTGTTCCAGGCCGAACAGACGCTGGTCGCCGCCGACCGCAGCCTCGACAGCGCCCGCGCGGCGATGCTGCCCAATATCGCGCTCACCGGCAGCGCGGGCGTCGTCCTGTCGACGAAGCTCGCCGATCCGATCGGCGTCTTCTCGATCGGCGCGAGCATCCTGTCGCCGATCTTCGACGGTGGCCGCCTGCGCGCGCAGACCGACGCCGCCACCGCGCGCCGCGACCAGGCCGCCTTCGCCTATCGCCGCACCGCGCTCGTCGCGTTCCAGGAGGTCGACAACGCCCTCGCCGGCGTCCAGCGTTCGGGCGAACAGGCGACCGCGCTCGGGTTGCAGGTGGATGCGCTCGCCGCCGCGCTGCGCAATGCCACCAACCGCTATCGCGCCGGCTATACGTCGTACATCGAACAGCTCGATGCGCAGCGCGGCCTGCTCACCGCCGAACTGGCGCTGGTGCAGGCGCGCGCCGACCGCCTGACCGCTTATGCGCAGCTGTACCAGGCGATGGGGGGTGGCTGGTCGCGCGAGGCGATCGAGGCGACGCAGCGCTGACGATCGGATCGCCTGCCGCCATCACGCGTTGGGGCAGCGATCCTAACCAACAATCCTTTCCGTTCCGATGAGTTACATGCCGCTTATGCCCCACAACGACCCGCAGATCGCCGGAGCGACCAGCGTCGGCAGCTGGGACTGGGACGTGGTGGCCGACCGGATCACCGCCGACCCCGCCTTCGCCCGCCTCTACGGCGTCGATCCCGAAGCCGCGCGCCAAGGCACGGCGATCGAACGCTTCTTCGGCGGCATCCACCCCGAGGATCTGCCCCGCGTCCAGGCCGAGATCGCCGAGGCACTGGCAAGCGGCGCGCCCTTCGAAAGCGATTATCGCCTCACCCAGCCCGACGGCCGCGCCCGCTGGGTCGCCGCACGCGGACAGGCGCAGCTCGACGATCTGGGCCGCGCGATCCGCTTTCCCGGCATCAGCTTCGACATCGACGCGCGCAAGAGCGCCGAACTCCGCCTGCAGGCGCTGGTCGAACTCAACGACCGGCTGCGCACGGCGGGTGATCCCGACGACCTCGCTTATGCCGCGGTCGAGATTCTCGGTCGCCTGTTCGACGTCAGCCGCTGCGGCTACGGCACGATCGACGCGGAGGCCGAAACGATCGTTGCCGCCCGCCCCTGGTGCGCGCCCGGCATCCAGCCGCTGCCCGGCCTGCTGCATTTCCGCGACTATGGTTCGTATATCGAGGATCTGAAGCGCGGCGACACGGTCGCAATCGGCAACGTCTACGACGACCCGCGCACCCGCGACACGGCAGAGGCGCTGAAGGGCCTCGCCGCTTTGTCCTTCGTCAACATGCCCATCACCGAACAGGGCGGCTTCGTCGCGCTGCTCTACCTCAACAACGAGGTGCCGCGCCCCTGGTTGGCCGAAGAGATCGCCTTCATCCGCGACGTCGCCGAACGCACCCGCGACGCGACCGAACGCCGCCGCGTCGAACAGGAACTGGGGGCGCTCACCGCCTCGCTCGAACAGCAGGTCGAGGAGCGCACGCACGCGCTGATGGTCGCCGAAG
Source organism: Arthrobacter sp. TPD3018 (assembly GCA_003075315.1). Lineage (GTDB taxonomy): Bacteria > Pseudomonadota > Alphaproteobacteria > Sphingomonadales > Sphingomonadaceae > Sphingomonas. Next base: position 10,506 of record QDFQ01000003.1, on the reverse strand, counting down.
CGCATCTGCGGCAGGCGCAGAAAATGGAGGCGGTCGGCCAGCTCACCGGCGGCTTGGCGCACGACTTCAACAACATGCTCACCGGCATCTCGGGCGCGATCGAGATGATGCAGGTCCGCGTCGCGCAGGGACGCATCGGCGACCTCGATCGCTACGCCACCGCTGCGCTCGGCGCGACGCGGCGTGCGGCGGCGCTGACCCACCGGTTGCTCGCCTTTTCGCGCCGCCAGACGCTCGATCCCAAGCCAACCGACGTCAACCGGCTGATCGCCGACCTTAGCGACCTCATCCAGCGCACCGTCGGCCCCGGCGTGACGCTGGAGGTGGTCGGCGCGGCGGGCATATGGCCCGCGATGGTCGATCCCAACCAGCTCGAAAACGCGATCCTGAACCTCTGCATCAACGCGCGCGATGCGATGCCGGAGGGCGGCCGGATCACGATCGAAACCGCCAACCGCTGGCTCGACCAGCGCTCCGCGCGCGAACGCGACCTCGAACCCGGCCAATATCTGTCCGTGTGCGTCACCGACACCGGCACCGGCATGACGCCCGAGGTGCAGGCGCGCGCCTTCGACCCCTTCTACACCACCAAGCCGATGGGCGAGGGCACCGGCCTTGGCCTTTCGATGATCTACGGCTTCGCACGCCAGTCGGGCGGGCAGGTGCGCATCTATTCCGAGATCGGGCAGGGCACGACGATGTGCATCTATCTGCCCCGCCATTATGGCGATGCGAGCGACGATGACGGCGCGGTCGCGCTCGATACCGCCGCCACGCCGGTCGAGGGGCGGCACAGCGTCATGGTCGTCGACGACGAACCGACGATCCGCATGCTCGTGGTCGAGATCCTCGAAGAGATGGGCCATGTCGTGCTGGAGGCGGGTGACGGCCCCTCCGCGCTACGGCTGCTCGGCACCGGCGCGCATGTCGATCTGCTCATCACCGACGTCGGCCTGCCCGGCCAGATGAACGGCCGCCAGGTCGCCGACGCCGCGATCGAGATGCTGCCGCACCTCAAAGTACTGTTCATCACCGGCTATGCGGAGAATGCCGTGATCGGCAACGGCCCGCTCGGCCCCAATATGGCGCTGATGACCAAGCCCTTCGCGATGGACATCATCGCGGATCGCATACGGACGATTCTGGCGGGATAGGCGGGCAAACCAACCAAAACCCGCCGTCATTCCCGCGAAGGCGGGAATCCAGACTGGCTGGCCGTGCGCTTCTATCGACGGGGTTGGAGGTTCTGGATTCCCGCCTCCGCGGGAATGACGGCTGTGGGACCCCTCACCCCACCAACGCCAACACCCGCTCCGCCTCGGCGAGGTGCAGCCGTTCCACCATCGCGCCGTCCAGCGGGATCGCTCCCCGCCCCGCCGCCTCAGGCGTGGCGAACGCCGCGACCACGCGCTCCGCCCAGGCTACCGCCTCCGCCGATGGCGCGAACGCCGCATTCGCCGCCTCGACCTGCGCCGGATGGATCAGCGTCTTGCCGTCGAACCCCAGCATCGCGCCCTGTTCGCACTCCGCCGCAAAGCCGGCTGTGTCACGGAAGGCATTGTAGACGCCGTCCAGCACCACCAGCCCCGCCGCCCGTGCCGCAACGACCAGTTGCACCAGCGCCGGCACCAGCGCCGTGCGCCCGCCATCGACCCGGCAGCGCATCTCCTTGGCCAGATCGTTGGTGCCTGCGATCAGCAGCTCGGTCCGCGTCGCCGCCGCCGCGCCGACGATCTCGGCCAGCCGCAGCACCGCCCCGCACGTCTCGATCATCGCCCAGATCGGCGGCCCATCCGTCCCCAGCGCCGCACGCACCGCCTCTAGATCGGACGCCGACCCGACCTTGGGCACCACCACCGCGGCCACGCCCGGCGCCGCTGCCAGCGCCGCCGCATCGTCCGCGCCCCATGGCGTATCCAGCGCGTTCATCCGCACCGCGCAGGCTCGTCCGCCGAACCCCTCCGCCGCCACGGCCAGCGCTGCCGTGCGCGCCGCGCCCTTCGCCTCCGGCGCCACCGCATCCTCCAGATCGAGGATCACCGCATCGCACGCCAGATCGCGCGCCTTCGCCATCGCGCGCGGATTGGAGGCCGGCATGAACAATACGCTACGCCGCCGCAGCGCGCGGCCTTTGGGATCGTCGGTCATGGCACGACTCTAAGCCTAAAGGCTCCGTACCCGCCAGCACCCCATCTGCAATCCTGTATCCGTCGCCCCAGCGCAGGCTGGGGCCTCATGCGGCTCCTGCCCCGCGCTCTCACCGAGAAATCCCAGCCCTCGCTGGGATGACGTCGAGGCTGAAAAGCGACCATCAGCCCCTCACGCGCTCACCAGCCGGGCCAGATCGATCAGCACCCGCGGCATCGCCGCGCCCGGCGGCGTCGCGATATAGCGCGACACCCAGTCCGGCCCATATTTCGCCTTGAACGCGCGCAACCCCGCAAAGCCGTACAAGCGCTCGCCATTGGCGAACAGCGCATGCCCCAGCTGCGCCCACACCGGCGCCAGTCGCCCGCTGGGCATGCCGGACAGCGGCGCCATGCCCAGGTTGAACCGCTCATAGCCCTGCCCGCGCGCCCATTCGATCAGGCGCACCATCATCATCTCCATCGTGCCGTACGGCGCATCGGGATGGTGGCGCATCAGGTCGACCGACGCCTCTTCGCCGTCCCCCGACACCCAGATGTTGGCAAAGGCGACGATCCGTCCCTCCACCCGCACCAGTGCCACCGGAAAGCGCGCGAGGTACGCGGGGTCGAACGCCCCCAGGCTGAACCGTTTCTCGCGCCCCGCCTTCGCCGCCAGCCATGCGTCGGACACGGCGCGCATCTCGTCGATCAGTGCCGGCACCGCGCTTGCCGGCTCGACCGAGAAGACCGCCCCCGCCGCCTCGGTGCGCCGCACCGCATGACGCAGTGATTTCGCGCGCGGCCCCGCGATCGTGAAGCGATCCAGCGCCACATGCGCCTCCTCGCCATATTTGATCGCGTGCAGCCCCAGCTCGACGAACAACGGCAGCATCCGCTCGCTCGCCTGATAGAAGCACAGTCGCCCGGCGCGCGCGTCGCACGCCCGCCGGATGCTCCAGACCAGCTCGCTCCACGCCGCCACCGGCCCGACGGGATCGCCCATCACCACCCAGCTGCGCCCGCGCACGCGGTACATCAGGAACGCATCGCCCGCCGCCGATACGATGAAGCTCTTGTCGCCGGTATAGGCCAGCGCGGCATCGGTGCGCGGACTGTCCGCGCGCGCCGCCGCGATCGCATCTTCGGGGATGACGCTCTCGGGCAGACTCTTCGTGCGGCTGCCGGTGAGCAATTGGTACAGCGATGCCGCAGTGAGCAGCACCCCCGCCGCAAAGCTCGCGCGCAGGAATCGCGGCGCATTGCCGTTGAGCGCGAAGTGCCACCACAGATCGTCGCTATACGGCGTGCGCTTGTACGCGAAGAACCCCGCCCAGACACTCAGCGCCAGCGCCGCGGCGGCGGCGACCAGCCACGGCCAGTGCGGCCGGTCGGTCAGGATGCCGCCTTCGCGATAGAAGCTTTGCCGGCAATATTGCAGCACGCCCGCGACGATCAGCTGCAACGCCGCTTCCTCGTAGTCGAGGCCCTTCATCAGCGAAAACAGCGCCCCGCCGATCAGCAGCAGCCGCGCCGCCGCAAAGCCCGACCGCAGCCGCGCATTGAGCGCCGGCGCGACCAACAGCATCGCCGTGCCGATCAGGCTGCCCGCCATATGCGAGCCTTCGATGAACGGCAACGGCAGCATGTCGTCGAGGTCGGACAGCCGGTCCTTCACCCCCGGCAGCGCTCCCGACACCAGCAGGATGAAGCCTGCGACGAAGACCAGTGCGGTGACGGCGGTCGGCGCCAGCAATTGCCCGGCGCGGTCGACGTACGACAGGCCGCGCCGGATCGGATGGCGCAGCCGCCACCCCTCCGCCGCCGCGATGCCGATCGCCGCGACCATCAGCGGCAGCAGATAATAGATCAGCCGATACAGCAGCAGCGCCGCGAACAGCGCCGGGCGATCGCCGGGCACCGTCGCCAGCACCACCGTCTCGAACACGCCGAGTCCCCCCGGCACGTGCAGCACCAGCGCCACCACCACCGCCACCGCATAGGCGACGACGAAGGCGGGATAGGCTTGCGCCGCCGCCCCCGGCACCAGCACGAACAGCGCCGCCGATGCCGCGCTGAGGTCGGCGAGCGACAGCAGCGCCAGCGCGCCCATCTGCCTGAGGCTCGGCAGCGCCACGCCCAGCCGCTCCGGCCCCAGCATCGCGACGCCGCGCGCGCGCAGCACCGGCAGAACGGCGAGCAGCGCCAGCAGGCCACCGCCCAACGCCCGCGCCCAGGCGGGGTCGAGCGTCACCGGCCCCAGCGTCACGCCCTGGCCCACGACCAGCCCGAACCCCGCCGCCCCCACGACTCCCGCCCAAAAGGCGATCGCGCAGATCGCCGCGACCTGCGCCACCTCGCCGAAGGTCAGGCCGGCGGCGCTGTACAGCCGCAACCGCGCCGACCCGCCGGTCAGCAACGAGAGCCCGAGGTTGTGGCTCAGCGTGTAACTGGTGAACGATCCCGCCGCCGCGATCCGCCACGGCAGCGGCTTGCCCACCGCCCGCAACGCGACCCAGTCGAGGCCGGTCAGCATCAGGTAACTCGTCACCGTCAGCGCCAGGCTGGCCGCGATCCGCGTATCGGGCACCGCCGCCAGCGATGCGCGCACGTCGCGCAGATGCACCTCGCGCAGCACCAGGTGCAGCGCCTCGAACCCGATGGCGGCGACCAGCAGCACCGCGGCGATCACCAGCTCGCGCCGGTGCCGCGCGACGAAGGCGCCGCCCGCATCCAGCCACCGGTCCAGCCGGGACGCGCCGCGCGGCGCGTGCGCGGGTGTGCTCACCGAAACGCCCCGGGCGCGTCCTGCCGGATCGCGGTCAGCACATGCGCGAACAGGCCCTTGCGATCGTTATCCAGGAAATGGCCGCCGGGCATCGCGATGATCGTCGCATGCGGCAGATGGACGTCGGGACAGGCGCTATCCTGCTCCTCGCGGCCGTAGATGCAGGTCACCGGCAGCCAGTCGAGCCGGTCGAGCGACGCTGCCCCGATATGGTCGGGCATGCCGCGATAACCGAGGCCCGAGGGGTCGGCGCGGAAGAACACGCTCTCGCCCGGCACCACCAGTACCGCGCCCGCGATGCGGCTGCGCAGCTGCGGCGGCAGCGCCGCCAGCCCGGTTTCCAATATGTCCGCGCCATAGGATTGCCCGATCACCACGATCCGCGACGCCCCGCTGCGCGCGAGCGCGGTCCGTACCGCATCGGCCACGATCCGGTCCACCTCGCCGCGCGTGCGGTGAAAGCGGAACAACGTCGGCGATTTCAGCGCGACGACGGTCACGCCGTTCGCCGCCAGCGTGCGCGTCGTGGTGGGATTGGGGCCGAAGCGCAGCCCCATATCGCCCGACAGATACAGCGCGGCGACGGGCCGCGTCGTGCCTTCCGCGGGCAGCAGCACGACGGGATCGCGATCGAAGAACCCCGCCAGCGCCGCCACGCCCGCCATCAGCGCCACCACGCCGAGCGCGATCCCGCCCACCCAGGCGAGATGATGCCGTATCGACCGCGACGCAAACCAACCCATCCTACCGACATGCCCGCCCCGGCCTGTCCCCCCCATGGCAGCCAGATGAAGTTTTCGTCATTTTGGAGGTGCGGGCGGGTGCGCGTCGCGTCGGTGCGCGGAGGTCAGCGGGGAGCCACGTTGGTGGGCGACGGGCGATCGCACCGATGACCCGCGAGCGACGGGCAACGGGCGACGGGCGACGGGCGACGGGCAGCGGGCAGCGGGCAGCGGGCAGATGTGTCAAACGCACCCCCCGCCCCACAACCCCCGTCATTCCCGCGAAGGCGGGAATCCATAACCTCCAACGCCACTGATAAATCGCACAGCCAGCCAGTCTGGATTCCCGCCTCCGCGGGAATGACGGTCGGAGGAAGCGACGTGCGCTGCGACCCGGTGCGCTCTGGGCCACCGCAATACATTCCCAACAACCACCCTTGCGCCGCGCCGTCACCGCGTCATGATAGCGCAACCGATCCGGCCGCAACGCGCCGGGCGGGAACGGGGGACAGGATGACCGACGACCAGGCGCAGCGCATCGCGAGCGATCCTCGCTATCAACGGCTCGTCCAGGCGCGCGGCCGCTTCGGGTGGATGCTCGCCACCATCATGTTCGTCGCCTATTTCGGCTTCGTCGCGCTGATCGCCTTCGACAAGCCCTTCCTCGCCCAGCCGATCATGGCAGGCGGCGTCACCTCGCTCGGTATCCTGATCGGTTTCGCGCTGATCCTGCTCGCGATCCTGCTCACCGGCCTGTACGTCGCGCGCGCCAATCGCGATTACGACGCCGCGCTCGCCGCCCTGCGCGCGGAGTATGGCGCATGACCCGCCGGATCGCAGCGCTCGCCGTCGGCGCGCTCCTGCTCGCCGCCGGCCCCGCCTATGCCGATGCCATCGCCGGCCAGACCCGGCAGCAGCCGACGAACTGGACCGCGATCCTCATGTTCGCGGCCTTCGCGCTGTTCACGCTCGGCATCACCCGCTGGGCAGCGCGCCGCACGCGCACCGCGGCCGATTTCTACACCGCGGGCGGCGGCATCACCGGCTTCCAGAACGGCCTCGCCATCGCCGGCGACTATATGTCCGCGGCGAGTTTCCTCGGCATTTCCGCACAGATTTTCACCGATGGCTATGACGGCCTGATCTATTCGATCGGCTTCCTCGTCGGCTGGCCGATCATCCTGTTCCTGATGGCCGAACGCCTGCGCAACCTGGGCAAATATACTTTCGCCGACGTCGCCAGCTTCCGCTTCGCGCAAGCCCCGGTGCGCAGCTTCGCCGCGACCAGCACGCTCGTCGTCGTCCTCTTCTACCTGATCGCCCAGATGGTCGGCGCGGGCCAACTCATCAAACTCCTCTTCGGCCTGCGCTACGAATATGCGGTCGGCATCGTCGGCGTGCTGATGACATTGTACGTCCTGTTCGGCGGCATGACCGCCACCACTTGGGTCCAGATCATCAAGGCGGTGCTGCTGCTGGGCAGCGCCACCTTCATGGCGCTGATGGTCCTCGCCCAATTCGGCTTCAGTCCCGAAGCGCTCTTCGCCCGCGCGGTCGAGGTGAAGACCGGCCTCGCCGCCGCCACCGGCCTGTCCCCCGCAGAGGCCGCCGCCAAGGGCGGATCGATCATGGGCCCCGGCAATTTCATCAAGGATCCGGTGTCGGCGATCTCGTTCGGCATGGCGCTGATGTTCGGCACCGCCGGCCTGCCGCACATCCTGATGCGCTTCTTCACCGTCCCCGATGCCAAGGCGGCGCGCACGTCGGTACTGTGGGCGACGGGCTGGATCGGCTATTTCTATTTGCTCACCTTCATCATCGGCTTCGGCGCGATCGTGCTGGTCGCAACCAACCCCGGCTATCTCGATGCCGATGGCGTGCTGATCGGCGGTACCAACATGGCCGCGATCCATCTGGCGCAGGCGGTCGGCGGCAATCTGTTCCTGGGCTTCATCTCCGCGGTCGCCTTCGCCACCATCCTCGCGGTCGTCGCGGGCCTCACCTTGTCGGGCGCGTCGGCGGTCAGCCACGATCTCTACGCGACCGTCTTCCGTAAGGGACACGCGGACAGCGCCGCCGAACTCGCCGTCTCGCGCCGCACCGTGTTGGTCCTCGCCGCGGTCGCAATCCTGCTCGGCATCGTGTTCCAGAAACAGAACGTCGCCTTCATGGTCTCCCTCGCCTTCGCGGTGGCGGCGTCGGGCAATTTCCCGGTGCTGATCCTGTCGCTGCTGTGGCCGGGCGCGACCACGCGCGGCGTCGTAGCGGGCGGCACCCTGGGCCTCGTCCTCGCGGTGGGGCTCACCATCCTGTCGCCCGCGGTATGGGTCACGATCCTTGGCCACCCCGCCGCGATCTTTCCCTATTCGTCGCCCGCGATCATCTCGATGCCGATCGCCTTCCTGACGATCTGGCTGGTCTCGATCCTCGACACCTCGCCCCGCGCCGCCATCGACCGCGCCGGCTACGCCGCCCAGCGCGTCCGCGCCGAGACCGGCATCGGCGCGAGCGGGGCGTCGGCGCACTAAGCGCGCGCACGCCTTGCTCCAAAACCGTCGCCCCAGCGAAAGGCTGGGGCCTTTCTCGGCTCTTGTCCCGCGTTATCAGCGGGAGATCCCAGCCTTCGCTGGGATGACGTCCTGATCCCAAGCCGGGGGACGGCCCCTTAGTCCCCCAGCCACGCCTTCCGAAACGCCAGCTGCGCCGGTGTCACCGCCGCCCCCACCGTTTCACCGCGCACGACCGTGAACGCCGGATCGACGGCCAGACGCAGCGTCGCCGTCCGCTCGACGCCACGCTGGCGATAGCGGACCGCCACCGCATCCCCCGGCTTGTGCGAGGCGAGCAGCGCCGTCACATCCTCGGCCGAATTGGCCGGCATGCCGCCGACGCTCAACAGCACGTCGCCCTCATCCAGTCCCGCAGCATAGGCGGGCGAAGACGGCGCAGGCGGAGCGGCGACGACCACCCCGCTTCCCCCATCATCCGCCTTCAGCGCAAACCCCGCCCAGGCCGCACCGGGCGCGCGCGGCTGCATCGCCAGCCCCGCCTGGGCGAGCAGCGGCGCGAAATCGGGCAGCCCGCTCGCATGGACATATCGGTCGAAGAAGCCCTTCGCGAACGCCGGATCGCGCGTCACCTCGGCGAGGCCGCGCTCCAGATCGGCGGGCGTATAGGGCTTCTCGGCATCGCCCCGCGTCTCCCACAGATGCCGCATATAGCTGTCGAGCGTCACGCCCGGAAACCGCTGCCGCAGCGTGAGGTCGAGCGCCAGCGCCACGACGGCGCCGTACGGATAATAGGAAATGAAGATGTTGGGGTTGGTCCGGTCGATCGATTTCGCCGCATCGACGAAGGGCGCGCGCAGGCTCATCTCCTCCGGCCCGCCGTACCGCCGCCCGCTGCCGTTGACGACGCCGTTCAGCGTGCCGCCCAGCCCCTTGAGGAAATCGTCCACGCTGCTCTCGCCCGCGCGGCGGATCAGCAGCGGACCGTAATATTGCGTGAAGCCCTCCGCGAACCACAGGCTCGGCGTCGGATTGGCGCGCGTGAAGTCGAACGGTTCCAGCTCGGCCGGGCGCAGCCGCTCGACGTTCCAGCTGTGGACGAACTCGTGGCTCAGCGTGTTCAGCTGCGCATAATTCGCCTCGGCCAGCCCGCGCGGCTGGGTGATGATCGTCGAGTTGCGATGCTCCATCCCATCGCCCGCGATTTGCGGCATATAGTCGGCGATGAAGGTGTAGGTGCCGTAATCGTAGCGCGGCGCACGGCCGAACAGCGCATAATGCTGCGCGATCACCCGCTTCGTCTTGGCGGCATAGGTGTCGACCTCCGCCTCCGTCCCCATGTGATGCACCGCCAGCCGGATCAGATACGTCTTGCCCGTCGCATCGGTCATCGGCCACTGGCGCAGCGAAAAGGCGCTGAGTTCGGTCGGGCTGTCCATGAAATACTGGAAGTTCGGCGCCCAATACGTCCCCTCCGCCTTCCCCGCCGGCAGCTGCGTCGCGACGCGCCACTTGGGGTCGAAGGCGTGGAAGCGCACCCGGATCGGCCTGGCGTCATATCCCACCGCCCACAGGAAGGTCGCCGGCATGTTGAGATGCGCATGGTCCGCATCGATCTGTGCGTAGGTTCCGTCGCCCCAGTCGCCGAACAGCGTGTAGGTGACGACGACCGTGCCGTCATGCCCCGCCACCGACCAGCCATAGGGATCGGTCCGCGTCAGCGCGAGCGGCCGCCCGCGCCCGTCCTTCGACGACACCGCATAGACGTTCTTCGCGAATTCGTGAATCGCGTACCGCCCCGGCGACGAGCGCGCCATCTGCACGCGCAGCGGCCCCGGCGGCACGCCGCGGAACGTCGCGGTCACCTGCGCCTCGTGGTGCACCGCATTGGGAAAGGACACGTCGTACGCCACCGGCGCACCCTCGCCCGGATCGCCCGCCTGCTGCATCGCCAGCGCCTGCGCCGCAAGCTGATCGGCGGTCTGCACCCCGGTTGCAGCCATGGCCGGCCCTGCCATCGCCAGCGCGCCTGCCCCCAACACCGCTGCCGCCACCATCGCCCGCATACCAATCCTTCCCTATTCGGCGGCGACGATGCCCGCCCGCGCTTTGCCCGCGCAACAAAAAAGATCCCATGGGCGCGGGCTGGCGCCGGTTGAGGCAGACTGACCTTCCCGCTTTGTCGTGAAGGAGGTTGCCCGTGCCCGTGTCCGTCTCATGCCATGCCGCCGTCAGCACGCAGCTGAACGCAATCTTCGTGTCGCTGGAGCTGAGCCGCTCCACCTGGCTGGTGACGTCGCTGTCGCCGGGTCGCGGCGAGCGGATCTCGCGGCATCAGGTGAAGGGCAGCGACGTGCCGGCAC